>CAVZLM010000001.1:0-1915713 GCA_963776185.1 uncultured Solirubrobacterales bacterium
GCACGAGGACGCAATCCGAAGGATCAAGTCGTGTCTCACCGAGCCCGAGCCTAGCCGAGCGGATTGTCGAGCTTGACCTTGTTGGCACCCGCTCAAGGGAGGGGTAGCCGGATGGAAGCTGCTCGCCGCACGCGGCCTCTCCGAGATGCGCGGGAGCGGCGCGTGGAGGCGATGTGGGATTCGTTCGCCTCAGCCCTGCATGGGGTGAGCGAAACAACGGGCGCTCACCCTCACGACACAGGCGACGGCTGCGCTGATCGAGCTATCGACAGTCCTGCCGCTGAGCTTGCACCGACGGTCTTTCAGATACCTCCGCTCTCGGGAACCCTGAGGGGCTAAGGAGATCCTGCCGTACCTCTCGGTCCGCGCACGCCAGTTTTCTCAGAGCGGTTCCGCGCATGGCCGAAGAGGCCATCACCCTGTAACGAATCTGATCGACCGGCTGCGCTCATCCACGCAGCTCGCCGCGCTGCTCGGCCCCCAGCAGAGCACCTATGGCATCGCGAAGGCGATGAACGAAGGCGGATCGTGCTCGCGTGCCCCGGTGCCGGCGCGCCCGCGACCGGCTCATGGCGAACCTCTTGGTGTTCGACCTGCTGCACGCCGCGAAGGGCCGGGCGCACATACCGCCAGCCAAGCGCCGCGAGTTCTACGTCTTCCTTGACGAGGTCCAGACCTACGACGGCGCATCGTCGGGGAACCTCGCCGCGCTCTTGGAGCAGACGGCGAAGTACGGGGTCCGCGCGACCCTCCTAAATCAGAATCCCGAGCGGCTGACCAGCGCGACGCTAAACGCGCTGACGACCAACCGCTCGCATCTGATCGCGACCGCGCTCAACGCGCATGCCGCCGCGCTGATCGCCCGCGAGTGGGCCTCAGACCCGCCAGCCAACGCGATCACCGGGCTACCCCGATGGACGTTCATCGCGCAAGCCACCCATCACGGCGGGCTGACCCGGCCGTTCCTGTTCGAGAACCTTGCCGTCACCGACCTGTTCGCCGACGCCTACCGGCCCGAGCAAGTCCCGACCATCCAGCCGACGATCGACAAGGCATCCGGCCGCGTCAACTCGCAAGACACGATCCGGGCGCTCGACACCCTCGACGACCGTATACGCGCTCACCTCGCAAGCAAAGCCCGGCAAGGCCGAGGTCACGCACCGGAGCGCTCGGCAATGCCGAGGCTCCCCGCCCGCGAGGACAGCGAATGACCGGGCCGGCGCACCCCGTGCTGCGAGCGCTCCCGACCGTCGCCGTCGAAGTGCTCGAAAGCCTGCACCAGCACCGGGTACTCACGGCGCGGCAGATACACGCGCTGCACACCCCTAACGCCTCGCTGCGGTGGGCACAACGCATCCTCACCTGCCTTCACAAGCGCGGGCTGACCGAGCACGCCGCCGGGCCGCACGGACTCGCGCTGTGGTTTCTCACCGCCCCCGGCGCCGAGACGATCCAGAGCGGCCGGGACGCTCGCTGAGCCCCGGCGGCGTCTCACGACCCCGGCGCAAGCGGCAGGCCCGTTGCGGGCTCACACCCTCGCGGTGAACGACACCGGGATCGCGTTCGTCCAAGCTGCGCGCGAGCACGCTGGCGATAGCTGCGGCTCGCTGTCGTGGCGGCATGAGATCGCGCACCCCTACACCGCCGGGCGTGGCCGCCACGGCGCTCACCTGCTGATCGCAGACGCGCTGCTGTCCTACCTGCAAGCCGCACCGGACGATTCGCTGATCCTGCACCAGCGGTTCATTGAGCTTGACCGAGGGACGATCCCGCCCGACCAACTCGCCGCCAAGCTCGCCCGCTACGCCCAGCTTCGCCACTACGCCACCACCAAGGACACCCCAGAGGGGCCGCTGTGGCGGGCCTACTACCGCACATTTCCCCGGGTGCTCGTCGTGCTCGCCGACCAAACACCAGCGGCAGTACGACGGCGCGTGCAGAAGACGATCGCGCTTACCGCTCGGACCCATCGCAAACCCGCTACGGGACCGTGCCCATCGCCTTCACGGCTCTACCCGAGCTCACCGCACGCGGCCCGTTCGCACCCATCTTCATCCCGGCCGAGCAGCCAGACCACTTCACGGACTGGCTCGACAACACACAAGACAAACCACCCGAAAGGTGATCCACAGATGCAACCGCAGACCTCCACCACACGTCCACACACGACTCGCCGCGCACCCGATCAAGGCTGCCCGGCAACAACACAACGCTCACGACGCCGACCACGAGCGAGAAGCCACGCGCCATACCGCACCGCCGACCTACCGCTCGCTGTCTGGCCCTGCGCGCAGACGACGAGCCAATGGCAACGCCACGGCTCGCTACCTCCCCGAGTCAAATCGGCACCCGGGCAAGATGCTTCCTGCGCTCGCGCGCCGAGCTGTCGAGGCTTACAGCGACCCCGGCGACCTCGTCCTCGACCCGATGTGCGGGATCGGCACGACACTCGTGGAGTCGATCCACGCCGGTCGCACAGCAGTCGGCGTGGAGCTGGAGCCCAGATGGGCGAAGCTCGCCCGCGCCAACATCGAGCACGCCCGCCACCAAGGCGCCAGCTCCACCGCGCAGGTCATCGAAGGCGACGCACGCCAGACACTGCGCCTGCTTACAGCGGAGCGCCGGCAGGTGGACCTCATCGTCACCTCGCCGCCCTACGCCTGCCAAGTTGCGGACGTGTCCAATGAGAACCTTGTTAGCGGACGCGGGCCGATTCGCCGCGAGGACACAAGCAACTACAGCCCTGACCGAAGCAACCTCGGACACGCTCGCGGCAGCACCTACCTAGCCGCGATGAGCGAGGTGTACGAGGCGTGCGTGTCCGTGTTGAAGCCAGGCGGGTTTATGGTGCTCGTCACTAAGGACATGCGCTCGGGTGGTGCGCTGCACAACCTCAGCGGCGACACGATCACGCTCTGCGAAGGCCTCGGGCTGCGCTACTGGCAGCGCATCATCGGTCTACTCGCCACGATCCGTGACAGCGAGCTTGTGATGCGGCCATCGTTCTGGCAAATGCTGCACGCCCGACGGACGCGCGCCCTTGGCGAGCGCACCCAAATCGTCGCGCACGAGGACGTGCTCGTCTTCCGCAAGCCCTATCCGGTGGTAGCCCAGTCGCGCATCGCCCGAAAGTCCGCGTGAGGCGATGAGCACCGGGCGAAAAGCCGTCCCCCAAACCCCGAGAAAGTCACGCCGGGACAGCCATTCGGTCATCCGATCGGCGGCGCCTTCTGGACGCTTGAGATCACGGCCATGTTCTGCTCTGATCGAGCCTCAGAATGACCAACGCAAGGACTCATCGAACCGACCCCGCAAACGGCCAGCCTCACACAGAGAGCGGCGCCCGCAGTGCTCGCGCGCCGGGCAGAACCACCAAGACGAAAAGCCGCTGCGGCTGCTCACAGGAAAGACCAGAGCGATGACCGACAGCGAGGAAACGCAGCTAGTGGACGCCCTCAGCGAACTACTAGCCGACTGGCTCACGGATCACCCCAAAAGCCTTTCGGTCGGTTTCGGAGATATGAAGTCCCGGCCCCGCCCGATAAGGAGGCAGCAATGACGAAGACGCTTACTCTTGCACCCGATCCGGCTCGTGACACCGAAGCGGTGCGGGTCGCAACCTACACGCGAATATCGACCGACGAGGAGCGCCAGCCCAACTCGCTTGAAGCGCAGCGCGTCCGCCTAGAGTCATTCGTGAGCAGCCAGCCCGAGTGGGGCATCGAGCGCCGCTACGAAGATCAGTTCACCGGCACCGTGATAGACCGGCCCGCGCTGACTCAGATGCTAAGAGACGCGAAGCTCGGCCGCTTCGACGTGCTGCTCGTCTACCGCGTCGATAGGCTCGCTCGCTCGATTCGCGGACTAGCGCAAATCATTGACGAGCTTGACCAAGCAGGTGTGATCTTCCGCTCGGCGACCGAGCCATTCGACACCGGCACCCCGGCGGGGCGGATGATGGTGCAGATGCTCGGGGTGTTCGCCGAGTTCGAGCGCGCGCTGATCGTGGAGCGCATCACCGCCGGCCTTGAGCGCAAGGCGGCACGCGGCGGATGGTGCGGCGGGCAGCGCCCCTACGGGCTGAACATCGCGGCCGACCGTAACAGCCTAGAGCGCAACCCAACCGAGGCGCCGCTTGTCCCGGTGATGTTCGATAGGTACGCGAACCGCAAAGCCGGCTCATCTGCACTTGCGGACTGGCTGAACGAGCAGGGCTACCGCACAAAGAACGGGCGGCTATGGAGCAAGGAAAGCGTCATCACCGTGATTCGCAACCGCGTCTACATCGGCGAGATTTACTACCGAGGCAACTGGTATCCCGCGCCGCACGAACCGCTGATCCCCAAAGAGCTGTTCGACAAGGCGCAGGCAATTCTCACCGAGCGCCGCGAGGATCGCTCCAAGCGCGCAGCGAACCCCGCCGAGTACCTGCTGACCGGCCGGGTACGTTGCGGGCGCTGCGGACAAGCCTACGTTGGCACCGCCGCGCACGGACGCAACGGTCGCTACACCTACTACACCTGCTTTACACGAGCGCGCTACGGCACCAAGCACTGTGCCAACGACCGGCTACCTGCCGAGCGGCTTGAGCAGGCAGTCACGCGCCGGCTCTGGCAGGTTCTGGACGACAACGACCTGATCGACCGCGCGATCGCTGATACATACGAGCGTATGTCCCAGCGTGAGGGCGAGCAGCAATCCGAGCTGGCCGGGATACAGGACAAGGTCGCAGAGACGCGCGCGGCGCTGGACCGCTACTTCCGCGCGTTCGAGGCCGGGACGATGCCCGAGGACACCTGCGCCCCACGCATTGCGAGCCTCAGCGAGCAGGCAAAAGCACTTGAGCGTCGCGCCAGCGAACTCGCCGCCCAGCAGGACGACGACGAGAAGTCCGAGCGCGTCAGCGCCGCCGACCTCGACGCGCTACGCGGCGACCTGCACGCCATGCTCAACGACAGCGACCCCAAGCGCGTCAAGGGTGTACTCCAAGCCATGATCGACGGAATCCGCGTGGATGCACGCGATCAAATCGAACCGACCTTCCGCGTACCTGCGGTTCGCATTGAGTCGGGTTACATGGAGCTAGGGGGACTCGAACCCCCGACCTCCTGGGTGCGATCCAGGCGCTCTCCCAACTGAGCTATAGCCCCGTGTCCACCTCGACGGTTCGTCGATTGTAATGGCAGGACGCCCTGCCGTGACGCGCAGTCACTCTCGGCTGCTTCTACCAACCAGAGAAGGTGTTGGATAGGCGATGTATCGTTTAGCGGCGCAATGGGATTGCTCAACGACGCCATCCGTGAGCACTTGGAGCTCAAGCGCCAACATGGCGCGGATCCGAGTGAGGTCGCGCGCCTTGAGGGTGAGGCCCTCGGATCCCCTGTGCAAGGTCAATATCAGGACGAAGAGACTGCTTCGCAGACCTATTTGGACGGCCATGCAGATCCAATTGTCGCTGAGGCTGATCAAATGATCGTCGAGACTGTTTCGGCGGCAGATCTCGGCACGACAGGGCAAGAGACTGCCGAGCTAGATATGCAATTCGTTCTTAGCAGTGATGAATTGGGTTCCGACGACGCTCATATACCTACCGAGGACTCGCCGTTGAGTTCATCTGACGTGGCTGGTGAGATTAGAACTTCGGCTGATGGCGATCTTGAGGACGTGCTTGAAGAGACCCCTGACTTTTTGCAGGAGACGCCGGAGCACGAGCGTCTCTGGTTTGAGCAGCGGCCGCCTCGTGATTTCGACTTCGACAAGTGACCAGCTGGACTGTGCTTACCATAGACTCAAGGTAGTTTGGGGCCATAGCTCAGCTGGGAGAGCGCCTGCTTTGCAAGCAGGAGGTCGCCGGTTCGATCCCGGCTGGCTCCACTAACGATTTACCTGGAAATTACCGTAATACAAGCCTCCGGCGGGGACACGCAAAGTTGCGATGTTCCCCAGACGTGTTCCCTGCACGGACATGACCGTCCTAATATTCGGCCACCGGGACACAGGTCGGCGGCGCCTCGGTAGCCCGAACTCCTCCTCCACACTACGAACGTAGGTGCAGCTGGCGCGTCGAGATGCGCGGTCCGAAATGGCTCCGATCAAACTCAATGATGCTCAGCTTGCTGTTCTACGCTGGGTCGCTGGCGATTCTCCGGAGGGTGTCATGGAGGGCTACGCCCATCGGACTTCCGCTGTTGCGTTGCGATCGCGTGGACTGGTCAGGATCTCTGGTCGTGGACCGACTTGGCGGGCTCAGATAACCCCTGAGGGGCAGGCCTATCTCGATGCGTCGGCGACAAAAGCCCGTGGGATCCCGGCTCGCGGTGAGCCTACGCCGGCGATCGTCAAGCCCCCGGTGAGGCCCAAACCCATCAAGTCGCCGGAGGAGGGGGCTGTCAAGGATCATCGGAATTCCTCAGAGTTGCTCATGAGAATTCCCCACTTGGTTGTGTGTGCAACGTGCTGTGTTTCAGGGTTTGTTGAGGCCATCGCGTAGCTGGTCGAGTCGTGCTTGGTGGTGGCGCATTCGGTAGGAAGGTCCGTTGATTTGGACGACGGTCGCGTGGTGCAGGAGACGGTCGAGCATGGCCGCCGCGACGGTCGTGTCCTCGAAGATCTGCCCCCACCCGGTGATGTCTCTGTTTGTCGTTAGGACGATGGATCCGCCTTGGTAGCGGCGGCTGATGACCTGGAACAGGTGGGCGGCTGCCTCGCCCGCCATCGGCAGGTAGCCGAGCTCATCAACGACGAGCACTGCGGGTCCGCCCCAGAAGCGCATCGTGGTTTGCCAGCGTCCCTCGAGCGCGGCCTTCGCGGTCTTCGCGACGAGGTCCGCGGCGGTGGTGTAGTAGACGCGGTAGCCGGCCTTCACCGCCTTCAGGCCCAACGCGATCGCGAGTGTTGTCTTGCCGACCCCGGGCGGGTAGGAGTCGAACTACTCACGTTGTGGATGTTTTGCCGGAGCGGGTGCGCCTCGTTGATGCGCCGGGTGAGCTGCGTGATGTGGAGCTGGCGGTGCTGGGGTGGCGCACCGAGGGGGGCGAGACGGCGCTTATCTGCCGGCTTCTGGATGGCAGCTCGGGGACTGTTCCTGCGCGTTGGACGGATCTGCCGCATCGTGTCGCGCCTGGGCCGGTGCTCGGCGTGTCGGCGAGCCCGGCTGGCTGGCGGCTGCTGGGCGAGCGCCTGGCTGGGCTGAAGGCCCGGAGGCGTCCGCTGGGCGGAGCAGCCTCCGTGGAAAACGGAGGTGGTGATGTCCGGACAGCTCGCGTTGCAGATGGGCGGGAAAGTGACGGTCGCTCCGGTGGTGGTGTGGGAGACCTTGCCGGTCGAGTGCCAGGTGCGGGTGACGTTGCGGCTCGCGCGGCTGCTCGCCGCGCTGGTGGAGGTGAGTCGTGATGAGTAGCCAGCAGAAGATCACCGAGCGCCACCGCCAGCGTCGCGCGGTCGTCTATGTGCGCCAGTCCTCGCCGGGACAGCTTGAGCGCAACACCGAGTCGACGGCGCGGCAGTATGCGTTGCGCGAGCGAGCGGTCGAGCTGGGCTGGCCCGCCGGGTCGGTCGGCGTGGTCGACGAGGACACGGGGCGCTCGGGCGCCTCCACTGATGGGCGCATAGGTTTCAAGGAGCTGGTCGCCGACGTGGGTCTGGGCAACGTCGGGTTGGTCCTGGCGTTGGAGGTCTCGCGGTTGGCGCGCTGCTCGGCGGACTGGCATCAACTGATCGACTTGTGTGCGATGACGGGCACGCTGATCGGCGACTCTGACGGTATCTACTCGCCGGCGGACTTCAACGACCGGCTGTTGCTCGGGTTGAAGGGAACGATGTCCGAGGCAGAGCTTCACTTGATCCGCGCGCGCTTGGAGGGCGGGTTGCGCAACAAGGCGGCGCGCGGCGAGCTGGTCATGCACCTGCCGGTCGGGTTTGATCGCGGCGAGGACGAGGAGATCCTGCTGAGCGCTGATGAGCAGGTGCGCCACGCGATCGAGCGCGTGTTTGTGCTCTGGCGGCGTGCCGGTTCGGCGCGTCAGGTCGTTGGAGAGCTGATCGCAGATGGCCAGCGCCTGCCGCGCCGCTCGGTCGGTGAGCAGCGCGTGCGCTGGGTCAGGGCGAGCTATGGCGCGGTGCATAAGCTGCTGACCAACCCGGTCTATGCCGGCGCGTTCGTGTTCGGCCGAAAGCGCCAGGAGAAGCGCCTGGGCGCCGACGGGCGTGTGCAGGTCAAGACGATCGAGGTACCGATGGAGGATTGGTCCGTCTGCCTGCCAGAGCACCATCCAGGCTATGTCAGCTGGGAGGAATACCTTGCGACCCGCAAGCGACTGCGTTCGAACGTGAGGCCGCGCGGCGAGGGCGGCGGTGCCGCAAGGGAGGGCGGTGCCCTGCTGCAGGGCCTGGTGCGCTGCGGGCGCTGCGGACGGCGGATGCAGGTCGCTTATTCGGGCAAGGACGGGCGCCGGGCGCGTTATGCGTGCGTGCGCGGCTTTCACCTGCATGGCACCGAGAAGACCTGTCAGACCCTCGGCGGGGGACGCCTGGACAAGGCAATCGCCACCGCGTTCCTGGAGGCTGTCACCCCCGCAGGAGTGGCTGCGAGCACGGGGGCGATTACCGAGCTCACCCAGCAGCACGAGGCGCGCCTGGCCGGCCAGTGCCTGGCACTCGAGCGCGCCGAGTTCGAGGCCGAGCGCGCCCGACGCCAGTTCGACGCCTGCGAGCCCGAGAACCGGCTGGTGGCGCGCAGCCTGGAGGCCAAGCTCGAGCAGGCGCTCGCTGGGGTAGAGCGCGAACAGCGAGCGCTCGCTGCGCTGGAGCACGCGCGACCCGCGCCGCTGAACGACCAAGAGCGCCGCGCGCTCACGGGACTGGCGCGCGACCTGCCCAAGCTGTGGGTAGCCAAGAGCACCAGTGATCGCGACCGCAAGGAGCTGCTGCGCACTCTGCTCAGCGAAGTCGTGATCACAGTCCGTCGCCCGGAGAACATCGCCGAGGTCGAGATCCTCTGGGAGGGCGGCGCGCGCAGCGAGCTGTCAGTCCCGCTCGTCCGCCGCGGTGGTGAGAGCACGCGCACCGATGAGGACACGATCGAGCTGATCCGCCGGCTGGCAGCCCATCACCCCGACCAGCAGATCGCCGCGGTCCTCAACCGCCAAGGCCGACGCACCGGCACCGAGCTGCCATTCACTGAGGCGCGCGTCAAGGGCGCCCGTCAACGCGCTGGCATCGCCGCTGCGCTGCCACCAGACCCCGACAGCGAGACCGTGACTATCGAGCAGGCCGCGTCCGAGCTTGATGTCTCGACCTCCACCATCCGTCGCTGGCTCAGGGAGGGCCTGCTGCCAGGCGAGCAAGTCACGCCCAATGCTCCGTGGCGCATCCGTCTCACCGACGAGGTTCGCCACCGGTTCGTGCCCGAGATCCCTGACGGGTACGTCGCGCTCGAGCAGGCCGCCAAGGTGCTCGGAGTCGCCCGCCAGACCGTTTTGCATAAGGTCCAACGTGGGGAGCTGCGCGCCGTCCAGGTCACAAGCGGACGGCGAAAGGGCCTGAGAATTCAGGTCAACAGCGCCGCGACTGGACTGTTTGACCAATAACGACAGCAAGGAGGGCAGTGTGAAACAGGAGCGGGCGGCCCGATGAACAGCACGTTGGCTTTCTCCTGCACGAACCGCAGGGTGGCGAGCTCCTCGATCAGACGCCGGTCCAGGGTGGGCTGCGCGTCGAAGTCGAACTCCTCCAGCGTCTTGGTCTGCGGGAACCCAGCAAGCCGCAGACGGCTCCTAAGCGCGCGCTCGTGGGTCGCCTGGACCTCGACTCCGAGCAGGTCGGCGAGGAAGCGTGTGTAGCCGGGCTTTTCCTGCTCGGCCTGCTCGAGCGCCGGGGCGAGAGCCTCAGCGATCGCGGGCAGCTTCAATGCCGCGAGATGACCACGCAGCTGCTGGTAAACACCATCGTTCTCGGTCATAGCCCCACCGTCGGTTCTGCTTGCTCTGCTCTGGCGAGCAGCACTGCTGCCAGCATGCGCGCCCGCCCGGGAGACAGCGTGACCGCGACTGGTCGTCGTGTGCCTGAGCCGCAGGGCTCGCCTGTGAGCAGGAGTGTGATCTCTTGGGAAAGAGTGCCGTCAGGCAGGATCTCGGCCTGCTCGGAGTCGAGGACCACGTTCCAGTTTGAGAGATACTCGGTCATCGTGCGACCTCCGCGAGCTGGGCGTAGCGCTCCAGATCGATGACCACACCGCCATCGGCGGGCTGCTCGCCGCGCAGGACAGCCGCAGCCGCAAGCGCCGCCTGGCCGGGTGGACGGTTCTGCTTTCGTCGGCAAGGGCGGTGTGTCGTGAACGCGGCGAGCACCGCCTGCTCCAGGCCCGCTGCGTGCTCGGCGGAGCGGATGAGTTGCCCGGTGCCCGCGGGTGCACGGCGATGCTTGGCGACCTGGGTGCCAGCGCCGCTGACGATCCGCACTATCTGCTCACCCAACCGGGCACGGACGGTCACCTGTGGGACGCCCGCCAGCGCGGCGGGGACGCTGTAATGGTTGCCCTCGAACGCCACCAGCGCCGAGCGTGACACCGGGCGCTCCACGCAGATCTCCGCCGGGAACGGCACGCTGGGCAGCCCCAGCAACCCCTCGCTGCCAGCGAGCTTCGCGATCGTGCCCGCGCCACGCCGGCGCAAGTCGGCGACGTCGACGCAGAAACGGTCAAGGCTCATCTGCGCCTGCGCGGGTGTCGCGACCGCCGCTGAGCACCACCACGAACGTGTCAGATATTTCACCGCGGCCTCGGCGACACCTTTGCGCTTCGCGCGCCGCGCGGGACAAACATCAACACCGACACCGTAGTGCTTCGCGCACGCCACGAACTCGGGCAGCAAACGGTCGGTGCCCGGGTAGACCACCCCGGCCATCCGGTCGGTCCGCCAGCGCCTTGTGGTGCCGCCCAACCGTCTGAGCGCGCCGTCGAGGGACTCGATCACGTGCGGGCCGCTCTGCCCATCGCAGAACACGCCGCGGCAGCGCCCGGAGTAAGAGAGCGCACCGACCAACACAAACGCTGGCTGCCCCCACGGTGTTTCGCGCAGCTCCAGCCAGTCGAACTGCAACTCCTCCCCCGGCGGGTGATCGATCTCGGTCGTGACATCAACACCGCCACGCCGACAACACTCACACCGCGGACGCAACTCGAGCGTGCGCAGCTCCCGCGTGAATGTCTGGTATGACCGACCGAACCCGAGCCCCCCAAGCTCGCGGAACAACACGGTCCCTAACACGTGCGGGTCGTCCACGAACCGCGCCTGCAGATAAGACCGGTAGGGCTCAAGCACACTCGCCGCGCGCTCCCGACGCTTTGCCTGACCCGCCAAATACGCCTTCACCGTCTTGCGATCCCGGCCCGTGTGACGAGCGATCGCGGACACCGTCCAGCCCCTCCCGTGCAACGCAGCAATCTCCATGTCTTCCTCCTGTGTGAGCATCCCCGAGGTCTTCCCTCTATTGGTCGGTGGCGTCAAGCACCAACGACCATGGAGGGGGGACCCGACAGAGCCGCGCCGGCCCCAGTCGCTCCGCTTCGACTACGGCTCAGCTACACGACAGGGGCCGCAAGGCCTGGGGAGTTTTCATGAGCAGAAGTGAGGAGTTTTGCGTGAGCGCGCACAGGGCTCCCAAGTCGGTGTTACCGAAGGATCTGAGGGGTGCTCATCCGTTGGTAATCGCAACACGGGATGCGGCGGCTGGGCTGGAAGGGGGGCATGACGGACGACTCTGGCTCGGTCCACGAGTGGGGCTCGCACACCTGGTGCTCAGTCGTTCGTTGCTGCGGCGTGCGCTGCTTGTTCTGCATGGTTTGACGCGTGAGTCGGTCAAGCGTGGGTGGGAGATTGTCCCCTATCCGGAGAAGGAGTATGGGAGGAAGGCGGGGATCGCGATCGAGCTTCGTGGATACCGCTATCCGGTGGAGATACATGAGCTGATGGAGTCGCTCCCGTTCACGGAGGCTGATATCGAGGCGTGGCGCACTGAGGTCGATTGGAAGTACGAGCTCGAGCGTCGTGCGGATCGAATGCCGCCAGCGGCGCTGAAACCCAAACGGGCGACGGGCAGGCTGCGGTTGCTGTTGCCGAGCGTTCTCTCTCGCGCGAGCTGGACTGACGGTCCAAGCGGTCTGATCGAGAGCAAGCTCATGCCGGTGCTGAAGGCTCTCGAGGAGCGAGCAGACGCTAGCGAACGCCATGCGAAGGAAGCCGCCCTTTCCGATGAAAAGCGGCGAAGAGAGCAGGCAGAGAAGGAAGCCGGGAGCCGACGCATTGAGCTCGAGAACGCTCGTGCGGAGCGACTCCTGGCAGAGGCGAAGGCCTGGTATAGGTCGGAGGACGTACGTTCCTACATTGCAGCGCTGGAGCGGAGGCTGCCTGACCTCGATGGAGAGGAGCACGCCCGCCTCGCCAAGTGGTGTAGCTGGGCCAAGGACTGGGTCGACCGATCAAACCCTACTCAGAACACATCATTGATCGCTGGTCTCGAAATAGAGGGCGGCTGAGCCGCTATTTCGAGACAGTTTGGCTACTTCTCACGACGGACACCCTTGAAAGGTTTCCCGTCCTGCTTCTGGTCCATAAAGCGTCCGGTGTTTGTGTCTCGCTTTACCCAGTTTCCATTGGGCACTTTGGTCTGCGAGCGACCGGTTACCGCACCTTTGCGGTGACCATCGCCGCTCGGGGGATTCTTTGCCACGTAACATCACCTCCTCTCCATTTAGGTTTACCAGCTCATTGTACCCGCCCGCCGGACATCAAAAGCGAACCTGTGTTCGTACTAATGCGGATTCCCCGCTCGGTGAGCCCAATGTCCGGTGTTCACGAATGCCGGGTCTGCTGGGCGTCGGTATCGCCTTGTGGTTTCAATGACGGTCGGTGCTTAGACCACTACGATGGGATCGATGGGAGCTAGGAAGACCAACTGCTCGACCACTTTGCCCATACGTCGGTGACCTTTGATGCGCTTACGCCCAGCTAGCCGACCCAAAGGAAGTCACGGGAAGCCAGACGGCCTGCCACACAACGACTTGAGGGACGTCCAGTCCCGATGTTTCTAAGGACGATAAGGCATCGCACTGCTAACGAACATGCGAGCGGTTAGCCGTGCGGATTGCGATCACAGGCGCTCACGGCGTAGGTAAGAGCACGCTCGCCGCAAAGCTCTGCGACGTGCTCAAGCTTTCCGAGCTGCCCACTCCAGGTCGAACGTTGGCGGCCCAGGGACTTCCGGTCAACGAGGCAGCTACCGTGAGCAGCCAGACCATTGCTTGGCTGCTGCAATATCGGCTTGAGCGGGAGAAGACAGCTTGGGTGGCCTCTCGGTCTTTGATCGATGTATGGGCATATGCGGCTCAAGCAGCGGCACGCTGCCATCTCGATCCAGTTGAAGAAGCGCTAATACGAGAACTCGCCCAAGCCACACCGCTCGCGGTCGCAGGGACTTATGACGAACTCATATACATACGGCCACGCATCTCGCTTATCGCGGACGAAGTGCGGTCTGCGAACCAGGCGTTTCAGCACTCGACCGATGAAGCGATCCAACAAGCCCTCAAAGACTGGAACATCCCACATACTCACTTGGATATCCGCGATGAACAAGCTGTTCACGCACTAATAGAACGTTTGACCAGCAAGACCACATGACTCGAATCCGTTTGGTCTCGTATTGGCCTCATTCAGCTCGACCAACAACGCAGGTACTTCTTAGGCCACTTGTCGCGTAGGACAGCGGTCCCTGGGGGCACACTTAGATCGCATCTCCACAGGCCAGTTGAACGGATGCCACGATGAACGGTATTGCAACTTTGAAATGATCAAACGGCACTCAGCGGAAACAAAGCCTCGCCACGGCACAGTGGATGTGTGGCCAATGCCGCTGAACCGAGACCTCGAGCGGCACCTCCGTTTGCTCTCGCCCACGGAGCTAGCCCGTTTCGGACGCCGTCGCGGCGCCCAGGCTCGCCGATTCGCGATTGCCCACGGGACGATGCGCGAAGTGCTCGGCGGATATCTTGGCTGCACGCCCGACTCAGTACTGATGAGTGCTCGCTACGGCGAGCCGCCCCAGACGGCAGGACTGCAAGTGAGCCTAAGCCACAGCGAGGATCTTGGTCTACTGGCAGTCAGTCAAAGCGCAGTTGGCATCGACGTCGAGGATGTCGCGGCAAGTGGCGACAGTGATCTCACCGATGTCGCGGAATTGACCCTTTCTCCTCGTGAGCTTACGCTCCTCGGGCACGCGAGCGAGCCCGAACGTCCGCGAGAGTGGCTGCGTTTCTGGACACGTCGAGAGGCAGTCCTCAAGGCGAAGCCGGACGCATTGGCGGACCGAGCAATCAGCGAGCTGGACGTCTCACGAGACACAGTGCTCGATCTGTCAGTGGGGGACCTCGATGTCGGGGACCAATACGTTGCCGCGGTCGCCTCTGGGCTGCTCGAACCCAACGTCGTCTGGAGGAGGCTGCCTGATGAGCAAAAATGAAGCACGTAGCGAGGTGATCCGCGCGCTGGCGGAACTCCGAAAGCGTGATCCAGCGGAGATCGAGGCTGTGGCGAGCGCAGCAGGCGAGGAATGTCCCTATGACTCTGTGTGGCTCGTGAAAGCGGGCGTCCGAGCGGCGCGGCGGCTTGGAGTGAAGCTGAAGCCGAAAGCCGGAGACGCCCATGCGTTCAAATCGATTGATGCCCTCGCGGCCTACATTCAACAGCTCCCGCGAATTGAGAAAGCCGCGTGAACCACCAGCTAACGGCGGGACGTATTCATGAGACGCGCGAATATCTCGCTATCACACTTGCCGACGCTGCAGAAGCAGCCGGCATGGGAGAGGAGCAGCTGCGTCAGATAGAGCAGGGCGAACGCACCTTGGACGAGCTGAGCGTCCAGCGTCTCGCGAGAGCCTTGGGGTGCGGGCCTGCTTACCTAACCAGCGAGCCAGCGGAGGACCACGAGACGGTCGAGGCCCTCGCTCGCCTCACCGACGGACTCACGGAGTCCGATCGTCTCGAGGCGCGGCGATTCGCGAGTTACCTGCGCCACGCCATCCAGAACTAATGCACTGGCGCGATGCACACCGCGCGGCGATGGTGGCTGCGGCTGATGCACAGGAAGAGCTCGAACTTGACACGTTCCAACGGATCGACGTGTTCGGCGCGATGAGCGAGGCCGGGCTAAAGGTAATCTTCCGGGAAGTTGGCGAAGGGCTGCGCGGCCCTCTATCTGCCGACATCGCTTGGGGGGCGCCCCGGCGCGATCATCAACTCCTCGCATCCCCTTGCTCTGCAGCGCTATAGCGCCGGACACGAGATAGGGCATCATTTCTTTGGCCACGCTAGCCAGGTCATACGTGAGGCCGAGCCACAACGCACCTCACAAGAGCCCAGCGAACAGGAGATGCTGGCAGAGGCTTTCGCCGCGTGGTTTCTAATGCCGCCCGAGGGCGTTGAGCAAGCCCTTGCGTCGATGAACCTAGCCAGTCCGCAGTCGCCTGAGGACGTCTACGGACTCGCCCTGCGAGTAGGAGCAAGCTATCAAGCGACGTGCGTGCACTTGCCGAGCTTGAAACTCATTAGCGCCACAAGGGGCATAGAATGGAGCAGGCTCTCGCTGAAGGGCATCAAGCAACGGCTGAGCACCGAGGAGCCGCCGGGCGGCTGGCGTAACGACATCTGGGTGCTTTCTGATCTCGACACCGAGCGCGCCCTTGTGGTGCGGTCCGGTGACCGTCTTGTGTTCGATCTCCCAGGCTACGAGGCCAACGCGCTGCCCTCTGGCGCGAGCAGCCAGACCCTACCCCAGGCCGATCTGCTCAGCGGGAGCAGGTTGCAGGTGGACCTCTCACCGGAGATGGACGCAGGGCCGGTGAACATCGTCCTAAGCTGCCACGAGCGGCGCATTGAGTTCGCGCTCAGCGTCGAGCGACCCCGCGTAGGGCTGTTCGTCGCAGCTCGGGAGCGTAACTGCATGAGCGACCGGACCGTAGAGGGCTCCAGCATTTCCGACGGCTGGCTCGGTGCTTGCGCAAGCCTGCTCGACAGTCCCGGCCACGAGACAACCCACCTCGTGATGCGAATGACCAACCCGCTCCCCGAGAACACAGCGACTCGCACGGGTGTTGATGCGCTGCTAAAGGCCGCCAGAGCACAGGATGTCTTCGAGGTCCGCAACACCATCTTCCCGGCCGGGATGGCGGAGGATTACCCCGAGCCCGAGGAGCTCGCCGCCGCCTACATGGAGGACTACGACGTCCTGCGTCAACTCGGCAGCCTGACCGGGACCTACTTCGGACGGATCTGTAGGTATCCGACGCCAGGCGGGGGTAACGTAGCGCAGCTAGCCAAGACAGTCGCAAAGCTCCGAGAGGCAAAGGACGGCAAACGCTGGCGCGCGCGTTACCAGATCAACATCTACGCTGGGGAAAAGGACGCCAAGATCTACCGCGGATTCCCCTGCATGGCCCACCTGTGCTTCCAGCTTGGAGGCGCACACCCGCCGGAACGCTTGGATTGCCTGGCGCTATATCGAAACCAGGACATGATCCAGAAGGGATACGGAAACCTTCTCGGTCTCGCGGAGCTCCAGCGCTACGTAGCCGCCGCCACCGGCTTTCAGTCGGGCGAGCTAACAGTAATCGCCGGCCATGCGGAGATGAAACTCAACAAGAAACCCGAGTCCTGCTCGAAGCTCTGATTCGCCCATAGGAACGCCAGAGCGCGAGCCATCGGGGTGGCATGGCATCCTGAGAGGCAATGCGGCGGCGAGACGATGTGCACCGCGCCTACTGGCATCTGGCTGCCGAGCGCCAGCGGATCTTCGAGCAGCGCGTCGAAGGGCTCCCCGGACCATGGACGGAGGATGAAATCCTCGCGCGCTACCGATTCACAAATCCCTGGCGGGCCTCAGACCGCGTCTCACAGTTCCTGATCCGCGACGTCATCTATAGCAACCTCGACCTCTCTCCCGAGGACGAAGTCGTACGGATCGTCCTGTTCAGGTTGTTCTCGCGGCCGGCTACTTGGCAAGCGCTCGAGGATCAACTCGGGCCGATCCGGCGAGCAACACTGCGCAGTCGCGCGACTACCGGCCCTGCTTGGAAGAGTTGCGCCAGACGGGCCCGATCTACACGAGCGCGTTCATCCTGTGCGCGAACAACGCATACGGACATGACCGCAAGCACCTGAACCATCTCGCGCTCGTCTCGGACATGGTGCGTGGCGGACGCCTGCCACGTGCACTGGCCGCGCACGCAGCCTGCGCTCTGTATACGACGCTCTCGCCAAGTTCCCGTTGATCGGACCCGTTCATGGCCTACCAGCTCGCGATCGACCTGAACTATTCGACACTGATCGACTTCTCCGAGAACGAGTTCACGGCACCCGGCCCTGGGCGCCGAACGAGGGATCCGGAAGGTGTATCCCGACTCGACTCGCGCCGAAATGCCGGCAAATCATCCACAGGATCGTCGAAGAGCAGGACGAGCAGTGCGTTGCGCTCGGCTATCCGCCACCCACGACTCTCCGACCGACGTCCACTGCACGCCATCGACTGCCAGAACCTGTTCTGCGAGCTGGACAAGTACGCGCGGGAGAGGTTCCCGACGATCCTCTCCGACCGCGTTCGGATCAAGGCGAAGTTTGTACAGTCACCCGAGCCACTGCCACGCCCGTTCTATCCACCGAAGTGGGGACTCAAAGCGTCCCTTAGGAATGCTGTAGCTGCGACGGAATAGACGCCGCGATGAAGCGCCCAGGCACCCCAGGCGGGAGCGGCTCGTCCGGAAGTCGCATGCCCATCACGGTGTGAAGCTTCACGGCGAACAGGAGGACATCGGGAGCCGCCTGCGCAGCAAAGGCCCTTTTCGCCTGGGGTTCGGCGAACGCGCCGACGATCTTCGCAAGATGAAGCGCGCAGTGGCAGAGTTGCTGCAGCTTAGCCATACCGACGACATCTGGATGGTAGTGGCGGTCATGGTCGAGCTGGACGAGCTGGAGATCCCGCCAGGACCGAGCCTGCAGGGCCGCCTGGTGGCCGTCATGCCCTCCCGGACGGGCCGCGATGTTGCGCGCCTCGATCGCCCCGAGACGCTCGGCGTACAAGCTCGACAATCGACAGCTCGGCGGCTTCGGCGAGTACGATCGCTAGCCGCGTTCTGAAGAACGTCACGCGGCCCCGATCACCCAGGCGCGCTCGGCGATTCTCGTTGTGCTCCACGTGATCGCAGTAGTTCGCCACCGACGCGCGGCACGGCGCAATACGCAGCGCGAACTCCTGGAAGTAGCCTTGGTTCTCACGGGGTACACGGTAGGAGGTTCGGCCGGTCGAGATCACGAGACACCTTTCGATTTCTTCCCGAGGGCCATGTTGACCGCGATCTCGAGCGACCGCGACGTGCGTTCGAACCTGCTCCGCACGGCCGTGTTCAACATCGGCGTGCTTCGAACGCCGTCGTACGGCCGCATAGCCGTCCAGCGCGACTCTCGACCGTGATCAGCTTCTGGGACGGCACGAGCCGTCGACCGAGCCGGGAGACTTCGTCACGGAGCGTTGCGCCCGACCCGCGGCCTCGGCGGCTCCTCGCGGCCCTCGCCGGTCAGATCCGCGAGCACCCGCATCCAGTCTTCCCGTGCGAGAGTTGCTCGCGGTCTCGGGGAACGCTACGGCGAACGCGAGAGCCGACAGACGGCGGGGTCCTCGACCAGCAGGTCGATCGTTGGTACCGCGACGCGGGGCAGGTTTGTCTTCCAGTGCGCGATTGCGGTGTAGGTCACGATCCGCCCGTGGCGGGCGGGTCCTCCATCACGCTCCGCACGTCCTGTTGTAGCCGCGCGAGCTCGGCGACGTTGACTGGCCACCAGTACTGCATCTCCTGCACACGGAAGTAGCCGGAGCAGTCGAGCAGCCCGGTGCTCGTCGCGCTCGACGACGGCGAACTCGACCAGCACGAGCGCCGGGTAAGAGCCGGTGCTCCGGGTCGCGTTCGATCGTCCGGGTGACGGCTCTCGCTGGGCGCCATCAGCAGGATCAGCGCGCGGCTTGAGTCCTCGCGGTCCTTCGAGGCTACTTGATGACCCGCCGGTCGACCTGGTCGCCCCAGCGCGTGTGGATCCGCTCGCCGTGGTTGAAGGGCGCGAGGCCTCGCGCAACGAGCTCGGAGCGCAGATTTGCAGCTTGCCCACCAGCGACGAGCTCCGCGAGCCACTGGTCCCGATTCGTCGCCGGTACGTCAGGGTAGTCTGGGCGGCAGCACGGGCGCGTCGGACGGGTCTGTCGATCTCGCACACGACGTGCGGCCGTGTGTGTTCGCCTTCGAGCGCGAACAGCGATCGGTACGCGCGTAGGCGGTGTGCATGTTCGTCCCGGCGATCACCGTTGGCGGACGCTGCTCCGCCTCCATCTCGGCCTGCCAAATGCCCGACAGTCTGGTCGCGAGACGTTGCGCGGCTCTGGCCCGCGGGGTGCTCAGCCGGATCGTGAAGATCCTGCGTTCCGCGCGAGCGCGGTGCCGTTCAGCATGATCGCGCGCATCGTCGGGGCGTTCACGTCGAACCGTCCGGGGAGGAGATGACGAGCATCCGGTGGGGTGGTGCCCCGAGTGGTCCTCGTTATCGCTGCCGACCGAATGCCAGTAAAGACCGCTTTCGTGCTTGTGACCATGCAGGACGATCCGCACTCCGTAGTCGCGAAGCAGGTGGCGGACCATCTGTAGGCTTACCATCGACTCGAACGGCTTGCGCTCCTCGCGGGTGGATAGGGGGAGCAGCTGATGGTGCAGGACCGCGACCCGCAACAGTGGCCCGCTGGCCGGGTCGGAGTCCAAGCCTAAGTCGGCGAAGTAGGCGGCGAGCGCTTCGACCTGTGGTTTTGAGATCCGGGCAATGTCCTGCTGGTGGAGTTTCTTGACCTGGTCCACGAGTTCGCTGTCGGAGCTCAGGCCTTTGGATTTCAGCGAGCTCGCCCATTGCTCCGAGGTCCAGCCATCACGCGGCGTGACCTCAACGCCGCAGAAGTTGCTGCTGTTCAGCGCGATCGCCAGGGCGCCGCCGGCCACTGCGTGATGAGGATGGCGCCGTGACTCGGGCTTCAGGGCGGCGGTCTCCTCGTCGAAATCGATCCCGTCAATCAAGGGGGTTGTGCATCCGAGCGCGCGTGTCACCGCCAGGAAGCTGGCGTAGCGGCCTTTCGAGGCGGGCTTCTCGTCCCACGCCACGTCGTGGTTTCCGGGGACGACCACGATCGCGGCGGGATCTTCAGGCAGCAGGTCGGCGCGTTGTGCGAGCAGCTCCTTGAAGGCTTGGAAACCTGAGTCGCGGCAGCGGAATGTGAGGTCTCCGCTGACAAGGACGAGGGCGGGTTTACCGTTCTGTTTGACGAATGGCGCGATTGTGCGCAATGTCCGCAGGAATATGCTCTGGCTGGTCTCGAGGTCGGGCTGGTTTGTGATCACGACCTTGTCGTCATCGAGCTTGCCGGGCACGTCTCCCAGGTGGGGGTCCGACATGTGAAGGATCCAGCTCACGGCGTCTCCCCCCGTAGATCGCGTATGAAATCCTGGATGTAGGCGTCTACGTCCACTTCGGTGTCAGGTTGGCCGTCAGGTGCTTTGCGTGCGAGTGCGCGGCTCCGCTTGCCGGGCCGTGAGCCTCGATCGTCCAGCGGGTGATGCGCGCCAGGCGTCCGCTGGCAACCACCCTGAGTATTCGCATGGTGGCTGCCAAGGTATTAGACGGCAGAACTCGCGGCAGATCAAGGGTGTCGGCCTCCAAGTCTCCCAGCCAGCCGTGCGTTTGTGAGAGTGCCTCGATCTCCTCGACGGGGACACCAAGCTCGTCGCGGCGATGGCGGACAAGCTGTCCGAGCGTCGCCGTTCCCGCGAGCATGAGTGTCGGCTCCCAATAGATAAGGGCGTGTCGTGCCGCGGCATCCTGATGGAGTAGTCGCGGATCCTGCTCGGCAAGTACAGAAGGTCCGACCATTAGCCCAGCGGGAACTTCAACGCTCGCGTTAGCGGCTCTCACCAGACTCTTGAGCGTGTCGAGGGTGGACGTCGGGACATCCACCACGTGTTCGCTCGCCTGCTCCGGAAGAACCATCCCCTGGTTCCAGACCTGTGCCACGGCCGGATAGCCAAGCAGCGTATCTGGAAGATAGAGATCCCATTCGGTTGCCTGCTCAACCGCAGCGCTTACCGGGACGACATTGAGCCCGTCCTCTCCCTCGCCAACAACGATCACGGGCAGAAGCTCCTCACCACAGAGATCATGGATCAGGGTGAGTGACCCCATGGGCGACGGCGCCTGGTCCACCTCGTGCTCACGTTCCGCTGTTGCAGAAGGCCCAGTCGAGCTCCGACGGCGCCAAGCAGAGTGCGGCAGCGCGGGCAGGAGCTCCCATGTTCGGCCACTACGGGCGCTGGAGGATCAGCGAATAGGTCGACGAGCGCCGGGCATGAGGTGTCACTCATCGGTATTGGAGTACACGATACGGCGAGAGATGTTTGAGAGTGGTCACGTTTCGCTGTTATTTTGCTGTGATCCGCGTCACCAGCTTACCGATTCGGCGCTGCTCGTTGACAACAGTGCCAGCAGAGCAACCGCATCGGCCGCGGCGATTGGACGACCGTCTCCTCGTCCGCACTGCGCCGAAGCACCAGCACCTGACTTAGGTGTCAGTTGCAAGCCAGCACCGCTACTGCGGTCTCCCGTACGGCGAGCTGCTCGTCGGCCAGTGGAAGAGTGTCAGCCGGGTGCGATCGCTCCAGACTCCCCCAGCTGTTCGATCCGGTGTCGCCAAGGTTCAGCCGGGCGGCGAGGACACGCATGATCAGGCCTGGGAGTGAGTGCGTACCCAATACGGGGTGAGTAGGCCGCTGATAAAGCGTCTCAGTTCATCGGTGTCTAGGACAGGCGAGGCTTTCGCGCGGCTGCGCGGTATCGGATGATTGTGAGATCGCTGATCGCCCAGCCATGAGCGACTAGCAAGCTGTCTTCTCCGAGAACTTTGGAGGCCTAGCGCCCGTGATAGCAATGTAATACCAACGGTCGTTCTGTGGACGGGCGGCGTTCTCGTCAGAGTAAATGCGGCGTTGTCATCGAAAGCATGGCCGTTGAACGCCGGAAGAGGTTTTGTGCCTGATGACGGTTCTGGGTGTTGAGGAGATGCTGGCGAGTGAACGCTCGCAGAGTCGGTGGAAAGCTCCAACGCTGTTTGCGATTCAGCAGTAACCTGGAGGTGCCCACGGCCGAGAGAGACGATGACGGATTAGGCGTTGAGATCTCTGCGGCTGCCTCCTCGTCCCAGCGACCATATGGCGTAGAAGCTCGGGGGCAGGGATCGCAGCCGGACCAGACGACCCACGACTGTGCGCAGCTCTGCTGACGAGATCCTTGGGAAGCTCGCCGCGTCTGGCACTACGACGCAGCTGGCGAATCGTGCGTCAGTCATGGCATGTCCTCATTCTGGTAGAAGAGCACCTGTTAAAGGTAAATGGCTGGGTAGAGGTCCTACGTCGCGCGCCCTCTGCGATTGGTGAGGGCGATTCGCACAGGCGGCCGTCGCACCCAGCCGTCGAGGTCGAACTCGGCCATGGCTGTCTTTGGAATCGGGCACGCCGTCCTGACGCGTGCTCGATCCACCAGCGACACGTACACTTTGGCCGACGAGCGCGGCGCACGTGCACGAGCGCATCGCGTCCTTGCGCGAAAATCGGTTACGCCATCATGAAGACGGAGGACGTCCCCGACGGCGATAGGGGATGGATTAATGCCGCTACGTTTCAAATGCAACGACACGTACCGGAGACACGGCAGGCTATTCGTCCAGTAAGCGCCGCATTATGCTCTCTTACTGCCTCAGCGGATAGTCCCGGTCTCCTCTCACGCGACTCTCAGTCAATCGTCACAAGTCAACCGATCGGTGGCGCGGGTCGCCAAGCCGAGTCTGGCTTACTTCTCCTCTTCTGCCTCGGTCATCAAGCCCTGCTGCGTGCGTCACTCCAAGCGTCACGAAGTGCCCCATGACGGGTACTCGCGGTTGCGTCGCCAACGTACTTAGTCCTGGTTTTTCCACCAACGCTGTACCGCAGGTAAGCGTATACCCGACGACTCTTGGGCAGATGCTTCAGGCGGATGGAGGCTGTTGCGGTCCTCCCGTCGAGTAGTTTTACCGTACGTGCGGAGCGCCCACCAGCGGCCTTGTCCTGTTCGGCGGCTTGTTGGGCTCGTGGACCGGCGGGCACCTTCCACACTTCTACTAGTGGGGGCTGCGGTTCCCAGCGAGACAAGATCAACTACCTCGCAGTAGACACTCGACCATGTCGGCCGCCGCGATTGGATCTTCTAGGACGTCTTCCTCCCAGAGCCGAACCACCTGCCACCCGGCTGCCTGTAGCTCTGTGGTGACTTCTCGGTCACGCTCCATCGTCCGGCGGATCTTTGGTACCCAGAACTCCTTGTTGCTAGGGAAGAGGCCCTCCAGGCGATCTAGGCCACGACGGTTGTGCGCGTTGCCGTGCCAGAAGTCTCTCGTCGACGAACACTGCCACGCTGCCGCTTGCGCACGACGATATCTGGGCAGCCAAGGACATCTCTGGCGTGTAGGCGATATCGAACTCCGCGAGCGTGTAGCTCGCGACGAAGAGCGAGCTCAGCCCGCGAGTCCTTGTGTTTGACCGCTGCCATCATCCGGGAGGTGACTGCGGGATCTCGACGAGGCTTCGTTATCTGCATATGCTGGACGTATTGTTCCAGCGAGCTTATCGGCTATCCGGCTGGCGATAAGTCGAGCTAGCGGTACTGGTACGGCGTTTCCGATCTGTCGCATCGCCTCACTTCGAGGGCCAGTGAACCGGTAGGAATCGGGGAAGCCCTGGAGACGCGCGCACTCACGGACCGTCAGATAGCGGTGGGTGCCGTCATCACGTAGAAGCACATGCTCACCGCCAGGCACACCGTGCACTCCGGCCTTGACGGTCTTAGCGGGCCAGTCAAGCGGATTACCGGTGTGACCTTGATATAGACGGGCGCCCGGGATACCCACGTGATTCGCGATAGTCGGGTGCTCCTTGCCGTCGATCGGCTCTGGAAGGCCCTTGATTGCGTCCCGCAGTGTCCTCCAACGAAGCTCGGTGGGCTTGCGCTCTAGCAGCGGCCCGGTCTGACCTGCTCCTGGACCACTGGGGTCTGTCATGCCATGTTCCTTCCAGTAGGCGCCGTGGGCTTTGGACCACAGCAGCGCTTGGCGGCTATGAGTTGCCTCGGGCCATGTCCACTCGATCCCGAGGTCTTCGCGGAAGCCCACTATGAGAACGCGGTGGCGATTCTGCGGCAAGCCATAGTCAGCGGCGTTGACGAGCAGCTTGTATACGACGTAACGGTCGCTCTCGGCTCCTCGCGAAGGCCCTTGGCGCTCGAGGCGTGTCTTGTGTCGCTCCCATGACTCGCCACGTTTAGGCGACAAATAAGGTTCGTGCAACTGATCGATGATGTAGTCGAAGTAGGGCCGGAACGACTCGCGGAGTAGGCCACGTACGTTCTCGAGCAGAAAGGCCCTAGGGCGCACCTCGCGCAGAGCCCGAAAGACTTCAGGAAACAGATTGCGCTTGTCTTGGTCGCCACGATGACGGCCACCTAGGGAAAACGGCTGGCAAGGAGCACCGCCGGCGAGCAGATCTACGCGACCCTCAAAGGAACCCCAATCGATTGCCCCGACATCGCCGGCGAGCAGAGGCCATCTATCACCGTTGCTGTGTAGACTCGAAGTCCTCGGCGACGTTCTCCCTCAGGGTCTCGCATGCCCGACGATCGAGCTCGTTTACGAGCAGATGCTGAAAGCCAGCCTCGTGAACGCCGAGCGCTAGACCGCCGCCACCAGCGAACAACTCGACCGAGGTGCCGATGTCCGAGGGCGAAATGACGTCGGCTGGCCGACGCGCCAGCTCAAATCCCAGCGACATCGTCGTGACACTACCGCGGAGCTCGGCGGAACCTTTGACGGGAGCCATAGCCATCCGAGGCTAGGCATCGATCTGCACAAGTGTGTGCGGTTACAACCAGCTCTGCGCCGACTTTGTGCCTTAACTCATCCTAGCCTTCGGGCTCATCCGTGGTACCGAGAAACGGGGGATCGGCTAGCGCCGGGGGCTCGCCAGGCCTTGGTGGATGAGCCTCGAGGTGTCTGGTGATCCGCGCTCGGATCTCAGCGGCCTTTACGCGTGTTGGACGGCCCTTGGCGAACGCTCTACCAGGATGCAATGTGTCCCACGCGGACTTCTGCTGCCCGGCCCGCCCGGTCGTTCCCCCAGGGGTGCCACCGGGAGCATGGATCCCAAAGCCGTCGACCACCCCATTCCAGAGCGGGCGGTAGTGACCAATCAATAGACGCTCAGCGAGTGGGATCCAAATATCGTCCACGACCAAGTAACGACAGCGAAAGTCCCGCTCATCCAGGCTCTTGACCGTCTTCACGGAGTTGTGGTGCTGGCGCAAACGTTCATACAACTTGCGGCCGGGCGAAGCATCCAATCCAACCAGGCCCGTGCGCCCGCCGGCCGGCATGGCCCTCCCCACATAGATAGGCCACTCACAGCTGGCCAGTGCCACGGGCCGGTAGGCCTCGAAGTCACCCTGGTAGTAGAGGGCATAGATGCCGGCCCCTTCAAACCGCTCAGGCGGTAGTGCCTCACAGGGGCTCAAGAGAAGAGCTCGGCCAACACTACGACCGAGCTCTACGCGATCTAGCGGATTGAATGCGTGGCGGTCACTAGGCACGAGCGGAGCATAACCAGCTGGCGGCCCCTGTCCGGTGATAGGCCCGCTATGCCTGGGCGTTGATAACGATGCCCTGGGCGTACGCGCGTGGCTTGGGATACATGATCACGTAACCAGGAAAGGCGGTGATCTGCCAGCCGTCGCTGAGGGTCGCGGCTACGCGCTCTAGCAACTCACGAACGGTCAAACCTGCCTCCGTACGCACTTCATGAGCCGCATAGGTATCGGCCGCGCGCTTGTATCGAAAGAGAAATGGCAGGTCAGCCTTGAGTGCCTTAAGCAATAGATCTCCCAAGTTCCATACCCTGGGTTCTAGATCAGGCACGTAGTCCAACTTGATCGGATACTGAACGTCGAAGTGACCGGCTGGCCATACCGTGGTATCGCGCTCGCTGCCTGGGTCCTTCATGCCAAACCCACTTGTATTCCACCCGCAGAGTCCCTGCTTCTTAAAGATGTTTGTGAGCTGCTTCTCGGGCGCGAGTACGGTCATGTCCTCGTCCACATATAGAGCTGTGTAGGAGACAGACTTCATATCGATGTTCTGCCGACCGGAGAGCTTGCGCTGGTGCTGAGTCAGGCGCTGGGACAGACTGTTCTCCGCTGAACCCACATACACCAGCTCGCCCGACACATACAGCTGATACACGCCTGAGCGAGAGCCAACTTTGGCCAGGTTTTTCAGCGTTAGGGGCTTAGGCGTCAGTTGGGTGAGCGCGTCGACCAACTGGCTTGTCAACGCCTTTGTGATGGACAGCTTGAACTCGGCATGGGCGGGCATCCAGAGTGATCTTCGCGAGGCAAGAAGCTATGCCTTCCGGATTGTCGCACTTGGCAGTACTGCTCTCAGCCCCATCGCATAGCCCGAGATCTGTTGTGGAGTCTGCTGATTCCTCTGACGACCGGCGGTTAGCGTTCAGGTAGGACGGCGAGTTCCGGGTCGGCTTCGAGTAGCGCCTGCTCAGCGTTGGTAAACACTCCGAGTCGGAACGGGATGGCGCCTTGAGCTAGCTGATCCCGGCTATATGCGTCCTTCACCCCGACTGCACCGTGCCCGCGACGTACGATCACTATGGCCTGCTCACCGGGAGCAAATTCGCCTGCTGAGATAGTCGTTGGGTCCTCGTAGTCTCCGATGCTCAGTGTCCGAAGGCTCTCAAGCGCTTGATGAGCGCAGAGGGCTCGCACGACTAGGCGGTCGATTTCCTCGCTGGTGTACTCCTTGTTTAGGCGCGGGATACGCACGGCGTCTCCATAGAGGGTGTAGTCGGCATGGAATACGGCATTCCTCAGATCTCGATCCCAAATCTCTCGCAGGGGGATAATCGCGTTACCTAGGCTGAGCTCAGCGGCCGCGTTTTCTAGAGCGGCGATCTTTGCACCGGGCGATTGAGGAAACCCACGGTCGTTCTCAGGAAAGTGCGTCCCTTTCGGGCGCTGACCACTACAAACGGCCAGGAGTCTGGCCACGAGCTCGTAGGGCGCGGACGCCTCCAGGATGTGTCCCCAGAGCCATAGCTGAAGGTGCCGGGCCTTTGCAAAGTCATCGGCGTTGTCGATCAAGTCCAGCGTGCTTGCGACCGCTCCAATAGTGGTCTCATATGGGTCCCACCCAGCATCTTGCAAGCCGAACACCGGGATAAGTGAGTGCAGGAAATCAAACTCGGAAACGTTCTGTGCCCGAGTAAAAACAGGATCGAGGGCGGTCATATAGCGAGGTTGCGCTTGCGCGTACTCGCTCGCCGCCTCCTCTGCCGTCGCATCCGTGATTCGCCAGCCACCGTCCTCATCGCGGCCCAGCTGTGCCATCTCTTGATGATCTCAGCCCGGCACGACGCCAAATTACTGTGACAACTGCCTACTGATTGTCGCGGCTCTAGCAATCCTCGAGCTCTCGGACCGCGATGCCAGGACCGCTGTCCGATGGCGAGTCCGAGCCCCGTGAGACGCTGTTGTAGGCATGATCCTCGCTGACTTCAGCGCCGACGCAACTGGCGCAACCGCTGTCGGTACGCTGTTGCTCGCGATAGCGACCTACGTGCTCGCTCATCGAGCGACCAGCGAGGTTCGAGCCGCCAATGAACAGGTCCGCGCGTCAGCCGCCCAGTCAGCCGCGTCTATGCGGCAGGCAGAAGCAGCCGAGCGCGCCGTTGGGGTACAGACGGCACCGCTCCTAACGAAGGTGCCCTACGGCATCCCAATCGTGACCGGCTACCGAGTCAAGAGCACCACGGGCAAGATCACCATGATCGAGATGATGACGGGCGACCAGGAGCCCACATACCGCGACGCGTCGGAGATCACGATCTACATTGACGAGAATGGCTACAAGGACGCCAACATCCAAGTCCCCTTTCGCAACGTCGGCAATGGACCGGCCGTCATTAACACCGTGACGGCGACACTCACCGACGGTAAGGAGCTAGTCGGGCACCCCTCCTCCCCGGTCGTACCTTCCGGCGAGATCGCCAATGTCGAAGTCGTCATCTTCCCGGACGTCGACGGCTACGAGGCGGCGCACGCTCAAATTACCAACCGTGCACCGTTCTCGATCCTTATCGCGTACGGCGACGCGCGCGGCGAGCCATTTGGTGCGATGCGGATGGACATAGCTCCGGTCAAACGTCCTCCCGATAGTGGGGATTGGCTGGTACAGCAGGTTCACTGGGGAGACACTGCACAGGAAGCCCAATCCAAGCCACGCCTCAGTTCGGCAATCGCTCCCGACTGACTCGTAGCTGTGGGCCAGCGCCCGAAGTTGCCTCTGGACTCAGTCGCTGCCCATTTGAGTTGTCGCTCGCTTCAGCCGAGCATCAAGTTGGCCATACCGCCGGAGCGGCTAGATCGCTATGGCGCTAGTGGCAAGGTCCGGAACTACGAAACCCCAAAGAGGAGTACTACTTCGCGCACAGCGGCGGTAGAAGACGTGCTCGATGACGCCCTCTCTCGGTGCCTACCGTTTGTTCGAAGTTTTGTGCTCCATGGAGGACTCCACCACCGATGGGATGGAAGTGTCTCCAGAGAAGGCATCTATCAAGTCAGCGGTAGGGCAGCCATCCTTCGACTGCCCTACTAATGCCAGCCCCCTCTGGGGCCTTGAAGTACCAGTTAGGTCCCCGGACATCCGTGTCCGGGGAGGTGTCCTCCCGGGCGTCCGCATCCAGGACGCCCTCCCGGACGGCGTGGCCGCTTCGCCAGCCACGGGTTTTGCCCCCCGCCCCGGAATTCCCTCGCCTACGGCTCGGCGCTCCACTGCGCTCCGCGTTCCGTGACCAAAGCACGCTCGCTGCGCTCTCGCACTTTGGTCACGGAATTACATTCCTTGACGGGGCGGGGGCAAAACAAATTAGAACTTACAAAGGGATCGACAGCAAAAGCACACGCGCTACGCGCCCGCTATCAAGAAGGGCTACGTAGGCGGCCATCCATTCAGCCGCCTACGCCCCAAACAGCCCACCAAGGCGGTGTAAACTGACCGCGCTTGCAAGGAAGCCAGTACCGTTGCCCTCACCAGAGGAAACATCTTTGAGCGCAAGTAGCGATCTTGTTGCGCAACGTGGGTCCATAAACGGCCTTATTGCACGAGCGGCACGCTTGGCAACGCCACTGGCGGCCATGGCGCTCGTCGCCAACCTGTCAGCGTGCGGAAGCTCAACGCACGGACCTAGCATGGGCGCCACCATCCACAATGTCCTCTACGAAGCCGTCTCGCAGAGCCAGAAGGGAAGCGCGGACCGCGTCCCAAAGATTGAATGCTTGCAGCAGAAGCAAGGCACCGAAGCCCTCTCGGGGCATCTTGAAACACTCACAAAACCCGAAGTCGAAAGCCAGGGAAGCGTTACGTACCATTGCGCTATCGCGCGCGAAGACGAACTCGGTTCGGACAGTCTGCTCTGGGAACTGGCAATAGAACCGAGCGGCGACTGGAAGGCGAAGTCAAGCCTTCCCCCACAGGCAGAGACCTTCCTCTCCGAATCGTTCCGCGAAGAACTGCTAAGGCTGGAGAATGAAACCTGCCCTGGCAAAGGCTGCAACAACGGCAGCGGGCCAAACGGCGGTCCGAGCGAATACACGGGCAACCTCGCGACCTGGCACCCAAACACGTCCGGGGGCAAATCTCCCGCTGAAGAACCCTCCACGACCTCCACTGAAGAAGGCAGCACAAGCTCTTCAACGTCTGGCGGCAGTGCGTCATCTTCGGAAGAATCTGCCAGCGAAGGATCGTCTGGCTGTATGCCAGGCACGGGCCCGGGAACGGCAGATCCCCAATGCCAACCGCGACCTGGCTCTCCCGACTACCAGCCGCCCACTACGCATTGACTCTGTCAGCAGGAGCCGACGAGAGCCTGCCCAGGCATAACAAAGCCCCGGGCGCATAACTCCCTCGCGGACCATAAACGATCTCCTGCAAAGGAAGGTTATGTAGGTGGCCATCTATTCAGCCGCCTACGCCAATCGCAATCAGGCATCGACAACACGCCACTGGACCTTCTGTCGCTTGAGGACATCTGTCCCGGGATACAGGGCATGTATAGCCTGCTCTATCGAATACGACTTTGGCCGGCGACCCAACCTCGTCCTTGGCTTCACATAGCGTCCGTCGAAGCCCCAGACATGCGGATGTCCACGTACATCGAGGCAGCAAAGAACTCCGGCCTGCATCCAAATGTCGGTGATGGGAACTACAAGGTCGGTCTCGATGCGGATCTCGCCTTCAGGACGAAGTACTCCGCCCGGAGGCAACCCTCCGTGTGTGTATTCAGACTCGCTCCAACAACAAAACCAAGTCGATCGGGCTGGCGAACCTCCAAAGTTGTGGATATCAAGAATCAGCCGACCGGAGCCATCTACCTCGGGACGTGACAATGACTGAGCTTGCAAAGCGGGATACGACGACGCCTTCAACATCTGCCGCGCCTGCCAGACAGCGGCCCACGAAGCAGCCGCTGCGCCCGCTGCACACACAGCACTAACGATTGTCGGCCAATCAGGTCCTGGAGCTGGAGCAGCCACTATCTACGATCATTTCCATCGGTCCCAACGCGCCACGCGCCCGCTATTCGAAGGGGCTTCGTAGGCGGCCATCCATTCAGCCGCCTACGCCCTGACTGTGTGCACCTGCCTCTTTCAAACAAGACTATTCGGGCAGCAAAGTGGGCTCGCTCAGGATGACCTTTGCCATCCTCCCGAACAGAACGTAGACCTTCGTTACGTCCTGGATCGCAGCGAGCAAGGTGAACCTGTATGCGTCGGCATCACCGGCCCAGTTGATGCGGGCCCTCTTCTCGGTGTCCGAATGGAAGACCTCACCGTTACACCAATCATCGATGATGCGCTCAGATCGGACCGCTTCGTCACGCAGGACTCCGGACGCCCCTACCTCCGCCTCTAGCACAGACATCTCTGGACACGAACGACGCGCCTGGCGATCGGAGCGGCCAATATCGTCCAGCCATCGAACCAACTCAGGGCTAGCTAGCGCACCGCTGTCATTGACGTGGCGGCGCAAATCATTTCGTAGGCCCCCAAACTGCGCAGGCTCACCCGACAGCCAGAGCTGTCGGAAGTAGGTGAGCATTCCGCGCATCCCGAACTCATCGATGGGAGCCACGCATTCCACCTCGAAAAGCCCCTCTGCTCCTGGCGTGAGATTCAGCCCGATAGGCGTCGACTTGAAAAGTGGACTTTGCGTAAGGCCACGAATGAGTTCAAGGAACCGCTCCAGTCGTTGCTGAAGCTCTTGATCCAGTGGCGTCATTGCTTCGCTAACACGCGCAACCGGAAACGCGGGACCCACAGAATCGGGGCCGTCAAGCTGGTTGGCGTTGCCAGAAGCGCAGTTCTCGACCGATGACTCTCTCTGTGGCATCTGAGCCAAGCTTAGCTCGTGCAGCACGGACCGCCGACATCTTGCGTATGCCAGCGATATACATGCGTCCGTCCACAGATCTTGACATGTCCATTTCTGTGGTATATATTGCAGCCATGATGATCTCGATGTGGACATTCGACAATGGCTTCTAAACGCAATCCGGGGTCCCGTCGACTGGTAGCGGACATCGATCGGCAGCTCGCTGAGGTAGATCAGCAGCTGCGGTCTGTACGTGGTCTCGTGGCTCGTCGCAACAGCCTGGTAGCCGCCCGTAAGGCGTTGACTGGGGAACGTGATCCGTCGCTCGCCGCGCCGGGAGTAAAGATGCACCTGCGGGTGAATGAGGTCGTGGACTATGTCCGGGAGCACCCTGGGTTGACTCGCTCAGAGATCGCGGACGAGCTCGGCGCGTCGGTGGATGCTGTCTACAAGCATCTGCGGCGCAACAAGGACAGGTTCGTCGACCGCGGCTTCAAGTGGTATCTGGTCGGGCAGGAGCCGACCGACCGATGAGCACGGTCATCGCTCATGGAAGGCTTGTGATGCGGGCGACTCGAGTGAGGCGTGGCCCTGAGGAGCAGATGCTCACCCCACGCGACATCGAAATTCTGGGGTGGCTGGCTGAGCAGTACGCCGGCCGGCAGGACCACCTCGAACGGCTGCTGGGCTGTGGGGATCGTCAGGCACGTCGGGTGATCGCCCGGCTGCGGGCACACAACCTCGTGCGGGTCGATCGCTTGTTGGTGAAAGAACCGGCGTGGGTTACGCCGACGACGCGTGGTCTCGCGTTGACGGGCAGCGGGTTCAGGGTATGGAAGCCGAACTTGACCCTGCTAGGTCATACCGCTGCTGTGAATGATGTCCGGCTGCACATCCAAAGCCGCTCCCCTGGGTCTGTATGGATTTCTGAGCGCGAGCTCGCGCGCGAGCAGGGCATATCGGGTCATCTACCCGATGGCGTTGTGACGCTGGATGGGCGCGCGGTCGCAATCGAGGTGGAGTTGACCCTCAAGTCTCAGCGCCGACTGCGTGCCATTCTTGATGACCTCGCGCGCACTTACGACACCTTCCTGTACTTCGCCGAGCCAAGCCCGCGAAAGCATCTCATCGAGCTTGCCGCAAGCGGACGCTGGCCAGGGCTCGGCGTGCGTGAGCTACCCACTCCCGGGGGCGATCAGCGATGACCATAGCCGCCGTCAGATGTGGCGCCTTCGGTCATCGCCGCCAACCTATGGCTCTACCGCAGACGACTGTTGCCGCTCCAGCATCTCTGGTCGCTGAAGCGAATGGCGAGCGTGGTTTTGTTATCGCTCGTCGGTTGGGTGGTGAGCGTGCTTTGCCGCAGGCCGGTTCGGCGTTGTTCCTCTCTTCGGAGCGTCTGACGAAGCATCTGCTGGTGTGCGGCGCGACGGGGTCAGGGAAGACGGAGACGTTGCTCAGGTTGGCTTGGGCGGTCGCCAGTGAGTCTGATGCGCCCGTGTTCTATCTGGACGCGAAGGGCGATCAGCGAAACGCGGAGCGGTTCTGCGGCCTGATGGCCGACGCCGGCCGGTCCACCAGAGTGCTCCCGAATGAGCCGTTTGATGGGTGGCGCGGCCTGCCAAACGATATTCATGGTCGGTTGATGCAGGTCATCGATTACTCCAGCGATGGCCCCGCGTCGTGGTATCGCGACATAGCGAAGACGACGCTCAGGCTTGTCTGTGATCAGCCCGCTGGTCCACCGCGGTCCAGTCGTGAGCTGCTCGATCGGATGGACCTCGAAGCGTTGAAGCTCATGCATCCGGGTTCGACTGCTGTTGCTGCTCTGACGGACTCTCAGGTTGGACAGGTTCGGTTGCGTTATGAGGCGTTCTTTGGTCAGTGCGGCACCACGCTCGATGGTGGTTGGGCGTGGGAGGACACCAGGGCCGCGTATCTGATGGTCAATTCGCTGACGTTGCAGGAAGAGGCTGCTGGGTTGGCCAGGTATCTCCTTGAGGATTACAGCCACTACTTCACCGCGCGTAAGCCTCGCGATCAGTTCTGTGTCCTGATCGTCGACGAGTTCAGCTCGGTGGCCGGGGCGGCGTCGATGGCTGCCCGGGTCGAGCAGGCCCGTGGCTTCAACGCCTCGCTGGTGCTGGCTCCACAGGTCCTGGAGGGAATGGGCGGTGAGACGGAGACGGCGAGGATCCTCGGGTCGGTGGAGACAGTGATTGCTCACCGTGTGAACACGCCCGATCCGATCGTCGCGTTGGCCGGCACCCGTCAGCGGCCGACATTGACAACGAGGCTCGATGAAGAGGGCCTGCGTCGTGAGCGGACCGTACGGATGGACGACCGCTTGACGATCGACCCGAACAAGGTCAGGTCGTTGCCGCCGGGTGTCGCGTATGTGATCAGTCATGGCCTTGTCGGGAAGGCGCAGATCCTGCAGGCGCCAGGCGTCTCGCGGGGTTTGCCGCCGCTCGAACGTGCGTCGAGCTCCCAGATGCTTTCTAAGGAGGCGAACATTTCTCGCCCGAAGCCCGTTAATACAGAAACAACAAACTCGGAGCTCTGCACCGAGGGGCTCCCCTTCTAACACGGAGGTGATGCGGGTATGGATACCCAGTCAACACCGGTCCCTTGGCCAGCCCTCGGCTTGTACGCGGCAACCCTGGCACTGGAATGGTTCGTTGTGTGCTGGCGCGGGTTCGTGCTCCTGATGGGCGTAGGACTGCCGCTGGCGATCCTGAGTCGCGGGAGCATCGACGCAAACACACTGTTTGTCATCGCCTACGCTCCGATGGTCTGGTCGATCATTGCGCTCAGCCGCACCGTCGGCTGGATGGGCACCGGCCAGTGGTGGCGCACCAGGGTAGGAGGCCGTGAACCCACGAGCGCAGAGCGCGCGGCTTACAACGAAGCGATGCAGATCCTCGAAGGGCACGCCCCCGGAGGCCAACTGCACATCCCAAAGGACTGGTTCGTTATGGACCTCGCCGAGCCCGAAGCAGCCGTATGTGGACAGACATTGATGCTCAGCCGCGGCATGCTCGAAAGTCCCTACCTCCCAGCCGTCCTAGCGCACGAGCTCGGGCATCTCGCGACCTGGGACGCGAGACTCACCGCCGCGATCAACCGCCTCATCATCCACCCCCTCAAAGAACCGCACCCCGACCAAGAACGCTACGAACAACAGACGAAGGTAGTCATCGGCACCGACCCCGTGACCCAGGTGATCGGCATTCTGCAAATGGTCCTGTGGGTTCTCAAGACAGCCCTACGGTGGTGTCGTGGCGGTATCGGCCTATGGCTGCTGAAGCCATTCTGGGGCAACCAGTGGCGTGAATCCGAGTACACGGCAGACCAATACGCAGCACGCCTCGGGCAAGGCGACGATCTCGCCGAGTTCCTCGAGATAAACGCGCTGGCCTACGACCGGCCCGTGCCGCTCACATGGCTCGCCGCCTACACACACCCCCCAACAGCCCTGCGCATCGACAGGCTCCGCGCACCCACGCACCAACCAGTCGCACAACAACCCATCTACCCAGTCAGCGAGACGAACCTGGGACGCCCAGCGCTGCAAGAAGAACTACCCGGACTCGGAGCACACACCGCCTAATTCCAGGACGAGAACACTGTCAAGGTCGCCCACAAAGGGGCGGCCTACGGCCGGCACTGACGTGCCTCCCACTGACAGAACCCCGCCCCTCCATTCAACAACACGATCAGGTCGGCCAGGAGGCCAACCAACACAAGGACAGCACCAGGAGGAAACAAGATGAGAACACTCAGCACCACTCCAGATAGACGCCCCAAGGGACCACGGTCCACAGGTGCCTTGCGCCGGGGCCTTCACCGGGCAAGAGCAGTCCTACCTGGCGGTGGGGAACGGTCGGACTTTCCAGCCTTGGTCGATGTCAAAGCGGCCAGTGAGATCCTCAACGTCCCGCCTTCCTGGCTGCTCAACAGAGCCCGCGCTGGGCGCATACCGCACCACCGACTCGGACATTACGTCCGATTCAGCAACGAAGACCTGCAACAGATCACAGCCGAGGCGCGCATCACCCCGGACAGCATCGGTGTCCACGTCCACTGAACAGCACCGACCGGTGTTCGGCGGTTATCACCGTGCACAGCTTCGCCTGATTGACGGTGACATTTGGTTTGGCGCACGCGCTGCGCGTCGTCTGTCGGCGATGTCCCTGACTTTCACTTTGCCTGCACCGGCTCTGCGCCTTTTGTTGTCGACGCAAAGGCACTGACGAGGATGGCCGCATCGTCGGCCTGGCTCTTCGCGTGTAGATACCGGGCGGTTGTTTGGATGTGTGCGTGTCCCATCCACGATTGGACTTGGACAAGCGACGCGCGGTTGACGGCCATCGATCCGAAGTAGTGGCGCAGGGAGTGGAAAGGCAGCGATCGCAGCTGGGCCCTCTTGACGGCGTCGGAGTAGCGACGTCGGAGAGCCGATGCGTCCATGTGACCCCCGTTCTTGCCGACGAACACGGGGTCTTCATCGCCGGTGAACGCGTCGCGCTCCTTGAGTCGGCGAGGTGGTCGGCTACTTCGGGGACCATCGGGACACTGCGGATCTTGCCGCTCTTCGGGGTCACGAGCTCCCCGTATGAGTAGTTTGCCCTCACGCGGATCGCCTGGCCGGGAAAGTCGATGTCTCGCCAACGCAGTGCCACCAGCTCACCGCGCCGCAGACCACTCATTGCTGCGGTTAGGTAGACGGCCGCGTCCTGACTGTTCGCAGCTGCCCCGACGAGCGCTGCGATCTCCTCGCGGCTGTAGTAGTCGTAGTCGCCGCTGTAGCGCACCGGCTGCCGTTCGACAGTTGCGGACGGGTCGGCGTCGATCCAGCCACGTGATCGGGCATGGGTGAAGATCGCCCGAACGACCATCAACAGCTTCTCTGCGTGCGCCGTAGGGCAGCGCGTCGTACCAGCGCCTTGACTGCAGCTCGGTGATCTTCCGCAGAGGCATGGTCGCGAACGATGCGCGCTTGTATTGGCTGGCCTCTCCATGCACCGTATCGTCGGACTCCTCGCCCTGTCCTCTGGTGCGCGGAAGCAGGTACGGTCGAGGACCTGACGATAGTCACGCAAGCGTCGAGCGCTTCAGGTTGCGCTTGCGCTCGCCATGATCGATACCACGCCTCAGCCGCATCGGCGAATGTCACGATGCTGCCCGGTGCGGCTGCCCGCGGAGTGGGTGACTTGGCGGCGTCGTGCTCTAGCAGCCGACGAAGCTCGAGCTCCGCCTCCTCGGGCGTCAAGTACGAGGAGTCGGGCTTCGATCCATCCGCTGAGTGCCAGACGATCGCTCCGCGCGACGTGCGCCTGCCCGAACTCTGCACCCAGGCCTCCCCAACACCTCGGGAATGCTTGCCGTCGGCGTCCCACCAGAACGCCCGCCAGCGCCGGCTACCACGATCTCCGGTCACCTGCAGATGCCCGTTGGGTGCAAGCTCGGGTTTGACGGTGACATCCGACATCGTACTCCGGTCATCGGAGCGTGTTCCCCAGCGTGTTCCCCAGACGGTCGTGAACCGAATTAACGGTCAAGAGACCCAAAACCCCAGAAAATAAGGGGTTTTCGCTCGGAGAGTCCTGCTTTGCAAGCAGGAGGTCGCCGGTTCGATCCCGGCTGGCTCCATGTAACCCGGCTCAATGCGAACCGCAGGTACGCGGAAGGTCGGTTCGATCTGATCGCGTGCATCCACGCGGATTCCGTCGATCATGGCTTGGGGTATCCCCCTTGACGCGCTTGGGGCCGCTGTCAACGACCCACAGGGAAGCGGACCAGGTGAGTACGCCTACACTGCGCCGAGGTTCAGGGACTACCTGCTGCGCCGCATCGGCAAGTAGGGAGCGCCACTGTTGTGGATCGACTATGGATCGCGACGTTTATCCCCGACTCGCTTGGCACGGCGTTGGTGCAACCGTCGCATCTTGTCGCGGCTGCCGCAGGTGGACATCGAACACCAGCGCCGACGTCCGCTGGTATTGAGGAACAGCCATCCGCAGCCGCGCCCAGGGCAACAGCGGACGCGTGTTAGGCGGCCGGGATCTGCGAGCAGCGCGATCGCGTCCGTGGCGACGGCGTAGCGGATTCTTCGTGAATCATGTGCCAACCAGTCAAGCTTGTAGAAGCTCTCGCCGGGCAGCAGATAGGCGTCACTGACGGCCTGGGCGTAGCTGTTCATCAGCACGTCCAAGTCCCTCTTGGCGGGCTCCTTGTCTCGACTGATCGAGGAGAAAAGACGGTAAACAGCGTCCCGCAACACGCGAGCGCGGCGCAGCTCATCCGCGCTCGGCTCCGCGTCGTCGCTTAGCAGGCCGCGGCGCCGGCCCCAGCGGCCCAGCGTGTCCTCCGTACGCAACACATCGGTTTGCTCGGGATCGACGTGCTCATCCTCCGGCGACCAGTCGACGCTGTTGGCGTAGTCCAGGCAGAGCGTCCCTCCCCATAGATGAATCGTCTCAGGCGTCCTTGACACGATCGGATATCTTACCAGTAAAGGAAGTAGTCTGGTAAGCTGACGGTAACGAGGGCAGCGGCGAAGTCCAGCCAAGCGAGATGATCCTGATGACAGCGCGAGACATGGTTAGCAGCGGCACCAGCCGTCAAGTCCCGCCTAGCGGTAGGCCAGCCCCCCTCGACCCCTCCGCTGCGGTTGCGTCCTCCTGCCGAGAGACCGCGGCCTAGCGATGCCCGCTTTCGTGCACCACCTGCGCGTTCGTTACAACGAGTGCGATGTCCAGGGCCACGTCTTCAACGCCAACTATTTCGTCTACTTCGATGTCGCCTTGAGCGAGCTTTGGCGGGAGGCTCTTGGCTCCTATGCAACGCTCACGGACGGTGGCCTCGACCTGGTGGTCGCCGAGGCCGGGGCACGCTTCCATGCACCGGCGCACTTCGACGACGAACTCGAGATCACGCTCGAGATCGAGCACCTCGGCAACACATCGATGGTGTCCGCGATCGGGATTGCGCAGGATGGGAACAAGCTCGCGGAGGGCCGCATCGTACATATCTTCGTGCGGGCCGACCGCCTTGGCGAGAAGACCCCGATTCCCGATCACGTGCGGCGGGTACTGCAACGCTATGGCGTCGAGGACCCCGATCCGTTCGCTACGAGTCCGAACACCGAGAGCTGAGCTCCCAGCCGCTCAGCCAGCCCCGCGGTTGTCACCGAAGGAAGCGTCCCCCTCCACGCGCGTCGAGGCGTCGGCCAGGCAGATGCCGAGCCCGCTACCAGTGATCGCCGCGGGGGTGACCGCTGCTTGCATGTCTGTCGGCGTTGTCCTGATGGCTGCTCCATCCGCCATCGTCAGTAGCGGAGGGTTGGGCCCGCCTCCCGCATCGACGGACATCAGACACAGCCCGGCGGACGTTCCCCACTCATTTTCACGAGCGCCCAAGCGGTCCTCCCGCGTTCGGCACTACGCTTCGAGCGTCCATGAACGCGCCACATACAAACCCTCTCGATACGGACACCTCTCGACGCCGCCGTAGGGTCTTCATCCTCGTGCCCTGCACGATCGGCGTTTTGATCCTCGCGACGGTTGCGGCGGGCTGGATCTTCTCCGCCGACGTGCTGGTGGCAGACCGCTCGGGCTGGCCCACGAATGTGACCGTCAAGGCGCTCCCTCCTGGGCAAATCGTCCTGTCTCGCTCTGAATACACACTGCGACCAGGCGTATACGGACTGGACTGGCAGGGCGGCCACGCAGCCATCGGGGAAACACTCAGCAGCACCGCCCACACGGTAACGCGACGACTGTGCACCAACGACGGCTACCTGGTGCCAGGGATGAAAGCTGCGCTCGAGCCCGACGTGTACAACGGCAACCCGCTGCAGTCGCTAGGCCTCCCCTACACCGACGTCAGCGTACCCGGTGAACTCGGGCCGATGCCAGCATGGTTCATCCCCGGCCATACGAACACCTGGGCGATCGTCGTACACGGCATCAATGGCAACCCCGAAGAGGATCTGCGCATCGTGCCCGCACTTCACCGCGAGGGGCTGCCGTCGCTGCTGATCACATACCGCGAGGACCTCGGTGCTCCACGCAGCCCCGACGGCTTTCATCACATGGGGCTCACCGAGTGGCGGGATCTACAGGCCGCCGCTCGCTACGCGCTCTCCCATGGAGCGCAGCGCCTCCTCTTGGTCGGGTATTCGATGGGAGGCGCGATCACCACCCAGTTCATGCAGCATTCGCCGCTCGCCTCACACGTCGCCGGACTCCTACTCGACGCTCCGGCCCTCGACTGGAAGGCAATCCTCTCATTCAACGCCCGCGAGATGGGCCTCCCGTCCTTTGCAGCCGACCCTGTCGAGTGGATGATCGGGGAGCGCATCCACGCAGACTGGAACGACCTAGACGCGCTGAGACACCCCGGTGCCTTTCACCTCCCGATCCTGCTCTTCCACGGCATGCAGGACAAACTCGTCCCCATCTCCAGCAGCGATGAGTTCGCCAAGGAGCTCCCTCGCTGGGTCACCTACTACCGCGTCCCCAACGCAGGACACACCGAGGCGTGGAACGTCGACCCAGAACTCTATGAACAACGGGTCAGCTCATTCCTCTCGCGCACACTCCACACACACCTCCTTGCACCTCCCCATCGCGGCCAGTGTTGATTCGCTATCGAGAGATGCGAGAACACCGCCGCCAACGCAGCATCGATGTGAGTGGGCTCTTGATTCTCTGACCTCACTCTGTTTCGCTCGAAGCTTTGGGGTGCTCGAGATGTTCACGTCATCGTGTCCTCTGGGCAACATCCACCGACGCCTCACCTCTCGAGGTGAGATCCCCCCCAGACCCAGGCGGGTCTCCCAAGGAGGACCGTCTCACGGCCTTCAAATCTTTGCTTCTGAGATGAGATCGCTCGCCAGGTTTTCAGTTCGCATCAGCGTGCAGGCGGAGATCGCCGGGACACAGGTTTGGGCATAGGATTCGGGCTCGGGTCCACATTCTTCGGCGGTCGAGTTGCAGGGCTGTGAGAGTTTTCCTTTGTAGGCGTATGTGAGCCGGATCCAGTATGTGAAGCGATGGTCCTGGGCTACCGCGACCGCGAGACCGGGATTCACACGAGCGTGGCTTCTCTCTCGGGTGCTGGTTGTATACGAGCTGATCGTGGAGAGCACCGGTTCTTCCACGCAGGCGGAGCCGTGCGAGATGTACAGGACCCCGGTACCGGCGGCATCCGGCGAGCCGGATTGTGTGCCATTACACGCCCCACCCAAGATGCTTTCAGAGACGACCCGACTCGGCCCGTCCTGCCGGGCGTCGCGGAGCGGATCGACGCGGATCTCGGCAAACGGGGCACCGAACGGGTTTTCCCGGTCTTCCGGCAGGAGCCACTGGTAGCTCAGCGCGTTGGCATCGAGGGACATCGCTTCCACCCCGACCGAGAGATCTCGATGGGCACGCGCACAGAACGACCCTCCGAGCGCTCCGCCGAGGGCCGGGCAGGTGCTCGGTCCTGGGCTGAGCTTCTCGAGCCGTCCGCTCGCCCTGTTCCAAACGAACAACCTCGGCACCCGGGACCCAGGGGAACGGCGCGCAAACGCGACGTTCCCCATCCAGATGGCCGGCGTCGTGTCAGACGCACCGTGTGCGTCTATCCCTCGCACGAGCCTCGCTGTGCCATCGGGTAGCGCGAGTTCGTAGACGTGACACCCTGCGGCCATCGGCTGGTGAGATGACTCGTGTTCGCATTTGGAGAAGACCACCACCGGCGCACCGTCCGCCGAAGGACCCGCGTTCGCGTCGAAAGGAACCGTTCGTTCTGCCACGTCGAGCGGCGCCGCCGACCCATCGTGCCACGCGATCAACTGCCATCCGCCGGCCGCGTCGTGCTGGCTGAAGACGACATAGCCGCCGTAGGCAGTCAGCCGCAGCGCCGCGTTCGAAAGTGCCATCAGCGGCGTGCCGGCAACGGCCGCCATACTCGCCGACACCTCACACAGCGACAAACCGACAGCGACCGCCAACGTGCGGCACAGAGTGACCCTCCATGATCTTCTGTATGTCGTCATTGAGTGACCTCACGGGAATATCGTGCCCACCGTGACAACCCAACCGACGCCAACAAGTCGCGGCCCAAGCCACGCGGCACGACATCAGAGCCGGAGTCGCTGCCCCAAAACCTGTGACTGTTGCGCGTGCTGTACATCAGGTGTCCCGGCTACGGCGAGAACGCCCGCATGGCGCTCACGTCCCGTGGTTGACGCCTGACTCAACCAGCTCGCCAGCAACTGCAAGCCGCCGACCGTCGTGTGGACAGGTCCACACGACTATGCCACCATCAATCCGTGCGATCGCCGGGTGCGGATGCCCTGGGCACACCGGCCGTGCCTGGCCCCACGCAAGGTCTGTCTCGGACAAGTACTCCTGGACCCCCTCTGCGACTTCCCAGACGAGTTCGGCGTCACTCGCCACAGGGTCAACTCCGAAGCCGTACACCGACTCGCCGACGCTGATGATGAGCATCCCGAGCACGGAATCCTCCGAGCGCTGAATGTAGGACACGAGCGTGATCGGAAGAGGCTCAGCGCCGTCAACGTCCGCAATGACGCGTCTTGCAGCGCTAGCTACGGCGTCCGGGATCGGTTCCGGCCTTCGAAGATGCTCCGCCCCGGCACGCTCACCTGCAAGGCTTCGGGGCACGAATGTCTGCCAGGACCGCGATCCCACATCATCCACGGCAGTCACAGTAGCAATCGGCCGGCCGACGTCAGCCACGGCTTGCGTGCAACGACGTTGGGGCCGCGCGACACGGAGCCACGTTCGGTCTCTGTCCGTCTCTCAAACCAGACAGCGCTTTGCTGCCCGGCTGCCGCGTCCGGTTCAGTCATCGATTTTGGGGTTCCAGAGCGAAGGGAGGAAGGACTCGCCCTCCATCTCGTCTACCACGCACGGGAAATTGAATTTGATTGCTAGCTGATACTCCTGCCCTTCCCCACAGGCCATTCCACCGGTTCTGCCTCACACTGGGAGCTGATCGGGTTCTGGCCGACGTTGTGGTCGATCGCCGCGCTCGTGCCGCAATGGGACGGCGGTCGCAACTCTCGCATCGCACTCGGCGGCGCACAGCGGTAGCCAGACTGTCGATGCCGTCGTCGCGATGCGCAGCAGAGTCCGGAGGCAAACTCCCGTCGCTCCCAGCCCTACTCCTCCTCGTCAAGCGACATCCGCCCGCCGGCGATCGCCACCATGCAGTTCGCATTGAGTCGGGTTGGCTCCATTCAGACAATCGTCTGTGCAATCGGCAGTGCCACGCCGCGCAAGCCCAGGCTGCTAGCTCACGCCACCGGTGCTCGTCACGCCAATACGTCAGGGCGGAGTCAAGGGTGAGCGAGTTGGACGCTTGCAGCTCGCTTCGCCAGCGCAGCCGCACGGCTCGCCTCGCCGAGATCATCTAGCTCCTTTGCGTAGGAAGCGAAACACCCGCCATGAATGCCATCCAGCTCCGCGCCGAGCATCTGGCCGGCGAGCTCGGCGTCGTCGATCCCGTGGTTGCGCCACTCGAGCGCCTTCAGCGCCAGGGCGCTGCCGGGCAGGCCCTCGGCCGCGTACCACTGGGCCGAGTCCTCATTCAGCCCGATACGAGCGGTCCTGAGCGTGTACATGAACCGCACCGGGAAGAGGATCGCCTTTGTGACGGCGCGCGGTCCGCCGGCGAGAAGTGCTCGCGTATCGCGCAGCCCGTCCAGGTAGGCATCGGTGAACTTGTTGAGGATGTGATCCGCGCTCATCACCACGAGTTCCTGATCTGATGGGCGGACGCTCGGCTCGCGCAGGTCCGATCCGACGAGCAGGCGTCCCGAGTCGAGCAGATCGAGCCGATCGACCGGGCCGAGCCGGCTGTGAGGGCCCTCGCCGGTCCGGACCGCGTGCCAGTCCCCCCAGAACACCGAGAGGCGCTCCGACAGCGGGCTACTCCCCTTCTCCACAACGAGACTCTGCACTCGCGCCATCCGCTCCGTCGTCCCCGGCGCCGTTGCCCCGACGACTATGGCGACATCCACATCGCTGACGAGAGGCGCAAATCCGCCGTGCGCCAGACTCCCCAGCACGAAGATCGCCTCGATCTCACTACCCAGTACGGCCTGAGCCGCCTGCACGGTATCGGCGATGACCTGCTCTGCGGTCACGGTGCTCATCGGGTTGATCCTCGGGGTCGTGCAGATGCAGATCGCGATAAGTCGTTAGCAACCGAAGTTACCGACCGGCAAAGTACCGCATTGGCAAGGCAGCGAGCACCGCGGCGGCGGCGTCAGCTTGGCACTCTTACGCACAGGTAACGAGGGACGGCCGTGCGATCGAACTTACCGCGTTCTGCCCGAAATAGCACACGCGATCACCGTGCTTCGCTGGCGGATCCCCTATTCCGCGTCGTTGAGCGACATCCGATCGGCAGGCAGCCGCGGGCAGTGGTTCGCGTTCAGACGGGCTGGCTCCATTGTTAAAGTCGCTGCAATCGAGCATGTTTGTGGTGAAGTGATCGATGCGGGTCGTTGGTGAGGACATATGTCGGCGTCGCGTTTAGATGCCGCGCGGTCACGTTCTCGTCCGGCTCATTGGGCCAGTGCGTCGCCATCTGCTCGTCGGTCTTACCGCCGACCAGTTACGGTCTCCTGGTGCTCAGCCACTACGAGAACTTCTTTATCGCAAGCTCAGGCGCATCGGCCGCGATCCTCGGTCTGCTGTTCGTCGCCGTAACCGTCGCCAACACAGACGACGCAGATCTCAAGACTCGGGAGCGCAGAACCGTCCTCGCGGGGAGCGCGTTCCTCGCCTTGGTTGACGCCTTCTTCGTTTCAATTGTCGCGTTGACGGGAGGCGCTGTCGTGTTTGGTCTATCAAGCCTGGCGATGGCAACCGTTGGCCTTCTGGGTACGAGTCGCTTGATCCCCAGAGCGTGGCGGGCCGGAAACTTCTCGCGCGGGTTCCCCACTCGAAAGCTGAACCTCGTCTTTGCCAGCATCTCAGCTGGAGGCTATTCAGTCCAGCTTGGTCTCGCCGTAGCCCTGCTGGCGAGCGATCACAGTCCCGCGCTGCAGCGCGCTCTGGTCCTCGTCGTCGTGTGCTTGTATGGGAGCGCATTGGGGCGCGCATGGGACGTCATGGGGATCGGTCGGCGGCATTAGGACTGCCACTCGCCGGCTCCCTTCGGCCACTGCCCCAACACTTTCATGTCAAGCAGAGACAGCTGACCTCCAACTAGACGTCACTCGGGTACTCGGCGCGGTGAGTGCCTGCCACGAGAACAATCTCTGACTGCAACTGAGCGGCGCTCGAGTTCCACGACGGCTCGTTTCCCCCGACTACCCCCGCCTAGACTACTATCGCTTGGCACGCACGACGACACACTGGGAGCAAGGCGATAGCAAGCAGGGTCTTCAAGCCGTTCAACGCTCTTGCGACGCTGGGCGCCGCTGGACACAACGGATTTGAGCGGTGGGCCGGGGTTGGGGTCTTTCTCGAGCCGTGGATCGGACGCCAGGCAAGTAACTGGCTGTGGGGGGTTACGCTTCCGGTTGGTTTTGCACGGGCAGTCGCTGGCAACGAGCGCGATGGCCCGTTGCTCGCGTTCAACGCCGGCATCGCAATCGCTGGTATGAGCGTGCATTTCGTTGATTGGCCGTGGTCACTACGATGGCATGCTTTGCCTTGGCTCGACGAGGCGGAGGGGCTGACACATGAGCAACTGCCTCACTACAACGCGCTCCTCTGGGCGTGGTTGCTCGGCGGCGTCGGCAGCCTGCTGTTCGAGACATCTCGCCAGAATCTGAAGTACGCAGCCGCCGGAGTCGCAACCGCACCGTTGCTGCGAGAATCGGCTCGGCACCACTTCGCGTGGGCCAAGCTGCAGGCGGCGCGCGATCCGGACCGCTGGAGTCGCACGTTGCTCGGCGGAGAGGAAGCGGCGCAGCCTTGAATGTCGATGGTGTGTGGCCGGGTGGCGCGCGGGCCGCGGTCTCGGTGACCGTCGACAACCTCGGTGAGGCCGCGGAGATCGAGCTCGGCCTCCGAGACGGAGACGACGAGGTCGGCGGCCACTACTCGGTTACGACGGCCCTTCCGATCGTGCTCGAGGTGCTGGCCGAGAACGGGGTGCGAGGAACGTTCTTCGTTGAGGGCGTCAACGCCGAGGTCTATCCCAGCGCCTTGCAGAAGATCCGAGATGCCGGCCATGAGATCGGCTACCACGCATGGTGTCATGAGGATTGGGCGACGCTCGAGCCTGAAGCCGAGGCCGCCAACCTCGACCGAGGGTTGAAGGCTTTTCGGGCGATCGGCATCCACGCCGTGGGTCTTCGCCCACCGGGCGGCGTACTCACCGCTCGAACGCTCGACCTGCTCACTGAGCGCGGCCTGCGTTACTGCTCCCCGGCAGGCTCATCGTCCGGGTTTGTTGACCAGGTTGCGGTGCTTCCGTTCGCCTGGGAGGCAGTGGACGTGTTTCACGTCCTTCCTGCCTTCGCCGCGTTGCGCGAGCGCGTCACCGGACGAGGCGAGGCGGGCGGGTCCGAGAGCATTCGCGCCTCCCTGTGGCGAAGGGTCGAGGAGTCACTCGCTCACCGCGGACATGCCGTCCTCGTGCTGCATACCTGGATGATCGAGTCAGAGCGCGACGCGGTCCGTGACGTGCTCGCTCGCATCCGTGCCGGCGCCGACTCTGGGGATCTCTGGACGGCGCCCTGCTGTGAGATTACAACCTGGATTGCCGAGCATCGCGCTAGCTTCCCCGCTGCGCCAATAATCGACTCGGCATCCTGGCGCCTTTCAGCATGAGATGTGGCCGACCGCGAGATCTCATCCACACATGCAGCCACGGAGCGGTGCTCGACAGCGCCTGTCCGCTGGCCGCATGTGACCGCCATCGGCGCCAGAGACAGGTCAGGATTGCCTCGGAAGCCGTGCCAGTTTCCAAGATGTCCCCGGTATCCTGGTAGATTCGCGACATGGCCATCAGCGCGGGATGGGAGAGCACCGATACCAACGTGCGTGGAGCCCAGACCGAAGTGATACTTCCGCTGCGCGGTCTGGAGGAGGTACATCCAGCCGAAGATCGAGTGATCACTCAAACACTCCGCGGGGAGCTCTCGAGCGTCGACGGACAAGAGCCACTCTGGGAAAAGTTGAAGCTCGACCGCGAGGAGTGCCGCCTGCACATTTTTGTAAACCAGGCGCCCGATGTGCCTGCGATCAAGCAGGTCGTGGACCGGGCACTTCGCAAAGCGAGCGAGGTGATCTCGGAGAACATGCAACAGCGAGAAAGCAATGAAGAGCAAGCGCGGTCTGAAGCCGAACTGCGCCAGCGGCGCGCTGTGAGTCTGCGTGACTCATTCCGCGGTCACGAGCCACGCGGCTAGCACCGCCAGACCGGGGCATCTGTGGACATCAGCGCCGGGCACGTCCCTATTCGGCTGCACCAAGGCACGCGACATATCGCGCAGATCCAGTGATCGTCGCAGCGAACTGCGCCTATTCTGTGCCAACGGCGTGGTGGGGCTCGAGACCGTCCGTGAGCGTGGTAGCTTCGGCGAGAAGTCCCGGATAAGACACAAAAACGCGTCGCGAAGCACGAAACGCGTCGCGCTTGGCATTGGAAGTGGGGTGGTGCCCTCGTGGCAGACGCAACAAGCAAATCGGTAGGCGATGCCGACGATCATCTCGAGCGCGACATCTTGGACCTGCTGAACTCCCCAGGATCGCCCAGGCTGTTATCAGTGAGCGAGATCGCTCAAGGCATCGGCGGCGCGGTCGCGGTCGCCGACGCGATCGATCGACTGCACAAGTTTGGCGTCGTTCATCGCTGTGGAGAGTTTGTTTTGATAACCAGAACGGCGGCGAGAGCCTTCCACCTCGCTGAACTCTAGCCGGACTGCATGGCACGGGCCGAGCTCGCTCCTACAGACGAACCTGGCCCGTCAACTGGGCCGAGAGGCCAAGCGTGTTCGCGTCTATCGTGCCTTCCAGATCTAAGTCGCTGCCGGAGACGTGGACAAAGTCTCCCGTGCCCCCGGTGATGGTCAAAGACCCGTGGAACTGTCCGGTTTCGCCTTCGAGCGTGTAGTCAGCGCGGGCCCTGCCGGTGATCGAGCCACCCGGAGGATAGGCTGTGAGGGTCGCGATGCCGCGGGTCGCCGAAACGATCTTGAAGTGAATCGTCAGTCGACAGGCAAAGGTCCCGGTTGCATGGCCACGCTCGTTGAGGATCAGACCGTGCGATTTCACGAGGTGCAGGTGGCTGCTCTCCGTCAGGGTCGTGGGCGCAACCGCGGCTGGCGTCGATTCGCCCCGGGCCAGGGGCGCCGCAAACATGAACAGGGTGAGCGTGAGGCTCACCCTCAGCGCCCGACTACGCGACAACCAACCAGACATAAGACCTTTCCGAGTTTCAGCGGCGCAGCCAGCACTGCACCTCGGTCAAGGATACCTCGATAGCTGAGCCGCCCCTACACACAGACACGGAGACCCATTCGAGCGGGCATCGCGGCTGACAGCCAGCTGTCTCAGCGGTCATACTCGTTTGGTGACCTCCGTGACGATCGACGAGATCGTGATCGCTGACGACCCGCGCGCTTGGAGCGCAATCGGCTTCGAGCTCACCGGTGACCGCGTGCAACTCGGTGGGGTGTGGCTGAGGTTTACGGGCAAGCGAGACGGCCACGGCATCCTCGGGTGGTCGCTGCGCGGGCTACTCGGAGATCAGCTCGACGGGCTGCCGACCGCCAATTCCTCCAATCAGCTGCCGTGCAATGAGGTCGCCCACCCAAACGGGGTGCTGGCAATCGATCACATCGTGGCTGTTTCGCCACAGCTGGATCGTAGCGTCGAGGCATTGAGTGCCGCCGGTTTGGACCTCCGCCGAATTCGCGAGGGACCCACCCCAGCGGGAGCCCCGAGGCAGGCGTTCTTTAGGCTGGGCCAAGAGATTCTCGAGGTCATCCAAGAGCCGGAGAACGTCTTGGAGCGAGAGCTAGGAAGCGAGCGACCACTGACTTTCTGGGGCCTTGCCTTGCACGTGAAAGACCTCCAACAGACCATCGCTGCGCTCTCGGGGCACAGCAGCGAGATGAGGCCCGCCGTTCAGCCAGGGCGAAGCATCGCTTCTGTCCGTCGTTCGGCAGGACTCGCAATCCCCGTGGCTCTCATCAGCTGAGTGTGGTTGGGCTGCACGGGACTCTCCATGGGCGATCCAGGATTCGAACCTGGGACCTCCTCCTTATCAGAGAGGCGCTCTAACCGACTGAGCTAATCGCCCGCGACCTGCGATTCTAGCCAGCCGAGCTACCTCGCGGACTTTAGACGGTGGGCCATGTCGAGCGCCTCCTCGGGTGAGGCGAACGCGAGCTCCGCCCGGTAGCCGCCCGCTGAGCTAGCGCGGACATGCACCTCTGTTCCCAGCGCCTCTTCCAGGATCTCGCCTATGCTTCGCGCGGCGTGCTCCTGGTCTGGATGCACAGGCGTCGCCGGCCCGCCTCTCTTCGGTTTGGCCACCGCGCCTCCAGGGACGCTTTCGCGGGCGCGTGCCTCGAGGGTCCTGACCGACCACCCATCCTGGACAGCGCTGCGCGCAAGACGGCGTCGAGCGCCGTGGTCGGCTAGCAGCAGTGCGCGACCGTGGCCTTCGCTGAGTCTTCCGATCTCGAGCAGCTCCAAGACCTCCTCGGGCAGGTCGAGCAGCCTCAGGAGGTTGGAGACCGCGACACGGCTGCGACCGACACGGCGTCCCACCTCCTCACGTGTGAGACCCAGCTCCTCAACGAGCGCCGCGCAGGCCCGCGCCTCCTCGGCGGGGTTCAGATCCTGGCGAGCCATGTTCTCGATCAGAGCCAGCTCGAGCGCCTGAGCATCGTCGTGTTTTCGCACGAGCGCCGGGATACTCTCCAAGCCAGCAATCTGCGCGGCCCGCCAGCGGCGCTCACCGGCAATCAGCTCATAGGTCCCGCCGGCCTTCGGTCGCACGAGCACTGGTTGCAGAACGCCTTGCTCTCCGAGCGAGCCCGCCAGAGCTTGAAGCCCCTCCTCATCAAAGCGACGGCGTGGTTGCTTGGGATTTGGCGAAATGAGCTCAACTGGCAGGTCACGCAGCTGCTGTGGCGCGTCGGCGTCGCTCGACGCCGAGATGATCGCCGCCAGCCCTCGGCCCATACCGCGCTTTGGTGCCGTCATCTGGCGGCCAGCTCCTTCGCGAGCTCGAAATAGGCCTCGGCGCCCGCGCTGTGTGGATCGTGGTGAATCACGGGGAGGCCATAACTCGGGGCCTCCCCGATCCGGACGTTGCGGGGAATCACCGTGTCGAACACGAGCTCCGGGAAGTGCTCGCGCACCTCCCGCTCGACATCGCGCCCGAGGCGTGTGCGATTGTCCTGCATCGTCAACAACATCCCAGCCACGATCAGGCGCGGGTTGAGCTCACGTTGAACCAACGCGAGCGTCTCGAGCAAGCCAGCCAGCCCCTCGAGCGCGAAGTACTCGGTCTGGACGGGGACTATCACGCGATCAGCGGCCACCAGTGCATTGACCGCGAGCGGCCCCAGCGACGGCGGACAGTCCAGCAGCACATACTCGAAGTTATTGCGAACAGGGTGCAGAACCTCTCGCAAGCGGCCCTCGAATCCCTGCATCCGCGGCAGCTCGACATCGGCGCCGGCGAGACCTTCTCCGGCCGGCAGGATGCTCAACCCGGGAACACGAGTCTCCACAAGCGCACTCTCAGCGCTGCTTTCTCCAATCAACACGCTGTAGAGCCCCGGCGAGGTGGCTCGCGGGAGACCGAGCCCCACAGTGGCGTTGGCTTGTGGGTCGACATCCACGAGCAGCGTTTTGTAGCCGGCCTCGGCGACGCACGCAGCAACGTTGACAGCCGTCGTGGTCTTGCCCACACCACCCTTCTGATTCGCCACCGCATATACCCGACTCATGCCCGGCACGCTAGCGGTGTTTGCGGTCGGAGGTGCTCAGCACGACAGCCGTTAGTTCGGGGGGCGATCAATTCCACTCCGTTTCTGGGCGCCCAAGGGGCGCTTGCGTGCCATTCCAGGACGCCTGGGAAATAGTTCGGGTGTATCCCTAATCTTCAGATATAGATGCAGGTGGTGATCACGGGCGTCAGCGAACGGTTCAGCGCGGCGGATCTCGAGCAGGGCGAGACCCAGATCCGCCGACGCCCGCTCGGACGCCCGCTCGGCCGTAGCGTCGCGCTTGCCGCGCCAATCCAGCAGGAAACCTCCATCACTGAGAAGCGGCGCGGCATACTCGAGTACCACGGGCTGCGGAGCCACGGCACGAGCAAGTACGAGGTCGTGCGCTCCGAGCCCCTGCGGCCAGTCCTCGGCACGCCGGCAGACAACGACCGCGTTCTCTACCCCCACGGCCTGACAGAGTCGCTCGATAAAGGCGCACTTGCGGGCCTGGCTCTCCACCAGACGCACACCGGCCTCTGGCAGGGCGACCGCCAGAGGCAGCCCTGGAAATCCGGCGCCTGAGCCGAGGTCGGCGATCACCCTCGCGTTGCGTACAGCCTGGAAGTCGAGCGCTGATAGAGAGTCCGCGAGGTGAACGTCCAGCGCCTGGCCGGGTGAGCGGACCGAGGTCGGGGCCAGCTCATCTGCGGCCAACTGGCCAAGGAGAACCGCCAGCTGCTGTTGTTGCAACAGGCTCAGCCCATGGCGCTCGGCGAGTTCGGTGATGCCCGCATCAGCCCTCATGCCGGGCGAAAAACTCTGCGTAGTGGCTACGCATCTCGCGAACGCGTGACGCCGCATGAGCGTCGAGGTCGTCTGTCAATGACCGCTCGATCAGAGGCAGAACGTCCTCGACGAGCGCCGGCCCGCGCGCCATCCATTGGTAGTAAGAGCGGCCACCGTGACTATAGGGACCATAGAGCCGAGCACGTGGGAAGACTCCTTGCAGCCAACGGAACAGCGACTCGTGTCGCGTGTGCATTCGCAGAGTTATGTGGGGCTGCTTGCCATCGCCGCCGAAGTGTCCCTCGCCCACCAGGATGCCGACGACAACGCCTCGTTCGAAATCGCCGATCGGTGGTTGATCCGGTGTCCTCACCGGCATATTGTTTCACCGTCAGGAAAAACGTGAAACACTCCGGCCGCGGCTCAGCTGGATAGCGGCTCGACAACCAGGCGGCGCTCCGGTTCATCGCCCACGCTGTGCGTCTCCACACCACCGCGATCGCGGAGGAACTCGTGGACGAGCCTCCGCTCAGAAGCAGGCATCGGCGCTAGCTCCACCGGGCCACCACGGCGCAGCGCCTCCGCAGCCGCCTCCTCCGCATCGGCCCGCAGCGCCTCCTCACGGCGTTCGCGATAGCCGTCCGCGTCGATCACCACCCGCACCGGCGAGGGGCCGTCGGGAAAAGTGATCCGCTGGGCTAGATGCTGCACGGCGTCGATTGTCTGCCCGTGACGGCCAATGAAGAGGGCGACATCCTCGCCCCGCAGAGCGCCCCTGAGCACGCCATCGCCCTCCTGCACTTCGACCTCCACCTCGAGGCCCAGCCCCTCCGCGATCTCCTCGAGCAGCTCTTCGAGCAGCTCGGCCGGGCCCAGTTCCTCGATGTCCGGATCATCCTCTCCGGAAACGCCGGCGCGGCTCTCCTCGCTCATCGTCGCCTGCCCGAACGCTTCTTCTTCTTGCGCGCCGACGGTGGCGGTGCCGAACTCTGAGTCTTGGCGCCGGCAACGGCGAGCGCCGGCTCCGGTGCGCCGATAGCACGGCCATTTGCAGACACAGGCTTCTTCGAGGGCCTGGCGGGCGGAGGACCGATGCGCCGCCGGATGAAGTACTGCTGAACGATCGTCCAGCAGTTCGTTGTGATCCAGTACACGAGCAGACCGGCGGGGTACCTGAACAGGAAGGCCACGATCACCAGCGGCAGGATCAACATCATGCGGCGCTGGTTTGGATCGGCCGACGCGGTTGCCAACAACGTCGAGGCGAGTTGGGATGCGATGTAGAGCACGATCAGCACCACCAGGACGACGCCTGTGGCCTTCGCCGTGATGTCCGGAATGAAGAGGAATTTGGCTGAGTGATGCGCCTGGTTACACGTCGTCCCTTCAACGAACTTGGTCGACAGGCGGCCAACACCGGCGATCGGGTGATGCGGATGATGTTCGTTGAAGTATTCGACCAGCTGAGGCCCGCAGATCTTCTTCTTCAGATCCGTGCGCAGCATGTAGAAGAGCGAGATGAACACCGGCAGTTGCATCACCAGCGGAAGACACGAAGCTAGCGGGTTGATTTTGTTCTCCCGGTAGAACTTCATGATCTCCTGCTGCTGACGTTCTTTGTCGTCCTTGTACTTCTCTTTTATCTCGTTCATCTGGGGCGCCAGGCGCTGCATCTCCTGCATCGACTTCAGCTGCTTGTATGTCAGCGGCACGAGAATGGCGCGGATCAACACCGTCAGCCCCACGATGGCCAGGCCCCAGCTGCCACCCACGAGATGCGCATGGATGAACACCATGATCGCCTGAAACAGGCTGATCAGCGGCGAGAATGCCTGCTGGATGACGTTGGCGAGGATCGGCATGCGTGCGGGTGATCTGGATCTATGTGCGGGTGGGACTTGGACTCGAGCGCTGCTGAATCCTATGTGGGCTACGGTCCTTCTGACGCCAGCCCGCTCAGCCCTTGGCAGCGCCTGTCTTGAATACGTGCTGGGCGTCCACCGGATCGTACCCTCCGTGACTCCATGGGTTGCACCTCAGCAACCGCCACACCCCGAGCACTGTCCCCTTAAGTATGCCGTACCGCCTGATCGCCTGCACCGCGTATCGAGAGCACGTCGGCTCATATCGGCACCTCCGCGGCAGCAGTGGTGAGATCACACGGCCATAGACGACCAGCGGAGCGACAGCGATATCGCGGGCTATCCGGGTGCCGCGCTGGCTTGCCGAGTTCAAAGTCAGCTCCCGGTCGGCGCTTGGCGCAGGCCCGCTCGGTCTAGGAGGTCAGAGAGGGCCCCATCTACCCCCGCGAGACCCTCTCGCTCAGCGAGCTCGCGTGCCTCCGGCTTTGCGATCACCACGAGGTCGTGTCCGGGCCTCAGATCCTGGTTGCGGTCAAAAGCCTCGCGCAACAGTCGCTTGACTCGATTGCGCTCGACGGCGCCGCCGACCTTGCGAGATACCGAGAGTCCGACACGAGGAGCTCCGGCCGACTCGGTCGGGAACGAATACAGCACCAGATGCCGGTTTGCCTGCGAGCGGCCATGCCTGTACACACGCTCGAACTCCGCACTGCGCGAGATGCGCCCCCGACTAGACCGTTGTGCCATCAGATATCCCCGAGCGCGGCACTCGAGCGCAGCGATACACGATCAGACGGTTAGGCGCTTACGCCCCTTCAAGCGCCGACGCTTGACGGTGAGACGCCCGGCCTTGGTGCTCATGCGGGTACGAAACCCGTGGGCGCGGGCACGCTTGCGCTTCTTGGGCTGATAGGTGCGCTTCATGGCTAACGCTGATGTTACGCGATCTCGGTGCTGAGCACGGTTCATCCCCGTGGTGCACCGCGCCCACATCCGATCCGATGAAGCCCGCGCACGGGATTTTCTCGCCAATTGCGGGCAGGACCCGCCTGCCGAGTCGCCGCTGCGGCGCCCTTCAGTTATAGTCGCGCAACCGGGCTCTTGGGTCCCTCCGCGACTACGTCAGTCGTGGACTCATCTTTCGTCTCACTTACTCCAACAGGAGCAGGTCAACCGCTGCCGTGAACAACGACCTCGAGCAGATCTGGACCCAGATACAAGCGGAACTGCGCGTCGCCGTTGACGAGACGACCTACCGCGTTTGGCTGGAGCCCCTGAGGGCAGTGCAATTAGTAGACGGCGCCCTCAGCCTCAGCGCATCCGCTCAGGCCTTCGGCTGGGTGAGTAATCGATTCGGGCGCCTGCTTCAGACCTGCGCCGCGGCCGTGGTCGGCCCAGATGTGGTCGTGGACATCCTCTGTGGCAACGAGCCGAAGGCGCCTGACGACAATACGCTCCGCGTCAGCCCCACGGCCGCAAACGGCCCGTCTGACACGGCCCAGCCTCGCGTAGCACCGTTCGGGCTGAACCCCAAGCTCACTTTCGATCAGTTCGTGATCGGCGATTCCAATCGCCTGGCTCACGCAGCGGCCCTGTCGGTGGCAGAAATGCCCGGTCAGGCCTACAACCCCCTATTCATCTGTGGACCGCCCGGTGTCGGCAAGACCCACCTGCTGCACTCGATCGGGGCGCTCCTGCTCGAGCACAATCCCGGACTCGTAGTCAGATGCACCACCGGCGAGGCGTTCACCAACGAATTCGTTGGCGCTCTCGCCAAACGGAGTATGGATACCTTCAAGTCGGGCTTCCGCCGTTGCGACGTGCTCCTGGTCGATGACGTTCAGTTCCTCCAGCGCAAGACTAAGTCCGAGGAGGAGTTCTTCCACACCTTCAACGCGCTGCACGAAGTTGGCAGTCAGATCGTGCTGAGCTCAGACAAGCCCCCCGAGGATCTCCAAGCGCTCGAGGATCGCCTCCGTGAGCGCTTCCAGGCCGGCCTCGTCGCCGACATCACACCACCCGATCTTTCAACCCGCATAGCGGTTCTGCGCAAGCGCGCCAACCACGATCGCATCGAGGTTTGTGATCACGGCGTGCTTCCCTTGATCGCACAACGCATAGCGCGCAACATCAGGGCACTGGAGGGCGCCCTGATCAGGGTTGTCGCCTTTAGCTCGCTCACCGGCCGGCCGATCACAACGCAGCTCGCGGAGGAGGTTCTGCGCGGTCTCTACCCACAATCAACGGGCGACTGTGTCCGGACCTCGATCGACGACATCCAGATGGCAACGTGCGAGCAGTTCGGCCTTTCCTCCGAGGATCTCCTCTCCAGCACGCGGACAGCGCGGATCGCCTGGCCGCGGCAAGTCGCCATGTATCTCTCCCGGGAGATGACCGGCGAATCGCTTCCAGCGATCGGCCGTCACTTCGGTGGACGCGACCACACAACGGTGCTGCACGCTTGGAAGCGCACCGAAGAACGTATCGCCAATGACCAAACCTCACGCGCGGCTGTGGATAAGCTACGCACCACACTAGCTGGCCTTCATCACGACCGCATCAGCTGAGACACTTATCGATCGCCGTCCACAGATCGCCTCACAACAAACACAACCGCAGATCTCTACCTATGGCACTTATCCACATCCCCACAGGCCCTACTACTTCAATCCAAGTAAATAGGATGTCGTCGTGAAGATATCTCTGTCAGCTTCTGGGCTTCTGAGCGAGCTCCAGACCGTCACGCGTGTAGCCTCCACTCGCAGCGCCGTGCAAGCGCTCTCTGGTGTGATGATCTCCGCAAAAGACGGGTCGTCGGAGATGCTTGCAACGGACACCGAGGTCGGACTACGGGTGCCGCTGCCAGCGCAAGTCGATAGGCCCGGCGCCGTGGTTCTCCCCGCCCGCCTGCTGCTAGATGTCGCGCGCGCACTGCCCGCCGAGCAGGTGAGCCTCGAGTTCAGACCCGAGGAGCAGGATGTCGAGGTCGTGTCGGGCTCCGCGACGTTTCACCTCAGGACCCTGCGACTGGAAGACTTCCCGACCCTGCCGTTGCCAACGCTGGAGAATCGCGTTTCGCTGCCCGCGGCTGCGTTTGTCGAGACGGTGACTCAGGTCGCGAGGTCTGCTTCGCGCGATGAGACCAGGCCGATCTTGACCGGCATCCTGGTATCGGCGTCTGACACAGAACTGCGCATGGTCGCCACCGACTCTTATCGCCTGAGTGTCAAGGAGACCACACTCGAGGCTCCGATACAGGGGAGCTTTGAGGCGAACGTGCCGGCGCGGGCCCTGCAGGAGCTGGCACGCATCGCCCAGCACATGCAAAGCGCAGAGGTGGCTGTGAGCGTCGGACAGAACCAGGTCGTCTTTGAGCTCGATCAGGTGGTGCTCTCGTCGAGGCTCATCGATGGTCAATTCCCGAACTATCGCCAACTACTTCCCGAGTCGGTCGAGCACGAATTGCGGTTGTCGAGCGCGGAGTTCACCGATGTCGTGCGGCGCGTCAGCCTGCTGGCGCAAAAGAACGCACCCCTGAGCTTGAGCTTCCGCGAGGGCGAGGTGACCGTTTCAGCGCAAACGCCCGATGTTGGCGAGGCGTCAGAGAACGTGCCGGTGCCATTCCAGGGCGAGCCCCTCGAGATCGGCTTCAACCCAGAGTTTCTACGTGACGGCCTCGAGAGCGTCGACTCCGCCGAGCTGGTGTTGAAGTTGATCAGTCCTTTGCGACCCGGGCTGATCGAGTCTGGTGAGGGTGGGGGCTTCGTTTACCTGATCATGCCGATCCGTCTGAACGCTTGAGGTCGTGCTGCTCACGTGGGTGAAGCTGCGTGACTTCCGCACCTACACTCGAGGACTGGTCTCACTCTCTCCTGGTCTGACTGTCGTCCACGGCCCCAACGGCGCTGGTAAGACCAACCTGCTAGAGGCGATCTACTATGGCTGCACGGGCCGGTCTGTTCGCACGACAAGCGAGCGGGAGATCATCAGCTTTGGCGCGAAGACCGCACGGATCGTGGTCGGTGTCTCAGACGAGTACGGCGAGCACGAGCTCAGCGTGGGCTACGAAGCTCACTCCGGGATCGCTAAGGCGACTAAGCGCATGCAGGTCGACGGCGTCCCGGTCGAGCGGCTTTCAGACTCCCCGTCGCGTCCCTTGATCTGTGTTTTTCTCCCGGATCGTCTGGAGCTCGTGAAGGGCTCCCCGTCGCTCCGCCGCGCCCACATGGATCAGCTCGTCGCCGCGCTCTGGCCCGTTCGCGCCGCCACTCGCCGCTCTTACTCGCGGGCACTGCTGCAACGCAATGCCTTGCTTGCGAGCATTCGCTCGGGGCGATCGTCTCGCTCGAGTCTTCCAAGTTGGGACATCGAGCTAGCCCGGTTGGCGATCGAACTGCGCGGCCACAGGGCCGAGGCCACCGGGCTCCTCGCAGAGCACTTTCGCCGCCGCGCCAGCGACCTCGGCTTGGCGGGGACCGCCACGCTCGAGTATCAGCCACGCTCACATGCGACGAGCGTCGAGGAGTTTCTCGCTGAGTTGGATGACCGAACGCCACGCGACATCGAACGCGGTTTCAGTATGCACGGCCCACATCGAGACAATCTGGTGCTGGCCCGCGACGGGCGCGAGCTCCGCGCCTACGGATCCCAGGGCGAGCAGCGCCTGGCTCTGCTCGCCCTGCTCCTCGGGGAGAGGGATGTTCTTACCGAGGTGCGAGGACGGACCCCCCTAATGCTGCTCGATGACGTGATGAGCGAGCTCGATGATCAGCGCCGCGCGTTCCTGGTCGAGGTGCTCTCGGATTCCGGACAAAGCCTGATAACCGCAACCGACCCCGATCTCGTTCCGGCCCACGGCCAGTGTGACCGTATCGAGATATCGCCGCACGAGATCCTCGTCAACCTCCAGTCCGGCGATTCAACGACACCCGAGCTCGCCGCTTGAGCCTGCACCGCAAGTCGCCACGGAGGCTGTCCGATGCGATGGAGCTCCTAACCCTGCAGACAGCGCCTGCTACGACGCTGGCGCGAGTGCAGAGCGTGTGGGAGCAGACGGTGGGCCCTGCCATCGCGTCGGCGGCAAAACCCGTGTCTGAGCACGACGGCTCTCTCGGCGTGATATGCGAGACCGCTGGGTGGACACAGGAGCTCACCCTGATGTCCGCGGATGTGATCTCGCAGCTAAACGATGCGCTTGGTGAGGAGCTGCTGCGCTCGTTGCGCTGTCGCACCGGCCCCGGGTGAGCAGGGCGACTATTGGCTGATCGTCAACGCGTGGCAAGGCCCGCGGCGCGGACGCCCTCGCGCGATCTGGAGCCCGGCTTGCTCACGGAGGAGGACTGCCCAGCATCGGTGGGTGTCCAGTCGACTATCTGAACTTCCGGCCAGGGTCTCGCCGGGCGCCCCAGATAAAAGCCCTGCGCGAGCGGCACACCCAGGTCAATCAGCGTGTTCAGCTCGGCGAGTGTCTCCATCCCCTCCGCGACCAACAGGCTACCCACGTGCTCGGCATAGCCGACCAGTGCTCCGACGAGTGCCTGCCGGTCGCTGTCGCTGTCGATCGTGCTCACCAGTGAGCGGTCGAGCTTTAGGTAGCCGGGGTGCACGGTGGTGATCTGACGGAGACCCGAGTAGCCTGCTCCCATGTCGTCTACGGCGAGCGTGGCGCCACGCTCGCGCAGCGGATGGATGGCGGTTTGCAACTGCGCGTCATTCTGCACGAGCGCCTCCTCGGTGACCTCGATGATCAGGTCGGAGAGATCCTCGGGACTCTCGAGCATGCACAGGGTCCGCCGATCGAATAGCACTGGCGCCGAGAGGTTCACCGACATTCGCATGCCTGCCGGCCGGCGGGCAAACAGCTCGAGTGCCACCTTCAGACAGGCGCGCTCCAATAGATCGCGCTCACCGAACTCCTCCGCAACGGACAGCCAGTGCAGTGGGCTGTCGGTTCTGCGACGCCCAAAACGGGCCAGGGCCTCGTAGGCGTGGATCTTGCCTGTGTGTAGGTCGACGATCGGCTGGACGGCCATCGTGAGCCCCTTGCCTTCGATCAGCCTGCTCAGCACGTAGCGGGCGCTCTGTTCGCCCGTGCCGCTGAGCGAATCGCCGGTGTAGGTGGAGATCTGCCCTCCGAGCCCGCTGCGCTTGGCGACGCGAAGGGCGATGTCGCCTGCGCGCAGCAGCGCGTCGGCGTTCTCTCCGTCGCGCGGAGTTTGAGCTACCCCCAGGCAGGCTGATATCGGCCGTGAGTCCTCCCCGCTGTGTGGTGGCATCGCCTCGAGCAGAGCTCTGGCGACCGGCAGGGAGTCCTCGCCGGGCAGAATCACCGCGAACTCGTCTCCACCCAAGCGCCCGACCGAATGTCCGGGGCCGACTATCTCGCGGATGCGTGTCCCAACCGTGGCCAGCAGTGCGTCTCCGGCCGCGTGTCCCAGGGTTTTGTTGACTATTCTGAAGCGCTCCAGATCGATCAGCAGCAACGAGATCGGCGATTGCTCGGTGGCACCCGCGGCCGCCTGCTCGAGATCCGAGCGGAAGGCTGTACGCGAAAGCAGTCCGGTCAGGCCGTCGTGGTCAGCGTCGTAGCGGGCCTGCTGGAGAAGATGGTTGAGCTCGCGTGTGAGTCGCCCGCTCGTCATCAGCAATCCAACGGACGCCACACACAGCCCGGCGTGGTCGGCGGCGAGATGCCCTTCTCGGATGACTGGCAGCGCCAGTGCGCTCACTACCACCGTGCGGCCGATCCAGTGGACGCGTCCTCCACGAGCCATGACTCCGCACGCCACGGCGCCCAGCCACAGGAGGCTCAGCACCGTCACGCGCTGACTCTCGAGCCCGACGATCAGAATTGCCGCGACGCCCGCGAGCGACTCCTCGACTCGTACCCAGGACAGGTTGGGAGCTAAACGTTGCCCCACCGCCGAAAGTGTGATCGTCGCAAATCCCAAGATCCCAAGGAGCGGATGCGTGAGCAGGGTTCTCTGCAGCAGAATAAGCGCGATGCCTGCCAGACCCAGCGCAGCGCGCGTGTACGCCGCGGTCCTGCGTGCACGCAGAACATGGGGATCCGTCTCGGAGATCGCCGGGACGTCGTCGCCTATCTCCGGCTCGACTGTGGCCGCGCGTGAGGGGGTCACGCTCGTGGTTTCGGCATTCTCCTCTCAGGACTTGAATTGGGGGAGCGCCAACAGACCGGGCCGCGAGCTCCAGATCAGACACGCGCCGCCTGCGGAATGCGGGCGGCCAACTCCGCATTGGCGAGGATCGCGTCGATCAGCTGAGGCCAAACGATCCGCGGCAAGTCGTGGCCCATACCCTCGATCATCAACAGCCGTGCGCCTCTGATTGCCCGTACGGTGGCGCGGCCTCCGGAAGGCGAGATGAGTGGATCGCTGCCGCCGTGGATGACAAGGGTGGGGACCCGAATGCGTAGCAGCTCAGCCGTGCGGTCGCCTGAGCTGATGATTGCGGCGAGCTGACGCCCGGAGCCGGATCGGTCGCGATCGCGGTCATAACTGCGCTCAGCCAACTCGCGGATGTCTGCCTCATCGGTAGGCAGTCCGCTGGAGCCGATCCTGCCGAACAGATTCACCGCGTGCTGGACAAAGGCCTCGCGCCCCGATGGGGTCTTGCGCAGGAAGATCGGGTAGATCTTGAGCGACGGCTGCCCCACAAAGCGGCTGCCCGTGGTCGACATGATCGAGGTCAGCGAGCAGACCGACTCTGGGTGTCTGGCGGCGAGCGTCTGGGCAATCATGCCGCCCATCGAAGCTCCGATCACGTGCGCCGGTGCGAGATCCAGCTCGCGCAGCAGGCCGGCGGCGTCCAGCGCCATGTCTGCGACCGTGTAGCGGGCAGCCGCCGAGCTGCGCAGCAGCAACTGGGCGATTGTTGGCGGCGATCCTTCGAGGTGGGTCGAGTGACCGATGTCGCGGTTGTCGAAGCGCACCACATGCAGGCCCCTCGCCGCCAGGCCGAGGCAGAAGTCCTCATGCCAGGCCACCATCTGTGTGCCGAGGCCCATGACCAGCAGCGCCGTCGGGTCGGAGGGGTCGCCAAAGGTCTCATAGCAAATCGAGATTCCTCCGCCGACGTCGCAGAATCGCTCAGACATGACCTGTCAATCTAGCGTGCCCGGGGCAGAGCTCCTGTCAGCCGAGGCGATGGCGGGCTGTTTCTATGAGCTCTCGAACAGCCTCTTCCACGCGCTGTCGGGATGGTGGCGAGCGAAGCGCCGCGCGCGCATGAGGAACCTCTTGGCCGGGGGCGAGCGCTGAGTGTGCAGCAACTCGGCAAAGAAATCCTTGCCGAGAACGCTGAGGGCGAGCAGCGACCCAAATAGCACCACGGCGTCAATGCTCTCCCTGCCCTGCTTGCTCCAATAGTCGTCTTCGAGGTTCAGCCACAGCGCGAACTCATCCAGCGTGAGCGCGGCTCCGCTTCCGAATAGGCACGATGTCACCCGCGATGCACGGCGCTGCTCGTTTGTGCCGATCTCCAGCAGCCAGAGGTAACCGACCGCGAGCAGACCGGTGATACCGAAGGTCATGTGGTGAATGTGTTTCCCGCCGGGAGTTATGTTCCTGAAGGGTCCGCGTTCCGCGCGGATCGCGTGGGTGATCGTGCGCACGGCCCCAAAGCTCGTGAAGAAGGAGCAGGTCGAGAACAGCTGGCGCTCCTTGCGAGGGTCGTCGAAATGCTTGTGGTAGAGAGACCGCGCGTCGCGCTCAACCGAAAAACCCGAGAGGGATCGAAGTCCACCACGCGGCAGAAACCTTGCTGGAGTATGTGCCATCGCGGCATAACCTTAGAGGCCGTTCGTAAATGCCGCCGCCGAGAGACCGCGCCTATGAGCCCAGCGGGGATCCTGACGTGGCCAGCCGCGCTAGGATCGGCATGTGCCAAGCCTCCCCGAGCTATACGCGCGGATCAGCTCTCACCTTGCGCACCGTCGCAGCTCAGCTCGCCACCCGGGAGCTGCCCGTGATACCGCTTGAGCCACGCTAGCAAGGAGCCCACATGGAATCAGAGAAGATCACACAGCTGTCAGTCGACACCATCCGCGGCCTCTCGATGGACGCGGTGCAGAAGGCCAACGCCGGGCACCCGGGCACGGCGATGGCGCTGGCACCGCTGGCCTACACGATTTTCAAGCGCTTCCTTCGCACGAATCCCGAAGACCGCGACTGGCCTGACCGCGACCGCTTCGTCCTCAGCTCCGGCCACGCATGCGTCCTGCAGTACTCGCTGCTGCACCTGACGGGCTTCCCGATCGCGCTGTCGGATCTCGAACAGTTCCGCCAGTGGGGCTCGCTCACGCCGGGCCACCCCGAGCGCGGCCACACCCCGGGCATCGAGGTGACGACAGGTCCGCTCGGCCAGGGCGTCGCCAACGCCGTAGGCATGGCGCTCGCCGAGCGCTTCCTCGCCGAGCGCTTCAACCGGCCCGGTACCGAGATCGTCGACCATCACGTCTACGTGATCTGCTCCGACGGGGACATGATGGAGGGCATCAGCCAGGAAGCCGCGTCGATCGCGGGCAACTTCGGCCTCGGCAAGCTGGTCGTCTGCTACGACGACAACCACATCACGATCGACGGCACGACCTCGCTCTCCTTCGACGGCGAGAACCACGCCAAGCGGTTCTCAGCCGACGGCTGGCACGTACAGCGGGTCGAGGACTCCGAGGATCTCGATGCGCTCGATGCGGCGATCACGGCGGGTCGCGACGAAACCGAGCGGCCCTCGTTCATCGCGATCCGCTCGCACATCGCCTTTCCGGCCCCCAGCGCAACCGACACCGCCAAGTCGCATGGCTCGCCGCTCGGCGAAGACGAGGTCAGGGCGACCAAGGAGGTGATGGGCTTCGACCCCGACAAGAAGTTCTGGGTCGACGACTCGGTCTATGAGCACATGTCGCTGAAGCGGTCGGGCGCCGCTATTGCAAGCGAGTGGCACTCTCGCTTGCAGACCTGGCGTGAGAAGTTCCCGGACATGGCCGATGACTGGGACCGCGCCTGGCGTGGCGAGATGCGCGAGGGCTGGCGTGAGGCACTGCCCACGTGGGCGGCGGGCGAATCTGTAGCAACCCGCTCGGCGGGCCAGAAGACGATGGCGGCCTTCGCCGAGTATGGGCCCACAATGATCGGCGGCGCGGCGGACCTGGTCGAGTCGACCAAGACCCTCTACGAGGGCGCCGGGCTGTTCTCGCGTGTCCACGCCGGGCGCAACATCCCGTTCGGCATCCGTGAGCACGCGATGGGCGCGATCGTCAACGGCGCATGCGCCCACGGCGGCATCGTCAAGCCCTACGGCTCGACGTTCCTGATCTTCTCCGACTACATGCGTGGCGCCGTCCGCCTGTCGGCGCTGATGAATCTGCCGGTCCTGTGGGTCTGGACACACGACTCCGTCGCCGTCGGCGAGGACGGCCCCACTCACGAGCCGATCGAGCACTATGCCTCGCTGCGCGCAATCCCCCACCTGTGGGTGATCCGCCCCGGTGACCCCAACGAGACGGCCGAGGCCTGGCGGGTCGCGCTCGAACGGACCGACGGTCCGGTCGCCCTGCTGCTCTCGCGCCAGAACGTCGATGTGCTCGATCGCTCCGAGGTGGCCCCGGCGGCGATGCTCGACCGCGGCGGCTATGTGCTGTGGGACTCCGGTGGCCAGACGCCTGAGATCATTCTCATCTCCACGGGCGCGGAGGTCCCCCCAACGCTGGCTGCCGGGCAAGCCCTCGCTGAGCGCGGCACACACGTCCGTGTCGTCTCGATGCCGTGCATCGAGCTGTTCGAGGCACAGACCCAGGAGTATCGAGACGGGGTGCTCCCGCCTGCCGTGCGCACGCGCCTGGCGGTCGAGCCGGGTGCGACCATCAGCTGGTGGAAGTGGGTCGGCAGCGACGGCGATGTACTCGGCCTCGACCGCTTTGGCGCCTCCGCGCCGGGTGCCACGATCCTCGCCAAGCTCGGCTTCGACACCGCCGGAATCACAGCCCGCGCTCAGGCGCTACTCGACTCGAGAAACTAAGGAGAAACATGCCCACCGATTCGCACACGCCCCTCCAGCGCCTGTCGGCCCTCGGGCAGAGCGTGTGGGTTGACTTCCTCTCGCGCGACTCTGTTCGCGGCGGGCACCTGCGGGAGCTGATCGATGACTACTCGGTTGTCGGGGCCACGTCTAACCCGTCGATCTTCGAAAAGGCGATGGGGACGGGCAATGCCTACGACGAGCAGATACACGAACTGGCCGCTCAGGGCGACGATGTCGAGGCGACCTTCTGGGCTTTGGCCCAGCGGGACATCCAGGATGCCTGTGACCTCTTCCATCCCGTCTGGGTTGCGGGACGCGGCCGCGACGGCTACGTCTCTCTGGAGGTCGACCCGCGATTGGCCTATGACACGCTGCAGACATTCCGCGAGGCGATGCGCCTACACAAGGAGGTCGATAGGCGGAATCTGATGGTCAAGATCCCCGCGACCAAGCCTGGGCTCGCAGCGATCGAGGATGTGATCTCCAAGGGCCACTCGATCAACGTCACCCTGATCTTCTCGCTGCGCCGCTACGGCGAGGTCGCCGAGTCCTATGTGCGCGGCCTCGAGAGGCTCGTCGCCGAGGGCGGTGACCCAGAGAAGCTCGCATCGGTTGCGAGTTTCTTCGTCTCGAGGATCGACACCGAGGCGGACAGACGTCTCGATCAGATTGGCGGCCACGACGAGCTGAAGGGCAAGCTCGCGATCGCCAACGCGAAGCTCGCATACGCTCATTATCTGGAGGTGTTCTCCGGTCCGCGCTGGGAGTATCTGGCGAGCAAGGGCGCCACGCCACAGCGCGTTCTGTGGGCCTCTACATCAACAAAGAACCCGGACTACGCCGACACACTCTACGTCGAGGAGCTACTCGGCCCGGACACCGTGAACACGATGCCCGAGGAGACGATCAGGGCCTACCAGGATCACGGCGAGCCGCAGGACCGTCTGAGAGCGGGCGTCGACGACGCCCAACGCGTGCTCGACGATCTCCGCTCCGCCGGTGTGAGCTACGAGGATGTGACAGACACGCTGGAGCGTGAGGGCGTAGAAAAATTCTCGGCGGCGTTCGCGGATCTGATGCAGACTCTGAGCGGCAAGCGCGATTCGCTCACGTCTGTTGAGCGTCACTGATCGGCAGCGCGGGGGGCGCACGTTGCGTCAGGGTCGGTCGATGCCGACGGCACTGATCACCGGCGCATCGACCGGTATCGGCCGGGCCACGGCTCTGCGTCTGGCAGCGTCTGGCTGGAAGGTCTTCGCCGGAGTGCGCTCCGAGCGCGATGGCGAGTCGCTGATCGCCGATCGGGGTGAGCGGTTGATCCCGCTGATCCTCGATGTCACCGATCACGCCCAGATCATGCGAGCCGCGCATCAAGTGAGCGATCGGGAGGGCTCGCTCGACGCGCTCGTGAACAACGCTGGTCTCGGCTATGGCGGTCCGCTCGAGTTGATCTCCATGGATGCGCTGCGAAGCGTGTTCGAGGTCAATCTGTTCGGCCACGTCGCCGTCACTCAGGCGCTGCTGCCGCTGCTGCGCAAAGCGCACGGGCGGATCGTGTTCACTTCATCCATCGGCGGGCGCGTGGCGATGGCCTACACAGCTCCCTACGCGGCGTCGAAGCACGCACTGGAGGCCATAGCAGACACCTTGCGTGTAGAACTGCGCACTTCGGGCGTTCAGGTGACGTTGATCGAGCCGGGGTCGGTAGCCACGCCGATTTGGGCGAAGTACCGTGCCGAAGCCGCTCGAGCGAGCATCCCTGCGGAGCTCTCGGCCTACTATGGTCACGTTCCGGGCGCATTGAGCAAGGCTCTGGAGAGCACCGCCAAGCGAGGCCTACCGCCCGAGAAGGTCGCGGAGAAAATCGAGGAGGCACTCACTTCACGGCGCATGAAGACTCGCTACCTGGTTGGCGCGGACGCCTGGGCGATGCTGTTCGCCAAGCGGCTGCTGCCCGATCTGATCTTCGATCGATTGGTACGCCGGGCCCTGAGAGTCTGATCGGCCGCACCGAAGGCATTGGCTGTGTCAGATGCCGGATTTCACGAACCCGGCATCGTTCTGTTCTGAGGCGGAGCTCGGATAGACCACCGATCGCGCGCCTACTTTCAGGACGATGGCGTCAGGACAACGCCGCAACCGCCAGCAATCCGCCGCACATCGGTGAGATCATGAGGCTCCACCGAGGCGAGCAATGCCGCGCCGCATGGCAGCTTCGCTTTAAGCTCGGCCGCTACCGTAGGCGTTGGTTCGTATGAAGGAGTATTCATAAAGATCTTCGAGCGCCGTTCACGGCCACCGCTGTGTGGCCAGGATGGCAACATTCCGCTGCCGGCACGCGAACGCGGTTCATGGGCGCTGGCTGGTGCCCTTTTCGTTTTAGGCGTGGCTGGGCTGGTGGCTGTCCTGACGGGGACCATCGGAAGATCCGCGGCGCCGGCCGTCGCGGCGCCACCCGCCGTTCTCGTGACGGCACGAACCCCTGTGGTCGCTGCCAGCGAGCAGGAGTCCTTCGAGCGTCAGCACGAGGTCGCCGACTCGCAGGGCTCCGCTACCAGGTCGGCGATCGTGGCGACTCCTTCGACCGCTCAGCAGACCCATGACCGGCCGCTGTTTGAAGACAGCCCATCCACACATATATCCAAGGCCTGGATGGCTGGCTTCTATCCGATCTACGCGGTCGCGCAGAAGACCTTCGGCGTCAACTGGTTGCTGCTGGCGTCGATCCACAAGCAGGAGTCGGCTTTCTCGACCGCACCGAGCACTTACCACGGTCTGAACTTCGCCAACTGCTGCGGCGGCCCAATGCAGTTCAACGTCACCAACGGAGGGGCAGGCACCCCATCGACCTGGGATCTCGTCGCCGATTCCTACATCTACGGTAAACGCCCCGCCAACTACGACCACCGGACCGCCAAGCACCCGTCGATCTACGATGACTTCGACGCGATCATGGCCGGGGCTCACTTGCTGTCGGTTGACGGTGCGGGTTATGGCTTGGAAGGCAGCGCCTGGGACGCCGCGTATGACTACTACGGACACGACGCAACCGGCGTGAGCTATGCCGATCAGGTGCTTGCGCGCGCGATCGGCTGGTCCCAGCACGGCTTCTGCATCAACTGTGGCTCAGAACAGCAGATTCTCGAAGCGGTTGACGGCGCCTACGGTGCTCCGGTGCTGGCGGCTCTGGAAGCTGAAGCCTCCACGGCGACGGCAGCCAGAGCAAAGCACCACGGCCGCCGCCGCTCTCGCTAGTTAGTTCACCAAGCCTCGCGGCTCATCGAACCCCGAGCTGACTGCGACCAGCAAGATGCGCCATCACGCCGCCTCGCTCTGGGCGATCAGCTCACCCGCCACCCGGTCGGTGGCGCTGGCGGTGCCACCGAGCAGACGCCGCGAGAGCTGCGCGCGGCGGAAGTAGAGCGGAGCATCGTGCTCCCAGGTGGCACCGATGCCGCCGTGCACGGAGATCATCGTGCGCGCGGCATCGTCGAGCGCACGCCCGGCGACCGATCGCGCGGCGCTGGCGGCAAGCGGGAACTCTGTCGGCGCGCCGGCACGCGCCCAGCCCGCGTAGTAGAGCAGCGATCGGCCGTTTTCGAGTTGACGAAGCAACTCGGTGAGCGCATGCTTGATGGCTTGGTAGGAGCCGATCGCGCGACCGAAGGTAAAGCGCTCCTTGGCGTATGCGACCGACACATCGAGTGCGGTTTCGACGCTGCCGAGCGACTCGGCGGCGATCAGCGCCTGCGCGAGGTACCAGGCAGATGAGAGCGCTTCCTCCGGGGCGTCGAGCACGATCGCCGGCGCGTCCTGGAAGGTCACGTGAGCCAACGAACGAGTGGAGTCGTAGCGCATCGTGGGCTCGATCTGGACACCTGGGGACTCGCTGAGGATCGCCACACCAGTCGGTTTGCCATCGATCAAAGCGACGCCCACGAACCCGCTTGCGCCGGGCGCGTCGGGAACGAACGCAAAGCTGCCGCTCACCGTGGTTTTGCCGCTGTCGTCGGCTGCCGCGGCATGCGGTAGCTCACCGCGTGCGAGGCCGCCTCGCGAGTCGCTGCTCCAGCCGTCGCCGACGTCGTTGGGAGGGCAGCTGGGCAGGTACGCGGCACGCTTCTCTCCGCTCGCGAGCTCGCCGATCCAGCTGAAGGCATTGGGCGATGCGTTGACGATCGCGGTGGCCGGCAGATGACCGAGCAGCGGCACACCGGCGAGTACGCGGCCGCACTCGCCGAGCACGAGCATCGCGTCGAACGCATCCAGGCCCGCGCCGCCGTGGGCTTCGTCGATCAACAGCCCCGGCCAACCGGCCTCGCTGGCCATCGGCCACAGATCGGGCAGGGCGGTCTCATCGCCGTCTAGAGCCTCGCGCGCGGCTTCGATTGTCTTGAAACGCGACAGCGCGCCACGGGCGGCCTCACGCAGAAACACCTGCTCGTCTGAAAGTGCGAGATTCATGCCGCCGCTCCTTCCTTGGAGCGCAGCTCCGAGAATGGGATTCCCTTGTCCAGGCGCGGCTCGGGCGGCAGCCCGAGGACACGCTCGCCGACAGTGTTCTTGAGGATCTCTTCGGTGCCGCCGGCGGACTTGAGACCGGGCAGGAACGAGATCATGTAGGCCCACTCGCTGTCCTCGGCGAGTGCATCGGGGCCGAGCACATCGGCGATCAAGTCGCCGGCCTTGATCGCGCCTGAGACGATCGTGATCTTGGCAAGGCCAGCCTCAGGACCAGGAACCTGGCCTTTCTGTAGCGCCGTGAGCGTGCGGTAGCCGGTGAACCTCACAGCCAGCAATTCGCTCGCTACCTCACCGAGTCTGTGGCGCACCTCTGGGTCGCGCCGCGCGCGCTCGTCCTTGGCGATCGCTCCGGCGAAGCGCGTCGAGTTGTAGCCGAGCCCCTCGCTGCCGAGACCGATGGTCACACGCTCGAACATCAGCGTCGTCAGGCCGGTGCCCCACCCGTTGCCGAGGCCGCCGACGATGGCGCCCTCCTCGAGCGCGACGTCGTCGAAGAAGACCTCGTTGAACTCAGCCTCGCCAGAGATCTGGCGCAGGCCGCGCACGGTCACGCCCTCGGCGTTCATCGGCACGATGAACATCGTCATGCCCTTGTGCTTGGGCACGTCTGTGTCGGTGCGAGCGAGCAGCAGCCCGTAAGAGGCGAACTGGGCGTTGGTGGTCCACACCTTCTGGCCGGTCAGCCGCCAGGTGCCGTCGTCCTGTTGGCGCGCGCGCGTCTGCACGGCTGCGAGGTCAGAGCCGGCGGCCGGCTCTGAGAACATCTGGCACCAGACCTCATCGCCGTGGAGCATGGCCCCGAGATAGCGAGACTTCTGCTCCTCGTTGCCGTGGGCGATGATCGTCGGGCCGAGCATGCCGACGCCGATCACGTCGAGGATTCCGGGGACTTTTGCCCGCGCGATCTCCTGGTTGCAAATCACCTGCTCGATCGGACCGAGTCCCTGGCCTCCGTGCTCCTTTGGCCAGGTCACGCCCGCGAGCCCGCCCTCGGCGAGCTTGCCCTGCCATGCGCGGCGTGCGGCAATGATCTCCTGCTCGTCCTCGATCGCGCCGGGGCCTTGCAGGATCGGCGCTTCCATTTTGTGCTCGTCGAGCCAGCTGCGCACTTGTGCACGGTAGGCGGCCTGCTCCGGTGTGTCGTCGAGATCCACTACGTCTCCTTTGGCTGACTGGCCAGTCAATTCTGATGTGACTAAGGTACTCCCTGGGGAACGAGGATGTCGCTCCACGTTGCACTCGCCTGTCGGGGAGCTACTACTCGCTGGTGGGAATCGGAGGCTCCTCGACGGGGGCCAGGTGAAAGACCTGCTCAAATCCACGGTCCAGCAGCTGTCGAGCCTGGGTCGCCGGATTGGGTGAGTTCAGCAGTATCACCCCGAGGCGCACGCCGTCGCGCTCCGCGGTTGCGACCAGGCACTTGCCGGCTGCTTCGGTGTAGCCGGTCTTCAAACCGGTGGTTCCGGGATAGCCGTAGATCAAGAGTGGGTTGTTGTTGTAGAGGTAGAGCCTGCCCCCCTTGATTGGGAACGGCAGGATGGCCGAGTAGGTCTTGGTGATGGCCGCGATCCGGGGTTGAGCCAGATCATCGTGAGCCAGTACCGCAAGGTCGGCCGCGCACGAGTAGTTGTGTTCGTTGAAATAGCCCGATGGTGAGGAGTAGCGGGTGCAACCGAGGCCAAGTCTCGCCGCCTGTTCGTTCATCTGCGCCACGAACCGGCTCACGCTGCCGTCCACGTGCTGGGCGAGGGCAATCGCGGCGTCGTTGCCGGACGGCAGCAACAGGCCGTAGAGCATGCTCTCCAAGGGCACGTGTTTGCCGAGTGGGAGCACGCCGACCTTCGAACCGGCTGCTTCGACCGCCTGCTTGGTGACGAGCACGGGGGCGTCGGCCGGGGCCGACTCGACGGTGATCAATGCGGTCATCATCTTGGTGAGGCTCGCGATGCGCAGGCGCATATATGGGTTTCGTGCCCAGAAGATCTGACCGTCATCGAGATCGAACAGCATGCCCGCTCGAGGCGGATCGCGAAAAGCGACGTGCACGGCGGTGTGCGCGACGCTCAGGGTCAGCGCCGCTTTGCCGAGCGGTAGCCCGAGCTGAGATCTCAGCAGGTGTGCCGTGGCAGGCGCCCGAGAGTGAGTCTGCGATCGTCCACTGCCGCGCGGGCCTGTATGTGTCGCATTGCCGCCGGCGCGCATCACCACGACCAGGATCACCACCGCCACGATGAGTAACAGCCCTCCACTGAGGGTGCGCCTGCGCCGCCTGCGGCGGCGAGTGGCGGCGGCGCGCCGTGCGTGGCTGCTCGGCAGGAAGGGCGAGGTACTCATTGCCTTGGAGGATTGCGCAGGGCCCCTACGATCCCTATGCCAAAGAGGGCGAGGATGAAGATCGCGAGTAACCCGGCCAGCGTGAGTCCTTCGTGGGCGATCACGCTGATGGTCAGGAAGGCGAAGAAGACTATGAAGAGCAGCGCGGTGCCGAGGATGAGCAGGCGCGTCACGTGGGAGTGAGATCTGTAGCGAACATCAATGGGAGGGTGGCGCAAGACGTTTTCTCGGCGGGCGAGAAGAACGAGCCTATCCGCTGGCCGCCAGCGGACCCACACCCGGTCGGCTCTGTGGCACGTGCTGGTCGGCGTGGTAGCTCGAGCGAACGAGCGGACCCGCGGCGACGTGCTCGAAGCCGAGGCGATAGGCAGCCTCTTGCAGTGCGCTGAACTCGTCGGGATGCCAGTAGCGAACTACCGGCAGGTGTCGCTCGGAGGGACGCAGGTACTGCCCGACCGTGAGCACCTGCACGGCGTGCTCGCGCAGTTTCCCGAAGGTCTCGACCATCTCCTCGTGAGTCTCGCCGAGTCCGACCATCAACCCCGACTTGGTCGTCACCTCTCCTTCGCCCATCTCTCCGGCGAGCCGCAGGACGCGGCAGGAACGCTCGAAGGCTGAGCCACGTCGCGCCACCGAATACAGACGCGGCACCACCTCGACATTGTGATTGAAGACGTCGGGACGCTCGGCGATGACCTTCGCGAGCGGCATCTCCTGGCCCTGGAAGTCTGGCGTCAGAACCTCGATCTGGCACTCCGGCGCCTGACGTCGCACCTGGCGGATGACGCCGACGAAGGCGCTTGCGCCCTTGTCCGGCAGGTCGTCGCGATCGACGGAGGTGACAACCGCGTGGCGCAGACCCATGCGCGCGATCGAGCGGGCTACTCGCGCCGGCTCGAGAGGATCGTTCCAGGTCGGCTTGCCCGTCTTGACGTTGCAGAAGCCGCAACGCCGGGTGCAGGTGTCGCCAAGGATCATGAACGTGGCCGTGCCTCGCTCCCAGCACTCGCCGACGTTTGGGCAGGCTGCCTCCTGGCAGACGGTGTGCAGGTTCTCAGAGGAGATCAGCTCGGTGAGTTCGCGGTAGCGTTTGCCCCCTGGCGGAGGAACCTTGAACCAGGGTGGCTTGCGCTCGCGCAGCGGTCGCACCTGGTCCCCGAGCACGTTCAGGACGTCCATGCCGCCGGGGTTGGCGCGCGAGCGTGTGACGTGCTTACGCTCGGACTGCGTGTCGGTGGCCTCGGCGGAGCTCATACGCCGGCCGCCGCGGGGGCACTCGAAGGATCCGCCAGGAGATCCCCGATCCTGAGCGTCTGTGGTGAGACCCAGCGCTCACGCTTGCCGTGGATCTCACAGAAACTGCTCGCCACGCGCTGGCGGAATGCCGCCGGATCGCATCGGCATCCCGGCCCGAGCTCCCGTTGCACCGAGGTCATCGCGATGTCCGGAAGACCGCACGCGATGACCCACGAGAACGGTTCGAGGTCGTTCTGCACGTTCACCGCGAACCCATGTGTGGTGACCGAGTGCGAGACGTGCACCCCGATCGATGCGATCTTCCGATCGTCCACCCAGACACCCGTGTAGTCGGCTCCCTCCTCACAACGCGACCGGGCCAGGATTCCCTGCTCCCCGAGTGCTGTCACGATCGTCGCCTCCATTGTGCGGAGGTAGGAGCCGATGTCGCCGATCTGCATGATCGGATAGCCGACGAGTTGTCCCGGGGCGTGATAGGTGACGCGCCCGCCGCGATCGCTCGACAGGACTTCGATTCCCTGGGCACGGTAGAAGTCCTCGCCGAGCGGGAGCTCATCCTCGCCCGCACGTCGCCCGCGTGTATAGACAGGCGGGTGCTCGAGCAGCAGCAGCGTGTCGGGGATCTCACCCGCTTGCCTGAGCTCCCTGATCCGCTCCTGAATTGTCAGCGCACGCCGGTAGGGCAATGTGCCGAGGTCACACACCCACAGCTCGTGTGGCTGTTCGCGGGCGGTGGGCTCAGCGGTGCGCATCGGGCCCTTTGCAGGCTAGCAGCGCCCGCCACGCGGCTCTACAGCTCAATTGTGCGGTAACGGTCGAGCAGCTCATCGGCTTCTAGTTGCGCGAGGTCTGTGCGGAGTCCCCGAGCCAGCCGCGAGGCGGTCTGTGGCGCACAGTCCCAGAAAAGCACGACCTCGCCGCTGTCGACCTCGACGACCTCGACGTGATCTATGCGGCTCGTGTCGGCCAACAGCGCGGGAGCCCGTCCACCGCGGGTGAGGATCATCCGATACGCGTGGTCGGCTTTCATCGCTCGCTGCCCGCGGTCTTCTGGAGGTGGACATAGGCGTCCCGCAGAAACTCCTGGCCGTCGAAGATGCGCTCACCGATTCTGATCGCCGGCACGCTCCTGACACCCGCGCTCATCGCCAGCGCCGTGTTTGTCGTGAGATCTCTGTACACCGAGTCGCGCTCGAGGCTCTGCAGGACGACCCGAGGATGCATCTCGCAGGCCGCTGCCGCGAGCAGCACGAAGTCGAGATCCTCGAGGCTGTGCCCGCCGGCGAACGCCTGGCGAAACGCGGCCTGCGCAAAAGGCACCGCGCGGCCGATGGACTTGGCGTAGGTAGCCACGCGCATCGCGGGCTCGCTGTCGAACGGGAAAGGAGACGGCCAGCGCAGCTTCTGCAGCCCGAGCCCTGCAGCGCGGCGTTCGATCTCGAGCGCGAAGATGTCGCGCTCGTTTTCACAGCGAAAACTTTCGCAGAAGTCCGCCGCTGGCAACGCGCGCGCGAGCACCGGCTGCCATTGCGCCGGGGAGGGCAGCGTCTGCAGCACCTGCTCTGAGGCCAGGTATGCCAGCGGACTGGCGAGGTCGAAGTAGAAGGCGGCGTCTGGGGGCGACATCGCCGGTGTCGGATCAGCCGTGGATCAGCCAGCCATCGGCCGCGCGCCCAGCCTCCATGACCGTCTCGGACAGTGTTGGGTGGCCGTGGATGATGCGTGCGACCTCGCTGTAGCCGCCCTCGAGCGCGCGGACGTTGACGAGCTCCTGGATCAGCTCTGTTGCCCTCGCGCCGACGATGTGCCCGCCGAGCAGCTCTCCGTATTTGCTCTCGCCGACGATCTTCACGAGGCCCGTGCGGTCGCCGTAGACTGTGCCACCGCCGACGGCTCCATAGGGGACCTTGCCGACCACCACGTCGTGGCCTTGCTCCCTGGCCTGTGCCTCGGTCAGGCCGAAAGAGCCGACGTTGGGAGTGCAGAACGTGGCGCGGGGGATGTCCACGTGAGAGATCGGGTGTGTCTGGCGGCCGGCGGAGTCCTCGGCCGCGATGACTCCCTCATCGGAGGCCTTGTGCGCCAGTGCCGGGCCGGCTACGAGATCGCCGATCGCGTAGATGCCCTTGACGTTGGTGCGCAGGGCGCCATCGACCTTCACGAGGCCTCGCTCGTCGACCTCGACACCCGCTTGGCTCAATCCCAGTGCCTCGACATCTGCGCCGCGGCCGGCGGCGATGACCAGGTAGTCGACCTCGGCTGACTCTGAGCCGTAGGAGAACTTCACGCTGTTCTCGCCGGCGCGGACGTCCTGCACGAGGGTCTTGGTGAAGACCCGCATACCCTGCTTCTTCAGTCCACGCTCCACCAGCCGCGAGATGTCAGCATCCTCGCTGGGGAGCACGCGCTCGAGCGCCTCGAACAGCTGCACCTCGCTGCCCAGGCGAGCAAAGCCCGAAGCGATCTCCGCACCCGACGCACCGGCTCCGAGTATCGCCAGGCGCTTGGGCAGTGCGGCCAGTGCCCAAGCCTCCTCGGTGCCGATCACCCGGCCTCCGAACTCCACGCCGGGAATCGAGCGCTTCACCGAACCGGCTGCCAAGATCACCGTGCCGGCCTCGATCTCCCGATCTCCGATCAGCACGTTCCCGGAGGCTGTGAGCGACGCCTCACCCTCGATCAGATCGATTTTATTTTTCTTGAAGAGGCCAGAGACGCCACCGGTCAGGGTCGAGACGACCTTCCTGCGGCGCTCCTGGATCGCGCCGTAGTCGACCTCGACGCCGCTGACCCTCAGCCCGTACTCGTCGGCCTCGCGAATCTCGCTCAGCAGATCCGCCGAGCGGAGCACAGCCTTGGCTGGGATGCAGGCGTAGTTCAGGCAGCGACCGCCGACCTTGTCCTTCTCCACGACGGCGGTCTTCTTACCCAGTTGTGCCGCGCGGATCGCGGCCACGTACCCACCTGGGCCGGAGCCGACGACGATGCAGTCATAAGAGGTCTCAGACATAGGGATCAGCCTATCGAAGGTTCTCCTGGGAGCCTCTAGTGCCGGCCTGAATCCGCCCCATCACCCGTACGAGCTTCCAAAAGAGCCAGCCGCCCAACAGAATGCTGATGAGGCAGAGCGCCGCCGCGGTGATCGTCGACGCCACCACCAGGGCTAGGGATGTGACGAGTATCTGGAAGGCGAGCAGCGCCTCGAAGCCCAGCACCGCCCAGTAGAGCCGCCGGTACATCCCAATCGCCAGCGCCGCAAACACCGAAGCGAGGAAGATTCCCCCGGCGAGTGAGCCGCCGTGGCGCTCGAGTTCGTGGACGCTCGCGGCGCCGACGATGACAGCCAGGCCGAGCAGGGCGGCGACGACGACCGCGATGATCAGCGCCCCCGGGCGCTCGCCTTCGGCGAGTGGCTCGAGCGTGGCGCGCAACTCCTCGGCGCTGGGTCCGCGCCCACGGCGGCTGGGAGGCTCGGGAGCGCTAGCGGGCGTTTGCATCGCGCTCCACTACCAACGAGTGCCGCTCGAGCTCCGCGGTCAGCGATCGCGCCGCTCGCTCGGGATCCTCAGCCTGCGCGATCGCCCTCACGACGGCGACTCTGTGGGCGCCCGCCGCGATCACCTCGGCGAGGTTGCTCTGAGTTATCCCACCGATCGCGAAGAACGGCATCTGAGCACAGCTGGACGCGTAGTGCACCAGCTCCACGCCGACCGCGGCTCGTCCGGGCTTCGTGGGCGTCTCGTGGACCGGTCCCACGCCGATGTAGTCGATGTTTGACGCGGCGGCTGCGTCTACCTGGGCGTAGGAGTGCGTCGAGAGTCCAATCAGCGTGTCGGGCCCGACGACCTCGCGCGCCTCCTCGACAGGCATGTCCGTTTGTCCGAGATGCACTCCGTCGGCGCCCGCCTGGAAGGCGACAGCCGGGCGGTCGTTGATGATCAGCAGCACGCCGAGGCGATCACACAGCTCGCGTGCGCCACAGGCAAGCCGCGTGAGCTCGGAGTCAGTGGCGCGCTTCTCTCGCAACTGCACGATCTGAACGCCGCCCGCGACCGCGGCCGGCAGGATCTGCCCCAGGCTCCGCCCTCCCGGCCGTGAGTCACACACCAGATAGAGCCGTGCCGCGGCCAGACGGCCACGACGGTCTGTGCCTGGGCTCGTTGCGGACATCGCGGGCAAGTCTGACACCTGTGGGGCTAGCATCACAGCAATGTCCAAGAGCGCCTCAGCAGTTGTTGATGTGTTGATCATCGGCGGCGGCATCATCGGCCTCTCTGTGGCGCTGCGAGCACGTTCCAGCGGAATGTCGGTGATCCTGCTCGAGCGCGATCGGGTCGGTGAGGGTGCATCTCACGTCGCCGCTGGGATGCTCGCGCCGGTCGCGGAGGCCGAGTTCGGCGAGGCGGGCAGACTGTCGCTCGGGCTGGGAGTGCGCTCGGCGCAGATGTGGCCGGATTTCGCGGGCGACCTGGAGGAGCTCTCGGGGATCGAGGTCGGCCTGCGCCAGAACGGCGCGCTGCTGGTGGCTCGCGACGAGGACGAGGCCCGCGAGCTCGAACGCCAGATCAAGTTTCGTGACGCACTCGGTCTGCATACCGTGAGGATGCGACCCAGCGAGGCCCGCGAGCTCGAGCCGGCCCTTGCCCCGACCGTGCGCCTGGCTCTGCGCGCGCCCGAGGATCACAGCGTGGATCCGCGTCTGGTCCTCGCCGCGCTGCGCCGCGCCTGCGCGCTTCAGGGCGTAGAGGTGCGCGAGCAGACACCAGTGGCGGCACTCGCGGTCGACCGCCGCCTCGGGCGGGTGACGGGTGTGGAGCTGAGCGATGGGGGGCGTCTGTCCTGCGGCGCGGTCGTGGTCGCCGGCGGTGCATGGAGCGCCTCACTGGGCGGCCTCGAGCCCGATGAGCTCGTGCCGGTGCGACCGGTCAAGGGACAGATCTTGCGCTTGCGCGATCGGACTGGCCCCGGTCTGCTCAGCGGAGTGGTGCGCTATCGGGGCGGCTACCTGGTCCCCCGCTCAGACGGGCGCTACGTACTGGGAGCAAGCATGGAGGAGCGGGGCTTTGAGCTGGAGCCGAGCGCCGGAGCTGTCTATGAGTTGCTCCGTGCGGCGCAGGAGCTCGTCCCGGGTGTCGCTGAGCTTCACATCGAGGAGATCGGTGTGGGACTCAGACCAGGCAGTCCCGACAACACTCCGCTGATCGGCCCCGGAAAGCTTGCAGGCCTCTGCTGGGCGACCGGCCATCATCGCAACGGCATCCTGCTCACCCCGCTTACCGCGGATCTGGTGACGGGAGCGCTGACTGGCTCGATGCCCGATGCCCTCGGCGAGTTCGCCGAAGCATGCGACCCGCACAGGCCCGTCCTCGAGCAGGCCAAAGGGGACGTGATGGAGATCCTAGGGTGATAGTCCTAAACGGGAAGGATTCAGATCTGCCCGCCGGAGCCACCGTGGCCCTCGTCGTGGAGCGATTGAACCTGCCGCGTGACGCTCGCGGTGTCGCCATCGCGGTCGACGGCGAGGTCATACCACGCGCCGACTGGTCGACGTTCTCCCTCGGCGAGGACGCCCGCGTCGAGGTGCTCGGCGCGATGCAGGGAGGATGATGGGACACATGGACGGCGCTCAGGGACAGCCGGTGGCGGATCACGAGAGCCCCGACAGGCTGCGAATCGCCGAGCGCTCCCTGGACTCGCGCCTGCTGCTCGGCACAGGTGGCTTCGCGTCGCTCGAGCTGCTGTATGCGTCGATCAAGGCCAGCGCCAGTGAACTGGTGACGGTGGCATTGCGGCGACTGGGCCCGGATCCCAAGTCGACGGATTCGCTGATCGATGTGATCGCCAGGACGGGCGTCGAGCTGCTGCCCAACACCGCCGGCTGCCACACGGCCCGCGACGCTGTTCTCACAGCCAAGCTTGCACGGGAAGCTTTTGCGACGGACTGGATAAAGCTGGAGGTGATCGGCGATGAGGAGACACTCATGCCCGATTCAGTTGAGCTGTTGCGCGCCGCGGAGGAGCTCGTTGACGACGGCTTTGTCGTCCTGCCCTACACCAGCGATGATCCGGTGCTCGCCCGGCGCCTGGCTGACATCGGCTGTGCCGCCGTGATGCCGCTGGGCTCGCCCATTGGCAGCGGGATGGGCATCCGCAATCCCTACAACATCTCTTTGATTCGCGAGAGCGTCGATGTTCCGGTGGTGCTCGATGCCGGCATTGGCACCGCCTCCGACGCGACGCTCGCGATGGAGCTGGGATGCGATGCCGTGATGGTGGCGAGCGCCGTGTCCCGCGCCGAGAATCCGGTCGCGATGGCTCACGCGATGCGCTGTGCGGTGGTATCGGGCCGGCTCGCGCATGCCGCCGGCCGGATACCGCGCCGCACATACGCGACTGCCTCGACTGTGCGGGAGGGCATGCCCGACTTTGGTTAGACGCGCCTGACTACTTCACCACTTCGATCGTTCCATTCATGCTCGCCGGGTGGTACGTGCACTCGTAGTGGATCGTCCCTGGCCTGGTCAGCTTGATCTCGAACGTCGAGCCGTAGTGCAGATCCTTCGAGGCGAACTTCGCCGGTCCTGACTCGCTGGTCACGTTGTGTGTCACTTCGTCTTCGTCGGTCCACTCGACGGTGCTCCCGGCCTTGACTCTGACGGTGTCGGGATTGATCGCGATGTCGTGGTAGGAGATCTGCACGGTGCCGCTCTGCACGGGAGACGATTTGGACGGCGACGCATACTTGGGAGTGGTGTCGGACTTCAGCCCGCCGGTGGCGGCAGCCGCTGACGTCGCGGAGCCGCTCGAGCCAGCTGTGGAGCTTTTGGAGCTCGATCCGCAACCGGTCGCGAACACAAGTGCGCAGCAGACCGGCAGAACAACGGGTAGGCGCCTGTTCATCGATTGTCCCTCTTTCGGCATGTGCAGTTGCGCAGACCATCGCACACCGTGGTGGGCTCCGTCAGCCTAAACTGCTCGATTCCATGGCACGCCACTTTCTGACTGGGGCCGAGCTATCGGCGTCCGAGCTCGACGCACTGATCGACCGTGCGCTGGAGCTGAAGGCCGCGCCGCTCGCCTCGAGCTCGCTCGCCGGGCACAGTGTCGCGCTGATTTTCGAGAAGCCCTCGACACGCACGCGCCTGTCTTTCGAGGTCGGCGTCGATGAGCTCAGCGGGCATTCCGTGGTTCTGCGCGCCGACGAGATGCAACTCTCGCGCGGCGAGGCTGTGCGTGACACGGCGCTCATACTCTCGCGCCAGGTCGCCGCGGTCGGCGTGCGCACGGGCCCACACGAGATGCTCGAGGAGCTCGCCAAGCACAGCACGATCCCGGTGATAAATATGCTCACCGCGCTGCACCACCCGTGCCAGGCGTTGGCTGATCTGCTGACGCTGCGCGAGGCGTACGGCACCTTTGACGGTCCGACCCGCCTGCGTCTGGCGTATGTCGGCGACGGCAACAATGTTGCCCGCTCGTTGGCGATCCTCGGCACGCTCGCGGGGCTCGACGTCGCAGTTGCCTCGCCGCCCGGATACACGCTCGAGGATGATCTGCCTCTGGCTGCCCAAGCACGCGGATCGTTGAGCTTGCACACCGACCCTCTCGAGGCCGTGGCCGGCGCATGCGCTGTCTACACCGATGTGTGGGTGAGCATGGGAGACGAGCAGACCGCCGCATCTCGCCGCGCCGCGTTTGGCGACTACCGCCTCGATGACGCGCTGCTCGACGCCGCGGCTGGCGGGGCGTTTGCGATGCACGACCTGCCTGCGCATCCGGGCGAGGAGATCACAGCCGAGCTGCTCTACGGTGAGCGCCAGCGCATCTGGGATCAGGCCGAGAACCGGCGCCATGCGCAGAAGGCCCTGCTGGAGTTTCTGCTCATGGGCGCGGCAAGTGATGATCTGCGCTAGCCTCGGCTTTCAGTCTTAATCGAGGAGCGCCAATATGCCCCAGCCCAAGTCCTCCGGACGGCCCAAACCCAGAGCCGATCAGGAAAAGAGCGCAGAGAGCTCGCGTTCTCGTGCCGCTTCGAAGTCCACCAAACGGCCGGCCAAAAAGGCCGCCGTCAAAGCGGCGGCGGCTCCCGCAAAGCCCGCCAAACCCAAACATACAGCCAAACCGACACGCTCCGCGACGCCTCCCTCAGTCGGCGTCCAACGGGCCAAGTCGGGGGCCAGCAGTGCATCGAGCTCGGCCGACGACGCGTTTGGCGCCGCGCTGATGGCGATCCGCGATCGACTGGCGCGCGGGATCATGTTCACCGGTGATCGTCTGCAGGAGACGCTCGATGATGCCGCCTCGCGCGGTCGTCTGACGCACAAGGATGCCGAGGATCTGGCGCAGCGGTTGATTTCGGCGGGACGCAAGCAGACCGAGGATCTGCTGGTGGAGCTCGAGCAGATCGTGGAGCGTGGCGGAGACGAGCTCCTGCGTGCCAGCCGCAAGGTTCGCGACAAGCTCCGCTAGCCACCGCGGCGACGCGCAGCCCCGCATCCACAGAGAGGCTGCAATGCTTGTTCTGTGCAGAGCGATCCCCTGAAGACGGTCTTGGACGCGCAGCCGCCGACTGCAGCACCCGTGCTCGGCGCACGCCCGGAGCGTGGCCAGGTGCTCGAGCTGACGATCGACTCGCTGGCGTTTGGTGGGGAGGGAGTCGCCCGCTGGGGAGATGGCGGTTACGTCGTCTTCGTCGCTGGCGCGATCCCGGGGGACCGCGTCCACGCGGTCGTGCACAAGCGCAAGCGCAGCTACGCCCATGCTCGAACGGTGGAGGTGCTCGACCCGGGTCCCGATCGCATAGCGCCGGTTGCGGCTCACCCCGGAGTCCCATGGCAAGTGCTGCCCTATGAGCGCCAGCTGGAGATCAAGCAGTCTCAGGTGGGAGAGGCGCTGCGGCGGATCGCCGGCCTCGATGGCTTCGAACTCGAGGAGATCGTGCCCGCCCTGCAGACATGGCGATACCGCAACAAGCTCGAGTACTCGTTTGGGGCCGACTCGAGCTCGGGAGAGCTCCAATGTGGCTTTCATGCGCCCGCCGGATCCAACGAGGTGGTGGCGATCGAGGACTGCCTGCTCGCCTCTGAGCTCGGCAACGTCGCTCTTCGCGTCGCTCTGCAGTGGGCTCGCGGGCAAGGACTCAGCGCATGGAGTCGCGGCAGCGAACCGGGCGCCGCACGTAGGGACTCTTCGGAGGGTGCCGGGCCCGGACCCGACGGTCGCGCGCTGCTGCGCAACCTGGTTGTGCGAGAGGGTCGGCGCACCCGCAAGCTGCAGGTGCGCCTGGTCACCACCGATGGCGAGCTCGACGCCTACTCACTAGCGCATGCGCTGCACGGCGAGCTCGGGGACGATCTCTCCGGCGTGCTGTGGAGTCGCTCCAAGGCGCTTGGCGAGACAACCACCGGTGGACAGACGGAGCTGCTTTGGGGGGAGTCGGAGTTGCCTGAGCGTCTTGGTGAGCTCGACCTGCGCATATCGCCCGAAGCGTTCTTTCAGACCAACACGGAGATGGCAGAGGTGCTCTATGGGCTGGTCGCTGACTACGCCGCGCTGCAGGGTTTCGAGCGTGTCTACGATCTCTATTGCGGGATCGGCTCGATTGCCCTGACGCTCGCGCCCCGCGCGGGTGAGCTGTGGGGGATCGAGCTCATACCGGAGGCTGTCGCCAACGCGATCGAGGCCGCCAAGCGCAATCAGGTCCGCTCGGCGCATTTCTTTGCGGGCGATACACGGTTGGCGTTGCCCGAGCTGGTCGAAAGGGCGGGCCGCCCCGATTTGCTGGTCGTCGATCCGCCGCGCGCCGGGCTCTCTCAGAAAGTGGTTCGCCGGATCATCGAGGCTTCGCCAAAGCGGATCGTGTATGTCTCGTGCAACCCGACGACGCTGGCCCCCAATGCGGCCCAGCTCGTCGATGCCGGCTACGAGTTGCGCAAGGTTCGCCCGGTGGACATGTTCCCCCAGACCCACCACGTCGAGTGTGTGGCGCTGCTCGAACGAGCGTAGGTCGTTGAGGCCGCCGCCGGCCGTGGCTGGCTGAAGATAGGCTTGGCTGATGCGCGCCGTGACCATTCGCGAGGGACAGATCGTGATCGAGGAGCACCCCGACCCCGCCGCCGGCAGCGGTGAGGTTCTCGTGCGGGTGCGCGCGGCGGGACTCAACGGCGCGGACGTGATGCAGCGGCGCGGTCTGTATCCCGCGCCTCCCGGTTCCCCCCAGGATATTCCCGGGATGGAGCTGGCGGGCGAGGTTCTCGAACTGGGCTCCGGGAGCGAGCGCTTCGCGATCGGGGACCGTGTGATGGCGATCGTCGGAGGCGGTGCCCAGGCTGAGCTCGCGGTCGTGCACGAGCGTCAGCTGATGGGAGTCCCCGAATCGCTGGACTGGCTCGCCGCCGGAGGCTTGCCCGAGGTTTTCACGACCGCCCACGACGCGCTGATCACTCAGGCTGGGCTTCGTCCTGGTGAGCGGCTGCTCGTGCACGGCGGCGCCGGCGGAGTCGGCACCGCGGCGATTCAGCTGGGCCACGCGATCGGAGCGCAGGTCACCGCCACTGTTCGCGGAGAGGATCTGCGCTCGGCGGTCGCCGACCTCGGCGCCGAGGTGATCCCGCCGGAGGGGTTCGCCGAGCACGGTCCGTTCGACGTGATCCTGGAGTTGGTCGGCGCACCCAACATGCCGGAGAACCTGACCGCGCTGTCGACCGGTGGCCGGATAACCGTGATCGGCGTGAGCGCCGGCGTCAAGACGGAGCTGAACCTGCTCGCGCTGATGGGCAAGCGTGCTCGTATCCATGGCTCGACACTGCGAGCCAGGCCACTGGAGGAGAAAGCGATCGCCGCCCGCGCCGTGGAGCACGAAGTCCTGCCGCTGTTCGCGACCGGACGCCTGCGCGTGCCGATCGCCAGGATTTTTGCACTCGAGCAGGCGGCGGACGCCTACGAGCACTTCGCGGCCGCAGGCAAGCTCGGCAAGATCGTGCTGGAGATCTGAGGTCGCCCAGGGCTCAATAGGGCGGTTGTGCCGAGTACCACTCGCCGAGTACGCGGAAGGCCGACCAGAAAGCGTGCTTGGCTTCCTGCTCGTCGAGTGAGTCGTCGATGTTGGGCACATACAGCGCGTCGATCGTCGGAGTCAGTTGCTGAACCTCGCCGAGCGCCGGGCGCAGTTCGCGCGCCAACGGGATCTCGAGCTGGCCGAGAACCGCAAGGGCCTCGGGACCCATCACGACGATCATCTTGGGCGAGACGATCGCGATCTCCTCGAGCACACGCGCGATGCAGGCCGGGTCGGCCAGCGAGGAATCGCTCAGCGGGCACTTGACGCAGAGCGTGCCGTAGACGGCGAGCGGGTCGATCGACAGCCGCTTCAGCGACTTCATGAGCGCTCCACCCGAACGCCCGTAGAAGGCCACGCCCTCCTCGATCTCCGAAGGCACCGGGGCGTGCTTGAGCAACATGATGTCCGCCTGTGGGTGACCCGAGCCGAGCACCGGCATCAGGTTGCCGCGAGGGCAATGCGGACAGGACTGCAGAGAGCGAGTGAGTGAGTTCAGCTCGCGTATCGCTCGCTCCAGGTACTTCTCACGGATCTCATCGTCGGTTATAGGCATGGACGCAGAGGGACTTTGACGGTGAGCTTCCTTGTCCTTGACCGTGCATCAACCGTTGCGCTTGGGACCCTGGGTCGCGCGGCGCACCCGACGAGCTCTGCGCGCCCTGCGGGCGGAGGCCGGAGTCGCTCTCGTCTGGATGAACTTGAGTGCCTGCACATACAGCAGACTGGTTGGTCGCGTGATGATGTCTGCTTCACGCAGCGAGGCGAGAAACTCTTCGGGGCCGTCGAAGTCGCGCATGCGAATGCGAACGGATCCGAGGCCCTGAGCCACGTGGGAGTCTGAGCCCGCGCCCGCCACGATCCGGTACTTCGCGGCAAAGCGCACGGCCTCCTCGTTGAAGGCGCCGATCGCCACGCGCGGGTTGAAGACCTCGATTGCGTCGACATCGTCGAGGATCGGCAGCAGATGCTCATAGTCAGGGACCGAGTGCATCCGGTCGAATGGGTGGGGCACATACACGAGCCCCCCTTGACGCTTGATCTCGGCGACAGTCTCAGCGAGTGTCAGCCCGCGTGGGATCTTCTCCTCGATGAACAGGCCGATCACCTCGCCCTGGCTGGCGGTCTTCACCTCCTCGGCGACGATCACTTTGACTCCGGCCGCGGCCGCCTTTTCGCGTGCCTCGAGCGCCCCGGAGATCTCGTTGTGGTCTGTTACCGCGATCGCGCCGAGGCCCTGCTCTCGAGCCGCGGCCAGCAGCACCTCCACCGGTGTGGCGCAGTCGTGGGAGTGGTCGGTATGCATGTGCAGATCGACGTCGATCAGCTCGCGCCGTGTCAGGCGCCGCGTGAGTGCGCTGCTCTCTACCGGAGTGTGGCGTCGCGCGACGAGCTCCCGGTAGACCGCTTCCAGCTCATCGGTGGCGCGCTCCCAGGTGTGCTCGCTGGCGAAGGCGAGCCCCTCCGCGCGCAGGCCATCGCGCAACTGGCGGTCGTCGATCAACCTGTCCAGCTGGGCCGCGAGCGTGAGTGCGTCTCCGGGCTCGAACAGCAGCCCGCGGTCCCCCTCGCCCAGCACCTCCTCGTAGACCGGGAGCCTCGAGGCAGCCGGTATCACGCCGCTGCCGAGCGCTCTCATCAGCAGGCTCGGGGCCGGGGCCGCCCCCTCTGAGGAGCAGACGATCACGTCGGCGTCGGCGAGCAACTGTGCCTCAGAGAGCTCGCTGGGATCGACGAAGCGCACATTCGCGCGCAGCGAGGCGCGCAGCGGCGTGATGCTCGAGTCGCCTCGCGTGCTTGCGATCGTGAGCCGCCAATCGGCGTTCGTGCGCAGGTGACGCAGGGCGCGCAGCAACAGGCGCAGCGCGGGGCGCTCCTCGTGCTCGATGTAGAGCAGGCTCACAGGCCGGGCGCCAGGATCGTCTCGAGCGTTGCCTGGATGCTTCGCGTCGTTGTCCTCGACACCGGCCATGATCACCCGGTAGTCAGACGGGAAATGACGGTCCATCAATTGGGCGGTGGCCTGAAAGCTAGCCACACGTGCGTCCAGCCGGCCGAAGAACGTCTCGACGAAGCGCCTGGCCACCTGAGTGGAGAAGAGATGATCTGTGGGCGCGTGAAACGATCCCACGTTCAGCGAGCGCGAATGGCGCAGCGCGGCGCTGGAAGCGCTGGGAGCAAAGGGCTCGTGCAGGTGGACGATGTCGAGGTCGATGGCGCCGAGCAGCTCCTCGATCGTCCGCGCGACGTCGATTGGCAGAGCGCCCGTGCGGCGGCGCGCCGTGGGCGAGACTTCGAGCACCTCGCCCACGGCGATGACATTCGGGCTACCCGTATCGGTGCCGCTCAACAGCGTCGCCGGCTGTGCACGTGCCGTGCGCAGCGCCCTCCGGGAAGCCCGCACTCGCTCGGCGGAGCGCGACGGTGCCAGGATCAGTACACGGTGCCCGCGTCGCGAGAGACCAGCGCTGAGGAGCCGCACATAGGTGTTGACCTCGTGCGGCTCCTCCCAGGGGTAGGGCGTGACGTGGGCGATCGATAATGACGCGGCCATCTACCCCGTCTGTCCCACCGTTACTTGACTGCGCGTGCTTTGGCCGGCGCCGGCGCCTTGGCGGATGGGGCGATCCTGGTTGCCGGCGACGCCTTCTTTGCCTTGGCGGGCGCTTTGCGTCCCTTCGGCTTGCTGCCAACACGCCCGGCGTATTTGGCGATGAACTGCTCGGTGTCGCGCCGGGCCTGATCGTCTGGGCGCTGGTTGTGCGGCGACTTCATCAGGTATGAGGACGGGCCGTCCAGCTGCCCTCCGATGCCGTGGTTCAGCGCCAGCTTGCAACAGCGCACGGCGTCGATCACGATGCCCGCCGAGTTCGGCGAATCCCACACCTCGAGCTTCAGCTCGACGTTCAGCGGCACGTCGCCGAAGGCCTGGCCCTCGACGCGGATGTGTGCCCACTTGCGGTCGGTCAGCCACGGCACATAGTCCGATGGTCCGATGTAGACATCCGAAGCGGGCAGCTGGTGATCCATGATCGACGTCACCGCGTTGGTCTTGGAGATCTTCTTGGACTCCAGCCGCTCACGCTCGAGCATGTTGTAGAAGTCCATGTTGCCGCCCACGTTGAGCTGTGAGGTGCGCAGCATCTTCACGCCGCGGTCGGCGAACAGCCGTGCCAGGTTGCGGTGCACGATCGTCGCGCCAACCTGCGACTTGATGTCGTCCCCGACGATCGGCAGTTTGGCCTTTTTGAAGCGCCGGTCCCAGTAACTCTCGCGGGCGATGAACACCGGGATGCAGTTGACGAAACCACAGCCGGCCTCCAGCACCTGCTCGACGTACCACTTGGTGGCCTGCTCGGAGCCGACCGGCAGGTATGAGACCACGACATCGGTATGGGTGTCTTTGAGGATCTTGACTATGTCGGCGGTCTCACCGGGTGCCTTGGTGATCTTCTCCTTGAGGTACTTGCCCAGGCCGTCGTGGGTCATGCCGCGGTAGACGGGCACGCCGAGCTTCTTCGGCACCTTGGCGAACTTCATCGTGTTGTTCTGGCCGGCCCAGATGGCTTCACCGAGATCCTTGCCGACCTTCGTCGAGTCGATGTCGAAGGCGGCCGTGAACTCGATGTCACGCACGTGGTAGCCGCCCAGGTCCACATGCATCAGGCCGGGAACCTGCTCTGAGGGGTCGGCGTCCCTGTAGTAGTTGACGCCCTGAACGAAGGCCGAGGCGCAGTTGCCGACGCCGACGATGGCCACGCGCACCTTCTCGGACTGGTAGCGCGCTACGCCGTTTGTGGAGGCTCCATCGCCGTTGCTGTTAGGAGAAATGCTCACGAGTAAAATGTCCTTCCTAGAAGTTCCAGGAGAGTACCCCGCCGAAGGCCGGCGGTGACAGCGCCACTGTCAGGATCCTTGGGGGATCTCCTTGGAGAGTTCGCGCTGAACATGGCGGATGCGTTGCGCGACGGTCAGTACGCTGAGTGCCGCCAGCAGATACACGGCAGGCCTGAGCAACTGGAAATCGCCCAGTGAGGCGCCTCTGGCGAACACCAGGCCGATCGCCAGGATCACTACCCGCACCGGGCGCGTGGCGATGCCCACCTTGCATTCCACCCCCAGCGCCTCGGCCCTTGCCCGGGTGTAGGAGACCATCAGCGAGGCGAGCACCGCGACCACCACGGCCGCCGCCGCGGTCTGGCTCCCACGCTCAGCGAAATAGCCGGCAACGGCGGTCAGCACGATGCCCTCCTCGATACGGTCGAGCGTCGAGTCCAGGAACGCGCCGAAGGGCGTGCCCTTACCCGACATGCGCGAGTAGCGTCCATCGAGCGTATCCATGATCGAGCCGACTATGAACGCGATCCCGCCAAGGAAGAACAGCCGCTCCCAGACGAGAACGGCGGCGAGGATGTTGAGTGCCAACCCCGTCAGGGAGATCGCGTTGGGTGTCAGCCGTGAGTCGATCAGCCGATTGCGCACGATCTCGCGCCGCTGCGCAGAGGTGATCGCCGCGCGGGAGTTGCGCCGCGGCCGCGGTTCTCCCCGCCGCACACGTCGGGAGGATGAGGGCCGGGGAGTCACCGCCTGGCCCTCTCGATCGGTTCATCGACGGCGCGCATCGGGTTTCAGCCAGTGCCGAGGGTCGCGGGCGAGAAGCGCCACACCGCCGGCCTGGCACGCGCGAGCCAGCGCGCGCCATAGGCGGAGATGCCGGCGGTCAGTGCGCCCAGCAGAGCGTCGAAGACGAAGTGGTTGGCGGTCGCGATGATCACAAACGCCATCAGGAACGGATACAGGAACCAGAGCACCCGCACGATTCGCCAGCGCACGAGACGCGCCAGCGGCCAGCCCACCATCAGGGCAAAGGCGACGTGCATCGAGGGAACAGCGGCATACGGGTTGAACAGCGCGTTCATCGAGGCGCTTGCGTGGTCAACACGCACGCCCGTGATGTCGGAGACCGTGTCGATGAAGCCCCACTCGGGCAGGAACCGTGGCGGCGCCGTCGGGAAGAAGAAATAGCCGACCAGCGCGATCGCCATCGCTATCACGAACATGTTGCGCACGAAATAGAACGAGCCGTTGTGACGCAGGTAGAGGTAGATGAGTGCGGCGACCGTCACGGTTGTCTGTGCGTTTACGTACAGCCAGCTCGAGGCGTCCATCACGAGGTGGCTGCTGGACGCCCAGGCCTGCACGCTTGGCTCGATGAAGAAGTGCAGCGTGCGCTCGATTTGAATCAGATCGCGGGCGTGCTGGAACGCCGCCGCGGCCTTGCCCTCGACCATGCCGCGCACGATCCGGTAGCAGAGGTAGGCGGCGCCGAAGAGCGACACTTGGCGCAGGACGTCCAGCCATCCGTGCGGCAGGACACGCGCCTGCAGGAGGCGGAGCCGAGAGAGCATCGCGGGAAAGCCTAGACGATGGGCTCTGGCTCAGCGGCAGCGGGGCCCGTGTCTGAATATGCGTTCCAGCGAGAAACCGATGCCGACACGGAAGGAGCCGGCCCGTTTGGCGCGCAGCACTGTCCAGTCGCCGGCCCCCCGGCTCACGCATCCTCCGGGACTTTCGAGGATCCAATAGGGGGTGAAGTGCACACGCACAGTGAACGACCCGGGATGGGAGACCGTGAGCGCGAAGCTGTCGCTGCTCATGCGCTCTAGCGTGGCGCCTGCCTGCACAAGTGGCCGCGCTCCACGGACAGCGAATAGACGCCAGTGGCGCGAGTGCCAGATTTCGTGCAGGTAGCTGAGGTGCGCCGTGCTGAGGAGCTGGGCCTCGGCTCGTCCAGAGCTGTCGAGGGGCGCGTCCGGCAGGGCGACATACGAGACGGCCTGATCCTGTAGCCAAGCCTCGTAGCGACTCGCTGTCAGCGCCTGGGAGTCGTAGAAGAGCGCGTCCTCGGCGCGGTCGAGCTGGCGCTCCCAGCCACGCGCCAGCGCGATCTGCGGGGCCAGCCAGCGGGCTTCCCAGTGATCTCGGGTGGGGACCACCTCGATGCGCGTCGGATGTTCCGGCCCGGTCGCTCCGAGGCTGTCCAGTTGCTCGAGCAGAGGCGCGTAGTAGGAGGACTGGACCGCTGGGTCAGAGGTTGCCGAGAGCACATCGTGGATCGGCGCGACGAGTTGCCAGTAGAGCAGGAAAGGCGCAAGCACCAGCACTACACGACGATTGTCTTGGCGCCACGCGCAGGCGGCGAGCGGCCCGCCGAAAAGCGCACCGAGTCTCACCGCGTTGCCGCCAACGGCGGTGGGTAGGAGAAAGGCCGCCAGCAGCGCCGCCCCATACATCAGTGCGCCCATGCGCAGGACTCGCTGCTCGGCGGGGAGCAGGACATAGAGCGCCAGAGTGAGCGCCTCGGCCGGCCAGAACGAGGACGCCGCGAACGGCTCAGAGCCGCCCTCGGGGAAGAGCACTGCGCCCACGGCGATCACGAGCAGAGCGAGGACCCCGAGACTCAGTCGAAAGGGCCTGCCGACCGGCACCGCCGCACGCTCGCGAGACTCGATGAATCGCGAAGCGCTGGACGCATATATGCGCCGGATCCGAAGTGGCTCAGGGCGCGCGTTGCCGCTCACGGTCCAGGCGAGGCAGGCGAGCGCGAGAAACGCCCCCGCGACTGGACTGGCCAGTGAGCAGAGAGCCGCTAAGCAGAGCGCTCCAATCCTGAACCGGCGATCAGCGGCCACCAGCGCTCCCAGGCCGATCGCCAGGCCGATATCGAAGGGGACACGCCCCGACAGGAGCTCGACGCCGACACCGAGCGCAAACCAGAGGCTCCCAACCCGCGCGGCGAGCCGCGGAAAGCGCTCGGCGGTCAACTCAGCGAACAGCACCGCCGCCAGCACCGCCGCGATCGCCTGCGGCAGTCGTGGTCCAAGCGGTGCCCCGAGTGCCGGCGAGAGCAGGCTGTAGGCAAGCAGGTGATGGCCGCCATACCAGCCGTTGTCCCAGAGAGTCAGGCCGAAGTGCGCGAACAGGTAGCTGCGATAGGAGGCCGCGGCGAGGTCGGCACTCGGTGGCGCGAAGATCAGGTAGGCAAGCGCGAGCGGCGTGCTCACCGCGAGTGCAAGGACCGCCGGACGCCGCCGGCTGAGCATCGCGAGCGCCCCTTCCGTGATGCGTGCGTGGCGGGGAGGATCGAGCCCGCCACCGCCCAGTGCGGCCCCTTGCGAGGTGGTGCCGGCGCCGCGCCCCGCGCTTCCCATCAGTGCAGCGCAGCCTCAGCGCGCTGAATCGTCCTGGGCAAGGAACTCGACGACCTGGTCGATTAGCTCGGGCTGATCCAGCCAGGGCCAGTGTCCGGCGGCGGGCAGTGTCAGCAACTCGGCGTTTCCGAGCGCGCGAGTGTAGGCTGACGCGAATTGCCCGGGAACGTAGGGGTCCCGCTCGCCCCAGATCACGAGCGCGGGCATCGATAGCGTCCCGAGTCTCTCGCCGGCCTGCACGAGAACCTCCGGCGGAGAGCTTCGATGCAGACGCAGGATCGCGCGCTGGGTGCCCTGATCGAAATGGTCGATGATCGAGTCGATGAACAAACCTGGCATCGGTCCCTCGGTGGCGTTTGACTCGCGAGTGGCGTAGCGGAAAGCCGTGCGCGTGCCCGACCCCATCACGAGCTCGCCGAGTATCGGTGTGCGCCACAGCCGCGCCATTCGGTGCCAGCGATAGCCGGGTAGAAATGGCACGGCGTTGATCAGCACCAGGCGCTCCACGCGCTCCGGGTGCGCTTGAGCGAACGCGAGGCCGACTGCCCCCCAGCCGTGCATCACGAGGCGCACCCGCTGCACCCCGACGAGGTCCAGGAAACGCTCGAGGAACCGCGCGTACTCAGCGATCGTGTAGTCGAGATTGCCCGGCTTACCCGAGCGACCGAAACCCGGCAGGTCAACCGCCAGTCCCCCACTGCGCTCCAGGAATCCCCGCTCGTACCTGGGGAGCTCCACCCAATCGTCGGTATCTCGCCTGCGCCGCCACCATCGCCGCCACCACGGCCGGGTTCGCTGAGCGGAGTGGGGAGCCACCCACTCGTCGGAGTTGGTCGGTACACCGTGCAGATAGAGCACCGGTCCGCGACCCAAATCGCCGCCGCTGGGTGGCGCACTGCGCCAGAAGACAGGCAGTTCGCCGATCTCGGCCGTGTGCTCGGTGACCGTGGACACCCGGCGAGGATATAGCCGTATACGGTGACGTTGTGCCACCCACCGCCGTGCCCGCTGTCAAACAGCCACAAACGTGGAAGCCGCCCGCGGCCAGGCGTGTGCGCGCGATCCGCGACAGGTTGCGCGAGGTCTATGGAATCCCGCTGATGGCCCCCCACTGCCAGCCGCTCGACGAGCTCGTGCTGACGGTGCTCTCGCAGAGCACCAACGATCGCAACCGCGACGTCGCCTACCTCAGATTGCGCGCGCGCTTCCAATCGTGGCAGGAGGTCCGCGATGCTCCGCTGGAGCAGGTCGAGGAGGCGATCCGGCCCGGCGGCATCTCCAAGGTCAAGTCGGCTCGCATCCAGGCGATCCTGCGTGCGATCTCCGAGAGCCAGCCGCATCACGGGCAGCAGGACGAGCTGTCGTTGCACTGGATCCGCGACGTGCCGATCGCCCAGGCCCGCGACTACCTGACGGCTCTCCCCGGGGTTGGGCGCAAGACGGCGGCATGTGTGCTGCTGTTCGCCTATGGCCTGCGAGACGTTCCGGTGGACACGCACGTCTCGCGGGTTGGGATGCGCTTGGAACTGCTGCGGCCGGGTGCGCCGTTTGAGGAGCTCCACGACCAGATGCTCGCCATCACCCCGCCGGGAGAGGAGCTCGAGTTGCACGTCAACCTGCTGCGCCACGGGCGGCGCACGTGCCATGCCCGCCGCCCGGCCTGTGGGGCATGCGCGCTGGCACGGATGTGCCCGAGCCGGGGTCTGTTCGACTAGCGGCTCAGCCGCGCGGCAGCACGGCGAAAGCGATTACCGCGTACTGCAGTCCGGCCGCCACGAGCACCAGGGCGTGGAAGACCTCGTGGTAGCCGAACACCTTCGGCCACGGGTTCGGCCGGCCGCTGGCATAGACGATCGCGCCGGCCACATACAGCAACCCGCCGAGCGCCAGCCCGATCACGCCCAGCCAGCCGATCGCTGCCGGCAGCTCGCCAAAGACCGCCGCCGTCACCAGCCCCAGCACCACATAGACCGCCGCGAACAGCCACTTGGGAGCGTCGATCCACAGCAGCTTGAAGATCACGCCGCCGAGCGCGCCACACCACAGCACGATCAGGATCGCGTTGGCCAGGGCCCCCGTCAGGGCGAGCAGCGCAACCGGCGTGTAGGTGCCCGCGATCATCACGAAGATCATCGAGTGGTCCAGCCGGCGCATCCAGCGTCTGGCTTGCGGACGCCAGGTCACACGGTGATACAGGGCGCTCGTGCCCAGTAGGGCGGAGACGGCGAAGGCGTAGATCGAGGCGGCCAGGCGCGCCCTCGCGTCAGAGGCGGCCGCGATCAACGCGACCCCTGTCGCGATCGAGACGAAAAACGCGTACTCGTGGGAGACGCCGCGCAGCCGCGGCTTGGCTGGCTGGGGGCGCGACTCGGTCATCGCCAGTTCTCGCCATCGATACCCATACCTGGAAGGTAGCGCCGCCGAGGCTTCTTGTCACGTGTTGGCAGCGCTCAGATCGCCTGTCCCGCCAGCAGCGGGCTATGGCCGGAGTGTCCGGACGGGCACATCGGTATGCCATAGCGTTCGCCGTCGAGCTTGGCGGCCGCGGTCGCGCTTCCCAAGCGATCGATCGCCGATGTGACGCCCTTCGCGTCGATGTCGGCCACTGCCTTGCTCAGGTCGCGTATCGCGCCGATGACCTGCCCTGAATCTCTGAAGTAGGCAAGCCCGTAGCGGCTGCCGGGATTTGGCGGTACGCCGAAGCGCCGCGCTTGACGCAGCGCGCCTTCAAAGGCACCGGCGAGACGGTTCAAGTAAACGATGAGTTCGGGCAGTGCCCGCAGGTCACCGCTGCTGCTGCGTTCGATCAGTCGCTGGATATATTCGGAGCTTGCGTCGGCTCCCTGGGCGCCCGCGGCGCAATTGGTTCTGAAGTTGGCCAGATAGTGACGCTTTGCGGCGCTATAGCGGGGGGCGATCTTTTCCGTGTGCTGTGCGGAGGCCTTGCGATCCGGGCGTGACTGCTTGCCGCAGCCCTGCAGTAGGGCCGCCGCCAGGATGCAGGTTAGAGCGACGATGATGATCCGCTGACTCACAGGAAAAGTCTACGGTCACTCGACATCTTCAGAAAATCTGTCATACTCTCGCTTAGATTTGTAACGCACACAGGAAGGAACTTCCCAGATGGGCAAGACGATAGGAATAGACCTCGGAACAACCAACTCGTGCATGGCCGTGCTCGAGGGCGGCGAGCCGACCGTCATCGAGAACGCCGAGGGCGGCCGCACGACCCCCTCCGTCGTCGCCTTCGCGGCCTCGGGCGAGAGGCTCGTCGGCACCGTGGCCAAGCGCCAGGCAGTGACCAACCCGCAGAACACGATCTTCTCGATCAAGCGTTTCATGGGCCGCAAGGAGGCCGAGGTGCGCGAGGAGGAGTCGATCGTTCCCTATAAGGTCGTCTCGGGCCCCAACGGCGATGCGCGCGTCGAGGCGGGCGGCGATCAGCATTCCCCGCCTGAGATCTCCGCGATGATCCTGCAGAAGCTGAAGACCGACGCCGAAGCGTATCTGGGCGAGTCGGTCGACGGCGCCGTGATCACCGTCCCCGCCTACTTCAACGACGATCAGCGCCAGGCGACCAAGGACGCCGGCAAGATCGCCGGGCTGGAGGTCAAGCGGATCATCAACGAGCCGACCGCCGCGTCGCTCGCTTACGGCCTCGACAAGGAGTCTGATCAGACGATTCTCGTATTCGATCTCGGCGGCGGCACGTTCGACGTGTCAGTGCTGGAGATTGGTGACGGGGTGTTCGAGGTCAAGTCCACCGCCGGCGACAACCATCTCGGCGGTGACAACTTCGACAAGGCGATCGTCGACTGGCTCGTCTCCGACTTCAAGAAGTCCCAAGGGATCGACCTGTCTGCCGATCCGATGGCCTTGCAGCGCCTGTATGAGGCGGCCGAGAAGGCGAAGATCGAGCTTTCCACGACCCAGGAGACGCAGATGAACCTCCCGTTCATCACGGCCGATGCCTCGGGTCCGAAGCACCTCGACACGCGCCTCACCCGTGCCAAGCTCGGTGAGCTGACCTCTGATCTGATTTCGAAGATCGTCGCACCGGTGCGCCAGGCGATCGACGACGCCAAAGACAAGGGCGTCAAGGAGATCGAGCACGTTGTACTCGTCGGAGGCATGACGCGCATGCCCGCCGTGCAGGAGAAGGTCAAGGAGCTGACCGGCAAGGAGCCTCATCGCGGAGTCAACCCCGATGAGGTCGTGGCCGTCGGCGCCGCGATCCAGGCGGGTGTGCTGGCGGGCGATGTCAAGGACGTGCTGCTGCTAGACGTCACTCCGCTGACGCTCGGGATCGAGACGAAGGGCGGCGTGATGACGAAGTTGATCGAGCGCAACACGACCATCCCCACGCGCAAGGGCGAGGTTTTCTCGACAGCCGAGGACAACCAGCCGTCGGTCGAGATCCATGTGCTCCAGGGTGAGCGCGAGATGGCCAACTACAACAAGTCGCTCGGCAAGTTCCAGCTCACCGGCATCCCGCCGGCCCCACGGGGCATCCCGCAGATCGAGGTCGCGTTCGACATCGACGCAAACGGCATCCTCAACGTCTCCGCGAAGGATCTGGGGACGGGCAAGGAGCAGAAGATCGAGATCAAGTCAGGCTCCGGGCTCTCAGACGAGGAGATCAAGAACATGGTCTCCGACGCCGAGACGCACGCCGAGGACGATCGCAAGGCACGTGAGCTCGCCGAGGCGCGCAACAACGGCGAGAACGCGGCCTACCAGGCCGAGCGCCAGTTGACCGATCTGGGCGAGCAGGTGGACGCGGACTCGAAGGCCCGCATCGAGGAGGCGATCAAGGAGGTTCGCGAGACGCTCGAGTCTGAGGACCCGGCCGCGATCAACGCCAAGACCGAGACGTTGCAGACCGCATTCCACGCGATCTCCGAGGCGATGTATCAGCGTGCCCAGGAGCAGGCGGAGTCATCAGGCAACGGGGCCGGCGGCGAGAGTTCCGCCGAGCAGGCCGAGCCAGCCGATGAGGATGTTGTGGATGCCGAGGTCGTTGAGGAGCAGAAGTAGGCATGGAGAGCACCGATCCCGAGATCACGGTCAGCGAGGAGTCCTCGCAGCTGGATCCGCTACTGGACGAGCAGCTGGCCGCGACCTCGGGTGCTGAGGAGACCGATCAGCGGCTCGAGGATGGAGCACTGGAACACCGCTCCTCCGAGGAGGATCTGGAGGCCGCGGCGTTGCGGGGCGACGTCGACGAGCTGGTCGATCTGGCCGCTCAGCGCGATGACTATCTGGCCCTTGCTCAGCGCACCCAGGCCGACTTCGAGAACTACCGTAAGCGGGTTGCGCGCGAGTCCTCAGCCTCTCAGCAGCGCGGGGTGGCAAAGCTCGCGAAGGAGCTGCTCCCGGCGCTCGACAATCTCGATCGCGCGCTCGAGGCGGCGGCCCAGGATGATCCGCTGCTGGAGGGCGTGCGCCTGGTGCGGGCAGAGCTGAGCGCGGCGCTGGGTCGTGCCGGCATCGAGTCCTTCGGGGCCGCGGGTGACACCTTCGACCCTGTCGAGCACGAGGCGATGGCCCAGCGGCCTGTTGAGGGCGCGGACTCTGGCGTGGTCGTCGAGGTCTATCAACCCGGTTACCGGTTGGGCCAGAGCATCATTCGCCCAGCGCGGGTTCTGGTTGCCGCTTAGGAGTGCCGATGGCATCGCGCGCGGATTACTACGCAACCCTGGGGGTCTCCAAAGGTGCCTCAGCGGATGAGATCAAGAAGGCTTACCGCAAGCTCGCGCGTCAGTACCACCCCGATCGCAACCCCGACGACGCCAAGGCTGAGGAGCGCTTCAAGGAGATCTCCCAGGCCCACGACGTGCTGGGAGATCCCGAGAAGCGCAAGCAGTACGACAGCGGCACGGGCCCCTTCGCCACAGGTGCGCCAGGCGGGGGATTTGGCGGCTTTCAGAACTTCGACTTCGACGCATCGAGCATGGGCGACATCCTCTCCAACCTGTTCAGCGGTTCGACCAGTGGCCGGCGAGTGCGCACCAAGCCGCGCCCCGAGCGCGGCCGCGATCTGCAGGTCGAGGTGCAGATCTCATTCGAGCAGGCGATAACGGGAGCACAGGTCTCGCTGTCGGTTCCGATGCGAGGGATCTGCGAGACATGCCACGGCACCGGCGCAAAGCCTGGTACCACGCCGAAAGTCTGTCCACGTTGCGAGGGCCGTGGCATCGAGACGCAGGGGCAGGGAATGTTCTCGATCTCCCAGCCCTGCTCGCGCTGCGGCGGCTCGGGCACGGTGATCGAGGACCCGTGCCCCACGTGTCAGGGCTCGGGCTCGATACGCACGGTCAAGCGCTACCGCGTAAATGTCCCGCCGGGGGTCAAGGAGGGCAGCCGCATTCGCGTGGCCGGCAAGGGCGAGCCCGGCCAGAACGGCGGCCCCTCGGGCGATCTCTTCGTCACCACCCATGTCGCGGCTTCGCCGCTGTTCAGGCGCAATGGCGAGAACGTCGAGGTCGAGGTGCCGCTGACGATCCCGGAGGCGCTGCGCGGAGCCGAGATCCAGGTGCCCACGCTCAGCGGCACAAAGACGCTGCGCGTCCGTCCCGGCACAAAGCACGGCACCGTCCAGCGCTTGCGAGGCGAGGGGCCACCCAAGCTCGGCAGCGGCTCTCCCCCCAAGCACGGGGATATCCACTATCGCTTTGTGCTCGAGATCCCAGAGAAGCTCAACCCTGAGCAGCAGTCGGCGGTCGACGCGCTCTCGAAGGTCATGAACGGCAACCCCCGCGAGCGGCTGTTCGCGGGATCCCCAGCCGGTGGCGGTGAGTCTTGATGGCACGTCGAGAGATGGCCCGCATCGAGGTCGCGACCAATCGCGGCGTGTTCATGATCTCCGTGGCGGCGGAGCTCGCCGAGATGCATCCCCAGACGCTGCGCACCTATGAGGCTCGCGGGCTGATCGAGCCCAAGCGTTCTCCGAAGGGCACGCGGCTCTATTCCCAGGAGGACGTGGACAAGCTCAGACGCATCCAGGAGATGACCGCCGATCTGGGACTGAACCTCGCTGGCGTCGAGCGCGTGCTCGACCTCGAGACGCAGATCGACACGATGCACAGCCGCATCGAAGAGCTCGAGACGAGGGCACTGCGCGCCCAGGTCGAGCTCGCCGAGGAGCTCGAGAAGGTGCGGCGCTCCTTTCGAGCGGAGCTCGTGCCGTATCGAGGCGGTAAGGAGATAGTCAGAGCGGCGGACGCTCGTTCGCCATTCTCCTCGCCGCGTCGCCTGAAAGGCAACGACACAGGTGGTCGCAACGCCGCCGCTTGAGGCCCTTCTCGAGACAGAGACTTGACCTTAGCGAGTATGTCTGGCATAATCTCAGTCTCTACGACTAAGATTTAAGAGAAGAGACGCATGCAACCCGACCGCTTCACGATCAAGTCTCAGGAGTCCCTCGCGGCAGCCGGGCGGCTCGCGGAAGTTGCCCGTAACCCCCAGGTCCTGCCCCTGCACCTGCTCGCAGCGCTGCTGGCCGATGGTCCGGTTGCGGCAGGGTCCGTGCCCGCGGACGCACCGGGTGGCGTGGTGCTGCCCGTGCTCGGAAAGCTCGGCATCAAGCCCGCGGTCGTGCGCGCTCAGGTGCAGGATGCGCTGGCGCAGCTGCCGACCCTCGCCGAGGGATCGCCGGCTCCAGCCATGCCCGGCTCGGAGCTGCTGGCCGTCATCCGCGCCGCCGAGGGCGAGGCGGGAACGCTCGGCGATCAATACGTTTCCACCGAGCACCTGCTGTTGGCGCTGGCCGGAGAGAAAGACCTCGCCGGACGCGCTCTGAGCAGCGTCGGCGCCACGCGCGAGCGGCTGCTGCAGGCACTCGCCGAGGTGCGTGGCTCCAGTCGCGTCACCGACCAGTCCCCGGAGCAGAAGTACGAGGCGCTCGAGCGCTACGGCACCGACCTCACCCAGGCGGCCGAGCAGGGCAAGCTCGACCCGGTGATCGGACGCGACGAGGAGATCCGCCGGGTCATCCAGGTGCTCTCACGCCGGACCAAGAACAACCCCGTGCTGATCGGCGAGCCGGGTGTGGGCAAGACGGCGATCGTGGAGGGCCTCGCCCAGCGGATCGTCTCAGGTGATGTGCCAGAGTCGCTGCGCGAGAGGCGTGTGATCGCGCTGGACATCGGCTCGCTGATCGCCGGCGCCAAGTACCGGGGGGAGTTCGAGGACAGGCTGAAGGCCGTTCTCGGTGAGGTCTCACAGGCCCAGGGCACCGTCATCCTCTTTCTCGACGAGCTGCACACGATCGTCGGCGCCGGGGCGGCCGAAGGCGCCGTCGATGCGGCCAACCTGCTCAAGCCGATGCTCGCCCGCGGCGAACTGCGCTGCGTGGGTGCGACCACCCTGGACGAGTACCGCAAGCACATCGAGAAGGACGCCGCGCTCGAGCGCCGCTTCCAGCCGGTCACGGTGGGAGAGCCCTCCGTGACCGACACGATCGCGATCCTGCGCGGGCTCAAGGAGCGCTACGAGGTCCACCACAAAGTCCGCATCCAGGACAACGCCCTGATTGCCGCCGCGACGCTCTCAGATCGCTACATCGCCGACCGCTTCCTGCCCGACAAGGCGATCGACTTGATCGACGAGGCAGCCTCGGGCATCCGCATCGAGATCGACTCGCTGCCGACGGAGATCGACGAGGTGGATCGCCGCGTGATGCAGCTCGAGATCGAGCTGACCTCGCTGCGCAAGGAGTCAGACGCCGCCTCCGCCGAGCGCCAGCAGACGATCGAGCGCGAGCTCGCCGAGCTGCAGGAGCGCTCGGCCGCGATGAAGGCCCAGTGGCAGAGCGAGAAGCAGGCCATCAAGGGCGTCTCCGACCTCAAGGAGCGCCTGGAGCAGGCACGAATGGAGGTCGAACGCGCCCAGCGCGAGACCGACTACGAGCGCGCCTCGCAGCTCCAGTATGAGGAGATCCCCGAGCTCGAACGCAAGATCGCCGAGCACGAAACCGCCGAGCGTGAACACGCTGAGGGCGAGCAGCCCGTCTTTCTCAAGGAGGAGGTCGACGCCGACGACGTGGCCGAGATCGTCGCGCGCTGGACCGGCATCCCGATGAGCAGGTTGCTCGAGGGCGAAACGGAGAAGCTGATCCACATGGAGGACCGCCTGCACGAACGCGTCGTCGGTCAGCACGAGGCGATCGAGGCGGTGGCAACCGCGCTGCGTCGCTCCCGCGCGGGATTGCAGGACCCCGACCGCCCGATTGGCAGCTTCCTCTTCCTCGGGCCGACCGGTGTCGGCAAGACCGAGCTCGCCCGCGCACTCGCCGAGTTCATGTTCGACTCCCAGGACGCCATGATCCGCATCGACATGTCCGAGTACATGGAGAAACACTCCGTCTCGCGTCTGGTCGGGGCGCCTCCCGGATATGTGGGCTACGAAGAGGGTGGCCAGCTGACCGAGGCGGTCCGCCGCCGCCCCTACTCGGTGGTGCTGCTCGACGAGATCGAGAAGGCCCACGCAGACGTCTTCAACACCCTTTTGCAGGTGATGGACGATGGCCGCCTCACCGACGGGCAGGGCCGCACGGTCGACTTCAAGAACACCGTCCTGATCATGACCTCCAACATCCCGCTGCCGGACGGGCTCACCGACGAGCAGATGCGCAGCGCGCTGCTCGAGTACTTCAAGCCAGAGTTCATCAACCGCCTCGATGACATCGTGCGCTTCCAGTCGCTCAGCCGCGAACAACTCACCGAGATCGTCGATCTACAGGTCGCGCGCGTGATCGACCGTGTGGCCGAGCGTGGCATCGAGGTGACACTCACCGACGAAGCTCGCGTTCTGCTCGGGAACCTCGGTTACGATCCCGCTTACGGCGCTCGACCATTGCGGCGAGTGATTCAGAAACAGCTCACGGATCGTCTGGCCCTGGCGCTGCTCAGTGGCGAGATCCACGCGGGCGATTCGGTGCGGGTGAACGCGGTCGAAGGCGCGCTCGCGCTCGAAGGCGCCGACACCGAAGTGCCCGTTTGAGTGTTCACTCGGACGGGCCGTGTACAGGAAGATGCGCGTCTCGCCCACAGACGCTCGCCCGATCCGGTACAAACGACGCTGAGCGCTGAAAGCAAGTCACGACCGCCATCGAGGAGGAGCCATGCCCACTTACATCATGCTCGCGAATCTGACGCCGGAGGGCGTGCAGACGATCAAGAACAATCCGCAGAGAATCCGTGAGGTCAACGAGGAGGTGCAGCAGTTGGGCGCCACGGTGAAGGCGCAGTGGGCGACATTGGGGCGCTTCGACTTCGTCAACATCGTCGAGGCTCCCGATGAGAGCACGATGGCGCGTGTGTCGCTCGAGCTCGGCTCCCGTGGCACCGTCCGTTACGAGACGCTTGCCGCGATCCCGGTCGACGATCTGATCGCGTCTCTCTAAGTGAGGGTTCTCGTTGTCGGCGGCGGTGGCCGCGAGCACGCGATCGTGCGCTCGCTGGCGCGCTCGCCGCAAAAACCGGAGATCCTCTGTGCTCCGGGCAACGTCGGGATCGCACGCGATGCCCGTCTGCTGGACCTGGGCGCCGATGACGTTGCGGGTCTCGCCGAAGGCGCTCGCAGCGAGGCGGTTGACCTGGTGGTAGTGGGACCCGAGGCGCCGCTCGTCGGCGGCCTGGTGGATGCTCTCTCCAGCAGTGGGATAGCCGCGTTTGGGCCGAGCGCCGCCGCCGCGATGCTGGAGGGATCCAAGGCATACGCCAAGCGGGCGATGGATCAGGCGGGCGTCCCCACCGCGCTGTGGCGCGGCGTGAGCTCGATGCAGCAGGGAATCAGCGCCGTCGCGGAGCTCGCCGGTCCGAACGGGGGGGTTGTGATCAAGGCAGACGGCCTGGCCGCCGGCAAGGGCGTGACCGTGGCCGACACTCCAGAGGAGGCCGAGCGCGCGCTGCGCGAGATCTTTCTCGAGGGCCGCTTCGGCGCGGATCCAGGAACACACGCCGACGGCCTGCCCGACGCGGAAGCGCAGCCGAGCGCGCTCGTAGAAGAGCGCCTGCTGGGTGCTGAGCTCTCGCTGCTGGCCCTGTGTGATGGGGAGCGCGCGCTGGCGATGGCTCCCGCCCGCGATTTCAAGCGCATCTTTGCCGGCGATGTCGGACCCAACACGGGTGGCATGGGCTCCTACTCGCCGGTCGCGGGAGTCAGTGAGCACGATTTGCAGAGCATCGTCGACGCCGTGCATCAGCCGATCGTCGAGCTCATGCACAAACGGGGCAACCCATTTCACGGCATTCTCTACGCCGGCTTGATGCTCACCGCTGACGGCCCGAAGGTGCTCGAGTTCAACGTGCGCTTCGGGGACCCTGAGACCCAGGCTGTGCTCCCGCGGCTGCAATCAGACCTGCTCGAATTGCTGCTCAAGGCAACCCGTCCGGGCGGCCTCGCTGGAGTACGGCTGCGGTGGTCCCCACAGTGGGCTGTGACGGTGGTGCTCGCCAGCGCGGGCTATCCCGCATCCTCCTCCAGCGGCGACGTGATCAGCGGTCTCGAGAACCTGCCGGCCGATGTCGAGGTGACCCACGCGGGCACCGCGCTGGCTGAGGGCACTGTGGTGACCGCCGGGGGGCGAGTACTCAACTTGACCGCTCTGGGAGACGACCCTGAGTCCGCCCGCCGCTCAGCGTATGCTGGCGCTGGGATGATCTCCTTTGACGGCATGCAGATTCGCGGCGATATCGCGGCGCACGCGGCGGAGGCGCGGGCATGACCGAGGACATGCCAGAGATCGTCGGTGGCGCGGGTGCTGGACACCGCGCGCAGGAGCCGAGGCCCGGAGGAGCTGGTCCCGGGATCTCGCTTGTACCGGAGCCGCCCGCCGCCGAGGGCCTCGAAGCACAGCTCGAGGAGATCGGGGTGGACGCGCCACGCGTGGGCATCGTGATGGGCTCAAAGAGCGATCTGGAGTCGATGGAGAAGGCCGGTAGCGAGCTCGAGCAGCGCGGCATCCTGTTCGAGGTGCGGGTGATGTCGGCCCACCGCGAACCGGACGTGGTGGCCGACTACGCAAAGAACGCGCAGATGCGCGGCCTGCGCGTGATCATCGCCGGCGCCGGCATTTCAGCGGCACTGCCCGGCGCCGTGGCCGCTCACACCAACCTACCGGTGATCGGCGTGCCGCTGTCGGGCCGCTTGACCGCCGCGGGCGGCCTGGACGCGATTCTCTCGATCGTGCAGATGCCGCCCGGTGTGCCAGTTGCCTGTGTGGGACTGGACAATCCGCGCAACGCCGCGATCCTCGCCGCACAGATCCTCGAGGCCTGACCGGGCCCTCTGGGGAGACCTCAGCCGAGCAGCGACAGCGGCCGCTCGAGCCGCTGGCGGATGCGCTCGAGGAATTCCGCCGCCCCCGCTCCGTAGAGGATCCGATGATCGCAGGTCAGGGTCACCGTCATCGTGTGGCGAGCAACTACATCGCCGTCGCGGACGACTGGCCTGCGAGCGAGTGCCCCGACGGCGAGAATCGCGGCCTGCGGCGGGTTGATGACGGCAGTGAACGAATCGATCCCAAACATCCCCAGGTTTGACACGCTGAAGGTGCCGCCAGCCAGCTGTGGTGGAGTGATCGTGCCATCCCGGACCTGGGCGGCGAGCTCACGCGTTTGACGGGCTATCTCCCACAGCGATCGCTCGTCGGCATCGTGGACGCTCGGTACCAGCAGCGCGTCCGGCGCCGCGACAGCGACGCCGATGTTGATCCGCTCGTGAAGCTCGAAGTGCCCGTCGCGGTAGCTCCCGTTCGCCCTCGGGAATTCACGCAGCGCGAGCGCGCAAGCCCTGACGACCATGTCGTTGAACGACGGAACGGGTCGTTCCCCGTGCTCCGCGAGCGCCTTCAACTCGCCGCGCAGCTCGACGGCTCGCTCCATGTCGATCTCGCGTTGTAGCGTGAACTCGGGGATCGTGGCCTTGGCCTCCGCCATGCGCCGTGCGATCAGCGACTGGATGCGAGAGGGCTCGATCACTTCGACCTGGCCCTTGGCCTGGGCCGGCGGCGGTGGTGGGCCTGGCCCGTCGCTCGACGGTGGAGACGGTGCGCGCTCCACATCGGCTTTGACGATCCGCCCGCCGGGACCGCTGCCCTGGATGCCCGCCAGGTCGAGGTGCTGAGCGCTGGCCATCCGGCGGGCGAGCGGCGATGCCTTCACCCGGTGGCCAGCGGCGATCGACCGGTCCGGGTCTCGTGAGAGCTCAGCATCAGCTGGCGAATCCATGTCATGTGGGGTGGAGAGGTTGTCGCTGTCCACGGGCCCGCTGACACGTTCGCGCGGCTCCTCGCCCGGCGCGAGCAACTGGGCGATGGGAGCGCCGATCGGCAGCGTGTCGCCCTCGGCGGCGATGATGTGAAGTACGCCGGCAGCGTCGGCCTCGTAGGTCATCGTCGCCTTGTCGGTCTCGATCTCGGCGATCGCCTCGCCCACGATCGACCTCGTCGCCATCGCTCTTCAGCCACTTGAGGATCGTGCCCTCCTCCATCGAGTCGGACAGGCGCGGCATGATGATCGTCGGTCATCGCGACTCCCAGCGTAGCGAAGCACGGCGGCTTCGATGCGGTCCTCGCCGGGCATCGCCGCAGTCTCGAGCTTCTTTGCGTAGGGCAGCGGCACCTCGGCCATGCCGACGCGCTCGACCGGCGCGTCGAGATCGTCGAAGCAGACGCGCTGGATGCGCGCGGCGAGCTCGGCGGTGACGCCGTAGATCGGCCAGCCCTCCTCGACGCATACGGCGCGATTGGTCTTGCGCGACCGACGCGGCGACCGTCTCGACGTCGAGCGGGCGCAGCGAGCGCAGGTCGACGACCTCGGCGCTGATGCCGTGCCGCTCAGCCAGCCGCTCGGCGACGTGCAGCGCGCGCACCGTCGCGTAGGAGTGCGCGACGAGCGTCACGTCGGTGCCGTCGCGCGCGACCGCGGCGCAGCCCGATCGGGTCACGAACGGTCCGGATCGAGCGGCACCTCGCCCTGCTCCTTGTAGATCGGGCAGGTTCTCGACCACCAGCACCGGGTCATCATCGCGGATCGCGGCCTTCAGCAGGCCCTTGGCGTCCGCCGGCGTTCGCGGGCGCGACCACCTTCAGCCCGGGGGTCGCGGCGAACCAGCCCTCGAAGGACTGCGAGTGCTGCGCGGTGAGCTGGTTGCCGGCGCCGTTGGGGGTGCGGATCACGAGCGGGCAGCGCGACCTCGCCCGCCGAACATCGCGCCGATCTTCGCGGCGTGGTTGATGACCTGGTCCATCGCCACCAGCAGGAAGTTGATCGTCATGATCTCGACCACCGGGCGCTCGCCGAGCATCGCGGCGCCGACGCCGGCGCCGACGAAGCCCTCCTCGGAGATCGGCGTGTCGCGCACGCGATCGGCCCCGAACTCCGCGAGCAGTCCCGCGGTGACCTTGTAGGCGCCGTCGAAGACGCCGACCTCCTCGCCCATCACGAAGACGCGCTCGTCGCGAGCGAGCTCCTCGCGCAGCGCCAGGCGCAGCGCCTCGCGGTAGGTCATCCTCACGGTCTTCGGCGGCTCTGACCCGGCGTCTGGCGAAACCTCGGCCGCCGCCTCGGTCGCGCTCACTCGCCCAGCCCCCCGGCGAATACGAGCTCGCGCTCGCCGAACGGGCGTCCCGGGCAGCATCCGCGCGAACTGCGCGGCGCTGCCCGGCGCGTACACGCCGCTCGCGAGGCGTTCGCACATCCGGCGGCGGGCTCGCTCGCGCGAACTGCGACCGCCTCGGCGATCAGCTCGCCCGCGGCTCGCGAGACATCCGTCGAGCTCCGTCGTCTGCGACCCCCTGCTCCGACAGCAGCTCGCGCACGCGGACGATCGGGTCGCGTGCCTGGTGTGCTCGTCGATCTCTTCCGCGTGTGCGGTAGGCCAGCCCGGCGTCGGCGACGGAATGGCCGCGATAGCGGTAGGTCAGCAGCTCGAGCACAGCTGGCCGGCGCTCCTCGCGCGCACGCGTGAGCAGTCTCGCGCGCGGCCTGCTTCGACCGCGAGCATGTCGTCGCCGTCGACGCGCTCGCCCGGCAGGCCGTAGGCGGCGGCGCGGCGGTAGAGCTCGGGCTCGGCTGAGGCCCGCTCGACGCTCGTGCCCATCCCGTAGTCGTTGTTGATGACCAGGAACACGACCGGCAGCCGCCAGACGCGCGGCGAGGTTCAGCGACTCGTGCCAGGCACCCATGTTGACGGCGCCGTCGCCGAGCTCACAGAGCACGGCGCTGCGCACGTTGCTGGCGCACCAAGCCCGAGCGCGAGGCCGGTCGCGATCGGCAGCTGGCCGGCGACGATCCCCCAGCCACCGTAGAAAGCCGCGCTCGACGTCGAGCAGGTGCATCGAGCCGCCGCGACCGTGGGCACAGCCGTCGCTCGTCCGAACAGCTCGGCCATCACCGCCTCGGCCGGGACGCCGCGCGCCAGCGCGAAGCCGTGGCAGCGATAGCCGGTGACGAGCAGGTCGTCCTTGCGCAGGGCGCGCGACAGAGCCGACGGTCGCTGCCTCCTGGCCGGAGGACAGGTGGCAGTAGCCACCGATCTCGGCCGCCTTGTATTGGCGCTCGGCCTCGGTCTCGAACTGGCGGATCGGACCATCTGCTCGTAGCTCTTCAGCCGCTCTCGAAGCCCTGGGCTCATCGCCAACCCGCCTCGAAGCACTCGGGTCCGCTGAGTTCGACGGCGGGTCCGGGTTTCGCGCGAGAGCCCAAGCGCGGCGAGGAAGGATTACCGCGACCGCTCGTGGAGAGTCGGGTGCGCCGATCTCCCGCTTCCACGCTCGACGCATGCCCAGAGCCAGAGATACGGGTATTCCCCATCGACCTATGCTGACACACCGGCGTTCTCTGGCAAGCCCGATCGCCTGCCTGAAACGGTTCTGCCCCGATGCCGCGGCCCGGTGCCTGAGAGCTGGCTCGACGCCCCGCTGCAGCGGCCGATCTGAAAACGTGGAGATAATCCTCTGGTGGAGTTCGAGCTCTATGCCGAGGCGTGCCTGTGGACGAGTGTGTGTGGCCGCTGCTACGGCCGTGTGCATGCGCCCGCGTCCCACCGCGAGCGTCCGTGATACGCACCGTCTCCTCACGAGTCGCCTATGAGAATCCGTGGATGGTTCTGCGCGAGGATGAGATCGAGCGGCCGGGCGGGGTGGAGGGGATCTACGCGGTCGTGGACAAGCCGGCCGGTGGGCTGGTGATCCCCTGGAACGGGGCGCAGGTCTGTCTGATCGGCCAATATCGATACACCGTGCAGCGGTACTCCTGGGAGTTTCCCCAGGGCTCGGTGCACGACGGATCGGCGATCAGCTCCGAGGAAGTAGCCCGGCTCGAGCTGCTCCAGGAGACCGGCCTGAGCGCGCAGTCGATGCGAGCACTGGGGAGCTTCACCTTCGCGATCGGTATGTCCAGTCAGTGGTGTGAGGCATTCTTGGCCACCAGCCTGCAGCAGGGCGAGTCCTCCCCCGAGCCCGAGGAGGTCGGTCTGGAGACTCGCTGGGTGAGTGTCTCAGGGCTCGAGGAGGAACTGCGCAGCGGCGCGATCTTCGACGCCGCGACCCTGGCCGCCTGGCAGCTGCTGATGCTGAACCCAGAGCTGCGAACGATGGTCGGGCGATAGCCGCCGGCACGCTCCCGCCGGTTCAGGGGATAATCAGAGGCAGATGATCGACCGCTACACACGTCCTGAGCTCGGCGGCCTGTGGACTGACGAGGCCCGTATGGAGACCTGGCGCCAGGTCGAGGTCGCCGCCTGTGAAGAGCTGCCCGCGCTGCTTGGCGCCGCGGGGCCCAACGCGGAAGATCTGGAGGCGGTGCGCAAAGCGGTCTTCACGGTCGAGGCGGTCAACGAGCGCGAGCGGAGGACCGATCACGACGTGGCGGCCTTCGTCGACGTGCTCGGTGAGTCCGCGGGCGAGTCGGGGCGCTGGATCCATTTCGGGTTGACCTCCTCGGATGTCCTGGATACCGCGCTGGGGTTGCAGCTCAAGGCCGCGGGAGAGGTGATCGTGCCGGGCGCCCAGGCTCTCGTGGTGGCCCTGGCAAGTCGCGCCCGGGAGCACGCCGCCACGCTGTGTGTGGGACGGACGCACGGTGTGCACGCCGAGCCCACGACCTTCGGCCTGAAGCTCGCCGGCTTCGCGTTTGAGGCACACCGCAACGCGCTGCGGCTGGAGCGCGCCTTCGCGCAGGCGGCGGTGGGCGCGATCTCCGGTGCGGTTGGCACCTATTCGGCCACCAGCCCGGAGTTCGAGTCGCGCGTGCTGGAGCGCCTCGGCCTGCGGCGCGAGCCGGTCTCCACACAGGTCGTAGCCCGCGACCGCCACGCCGAGCTGCTGGGAGCGATCGCGCTCGCGGGCGCCGGCCTGGAGCGTCTCGCCACCGAGATTCGTCACCTGCAGCGCACCGAGGTGCGCGAGGTCGAGGAGCCCTTTCGCGTGGGTCAGAAGGGCTCGAGCGCGATGCCTCACAAGCGCAATCCGATCAAGAGCGAGCAGATCTCCGGACTGGCCCGCGTGCTTCGCGGCAATGCCCAGGCGGCGGTCGAGAACGTTGCTCTGTGGCACGAGCGGGATATCTCGCATTCCTCGGTCGAGCGGGTGATCGTGCCGGACTCGACGATCCTGATCGACTATCTCCAGTGGCGCGCGATAGCCCTCGTGCAGGGAATGACGGTGCATGCAGAGCGCATGCGCGAGAACCTCGAGCTGACCCACGGTGCGCTCTTCTCTCAGCGCGTGCTGCTCGCTCTGGTGGAAACCGGCATGACGCGCGATGACGCCTACCGAGTCGTCCAGCGAACCGCCCAGCAGGCCTGGGACACGCGCACATCGCTTCGCGAGTTGCTCGCCGACGAGCCGGCGGCGAGCTCACTCGATCTGACCGAAATCTTCGACTACGGTCACTACACACGTCACGCGAGCGAGATCATCGCGCGGCTGGACGAGATCGCTTGATAGAGGAGCCGTGCTGAGCGGCGGGCTCACCCGACAGCCCCGCCGGTTCCGCTGCTAGCATCGCGCCACGTGAGCGCTCTCGCCGACCTGCCCCTAATCGCCAGTGGGAAGGTCCGTGAGATGTATGACTTGAGTGCCACCCGCCCCGGCCGCCTGCTGATGGTCGCCAGCGATCGCATCTCGACGTATGACGCGGTCCATCCGACGCCGATTCCCGACAAGGGCAAGGTGCTCACCGGTCTCTCGGTGTTCTGGTTTGAAAAGACTCAGCAGATCGTCGCCAACCACCTGATCTCGGCGACCGCGGATGTTCCGGATGAGGTTCTCGGCCGGGCGCTGGCAGTGCGCAAGCTGCAGATGCTGCCGGTGGAGTGCGTCGTGCGCGGATACATCACCGGCTCGGGCTGGAAGGACTACCAGGCCACGGGCAGGGTGTCGGGGATCGAGCTGCCGGCGGGACTGCAGGAGTCCGAGCAACTGCCGGAGCCGATCTTCACGCCGAGCACGAAGGCCGACGTGGGCCACGACGAGGCGATCGACTTCGAGCGTGCCGCGGAGCTCGTCGGCGATGAGGAATTGATGCGCCGCGTGGCGGATGTCTCGATCGAGCTCTACTCGTTCGCCGCGCGCCACGCGCGCGCCAACGGAGTGATCTTGGCGGATACGAAGTTCGAGTTCGGGCTCGACCCCGCCGGCGAGCTGGTCGTCGGCGACGAGGTCCTCACGCCCGACTCCTCGCGCTACTGGCCGGCCGAGGACTTTCAGGTGGGCAAGGGCCAACCGAGCTTCGACAAGCAATACGTGCGCGACTGGGCCTCGGCAAGCGGCTGGAACAAGCTGCCCCCGGCGCCGGCGATTCCCGACGATGTCGTGGCAGGCACACGGGCTCGCTACATCGAGGCCTACGAGCGCATCACCGGCGAGAGGTTCCAGCAGTGGCTCGATCGCACCGAGACGGACGAGTAGTGCGGGCGCGTGTCCTGATCCGTCCAAAGGCCGGCATCCTCGACCCGCAGGGAATCGCCGTAGAGCGTGCGTTGCCGGCGCTCGGGTTCGACGGGGTTTCGCACGTGCACGTGGGAAGGCTGGTCGAGCTGGACGTCGAGGACCCCGCTCAGCTGCAGCCGATGTGCGAGAAGCTCCTGGCGAATCCGCTCGTCGAGGATTACGAGGTGCAACTCCTCGACGGCAACCACTGAAGTGAAGTTCGGCGTTCTCCAGTTCCCGGGCTCCTGCGACGAGGTCGATGCGCTGGAGGCGGCCCGGCGGGTCGGCGACGCGGAGCTGCTGTGGCACGGCGAGCGCGACTTGAAGGGCGCCGACGCGATCGTGGTGCCGGGTGGTTTCTCCTACGGTGACTATCTACGAGCGGGCGCGATCGCCCGTTTCTCGCCGGTGATGGAGTCGGTCATCGCATTCGCCAACGATGGCGGACTCGTGCTGGGTATCTGCAACGGGTTTCAAGTTCTCTGCGAGGCTCACCTGCTGCCCGGCGCGCTGCTGGGAAACGCGAACCGCCGCTTCACCTTCCGCCAGGTCGGGCTCGTGGTGGCGGACACCGGCAGCTCATTCACGTGCGCCGCCAAGCCGGGCCAGCGCCTCAGCATCCCAGCCAAGCACTCCTGGGGGCGTTACTACGCGCCAGAGCCGACGCTCGAGGAGATGGAGCGAGGCGGTCAGGTGCTGCTGCGCTACGCGGCGGGCGATAACTTCAACGGTTCGCTGCGCGACATCGCCGGGGTCCGCAACACGGCCGGGAACGTCTTCGGCCTGATGCCCCATCCCGAGCACGCGGTGGACGAGCTCACCGGCTCCACCGACGGTCTGCGGATATTCGAGTCGATGCGCCTGTCGGTCGAGGGCGGCAGTGTCTGAGCACGCCGATCCGCCGGGTCTGCAGGATGCTCTCGCGCTCGGCCTGACGGCGGCCGAGTACGAGCTCGTGTGCGAGAAGCAGGGCGGACGGGCGCCCAATCAGGTGGAGCTGGCGATGTACTCGCTGCTGTGGAGCGAGCACTGCGCTTACAAGCACTCCAAGAAGCTGCTGCGAACGCTGCCGACCGAGGGTGAGTACGTGCTGATGGGCCCGGGCGAGAACGCGGGCGCGGTCGATGTGGGAGGCGGGCTGGCATGTGCGTTCAAGGTCGAGTCGCACAATCACCCCAGCGCGGTGGAGCCGTTTCAGGGAGCCGCCACTGGTGTCGGAGGCATCCTGCGCGACATCTTCGCTATCGGTGCCCGCCCGATAGCGGTGCTCGACTCGCTGCGCTTCGGCGAGCCGCTCGGTGAGGACGCGGCAGCCAAGCGCTCGCGTTATCTGCTCGACGGGGCCGTGTCGGGCATCGGTCACTACGGCAACTCGATCGGGGTGCCGACGGTGGGCGGTGAGGTCTATTTCGAGGGCCCCTACGAGCAGAACTGCCTGGTCAACGCGATGGCGCTGGGGCTCGTCGAGCGTGCGCGGCTGATGCGCAGCGCCGCGGCCGGAGTCGGCAACGTGCTGCTGCTGTTCGGGGCGTCCACTGGCCGGGATGGGATCGGCGGCGCATCGGTGCTCGCCTCGGCCGAGCTGGGAGAGGCCGACGAGGACAAGCGCCCCACGGTCCAGGTCGGGGATCCCTTCGAGGAGAAGAAGCTGATGGAGTGCTCGCTGGAGCTGCTCGATCGAGAACTGCTCGTGTCGCTCCAGGATCTGGGTGCGGCCGGCCTGACCTCGGCTGCCTCGGAGATGGCCTCCAAAGGCGAGGTGGGGCTCGATATCGACGTGGCGCTGGTGCCCCTGCGCGAGGCGGACATGGAGCCATTCGAGGTGATGGTCTCAGAGTCTCAAGAGCGCATGCTGTGCGTCGTTGAGCCCGAGAACGTCGATGCGGTGCTCGAGCTGTGTCGGAAGTGGGAGATCAACGGCACGGCGATAGGCACCGTCACCGACACCCAGAACATGCGGGTGCTCTCGGGCGAGACGCTCCTCGGCGAGATGCCCGTCCGGGCGCTGGTCGACGACTGCCCGCTGTATGACCTGCAGCCAGTCAAGCCGTCGCATGCGATCTATGCGACGCCCCCGGCGACACTGCCAGCAGAGAGCTCGGACTCAGACAGGTTGCTGGCTCTGCTCGGCTCGCCCAACCTCGCTTCTCGCAGGCCTCTCTTCGAGCAGTACGACTCGGTCGTGCAGTCGCGGACCGTGCGTCGTCCCGAGCAGGCAGACGCGGCGGTGCTGAAGCTCGCAGACGGAGGAGCACTTGCGGTCTCGATCGACGGCAACGGCCGGAGGGTGGCCGCGGATCCCTACTGGGGGACGGTTGGTGTGGTGCTCGAGTGCGCATCGAACCTCGCTTGTGTTGGTGCCGAGCCGCTCGGTACGACCAACAACCTCAACTTCGGCAACCCCGAGAAGCCCCACATCGCCTGGCAGCTGACAGAGGCTGTACGCGGGTTGGGCGACGCCTGTCGCGCCCTGCGGGCACCAATCGTCGGCGGCAACGTCTCTCTCTACAACGAGGGATCGGGCAGTGGCCCGATCTATCCGACGCCGGTTATCGGCATGATCGGCCGGTTGCCTGACGCACGGCGCACGGGAACGCTGGGCTTCGGGCACGAGGGAGACCTGATAGCGCTGGCAGGGTACTTCGAGCCCTCGCTGACTGCCAGCGAGCTGGCGAAGCTCAACGGGGAATCGCTGCCGGACGGGTTGCCCGAGATCGATATCGAGGCTGTCCGCCGGACACAGGCAGCTGTCCGCGGGGCGGTTCGCGAGGGTCTGCTGTCGAGCGCCCACGACATCGCCGAGGGCGGCCTCGCGGTCGCGATCGCCGAATGCTGCCTGGCCGGCGCCGTCGGCGCCAGTGTGGATCTACCCGCCGAGCAGGCGCTCGCCACCCTCTTCGGCGAGAGTCCGGGCGGCTTCGTTCTCAGCGGTGGCGCGCAGCAGCTCGAGAAGCTGGCTGCGCGGATGCATCTCACCGTCATCGGTGTGGTGAGTGGATCCTCGCTCACGATCAGGGCCGGCGCGCGCGTGCTCGAGTGCACGCTGCAGCGGTTGGCCGAGTCCCATGGCTCGCTGGCCGGGCTGTTCCCGTAGCTGCCGGCTGCTACTTTGTTGTTGTGAGGCCTGACCAGGATCGCCAGGATGGCGGCCACTCTCCTCAGAAGGCCCAAGCGGACCCGGGTTCAAGCGCCGAACTTACCCGCGATGGACCGCGCGATGAGTGCGGCGTATTCGGCCTCTATGCCCCCGGGCACGAGGCGTCTCGTCTCACCTATTTTGCGTTGTACGTGCTCCAGCATCGCGGTCAGGAGTCCGCGGGAATCGCGGCGGCCGATCGTGGCGGGCACATCATCACTCGCCGAGAGCTCGGGCTCGTCAGTCAGGCGTTCACCGAGAACGACCTGCGCACGCTCGCCGGGGAGCTTGCGATCGGACACGTTCGCTACTCGACCACCGGCTCCAATGCCTGGGAGAACTCTCAGCCCGTGCAGCGCTCCGAGGGAACCAACGGCTCTCGCCGGGAGGTGGCGCTCGCTCACAACGGCAACCTGATCAACGCAGTCGAACTCCACAACGAGCTGCGTGATCGAGGTGTTACCTTCAGCTCGACCTCAGACTCGGAGATCATCGCCGCCCTGATCGCGACCCATCCGGCTGAGCGGGTCGAGGACGCTATCGCCGACATACTCCCTCGCCTGCGCGGTGCATTCTCCGTTGTTGTGATGACCAAGGACCGCGTGGTTGCGTTTCGCGATCCGCATGGTCTGCGCCCGCTGTCGATCGGCATGCTCAAGCCGATCGCACAGGATGGACCAGGCGCGCAGCCGCGCTACTGCGTGGCAAGCGAGTCGTGCGCGTTTGACACCATCGCCGCGAAGTTCATCCGCGACGTGGAGCCTGGCGAGGTGGTGACACTCGACGAGCAGGGACTCAGCAGCATGGAAGTCCTGCCCGGCCAGAGACGCGCGTTCTGCATCTTTGAGTACATCTACTTCGCGCGCCCGGACTCGCGGATGAACGATCAGGTGCTGCAGGTGGCTCGCGGTCGCATGGGCGAGCTCCTCTGGCGTGAGGCCCCCGTCGAGGCCGACCTCGTGATTGCGGTCCCAGACTCTGGCAATGCCGCGGCAAGAGGGCTCGCGCGCGCAGCCGGGCTGCCGCAGGACGACGGCTTTGTCAAGAACCGCTACGTCGCCCGCACCTTCATCGCGCCCGGGCAGGAGCTGCGCAAGCACGGCCTGCGCCTGAAGTTCAACCCCCTGCCCGACATCGTCGCAGGCAAGCGTCTGGTCGTCGTGGACGATTCGATCGTGCGCGGCAACACGACCCGTCAGATCGTGCAGATGCTGCGCGACGCCGGTGCCAGCGAGGTGCACATGCGCATCTCGGCACCACCGATCAAGCATCCTTGCCACTACGGCATCGACATGTCGACCCGGGAGGAGATGATCGCTCACGGCCGCACCACCGCGGAGGTCGCCGCGGAGCTCGGCTGCGACTCGCTTCACTACCTGTCCCTGGATGGGGTCTACGAGGCGGTGCGTGGCAGCCGAGAGAAACACTGCGACGCGTGCTTCACCGGCTCCTATCCGCTGGAGGGCAGCGACGGGGCGAACGGCAAGTACGCGCTCGAGTAGCTCACAGCCGGCCGGGGAATCTGCCGTCGCGCGCGCCCGACGCGTCGCTGTAAGGGTTGTTGTAGGGACGGGGGGTGATGATGTCGCCGCGCCCATCGGAATTCAGGGCACTCGCCAGGGCGACGAGAAAAGCGACTATGACTATCAATGATCCAAACATGGGAGAAAAACCTCTTTTCTTGGTTGTCTCTCCAGCCTCATCGAGAGTGATAGCGCCGTGTCGTTGAGGTTTCTGTGAGGTAAATCACATCACCGCCGGTGTCTCAACGAGGCTGCCGCCCGCATCTCAGGAGGAGCTCGCGCCGGCGCGTGACGCAGGCAACCACGCCCCGCGCGGGCGCCGATCGCGTAGGCGAGCCAACACCGCATGCCCCGGCTTCCTCTGCGCGATCACCAAGCGTTATCGTCTGAGACCTCGATGGCGAGCGGTCACCCATTTCCCGTAGCCGTGCTGGTATCCGGCAGCGGGACGAACCTACAGGCGCTGCTCGACACGGTCCATGGCCGGGAGGCGCAAGTGGTGGCGGTCGCCTCCAGCGTCGAGGGCGCCCCGGCGCTCGCGCGTGCGCGACACGCCGATCTGCCGACGGCCGTGTTCGCGCGCTCCGAGTACGAGAATCGCGCTGCTCGCGATCAGGCCCTGGCGGACTGGCTACTCGCCCGCGGCGCGCGACTCGTTGTCCTTGCCGGCTACATGGAGCTGCTTGGCGAGCAGTTCCTACAGCGGTTTCCCGACGGTGTGATCAATGTGCACCCCTCGTTGCTGCCGGCCTTCCCCGGCCTGCACGCGATCGAGCAGGCGCTGGACTACGGGGTGAAGGTGTTCGGGGTGACAGTACATTTCGTCGACGCGGGAGTCGACTCTGGACCGGTCATCCTGCAAGGTGCTGTCGAACTGCCCAAGGCCAGCGATCCGGCAGAGGTACTGGCTGCGCTGCGACCGCTCGAGCACGCATTGCTTCCTGAAGCGGTTCGCCTGTTCGCACAAGGCCGGCTGAGTCGTGATCGGGCCAATCCACGCCGAGTGCTGCTCGATCGCCCCGTCCAACCGGACGAACCCTTCTCCGCAGCTCTCGAGATCGAGGGATAGGCTCCAGACATGAGCTCGAACATGCAACACACGGAGCCAGGGGAGGTGCGGATCGCTCGCGCTCTGCTGTCTGTCTCCGACAAGAGCGGGATAGTCGACTTCGCACGCGGTCTCGCCGACCTAGGCGTGGAGATCGTCTCCACCGGCGGCACCGCCAGCGCGTTGGCGGCGGCGGGGATCGCGGTGCGCTCGATAGACGATTTCACCGGCTTTCCGGAGATGATGGACGGGCGTGTGAAGACATTGCACCCGCGGCTGTACGCCGGTCTGCTCGCGCTCCGCGACAACGATGAGCATCTGCGGGCAGCCGCGGATCAGGACATCGAGCAGGTCGACATGGTGTGCGTGAACCTCTACCCGTTCGAGCAGACCGTCGCGCGCGGCGACGCCAGCGAGGCGGAGATCGTCGAGAACATCGACATCGGAGGCCCGACGATGATCAGGGCCGCCGCCAAGAACAGCCCGTTCTCGGCTGTCGTGGTCGACCCGCAGGACTACGAGGGCGTGCTCGAGGAGCTCGTCTCCACCGCAGGCAGGCTCTCACTCGACACCCGTAAGGGGCTCGCCGCAAAGGCCTTCGCCTGCACCGCCCGCTACGACAGCGCGATCTCGACCTGGTTCGCCGCGCGCACACACGACGGCTTTCCGCCGACCTGGACAGAGGCATACGAGAAGGTCTCAGACCTGCGCTACGGCGAGAACCCGCACCAGCAGGCCGCCTACTACGCACGCGTCGGCGCTCCGACGCACCTGCTCGCCGGTGTCGAGCAGCTCCACGGCAAGGAGCTCTCGTTCAACAACCTGCTCGACCTCAGCTCCGCACGCGAGCTGGTGGAGGAGTTCGACGAGGCCGCCTGCGCGATCGTCAAGCACAACAACCCGTGCGGCTGCGCTGTGGCCGCCAGCGGCCAGGAAGCCTACGAACACGCCTTCGCCTGCGACCCCGAAAGCGCCTACGGTGGTGTCATCGCGGTCAACCGCCCCGTCGACCTCGCCTTTGCCGAGGAGCTGGGCAAGCAGTTCATCGAGGTGCTGCTCGCGCCCGGCTACGACGCCGACGCGCTGGAGGCGCTGCAGGTCAAGAAGAACGTGCGCCTGCTCGAGCTCAGCGAGTGGCCAGCACCGCTACGCGAGGTCGAATCGAAGCCCGTGGTCGGCGGACAGCTGGTGCAGACCCACGATCTCGTCGCAGAGACTCGCGAGCAGATGCAGGCAATGAGCGCCAGGCAGCCAAGCGAGCAGGAGTGGCGCGACATGCTCTTCGCATGGACCGTCTGCCGCCACGTGCGCTCCAACGCCATCGTACTCGCCGCCGGCGGCGCCACCATCGGGATCGGGGCCGGCCAGATGAGTCGCGTTGATGCCGTGCGCATCGCCGTGCAGAAGGCCCAGAAATTCCTCCCCGACGCGCTGCGCGGCTCGGCGCTCGCCTCCGATGCCTACTTCCCGTTCCCCGATGGCCCGCAGTTGGCGATCGAAGCGGGCGTCAGCGCGATCATCCAGCCTGGCGGCTCCGTGCGCGACGAGCTGGTCGTGGCCGCGGTCGATGAGGCCGGGGTGTCGATGGTCGCCACGGCTCGCCGCCACTTCAGGCACTAGCTCTCTCCTATCAGCGTCACGCGAGGCCCGCATAGCCGGAGGACTTGACAGGACGACTGGTACGATATATCGTGACGTTACTTAGATGTTTCTCGATAGGAGCAAGATATGCATAGATGTTCAATAGATCATGACCACGTAGACGACGGGCACGGCCACCCTCGACACCGTCATCACGGCTTCGGCCCGGGCGGACGAGGCGGCTTCGGAGGCGGTCGCGGTCCAAGAGGTCGCGGGCGCAAGGCGCGTCGAGGCGACATTCGAACCGCGGCCCTGCTGCTGCTTGCCGAGGAGCCGCGCAACGGCTATCAGATCATGCAGGAGGTCCAGGAGCGCAGCGAGGGCGTCTGGAGCCCCAGCCCGGGCTCGGTCTACCCGGCGCTCGCCCAGCTCGAGGACGAGGGCCTGATCCGCACGCAGGAGAGCGATGGGCGTAAGCTGTTCGAGATCACCGACGCGGGCCGAGCGGCGGTCGAGGAGCGCGGCGAGGACCGTCCCGCTCCGTGGGCGCAGATGAGCGACGAGTTCAGCCCTCAGGCGCACGAGATGGGAAAGCTCATGCGCGAGGTCGCCTCCGCCTTTGTGCAGGTGGTGAAGACCGGCAGCGAGGCGCAGATGGGCGAGGCACGTAAGGTGCTTGCGACGACGAGGAAAGACCTGTACCGGATCCTCGCCGACGGCGATCCCGGCGAGAGCGATTCCGAGGCCGGTATCGTGGACCCGGGCGCGTGAGCCTGAGTCAACGAATGCCGAGCGTCCTCTCACCACATGACCACTGAGCCGAACTCAAATGGTGGCGGGCCACCCACTGGTGTTGCGCCAGCCAGCGGTGCGGTGGCCCCCGCCATCGTGGTGGAGGGTCTCGTCAAGCGCTACGGTGAGGTCGAGGCGGTGCGCGGCATCGACTTCGCGGTTGCGCCCGGCGAGACGTTCGGCTTCCTCGGCCCCAACGGTGCGGGCAAGTCGACGACGATCAGCATGCTGTGCACGCTCGTCCATCCGACCGGCGGCTGCGCTCGTGTGGCCGGCCACGATGTCGAGCACGAACGTGACCAGGTTCGGCGCAACATTGGGCTCGTATTCCAGGACACGACGCTCGACGGGTACCTGACCGCCGAGCAGAATCTGCGCCTGCACGCCGAGCTGTACGGGATGCCGCGCGGTGCCGTCGCGGAGCGCATGCGCCAGGTGATGGAGATGGTCGGCTTGTGGGAGCGGCGCGCGAGCCTCGTGATGACGTTCTCCGGGGGGATGAAGCGCCGCCTGGAGATCGCGCGGGGCCTGTTGCACTCGCCGCGTGTCCTGTTCCTCGATGAGCCAACGGTCGGTCTCGACCCGCAGACGCGCAGCTCGATCTGGAACTACATCTCCGAGCTCAAGCGCGACGAGGACATCACGATCTTCCTCACGACCCACTACATGGACGAGGCCGAGTACTGCGATCGCATCGCGATCATGGACAGCGGCACGATCGTTGCGCTCGATACGCCTGAAGCCCTGAAGGCGAGCGTCGGCGTGGACCGCGTGCAGATACAGACCGGCGACGACGAGGCCGCGATCGCGGCGCTGCGCGAGCGCTTCGAGATCGAGGCGACTGTCGCCGAAGGCGTCGTCACGTTCGGCGTACCCGCCGGCGAGCAGTTCGTCCCTCGGCTGTTCTCCGAGCTTGGGCAGGAGATCCGCTCGGTCAACGTCTCCCGCCCGTCATTGGACGACGTGTTCATGTCCTACACCGGCACGACGATCCGGGACGCCGAGGAGTCGGGCAAGAGCGACATGCGCCGCAACATGGCGCGGATGATGAGCCGCTGATGAGTCCCACCACCTCACCCACGCACACGCGTTCTATCGTGGACTGCTGATGGCCATCGAAACCGCCACCACGACCTCGGTCCCCTCCGAGGCCCCACCCGCCACATCCGGCGGTCGCCCCGCCGGTCACGTCGCTCGTGTGCGTGTGCCCGCGCGCAGCCTGCGCAGCGAGCTGCGCGCGATCCGCGTCGTATGGAGGCGTGAGCTGATTCGCTTCAGCCGCGACCGCCTGCGGATCCTGACCTCCCTGATCCAGCCGTTCCTGTTCCTGTTCGTGCTCGGCACGGGCATCTCCACGCTGGCCGCGGGCGGCACGCATGGGGTCAACTTCAAAACCTTCATCTACCCGGGTGTGCTGTGCATGGCCGTGATGTTCACCGCGATGTTCTCGGCCGCCTCGATCGTGTGGGATCGCGAGTTCGGGTTCCTGCGCGAGATGATGGTCGCGCCCGTCAGGCGCTCTTCGATCGTGCTCGGCAAGGTCGCGGGTGGCGCCACCGTCGCCGCCTTCCAGGGCCTGATCGTGATCGCGATCGCGGGTCTGGTCGGAGTTCCCTACAACCTCGGCCTGATCCTAGAGCTGCTTGGGCTGTCGCTGTTGGTGGCGTTTGCGATCACCGCTTTCGGCGTGATGTTCGCCGCGCGGATCAACCAGATGCAGTCGTTCATGGCGCTGATGCAGATGGTGGTGATGCCGATGTTCTTCCTCTCCGGAGCGATGTTCTCGGTCGCCAAACTGCCCCAGTGGCTGGCCGTGCTCAACCGTCTCGACCCGCTCACCTACGCGGTCGAACCGATGCGCCGGGCGATCTTCTCGCACCTGAACGTCTCGGCCGCCGCGCGCAAGGCGCTCGATCCGGGCATCACCTGGTTCGGCTGGCGCGTGCCAACCTTGCTGGAGGCCGCGGTGATCGCGATTCTCGGGCTGGTGATGCTGTCGGTCGCGATCTGGGAGTTCAGCCGCGCCGAGTGATCCGCGATCGCACGTGATGAGCTGCGGCCGGGCTGTCTTCGACGTCAGGGGGCACTATCGTTCGCGCTCGATGCCCTACCACCCTCCTCAGCAGATACTCGAGGCCTACGCCGATGTGCTGATCAACTTCGCCCTCGGCGGCGGCGCCGGTGTCTCGCGCGGTGACGTGGTCCGCGTGGCCGCGCCCGAATCGGCCAAGCCGCTGTATGCGCAGCTGCGCAGAGCCGTCTGGAGGGCGGGCGCGCATGTGATCGGCAACTACATGCCGAGCGACGACGAGCAACTGAAGCTCTCTCGCGACTTCTACGAAATCGCCGACGAGCAGCAGCTCGACTTCTTTGCAGCCCGCTACATGCGCGGCCTGGTGGACGAGATCGACCACCAGGTCAGCATCATCTCCGACACCGACCTGCACGCACTGGAGGGAATCGAGCCGGCGAAGATGATGCGCAGCGGCAAGGCTATGAAGCCGTGGATGGACTGGCGCACCGAGAAGGAGAACGCCGGTCGCTTCAGCTGGACGCTCGCGCTGTATGGAACGCCAGCGATGGCCGCCGAGGCCGGCCTCTCCGAGCAGCAGTACTGGGAGCAGATCATCAAGGCGTGTTTTCTCGACGAGGCCGACCCGATCGCCCGCTGGCGTGAGGTAAGCGTCCAGATCAACGACTATGTCGAGCGTCTGAACGGGCTGGACATCGACCGTCTGCACATCCTCGGCGAGGATTCCGATCTCTGGATCACCCTAGGCGAGAGGCGGCAGTGGGTGGGTGGCAGCGGGCGCAACATCCCCAGCTTTGAGATCTTCACCAGTCCCGATTGGCGCGGAACGGAGGGCTGGATGCGCTTCAATCAGCCGCTGTATCGCTACGGGAATCTCGTGAGCGGCATACGCCTGGACTTCGAGGACGGCCGCGTCGCACGCGCTAGCGCCGAGCAGAAGGAGGATGTGCTCACCAAGATGATCGCGACCGAGAACGCCGACAGGGTTGGCGAGTTCTCGTTGACAGACCGCCGCTTCTCTCGCATCACGCGGTTCATGGCGAGCACCCTGTTTGACGAGAACGTCGGTGGCCCCTTCGGCAATACCCACATCGCTGTCGGCAACTCCTACCACGACTGCTACGCGGGCGATCCCGATGGCGTCAGCGCCGAGGAGTGGGCACGACTCGGCTTCAACGAGTCGACCGTGCACACCGACATCATCTCAACGGCCGACCGCATCGTGACGGCCACGCTGAAGAGCGGCGAAGAGCGTGTCATCTACCGCGACGGGCAGTTTCAGCTCGACTAGCTCACAGCCGGTCTCTGCGCCCGAAGCTCGCGGCACAAGCCCGACGCCGCGTGATGGCATCGGATTAGACCACGAGCTGCGGTGCCAGCACAGCCCCAGCGGTCGCCGGGATCTCTATCTCCTCGGCCGCGGCAGCGGCGAGCACAACGCGATTGCGCCCTGCGCGCTTGGCCTCATACAGCGCGTCATCGGCAGCCTTGAACATCGTGTCGTAGACGACGCTCTCGCCCGTGCCGCTGCTGAGTCCCAGCGAGATCGTGACCGGGATGCCCGTCGGCCGCGATTGCTCTACCGCCGCGCGCAATCGTTCGGCGACTATCTTGGCGGCCGTCTGCGTGATACCCGGGAGCACGATCAGGAACTCCTCGCCGCCAAGACGGTATACGAGCTCAAATGAACGGAGGTGCTTGCGCAGCTCGTAGGCGATGTCTCTCAGCACGGCGTCGCCGCAGTCGTGGCCGTGCTCGTCGTTGATCGACTTGAAGTTGTCCACGTCGCAGAGCATCAGGCAGACAGGCTGATGAGCGAGCCTTGCCTGATATGAGATCTCGAGGAACCGGGGATGCAGGGCGTTACGGTTCAAGAGCCCGGTGAGCGGGTCGAGGATCGCCTCGTCGCGATGGTGCAGCTCTGCCGCCTGCAGCGCCCACACGATCGAGACGACGCCGGCCAGCAAGGCGAGCGTCGCGAACACGGGGACCGGATCGTGAAGTGTCGCGAGGGGGGCGATCCCCAGTGTCACCGTCAGGATCACAACGATCGTCAGCGCGAGTGCGGCGATCAGGACCTGAGGGCGGAAGCGCGCGGCGACCATGCCGGCGGGCAAGACGAGCCATGGTAAGGCCGGGCTGTGTGGGCCGCCGCTCAGAACGACGCCGCTGCCGAGCAGCAGCAGGGTGATCAGGATCGCTGTCGCGCTGACGCGCTCGGGATGCTGGCTCTTGCCGATGCGCCGATCGACGATCGTGAAATTCAGAGCAGAGGCCGCAAACAGAGGAAGGGTCCACCACCCGATCCACGGCGCCGAGATGATCAGTGCACTGCCGACAGCCATCGAGCCGACGCGGCGGATGGTGCGCACCCGGTCACTGGCGTCGACGACGCGCCGGCGATCCAGTTCTGTCGGACATAGCCAGGAGCCTTCGCTCATGTGCAGCACTTCGACGGCCCGCGTACCCATACTTGAGAGCGTCATGCGCGAGACGACGTATGTACCAGGAGGCCGCAGGCATGGGAATCAGGGCCCCGAATCGGCTGATGTCGCCACAAGTCGAATTGCGGATGGCCTCCGCGTCGGTGGTCGTCTGTGAGGTGCTCGGGCGGCGGGATGAGTACTCTCGAGGCCACTCATGGCTGACTGGCCCACGATCGCATCGCTCAGTACCGCGGGAGGGACACTCGTGCTGGCGGTGGCGACCTTTTCCTCTGTGCAATCGGCCAATCGGACTGCTCGTGCCGCCGAGCGCTCGCTGCTGGCCGGTTTGCGCCCGGTCCTCGTTCCTTCGCGTCTGGAGGATCCAGCCGAGAAGGTCTCCTTCATGGATCGCTGGGTGAGCGTGCGCGGTGGTATGGCCGAGGTCTCTCACGAGGACGATGTCGTCTACATGACGATGGCCTTGCGCAACGTCGGCTCTGGACTGGCGGTGCTTCATGGTTGGCACGCGATCGGCAAACGCGTGATCGGCCGCACTGATCACGTCGACCCAGAGGACTTCCGCAGGCTCAGCCGTGACATCTACGTACCAGCCGGCTCGACCGGCTTTTGGCAGGGCGCGGTGCGTGATCGCGACGACCCGCTGCACCAAGAGCTCCGCGAGACGATCGAGGCCGGTGGCCCGATCACCGTCGACCTGCTGTACGGGGATCACGAGGGAGGGCAGCGGACGATCAGCCGCTTCGCTTTGGTCCCACGCGAGGGACATGAGGGCAGCGAGCGCATCACCTCTGTTTCCCGCCACTGGAGCCTGGATCGCCCCGACCCGCGGTGAGGTTCGGCCTCTCCCAGAGGCGCCGCTCCGTTGGAATATTCGACTAGGCGCAACTTCCTCGCGGAAGCTGGGTTTTGTGTGGGAGAACGTTTGCTTACAGTCGCGGTTGCCTCTGTGTGGGGTACAGGATGGCCAAAGGCAGGTATAGATCTTGTTCGCTTGGGCCACACGGTTTCCCTGCAGACGTGTGCTTACATGTCTCTAGATCGGGTGATCGGCCCGTCTTTGAGTCGGAGTCGCCGGGATTCAGTGCCGCCTAAACGAGGGAGATTGTCATGAGGGTCATTACTCGGGGTCTTTTGTCAGGACTTATCGCGGGCGCAATGTTTGCTGTGGCGGTGTCCGCAGCTCAGGCCTCGACTGAATTCGGGCCGGCAATCCTCGTGGCGGGCAACTGCACGGAAAAATATGAAACGTGTGGCTCGGATCTTGCGTCAGGTCCCTACGCGTTTCCCAAGGAACCGACCGAAGCGGAAGCGAGAAAAGAAGGCTACAACCAAGCGGGCGGACATCCATTTTGGGGGGTCACTGCGTTCAGGGTCAATATCGAAGGCGAACCTCCCAACGCGGTGCCTGCCGGTCTCTTGACGACCGGCCCCGTCAAGCGTGTTCGCACCGACGTTGGCCCGGGAGTCAGCACCAATCCAGAGGCCGTGCCGAAGTGCACGATGGCGCAGTACGGCGAAAACGAAGCCATTCCCAGCACAAACTTCTACGCGGAATCGAAATGCGAAACCGCAACAGAAATCGGTGTCAACAGGGTCACCGTGGCGCTGTTCAACGGCAAACATGAATTTCAAACTGACCTCCCGTTGACAGGCAAGGTCTACAACCTCATCCAGCCCCAGGGAGTCGCCTCGGACTTTGGTGTCGCTCTCGAAATACCAAAGCCAGTGAGTGGGGCTGCGCTCAAAGAAGGCTTCGCTGCAAATCCGCTTCCGGAATCTGAGTTCCCTGGCGCGACCAAAGCGGAAAAAGAAGCAGAAAAAGAAGCGACTGAAAAAGCGCTCGAGGAAGGCCAGTACTTCGCACATACCCAGATTTTGGGGAACGTAGAATGGGCCGGCGACTATCACGACTACTACGAAATCAACGTCTCGACGGCCCTTCCGTTGATTTCCTCACGGTTGATCTTGAAAGGCAACATCGGCAGCACCGGAAACGGCGGCTACATCACGCTCCCAAGCAACTGCGCCCCTGTGGGTCCCGCGACCACCAACACTGTGACGATCGAATCGGCCGCGGGTAAGGTAGCCAAGAAGGAATACACCACCCCGATCGGCACCGAAGGCTGCAAAGGCGAATCGGGCCTCTTGATTCCTCCCTTTGAACCGACGTTCAAGCTGACCCCGGAAAAGACGCAGTCCGATGTGCCAGACGGGATCACGACCGAACTAACGGTGCCTCACAATCCCAGCCTCGAAGGCATCGACTCCTCGCAGCTCAACACGGCAACCATCGTCCTGCCCGAAGGCATGACGCTGAACCCGTCGGCCGCGGCGGAAGTCAAGAAGGCGTGTACGCCCGCGCAGGCGCGGATCCACAGCTCGACGTTCGGGGTGGAATGTCCGGAAGAATCAAGGGTCGGCACAGTCACGCTCGAAGTCCCGACGCTGCCGGCGGGATCGCTGACCGGAGATCTCTATCTCGGCGGCCCCGAAAGTGGCCCGATCACGGCGCCGCCATACACGATGTACCTCAACGCCGAATCCAAGCGCTACGGCGTCGATGTGCGCCTGCAGGGCACGGTCACGCCCAACCCGACGACGGGCCAGCTGACGGCAACGTTCGAAAAGAACCCCGAACAGCCGTTCAGCGACGCGATCCTAAAATTCAATGGCGGAGAACTCGCGCCGATCGCCAACCCGCTGACGTGCGGGGCCGCAAAGAGCGCGACCTCGCTGACGCCCTATACGGGGCAGCCGGCTGTGACGCCATTCTCTGAATTCAACGTTGACAGCAACAACGCTGGAGGCGCATGCTCCTCGCCGTTGTCATTCACGCTCAGCCAGAGCGCCGTCAACCAGTCGCCGGGCTACGCGGGCGCGAAGACGTCGTTCACGCTCAACATCGGGCGGGGCGAAGGCCAGCAATACCTGTCGCAAATCAAGACGGTGATGCCGGCCGGTCTCGTCGGGCTGCTGCCGACCGTGATGCAGTGCCCCGAACCGCAGGCGGGCAAAGGAGAATGTCCGGGCGCGAGCGAAATCGGCAAAGTCAACGTGGCCGCGGGCTCAGGTCACCCATACGGATTCCGCGGGAACGTCTACCTGACCGGACCGTACGGCGGCGCGCCGTTCGGCCTCTCGATCGTGGTGCCCGCGATCGCCGGGCCGTTCAACCTCGGCAACGTGGTCACGCGCGGGACGATCAACATCGAACCGTACACCGCGCGCGTGGTTGCGACGAGCAGCCTGCCCACGATCGTCGGAGGGATCCCATTGCGGCTGAGGGGGGTCAGCGTCGAAATCAACAAGCAGGGGTTCTTGCAGAATCCGACTAACTGCGGTGTGCTGGCGACCGAAACGACGCTGACATCGACGCTCGGGGCAACGCAAGCGCTGTCGACGCCGTTCCAGGTGAGCGAATGCGGCAAACTGGCGTTCAAACCCTCGTTCGGATCCGCGACCGGCGCGAAGACCTCGAAAGCCAACGGAGCGAGCCTGGAAACGACGCTCAACGTGCCGGCGGGCAGCGCGAACGTCAAGTCTGTCGTTGTACAGCTGCCCAAACAGCTCGTGTCGCGGTTGACGACGCTGCAGAAAGCATGTCCTGAAGCGACATTCGCGGCGAATCCCTACAACTGTCCGAGCGCCTCGTTCGTGGGTAGCGTCAGGGCCAACACGCCCACGCTATCGACGAAACTGAACGGGCCGGCGATCCTCGTGTCGCATGGAGGAGCGGCTTTCCCGGATCTCGACCTGCTGCTTGAAGGTGAAGGTGTGCGTGTGATCGTGGTCGGCAACACGAACATCAAAAACGCCATCACGACAACGACGTTCTCCTCGACCCCGGACGTGCCAGTCACCAGCATTACCGTGAACCTGCCGGTTGGCGCTCATTCGGCCCTGACGGCCAACGGCAGCGTGTGCACCAGCAAGCTCACGATGCCAACGACGATCGTCGGGCAGAACGGGACGACAGTCAAACAGAACACGACGATCAAGGTTAAGAACTGCCCGGTTCGCGTCGTTAGACACAAGATCGTCGGGAATACCGCATACATCACAGTTCAGACTTACGCTGCTGGTCGCATCAGCGGCAGCGGGTCGAATCTGGCGACGGTATACCGGAAGTTGGCGAAGGCGGAGAAAACGGCGACGCTCAAGGTACCGCTCTCACGCAGGGGACAGAGCAAGGGCCGCCCGTTGAAGGTCAAGGTCCGTGTTGGCTTTGTGCCAAAGGTCAGTAGTGTCGGCAGGTCGGCAGCGTCGGTCACCGTGACATTTGGGTAACCGGTCGGGTCTGCCCCGATCTCCGCGGACTCCATCTGAGGAGTAGAAGCTGCGTGAGCGGGTATAGGAGTCATGACTTCGTATGGACTCCGATGAGAGGTAAAAGATGAGGCACGCTGCTCGTAGGACATCGCTTTTGACGCTGCTCGCCGCCGCCTTGCTGGTCGGGATATGGGCGTCTGCTGCCCACGCCGCCGGCAGTCTGGGGCTCGCAGAAGAATGGGAAGCGGGCACGTGCAAGGGCTCGGAAACGGAAGTGCAGTCGAAGTCGAACTGCAGCTACGCCGCCCCTCACGGGAATTTCTACACGCAGTCGGCCGGACACCCGAACTGGGGCCTCACCGGCTTCAAACTGACACAGAACGGCGAAGCGCCGAACGGCAACGCGGTCAAGCGACTGCGCGTGGACGTCGCACCGGGGCTCGCCGCCGACCCGCAGGCGTTTGCCAGCCCGGGGAACCGGGCGCACGGTGAATGCTCGCGCTCCGAATTCGAAGCGAACTCCTGCAACGCGAGCAGCCAGGCCGGCTTCGTCGAACTGAAGGCCTACCTGGAACTGCTGGGGACGGTGCTGCCGCTCAAAGGCAAGGTCTACAACCTCAAAGCGGAACCCAACCTGCCGCTGCTGTTCGGCATCGACGTCGAAGGCGTAGAACCGCTTGTCGAAGACGTCCACCTCTACCTTGAAGGACACGTGAGCTGGGGACCCGAACCTTCGCTCGCCGCTCGCGGCATCACCTCCGGCGATTTCCACGAGTGGTTCGAAATCAACAACGTGCCACCGGAAGTCGCCGTCAAGCTCGGTCCGATCACGCTCGGCAAAACCAACCTGAAGACGGTCGAATCAAAGCTCTTCTTCAACGGCCACGCCGGCGTCGAAGGCAAGGAAAACTTCCTCACGATGCCGAGCAGCTGCACGGCGCCTTCCTCCTACCTCGAACTTGAAACTTACGGTCCCGCCGCCGAACACCTCAGCGCCCCCACGAAGCCGCCCGTCAGCGTCGAAGGCTGCGACAAAGTCCCCTTCGGACCGACTGTGACGGTGACGCCGGAAACGTCTCAGTACGACACGCCCGACGGCGCGGTCACCGATGTGCACGTTCCCCAGAAAGAAAAATCGAACGAAACAAACACCGCCGACATCGCGGACGCCCACGTCACGTTGCCCGAAGGCCTGACGCTCAACCCGTCCGCCGCGCAGGGCCTGGAAGCCTGCACGCAGGCGCAGTTCGGCAAGGACACGCGCAACCCGGTCAGCTGCCCGGCCAGCTCGAAGATCGGTACCGTCAACATCGAAACCGACCTACCGCCCGGCAGCCTCGCCGGCAACGTCTATCTCGGCAAGGCCAACGGCACATCGTCGATAACCGGCCCGCCGTACCTGATCTTCATCGACACCGAGAGCGTCTACGACGTGTCCGTGCGGCTCGAAGGACAGGCCGTGCCGAACCCGACCACCGGACGCCTCGAAGTCAGCTTCCTCGGCAACCCGCAACTGCCTTTCAGCGACCTGACGCTGACGCTCAACGGCGGCCCCCGTGCGCCGCTTGCCAACCCGCTGGTCTGCGGGAAAGCGCTCACGGAAGCGATGTTCTCGCCCTACACAACGGGCATTCTCCAGGCCCTGGAACCGACGTCATACACCACTACAGGCTGCCCGTCCTCAATCCCCTTCGCCCTGGCGCAGTCCGCGACGCCCGCGAACACCACAGCCGGCGCCTACAGCTCCTACACGTTCAACCTCACGCGCGCCGACGGCCAGCAATACCTCTCGCAGGTCTCCACGACGCTGCCCCCCGGCCTGCTCGGCGCGATCCCCTCGGTGACGCTCTGCGGCGAACCACAGGCGGCGACCGGCGCATGCACCGCGGCGAGCCAGATCGGTGTTGCCAAGGTGACCGCCGGCGCAGGGTCAGAACCGTACCCGCTCTCCGGGCCGGTCTATCTGACGGGCCCATACGATGGCGCCCCCTACGGTCTCTCGATCCCCGTCTCGGTTGTGGCAGGACCGTTCAATCTCGGCACCGTCACGACCCGCGCGACGATTAATGTCAACCCCACGAACGCGCGGGTGATAGCGGCAACGACCAACCTGCCGACAATCGTGGGAGGGGTGCCGGTCCGCCTCAAGACGCTCGAGGTTGACGTGAATCGACCCTCGTTCATATTCAATCCCACCAACTGTTCCGCGCTCGCAACGGAATCGACGCTGACCTCTACATTCAACGCGACCCAGGCCTTAGCGAGCCCCTTCCAGGTTGGCGGCTGCTCCGCGCTTGCATTCAAGCCGAAGTTCACTGCATCGACGAGCGCAAAGACCTCGAAAAAGAGCGGCGCGAGCCTTCAAGTCGAGATCACTTCGACAGCAGGGCAGGCCAACATCCACGAAGTGCTGGCCGAACTGCCAAAGCAGCTTCCATCGCGTTTGACCACTTTGCAGAAGGCCTGTCGCGAAGCGATCTTCAACGCCAATCCGTCTAGCTGCCCGAAGGAATCGAGAGTGGGCGAGGCGATCGTGGCGACGCCGGTCTTGCCAGACAAGCTCGAAGGCCCTGCCTATCTGGTCAGCCACGGAGGAGCCGCTTTCCCAGACCTCGAGGTTGTTCTCGATCAGGTTGGGCCAAAGGGCGAAGTGCTGACCCCCGGCGTGCAGGTGATTCTCGATGGCCAGACGCACATCTCGAGCAAGGGGATCACCAGCTCCAAATTCAGCACGGTCCCGGATGTGCCGATCTCGTCGTTCGAACTCAGCCTGCCGACTGGCCCATACTCCGCCCTTACTGCCAACGGCAGCGTCTGCGCCAAGCCGCTTGTGATGCCGACAACGATCACCGCGCAGAGCGGGGCGGTTATCAAACAGAGCACGAGGATCTCGGTTTCGGGCTGTCCCGTTGAAATCGTCTCCCACCGGATCGTCCATCACAAGCTGCTGCTGACGGTCAGAACGTTCGCGGCCGGACGCGTCGCCGTCAAAGGCAAGAACCTGCGTGAGGTCTCCAAGCGCGTGAGCAAGGCAACAATCGTGACGATCAAGATTCCGCTCACACGCAAGGGTCTCGCCGCGCTCACTCGACACGGCAAGCTGAAGGTCGGGCTCAGTGTGGCGTTCGTGCCGAAGGCAGGGAACACGGCCTCCAAAGCGCGAGCCACGCTGACCTTCAAGCGCTGATCGGCCTATCGCTGCAGAGCGGCCGTGGTTCGCGGTTTGCCCTCCTCGCCGGGGCGCCCGCAGGCGCCGCGGTCAGGGCCAGTGAGCCCCGCGTTGCCCTGATCCCCTACATTGCAGGTATCGTGGCAACTACGGGTATGGATACCTCACGGACGGCGACGACTGCCGACCCACGTCTCCTCAGCGTGCGGCGGCTGGCCACGCTCGCCGACAATGCAAGTGATCCAGAGGCGATCTTCCGGGCGGCCGCGGTTGAGCTGCTGGCCCAGCTCGGGGCCGACGAGGTGCAGGTGCATCATCTCTCCAGCTCGGGCTTGGACCCGGAGCTGGTTGTCACCTACATGTTCGAGGGCGAGGGCCGGCTCGGCTATCTGCTGCCACGCTCCGAGCGCGCAGCCGGCGTCAGCTGGGTGGCGAGTACAGGCAGGAGCTTCCTGGCGACAAATCCACGTGAGCTCGAGGCCAGCCTGCCACGGCTGGCGATCACCGGTGGCGGGGTCAGCTGTGCTCTGCTGCTCCCTTTGGCGGCCGGTGGCGAGACGCAGGCGGTGGTTGTCCTCGTGCGTCGCGGCGGAGAGATGTTCGATGACTACGATGTCCAGTTGGCTGGAACGCTCGTCGGCCAGGCGGCGACGGCTTTGGCGTTGCTACACGCCCGGGCGGAGGCCGGCACAGACCCGGTCACGGGCTGCATGAACCGTCGCGCGATGCGCCAGCGTCTGACGGAGGAGATCGGACGCGCCAACCGCGCGTCCAGTCCCCTGGCCTGCCTGCTCGTGGACCTCGACAACTTCAAGCACGTCAACGACCACCACGGTCATCAGGCCGGAGACACGGTTTTGCGAGAAGTCGCACAGGCGCTGATGGGTGAGTTCCGTGCCTTTGATCGCGTGGCTCGTTACGGTGGTGACGAGTTCGTGGCGATCCTGCCAAATGCCGACCTGGACAGGGCGACCGTGGCCGCGCAGCGCGCTCTCGAGACGCTCCGGGCATTGCCCGCCTTTGGACAGGGTGTCGGTGTGGCCGCGTCGGTGGGCGCCGCGCAATGGCGGGCGCCAATGACCGTGGATGAGTTGCTGCGGGCCTGCGACGCGGCGCTCTTGCGATCAAAGCGCGATGGCAAGGGGCGGGTCACCCGGGCGGCCTGAGCCGGGTCTTCACCCCCGACCTCCGTGGCTTGGCCTGCCCGAGCCATAGGACAAATCAGAGCGAGTTTCACGCCCCATAGTCGGGCCACGACTGACCCTGAATGATCCGTCGAGGGCGGGACTGCGAATTAGACCTGAGTATCCCCGCGGGTCGACGCGAGACCTCCGGGGCCTGAGGTTAGACAAATCAAAATCTCTCTCGCCAAATTTGGTGGAGAAATCGATTGGAGATCTCGCAATGCCTGAAGATCCTGTCAGGGAGGATCCGGCGCTCCAGCCAGCCGGAATCATCGAGCGACTGGTGCGCGATGACTCTGACCGCAAGCGCTTCTTGAAGATGGCCGGCTCAGCGGGTGCCGCGAGCTTCGGCGCCTTTGTGCTGGCCGCGTGTGGCAGCAGCAGTTCCAGCTCGAGCACCAATGCGACGACTGCCGCGACGAGCGCTCAGAAAACAACCAGCGCCCCCAAAGACACCGGGGATCTGGCAATCGTCAACTACGCGCTCACGCTCGAGTACCTAGAGACGGAGTTCTACAGCAAGGTCGTGGCGTCCGGATTGTTCAGCGGCAAGGTCGCGAGCCTGATCAAGGAATTTGGCGGCCAGGAGCAGACACACGTGGAAGCCCTCAAGGGCACAGCCGAAAAGCTCGGCGGGACACCCGCCGCGAAACCCGAAGGCAAATTCCCGATCACATCGGCGAAGCAGGTCGCTGAACTCGCCTACACCGTCGAGAACCTCGGCGCCTCGGCCTATCTTGGTCAGGCGGCGAACATCCAGAACGCCGAAGTGCTGGCCGCGGCTCTCGCGATCCACACGGTCGAGGCGCGTCACGCGGCGACGCTCGGCACGCTGGTCAAAAAGTCGGTCACCCCGGATGGCGCGTTTGCCAAGCCGGCTGACATGTCCACTGTCCTGGCGGCTGTGAAGCCGTTCCTGGCCTGATCCGCGAACTCGAGAAAGGAATTCATGGAGATGTCCAACAATGAGCTTGCAAATCCAGAGCTAGCCGCATTTGAGGTTCACGGCATGAACCGCGCGAGCTTCATCCTGCGGGGCGCGCTCGCCGCTGGAGCGGTGTACGGGACCGCGTCAGTGGCGCCGTTTGTCTCGCAGGCCCTTGCCGAAGGTGGTGGAGGTGACGCGGAAATCCTCAATTTCGCGCTCACGCTGGAGTACCTCGAGACAGACTTCTACACCGTCAAGGGAAAGACCGTGAATCTGTCGGGCGAGGCCAAGGAGTACGCCGAGATGTTCGGTGCCGAGGAGGCCGAGCACGTGGCGGCGCTGACCGCGGCGATCAAGAGTCTGGGCGGAGTCCCTGTGGCAAAGCCCACGTTCGTGTTTCCCGCGACCGACGAAAAGTCGTTCCTGGCACTTGCCTCGGTGCTCGAGAATACGGGCGTTGGCGCGTACAACGGAGCCGGGCCGATGCTCAAGTCAAAGGCAGTGCTGGCATCCGCTGGCAGCATCGTGCAGATCGAGGCGCGCCACGCCGCCGCGATAAACCTGTTGATCGAAAAGAGCCCGACGCCGAATCAGGGCTTTGATGTGCCGATCACCAAGGCGAAGGTTCTGAGCGCGGTAAAGCCGCTGATCAAGGCCTAGCGATCTCCCGGCGGCGGATGACGTCGCTGACGAGCATGAAGCGAGGGCCCCGGATGGACCCGGGGCTCTCGCTTCTATCAAGGCTGACGGCGAGGGCCCGGGGTTCCTCAACGTGCTCTTGCGCTCGCTCTGCGAAACTTGAGGTGACCCTTAGACACCTGAGATCGCCCTGGAGGCGCCCATGTCACAGAACAGCTTTGGCGCAAGAGACACACTGGTTCTAGGCGGGCGAGAGCACGAGATCTTTCGTTTGGACGCTCTACAGTCGCGCTTCGATGTCGCGAGGCTGCCGTTCTCTCTGAAGGTGCTGCTGGAGAACCTCTTGCGCACCGAGGGGGACGGGGCCGTCACCGCGAAGGACATCGAAGCACTCGCGAGCTGGGATGCCAAGGCGCAGCCGAGCAAGGAGATCGCCTTCACGCCCGCGCGTGTCCTGATGCAGGACTTCACCGGTGTGCCCGCCGTGGTGGATCTCGCCGCTATGCGCGACGCGATGGCGCAGATGGGCGGCGACCCGCAGAAGATCAATCCGCTGGTGCCAGCCGAGCTCGTGATCGACCACTCCGTCCAGGTCGACGCATTTGGCACGCGCGACTCGTTTCGCTTCAACGCGGAGCGCGAGTTCGAGCGCAACCAGGAGCGCTACGCGTTCCTGCGCTGGGGCCAGGGGGCGTTTGACAACTTTGCGGTCGTGCCGCCCGATACCGGGATCGTCCATCAGGTCAACCTCGAGTATCTGTCGCGCGTCGTGTTCGAGAACGAGCGATCCGATTCCCGCCCGCCCCAGCTGTATCCGGACACACTGGTGGGCACCGATTCGCACACGACGATGGTCAATGGGCTGGGCGTGCTCGGGTGGGGCGTGGGCGGTATCGAGGCCGAGGCGGCGATGCTCGGCCAGCCGATGTCGATGCTGATCCCGCAGGTGCTCGGCTTCAGGCTGCACGGTGAGCTGCCTGAGGGCGCCACCGCGACCGACCTGGTGCTGACCGTCACGCAGATGCTGCGCGAGCGCGGCGTGGTTGGAATGTTCGTGGAGTTCTTCGGTGCCGGCCTGCGGGGCCTGCCGCTGGCCGACCGCGCGACGATCGGGAACATGTCGCCAGAGTTCGGCTCGACCTGCGCGATTTTCCCGGTGGACTCAGAGACGTTGCGCTATCTGGAGTTCTCGGGCCGGCCGGCCTCGCGAATAGAGCTGGTCGAGGCATACACGCGCGAGCAGGGGCTGTGGCACGATGAGACCTCCGAGCAGCCGACCTTCACCGATGAGCTCGAGCTCGACTTGGGTGATGTGGTGCCGAGTATCGCGGGGCCGAAGCGACCGCAGGATCGTGTGGCTCTGAGTGAGGCGCGCGATCGGTTCCGTGAGGTTCTCGGTGGCTACGTTCCCGACTACGACGGGCGTGACGAGGCATCGGCCGAGAGCTTCCCCTCGAGTGATCCACCCGCAAACGGCAACGACGCCTCCAGACCAGACGACGGTGGGCCGAGCTACGCGAACGAGCCGCTGGGAGCCACGCCGGTCACATCGGCCGAGAGGACAGGAGCAAGCCGCTCGGTGCCGGTGACCATGGCTGACGGGACAGATACGGAACTGGCCCACGGACACGTCGTGATCGCGGCGATAACGAGCTGCACAAACACGTCGAATCCATCGGTGATGGTGGCCGCGGGGATCCTGGCACGCAACGCGGTGGCGCGGGGGTTGCGCACCAAGCCATGGGTGAAGACGTCGCTCGCGCCCGGATCGAAGGTGGTGACCGAGTACCTCGATCGGGCAGGTCTGACAGAGCCGCTGGAGGCGCTCGGGTTCAACCTGGTCGGTTACGGATGCACGACCTGCATCGGCAACTCGGGCCCGCTGCCCGAGGAGGTATCGAAGGTCGTTGGCGAGGAGGATCTGGCTGTCGTCTCGGTGCTCTCGGGCAACCGCAACTTCGAGGGGCGGATCAACCCGGATGTGAAGATGAACTACCTGGCCTCACCGCCATTGTGTGTGGCCTATGCGCTGGCTGGAACGATGGATGTCGACATCGTGGGGGATCCGCTGGGGCAGGACGATCAGGGAGCGGACGTGTACCTGCGAGACATCTGGCCCAGTGAGCGGGAGGTCGCGAGCACGATCGAGGACGCCGTTCAGTCGGACATGTTCCGCAAGAGCTACGGCGCCGTGTTCGAGGGCGACGAGCGCTGGGGCTCGCTGCGGGTGCCCACCGGCGATCGCTTCGAGTGGACCGGGGACTCGACCTACGTGCGGCTGCCGCCCTACTTCCAGGACATGCCCGCTGAGCCTGAGGCAGTGGGAGACATCGAGGGCGCCCGTGTGCTGGCCAAGCTCGGCGACAGCGTGACGACCGACCACATCTCCCCGGCCGGCTCGATCAAGCGCGACGGGCCCGCGGGCGCCTATCTCCAGGAACAGGGCGTCGAACCTCGGGACTTCAACTCCTATGGCTCGCGGCGGGGAAACCACGAGGTGATGATGCGCGGCACGTTCGCCAACATCCGCCTGCGCAACGAGCTGGCGCCCGGAACAGAGGGTGGCGTGACTCGCTACTTGGGGGACGGTTCTGGCGAGGAGATGTCGATCTACGACGCCGCGATGAAATACATCGAGCGGGGTGTGCCGCTGGTGGTGTTGGGCGGTAAGGAGTACGGGTCCGGCTCTTCGCGTGATTGGGCGGCGAAGGGAACGCGGCTACTCGGGGTACGCGCGGTGATCGTCGAGAGCTTTGAGCGCATCCATCGCTCGAACCTCGTCGGTATGGGCGTGCTGCCGCTCCAGTTTCCCGGCGGGCAGAGCGCCGAGTCGCTCGGCCTGACTGGCGAGGAGTCCTTTTCGATCTCGGGTATGGCCGACGCGATGAGCGGCGGTGGCCGCCCTCCACGTGAGGTCGCGGTGATCGCGAGCCGCGAGGACGGCGAGGTTGTCCAGTTCAATGCCCTGGTGCGGATCGACACGCCACGTGAGGCCGAGTATTTCCGCCACGGCGGCATCCTTCAGTATGTGCTGCGGACCCTGCTGGCATCATGAGCCCCGCCGCGAAGAAACCCAAGAAGAAGCCCTCGGCTCCGGTCGAGGGGCAGCCGCAGGGTGCCGGTTTCACCACGGCGCTGCGCGAACTGCTCGCGGCGCGAGGCCCCTCGGGCTATGAGAGCGCTCCAGCCGCTGTCTGGCGTGAAGCGGCCGCTGCCTTTGCCGCGGCCAGCGTCGATGTGGTCGGGACCTCGCTGGCGCGCGTGGTGGGCACGGCAGTGAATGAGGAGTCGGCTGGCTCACCGCGGCGACTGGTCGTGATGGGACACATCGATGAGATCGGGCTGATCGTGACCCACATCGACGACGATGGCTTCTTGTGGTTTGGGGCAGTCGGCGGTTGGGACGCGCAGATCCTCGTAGGCCAGCGCGTGATCCTCAGCACACGGGCCGGCGATGTGCCCGGTGTGATCGGCAAGAAGCCGATACATCTGCTGCGCGATGAGGAGCGCAAGAAGGTCGCGGAGGTGCGCGACCTGCACATCGACGTGGGCGCCTCGGGCGGCAAGCAGGCGCGGGAGATGGTAAGGATCGGCGATGTCGCCGTGCTCGCCGGCGAGCCGCTCGAGCTGCCGAACGGGCGGCTCGCAGCGAGGGCGCTCGACAATCGTTTGGGGTCGTTCGTGGCGCTGGAGGCGGCGCGCCTGGTCGCCCAAGCCGGCGATGCGCGGTGGGATGTGATCGCGACAGCAGTCGCTCAGGAGGAGACGACGTTCGGCGGCTCGCGCACCAGCGCCTTCTCATTGGAGCCCGACGCGGCGATCGTCGTGGATGTGACGCACGCAACCGACGCGCCGGGCATCGACGTCAAGGAGGCGGGCAAGCACGAGCTCGGTTCCGGTCCTGTGTTGAGCCGCGGCTCGACGTTGCATCCAGGCTTGTTCGAGCTGCTGCACGAGACGGCGGAGCGGGAGAAGATCCCGTTCACGGTCGAGGCATCTGGGCGCAACACGGGCACCGACGCCGACGCCGTGCACCTGAGCCGTGGCGGAGTGCCCACGGCATTGGTGTCGATCCCGCTGCGCTATATGCACTCGCCGGTCGAGCTGGTCGATCTGGCGGATGTGCATGCATGCGCGAGATTGATCGCGGCGACGGCGCGGAGGCTCGACGCGAATACGTCCTTTGTGCGCTAGGCGGACGCCTCCGCCAGCTCGGTCATCGGGTTGATCTCGTAGGCGCGCCCGGGGGCTGCTCCGAGCGCGAGCACGCGCAGGCCCTCGGCACCAGCGAAGATCTTGCGCTTGGGCTCAGGGCCAACGCGCACGAGCAGGTTCGGCTCGAGATCCACACGCTCGTCATCGATCTCGATCCAGCCAGAGCCGCTGAGCGCGAGGAACACCTCCTCCTGACCGCTCTCCACGTGATCGTGAAGCGGGTAGTCACTGTGGTCCGGTGGAAGCTGAATAACCTGGACGCCAAATGAGGTGACCCCGAGCTCTGCTCGGACCTTCACGAATCCGCCGCCAAATGCAGCCTCCATCTCGTCGATTCGCTTGGCGGTGAAGTCTGGCATTGGAATCTCCCTCTGGCCGATCAGTGATTGGTTGGCGCGGCCTCTGTCGTCGCCGCTGGCTCGTTTGCGGATGGTGCGCCAGAGATCATACGGGCGCCGCTGGCAACGGTGGGCGGTCTTCGTCCATGCAATCGGGGGAGTCGGGCCAAATGCGCCCAGTGCCGCCCCGCCGCGCTCAACCACCCGATCCGAGTAGCAGGCCGAGCTGGCGCGATTGAGCGAGCACAGTCCCATCGGGCGCCCACACGACGCCGTCCTCCTCGAAAAAGCCCTCGTGCACGAGGCGCGTACGAAATACACACAGGCACAGCTCCTGTGGGTCGTCCACCGGGCGCACCGGTGCCCTGAAATGGATCGTGAGCTCGACCGTGGGGGCGAAGGCGGGCTCTCGCAGGGCCATGAACAGTGGTGGTATCCACGCGTCGCAGAACACCGCAAGCGCCAGTGCGTCGATTGTCCGGGGCTCGGCCAGGCCGGTCCAGCCGCCGATTTCCATCGGTCCTACAGCACCCGTAAATGGGATCTCGCCCACCCGCGGCTGCATCACGAGATTCTTGGTGAACGGCGGTCCGTGTTCGCGCATCAGACGCGAGGAGCGACGCTCCTCGCTCGCTGGACCGAGCTGTGGCATGGGCAGTTCGGCGATCTCAACCGCTTTCCACGGCACCGAGAAGGCGGCAAGCGCAAGCGCCATGACCTTTCCGTCCTGCTCCATGCGCGCTGAGAGCGTGCTCAGCGAGCGTCCCTGGCGCTCGACCTCGGCCTGGATCTGGACTGGCCCTGGCTGCGGCGCGCTGGCGTAGTGGATCGTCAGCGATCGAGGAGTACGCAGGGGGTCGGCGAGCGTGTCGGTCAGGGCGCGCAGCAGGATCGCCGCCAGGTAGCCGCCATGCGGTGAGCGGCCGGTGCGCCAGAGCTCGACGACCTCGGCGGTGAATTTGCCCTCCCCGACGGCGTGCACGGCTGTGTCTCGATCGAAGGAAGTGTTCATCGCAGCGGGCGAGGATACTTCAGCGGTGCTGTTGCTGTTCGATATCGACGGAACGATCCTGCAGAACGCGTCCACCGAGCATGCCCTCGCAATGCGGATCGCGCTGCGCTCGGTCTACGGAATAGTCGAAGCGGCGGGGGACTCCGGTGCGCTTTCGCGGGTGCCGGCCGCCGGTCGCACCGACCTGGAGATCGCCCGCGAGATAGCCCTGCTGTGTGGGTGCTCGGCCGAGGCTTTCGATGACGGACGTGAGGATCTGATGGAGGCATGCGTGCGCGAATACGCACGGTTGGTGCCGGATGATCTCTCCGATCGGGTTGTCAGAGGAATGGCGGAGTTGCTGGCGGAGTTGGCCGCCAGCGAGGGGGTGCTGCCTGCGCTCGTGACCGGGAATCTGCAGGGGATCGCACGCCTCAAGCTAGCCCGTGCCGGCGTTGGTGAGTTCTTCCTCCAGGGACAGGGCGCCTTCGGCTCAGACTCCGAGGATCGCACGGATCTGCCCGCGATTGCCCGCCGGCGGGCGGCCGCGGGCGGTGAGCCGTATCCGCGGCAGCACACGCTGGTGATCGGCGACACGCCGCTGGACATAGTCTGCGCACGCGCGGACGGGCTGCGCTGCCTGGCGGTGTGCAGCGGACCGTATCGCGCGGCCGAGCTCGGCGATGCCGACGGGGTGGCCGAGAACACCGAGCGGTTGCGTGAGCTGCTCTGCTCCGAGCGCCAGCGCATCCGCTCCTTCAGCGGCGCCGAAGGCCGCTGAAACCGGTCAGTCGTAGATGATGTGTTTGCAGCCGTAGAGCTTGTAGTGGGGTCGTGCGTGGTGGCTGATGTCGACGGTCACCGTCGAGGACTGGCAGTGGATCGCGCCGTGGCCCCAGGTCGCGTGAATGAGATCGCGGCCACCGCCCGTCCAGATGTAACTGGCTCCGTGCGCCGCATAGATGATGTCGTTACCAGGGCCGCCATAGAGATAGTCGACCTGTGTTGTCGGGTCACCGCTCGGCTCGAAGTCGCCCCAGATCACATCGCCGTCGGGGCCGGCATGGATCGTGTTGTTGCCGTCGCCCCCGAGCAGCATGTTGTGCCCAGTGTTCGAGCCGACGATCACCACGAGCCCGGCGCCCTCACCACAGGCCTCGCGTTTGACGCGGGCCGTGACGGCGCCACGAGGAATGAACCGCGGGGATCGTAGGGTCGCGCTGGAGTTCGCGCGGCAGTGCCACCAAGAGCGTGGGAAGCAGCTCGTGCTCTTCTGTTCGCCGTTGCAGGAGTAGCTGGGGTCGGTCCCGTCGAAAGGATCGTGCCCCGGGCGCGCGTCCAACGGCCGGCTCTGCCCGCGCTTGTTCATCAGCAGCACTCCCGTGATCCGCGGCCACCCGGCATGACTCGTGTCGGCGCTGGCCAGCACCGTGGCGCTGAGCGCCACCGCCGCCAGCACGATGAGGATCGCGAGCGCTCGAGCGGAGCCGCTGTGCGCGGCACGATGGAGAAGACGGGGAAGGGTGGTCACTGGAGATCGATCAAGAGCTGCTCAGGTGGCTGTCTGAACTCCCCCACAAGTCACCATCGTCAGCCAACGGCCGGGGATTGAAGGCAAGTCGATCCTGCTGGACCTATTGGTGGCGCCGGTGGTGAGTGGCCGCTATTGGGCGCGGACCAGGCGCTTGTATGTGATGCGGTGCGGCCGATCGGCGGCGGACCCCAGCAGCTCGTGACGGTGGGCCTCGTAGGCCTCGAAGTTACCCTCGAACCAGGTGACCTGGGAGTCTCCCTCGAAGGCGAGCACGTGCGTGGCCACGCGATCGAGAAACCAACGATCGTGGGAGATCACGACGGCGCAGCCTGGGAAGCCCAGCAGCGCGTTCTCCAGCGCGCGCAACGTATCGACATCGAGATCGTTGGTGGGCTCGTCGAGCAGCAGCAGGTTACCGCCCGAGCGCAGCAGCTTCGCCAGGTGAACGCGGTTGCGCTCGCCGCCGGAGAGCTTGCCGATGCGTGCCTGCTGATCAGATCCCTTGAAATTGAAGCCGGCGGTGTATTGACGCGAGTTGACGACTCTGTCCCCGACTGTCAACTGCTCGGCGCCTTCGGAGATCTCCTCCCAGACGGTCTTTGCCGGATCCAGCGAGTCGCGAGACTGGTCGACATACGCAAGCTTCACGGTGTCCCCGAGCTCCAGCTTGCCGCCGTCGGGCGTCTCCTGCCCCGTGATCATCCTGAAGAGAGTCGTCTTACCGGCGCCGTTGGCGCCGATCACCCCGACGATGCCCGCCCGCGGCAGATCGAAGGACAGATCCTCGATCAGCAGGCGCTCGCCGAAGCCCTTGCGCAAGTTGGTGGCGGTGAGCACTCGATCGCCCAGGCGCGGTCCCGGCGGGATGTGGATCTGCACCTCGTCGAGCTTGACGTTGCGCTCCTCGGCCACGAGCTCCTCATAGCGGGCCAGGCGCGCCTTTGACTTGGCGCGTTTGCCCTTGGGGTTGGTGCGCACCCACTCGAGCTCGGCGGCGATCGTGCGCTCGCGTCCCTTCTCTGAGCGCTCTTCCTGTGCCAGACGCGCCTGCTTCTGCTCCAGCCAGCTGGAGTAGTTGCCCTGGTAGGGGATGCCCTTGCCGCGGTCGAGCTCGAGGATCCAGCCCGCGACATTGTCCAAGAAGTAGCGGTCGTGGGTGACCGCGACGATTGTGCCCTTGTACTCCGCCAGGTGCTGCTCGAGCCAGGCCACCGACTCGGCGTCGAGATGGTTCGTGGGCTCGTCCAGCAGCAGCAGGTCAGGCGCCCGCAAAAGCAGACGGCAGAGTGCCACGCGGCGGCGCTCGCCGCCGGAGAGGTTGCCCACCTCGGCCTCGGGCGGGGGCAGGCGCAGGGCATCCATGGCGTATTCGAGTTGCGTGTCTAGGTTCCAGGCGTCGGCTGCGTCGATCTTGCCCTGCAGAGCGGCGAACTCGTCGGCGTTCTCCTCGCTGTAGTTGGCGGCCAGCTCGTTGAAGCGGTCGAGCAGGGCCTTCGTCTCGGCGACACCCTCCTCGACGTTGCCCTTGACGTCCTTTGACTCGTTGAGGTGAGGCTCCTGCTCGAGCATGCCGACGGTTGCTCCCGGAGCCAGGGCCGCCTCGCCGCGATACTCCTGATCCGCGCCCGCCATGATTCTCAGAACGGTGGACTTGCCGGCGCCGTTGTAGCCGAGAACGCCGATCTTGGCGCCCGGGTAAAACGCAAGCGTCAGGTCGCTGAGCACCGTCTTATCGGGCGGATGCAGCTTCGACAGGCGGTGCATCGTGAAGATGTATTGAGAGGACACCAGCTCGTGAGGATAGACGGAGAGACCGCCAAGCCAGTCTGTGGACCAGGCCGGAGGTCTCCAGCGGCTCGATTGGGTCCATCGGCGGTGGTGCCTGCCGAGGTGGTCAACCGGATCGGCGCAGCCTGCGTTTGATCGGGTCGCTAACGTGATCTGAAGCATGCCCACAACAATTCTGGATGTCGAGGCGCACCTGCTCCTGCTGGAGCTGCAAGCGCCATTCAACAAGCGTGATGTGCAACTGGCGCGTCGTAAGATGGCCAAGCGCTGGCACCCCGACGTAGCTCCGCAGGGACGCCAGTTCGAACACGAGCGCCATCTGAAGGCGATCAACGAGGCGGCCGACCAGCTCGAGCGCCTAGCCGAGACTTTCAGGGGCGGGAAGGTCTCCCAGAACGCGGTGCGGGCCAGCGCACAGGCCGCGCGACGCGCCCGCGAGGAGGCGGGCAGGCGAGCGTACGAAACCGAGCAGCGCGCGCGCGAGGCCGCCAAAGAGCGCGCCGAGCACGACCCCTTCGGGAGCCGCCTGCCCGATCACTCAGTGGTGCACCGCTATGCTCGCTGCCTGGCCTATCCCGAGTGGGGAGTGGGGACTGTCGACGGCATCTACTTCACAGGCGAGGAAGACGAGGTGCAGCAATGGGCGCGCGTGAAGTTTCAGCACGGGGTGCGCACGGTGCCAGCCGGGAGCATGCGCTTCGTCGACTTCTCCAAGCCCGATCCCGGGGAGGAGCGAGTCGAGCGTTTCATGGTGGCCGCGCAGCGGGCAATGGCCGAAGGCGAGTATGCGCTCGCGGCTCAGCGCCTGATCTATGCACGCGACGCCGAGCCGAAGAACCTCGCCGTGCTCAGGCTGATGACGCTGGCGTTTTGGCAGGCTGGGAATCTCGACGCCGCCGCGCGCTCGGTGCGCGAATGGGCACGAGCCGATCGCCGCAGACCCGCGGCCCATCGCTTTGCGTCCCGTATATATGAGGACATCGGTGCCATCGACCTGGCTGAGGAGGCCGCCGAGCGCGCGGCCAAGCGAGGCCCTAGCGACGCCGGCGGCTGGGAGAGGCTCGGGCGTCTGCGGCTGAAACTGATGGACTCGCGCGGGGCATTGCAGGCGCTGGAGCGCGCGGAGCATCTCGGGCCGTCGCTCGAGGGGCTTCTCGACTTGGCCCTAGCGCGTCAACTCACAGGCGACCTCGGCGGCGAGATATCAGCCTGTGAGCGGGCAACGATGATCGATCCCGATTCCGCCCAGGCGTGGGCGCGCTACGCCCACGCGCTGGCGCGTGGAGAACGAGTGAGCGAGTGCATCGTCGCGTGCGAGCGGGCACTGCAGCTCGGTGGTGACCTCGAGGTGAGAGCGCTGCTCGAACGAGTTCGCGCACTGGAGCCGAGAGTCCTTCCGGCTGCGTAGGCGTCGCGGGATCGGGTACCTGTCGGACTACAGAATGTTGACCGCACGGGAAACGATCAAGCCGATCGTCAACAGCGAGACGATCGACTGAATACCCATGATGCTCTTGGCCATCCCCGTCAGCGGCATCGTGTCGGTGGGCGAGAAGGCGGTGTTGTTCGTCAGCGACACATACAGGTAGTCGATGAACTTCGGGCGCCACTGGAGCGGCTCGATGCGGTCGTCTGACATCTGCGGGAAGAGGAAATCCGGTGGGCCGTCATGGCCAGCGGCGCGGCGACCGGGGCCGCCGCGATCCATCTCCCAGAACCACAGAGCGAAGATCAGGAAATTCGTGAGCCAGATCAGCACCCCAGAGATGATCAACTCACGGCCGTTTTCGACGTTGTGATGCAGTAGCAGATGGGTGAGCTCGATCAGGGAGAAGATGTTTGCGCCCGACACGATCGCCGTCAGGCCGAGAGCCACTCGGCGACGGCGCGGATGCTCGTGCTCGAGCTGGCGGGGAGTTGCCATGAACATCCCGATCAACAGCGCTCCCTCGAGGGCCGGGACCAGCCATGTTGGCCCGGCGGTCAATCGCTTGGGCAGCGCCAGCTGCAGTCCGATCGCCGCAAGTATGGTGGCCTGAGCCGGCCAGAAGGGCTCCGAGGCAGCCGCCGGCGGGTAGGGCCGGCCCGGTCCAGATGAGAGTTCCCGCTCCACGTGCAGAGCCTACGCTCGCTGCCGGGCGGGACGCGATCGGCCAGCTCGCTCGATCGCGCTAGGCTAGTGTGATCGGCTAGAGCAATCGGCGCGTAGAGAAGGTTATATGGGAATTGGAAATCCGATCCACCTGATGTTTCTTGGTGCGGTGGCGCTGGTTGTGCTAGGTCCCAAGCGCCTGCCGGAACTCGCTCGTGCTCTCGGTAAGGGTATGCAGGAGTTCCGCGATTCGATGAGCGCAGCCGTCAATGGTGAGGATCAGGGGGCTGCCCCGCTGGTGCCTCACCAGCCCCAGCTAGCAGCTTCCTCCGAGTCGCAGACAGCTGTCCAAGCGTCGGTCCTTGACCCGAGCGAGGCGGTCGTTCACGCGCCCGAGCAGTCCTCCTCGCCGCCGCAGCCCTGATTCGATGCCTCACCGGGTCGCGAGCCCATCCGCGCATACACCGGGAATGGCTAGGAGCATTTTCAGGCCGTCCACGCGGTCTCTTTGCGCTTCCTTCCGTTGGAACCCTGTGGCTTTGAGCGCCACACGCCTGTGAGACGGCTCGAACCCGGTGTCTTGCGAGCCTTCGCCGAGGCTACGTTCCGGTCCGGCCCGACCGCTGGTGCTCGCCCCGTGCGCTTGATCATTGCTCGTTGTGAGGTCCGCTACACAGGGCGCCTCCAAGCTCTTCTTCCCGAGGCGCTGAGGCTGATCATGATGAAGTCGGATGGGTCGGTGATGGTGCATGCCGACACCGGCGGGTTCAAGCCTCAAAACTCCCTGGAGGCTTCTTTCTTCGAGCGAGCGATTCGTCGAGAGCTACTGGCTGCCGGAGATGCCCTCTTCCTTCCTGGCGAAGTGGCAGTTCGACGATCCGGTGCTCGTAGACGACATAGAACCATGGCCCAGGGCCACGGGTTCGGATGATTTTCTCGATCTCATCCCACTGATGCACAAGCCAGGTGAGCCAACCCCAAGTGGTCGCGTCTTTCTTACCACCGATGCGGAAAACTCGGAGCCCCGCGGAGACCAGATGCTGTACCTCGGCCGGACGAGTTCGAATTCGCTTGTCGCGGCCTATGACGATCAGGTTCCTCGCCGCGATCGCCTGGATCCAGTCGGGATCCAGCGTTCCCAGGGGACACTCCGGTACCAGCGGATGGCCGGCGTATACGACATCCTCTCGGGCAGCCGCGAGTGTCTTTCCTAGCCCAAGCGCGCTCTCGTCAACGAAAAAATCTCAGACGCTCGGCGTTGGCGACCACGTTGCGTGAGCCGCTCGATCACGTGCCCGCTCGGAGCAACTCATACCGAACCGCGGCCTCGACCGACCTTCGCGGCAGCTCGTAGATCTCGGCGATCGCATCTTGGGATTCGCCGGACTGGACCAGCTCAGCGATGACCTCCGTCCGAACCCCTCTGACCACCGGCTCGCCGAAGCCGCGGAGCGGATCGACGAGCACCTCGTCGATGCCCGCGATTGGCCGCAACGTCCGCGGCTGAGCGTCATCGCCCTTGCCGGTCCAGTCGATCGCGCTACGGAAATTTTCTGCCTCCTGTGACCAGCAGAGAACCTGCCCGCTGTCCACCACCACCAGAGCCAGGTGCGAGTCGAGGTCGACCTTCTCTTCGACGCTTCGCACTAGCTGACGTCCCTCTGCGCGCAGCCATGTGCGAGCTGACGCAAGCGGGTAGCGGACTTTTAGCTCCTGGCGGAGAGCTTCCACGGCAGGTCGCATACGGATCAGAGGAACACCAGCGTCACGGTATTCGGACAGCAGCCTTGTCTCCACGAACTCGCCCCACGTCGCGAGTTCCTCGCCGGTCGTCGTTTCTCGTACGACTGGTGGGTAGTGCCTACCAGCGCGCTCATACCCATCGATCCAGCGGCGTGCCGTGCCACCTGGCAAGCCGAGCAACCGATCGACCTGCGCGAGGCCATATGTCGACCGGTTGAGGAGATCCACGACCTTTCATCCAGGCTAGACGCGCCACGCGCTCGGGTAGACGGTGCCGGGACCCAACGGCTTTCGCGCTGAGGCCCTTGCTCAGGGTGGGCCGGCCGCAGGGCGACACGTGTCCCTGAACTTGTCCATCCCTCCTGGATACCAACCGGGCTTGCTGCTGTCCGGTTGGGTGGCTAGGTTGCCGCCGTGCGCTTGATCGTTGCTCGCTGTGAGGTTCGTTATTCGGGGCGTCTTTCGACGTTGCTGCCAGAGGGTGTGCGTCTGTTGATGATCAAGGACGATGGGACGTTCATGGTCTGGTCGGAAGGCAGGGGGTCCAATGTGAAGCCGCTGAATTGGATGGTGCCGCCGACAGTGATCGAGGAGGCGGATGGGTCAATCGTTGTGCGTAAGCGCGCGGGGTCCAGTGAGGACCGGCTGGATATCACGATCACCGAGGTGCTCTCCGATGTGACGCACGACATGGGTGAGGCTGCGGCTCTCGAGAAGGACGGCGTGGAGGCTCATCTGCAGGAGCTCCTGGCTGATCAGCCTCACTGGTGTGGTGAGGGCTTCAGACTCGTGCGCCGTGAGTGGCCCACGGACATCGGGCCAGTTGATCTGATGTGCCGCAACTACGAGGATGATTGGATCGCGGTCGAGATCAAGCGGGTGGGCACGATCGACGCGGTCGAGCAGCTGAGTCGATATCTGGAGCGCATTCGCCTGGATCCGGCGCTCGTGTCGTGTCGCGGTATCCTCGCGGCTCAGGTGATCAAGCCGCAGGCGCGGGTGCTCGCCGAGGCAAGGGGGATCGATTGTGTGGAGGTCGATCTGGCTGTGCTCAGAGGCGAACGAGAGCCAGAGCTAAAGCTGTTCGTGGCGTGAGCCCTGAGCGGGTGGGCGCCCTCGGCGATTCTTGGTTTCGCACAGGTGGATAGGCTGAGATGTATGTCTGAGAACAATCTCGCAAACGACGCGGTGCTCACCGAACGACGCGGTGATGTGCTGTTGATAACACTCAACCGCCCCGATGTGCGAAACGCGGTCAACGGCGCGGTGGCCGAGGGAGTGGCGCACGCGCTGGAGGAGCTCGACGCTGACGAGCGGCTCTCGGTCGGCATACTCACGGGAGCGGGGGGTTACTTCTGCGCGGGGATGGATCTGGGCGCTTTTGTGAGGGGAGAATCGCCCTGGTTTGGTGATCGTGGATTTGCCGGTATCGCCCAGCGCTCAGCCAGCAAGCCGCTGATCGCGGCGATTGAGGGCTTCGCGGTCGCAGGGGGCTTGGAGGTTGCCCTTGCGTGCGATCTGATCGTTGCCGCCAAGGGGGCGAAGCTCGGCATTCCAGAGGCCAAGCGTTCACTGGTTGCGGCCGGAGGAGCACTCCTGCGCTTGCCTCGCAGGATGCCCTACCACGCGGTGATGGAGCTTGCCCTCACCGGCGATGTCCTGCCGGCGGAGCGTTTTCACGAGTTTGGCGTGGTGAATCACCTGGCTGATCCTGGTCAGGCCGTGGAAGTAGCGCTGGAACTGGCCGGAAGACTCGCAAAGAACGGCCCACTTGCGCTGATCGCCTCAAAGCGGATACTTCAAGAGCAGTTCGATTGGTCGGCGCAGGAGATGTGGGACGAGCAGCGCGCGATCTCGGGGCCGGTATTCTCCTCGGAGGACGCCAAGGAGGGCGCCAGTGCGTTCAAGGAGAAGCGCGACCCGGTGTGGCGGGGCAAATAACACACTGGCTGTCAGGTGGCCTCGGGCGCATTCTTTGCGGCTTCTCCGGTGTTTCGCCGGGACCGACCAGGACAGAGGTGGGAGCTGCCAGTTGAGGCCTGACTGCTGACCGGTGTTTGTCGCTGCGCACCAGCCCCGGCGGCGCTGGTCGCCGAGATCCAAGCGCTCGCTCACCAGCCGGCGTGCCGGCCAACCTGGCGAGACGCTGTGACAGTCATGTCAGGAACGGCGCTTGCGCTGCCGCTGCTGCCAGATCCGCAAAAGGCGTTTCAAGAAGAAGAACATCAGCGCTCACCGGGCGTCTTGCGGGGGAATTGTGAAACCGGCTGGGCGAGATCCAGTGCTGTGCGAACGATGCGGCTCTGCTCCTTGGCATGGGCGACCGGGTAGCCCTCGCCTGGGCTTGCGCGCTCGGGCCGCCCGACGAATCCGAAGTGCATGCTCTCGGACAGGATCTGCATCAGGCGGGGGAACATGTGCGCTCGCGCACCCATGTTGCGCGGCTCCTCCTGCACCCACAGAACCTCTTGCAAGTTCGGGTAGCGCGCGACGAGCGCCAGCAGCTGACCTTCGGGAAACGGGTAGAGCAGCTCCACGCGGCCAACCGCGACACCGTCATTGCCCTGGCGGTCTGAATGTCCGACGAGGTCGTAGTAGATCTTGCCGGTGCAGAGCAATAGGCGGGTTACCAGCTCGTCCTGCACATCGGGCTCGGCGAGGACCGGATGAAAACGGCTGTCCCCGCTGAGTTCGTCGAGCCGATTGGCGGCCTGCGGTAGGCGCAGCAGCGACTTGGGGGTCATGATCACGAGCGGGCGCTGCTTGGCGATGCGCGCTTGGCGGCGCAGCAGATGGAAATACTGGGCTGGGGTGGTGAGGTTCGCCACTCTGATGTTGCCCTCGGCGGCGAGCGCCAGGAACCTCTCCAGTCGCGCCGAGGAATGCTCGGGGCCCGAGCCCTCGTAGCCATGGGGCAGCAACAGCGTCAGGCGCGAGGTCTGTCCCCACTTGGCGAGGCCAGAAACGATGAACTGATCGACGATCACCTGGGCGGAGTTGACGAAGTCGCCAAATTGGGCCTCCCACAGCACGAGCGTCTCGGGCGCCTCCTGGCTGTAGCCATACTCGAAGCCCAGGCAGGCGAGCTCGGACAGCGGACTGTTGTGCAGCTCAAATGGCGCCAACGCCTCGGGCAGGCTCTGGATCGGGCAGATCGTCTGGCCCGTCTTCGCATCGTGCAGAACCTGATGGCGCTGGCTGAAGGTGCCGCGCTCGGTGTCCTGCCCGGTGAGACGGATCGGTGTCCCCTCGGTCAGGAGCGAGGCAAACGCCAGTGACTCGGCATGGGACCAGTCGATTGCTGGATCGGAGTCCTTGTCATCGACCAGCGCCGAGCGGCGGCGCTCGAGCTGTTTGACGAGCTTGGGATGCACCGTGAATCCGTCCGGCGTTGCCAGCAGCTGCTGGCCGAGTTCGCGCAGGTGCTCTGCCGGCACGGCCGTGCTCACATCGGGGCTCGGGGTACGGTCGAGCTGATACTCACCGGTGCTCTGCTCCGCGGTCTCGTTCTCTGCGGCGGCCGCGATCTTTGCCTTCAGTCGCTGATGGAGGATCGTGAGGTTGTCCCAAACTTCCTGGCCAACGCGATCGACCTGCTCCTGGGTGACGACACCGTCAGCGACGAGATGCTCAGCCCAAAGCTCCGCCACGCGCTTGTGCCCCTTGATCTTGGCGTACATCTCCGGCTGGGTGTAAGCGGGCTCGTCGGACTCGTTGTGGCCGAAACGCCGGTAGCCGATCAGGTCGATCAGGACGTCGTGACCGAACTCCTTGCGGAAGGCAAAGGCCAGCCGTACCGCGCTCATGCAGGCCGCGACGTCATCCGCGTTGACGTGGATGATCGGAACATCGAAGCCCTTCGCCAGATCTGAGGCCCAGCGCGTCGAGCGCGCGTCATCGGAATCGGTCGTGAAGCCGATCTGGTTGTTGGTGATCAGGTGCACCGTTCCGCCGACCTTGTAGCCGTCGAGTGCCTGCAGATTGAGCGTCTCGGCGACTACGCCCTGGCCCGGGAAGGCGGCATCGCCGTGGATCACGATCGGCACCGCGGCGTCGGTGTCGTGATGGGCGTGGGCGCCCTTGCGAGTGGTCTGTGCGGCGCGCGTGGCGCCCTCGACAACCGGGGAGACGTACTCCAGGTGGCTTGGGTTGGACTCGAGATTGACCTCGATCGTCCCGCCGCCTGGCAGCTGGTAGGAGCCCTGCTGGCCGTGGTGGTACTTGACGTCGCCGGTGCCGCCCTGGGGGATTGTGGTGACCGCCTCGAGCGTCGAGGCGCCCTCGAACTCGCCGAAAATCGTGTCGTAGGGGCGCCCGAGGTTGTGCGCCAGCACGTTGAGGCGACCGCGGTGAGCCATCCCGATCACGACCTCTTTGCCGCCGTGCAGCGCGGACAGCCCAATCAGCTCGTCGAGCATAGGCACCGTCATGTCGAGACCCTCGATCGAGAACTGGTGCTGCCCGATGTAGGCCTTGTGCATGAAGCGCTCGAGCGCGTCGACCTCGATCAACCGCTTCAGCAGCGTCTTCTGCTCCTCGGTGCCGAGCGGCTGGCGAAAACCTCCCGACTCGATGTGCTCGCGCAACCAGACGCGCTGGCGGTGTGAGGCGATGTGCTCGATCTCATAGGCGATCGTGCCGCAATAGGTCTCGCGCAGGTGCGGCAGCGCGTCGGCAAGCGTCGCACCCGGCACGTACATGCGCAGGATCTTGGCTGGTATCTGAGCCATCAGCTCCGGCGTCAGACCCAGCGGCTCGGGGTCGAGCGCCGGGTCACCCTCGGGCTCGACGCCGAGAGGGTCCAGTCGGGCTGCCAGATGACCATGGGTGCGAAACGCCTTCAGCAGCGCCGTGGCCGCCTGCACCGCCTGCAGCAGTTCCTCGCTCACTGCCGCCGCCGGTGTGTCTCTGGCGGCCGCGGCGGCCGCGGCCGGAGCCGGAAGGCTGGGTGCCGGGCCGAGGTTCACGTCGAGAGATGCGAAGACGCCTTCGTAGAAGCCGCGCTCGCCCTGTAGGTATTCCTCGATCCGCGCGAGGAAGCGACCGGACTCCGCACCCTGGATGATCCGGTGGTCGTAGGTCGAGGTCATCGTCATGACCTTCTCGGCGCCGATCATCGCGCCGATGTTCTGCAGGCCGACGGGATAGGCGATCGAACCGGTCGCGATGATCGTGCCCTGACCCGCCATGAGCCTCGGCACCGATGCGATCGTGCCCAGTCCCCCGGGATTGGTGAGCGTCACGTTTGCGCCCTGTAGATCGTCGGCGGTGAGAGTGTTGGTGCGCGCCTTCTCAACGAGCGCGTCGTAGGCGGCGAGGAAGCGATCGAAGGGAAGGCGCCCGGCGTTGCCGATGACGGGCACCATCAACGTACGAGATCCGTCCTTCTTTTCGACGTCGACCGCGAGGCCGAGATTGACCCGGCCGTCCTTGAGGCGATGCGGCCGCGAGTCGATCTCGGCGAAATGCTCGGTCATGACCGGCATCTCATCGGCCGCCCGGGCAATCGCGTAGGCGATCAGGTGTGTGAAGGAGACCTTGCGATCCGCCGCCTTGAGCTCACGCCGGCGAGCGTCGAGCACGGTGACGGTGAGCGTTCTGAAGCTGGTGGCGGTCGGAATCGTCAGGGACTGCTCCATGTAGCGAGCGAGCATCGCCGCCGCGCCCTTCATCAGCTCGGCGCCCTCGGGCTTCTCGGATGAGGTCTCGGTGGATCCGTTGCCGGCGGCGCCGAGGACGTCCGCCTTGACGATGCGACCCGCCGCTCCGCTTCCGGTCAGTGACGAGAGGTTCACGCCCTCCACGGCGGCAGCGCGGGCGGCAACTGGTGAGACACGGGCGCCTTCGGGCAGCGTGCTGCCGTCCACTGGCGCGGTCGCGCCCGCAGCGTCGCTGCCGGCGTGCTGCGAGCTCGCGGCGGCGCTCGTATGCAGCCTCGCGATCACCTGTCCGACTGTGACCGTCTCGCCCTCGGCGGCGAGGATCTCGGTCACGACGCCGCTGGCCGGTGAGGGCAGCTCGACGTCGACCTTGTCGGTGGAGATCTCGACGATCGTCTCGTCCACCTCGATCGAGCCTCCGACCTCGACGTGCCATTCGAGAATCGTTCCCTCGGTCACCGACTCGCCAGCGGCCGGTGTCACAACGTCGATTGTCTGTCCCGGTTGGCCGTTCGCCGAGGCCTCGCCGGCGCTGCCCGCAACGTCGTTCTGAGGCTCCGGGGGGGCCTCGGAGGTGACCTCCGGGGCGGCGGTCGAAGCCTCTCCGTTCACAGATATGCGAGCAATGACCTGTCCGACTGTGACCGTGTCGCCCTCTCCTACGAGTAGCTCACTGACGATCCCGCTGGCCGGTGAGGGCAGCTCGACGTCGACCTTGTCGGTGGAGATCTCGACGATTGTGTCGTCGACCTCGATGTGGTCGCCGACCTTGACGTGCCATTCGAGGATTGTCCCCTCGGTTACGGACTCTCCCGCAGCGGGGGTGACTACATCTATTGTCTGCACTGCCGTGGTGCTCGTTGCCATCGAATTTCTCACTCTATCGTGAGCCGCCGGCGAACCGGGGCAGGCGGACACTTTTCATGCCGCTTGTGGCTCTGCTAACAGTATTGGTACCGATCAACGCTCGCGCCGGCGCTGCTCCCGGATGAACTCGTAGCTGCCGAAGAACGGCCCGATCCCACCGAGCACCGCGACGGCGACCGCCAGTCGCAGCGAGACGATCCGCAGGCGGGCGGCCATGATGCATGCCAGCGACATACAGATCCAGAGGATTCCGTGGGTCAGCCCGAGCACGAACGTGACGGGCTGCGGCTTGCCGGCTGCAAACGCGCACACGAGTAGGGCGAGGTATATGCAGGAATGGCAGAAAGAGATCCACTTCAGGCGCTTGAACACACTCTGCATCCGGTTTGTTCTGGATGAGTCGAGGTACTCCTCTGCGCCCAGCCTCTCGCCGCCGCGCGAGGAGCTCACTGGATGAGCCAGCGCGCCATACGTCGCAGGCCGTCCTCGGCGGTCGCCGGCCACTGCTCGATGTCGCTCGGCCACCAGTCGTGGGCATCGTGCTCGTGGTCGCGCGTGACCTCCGCTCCCTCGGGGAGCCAGGCCTGTCCCACAAACATGATCAGGTGGTGAGGCAGCTCGATCAACGCCTCGCCCGTGACTCGCTCAGGCGTGACAGACCACTCCTCCTGCAGCTCACGCACGAGCGTGTGCGCTGGATTCTCACCGAGGTCGACGGCGCCTCCGGCACCGAGCGCCCAGCGTCCCGCCCAGGAAGAGAGCCAGGCGGCTCGGCGCCCGGCCAGCCAGCGCCCATCCGCAGAGCGCGTCACGCACTGTGCCGCGACGCTTGCCGAGGCGTCGCCGCCGACCAGCCGCAGCGCCCAGCGCACCGGCTGCAGTTCGAGCTCGATGCCACCTGGATGCTGGCGATAGCCGACCAGGCGTCCCGCTACTCCATCGTGACTCGGCGAGCCACGCTCACGCAGTGCCGCGATCGCGTCATCGGCAGCCTGTGTATGCGCGACGGGGGCCTCGAAGTGCTCATCGAGCCAGATCGTGCTGACCTGATCCAATGCCCACGGGCCGCGCGCGAGGATCCGCGGCTGGTGCACCGTTGGCTGTTCGCTCGAGCTCATCTGCCACGGAAGGCTAGTGCGCCTAGACTCGGGGTGAGTGAACGTTCGTCGACACAAGCACTGGGGGTGGGGCTTTGAGGATCAACAGCCCTCGCGCGAGGAGCTGCACGCCGCCGCAGCGGGACTGTCCTCGCACCTCGGTCTCCCGGCTCTAGAAGTCGAGGATCCGATTCCGTTGGAGCGTGTGAAACTGGCTCAGCCGCGGCTGCTCGCTCCCGGGTCACTGGCCGAGATATCTCGATCTGACGATCATGCTCGCGCCTGCCACGCGCTGGGCAAGTCCTACAGCGATGTGGTCCGCGGCTTTCGCGGCAGCTTCGAGCATCCGCCTGATTTCGTCGCCTACCCGCGCGATGAGACTGACGTCGAGCGGGTGCTGGAGTGGTGCACGGCACAGCGAGTGGCAGTCATCCCCTACGGTGGCGGCACCAGCGTCGTCGGCGGTGTGAAGGCTGAGGTGGGCACCTCCTACAACGGCGCGGTCAGTCTCGACATGCGGGCGCTGGATCGCGTGCTAGAGGTTGACGCCACGTCGCGCTCGGCACGCATCCAGGGGGGCGCGCTCGGACCGGGACTCGAGGCGCAACTCGCCGAGCACTCCCTGACTCTGCGCCACTTCCCGCAATCCTTTGAGTTCTCGACCCTCGGCGGCTGGGTCGCCACGCGCGCGGCTGGGCACTTCGCGACGCTGTTCACCCATATCGAGGATCTCGTGGAGTCGGTGCGCGCGATCACCCCGATCGGCTCCTGGCAGTCCCGCAGACTGCCGGGGTCCGGGGCGGGTGTCAGCCCAGATCGGCTGCTGATCGGCTCGGAGGGCACGCTCGGAGTGATCACGGAGGCCTGGATGAAGGTGCAGCCTCGGCCCAGCCACAGAAGCTCCACGGGAGTTGGCTTTCAGCGCTTTGAGGATGGCGTGGCATGCGTGCGGGCCATCTCTCAGGCGGGGTTGCACCCGTCCAACTGCCGTCTGATCGACGCCGCCGAGGCGCGTCTGACGATGGCTGGCGACGGTTCGTACTCGCTGCTGGTCCTGGGCTTCGAGTCGACCGACCACGCGGTTGAGGACTCGATGGCGCGCGCACTTCAGATCTGCTGCGAGCACGGAGGCGAGGTCAAAGCCGCAAAGCAGGGCGCGGCGGATTCGGTGGGCTCTTGGCGCGAGGCCTTCCTGCGTGCTCCCTATGTGCGCGACATGTTCGTCGGACTGGGCGTCCTCGCGGAGACCTTCGAGACGGCGATCACCTGGGAGCGCTTCCCGGGTCTCCACGAGCGGATCACCCGCGCCGCTTTGGAGGCTGTGCGGGAGACGTCGATCGGTCCCGGCGCTGGTCAGGTCTCCTGCCGATTCACCCACGTGTATCCAGACGGCCCAGCCGCCTACTACACGGTCATCGCGCCGGCAAACAGAGGCGAGGAGGTGGCGCAGTGGGCACACATCAAGCGCGCGGTGAGTGACGCGATCATTTCTGCGGGTGCCACGATCACTCACCATCACGCCGTGGGGCGCGACCATCGCGGGTGGTATGACCAGCAGCGTCCGGAGCCCTTCGCGACCGCGCTGCGCGGCGCCAAAGCGGCGCTCGACCCGAGCGCGATCATGAACCCCGGCGTGCTTGTGGATCCCCTGCCGTGAAGGTCGCGGTACTCGGGCCGGGGGGAGTGGGCGGACTCGTGGCCGGTGCGCTCGACCGTGCAGGGGTGCAGAGCATCGTCGTTGCCCGAGACTCGACCGCCGAGCTGATCCGTGCCCGGGGCCTACGGATCAGCAGCGTGCGCCTGGGGGACTTCGTCGCGCATCCGGAGGTTCGCGAGCAACTCTCAGAGCCCGTGGACGCCCTGATCGTCGCGCCTAAGGCGACGAGCTTGGCGCAAGCGCTCGAGCGGGTCGCGACGCAGCCGAGGATCGTGCTGCCGCTACTGAACGGGCTCGATCACCTGGCCGTGCTGCGGGACCGCTTCACGCCGCCGGCGAGCTCTGTCGTGGCGGGCGCGATCCGCGTAGAGGCAGACCGCCCAGAGCCCGGTGTGATCGTCCACACGAGTCCCTTCCTGCGAATCGACATCGCCAGCACGCATGCCTCCGCGCAGGAGGACGTGGACGCGCTCGCCCGGACGCTGAACGAGGCGCAGATACCCACCCGGGTCCTGGACTCGGAGTCTGAGGTGATGTGGGGCAAGCTCGTGCGTCTGAACGCTCTGGCGTGCACTACCAGCGCATACGATGAGCTGATCGGCGCGATCCGCTCGACGACGCGGCTGCGCGCCGATCTGCTCGGGGCGATCGAGGAGGGCTGCGCGGTCGCCGCCGCGGAGGGAGCCGAGATCGAGGTCGCCGCCGCGCTCGGGGAACTCGAGGGTGCTCACGCGACGCTCGGGAGCTCGATGCAACGCGACATCGCGGCCGGCCGCCCTCCGGAGCTGGACGCGATCCCTGGCTCGGTCCTGCGCGCCGCCGCACGCCACGGCCTTCGGTGTCCGACGATCGAACGGTTGGTGGCGATGATCGAGGCGAGGATCGCGGCCGCCGGCATCGCCTGAGCGGTTGTTCAGCCGGCTTGCCCAGGCGCGTGGGCGCGAGGAGCTTCGCGGTCGTGGCGCAGCACCTCCAAGAGCTCGGCGTAGGGACCGACCAGGTAGGCCTCGTCGTTGGGTGCAAGGCGTGTGTCGCGCCGCGGCGGGTGCTCCAGGGCGATGGAGCTCGCGGCTCGACGGATCGCAACGACGCGGATCTTGCCGGGCAGATCCAGCATCGCCAGGCCGTCCAGGCCGCCGCCGCCACTGACACGCAGCCGCGCCAACAGGAATGGCTGGCTGCCGACGTAGAAGGTGAAGAGAACCTCCAGACCGAGCGCCGCTCCCACGAACCATGGGGCTGCGATCGCCGAAGTCGACCACACGTGGCGGAACCGAAAGCTCTGCTCGAGGCGATGGCCGAGCTGCCGATCGAACACCCTCAAGACAACCGGTACCTCGCTCCAGCGCTCGCCCAGCCGGTCGCGTACCGCGAGCCCCGTCTCGATGTTCGTCATGTCATCAGATGTGAGAATCGCGACCGCAGCGGCGCTCGAGAGGTTCACAGCGTCGAGCGTGCCGGGCAGCGTTGCGTCGCCGAGTACGAGCGGAACCTCGAGCGCTCGCGCCTCGGCCACGTAGCTGTTGTTCTCCATGCGCTCGACGACCACGACCTCCCGGCCTTTCTCGAGCAGGCCCTCGAGCACTCGCATGCCGACGGATCCGAGTCCGATCACGATCACGTGACCACGCATGTCGGGAATCCGCTCGCGCCCCAGCGACTGTGCGATCCGTCTGCTGACGAGCGCGTTTGTCAAGAGCGCGAACAGGGTGGTGACCAGGGTGGTGCCGGCGAGGATCAGGCAGATGCCGAAGACCTCCACCCAGGTTGGCTGTGTGGCGAAGGAGAAGTCACCGAAACCAACCGTCGCGACTGTCTCGACGGTGAAATAGATGGCGTCGAGCAGCGGTAGCCCCGAGCGCCCGCCGTGCACGTGGTAGCCGAAGTGCAACACCAGCGTCGAGACGATCAGCAACGACAATCCGAGGCCCGCCACGATCCTCAGGGGTCGGTCGGCGATGCTCAGCAGACTCCTCACCAGGCGCATTGTTCGCGCCCGTACGCGAGAGCCGATATCTGAGATCTCGCGAGCGTGCACGTGCCGGTGGCTGAGGCCAGCCTGGTCGAGCTCCTCCTGGGTCCCGAGCAGCGTAACCCTGTCCTTGGCGGAGACTCTCTGGTCGCGTCCGGGGCACGCGATCAGCTCAGAGTCGGCCTCGGTGACGACACCGATTGGCGCGAGATTGCCGTATAGCTCGCGCAGCGTCCCATCGCGCGGGGCGAGCACCTCGGCCGCGACGAACAGGGTGTCCCCCAGATCGATGTCGCGTGCGCGACGCCCGATGCAGGCTTCGACCACGGCGGGCGCGAACAACGCGGCTACATCGAGCACTCCCACCGAGTGCAGGACGTCCTCGACGGCGTGCGCCACCGCCGGATTGTCGAGGTCGGCGACCACGCGAACATCGGGACGTAGATCACGGATCAGCAGCAGCGTCTCGAGTGTGCGCAGATCGGTGCTCTCCGCGCACACGACAGCGGTCGCGCCGACGATGCCGGCCTCGAACAGCGGCTCGCCCAGGTGTGCATCGCGGTGCAGATGCGGTATCCCCCAGCCGCGAATCACACGCATCAGGCGCTCGTCCGCGTCGTCGTCGAGCACGACCACCTGGGCGCCGGCGAGGTGAAGCTGCTCCACTGTGCGCAGCGCCACGGCGTTCAGCCCGCAGACGATCACGTGTCCCGTCCAGTCGCGGCACTGCTCTAGGTCAGAAGGCGAGGCGGATCCCCCAGGAGTCTCAGGCGACGACGATCAGGCCCACAAGTTTGGAGATAGGTTCGGTCGGTTGTCTCTGGCCGGCCATCGAGGATCTACCGCGCCGCCTTCGAGACCCCGGTTGTGGCGAGAACGCCCGCGCCGATCTTCGGCGGCGGCTAGTGCTCTTCAAACGGGGAATGGCCCGGCGATGAGACCGGAACCGCCCGCGTGGCGACCGCCTCGACGGTCTCCCACTCGGACTCCTCGAGATCCTCGTCGTGCTGACCATCGCACAGCACGCGAAAGTTCCCTGTGCCGCCACTGTCGGCGTGGATCGTGATGCCGGGCAAGACCTCCTCGCCCTCCTCGAAGCCGAGTCGCTCCATATCGAAATGCGCGAGCCCGATGCCATGGGCTGTGTGGGTTGGGTTCTCGCGATCGTGCGCGTTCACCGCTTGAGCGAAACGCTCGAGATTCTTGGCGACTTTGCTCGTGTCGGACATCGCTGAAGGGAGGGTAGCGTGGAAATCCCGAAGATGAGCGACCAGTGGGCCCTCAGGGTGATGGCGGCCGGCTGGTCGTGCGCGCCGCTAAACGGGGGCGCTTTGCGTGGGCTTGTCTTCTGGCTGGTCGTAGCGGGCGACGGTGAAGCCGATCAGGACCGGTACATGCGCCGCGAAGACCACGAGCGATAGCGTCAGCACGACGAGTGGACCACCATCCAGGTGGTCGCGCAGGAACGAGTACTCGATCATCCCGGCGATGATCACGTAGGCAAGCAGCGCCCACCGCGCCACCTCGAAGAATCGTGCCCACGCGAAGCCATCGACGCGCGCGAGCGCCACGAGGTTGCCCGCGAGCAGTAACGCCGAGGCGCCCAGCAGGACGATCGCTGGAGTCAGCGCGACGTGCTGTGGCAGGTGCGCGGAAAGATAGATTCCCCCCGCGAGGATCAAAGCAAGCGAGAGCATGCCCACCTCCGTCACGGGTGGGAGTCGCCGCTCGCTCATCCGACCGTCAACTTGGCCATGATCACGAGCGTGGCGACCTGCATCAGGCCGGTGGCGCCGGCTGTGTAGATGAAGCGCTTCATCAGCCGCTCGATCACCTCAGGATTGGGGCGCGGCTTCTTCAGCTCAGTGAGGACCGCGATGTTCGCCGGCTCGAGCAGACCGAGCGCGATCACCGCCATGACCCCGACCACGATGTAGCTGGCCACGACCCAGCCGTGCAGCGGATCAGCCGTCAGGTTGGTTCCCAGGTGGGTGGAGAGCTGCCAGCCGGCCGCGAGCGTGACCGTAACGACGGTCGGCATGATCACCACCATCTTCGGCATCAGCTTCGTCGTGAACTCGACACGGGCGGGGATTGACAGTGTGCCCATGATCGGCCCGAGCACGAAACCGAGAAACAGATCGATGATCGTCCACGATGCGCCACCGACGAAGTGAAGAAAAGCCAGCGGCCAGAGTTTGTTGGCGGCGATTGCCGCGATCAACAGGACCAGAGCTACGCCCACAAAAATCAGGCCCGCTCGCGGCACGATCCGAAAGGCGGGACGGTCCATCGTGGCCGGCGGTCCATCGGCGCTGACCGGAGGAGCTGAAAGTGCGACATCAGCCATAGCGCGAGCATAACGCCGTGCGCGCCGCAGCGCTACCCCCGGTTTGCATCCGGCGCGCCTGTCGCCGTCTCACTCGTCATGATCGATTCGGTGAGTCTGCTCGCGGTCGAGCTGTTGCTCTCGCCGAGCTTTGTCCTCGGTGCGTCGCTGGCTGCCCGGCGCTTTGGTTCGCGCGTCGGTGGGCTGGTGGGCGGGCTACCGGTGGTGGCCGGTCCGATCTTGCTGGTCTATGCGCTGGCCCATGGGCGCGGATTCGCTGCGAATGCGGCGGCCAACACGCTGCTGGGGCTCGTCTCGCTGACCGTGTTCGTCGTTGTCTATGGGCGACTCGCTGGACGCGCCACGTGGCGTGTGAGTCTGCTTGCGGGATGGCTTGCGTTCGGTGGCGCAACGGCGATCTTCAGCGCTTTGAGCATCCCGGCTGGAGTGGCGCTCGCGCTGGCCGCCGCCGGACTGCTGATCGGCGCGGCGCTGCTGCCGCGTCCAAGCCTCGAGCGCCCCGTCGATGTCTCGATCCCCTTCTGGGATCTGCCGTTGCGGGCTGGATGCGCTCTTTTGCTGGTGCTCGTGTTGACCGCCGTGGCCGGTCGATTGGGTTCCCAGCTCAGCGGCCTGCTCGCTCCGTTCCCCGTGATCGCCAGCGTGCTTGCCGTGTTCACTCATTCCCAGCGCGGCGTGGACGAGCTTCGCCTTCTGCTGCGCGGGCTGATCACCGGCTTTGGCGCCTTTGCCGTGTTCTGTTTCACGCTCGCGTCGTCGCTGCGTGATGTCGGAGTAGCCGGCGGCTTTCTGCTTGCCAGCGCAGCAGCATTGCTCCTGCAGGGAGTCGTGCTCTGGTCGGTCGACCGTGAGCAGAGCACAACGTCGCCACTCGCCCAAGCGCCCGATGTCACCGAGTTGAGGTGAGCTTGCGCGCCAGTGTATTTGCGCGATGGGATAAATCGATCGGCTCGGGCGTTGTTCCAGCCGCAGCGATCGTGGTCGTGCGCCACGCCGAGGGCGAAGGCGCTCCCAGACTTACGCGCGTCGATCAGTCAGGAGCCATCGAGGCTGATCCGATGGACGGTTGGCACTCATCGCCGACGCGCCGGCGACCGACTCGATCAAGTGGCCGATGTCTTGACCGCGCGCCCGACTACGAGCGGCGCAACAATCGGCGGCACACCCTTCCAACGCGTCTCCTCGAGCTCGGTTGAGAAGCCCGCCGCTGTGATCGAGGCGACCGTGTCTCGGTTGCAGCGACAACCCGCGGCGAGGTGCCGCCACGGGGTCTCCAGGTGATCCTGCCAGCGGGCCATGCGCGGGGAGTGCGAGCGGACGTGCTCGATGAACAGAAACTGCCCGCCTGGGCGCAGGACGCGTGCGACCTCCGCTAGCGCGATGTCCGGGAAGTCGACTGTGCACAGCACGAGCGTCGAGACGACGGTGTCGATCGACTCCTCTTCCAGCGGGACCGCTTCGGCGGGCGCGTCCAGCGTGCTCGCCGACTTCCCGCTTTCGCGAAGCTTGCGCTCCGTGCGGCGCCGCATCGGCTCAAACGGCTCGGCGAGGATCAGCTCCTCGATGTCGTCTGGGTAGTAGGGGAGGTTGGCGCCAGTCCCCGCCCCGAGCTCGAGCGTGCGGCCGCAGGCCTTCGCGAGGAGCTCGCGGCGGCGTCTACCCATGGTGCGTTGCTCGCCACGGCGCATGATCCGGTCATAAACCGCTGCGAACACGAAATCCCAGCGATGCTGGCCATGGACTGTTCCCGCTGCTGCCACGTCGCGGCTGATGCTACAGGCGGCTAGCTTTGCTCGATGAGCTCGACCCTGTAGCCGTCGGGATCTTTCACAAAGCAGAGCCGCGAGCCTCCCTCGCGCACGCTGTACGGCGGCTTCTCTGGCTCGATGCCCTGCTCGGCCAGGCGAGCGAGAGTCGCGTCGAGATCCTCGGCGGTGATCGCTATGTGCCCGTAACCGCTGCCGATCTCGTAGGACTCCACGCCGAAGTTGTAGGTCAGCTCCAGACGCGGCATGTCGCCATCGCCGGGCTGGTTCATGAAGACGTTGATCGCCTCGTCGCGAATCGGGATGCGCCCGATCTCCTGGAAGTCGAGCGCTCCGTAGAAGGCGATCGAGCGATCGATGTCCGTGATGCGGTAGCAGGTGTGGATCAGTGCCATGGGCTGCAGTCTAAGCGCAAGTCGCGGTCTCGTCCGCCACGACGAAGAGAATCGGACGGTGGTACTGACACTCGTTGTTTTCTTTGTGTGCTTCAGCGGGGGCGTCCTCGCCAGCAGCAGATGGCTTCCGGATCTAGCCGACGGGCCCGCCGGTGGGATCGCGTTCCTAGCGGTGTGTGGGCTGCTCGGCGCCGCGCTCAGCGTGATCGGATTGGAGGTGCTCTCCACGGCGCGCAGCCTGGAAGGCATCCGCGGGCGCTTGGACTCGGAGGTGCTCACGCAAGGGCTGGTTCTGATCATGCGAGACGGTGGCACACTGCTCGGCCTGGCCGCGATCGCCTACCTGCTCGCACCCTCGCACGCCCCGGCCGACGGGACTGTGCAGGCGCACGAGCACTGAGCTCTGTCAGGGGCCAAGGATCGTGAAGCGAAGCGACCGGGAGGCAGATCTCAGAGCGGCCGGTCCGGCGGCGATGATCACCGTGTATAGGCCCGGCGCGAGCTTCTTTGACGGCGACAGGCGGCCCTCGAAGGCGACCTTGTTGGCGCCCAGATGGACGGCCGCGACGAGTGTCCCCGCGCTGACGGTGCGCGTACACGCGTGATCGTGCTCGTTGTGCTTTGTCGGCGCGACGCATTTGCCGGCTGAGTCGCGCCCCGTCGTGCGCTGCGTGAAGTTCAGCTCAATGGTCGTTGGCACGTTCACGGAGAAGCTGAAGGTCGTGCCGGTCGGTGGCTTTGAGCTGCGCGTGAAGTGTGCCTGCGCATTGCCCTCGCGCCACTTGTTCGCCGACTGGGAGACCGCCGTCAGCCGCGGCGCGATCGCGGCCGCGGCGATGAACGGGACGAGCGCTGTCGGCGCCGATTCGGTGACCTGGGTGTCCTGCGCGTTGGTGGCGGTCTTGCGAAATCTCAGGGTATGTCCGAGATCCTCCGAGGAGACCGTGTAACTGAGCGCTGTGGCGTTCGGTATCGCGTAGCACGTGCCGCCGCCAGCGGCACAGCGAAGCCAGGCATAGGTTGGATTTTCCGGTTCGCCCTGTGGGTCGGCCGACAACGTCTGGCCGACCTGCGCGACACCGCTGATCGTGGGAATCGGGCACGCCGCGTGGGTTGACGGATCGGTCGGGCAGCCGTCTTCGGTCACGTCGCCGTAGCCATCGTGATCGGCGTCGGGTTCCATCGTGGCCTGAAGATTCAGTCGCTCGCCGGCCAGCTTTTCGTTTTCCGTCCCGGGTTTGCTGTGCTGGGCGACCAGCAATTCGCCGGCGTTGAATTCACCGGGTATCGCTTCGATCAGGTCACCGTTGGTCCCGGCCGGCAGGCTGTCTTCGAAAGTGCAGTGGACGTCTTTCGAGGTGGGCTCCAGCCCGAGTATGTCACCCGCCTGCACGGGGACGTGGATCGCGAACGTGCCAGCTGAAATGTTCTCTTCCGGGCTGACCGCGAGCGCCGTGTACTGGCCGGCGACGGCAGCGGGCTGGGCGATCACGAGCCGCTCCGAGCCGCTGCTGCCAGCCAGCGGAGTCTCAGACCAGGAGGTGATGATCCCGCCCGGCGCTGGGACCGTGTAGGAGGGCAGACTCGCGGCGCTCGATACCTGCAGATAGAGATGCTTTTCTTCGCAACTGGCGTGGGTGTTGGTCGCGAGTTCGCCGAGCGTCGTGATCGAAGGCGTCGCCTGCGCCGAGGCGGCGAGAACGAGCAGGGTGAGCACGGTGGCCAGTGTGATCTTCACTTCAGATATGCCTAACACGTCCACGAGCCATTTTCTTCGGTCCTCGCTGATCACCTGCGCGAATTTGCATACCCGATGGCATCGGGTTGGCGGGCAGTCATTCGTGGGCCCCCACCCGGGCGGGGCTCGCGCAAACGCGAGGTTCGTGCAAGGATGGCCAGCGTGATCGTCGAGCGCTCGCTGCATCCACAGTTTCTGTCCAACACTTACCTGGTCGCCGACGGTCGGGGTGGCCCGGCGTTCTTTGTCGACGCCGGGGGGCCGGTCGGTCCGCTGATCGAGGCGGCCGAGCGCCTGGATCTCTCACCGACGCATGTGCTGCTCACGCATCATCATCACGATCACGTCAGCGAGGTCGGTGCCCTACACGAGCGTTTCAAGAAGCTCCAGGTGATGATCCACCCGCTCGAGTTCAATCTCCTCGAGGGGGCCGCGACAGAGACCGTCGAGGCCGGTCAGACGCTTCAGTTCGGCGCGCTCGAGGTGCGACCGCTTCACACTCCCGGCCACACCGCGGGAATGCTCTCGTTCCTGGTTGCCGAGGCAGACGTCCCCGGGCGACCTCCGGCCAGCACGGCGCCGGGCGGCTTTGCCGGTGGGCGAGCCGTCGTGTTCACCGGTGACACCCTGTTCAAAGGATCCGTCGGCGGGGTCCGCGCACCCGGCCACACCACATACACCGATCTGCGCGACTCGATCATGGGCACGCTGATGGAGTTGCCGGGCGAGACCGTCGTGCACCCCGGTCACACCGATCCCACGACGGTCGAGCAGGAGTGGCAGTCAAACGCGTTCATCCGTGTCTGGCGCGGGCTCGATCCGCAAGGAGCAGAGCCATGTGTCGCCCTCGGTGAGCCGGCCACACTGGTGCTCTTGGGAGCAGACTACGATGGGGGCAAGAAGGCCTGGGTGCGCTGGGCGGACGGCAAGGACGACATCGTGCCCGGCTCGCAGGTCGAGCTCGCCTGACCGATCGTGAGCCTCGAAGCTGACTGCTAGGGTCTGGCGTGAGGTGCGCCACTGACACCCAACCAGGCTGGATCTGACCACGGGGAGCGCCCAGTCCGCGCTCCCCGGGCTGTTGCCGGCATATCCGGGCACGCGCAGTTCGACGAGTGGCAGATCGAGCTGCACGGCCATCGCGTCGTCTACCGGATCGCCGGTCAGGGTCCTCCGGTCGTGCTGATTCACGGCATGCTCAACTCCTCTCGCCACTGGGAATCGGTTGCGCTCAAACTGGCCGACCGCTACACCGTGATCGCCCCTGACCTGATCGGCCACGGCGATTCGGCGACCCCGCGCGGGGACTATTCACTGGGCGCGCACGCCGCCAGCATCCGTGACCTGCTCGCCGTCATCGGAATCGAGCGTGCGAGCATCGTCGGGCACTCGCTAGGCGGCGGTGTCGCGATGCAGTTCTTCTACCAGTTCCCCCAGCGGGTCGAGCGGCTCGTGCTCATCTCCAGCGGCGGTCTCGGGCGCCGGGTCAGCCCGATGCTGCGCACGGCGGCGCTGCCGGGAGTCTCCGGGCTGCTCGCTGCCGCGGCCGATCGGAGGCTGCTCGGCGCGCTGTGGGATGTCGGTGGGCGTATGCGCACTCGAGGCGTGCGCCAGGGCGTCTATGTGCAGGCGCTGGCCCGGGCGCTGCGACCACTGGAGCAGCCCGGGGCGCGCGAGGCATTCCTGCAGACCCTGCGCGCGGTGATCGACGTCCATGGCCAGCGAGTCAGCGCCACCGACCGCTTGTATCTGCTGGAGTCGATGCCCACGCTGGTTGTCTGGGGCGAGCGCGACAACACGATTCCGCTCAGCCACGCTCGCCGTACACACGAGGCGATTCCTCACAGTCACCTCCAGACGCTTCCCCGCGCCGCGCACTTTCCCAACCTCGAAGACCCAGATGGACTGGCCGAGGCCCTGCTCGACTTTCTGCAGAGCACCACCCCGGGGCGGATCGATGACTCCGATTGGGGCGCGGTTCTCTCGCGTCGTTCGCCCCGCCGGCGCGTGATCACCGACGCCGCTGCGTAGCGGATCCGACAGGGATACGGCAACTTACGGCCCGGGAGCGACGGGCCCAGCGAGCTAGCCCTACCATCTAAGGCTCAGTGGCGCGCGAAAATATCCCAACCTCGAGAGTGCGCCGCACAGCCACTGTTGGGCGCTTGGCCGCCAGCGAGGCCGTCAAGCAGTTCGGCACGCGTGCAGCCAACGTCGCGCGCTCAGAGGAGGCCTCCGAAGAGGCGCTCGCCAAGCGCCAGCTGGAGACCGCCAAGCAGATCGTCGCGGCACTCGGCACGATGAAGGGCGCCGCGATGAAGCTCGGTCAGGTGATGTCCTTCCTGGACGTGGGCCTGGTCGCTGAGGAGTACCGGGAGGAGTTTCAGGCCGAGCTGGCAAAGCTTCGCGACGCGGCCCCGACAGTGTCCTTCAAGCAGATGCGCCGGGTGATCGAAGACGATCTCGAAGAACCGATCTCCGAGATCTTCGGGTCTTTCGACGAGCAGCCGATCGCTGCCGCCTCGATCGGGCAGGTTTACAGGGCGACGCTCCACGATGGGCGAGAGGTCGCGGTCAAGGTGCAGTACCCGGGGGTTGCGGCCGCGGTGCGCGCGGACATGCAGAACCTGGACATGATCATGCGGCTGCTCAAGCGCATGACGCCGGGAATGGACTCCAAGGCGCTCGCGGCGGAGATTCGCGCACGAATCGGCGAGGAGCTCGACTATGAGCTCGAGGCACAGAATCAGCGCTCACTCGCGCGCATCTACAGCGGCCATCCATTCATATTCGTTCCCGAGGTGATCACCTCGCTTTCGCGTGAGCGCGTGCTCGTCTCGGACTTCGTCAACGGTGTCGGCTTCGAGGAGCTCAAGCGCTACCCGCAGCAAGATCGCGACCGGATTGGCGAGATCGTCTTCCGCTTCTTCCTGGGCTGTCTGTATCGCCACCGGCAGTTCTCCGGAGATCCGCATCCCGGCAACTTCATGCTGCTCGGCGATGGCCGCGTCGCCTTTCTGGACTTCGGCCTGTTCAAGCGCATGGACGCGCCCGCCGTCGAGCTCGAGCTGGCCTGCCAGCGAGCCGTCGTCGAGGGCGACAGCGCGAGCCTGCACAGCCTGCTTGCCGGGTCGGGGTTCCTGCCCGAACCCGAGCGAGTCGACCCCGAACGGTTGAAGGATTTCATCGAGGACGCGATCTGGTGGTACACAACGGCCGATGAGGTGGTCGAGCTGACGCCCGATATCGCGACCAAGGTGCTGATCGAGAGCTCGGATCCGCGTTCTTCTCATTTCAGTGAGATGCGCCACCAGGACATGCTCCCCGAGCACCTCTTCGGTCGCCGTATGGAGGTGCTCACGCTGGCGGTGCTCTCGCAACTGCGAGCGCATGCCAATTGGCATCGGATCGCCCGCGAGTGGATGTATGGCGACGGGCCGGTCACTGACCTGGGCCGCCAGGAGGCGGAGTTCTACGCCCATGGCGGGGTGGGTGCCGCGGGCTGAACGCCCGATCGCGCCGCTCGTCTCTGCGGCCGGCGGTTCTGGGATTCGCACGTTAGGCTCGGGCATCGATGGGCGCCAACGACACGATCGATCTGGACCGACCACGCACAACTCTGGAGATTCTCCGTGCCGCTGTGAGTCTCTACCGGGCCTATCCGCTGCTGTTTGCGATCCTCGCGCTAGGAGTGATCGCACCGTATGACCTGCTCGTGACGGCGCTCACCGGATCGGGTCCGCTCGTGTCCAGCGCGCACGAGAGCGTGGGCACGGCGGCGCTGCTCGACCTGCTCAATTTCTCGTTGGTCGGGCCGTTCATATCGGCCCTGCACATGCACGCGGTGATCTCGATCAGTGAAGACCAGCGGCCGCGGCTGGAGGCTGTCGCGATCCGCGGGCTGCAGGTGCTGCCGGTTGTGGTGGCGGCGGAGATCATCGCCGGGCTGGGCATCGCCCTGGGCTTCGTGGCGTTGATCATTCCCGGGATACTGCTGTCGCTGCGCTGGTCTGTGGTCGCGCAGACAGCGGCCGTCGAGCACGAGGGATGGCTTCCCGCGCTGCGCCGCAGCGGCGTGCTCACCGCCAATCACTATTGGCACATCTTTGCGCTGCTCCTGGCCACGGGGTTTCTGTCTCTCGTGGCGGGGACTGCCAGCACGTACCTGCAGAGCGGCGGTTCGGGCAGTCTCGCCTCGGTCCTCATAGAGATTGCGTTTCATACAGTCGCGGCTTCCTTCACGGCTCTGGCGCTGGCGATCCTCTACCTCGACCTGCGCGCGCGCAATGCCGCTCCTCGCGCCGGAGGATCTCCGGAGTACGGGCATCTACGCGACCTCGATTGACGTCTGGGTCGGCTAGAGAACCTGGATTTGCAGCAGGCTCGTCGTGCCCGGCCGGCCGCTGGGCAGACCGGCCGTGATCCCGATGCGCTGACCCTTCTCGCACCAGCCGAGCTCGATCACACGCCTGGCTGAGTCGGCGATCAGCTCCTCGGTCGTCTCGTGGCGGGGCATCGACGCGGCACGGACCCCCCACATCAGCCCGCAGCGGCGCACCGTCTCACGTCCCGGCGAGAGTGCGTAGATCGGCACGTTCGGGCGATGCGCGGAGACCAGGCGAGCCGAGCGTCCCGAGAGCGTGGGTATCACCAGCGCGGCCAGGTCCAGCTCACGGGCAGCCACGCACAGGCTGTGGGCGAGTGTGTAGGCGGGGTCTGAATACTTGCGATGCACGCGCGAGGTGTTCCACTCCTCATACGGAGCGATCGCCTCGGCCTGTTCGGCGACGGCCGCCATCATCGAGATCGCGCCGACCGGGAAAGCGCCGATCGCCGTCTCCTGGGAGAGCATCACGGCGTCGGTCCCATCGAGGATGGCGTTCGCCACATCGGCCACCTCAGCCCGCGTGGGTCGTGAGGATGAGACCATCGAGTCGAGCATCTGCGTGGCTGTGATCGAGGGCCGCGCCAGCCTGCCGGCGAGCTTCAGAAGTTCCTTCTGGACGATCGGCACGCGCTCGATCGCAAGCTCGATGCCGAGATCGCCACGGGCCACCATGACACAGTCCGCGGCTTCGAGGATCTCCTGGGCGCGCTCGACGGCCTGTGGCTTCTCCATCTTGGCGATCAGGGGCAGACGCGTGTGGTCACGCACCAGTTCGATGTCCTCGGGCCGGCGCACAAACGAGAGCGCCACCATGTCCACGCCGATCGACTCGCCGTGGCGGAGCAGCTCGAGATCCTCCTCGGGTACGGACGGCAGCGAGTCCACGGGCCCAGGTATGTTGAGTCCCTGGCGCGAGGCCACGGTGCCGCCGACCTCGACCTCGGCGTCCACCTCGCCGTCCGCGGAGCGAACCTCCGCGACACGCAGGCGCACCGACCCATCGGCCAGATACATCACATCGCCCTTCTCGAGCGAGTCGGCCAGCCCCGGCCACGTGATCGTCATGTACTGGGCGGTACCCTCACGATCGTGGCCGGCGCCTGAGAATGTGATCTGATCGCCGGGCTTGAGCTCGACGATGTCGCCTCGCAGCGGACCGATCCGCAGCTTGGGCCCAGGCAGATCCTGCAGGATCGCCACCGGTCTTCCCGCCCGCCCCGCCGCGTCACGCACGCGCCGGATCGTCTCGGCGTGCTCGTCGAGGGTGCCGTGCGAGTAATTCAGCCTCGCGACATCCATTCCAGCCTCGACCATCCGCACGAGCGTCTCAGGCTCGCGTGAGGCTGGTCCGATGGTGGCGACGATCTTGGTGCGGCGCATGAGACCGCCAAGGTACCGATCGCGGCGTCTGGACGCGTAGCCCCGGCGCCAACATCACCTGCTCATAACATGTCCGTGTGCTGAGCCCCTCGCGTCCCGTCCCCCGGGTTGGCTCGCCGGTGCGCATCACGCACTTTGGCGGCGGTCCAGAAGATGGTCTCGTCGTCGGCGTGCACGATGGGGGCCGGCGTCTGGAGGTTCGCGTCGAAGCTGGAGAGGTGCTCGAGTTCGTGCTCAGTCCCGCCACAGCCAGGTTCGTCTTCGCTGCAGGCCGCCACGGGCCGCGCTTGGAGCTGCTGGGTTGATCCGCTTCGCTTGGACGAGGCCCGGCAAATCACCGGACTCGTGCGGGAGACACGGCACCTGATCTCTCCGGCAAAGCCACAGCAGATCTATATCCTCGCTGTACTTTGTCAGAGGGGAGGGAAGCGCAAGCGGTCGTGCCGGCCAACGAGCAGCGCCCGCTGCGCGAACGGCTGATCACACCGGCTGTGAGATTCGCGGACACCTCGCTCGACATCGCCGATCTGCTGCTGCTCGGTCTTCTGCTGGGATCGTGGACCGAGTTCGAACGGCGCGTCGAGAGAGGTCGAGCGTTGGCGGCGCTCGAGCACGCGCCGGTCCCCGACGAGGACATCCGTGCGGCGGCGACACTTTTTCGCTACGGCCACAGCCTCGTCAGCGCAAACGACTTCACCGCCTGGCTGAGGGCACGCTCGCTGCGCGTGAGCGACCTTTCGGGTGTGATCGGGCGCCGGTTGCTGCGTGAGCGTGAAGAGCACCGCGGGTCGGTTGGATCCCCGCCGGACTCGAGTGATGTGCTGTGGGCTGAGGCCGTGTGTGGCGGTGAGCTGCGGGCGCTCGCGCTGGCGGCGGCCGACCGCCTCGCGGCGGCACACCGGCTCGAGTCCGGAGAGCATTCGTCGATCGACGCGGCGCGATTGCCGGCGGCGCTGGAGCTCGCCCGCGAACCTACAGCCACGGGCCTGTCGAAGCTAGGCGACCCCGAGTTGCGTGCCAGGCTGACCCGGCTTCTGGGTCTCGGCGATGCGCTGGCGCGTCTACGCGAGCAGGTGGCCGATGGGCCGGCGGTCGCTCGCTGCATGGCTTCCCACCAGCTCGACTGGCTGCAGATCGACGGCGATGAGCTCGTGCTCGACAGCGAGGGCGCCGCCCGCGAGGCGCGGCTCTTGCATGTAGATGACGGCCTCTCGCTCGCGGAGATCGCCGAGCGCGCGGGGGTGGCGGTGAATCCCCGTCGCCTGGTACTCGACCGTGCGCCCGCCGAGGCGACGGCGACCCTGATCGCCACCGCTGCGGGGGAGCTCGCCGGTCCGTGGTCTGAGACCGATCGCTGGAGCGTGATGCTCGTCGATGCCAAGGAGCCGCCCTCGGCGCAGGTGCCGGAGCTGCGCGACCGTGCCGTGCGGGAGTTACTGCGGGACAGCCTCGACAGAACCCTTGCGGGGCGACTCGTCTGGGAGCAGGCATTGTGAGCTGACGATGGCGACCTTCGCCCCTCTCGCCGCGCTGCCGCTGCTCACCGGCCTACCGGACGAGGTCCGCGCGCTCATCGAGATGATGTTCGTGCCCGTGCAGCTCGCCTTTGGCCAAAGCGTGATCGAGCAGGGCGACCCGCCCGATGGCTACTACGTTGTGGTGGAGGGCGCAGCTCGCGTCGTCGTGGCCGGCGATGACGGCCAGGAGGTGTCTCTGAACGTGCTGGGCCCCGGCGACGCCTTTGGCGAGGCGGCGCTGCTGGAGGGCACGCCGCGCACAGCCACGGTGCGGGCCTCGAGCGAGCTCACGGTCCTGCGCCTGGATCGCGCCGCGTTCCTTGCCGTCGCCGAGCGCTATCCATCGGTCGCGGAGGCCTTCCGTGCGGATGCACACGCCAGGCGCATCAACGACTTCCTGCGCGTGCACTCGGCGTTTGCGGCGCTGCCACGTGAGGCGACGATGGAGCTGATCGAGCAGCTACGCGAGTTGCCGCTCGCCGACGGTCAGATCGCGGTCGGCGAGGGAGAGGCGGCGGACGCGCTCTATCTCATCCAGGACGGGCGCCTCGGGGTGTGGATCGGCGAGCGCCGCGTGCGCACCATGCACGCCGGCGAATTCTTCGGCGAGCTCGCGCTGTTGCGCGGCACGGCGCGCACGGCGACCGTGCGCGCCGAGGGCCCAGCGTCGCTGCTGCGCCTGGACGCGGCTGAATTCAACCGCCTGATCTCCGAGCAGCCGGCGTTCGCAAGCCGCGTCGCCGAGCGCGTGGCGCTCTACGACGCTCGTGACCGGATTGGCGACACAGCCGCCCCGCAGGCGCCGCAGGATGGAATCTTCGATCCGCTCGATCCCGGCCTCGCGGTGACCGAGCACGGTGACGCCGAGGGCGACGCGAACACCGGCGCGGAGCCGACATCCGGGCGCCGACGCCGGCGGTTCCCGTTTATACGCCAGATCGACGAGATGGACTGCGGCGCGGCCTGCACGGGGATGGTCTGCCGGTCGTTTGGCCACGACATCTCGATGACCGCGATCCGCTACGCGGTTGGGACAGACACCGAGGGCACCACGCTGCGCGGGCTCGTGCGCGGCGGCAACGAGATCGGCTTGGATGTGCGGGCGATCAAGTCCTCGGCCGATCGCCTCGACAAGCTGCCGCTGCCGGCCATCGTGCACTGGGACGGACGGCACTGGGTCATCGTTTACGGGGTCGAGGGCGAGCGTGTTAGGCTCGCCGATCCCGCTCGCGGGCTGCGCGTGGTCAACCGCGAGGAAGTCGAGGAGAACTGGAGTGGCTACGCCGCGCTCGTGCGCCCCACCGAGCGCCTCGCCGACGCGCCGGCCGGCGGGATGAATCTCGGCTGGCTCGTGCCGTTCCTGGCGCCGCACAAGCGCAAGCTCATCTTCGCCCTCCTGTTCGCCCTGCTCGCCGCTGGATTGACGATGGTGCTGCCGGTGTTCTCCTCGATCATCATCGACCGCGTCGTCGGCCACCGCGATCAGGGGCTGCTCTACCTGCTGTTCGCCGGCATGCTCGGTGTGCTCGTCGTCGCGGTTGGCGTGACGATCCTGCAGCGCCTGTTCGTCGCGCGTGTGGCGGCGCAGCTCGACGCAGACACACTCGACTTCATGTCGGGGCGCCTGCTGAGCTTGCCGATGCGCTACTTCGAGGCGCGCCGCACAGGCGACATCGAGCGACGTCTGAGCGGTCTGCAGCAGATCCGCTCGGTACTCATACAGAACGGCGTGGTTGCCGTTACCGCCGCGACGCAGCTGTTCGTGGCAACCGTGATCATGTTCGTGTACGCCTGGCAGCTCGGCCTGCTCTATGTGGCGTTCGCGCCGCTGTATGGGGCGCTCATGCGGTTCTCGAGTCAGCGTATCCGGCCGATTTTCGACAGCGTGGAGGCCGGCCACGGGCGCTACCAGTCGCGCCAGATCGACGCGATCCGGGGGATCGCCACGGTCAAGACGATGGGCGCCGAGCAGGGGCTGCGCGAGCGTATGCGCACGGAGTTCGGCGAGCTGCGCGAGAAGCTCTTCCGCGCCGATCTCGTGGCGATGGTCTATGAGGGCCTCACGAGTGTGGTCACGTTCTTCGTCTACGCGGTGTTCCTGTTCTTCGCTGCGTTGGAGGTTCTGCATCACAACCTCAGCGTGGGCGGCCTGGTGGCGTTCAATGCGCTCGTGCTGCTCGCCAACGCGCCAATGCTCGAGCTGCTGTCGATGTGGGACCGGTTGCAGTTCGTCGCTGTGCTGATGGGAAGACTGCAAGATGTGATCGAGCAGGAGCCGGAGCAGGGCTTCGACCGCTCGAGACTCCAGCACCCGGCCGTGATCGAGGGTCACATCCGTCTACGCCGAGTGAGCTTCTCCTACGCGACGGCGAGCGAGAGGCCGATCTTGCACGACATCTCCCTGGACGTGGCGCCGGGGAGCATGGTGGCGCTCGTCGGGCGCTCGGGCTCGGGCAAGTCGACGCTGGTGAAGTGCCTGGCTGGGCTGCTGCTGCCAACCGGCGGCACGATCGAGTTCGATGGCATCGACATGACCGACCTGAGCTTCACCAAGCTGCGTCAGCGGATTGGGTTCGTATTGCAGGAGCCCTACCTGTTCGACGACACGATCGAGACGAACATCGCGTTCGGCGAGCCCGACCCCGACCCCGAGCAGGTCCGTAGGGCGGCCGAGCTCGCGAATGCGGCCGAGTTCATCGAAGCGCTGCCGCTTGGCTACCAGACGCGGATCGGCGAGTCGGGCCTGCGGCTGTCCGGCGGTCAAGCTCAGCGCGTGGCGATCGCCCGCGCGCTCTATCGCGAGCCGCCGGTGCTCATCTTCGACGAGGCGACCAGTGCGCTGGACACCGAGGCCGAGCGGATGGTCAAGAGCAACATGGATCGCCTGCTCGAGGGGCGCACCGCGTTCGTCATCGCCCATCGTCTCTCGACAATCCGCGATGCCGATGTGATCTGCGTGCTAGAGCAGGGGCGCCTGGTCGAGCAGGGCAGTCACGAGGAGCTCTTGCGCCGCCAGGGGCTCTATGCCTACCTCCAGGCCCAGCAGCTGGAGGGATGACCGGCCGCCTTCTCCTCCCGCAAACACCGGAGCTGGCGGGCGAGATCGAATCGCGGAGAGCCTTACCGGCTCTTCAGGGTGCCCGCACGTCAGGGAAGTGCTCGGCGCAGTGTTCGCGCAGCACGGTGCGGATCCAGGCACGCTCCTCGGGGCTTGCCACACGCAGGCGCGTGAGGAGCTCACGCTGGCGCTCGACCGGCACCCCGGCTATCTCCCAGCGCACCGCGAGACGCTCGAACAGGAACTCGACCGCCCGGTGCCAGTTGTCCTCTCGCGCCGCGGCAGGGCGACCTTCGCCGGACAGCGCCCGTGCGTACTCGACGCGGCTCGCTGGGCTGAGCGAGCCGCGCAGGGTGATGACGTTGCCCTGCGCGTCGGTGTAGTCGCTGCTGGGCGCCAGCAGCTTCTCCTTGCGGCGAGAGCGCTTGGCCACGTCAGCTTCCCGCGGCGCGCTCGAGTTGGACGCGCACGTTCCCGGTCACTGCCCGGCCGTGCCCGGACCACGCTGCCGCCGGCTCGAGCGCCGCGAGCTCGAGCAGGCTCTCTCTGGCCTGCTCGGTATCGAGGTTGTAGGTGTCGAGCGGAAGGCGGGGGTTGCAACTGCGTCCCGGCACGTCCACCGTATAGAAGCAGTCGCTGACGAGTGCCAGACGGTCTGACTCGCGCCACAGTGCGATCAGCCCGGGTGCGTGTCCCGGGAGATGGATCACCTCGAACTCGGCCACCTCATCGCCCTCGCTGACAGTGTCGGAGATCTTCACTGGCCCGCCGTCCCAGGCGGCGCGATGCAGGACACGCTGGATCTGGCGCTGAGGGGACGGCAGGCCCGCGAGATCGCTCGGCCAGTAGCGCCAGCCGCCGCTTCCCTGCGCGTCTTGCACCTCGTCGGGGTGACACAGCACGGGCGCGCCCAACGCCGGTGCGGTGCCGCGGTGATCGGTGTGGCCGTGGCCTAGCACGACTCGGCGGATTCCTCCGAGTCGTGCCGCGGCGCGAGCGACCGCGCGCGTCATGGTTCGCGCGCCGGCGTCGAACAGCGTCACGCCGCCCTGATCCTCGATCAGGTAGATGTTGCAGCGGCCGGGCTGTCCCTGGAGCACCCAGACGCCGGTGGCCACCATCTCAGCCTCGCCCGCCGTCAGGCCCTGGGCGCGTGTCTTGACGTTGAAGAGGCTCATCAGTCTCTGCTCGGCCGGTGAGCCCAGCGGCGGCATCATCCCGATCTGTCGGGGGAACGTCAGCGTGTCTGCGAATGCGTCGTTTGACTGGATCAGCCCATCGCGAATCGTGAGCAGGTCGAGCCCTTCGAGCGTCACGCGGTCGCCTGTTGGCGCAACCCCGTGCAGGGGCTTGGGGCCCGCGAAGGTGCCGCTCATTCGCCACTGCACACCACAGTGCTCCTCCTCGCTGGTGGTGCTCACGATCTCAAAGCGCAGATCCGGCAGGCTGTCCAACAGGCTCCCGATGAACGTGCGCACTCCATCTGGCGCGGTGACATCGACCTGACCTCTGACATGCTCGCGTCCGCCCGTCGCCCACAGCGCGACGGCGGCATCGAGATCGTGTCTGTTGATCGCCTGAAAATACTGGTGCGCGATCCGCTCCGTCGCTGCGCTCGCGGAGTGCTGCTCGGTTGGTTTCAGTGGCGCCTCGGCGGCACTCTCTGGGTTCTCCGTATCGGCCATCAGTCGTCTCTCTGCAACGCTCGACGCCGCCTAGTCTAAGCCGCGAACCGCGCCTCGGGTGATCAGCCCAATAGGCTCCGCTGACCGTGACCGAGATGACCCGCAAGCGTGAGCTGGGCCGGGGCGAGCGCGTGCTGCCCGGTGTATTTCGTCTGCGCCTGCCGCTGCCGTGGCCGGGCGTGCCGCATTGCAACGCATGGGCGGTCGCGGCAGGCGACGGGGTGGTGCTGTTCGACACCGGCATGCACGAGCCGGGCTCGTTGGCTCACCTGGAGCGGGCCCTGTCGATGTGCAACCTCAGATTGGAGAACGTGCGGCTGATCGTCTGTACCCACGCCCACTCAGACCACTATGGCCAGGTTGGCTCGATCGTTGAGCAGACCGGCTGCGAGCTGTGGATGCATCCCAATCACGCCCACATGGTCAGGATGGCCGAGGATCCGCAGGGGGTCTTGGTCAGGCGCCTGGAGGTCGCGCGTCAAAGCGGTGTCCCGGAGGAGCCCCTGCGCCGGTTCGCGGCGCAGCGAAAGGACCACAACACGGGCATCTCGGCGGTTGTCGAGCCGTCCCGCCCGCTCGTGAACGGCGTCACCGTCGAGACCGACCTGGGTCCCTGGATCGCATATGAGACGCCCGGCCACGCCCCCTCGCACGTCTGCCTGTTCCAGCCGGAGCGGCGCCTGATCATCTCCGGCGATCACCTGCTCGGCCGGATATCGCTGTACTTCGACTACGGCTACTCGGCGGATCCGGTGGGCGAATTCCTGAGGTCGCTCGATGTCGTACAGAAGCTCCGCGCGCGGCTCTGCCTGCCCGGACACGGGCGCACATTCACCGACGTGCACGCCCACATAGAGGGCAATCGGACGCTTGTTCACGAACGTCTGGCGGCGGTGCTCGCGGCGGTCGCGGAGCAGCCATTGACGGCGTTCGAGGTCGTCCCCCACGTCTACGGGAGGGACCTCTCCCCGGTCAACGCCCACTGGCTGCTCTCCAAGGTGCTCGGCTATCTGACGCACCTGAGTGGTTCCGGCGCGGTGCGGCGGATAGCGGGCGAGCCGGAGCGCTGGCTCGCCAACCCCTGATGGATGGGCGCTTGCTTGCGGGCACTGCCCGCCGCAAACCTTGACACAGTCGTGTTAGGCTTTCTCGGCAATGCGCATCGACGAGATCCTCGCCGCCGACGGCCCCGTGTTCTCGTTTGAGTTCTTTCCACCGAAAACCCCCGCCGGCGAGCAGAACCTCTATGACGCCCTGACTGAGCTGCGCACGCTCGAGCCTGCCTTCGTGTCGGTCACCTATGGGGCGGGCGGCTCTACGAGGGAGCGGACGATCGAGATCGTCAAGCGGATCCGAGAGGAGTACGGCCTCGAGGCGATGGCGCACTTCACCTGCGTCGGGGCCACCGAGCAGGAGCTGCGCTCGACGCTCGACGAGATGCACGCCGCGGGGATCGACAACGTGCTCGCGTTGCGCGGAGATCCCCCGGGACAGGAGACGTGGACCAAGACGGAGGGAGGTCTCGAGTTCTCACGCGAGTTGGTCGAGCTGATCTCGGCGGATTATCCGTTCGCGATCGGCGCCGCCTGCTTCCCGGAGACACACATCCACGCGATCAGCCCGGAGGCCGACCTCGAATATCTGGCTGAGAAGGTGCGCGCGGGCGTGGACTTCCTGATCACCCAGCTGTTCTTTGATAACTCCCGCTACTTCGACTTCCTCGACCGCGCGCGCGCCGCCGGGATCGAGGTGCCAATCATCCCCGGCATCATTCCGATCACCCAGGCCGGCCAGGTGCAGCGCATGGCATCGATGTGCGGCGCGTCGATTCCCGAGGGGTTGCGTCGCGAGCTGCACGCGCGCGGCGATGATCGCGAGGCGGTACTCGCCTTCGGCGTCGCCTATGCCACGTTGCAGTGCGCCGAGCTGCTGGCCGCGGGCGCCCCGGGCATCCACTTCTACACGCTCAATCGCTCTCCCGCCACGCGCGCGATCCTCTCCGCGCTAAAGCTCACCAAGCCATGGGAGCACGCGCGCTAGAGCTGCTGCTCGATGTCGAGCGCCTCCGCCAGGCGCGGCGAGCCGTCGCTGGCCTTGAAGCGCACATCGACCGAATCGTTCTGCCGGTAGGTGCCCACGCCCCAGGCGCCCAGCAGCCAGCGCCACTTGCTGATGTGGTCCTTGCGCAGTTCACGCTCGAAGACGAGCGCTTTGTCACGCACCGCATAGTCGCTGCCGAGCTCCTGACGGACACCGTTGAGATAGACCTCGTAGGGACCGCGCACATCGGCTGGCAGCTTCACGATCGAACGGGGCATCGTTGCCGGTGATTATGCCGATGCGCGCGAGCCTCCAGCTCCCCCGCCGGTGCGCGTACCCTGCGCGGTGGTGAACGACATCCCCTACACAGTACGCCGCTCCTCGCGCGCGCGCCGGGTGCGCGTCAACGTCCACGCCCACACCGGCGTGGAGGTCGTGCTGCCCACGCGGGCTCCCGAGCGTGCCGCGGCCGCCGCCATCAGCGAGCTGCGTCCGTGGATCGAGCGCCGGCTCGCGGAGGCTCAGGCTGTGCTCGTGCAGATATCTGAGCGACGCGGGACGGTGCCCTACCTCGATCGCACACTGGCGCTCGTTGCCCAGCGCGGGCGCCAACGCGTGCATCGCGACGGCGAGTGTCTGCTCGTGCCCGAGGGCGACTGCCGAGCAGCGCTCGAGCACTTCTACCGTCGCGCCGCGCGGCTCGAGGTGGCGGCACGATTGGACAGGGCCACCGAGCTCTGCGGCACCTCCTACAGCGGCCTGTCGATCCGCTCTCAGCGGACCCGCTGGGCGTCGTGCTCGAGCAGCGGCAGGATGAGCTTCAACTGGCGGCTCATGCTCGCACCCGAGCGGGTGCTGGAATACGTGGTCTGGCACGAGGTCTGCCATCTGGAGATCCTCGACCACTCGCCCAGGTTCTGGGCGCTGGTCGGCAAACGCTGGCCGACCTACCGCGAGGATCGCAACTGGCTCTCCCGTCACGGCGCGACGCTGATTCTGTAGCCCGCCGAGCTCGTTTTGCCGAGGCCCGGGAGCCTTGCGGGGGGCGCTAACCCGCTGGCGTTGCGCCGAGCGCCCGGCGCAGCCCGTCATACGGGCTCTCCTGGTCGTCCAGCCGCACGAGCGTGCGACGGAAGCGACCCGTGTAGGCCTCGGCGGAGCCGTCGCCGCGCAGGTCGACGCCGCCGTGGCCTCCCGGACCGGCTATTTCGGCGCGTACGACGACCTGGCGAGCAGCGTCGAACTGGCGTTTGAAAAGCCCGACGGCATCGCGGCGAACGTTCGGCTCGAGCTCGCTCAACCGCTGCTCCATCTCCTCGATCGACGATCCGAGGCTGTCGCAGCGCAGCCGCTCCACCTGCGGGCCGTTGCGCACGGTGAGCGTCCAGGAGTCGCTCATCAGCAGAGGTTCAGCGGAGCGCCGTGCGCGTTTTGGGGGCTCAGCGCTCCTCGAGTGGAACGTAGGAGCTGTCGCGCTCGCCGGTGTAGATCTGGCGGGGGCGAGCGATCTTCTGCTCTGGGTCCTGCACCATCTCGAGCCACTGCGCGATCCAGCCCGAGGTGCGCCCGATCGCGAACATCACGGGGAACATCGCAACCGGCAGGCCGAGCGCCTCGTAGATCAGCCCCGAGTAGAAGTCGACGTTCGGGTAGAGCTTGCGAGAGGTGAAGTAGTCGTCGTCGAGAGCGCGCTTCTCGAGCTCGGTGGCGACGTCGAGAAGCGGGCTCTTGCCACGCACCTCAAAGACGTCGTCGAGATGTTTGCGGATGATCCTGGCCCGCGGGTCGTAGTTCTTGTAGACCCGGTGGCCGAAGCCCATCAGGCGCTCGTCGCCAGCCTTCACGCCCTCCAGGAAAGCCGGGATGTTCTCGACCGAGCCGATCCTGCTCAGCATCCGCAGCGCGGCCTCGTTGGCGCCGCCGTGCAACGGACCGTAGAGGGCCGCGACCCCGGCGGCAACGGCGGAATATGGGTCCACCTGAGTAGATCCAACGGCGCGCACAGCGCTCGTGGAGGCGTTCTGTTCGTGGTCGGCATGGAGAATGAAGAGCACGTCCAGCGCCCGCTCCAGCCGAGGGTCCGGCTCGTACTTGAGCTCGGTCATCTTGTACATCATCCCGAGGAAGTTGCCGGCGTAGCTGAGGTCGTTGTCGGGGTAGACGTAGGGCTGGCCCATGTTGTGCCTGAACGCGAACGCGGCGAGCGTGGGCATCTTTGCCAGCAGGCGGATGATCTGGATCGCGCGGACGCGCTCCTCGTGAATTTTGTTGGCGTCGGGGTAGAAGGTCGACAGCGCCCCGACCGATGCGACGAGCATGCCCATCGGGTTGGCGTCGTAGCGGAAGCCCTGCATGAAGTCCTTGACGTTCTCGTGCACGAACGTGTGGACGGTGATCTCGTCGACCCAGCCGGTCAGCTCGGTCTGGGTTGGGAGTCTGCCGTTGATCAGCAGATAGGCGACCTCCAGATAGGTGGAGCGCTCGCAGAGCTGCTCGATCGGATAGCCACGGTGCTGGAGGATCCCGGCCTCGCCATCGATGTAGGTGATCGAGCTGCGACACGATGCGGTGTTCATGAACGCGGGGTCGTAGGCCATCAGGCCGAAGTCCCCCTCGTCGGTCTTGATCTTCCTGAGATCCATCGCGCGCACGGTGCCGTCGGCGATCGGCAGCTCGTATGTGCGACCTGTGCGGTTGTCGGTCACCGTCAACGTCTGCTCCGCAGCCTCGTTCGCTGCCTGCTCCTGGGTCTGCGTCTCGGTGCTCATCTGAGTCTCCTATGCCCGGTCGCCTCGATGTCTATCCATGCTCAATTATGCGCGAACTCGCCGCGCGGCAGATCCACCTGCGCTCGGCGGCCCCGACAAACGCAGGCGGCGGACGTTTCAGAGTCCGCGGGAAGGGTGCCCGGCGGTACCCGTGAGGAGATCTCCCGGGTCCGTGAGCGGTGGGCTCTCAGCTCACACCCGTGGCTCTAGTGTGCGGCGAGGCGTCCTCGCGCGAGCACGGTGCGAGTCCGCGGCGGCGGGCTCGACGCGCCGGAGCCTTGGTGTGGGCCGCGTCGCGGTCTGCGCGGCAGGCGCGGCCGGGGGTGATGCGGGTGGCGCGGAAGTGAGCGAGGGCCGATCCCGCCGCTCTCGTCGGATGCCGTTTCGGGCGCATCCCTGACAGCCCAGCGAATGATCAGAAAGAGCCCAACGATCGGGATCTTCAGGAGGACCATAAGCCAGATGAAGGTCCAAGCGTCCACGGCGATCAATCGTACTACCCACTCTGGCCGAGCGCCAATTTCTCTGCGTTTGATCACACTGCGGTGCTCCCGCCGCGGGGTGTGGTGATCTGCGCTCCTCCCGATTGCGAATAAGTCACACCGAATCGTCGAGCGCATTGGGGTTGTGCTTGTCGTCATAAGCCGACAGACATAGGAGAAAACCACATGCCGCATTCGATCAATCTCGAGGAAATCGACGTGGACGGTGCTGTTCGCGAGACTCGCGACGAAGCGCTGGACGGGCTTGCCGGAGACACTCGCCTGAGTTTTCTGCGCAAGAGCGCGATCACCGGCGGCGCCGCTCTCAGTGGCGGCGCGGTGCTCGGGGCACTCGTCCCCGGGGTCGCGCTTGCGGCGGGCGGCGGGCGTCCGCCCGCGAGCTTCGGCAAGGGTGACATCGGCATCCTCAACTACGCGTTGACGCTCGAGTACCTGGAGGCCGCTTTCTACAACGGCGCGACCGCCGCGAACCTGGCGCTCAGCCCTCAGGCCGCGGCGTTCTTGAAGGTGGTCACGAAGGACGAGAACGCGCACGTGGCGTTCCTGAAGAGCGCACTGGGCTCCAAGGCGGCGAAGGAACCGAAGTTCAACTTCAACGGCGCGAACACGAGCGGCGAAATGTTCATGAAGACCTCTCAGGTTCTGGAGAACACCGGGGTGCACGCGTATTCCGGGCAGGCGCTGAACATCAAGAAGGCCGCCTACGTCAAGGCCGCGCTGTCGATCGTGACGATCGAGGCGCGTCACGCGAGCGTGATCGGTCTCCTGAACGACCCGAGCGGCGAAATGATCGCCCCGAACGGTCCGTTCGACACGCCGCTGAGCGCGGCCAAGGTGCTGGCCGCCGTCAAGGAAACAGGCTTCATCGTCGGCTGATCCAGATTGCCGGATGCCCCCTTCCTGACCCCAGGGAAGCCATTTCAGGGAGGTCGGCTCGAAGTGAGAGTCGACTCCCCTGTACTTGGCGGGCACGTCAGGTCCATGTTCCCGTTGATCTGGTTCCCCACAGTTGCCGTATTACCGTCATGAGCACACGCCGCCGGCTTTTCCTCAGCGCCCCGCTTATCCCGATCGCCACACTGGCCCTGTGGGGCGGCCCTGTGTTCGCCGGCGATCCGGCGGCCGCGATCGTCAAGCTCAAAGACATCAAATTCACCCCGGGCCGCGTCGTGATCTCCCCGGGTCAGAGCGTCACGTGGGAGTTCCTCGACGCGGACATCCTCACCTCGCACAACGTCACGAGCGTTGGCCGCCTGCGTTTTCACAGTTCACCGACGATGCGCTCGGGCAGCTACACGATCAAATTCGATCGGAGCGGCACCTACAAATTCATGTGCACGATCCACCCCGCCAGCATGAACGGAGAGGTGATCGTCCGCTGAGGCCGGCGGGCGTTTGCTTGGCTTTTTAGAAGTCGCGGGCCTCGAATGAGGCGCCACTGAAGCTCGTCATGCTTCGCAGCCCATCGACACGCTCGGTGATCTCCGCGGCGCTCAGACGCTCGACGCGGTCGGTGCCGAACTCCTGCACGTTGAAGGACGCGAGCGCGGTGCCGTAGGCCATCGCCCCGCGCAGCAGCTCGTCTGAGAGGCCCTCATCGGGATGGGCGGCTATGTACCCGACGAACCCGCCCGCGAAAGTGTCGCCGGCGCCGGTTGGGTCGACCACGCTCTCCAGTGGATAGGCGGGCAGCGCAAAGAAGCCGTCACGGGTGATCAGCGCCGCGCCGTACTCGCCCTGCTTGGCCACGATCACCCGCGGGCGCGGTGGCGCCCAGGAGAAGATCTCCTGAGCCGCGCTTAGGAGGTTCGGCTTGCCGCTGAGTTGGCGCAGCTCGGCGTCGTTGAGGATCACGCAGTCGACGCTCTCGATCGCCCGCACGAGCGAGTCGCGCGCGATGTCGATCCAGAGGTTCATCGAGTCGAGCGCCGCGAAGCGGGCTCCCTGCAGCTGGGCGCGCACCTCGAGCTGCAGGTCGGGTTGGATGTTGGCGAGGAACAGCACGTCGCTGGAACGTGAGCGCTCAGAGAGCTTGGGGGCGAAGCCCTCGAAAACACCCAACTGCGTGTCGAGCGTCTCGCGTGAGTTCAGATCCCAGCCGTACTCGCCTTCCCAGAAGAACGTCTTGCCGGAGCTGACGCGCTCCACGTCTGAGACATCGATGCCGCGACCGCGCATGACCTCCAGCTCCGACTCCCCGAAGTCGGCTCCGACCGGACCCACGACGCGCACCTCGTCAAAGAACGAGGCGGCCAGCGCAAAATGCACGGCGGCGCCCCCGAGCATCCGTTTGCGCTCGCCGAAGGGCGTTCTGACCGTGTCGTAGGCGATCGATCCGACAACAGTTATGGGCATCGCGCCGGCACCCTATAGCCTGAGCGCTCATGCGTGCCATCCAGATGAGCCGGTTCGGTGGCCCCGAGGTGCTGGAGCTTGTCGATTTGCCGAGGCCGCGGGCGGGAGACGGTGAGGTTCTGATCCGCGTCAACCGCGCTGGGCTGAACTTTGCGGATACCCACACGCGCACCGACTCCTACGTGCAGAAGGCGACGTTGCCGCTCGTTCCCGGCGGCGAGGTCGCGGGTGTACGGCAGGACACCGGTGAGCGAGTGCTCGCGCTCACCGGCAGCGGGGGGTATGCCGAATACGCCAAGGCGCGCGAGGAGCTCACGTTCCCGATCCCCGACGATCTCGCGGACGAGGCGGCGCTGGCGGTGCTGATCCAGGGTCTGACCGCCTGGCATCTGTACCGCACCGCCGGCCGGGTGGATCCGGGCGAGAGTGTCGTGGTCCACGCGGCCGCTGGAGGGGTCGGCTCGCTGGCTGTGCAACTGGGCCATTCCCTCGGTGCGGGACGCGTGATCGCGACCGCCTCCAGCGAGGAGAAGCGCAAGCTCGCGTTGGAGCTGGGCGCGGATGTCGCGATCGACTCGGATCCGCAGGGGTTGACCGAGCGGCTGATCGAGGCGAATCTGGGGCGAGAGGTGGATGTCGTATTCGAGATGGCCGGCGGCGAGGTGTTCGACGCCTCCTACCGGGCCTTGGCTCACTTCGGGCGACTGGTCGTGTGTGGGATCGCCTCGGAGGAACCCAACCGGGTGTCGAGCGGATCGTTGCTGCGCCATTCGCGCTCGGTGATCGGCTTCTATCTGTTTCATTGCCTGGAGCGTCCGGGCATGATCGCCGAGGCGCTGCACGAGCTCTTCGCTCGCGCGGCGCGAGGTGAGCTGCGGGCGATCGTCGGGGCCGCATATCCCCTCGCGCAGGCCAGCCGGGCCCATATCGACCTGCGCGAACGGCGGACCACAGGCAAGCTGCTGCTGGATCCAACCGTTTGATTTCGAGAACTGCGTAAGCTGCCTGAACACGCATGACCAGCACCTTTGCCGAGCTCGGTCTCTCCGGGCCCACTCTCGACGCGCTTCGCGATGTCGGCTATGAGTCCCCCAGCCCGATCCAGGAGCAGGCGATCCCCTCGCTGCTGGAGGGCCGCGACGTTATCGGCCAGGCTCAGACGGGAACCGGCAAGACAGCTGCGTTTGGTCTGCCGATCATCGAGCACGTCGATCCCGAGGAGCGCGAGGTTCAGGCGCTTGTGCTGACGCCCACGCGAGAGCTCTGCATCCAGGTCACTCAAGCGTTGCGCGCTTACGGTGCACATCGGCAGGTCGATGTGGTGGCTGTTTTCGGCGGCGCCCCGATCCGCACCCAGCAAGCGCAGTTGCGTGCCGGTGGGCACGTCGTGGTGGGTACCGTCGGGCGCGTCCTCGATCTCATCTCCCGCCATTCGCTGGTTCTGCACGACTGCCGCTTCGTGGTGCTCGACGAGGCCGACGAGATGCTCGATCTGGGCTTCCTGGAGGACGTCGAGAAGATTCTCTCCCTTACCCCCTCCGGGCGTCAGACGGCGCTCTTCAGCGCGACGATTCCAGGGCCGATCAAGATGCTCGCCGATCGGTACATGTATGAGCCAATCACGATCAAGGTCAAGGCCGCGACTCTGACGATCGACACGGTGGCGCAGTTTCAGTTGCCCGTCGAGACCAGGGGCAAGCCCGACAAGCTCGTCGAAGTGCTCAGCTCCGAGTCGCCGTCCCAGGCGATCGTGTTCGTGCGCACCAAGATCCGCTGCGATCAGCTGTTCCGCACGCTGCGCGACCGCGGCATGAACGTGCGCGCACTGCACGGAGACATGAGTCAGGGCTCCCGCGACGGCGTGATGCTGGCGTTCAAGGGCGGACGGGTACCGATCCTCGTGGCCACCGATGTGGCGGCGCGCGGCCTCGACATCTCGACGGTCACGCACGTCATCAACTACGACGTGCCGACCAGCCCCGACACCTACGTGCATCGCATCGGGCGCACCGGGCGGGTGGGGCGCTCGGGACGCGCGATTACGTTCGTGGAGGCGCGTCAGAAGCCTGAGCTCGAGGCGATCGAACACCACATCGGCATGCCGATCTCCCACTGGGAGAAGGGCGCGATCGCTGAGCCGGAACGAGTGCAGCCGCCGCCGCGCCGCCACTCCAAGCCGAGTGTCGCGGCCGGGGGCGAGGGTGTGCAGCGCACCAAGCTGATCGCCGGCGCGGGGCGCTCCCACGGTCTTCAGCCCAAGGATCTGATCCACGCGATCACCGCAGCCACGGGACTCGACGGCGAGTCTGTTTGGAATGTGCGGGTACTCGACCGTTTCGCGCTGCTGGAGGTGCCAGCCACCCAGGCGCAGCGCGTCATCGAGCAGGTCGAGGGTACCGAGGTCGCGGGAGTCGCGCTGCATCTCGCCCCCGCGGGTGACTGAGCCAGCCGGCGAGCAGCTCATCGCTGTGGTGAGGGCTCCTTCGACGCTCGGGATAGTAAGGTCGGGCGATCACCGACCTAGGAGACCCGATGTCCACCGCAACGATGCAGACCAGTGAAGGCGCGATCACCTTTGAGCTGTTTGACGAGGACGCCCCCAAGACCGTGGAGAACTTCCGCAAGCTTGCCGCGGACGGCTTCTATGACGGTCTCAGCTTCCATCGCGTGATCAAGGACTTCATGATCCAGGGCGGTTGTCCTCAGGGAACCGGCACCGGCGGGCCGGGCTACACCTTCGAGGACGAGATCAACTCCCACAAGATCGTCCGCGGAGCGCTCGCGATGGCGAACGCCGGACCGAACACCAACGGCTCACAGTTCTTCATCGTCACCGCCGACGCGTGTCCGTGGCTGGACGGCAAGCACACCGTGTTCGGTCAACTGGCCGATGGCGCCGATGTGGCGGAGAGCATCCAGAGCGTCGTGACCGACGGCGCGGACCGGCCGGCCGAGCCGATCATCATCGAGTCGCTCACACTCACCGACTGAGCTCTCGCGAGACACCCGGGGGATCCCACGCCCGGACGTGGCGCACGACGTCCAGATATCCGAACGTAGATCTTGCGCATCTTTGAGGATGAGCTAGCCTTCGGTCAGGCGAACGAACGGGAGATAGAGATGGCGAGTGTCGAGGAGCACGTGGAGCAGGAGATACTGGCGGTCCACAACGGCGCCGCCGGCGCCAACGAGGACATCGCGGTGGAGAATCCGGCCACCGGGCAGATCGTGGGAACGGTTCCCGACCTCGACGCGGGGGCGATCGCCGAGATGGCCGCGCGTGCCCGGTCCGCGCAGCCCGAGTGGGAGGCATACGGATTCGACGGTCGCGCGCGTGTGCTCAGGCGCGCGCAGAAGTGGCTGATGGACAACGCCGAGCGGGTCGTCGAGACGATCTGCTCGGAGACCGGCAAGACCTATGAGGACGCCGAGCTCGCGGAGATCGGCTACGCGGGCAACGCGTTCGGTTTCTGGGCCAAGGAAGGGCCCAACTATCTGGCCGACGAGCGAGTCAAGTCCAGCCAGGTGCTGGTCACGGGCAAGAAGCTGATCATGCGCTATCGCCCGCTTGGGCTGATCGGCGTGATCGGTCCCTGGAACTACCCGCTGACCAACTCTTTCGGTGACTGCATCCCGGCGCTGATGGCCGGCAACAGCGTGATCCTCAAGCCTTCGGAGGTCACGCCGCTGACGTCGCTGCTGATGGCCGAAGGCCTGCGTGAGTGTGGCCTGCCGGAGAACGTCCTGCAGATCGCCACCGGCCGCGGGCAGACCGGGGCGGCATTGATCGAGCACGTGGACATGATCATGTTCACGGGCTCCACCAAGACTGGGCGCAAGGTCTCCGAGGCGGCGGCACGACGGCTGATCCCAGCCTCACTCGAGCTCGGTGGCAAGGATCCGATGCTGGTCCTCGCCGATGCCGATCTAGAGCGGGCCGCGAACACCGCCGTGTGGGGGGCGATGATGAACGCCGGGCAGACGTGTATTTCGATCGAGCGGGTCTATGTCGAGGAGCCCGTATACGAAGAGTTCGTGGCGAAAGTGTCCGAGAAAGTGCGGGCGCTGCGGGTCGGCAAGCCGCAGGGAGCCGGCTCGGTGGAGGTCGGTGCGATCACCTTCCCGCCGCAAATGGACACCATCAAGGATCACGTCGCGGACGCTGTGGAGAAGGGTGCACGCATACTCGCCGGCGGCCACGAGGTGCAGGGCGCGGGACGCTTCTTCGAGCCGACGGTGCTCGTCGACGTCGACCATTCGATGAAGTGCATGACCGAGGAGACCTTTGGCCCGACGCTGCCGATCATGAGGGTCTCCGATGCCGACGAGGCGGTGCGGTTGGCGAACGACTCGCCGTATGGCCTGGGCGCCTCGGTGTTCTCGCGTGACGCCGAGCGCGGCGAGGCGATCGCGCGGCGACTGGACACCGGCGCGGCCAACGTCAACGACGCGATGATCAACTACACGGTGCTCGAGCTGCCGATGGGCGGAGCCAAGACCTCGGGCCTCGGCTCGCGCCACGGCGCCGGCGGGATTCGCAAGTACTGCTCCCAGCAGGCGATCGTCGTCACGGCAAAACTGGCCATGAAGAAGGAAATCTTCATGTATCCATATAAGCCGAGGCACCTCACGGCTTCTAGCGCGCTTCTTGAAGTTCATGTACGGCCGCGGAAAGCGCGACTGACCGACTCCTGGGCCGGGTCCCCGAGGGGTGCCGGCAGCCTACAGGGCGCTCGCTAGGATTGGCCGCGATGATCGAGGGGGCCGAGTCCGCAGCGCTGGCTTCGGGGGCCGCAGACAGCCCCTCCTCGGTCCGGCCCCGAATCGGCGAGCGCCGGCCGCAGTGGCAGCCAGCGCTCGCTGTGGGCCTGATCGGCGGCTCACTGCTCGCGCTGCTGGGCTCGCTGATGACCCACGAGACGGTCCCTCGTGGCGATGACCTCATCTACGAGCGGATGGCGCGCCATCCGCTGGCCACGCACACCTTCCCATTCGCCTACCGGGTGGGGCTGCCGTGGCTGGTGCACATCCTGCCGTTTTCTCACACGACGTCCTTTCGCCTGCTCGACTGGCTTGCCAGCGGTGGCGCCGCGGCCATCGCCTACCTGCTGATGCGCCGCCTCGGTGCTCGCGCCGACATCGCTTGGGGGCTTGCGCTGTGTCTGGCGCTCTCGCCGCCGATGCTGCTGGTGAGCCTGCGCGAGGGCCGCAACACCGACGCGGCCACACTGTTCTTCATGCTGACTGCGACCCTGCTGCTCGTTCAGCGCAGGCTGCGAGCACTGACGCTGACACTGGCCATCGGAGTGCTCTTCAGGGAAGCGGAGTTGTTCATCATCCCGCTCGCTTATGCCGTATGGGCGATCCGCCCGTGGGATTTCGCGGCGATGCGCCGCGCACTGCTCTGCGGACTGCCCGCGATCGCTCTCTACATCGCGCTGCACGTCTCGATCTCCACCGTCGGCGAAGCTCAGGTTCCGGGGTATGGAGGATCGCTCGTGGCCGAGCGGGTGACCGTGATCAAGGAAGGCTTGAAAACCCTTCTCACGGAGCTGCGGCGGATGTTCTCGATCTACGGACCGCTGTGGATCGCCGCGCCGCTGGCACTGCGCGGGATGCCATTCGCCAGACGCGGGCTGGTCCTCGTCGCGGCCTGTCTGGTGTCGATGACCTTCGCGCTGGATTGGGGACGCATGATCCTGCTCGCCACCCCTGTGTTCTATCCAGCCGGCGCGTACACCCTGACCGCACACCCGCGCTGGCGGACCCCGGCGTTTGTGGCTTTCGCGGTTCTGATCGCCGGATATGCCATCTACATGCAGCACAGCGGAGTGCGGACCGGCATCATCGAAAACCCGCCGCCGCCCTATCCCGTTCGCTGACGGGAGCGGGAGCGCAGGTCAAAGGTCGCGCAGCGGCGAGACGTCGAGCAGCCGTTCGAGCTCTGGGATCGTGCTCTGCGGTGAGGTGTGGTGAATCGTGAGCATGCCGAGCTCCTGAGCTGGCGGCAGGTTGAACGGCAGGTCATCGACGAACACGCATCGCGCCGGATCGAGCCCGATCGCCTCGGCGCCGAGCTCATAGATGCGCGGCGCCGGCTTGCGGATGCCGACCTCGCCCGATATCACGACCCCGTCGAAGATCTCCGCGAGAAGCTCGCGCGGATAGCGCGTGGTTCCCCACGAGTTGGAGATCAGCCCGGTTGCGATCCCGCTTCTGCGCGCCGCGCGCACGGCCGCGACCATCGAGTCCTCCGCCGTTGCGCCCGCGAACAGCCGGTCGATCAGGCCTTCAGCCGAGGCGACCCCCAGCAACCGGCCGAGCTCAGACTCGAATTCTGTGTCATCGACGCGTCCCTCCTCCAGGCCTATCAACAGCTCGCGGGCCTTCGGGTCCTTGCGGAAGGCGCTGGCCAGAGCCTCTTGGTCGAGGCCTTCGGCGGCGCAGAAGGCGCCAAAGGAGCTGAACAGGTTGGTGGTCATGACTCCGCCCCAGTCCAACAGCAGACCGCTGACGCGACGGTCTGCCTCAGTCACCTCGCGTCAGCTCCTCGGCCTGGCCGGCGAGCTCGAGTACGCCGTCGGCGAACTGGGCCAGGTAGGGGTCGTCGGTGCTGCCGGCGACCGCGCGCTTGTAGTTGCCCTCCATGAAGACCACGGACTTCCACAGCGCCAGGGTGGTGTACCAGCGCAGCTCGCGCATCGAGCGACCCGAGCCCTGCTCATAGCGGGCGATCAACTCCGCGCGGGTGGGGAATCCCTCCGAGCGGGTCACGCGCCCGAGGTGCTCGCGCAGGCCGCCCTGAGGATCGCCGGCCTCGCTCCACATCATGCACAGGTAACCGACGTCGGCCAGCGGGTCGCCGATCGTCGCCATCTCCCAGTCGAGCACCGCGATCAGCCGTGCCGGTGCGGTGGCGGCGAACATGGTGTTGCCCAGGCGATAGTCGCCATGCACGATCGTCGCGGGGCCGGACTCGGGCATGTTCTTGGCCAGCCAGGCCCCCACGCGCTCGACCGCGGGGATCTCACGTGTCCTGTTGAGCTCCCACAAGCCGCCGAAGCGCCGCAGCTGGCGCTCCAGGTAGCCGGTCGGCTTGCCGAAGTCCGCGAGGCCGGCGGCTTTCCAGTCAACGCTGTGGATCTCGACGAGCGAATCGATCAGCTGCTCGGCGATCAGACGACGCTGCGGCGGGGTGTCGAGCGGCTCGGGGACGCTCGAGGTGATCACCTCACCGTCGATCAGCTCCATCACATAAAAAGGGCTGCCAATCACCTCCAGCTGATCGCAGACGGCGAGCACAGCCGGCACGCGCGCCGGCGTGTCGCGCAATGCCCCCAACAGACGCGCCTCACGAAGGACGTCGTGGGCGCTGGGCGGAAGCGGCGGGCGCGGCGGGCGGCGCAGCACCATCCTGCTCTGATCCTCACGCTCGATCAGGTAGGTGACGTTGGAATGACCCTCGCCGATCGGTGTCGCGAGGATCCGCCCGGCACCGAGATCGTTTGCGTCGAGGAAGTCTCGCAGTGGCTCGAGGACGAGCAACGGCGGGCGGGAGTTCCCCTGCGCCTGCTCGTGGGTGGCGAGGATGTCATCGGGTGCCGAGGCCGTGCTCATCGCCGGCAACGCTATCCCACGGGCCAGCTCGACCTCGCCATGAATGGCCAAATCCTTACACTGGGCAGCGCAACCTCGTGTCCGTTACGGTGTCTTAGGAAGCGCGCGCACATCGTGCCCGCCGTTTATCGAGGCGGCAGGGGCTGCTCCGCGAGCACCGTACGCGCGTCCGGAAAACCACCAACAGAATCGGAGTTCCCGCATGCCGCGTATCCGCATATTCCTCCGCGCATTGCTCGTCTGCTCGGCACTCTGTGCGATGCCCGTCGCGACGGCCGCGGCCTCTCACAGCGAGGCGCTCTACTTCGAGGGATCGAGCGACCTGCTCAACCCGGTGACTCGTGAACACGACATCGCCCAGTTGCAGATGCTCGGCGTACGTTCGCTGCGTGTGGAGCTCTACTGGGCGAGCGTGGCGCCGAGCCCGGATAGCGCGACCAAGCCAAATTTCGAAGCCACCAACCCCGCCAGCTACAACTGGGGCAACTACGACTGGTTGCTCGCAAAGGCCAAGGAACTGCATTGGCAGGTGCTCCTGACGGTCACCTCGCCCGTGCCCGACTGGGCGACCTCCAATCACAAAGCGCCGTATGTGACGCGCCCGAATGCGAGCTACTTCAAAGAATTCATGACGGCGGTGGCTCGTCACTACAGCTCCGAGGTGTCGCTTTATGCGGTCTGGAACGAGCCCAACCACCCCGACTTTCTGCAGCCCCAATTCGTGAACCACGTACCCGCTTCTCCGCGCATCTACCGGGCGCTGTTCCAGGAAGGCTATGCCGGGCTTCAGGCCGGCGGGATCGCGCACCCGAAGGTGCTGATGGGCGAAACGGCGCCGACTGGCACAGAACGGGTGGTCTCGCCGCTGGCGTTTCTGCGCGGCGCTCTGTGCCTGAACGCCCACTACAAGAAATCGCCGTCGTGCAGTTCGCTGCCGGCTTACGGCTATGCCCATCACGCCTACACCAAGGCCGTGGGCCCCTCCTATGTTCCGCCAAACCGCGAAGACGTCACGATCGCTGTGCTCTCGCGTCTGACGGCGGCGCTGAACCTGGCCGCCAAGGCGCACGCGATCAAGGCCGGCATGCAGATCTACCTGACCGAGTTCGGGATCCAGAGCTTTCCCAACAAGGAACTCGGCGTTCCGGTGGCCAAGCAGGCCGAATTCGACGCGATCTCCGAACAGATCGCCTACAACAATCCCCGGGTGGCCGCGTTCTCGCAGTACCTGCTGACCGACGATCCGCTTGCCGGCCCGGCCGGCTCGCAGTTCATCGGTTTCCAGACGGGACTGGAGTATGTGACCGGGAAGCCCAAGCCATTGTTCTACGGCTTCCCTGTCCCGCTCGTGGTCAAAAAGCAGCACGCCGGCTTCTCTCTGTGGGGCCTCGTGCGGCCGGCCGATGGGGCGACCACCGCGACGGTGCTGATCGAGCCCAAAGGCTCGAGTCATTACAAGATCCTGAAGTCGGTACACACCAACAGCCTCGGCTACTGGACGCTTCATTCCAGCGCCAAGGGCTCCCACTGGCGTGTGCGCTGGATCAGCCCCAGCGGCATGAAGTATGAAGGGCCGCCGATCGCCGCCAGCTGAGGTCACCTACTGGCCGGCTCTGGCATCACCCTACGATAGGTGGTGATGCCAGAGCTGCCCGAGGTCGAGATCACGGCGCGGCGACTCGATCAGGCGCTTGCGGGAGCGCGGATCGAGTCGGTTCTCGCGCCTGGGATCAACGCGCTGCGAACCTTCGATCCGCCGCTGACCGCGCTCGCTGGTCGCAAGATCAACGCAGTGCGCCGTCGGGGCAAGCACCTGATCATCGAGGTCGAGGGGTCCCTCGCGCTGCTCATCCATCTGATGTCGGCCGGGCGCCTGCAGCTCTATGACAAGCTCGCCGGCCCGCGCGATCGCACGTCGCGGCTACTCGTGCGTGTTCGGGTTGGTGGAGAAGAGGGGCAGGAGGCGGAGCTGCGCCTGCGAGAGTTCGGGTCAAAGCAGGCCGCCTGGGTCAAGCTCCTGCGCTTGGAGGCTGTCGATCAGGACGATTCCCTAGCGACCCTCGGGCCCGAAGCATGGCCCGATCCGCCACTGCTGGAGGAGGTGTTGAGCGCCGCCCGGCCGCTTCACACGCTGTTGCGTGACCAACGTACGATCAGCGGCATCGGGCGCTCATGGGTAGATGAGATCCTTTGGCAGGCGCGCCTCTCGCCATACAAGCGCGGCGCCGATCTCGATCGTGAGGAGCTCGAGCGGCTGCGCGAGGCGATCACCGAGACGCTCGATCAGGCGATTGAGCACTACGAGCAGGTGATCCGGCTGCCGATTCCCGACAAACTGCCGATGCCCCTGAAGGTTCACAGACACGAGGGCGAGCCCTGCCCCCGCTGTGGACGCACCCTCGAGGCGGTGCACTTCGAGGACTACGTGATCGCCTACTGCCCAGACTGCCAGACAGAGGGACGCGTGTTGAAGGATCGCCGGCTTTCGCGGCTGCTGAAGTAGAGGACATCAGTGCTCGAGTATGTCTGCGAGTCCCGCGCTCTGGAGCCGCCGGACCAGGTCAGGCGACAGGGTGCCTGCGGCTGCGCCCGGCCTTTGCCCGCGGTGGCTCGGTGGCGTGTTCTCGGAGTGCCGGAGAGCAAGGGCCGGATGGTGAACTCTGCAGTCACCGACAGCGTCGGTCATGTCCGACTCGCGCGGTGCCGCGACTCGCTTACGACTAGGATCCGGCGAATGATCGAGCAAGGAGATCAGGCGCCTAACTTCGAGCTGCCCGACCAGGACGGGCACGCGGTCAATCTTTCGGACTTTCGCGGCCGGCCGGTGGTGGTCTATTTCTACCCGAAGGCGTCAACCCCGGGCTGTACGACGCAGGCGTGCGGGGTGCGCGATCGCCAGGCGGACTACGAGGAGGCCGGCGCGGTTGTGCTCGGGATCTCCCCTGATCCTGTCGCCAGGGTCAAGAAGTTCCACGAGAACGAGGGCCTAAATTTCGCGCTCCTCGCCGATGAGGATCACTCAGTCACGGAGCGATACGACGTTTGGTCGCGGAAGAGCATGTACGGCAAAACTTATATGGGGGCGGAGCGCACGACCTTCATCATCGACTCGGCCGGGAAGGTCGCCGAGGTTCTGCGCAAGGTCAAGCCAGCCGAGCACGACGAGTTGGTGCTCGAGGCGCTGGAGCGCGCTGCTCCCCCGACGCTCTGACCAGCGGTAGCTCTAGGCAATTACAGTTGCGTTGCGGTTTTCAGGACTGTTAGTTTTTGGCTCTGCAATGGGGGACAGTCGACTGCTAGCGCCACAACTCGCGCCAGTCCTCGCATGAGCTGGGCACAGAGGCTCGGCCGTTTCGTGGCGATCTTGTACCGGCCATCAGGACCAGAACTGTACCGGCTACATGGTACAATCGGCCTGTGCTGACGATGCTCAACCCTTTCATCTGGGACCGCCCGCTCGATGACCCATCAAAGATCGTCGGGATGGAGGCGTTTGCCAACCATGTTGCGCTGACACTCAAGGGGCAGACGAATGTCGCGCTGTTTGGACCTCGCGATACGGGCAAGACGACGTTCACGAACCAGCTAGCGGTGGAGCTGGAAAAGAGCCACGGCGAGGGAGTGCCGGCTTTCGACGTCGTAAAGGTCAACCTGCAGCGTGTGGTGAGCATCCCGGGTTTCATCGGCTGCGTCCATGACGCGATGGTTGGCCACCCGGTCAAGCACCTGCGGCGGGCGGCCTTGCGACAGATCGGGGCGCTGGAGAAGGAGATCGGCTTCGACATCAAGGTCGTCAAGGGGTCGGTGAAGAGCGCTGCGGTGACCCCAGCCCAGGACGCCGAGACGCTACATGCGGAGTTGGTCGCGCTGCGCTCGCTATCGGGTCACCTCGTCGTCGTCTTCGACGAGTTCCAGCGGTTGAGACATTGTCCGGGCGATCCGCTCGCGATCATTCGCTCGGCGCTCATGAGCTCGGGCGCGAACCATTTGTCTCTGCTGTTCACCGGGTCGATCCGCAACGCCCTGGCGATGATGCTCGAGGATTCCGGCCAGCCGATCTTCGGCGAGGCCGCGCAGATGCAGCTGCCGGCGATTGAGCGCGCGGACTTCATCGAGTACCTCGATTTCCAGTTCCAGGAGACGGGCAAGCCGGCGGACGACGACGCGCTCAACTACCTACTCAGTGCCACAGGAGGCCATCCTCGCAGCACGCAGCAGCTTGCCTGGGAGTGCTGGACAAGCACGCTCGCGGGCGAGCAGGTGACGCTGGGCACAGTGGCTGACGCCTACGATCGGCTCGTGCAGACGATCGAGCGATCGGAGTTCGCATCGGTGCTCAATGTCCTCATGAGCGGCGATGAGGCTGAGGCGAACGAGGTGCGAGCGCTCCAGCTGCTCGCCGATCGGGGTGGTGACAACGTAACGAGCCGGGGCCTCGTTACGCGGTACGGGTTCTCGAGCCATTCGCGCGTACCCACGGCGCTGGCGCGGCTGCAGCGGCGCGGCCTGGTCGACCAACGTGACGGCAGCTGGTACATCGTCGACCCGCTGTTCGCAGAGTGGCTACGGCGAGCGTCGCCGCTCGCGGACCGCCCGGCCCTGGAGACGCCCCGCGAGGACTAGAGTCTTGTACCCAACAGGCGGTACCGTCTTGGACCGTGTATGCGGTACAGGCAAGCTGCTCAGCCCGGTACTCGCATGACATTGCTTCCTGCGAGCAAGGCCGCGACAGCGGCGGTGGGGTCTGCGATCGCGGCCTGCTCGTCGTCGTCGCGTCCGAGGTCGATGTCCTTGGTGGAGCGTGTCGCGATGGCGAGGCGGAAGTTCAGCGCGAGTGCGCCCTCGAGCACCCAGCGATCAGGTGCCACTACGAGCAGGCGGCGCAGGAAAAGCTCGAACGCCACACGCTTGCGCAGCCTTGGCAGCCCGAGGCCGGTGCTGGCGGCTTCGTTCTTCAGGCGCTGATCGAGTGCTTGGCGGAATGCGGCGGCGCTCGTGTACTTCATCGGTGTGTTTCGCTGGTGAGCAGGGCTCCGATGGTGTGCTGTTGGTGGCGGTGGGTGGCTTCTTCTTGGAGTTGTTTGCGCGTGAGTAGTCCGCGGCTCAGGGCTTGTCTGACTGCCATCGAGAGCTGCTCGGGTTGGAGGCGGTCCGCGACATCGAGGAGTGTTCGTGCCGGGGCGGTGAGGGGCAGGCCGTCGCGCCTGACGGTCGACGCGTGCGGTCTTGGTGGCGCTCCGCTGCTCTCTCAGGTTATGGCCAGCGGTAGCGTGAATCGCACGCTTGTACCCTGGAGGGCGTCGGCGAGCCATATGTGCCCGCCATGGGCCTCGACGATCGCGCGAGCGATCGCCAGACCGAGGCCGCTGCCCGCGTTTGTGCGCGCAGCGTCGTTACCGCCGCGATAGAACGGCTCGAACACACGTGGGCGATCGACGGTCGCGATACCGCTGCCCGTGTCAGCTATCTCGATCTGCACAGTGCCATCAGCCTGCTCCGCGGTGAGAAGCACCGTACCGTCTGGGGGCGTGTGGTGAATCGCGTTCTGCAGGAGGTTGGCGAGAACTCGTTCGAGCTTCTCCGGATTCGCGCGCGCTGGACCGAGGTCTGTGGCGATCTGTGCTCTCACCGCGACGCCTTGTGCGTCGGCCTCGGCGCGCATCGCAAGCAGCGTCTCTGCCACCAGCTCCGCGAGTGGCACCGCCTCGGTGCTCCACGCGAAGTCCCCCGCGTTCAAACGCGAGAGCTCGAACAGGTCGTCGATCAGCGTGCCAAGCGCACGAACGTTGGCGCCCATCGTCCGGACATAGCCGCGAGCGGTCTCCGCATCGACCAAGTCGTCGTCCAGCGCCTGTGTCAACAGGCGCAGTGAGGTCAACGGTGTGCGCAGGTCATGTGAGACGGCGGCGATGACTTGCCTGCGTGCAGCCTCAGCCACGTCGCGGGAGCGTTCCTCGCTGCGTAACGCCTGAATCATCCGGTTGGCGGCTCGAGCGAGATCGGCTAGCTCGGCGCTCGAGCCGGCTGTGATGCTGACCTCGCGCTGTCCATGCTCGACGGCGTGCAGGCCCTCTCCGATTGCACGCACGTCGGCCAGGACGCCGCGGAGCAGCACATGCGCGGCGCGGCCGGCGATCAGGGCGGCGAAGAGGAGGATTCCCAGGGTCGCCCAGGCGTCGTGAGGGGAGACAAACATAGTTGCGGCGCCGATCAGGATGGCGGCCAACAGCTGACCGAGGACAAGCGCCAGCCCCAACTGGAAGCGATCGCGCAGGGTCCGTAGCCGCAAGCGTCCCGCATCGGCGGCCTGGGCGATCAAGAGCGCGGCGCACCCCAACGGCACGAGGATCTCGATCGAGACGACGACAGCGTGAGCGCCGCCGATAGCCGCCATCATTGGGCAGACGATCGCAAGCGCAAAACAGAGGATGAGCAGCGAGCGTTTCATGGGCGGAAGCGATAGCCGACACCCCAGACCGTCTGGATGAGGCGGGGAGCCTCGGGTTGGGACTCGAGCTTTGCTCGCAGACGTCGGATATGTACCGTGACGGTGGAGCTGTCGGTGTAGTGGGAAAACTGCCACACGAGTTGCATCAGTTGATCGCGCGAGAAGACCTGTCCCGGGTGGCACGCGAGAAAAAGCAGCAGGTCGAACTCGCGCTGGGTGAGCGGGATCTCTTCCCCGTCGAGTAGCACCGTGCGCGCGGCCGGATCGATCAGCAGATCACCAAGCTCGAGTGGTTTGACGTCATCGGTCTTTACGCTCCCGCGACGCAGCACGGCCTGAGCTCTCGCGACGAGCTCCGCCGGCGAAAACGGCTTTACGACGTAATCGTCGGCGCCTTCGCGCAGTCCGATTATCCGGTCTGCCTCCTCGCCCTTGGCGGTCAGCAGGATCACCGCCGGGCGGATGGCCGACTGCTCGTGCAGTCGGCGCATCACCTCCAGACCGTCGATGCCAGGGAGCATGATGTCGAGAATCACTAGATCGGGGCAGCGCTGTACGCTCATCGCGATCGCTTGTGGCCCGTCGATTGCGACGCGTGTCTGAAAGCCGGCCCGTTGCAGGTAGCGAGCGACCACATCACCGATCGTTGGCTCGTCGTCGATGACGAGCACGGAGGCACCCGGTTGATCTGTCTGGGTCGGCATTCTCTTGGTGATCATCGCACTGTCGCCCTTACGATCTCTCAGCCGAAGGTGAACGAATAGACGCTCACGCCCGGTGTCGCTTCTATTGTCAGCACGTGACGCTCCACGCCCGGCAGTTCGACCAGGCGGTAGAGCCTCTGAAAGGCGACTGTTGCGAGCGATCCATGGACGTCTGACCCGGAGAGGTTTTGAGGGATTGGATGCCCGTCGAGCAAGACACGCACCTGTCTCGAGCCACTTGTCGAACCCATCACGAGAAACACCCGCCGAGCCAGGAAGTTGAGCTCCAGCCGCGCCTTCTCGCCGGCGGTGGCAGAGGATTCGCCTATACGCCAACTCCCCGCGTACCGAAGGTGTTCACGTTTGGGTGGAATGCTGAGTTGCCCGAAGTTGTGAAGACCGGTGAGGATCTTGCCGTTTTCAAATCGTTCCGCCTTTTCGGCGCCCAAGTAGGACTCAGGTGTCGTTTCGACTTCTGAAGGTTGCTGGGCGTGTGTGTGGGTCGCTGTGCCCAGGCCACTGGCGCCGGCTTCGACGAGCAGGCTGCGGATGGCGCGCTCCTTGCCGGCGTAGTCCCCCTCTCCGAAGTCGGCCAGACGGATGCGTCCCTGGGCGTCGATCAGGTACTCGGCGGGCCAGTATTCGTTGTTGTAGGCGTCCCAGGTCTTGTAGTTGTTGTCCTGGACTACCGGGTAATGAATCCCGTTCTGCTGGATCGCCTCGGCCACGTTGGCGGCGGAGTGCTCGAAGGGAAACTCGGGTGTGTGCACGCCGATGATCTCGAGGCCCTTGCTCGCGTACTTGGCATTCCAGGCGTTCAGATAAGGCAGGGTTCGTATGCAGTTGATGCAACTGTAGGTCCAGAAGTCGACCAGCACCACGTGCCCTCGCAGTCGCTTGAGGCTGAGCGGAGCCCCACCGGGCGTGTTGAACCACTTCTGGGTGCCGACGAATTCCGGTGCGCGGCCGAGCACCGGCAGCTTCAGTCCCGCGTCGGCCTGCGCGAGCCCCCCAGCCTGACGGGCTTTTTTCCCACGTATTGCGGCAAGCTGCGTTTGCGCTAAGTGGCTGGTCTCGAGCCCTTTGGTGGGATCCACCAGGAAGGAAGGGAGATCACTGGCGATAGCCGTCTCAAAGCGGGTGTCGTAGTTGCCGAGCATCGCAAACGCGATAACCACCATGATCGCGCCCATCGACATCTGAAAGCGTGCGCTGCGGCGCGCCAGTTTGCCTGTGACCTTGCGGCCACCCAGCATCAGCCCATACAGCACCGTGGCCGAGCCGATGCCATAGGCGAGCGCGACACTCAGCCGCCCGGCGGTGAAGCTCTGCGACGCCGAGACGGTTATGACCCCGGCCAGGATCGGACCCGCGCACGGCGCGTAGAGGAAACCGAGACCGCCGCCGACGATCATCCCTGACCAGAAGCCGCCGTCGGCTCGTCCACCGGTCTTGATGCCCAAACGCGGTCCGACGCGACTGAGGCGGGCCTCGAGCCGATCGCCGAGCCAGGGCACGAGCAGCGATACGCCAAAGCCGATCAGGGCGATGATCGAAAGCGTTCGCAGGAGACTGTCGGGGAGGCCGAGCGCGGAGATCACATAGACGAGCGCGACCGTCGCGAATGTGAATGACAGGGCCAGTCCACTGACGACTCCGAGCGGTCGCCGATGTCCACCGGTGACGCCGGCGGACAGCGCCACAGGCAGCACCGGCAGGACGCACGGTGACACGGCGGTTGCCGCGCCGGCCACAAAAGCAAAGACAATCAGGACGATCACGATGCGTACTATGAACGCGAGTTCTTGCGCATTCATTACGTCCTGAGTGCGCATATCGGTGGGCTGAGCAGTGGAGCTTGGCGCGTGCTCGGAGAGCGGTTCCCCGATCCTCCGCGTTTGGTAAGGATCTCGTAATACTCATGCGGGAGAGTGGTGGCGATCGCCAATCACCGGCGAGCGGCAGCTACGTCAGCCACTCCAAAGGAGACCCTCATGAAGATCAACGTACACAGCGTCCGGCTGATTGCGGCCACGGTCGCGACGGCCAGCCTCGCAGTTGCTCCCGGGAGCGCACTTGCCAGCAAGCACCACGCCATGAAGCACCACGCGATGAAGCACCACGCCATGAAGCACCATGCGATGAAGCACGGCAAATAGGCTCGATCGAGCGCCAAGAGGCGGTGTGGGGAGGCGCTGCGGACCCGAGCGTCTCCCGCCCGGACGCACTCGTTGGGCCAGCGCACGCGCGCGGTGTGTGCGTAGTCTGCTTCCACACCGATGCGAGGAGGAGCTTTTCGTGAGTAGCCCGAGTGCCAGCCCGGAGCACCCGTCCGATGAGTCCCTCTGGGACTTCAGTGAGCTGAAGGCGACTTTCATCAATTGCACCCTCAAGCGGTCCCCCGAGCGCTCCAACACGCAGGGTCTGGTGGATATCAGCTCATCGATCATGCGTAAGCACGGCGTGCAGGTGACAGAGATCCGCTCCATCGACCACGACATCGCCGTCGGTCTCTACCCGGACATGCGCGAACACGGCTGGGATGTGGATGCGTGGCCGGACCTGTGGCCCGGGATTTTCGCCTCGGATATCCTCGTGATCGCCGGCCCGATCTGGCTGGGAGACAACAGTTCTGAGAGCAAGAAGATCATCGAGCGTCTGTATTCCCAGTCCCATTTGCTCAACGATCAAGGCCAGTGGGCCTACTACGGTCGTGTCGGAGGCTGCTTGATAACCGGCAACGAGGATGGTGTGAAGCACTGCGCGATGAACATCCTCTATTCGCTGCAGCACATCGGCTACACAATCCCACCGCAGGCCGACGCGGGCTGGATAGGCGAGGCGGGACCGGGTCCCTCATATCTCGATCAGGGTTCAGGCGGTCCTGAGAACGACTTCACCAATCGCAATACGACGTTCATGAGCTGGAACCTGATGCACCTGGCGCGGATGCTCAAGCGGGCCGATGGGATTCCCGCCCATGGCAACCAGACGGCCGCGTGGGAAGCGGGAACCCGCTTCGATTTTGAGAACCCCGAGTACCGCTAGCGGTGTGGCGGGGGCTCTCCAAGCGGGTTGGGTCTTCATCTGCCCCCCTTCGCTCGCCTGGTGGCGTGGCCTGAGGAGCAGTTCACGAACCTGCTCTGGCTGCTCAGCCGATTGAAGTCTCGTGCCAGCGGGCACTAGTTCGTAGAGTCGATCGCCACCGTCAGATCAGGCGTCGCACGGCGGCGCGTGTATGTCTATGATGCGCGCGCCGCCGGCGAGGTTTCTAGCATCCCGGTGGCGTATAGATGACCGCCAAGACCCGCGAGAGGAGAGTCGACAATGCCCCGAAGTGCCATTCTCGAGAGCCAACAAGAGGATCTCGACGAGGATGAGTGGGACGAGGAAGTGGAGGAGCTCGACGGCGATTTGGAGGAGCTCGATATCGATGAATACGACAGCGACCTCGAGGATGAAGACGACATTTAGGGGCTCCGCCCGCAGCTGAGCAGGGATAGGCGTGCCGTATCGGTCGCAGCCTCCCTAGGCTTGAGGCTGTGATCGCGATTCCCGCGTCAGCCTCGATCGGTGAAAGTCTCAGATCGTTCTTCGACGCGGTCGGGCAGTTCTTCTCCGACATCGCTGCCGTCCACTGGGGGGTGCTGCTGCTGGGGCTCGTCTTCTTTGGGCTGAACCTGACGATCCGCTCCCGCGCCTTCTTCCACAGCCTCCGGGCCGCCTATCCGGCCGTGCCCTTCCAGTGGCGGCGTGTGTGGGGGGCCTATTTTGCGGCGGTTGGCTTCAACAATGTGGTGCCGGCACGCGGCGGCGACATCATCAAGCTGTTCCTGACGCGCTCCTCGATCCCAGGGTCGACATACCCGACGGTTGCCGCGGCGTTCTTCGTGGAGTCGTTGTTCGACGCGAGCATCGGCGTACTCGTGATGATCTTCGCGTTCACTCAGGGCGTCTTTCCAAAGCCCCCGGACTTCTCCAAGCTGAATTCCTTTGACATCTCCTACCTCGCCGAGCACTTCCGCTTCACGCTCTTCCTGATCACCGCGCTGGCGGTCCTCGGCCTGATCGCGTTTGCCCTGCTGTCGGTGCGCGTCAAGGCTTTCTGGGCGCGTGTCCGTCAGGGCGTCACGATCCTCAGCGATCGCCGCCGCTACCTGCGCGAGGTCGCGGCGCTGCAGGCTCTTGCCTGGATGTGTCGCTTCGCGGCCTTCTGGTTTCTACTCGACGCCTTTCGTCTCGGCGGCTCGGTCAAAAGCGTGCTGCTCGTGTTCGCTGTCAATCAGGTGGCGGGCGCAGTGCCCTTCACGCCCGGTGGCGCCGGGGTGCAGCAGGCGCTGTTGGTCCAGGTCTTCTCCGGTAGCGCACCCGCCGCGGTCGTCGCCGCCTATTCGGTGGGTCAGCAGATCGCGATAGCGGTCTTCACCGCGCTGATGGGGCTGGGCTCGGTGATCTTCATCTTCCGCTTCCGCTCATTCAAAGAGGTGATCGCCGCTGGCCGCGCGTCGCGGGAGGCGGAGCTAGCCGCCGAGCGTGCCGGGGTGGTGCACTTCGACGCTCCGCCAGAGCCGCCGCAGGACAGCGGATCGAGAACCGTGCGCGGGCGCTACTGAAGTCCCTCGCGCGCCTCGCGCACGAGCGTGACGGCCTCGGGGAACACCAGCGCCATCACCTGGCGAATCTGTTGTGCCTGAGCCTCGGCGCTGCCTTGCAGGTTGAGCCGGGTGACCGCCGCGACGGTCATATCGACCGCGAGCTTGATCGCGTTGTCGGCCCATGCCAGACGCTGGTTGCCCTGCATTTGCTCGGCAAACTCAGCCAAACGCCGCTGAATCTCATCCGGATCGCCAAACAGGTCGCCGAAGCCGCCGCTGTCCATGTACCCATCCTAGCGCCGAGACCATAAACTGCGCTGCTCATGTCCGGCGATACAGACATCTCCCAGCGGGTCGCGCGGGAGTCCGCGCAGCGCCTTCGCCTCGGCGTCCCAGTTCTCGCCAGCGGCGTGCTCTATCTGTTCAGTGCGATAACGGTCTCGGCGATTCTGAAAAGCGCTCCCACTGTGGGGCTGCTGCAGGGTCTCGGGCCCGCGCTGCGCGGTGAAGCGAACCCCGCGGTCAGCCCACGTGCCGCCGAGATCAAATTCGAAAGCCATCACGCCTTTGGCCTGATCGCCGGAAGCCTGCTTGCCTCGGTGGCGATCGCGTTTCTGCTGTTGACCCTGCTGTTCGTGTTTGGGGCGATCCGGTTTCGCCGACCGCAGACCAAAGCGATCGCAAAACCGCTGATCTTGTTTGGAGGTGTGCTGATCGCCGTCTTGACTGTCGCCAACGAGATTGTGCTCGCGATCCGCAGGCACAATTTTGCGACAGGTCACGACTTCACGACTCACGCGGTGAATGCCATCACGCATACCGCCGGCTATGACGTCTTGGCGATCGTCACGCCGCTGGCCGGTATCGCGTTCGTGGTCGGCATGATCATGACCGTGGTCGGCGCGGTCAGGGTGGGCCTTCTGCCGCGCTGGATGGGAATGGTCGGAGGCGTATCGGCCGTGCTGCTGCTGTTACCGGCAGCCGAGCTCGATGTGATCCCGGCCTTCTGGATGGTGGCGATGGGCATCCTGCTGATGGGCAAATGGCCCAGGGGCGATCCGCCCGCATGGCACGCCGGAGAGGCCCGGCCATGGCCCGCGCCGGGGGCGCCGCGCGGCGAAGGAGCGCCGCAGGGCAAGTCCATCGGTGGACGGGGGCAGCGGTCTAAGATTGCCAGCGAGGCTGTGCCCGAGCCCTCGATGCCGGCTTCGGGGCAGTCGGGCAAGCGCAGGCGCAAGCGGGGATCCCGGCGCTGAGCCGAGCCCACTCGGCCGCGCCGAACGAACGCCCGGCCTTCGCTGGCCATTGGGACGATCCGGCCCAGCGCCCGCCCCGCAATCGGACGGAGAGGATGATCTTCACCGCAACGGGCTTCAAAGCCCAAATTTGCGGGAATGATTTGACTCGAGCGCGGACTGCATCGGAGCTCAGGCGACGATCGGGATCGTGTACAGCATCGTCGATGCCGCCTACAGCGGGCGGTCGAAGGAGGAGCCATGGAGGCTGCAACGATCCACCGTCAGGATCCGAGGAGCGGTGGAGGCGAACGTGCGGATGGGCTCAGAACCTCAGGTGCCGTCGGGTGGAAGCCGGCAGACCCTGGGCCGCTCGGTCTCGCCGGATTCGCGATGACGACGTTCGTACTATCGATGTTCAACTCCAACCTCGTCGACAACAAGGGCCTGCCTGTCGTCCTCGGGCTGGCTCTGGTCTACGGCGGGATCGTCCAGCTGCTGGCCGGCATGTGGGAGTTCCGCACCGGCAACACGTTCGGGGCGGTCGCCTTCTGCTCGTTCGGCGCCTTCTGGATCTCCTTCTGGGCGCTGAACGTCTTCTACGCCAAGCAGATCGGCGGCAACGCCGGCCACGCCGTAGGCGTGTATCTGTGGGCATGGGCGATCTTCACCATCTACATGACCGTCGCCGCGATGCGCACCAGCGGAGCGGTGCTGTTGGTATTCGTGCTGCTGAGCGTCACGTTCGTTCTGTTGGCGATCGGCGCTTCGGGTGCGCACGAAAGCGTCACGCATTGGGGCGGATACCTGGGCCTCGCGACCGCCGCCGCGGCCTGGTACGCCTCGTTTGCCGCGGTGGCGAACTCGACCTTCGGTCGTACGGTCCTGCCGGTGATGCCGCTCGGCGGACGGTGAGCCCGAGTAGACAACCCCGCGGCTTCACCCGCCGGAGCGGATCGATGCGATGATGTGCCGGCTGGGTGAAGCGCGGTTCGAGGAGGAGAAGTGAGCTATGGCGACTGAATCGCATGCGAGGACGGGCGAGACGCTCGACCGTGAGCTGGCTGGGCTTTTGGATGTCGAGCTCTTCGAGCCATCGAACGAGTTCCGCGGGCGGGCGCTGCTGAACGATCCCGAGGTGTATGAGCGCGCGGCGGCCGACCCGCAGGCGTGGTGGGCGGCGCAGGCGGAAGCGCTGGACTGGTTCAAGCCGTGGGACGTGGTGCTCGACGACTCAAACCCGCCGTTCTACAAGTGGTTCACCGGCGGCGAGCTCAACGTCTCCCACAACTGCCTGGACCGCCATGTCGATGCCGGTCGGGGCGAGCGAGTGGCGTTCCACTGGCGCGGCGAGGATGGGCAGGAGCGCGACATCACCTACGGGGAGTTGCTCGGCGAGGTTCAGCGCTTCGCTAACGCACTGAAGGATCTGGGGGTGCGCAAGGGCGATGTGGTCGGGATCTACCTGCCGATGATCCCAGAGGTCGTCGTCGCGATGCTGGCGTGCGCGCGCATCGGCGCCCCCCACAACGTTGTCTTCGGAGGTTTCTCAGCGGAGGCGGTGCGCGAGCGGATGGAGTTCTCGCAGGCCAAGGTGCTGATCACCGCCGATGGCGCCGCGCGCAAGGGCAAGACGGCCGCCGTCAAGGATCGTGTGGACGAGGTGATGGGCGATCTTACGACGCTCGAGAAGATCGTCGTCGTGCGCAGCAAGGGCACGCCGTGCGCGATGCGGGAGGGCCGGGACGTCTTCTACGACGAGATCATGCAAGGCGTGGCTGCAGAGTGCCCTGCTGAGCCGCTCGAGGCGGAGCACCCGCTCTTCATCCTCTACACCTCTGGCTCCACAGCCAAGCCAAAGGGCATCCTGCACACCACCGGTGGCTACCTGACCGGTGTCGCTGCGACGCACCGTTACGTGTTCGATCTCGAGCCGGAGGAGGACGTGTACTGGTGCGCGGCCGATGTCGGCTGGGTCACCGGGCACTCCTATATCGTCTACGGGCCGTTGTGCAACGGCGCGACTTCGGTGATGTGGGAGGGTGCCCCCGACTACCCCCACAAGGGCATCTGGTGGGAGATCGTCGAGCGCTACGGGGTCACGATTCTCTACTGCGCGCCGACGGCGATCCGTGCCTGCATCAAGTGGGGGGCACAGTGGCCCGGCGAGCACGACCTGTCGACGCTGCGGCTGCTCGGCTCGGTTGGTGAGCCGATCAATCCGAAGGCGTGGCTCTGGTACCACAAGGTGATCGGGGGCGAACGGTGTCCGATCGTCGACACCTGGTGGCAGACGGAGACCGGTGCGATCATGATCACGCCGTTGCCGGGCATAACGGCCACCAAGCCCGGCTCGGCCACGCAGCCATTTCCCGGAGTGCAGGCGGAGGTGCGCGACGAGTCCACCGGCGAGCTGATCGAGGAGGGGCAGGGACTGCTCGTTCTCACTCACCCGTGGCCGTCGATGCTGCGCACCCTCTACAAGGAGGACGAGCGTTTCGTCGAAACCTATTTCAAGCGCTTCGGTAAGGAGACCTATCTCGTCGGTGACGCGGCGCGGCGCGAAGAGGACGGCTACCTGTGGGTGATCGGGCGGATCGACGATGTCGTCAACGTCTCGGGGCACCGGCTCTCGACAGCCGAGGTCGAGTCGGCGATCGTCGCTCACGCCGACGTTGCCGAGGCAGCCGTGATCGGCCAGCACGACGAGGACACCGGCCAGGCGATCGTCGCGTTCGTGACCCTACAGGGAGGGCTCGAGGGCGACGCGAGCACGGTCGAGGGAATCCGCGCGACCGTGGCTGAGCGGATCGGAAAGTTCGCGCGCCCCAAGCGCATCATCTGGACCGAGGATCTGCCCAAGACGCGCTCGGGCAAGATCATGCGGCGCCTGTTGCGTGACATCGCCGAGGGGAGAACCCTGGGCGACGTCACGACGCTGCGCGACCCCGAGGTGATGTCGCAGCTGGAGGGCCGCGTGAAGGAACTGCAGGCCCAGGAGGACTGACGCGATGGCGGGCTTCGCGGGCACCGGTGACTGCTCCCGGGGCCGCGCCTGTCCCGCGTGAACCTGGCAAGCTCTGATCGATGAGATGGCAGCGGGCCTCGGCTCGCCAGATGGAGCGGTGGCGAGAGGGCCAGCCGGGGAGAGCTGCGTGAGACGAGCGGCCGGCATCGCGCGCGCGGCGCTCGAGGAGCCCAGATTGTGGTGGGGGCTCGCGATCCTCTTCACGCTCGCCGAGATCCTCTCGAACGTCTCCGCGCACCACATAGACACACCCCAGATCTGGGGTGCTCTGAACCGTTTCCTGCATGGGTCCTCGCCGTACGGCGTGGTGACCCATCTGCCCTACGGCTATGACCATCCGCCCGGATCGGCGCTGATCGACGCGCCGCTCGGACTGCTCTCGCTCTCGCTGGCCGAGAAGGTCGTCGTCGTCTTCTCCGGTATCACGTGCATGCTCGCGATCGTCCTGGTGAGTATGGGCAGGAATGACCTGTTGCCCTGGAGGATCGCGCTCGCCGCCTTTATCGTGAGCGTTTCCCGCCCGTTTCACGAGGAGCTCGCGTTGGGCAACATCGATCTGCTTGCGCTGGCGCCGATGGCGGTTGGGATGATCGCGATCGAGCATCGTCGCGAGCGACTCGGTGGGGCGCTGATGGCGCTTGGAGTGTGCATCAAGCCGACGGCCGCTCTGGTTCTGCTGGCGCCCGCGGTGGCCAGGCGCTGGCGGGCCAGCGCAATCGCGCTGGGGGCCGTCCTGGTGGTGACGGTCGTCGGCTTCGCCGTGGTGCCCCATTCGTGGCGCTTCTTCACCTCGGTCGTCCCGTTCCTGACCGGTCCCGAACAGGGCAGAGCCGACTACAACGGATCTTTCACCGGAGTCGTCGAATACAGCGGGCTCGGTTCGTCGACCCCGGCGACGGTCACCCAGCTCATCGCTCTGCTGGTTCTCGTGGCAGTGCTGGTGCGCTACCGGCGGGCTCTCGCTGACAGTCTGCAGATGTCGGTGGCGCTCCTGGTCGTGGCGGTGCTGGTGGCTCCCCGCTACAGCTTCGAGGTCTACGGCCTGTATCTGGTGCTCGCTCTACCCGTGATCCTGAGGGCGCGTGGGCGTCTGGAGATCACTCTGGCGGCGATCGCCGTCTGGTTTCTCACCGTCCGCGATGTGCTGCCACTCGAGGGCTCGGTGGTCGACCGCTTCCGCGAGCTGCGTCCCGGGCTCGGCCACATCGCTCTCGGTGTGCTGCTCGTCGTGATGCTCGAGCGCACGCGGCGCTCTGAATCTCGTGGTGAGGTTACGGCGGGGCACGGGGAGCGGACAGATCGGGTGGCTCAGGCGCTCGACCCGTCCGTTCGTGGAGCTGCCTCCACCGCTTAGCTTTGCTCGCTCGCGGGCGACCGTGACGATGTCCACCGGCACGGCCGTGATCGTGTCGCTCGGCTGGGTCGTCGTGTTCCTGGCGCTGGAGCCCGGCGCACGTGCACGATGGACGCCCGAGCGCGGCGCAGCTTCGACCCGGAAATCGTCGCTGCGCCGAGTTTGAATCTCCTGCGGCGTCGCTGTCTAGGCGCAGTATCATCGCGCCACCGTGAAGCGGGTGGTTCTCACGGCCGCGGGGGTGTTCGCGGCCGCTATGGCACTGGTGCTCTGCGGCTGCGGTGGGTCCAGCGGCGCGCACCACCGCCACGGCGCCACCGCCTCAGAACGGGCGATCAAGTACCTCGGCGGCCAATACACGCTGGCCTCCGACCGGGTGCCCGAGGGCGCGGCCTTCTCGATCCTCGGACAGCGCTACCGCTTCTGGGGGCAGAACTACATCGAACTCACCGTGCGCTACGCCAAGCCGGGCCAGGTCGAAGAAGGCGGCCGCGGCTGGCAGGGCGGGGAAGTGCTCGAATGGGGGACGCAAGCCGGCTGCCAGCACAGTCCGTTCGCGATCTTCAACGGTATCCTGAAAGCGCCCCAGGACGAGGTGTTCCTGCGCACCGCGGGCAAATTGGTAGCGATGCGCAAGGCGCAGCTGCCGCCAGGGCTGGGCTACCGCGGTGCGCTCGTCTATGGGATCGCGCCAATGTCGTCGTACTCGGTGCTGATACGTACTCCCAGCGGCAGGACGATCAATGAAGCAGTGGGTGTCAGCTTCGGCGAATCCTCCGAAGTGTGTCGCCATACTCCGAGCGCTCGAAGGGAAGCTGCGATCCGCAGCAAGCGCCTTCGTCCTCTGCTGGCCGTGATCGCGGGCTGCATGCGTCGCAAGGGGTTTGACCTGACCGGCCCTACCGCCGCAGGACTGAAACTCCAAGCGCACGGCATCGACACCCACAGCCCAGCCTTCCTGGCCGCCAGGCGCTCCTGCCTGACGGATGAGGTGCATGTGTTTGCCGGGCGCCTGCGATCAGGGCGCCAGCCGATCAAAGGCTAGGCACGAGCGTCCGCGGCCCGGCGCCGCGGACGCTCCTCGGTGCCTGACGCGCTCGCACGACTGGGGCCTGAGTGCACCTGCGTGGCGATCGAGGAGGCGAGTTGTGTCATTTCATTCACAATTCCTCATAATTCAGATCGAGAATATGCTATTCATGTATTACTCCCCAACCCCTCCCCCGCAAAGGAGCTATTGACATGTCTGAGCAGCTTCCCTCTCAAAGCGATGAGCGCCGGCGGCGACGCGGTCTCGCCGGTGTCATCGCCACCTTCATCGCCGCCCTGGCGGCGGGTGCCGGCGGGCCCGCGGCGATCGCGGCTCCGACCGCGCCGCCGCCGCTGACGATCCTCTCCTCCGCTCCCGGATTCGGGCAGGGCGAGGATCTGTTCATCACCCCCACCGGCGATACCTCGACCTACGCACAGGGCCCTGAGATCCTCAACACCCAGGGTCAGCAGATCTGGTTTCACGCCGTGCCACAGGGCCTGGACGCCACTGACTTCCGCGCCCAGACCTACCTCGGCCAGCCCGTGCTGACCTGGTGGCAGGGCACCTCCTCAAACGGCGTGGGCAACGGCACCGACTACATCTACAACGACCACTACCAGCAGATCGCCAGCGTGCAGGCCGGCAACGGACTGCAGGCCGACGCGCACGAGTTCTACATCACACCGTGGAACACCGCGTTCATCACCGCGTATGAGTCCTCGACAGCGGATCTCAGCTCGATCGGGGGTCCGTCAGACCAGGCGGTCCTCAACGGGGTCGTGCAGGAGATCGACATCGCCACCGGTCAGGTGCTGTGGCAGTGGAACAGCGCCGACCACGTTCCCTACAGCTCGAGCCAGCAGCCGCTGCCGTCCTCGCCGAGCACACCGTGGGACTGGTTCCACATCAATGCGATTCACCTGAACACCAATGGCGATCTGCTGATCGACGCGCGCAACACGTGGGCGGCGTATGACGTCAACACGATCACAGGCAACGTCAACTGGACGCTCGGAGGCAAGGACTCGAGCTTCACCGAGCAGGCGGCGCCGGGTCAGACACTCGACGCCGCGGGCGAGATCTTCGCCTGGCAGCACGATCCCGAGCCCCTCGGCAACGACAACTACACGTTTTTCGACGACGAGGCCACGGCCGGAGCTCCGGAGCTCCCATACAGCCGCGCCGTCACGATTCATCTGAATCAGTGGACGAAAGTCGCCACGCTGATCGCATCCGATGATCAGCCCGAGGGCCTATCGGCCACCTCGCAGGGCAACGCCCAGACGACCGATTTGGGCGACCTGCTCGTCGGCTGGGGATCGCTGCCCTACATCTCGGCGTTCAGCCCATCCGGTCAACTGCTCTTCAACGCGCAGTTCCCCGCCGGGGTGAACACCTACCGCGCCTACCTGCAGCCGTGGCCCTCACAGGGCCCTGGCTTCCCCTGGCCATGGAGCAACGGCCAGCCCGCCGGCCCCCGAATTCCGGGCTGGCCTCTGGGGAGCTCAGAGCAGGGCCTGCGGCGCTGAAGGCGCCTCGCAGCGGACTGACCTAGCAGTCCCGCTGCGGCGCTCGAGCACGACCGGCCCCGGGGTCCACCTCTCTCGCCCCCGGGGCCGGTTGCGTGCCTCTTTAGACCTTGCGGTGCTCCGGCACCCAGGACCCGTCGTCCTGCCGCACGAAGTCCTGGAACAGGCTGGGGGCCTCGACCTGCATGATCCGGGCGACGGTGTCGAACACGCTGCGCAGCTCCTCCTCGGCGCCCTCGGCCGTGCGCATCTCGATCACGTGGCGCAGCGTGCGCGCGTTGGCCGTCCAGATGATGTCCGTGGAAAGGCCGAGCGGGGCGAGGCGGCGCAGGGCGGAGGTGACCTCCTTCTTGACGTGGAACGGCACGCCGTCGGAGTCGATGCCGAGCTCTTTGGCGGCGCTCACCTGGAACTCCTCGAGGCGCTCGACGATCTGCAAAACCTGCTCGCGCACGGGCTCCAGGGCGTCGGGCACGCGGAAGCCGATGTCGGTCAGGCGCACGTAGCGCAGGCTCTCCTGGCTGAAGGCCGAGCCGGCGCGATGCCTAACAATCTCGTGGGTGAAAACGCGGCTCACGTCGCGGAAAGCGAACGAGTAGTTGGCGTGCTCGAGCACGCTGCCGTGGCCGCTGCGGAGGATGTTCGCGAAGTACTCGCGCCGGTCGGTGCGGATCCGCGAGACGTTCGGGTTCAGGCCGGGCTCCCAACTGCGGTAGCAGGCGCGGCCGCCGAACTCGAGCAGCAGTTCGCCGGCGCTCGGCCCCTCCGGCCCCTCTTCGCCCTGGCGCAGGTCGAGCCAGGACTCCCCGCCGACGGCCTGCAGGTAGGCGCGCATGCCCGCGACGTCGATCGAAGGGCGGGCGATCAGGAAGACTTGCGGGGTCGTCTCGTGCATCGGGCGCACGATGCTAAGCAGCCTCCCGGACGGCTGGCGTTTTACGCCGGTGACTCAGAAGCGCAGGGTGAGCGCGTCACTATGAGTCATGGCTGGCTTGGGCGTGCTCACGCTCACCTGCACCCACACCTCGAGCGTTCTGTGCCTGCGCGCGAGCCTCCGCCCAGCGGAGGAGAGCTCGAGCGTCACGCTCTTTGAGCTGGAGGCGGCAAGCGCGAAATTGCCCGTGCCGTAGATGGTGGGCTTCCGCGGCTTGGTGTGGGCCTTGCGAGTACTGGCGGAGACCACATCACTGGGTAGCGGCACACTCTGCAGGCTCACCCGCCCGGAGCATGGGCTGCCGGAGGTGCAGGTGAGCTCGATGATTGCTCGGCGTCTCTTGATCTGCACGCCTTTCTCCTCGACTGGAAAGCTGGGGGCTGCGCCCGGCAGGCCCGTCGCTGGGCCGAGCGTTGATCCAGGCGTTTGGCCCGGCCCCCGCAGCGTTGGTACCTCGAGGTGCGAGCTCAAGAGTGAGGCGATCGTGGGAGCGCCTGGCGTTGGTGTGTAGACGGCATCCATCAGGACCAGGACCCCTTTGCCGGTCTGAGGGGTCTGGGGAGCGGCACCCATCTGCAGAGCGGGCTGCTCCAACAGCGTGGAGGGCGACACTTCTTCACTCTGCTCTTGTCCGGTTTCGATGGGTTCTTCGTTGGGGCCTTCGCCGAAGACAGGGGTTTCGATCGTTTCGTGCACACCGGTGGCGGCCGGCACCGGGACGTTGTCTTCAACCGGCGAGAGCCCCAGGTAGGCGTAGCTCAGGGTCAGCCTCTGGGATTCCGGGTTGGAGGTCTCTTCCAACGGGACCGGAAGGTTGACCGGCACGGTGGTGGTGGAGTTGGCGGTTGGCGTGAACGGCTGGCTTTCGGCGATGTCCGTACAGCAGCTCGCCGACGGCTGCGATTCGGATTCCTTGAGGCTGAAGCTGCTTTCGCCGCGAATCACCACGGCCTTCATCGGGCCGGTGATGGCGCCCACCTCGACGGTGATCTGGCTGATCTGGCCGGGTCCGAACATGACCAGCGGATCCTGGTCGTTGGAGTTCACAGATGCCCACGTGCAGCTCAGTGCTCCGGTAGGAACTCCCGTGAACGGATCAGAGGAGCATCCGTACTGGTTGCTGTCCGAGTACTTGCTCAGGTCGGGGCCGAGCGTAGTGGGCCCGGGTGAGGGTTCGGCCGCGTGCACCGGTGAAGCCAGCGCGGCTGCGATCACCGAGGCCACGAGCGCCATCTGGCGGGCCCGCGTTGCGGAGACACTGCCGATATCTGCCACGCGATCGCTCATTTGAACCGGCGGCTCCTCGGCAGCCGCACGCAGACTATGCCAGCCGCGCCTGCTTTCTGCACGCGAAAGGCAGGGCGATTGCAGGGCTGGATCGAGGCGCGCTGTCAGTCTGAATTGACAAATAGAATCTGTCAGGCTAAACTGACGGCATGAACATCGACGAGATCTCCACCGCCATCACCTCCGGGAACCCCTCGCTCGGTCTGCGCGCCGCGCTCGCCTTGCGACGGCTGGCAGAGCGGGTGGAGGCAGCGCAGGTTGCGAGCGCCCGTGCTCAGGGGTGGTCGTGGCAGCAGATCGGCGATGCCCTCGGAGTCACGCGGCAGTCAGTCCACACCAAGCACGGAAAGTGAGTTCGATGTCCCAGCCCCCTGAAGGGAAGTCAAACCTGGCCAGCGACTACCACCCGTGGTCGACTTACGTGGACGCGCGCGAGGAGGCGAAGGTCCGCGGTGATCGGAGAGTCGGCACCGAGCATCTCGCCGTGGCGCTGCTGATGGAAGTCGACCTCGCTGAGGCGCTCGGATGCGATCCGCCCGCCGCGCGAGCCGCTCTTCACGCGATGGACCGAGCGGCCCTCGCGGCGGTCGGACTGGACGGGGTCCTCGAGGAGCTCCCGCCCACGACGCCCCCCGCACCGGAGCGCGCCGCCAAACATCCATCGAGGCCGACGGTGAAGCAGCTGCTCCTGCACCGTCTACCGATGACCCCGGCCGCCAAGGCGGTGCTGCGAGACTCGAGCCGGGACATGCGCCGGCCCGGACGCGGCCACCCGGGTCCCCGGCACGTGCTGGGCGCGCTGCTCGAACTGCGCCCGCCGGACCCAGCGGCGGAGCTGTTCCAGGCGCTGGGTGTCGATCTGGCCAAAGCGCGTCAGCGACTGCGGGCGGCTGGGTGATCTCGATGAGAATGAGCCGCCCTCCCGCAGGAGCATCGACCCACGGGTTGAGGCCAATTTCGACCCTCGAGCCGATGTGTACCGCCGTGGCGCTGTGGTCGACGCTGCTTACTAAACTTCCTGGTTCATGACCGTCGCCAACAACTCCGCCACCGCGACGATCGTCAGCGCGCAGGATCTGCACCGTCGCTACGGCGAAGGCGAGGCGGCCGTGAATGCTCTCGACGGCGTCAGCGTCCAGTTCCCCTCTGGGCGCTTCGCGGCGATCATGGGCCCCTCGGGCTCGGGCAAGTCGACGCTGATGCACCTGCTCGCCGGGCTCGACCGCCCGACCTCGGGGACGGTCAGCCTGGCCGGCGTCGAGCTCACCGCTCTCGGTGATGGCGAACTCACGCAGCTGCGCCGCGACCGCATCGGCTTCATCTTCCAGACCTTCAACCTGCTGCCGGTGCTGAACGCCGAAGAGAACATCCTGCTGCCGCTGTCGATCGCCGGGCGCAAGCCCGATCGCGAGTGGTTCGACCGCCTGATCGAGACCGTCGGCATTCGTGACCGCCTGAGTCATCGCCCGGCCGAGCTCTCCGGTGGGCAGCAGCAGCGCGTCGCCGTCGCCAGGGCGCTCGTCTCGCGCCCCGCCGTGGTGTTTGCCGACGAGCCGTCTGGCAACCTCGACTCGAAATCCTCAGGCGACGTGCTCGCGCTGTTGCGTCACGCGGTCGACGACTTCGGCCAGACCGTCGTGATGGTCACCCACGACGCCCACGCGGCGTCGTTCGCTGACCGTCTGCTGGTGCTCGCCGATGGCAAGATCGTCCACGACGGGGAGGCGACGAGCGCCGAGCAGGCGCTCGACCTGATGAAGGCCGTTGGCTGATGGGCAAACTGCTGTTCCGTGGCTTTGCTCAGCGCAAGATCCGTGTGCTCCTCACCGGTATCGCGATCGCCCTCGGCGTCGCGCTGATGGCCGGCACCTACATCCTCACCGACACGATCAACGGCGCCTTCTCTGAAATCTTCAGCAACGCCTACAAGAACAAGGCGGTCGTGGTCACGCAGAAGGAAACGCTGGGGCGCGGAACCGCCGCGGAAGCCGCGTCACTGAACGAAGCGACGCTCGCGCATGTGCGCTCAGTCTCCGGTGTCGCGGCCGCCTCGGGCGCGGTGTCGAGTACCGCCTCGCTGCTGACGACGAGCGGCAAGCATCTGACGACCGGCCACGCGCCCGGCCTCGTCAACGCCTTGCAGCCGAAGCGCTTCGAGGCGTTCACCGCCGCGCAGGGACACCTGCCGGAAGCGGACGACCAGGTCGCGCTCGACGAGGCGACCGCCAAGCGCAACAAACTCGAGCTCGGCGAGAAGGTCGTGATCGCTGGCAACGCCCCAGCACACACATACACGCTCGTGGGCATCGCGAAGTTCGCAGGCAGCGAATCCTTCGGCGGCGCGAGCCTCGCGCTGCTGCTCCCCAAGGAAGCCGAGTATGTGGCGGGCGAACCGGGCGCGTACGACAGCATCTACGCGGCAGCCGACACGGGCGTCTCACCGCAGCAGCTCGCCGCGCGCGTGCGCGCCGTACTGCCGCACACGCTGACAGTCCGCACGGGCGCCCAAGAAGCGGCCAACCAGACCGCGGAATTGGAAGAAAAGCTCGGCTTCCTGCGCACGTTCCTGCTGGTGTTCGCGTACGTGGCGCTGTTCGTCGGCGCGTTCATCATCTTCAATACCTTCTCGATCACCGTCGCGCAGCGCACACGCGAGTTCGGGCTGCTGCGCACGCTCGGTGCCTCGCGCGCGCAGATCATGCGCTCGGTCGTGCAGGAAGGCCTGCTGCTGGGCGTCGTCGGCGCGGTCCTCGGACTGTTCGGCGGTATCGGCCTCGCCCCAGCGCTCGACGGGCTGTTCAAGGCGATTGGCGCGGACCTGCCTGACAACGGCACCGTGCTCGAGGCGCGCACCGTGATCGTCTCGCTGGCCGTCGGCATCCTCGTCACCGTGTTCGCCGGCCTGGCCCCGGCGGTGCGTTCGATGCGCGTGCCGCCGATTGCGGCGATGCGCGAGGGAGTCACGATTCCGCCATGGCTGCCGACGCGGCGCATGCTGATCCTGCGCTTCGTGATCGGTCTGATTGTCGTGCTGGCGCTGGGCGCTCTACTCGGGCACGGCATAGGCCTGGTACTCGTGATCGTGTGGGTCGCCCGCGCGGCGCGGCTGTTCGTCAGGCTGCGCCGCGGGGGCGAGCGCCCACCGCGGCGCTACCGCGTCGTCCCCGCCCTCGCGAACGCGATCGGCGTGCTCGTCAGCTGGCGCGGCATCACCGGGCGCCTCGCGCGCGAGAACTCGGTGCGCCAACCCGGGCGCACGCTCGTCACGGCGCTCGCGCTGATGATCGGAATCGCGCTCGTCACTTTCATCGCGGTGCTCGCCGCCGGAACGAAGGCCACGATCGACCAGGCCGTCAGCCGGTCGTTCGCCGGCAACCTGATCATCCAGAACACGAAAGCCGGCGAAGGCGGCGTACCCGCAGTCGTCGCTCCCGCCGTCAGGCGCGTCCCCGGAGTGGGCGCGGTGACGGCGGTCGCGTTCACCGATGGCAGGGTCAGCGATCTGTCTGAGCCGGGCTCGCCGGTGATCGACGAAAAGAGCGCGGTGACCGCGCTCGAACCGAGCTCCTTCGTGGGTATGTACAAGGTCAAATGGAAGCAGGGCTCGCGCGCCACGCTCGAATCGCTCGGGCCCGAAGGTACGGTGATCTCAGAGAAGTTCGCCAAGGCCCATCACCTCGACGTCGGTCAGCGCCTGTCGGTCCTGACGCCCTCCAACCATCAGGTCACGCTCCACGTGATGGGCATCGTCAAAGAAGAAGTGCTCGGCCTGATGGCCAACATCACGATCCTGCGCTCGCTCGCGCGCACGGCCTTCGGCCAGCGCACGGACGGTGTCGACTTCGTCACCTACGCGCCCGGCGCAAACACCACCGAAGTGCGCCACGGCATCAATACGCTTCTGCATCGCGAGTTCCCGCAGGCGCGCTCGCAGACCCCCGCCGAGTACACAAAAGAACAAAGCGAAAAAGTCAACACGCTGCTGGTCCTCGTGTACGTGCTCCTGGCGCTGTCGGTGATCGTCTCGCTGTTCGGCATCGTCAACACGTTGGTCCTCTCGATCTACGAGCGCACGCGCGAGCTCGGCATGATGCGCGCGATCGGCACATCGCGCATGCAGATCCGACAGATGATCCGCTACGAGTCGCTCATCACCGCGCTGATCGGCGGCATCCTCGGGCTAGTGGTCGGTCTCGTCGGCGCGATCCTCTTCACGGAGCTCGCGTTGTCAAGCTCTGGCTACGTGCTCTCTATCCCCGTCGGCACGCTGATCGTGCTGCTGATCGCCGCCGGCATCGCCGGCCTGCTCGCCGCGCAGGCGCCCGCGCGGCGCGCCGCCAAACTCGACGTACTGAGCGCGCTCGCCTCCGAGTAGCTCCTCGGGTTCTAGTCGCTCGTCCACTGTCACATTCCTGCGTCGGGGCGTGTCAATGCTATGACCCGTGGGTATCGTGCGTGTGAGGGGAGCCTCACGCCCCTCGGCCTCGACGGGTCAGCTACAGATCCCGCCCAATCCTCAGGAGGACGACACCATGCAAGCACGTATAGAGAATCCAGCGATCACCGTCCCCGGCGCGATGGCGGCGCTGCAGAAGCTCGGTACCGCCGCCCACGCAGCCGGCGTTCCGGCCACCACGTTGTACCTGATCGAGACGCGGGCCAGCCAGATCAACGGGTGCAGCGTCTGCCTCGACATGCACTCGCGCGAGCTAAAGGCCGAGGGCGAGCCCGATGAGCGCGTCTGCATGGTCGGCGCCTGGCGCGAGGCTCCGTATTTCAGCGATGCCGAGCGTGCCGCCCTGGCCCTCACCGAGGCCGTCACGCGGCTAGCCGACCGGTCGGATCCCGTTCCCGACGACGTGTGGGAGGAGGCGACCCGCCACTACGACGAGTCGCAGCTCGCGGGCCTGGTGATCGCGATCGCGTCGATCAACGCTTGGAACCGCATCAACGCGGCCACCAGGCAGATCACAGGAGACTGGGTCGAGCAGTGGATCAAGCGGCCGGCCGAGCAGGCTGCCTGACCGCGATCCGCTCCATGTGGTCAGGTACTGAGGTGAGCGAGCGGCGCCGGTCGGGCATCGTTCGCCCCCGGGCCCTCGATCCCTGTCGGGGCTCATCAAACCGCGATGGGGGCCGGCGGAGGCTGGGGTGGAAAGCTCATGGTCAGTGGTTGCTGCGACGGGTGCCGGCTGGATTCACGCAGACAGCTAAGCTGCCAGCACAATGGCAATCGAGACAGCCGGCGAGAGGCCGGACGCAGAGCTTCAGCAGACCGCCTGGGACCTCGATCCGTTGGTCGACGGTGAGGGCGAGGCTGGCGTTGCGCGTCAGCTGACCGAGGCGCTCGAGCTCGCAAAGGCGTTTGCCGAGCAATACGCAGGTGGCCTGGAGAATCTCGATACGGATGCGCTGGCGGAGGCGATGCACCAGCTGGAGAAGATCTACGAACTGCTCGGCCGCGCCGGCACCTACGCCGGCCTGCGCTTCTCGACGAACACGGCCGATCCGGCGACGGGTGCCCTGTTGCAGAAGGTCCAGGAGGGCGAGACACAGATTCAGACGATGCTCCTGTTCTTCGAGCTGGAGTGGGCGGCGCTCTCCGACGAGCGCGCTGAGCAGCTGCTGGGCGGCGAGGGTCTGGGCTTCTGCGCTCATTACCTGCGCAAGGTGCGCCGCTACCGTGAGCATCTCCTCTCAGAGCCCGAGGAGCGCATTCTCTCCGAGAAGGCGCTGACGGGCGCGAGTGCCTGGGACCGGCTGTTCGAGGAGCAGACATCGGCCATCGAGGTCGATCTGAGCGATCAGCCGGGCAGTGAGCCTGTGGCTCTGGACGTGGCGCTGAGCCGGCTCCTGGGCGCGGACCGCGAGGTTCGCCGAGCGACGGCTGAGGCGGTCACCAAGGCGCTCGCGCCGGGCCTGCGCACACGCGCCTTCGTCTTCAACACGCTGCTGGCGGACAAGGCCACAGACGATCGCCTGCGCAGCTATCCAAACTGGCTGGCGTCGCGCAACCTCTCAAACGAGGTCTCAGACGAGTCGGTCAAAGCGCTGATCGACGCGGTCCGCCGCCGCTACGAGCTGCCCCGCCGCTGGTACCGGCTGAAGGCACGGCTCCTGGGCCTCGAGAAGCTAGCGGACTACGACCGCATGGCGGCTGTCACGGAGGATGATGTGACCTACACCTTCGCGCAGGCGCACGAGCTGGTACTCGACTGCTACAGCTCGTTCTCCCCGGAGCTCGGCAATATGGCTAGACGATTCTTCGACGAGCGATGGATCGACGGACCGGTGCGCCCATCCAAGCGCGGCGGGGCCTTCTGCGCCTCCGGTGTGCCATCCCAGCATCCGTATGTGATGCTCAACTACACGGCCCGGCGCAACGACGTGCTGACGCTCGCGCACGAGCTCGGACATGGTGTTCATTTTGCGCTCGCCGCCCGCCAGGGCGCCTTTCACCAGAGCACCCCGCTGACGCTCGCCGAGACCGCTTCGGTGTTCGGCGAGACGATCGTCTTCGGGCGGCTGCTGGAAGAGGACTCCACGCCCGCGTCGCGCTTGGCGCTGCTGGCGGAGAACATCGAGGGCACGATCGCCACAGTCTTTCGTCAGGTCGCGATGAACCGCTTCGAGGATCTCGTCCACACCAACCGGCGCGAGCACGGTGAGATCTCGGTTGATCGCTTCGGCGAGCTGTGGGCGCAGAGCCAGCAGGAGCTGGTCGGTGACTCGGTGGAGATCACTGATGGCTACCGCAGCTGGTGGTCCTACGTTCCCCACTTCATAGGCTCCCCCGGTTATGTCTACGCGTATGCCTATGGGCAACTGCTGGCGCTGTCTGTGTATGAGCGCTACGAGCAGAAGGGCGCGGAGTTTGTGCCCCGCTATCTGGAGATGCTCGCCGCCGGCGGCTCGCGCAGCCCGCAAGAGCTCGGTGAAATAGTCGATGTCGATCTCGCCGACCCGGGCTTCTGGGATGCCGGTCTGGATCTCGTCGAGCGTCAGCTGAGAGACGCCGAAGCGGCCGCCGAGGCATCCGGGCGGCTGTAGTGCGCCGCCTGCGCCGCGTCTAGGTCTTCCTCCTTTGTCCTGAGCTGCTTTTTCTCTCGCTTCAACTGCAAGGAGTCGAGAACCTTCTCGCGGACTTCGCTGCGGCCACCGGCACCGCGGCGTGGCGCCTGCGCAGTGCCCGATCGAGTCGCGAGTACTGGTGATCGCAGGACGATCGTCGGATTGGATCTGTAGACATAGGAGCGATGAAGGCAAGCCCTGAAGACGCTGCGGCGACTGTCCGCACCCGCGCACGCCAGGAAGAGGATCCCTGGGCGATGTATTACGTGGTGCGCAACGACCGCCCTCTCAGCTTCGCGCAGGCCATGGCTCTGGGCGGGGCCGGCGCGGTTGCGTGCGCCGACCGGTTTCGGTGCAGCGAGCGCTGGGGCGCGAACTTTGCCGCCTGGCAGGCGCGGGCTCGCCCCAAGATCGCCTTGCGCGCTGACGCCGAGCGGTTCGAGGCGGTGGCCGAACTCGACGGTGCGCTGATCGCCACGCCGGCTGGTCCGACCATGCTCTGCCTTCCGCCGCGACGCAAGTCGCAGCGTGAGCCCCTGTTGATCGAGCTCGCCCCCTTCACGGATGCCAAACGGCCGGCGCAAGTGCCCAGCCCGGCCACGGGCGCGCTGATCTACGTCATTCGCCCGGATGTGCTCAAGAGCATGGGCAAGGCGATGGCACAGGCCGGGCACGCGGCTCTGAGCGTCGTCGATAACCTGGGCGCTACGCACGGTGCCGAGCTTCAGCAATGGCGAGCACAGGGCATGGCCGGCGACGTGCGCCTGGCCGATGAGCAGACGTGGGAGCGTTTGAAGGCTGAGATCGACTGCGTCGTCGTCGAGGATGCCGGCTTTACCCAGGTGGCCCCCGGCACTGAGACGGTGTTGGGGGTTCCACCGCTGAGCGAAGAGCCCGATCTCCTCAGCGGTCTCGAGCATGTGACCTGACGAACGTGCTGTGAGGCTTTTCGCTAGAACAGTCCGCTGAGTGCGCTGCCGGCGTGATGCACGAGGTCGAACAATGGCTGGGGTACGATGCCGAAGAAGACGGTGGCGCTCGCCGCGAGTACCGCGACGAAGGCGATCTCGGGCTGGGCGCCCGCAGGCGTTGGGACCTCAGCGGGCGGGTCGAGCTCAGCGGAGCCGCCCGCCAACACGGGCAGTCCAACGGATGCTCTCGCGGGGGCGCTGCGCATCCACATCGCCGCGATCACCGGCAGGTAGTAGCCGAGTGAGATCATCGAGCCGATCACGATCACGACACCGAGCCACGTGTAGCCACCGGCGACCGCGGCGTCGATCAGGTAGAACTTCCCGAAGAAGCCCGCCGTGGCCGGAATGCCCGCAAGCGCGAGCATCGAGATCGTCAGCGGCCAGGCGAGGTACGGACGCTCGCGACCGAGGCCGGTGATCGCCCCGATCTCATCACCGAGTCCCGTTTCGCGTTCGCGAGCGACGATCACCGCGAAGGCGGCCATGTTCATGAGCAGATACACGGCCAGGTAGAAGACCGTCGCGCTGACTCCGAGCTTGGTGGCGACGACGACGCCCGCGAGCATGTAGCCGGCCTGGGCCACAGAGGAGTAGGCGAGCATCCGCTTCAGCGAGGACTGCCCGAGCGCGCCGACGTTACCGACCACGATCGTGATCGCGGCGAGTGTCGCGACAGCCGGCCCCCAACTGCTCTGTGCTTCGATCAGCGCGACGTCGAAGAAGCGCAGGAACACACCGAGCGCGGCGACCTTGGTGGCAACCGCCATGAAGGCGGTGATCGGCGTCGGTGCACCCTCATAGACATCGGGGGTCCACTGGTGGAAAGGTGCGACCGAAGCCTTGAAGCAGAGCCCGGCGACGCACAGGGCGATACCGCCGAGCAGCAGCGGATCGCTGGCCAGGCTGCCTGTCGAGATCGAGCTCGCGATCGCCGTGAAGTCGGTCGCGCCGGTCGCGCCGTAGATCAACGCCAGGCCATAGAGCAGCGTCGCTGAGCCGACAGAGCCGATGATCAGATACTTCAGACCGGCCTCGAGGGAGCGCTCACGGCGCATCTCACTCGCACACAGCACATACAGGGGGATCGAGAGGAGCTCGAGGCCGACGAACAAGGCGACCGTGTTCTGCGCTGCCGCGAGCAGCGACATGCCGGCGATCGATGTCAAAAGCAGCGTGTGGAACTCGCCGTGAGCAGCTTCGCGTGAGGCCTCAGAGCGCCAGGCGAGAAGCACGGTGCAGGCACCGCCCGCGATCAGGATCAGGTTCAGCGCCAGGGATAGGTCGTCGATGCGAAGCGCGCCGGAGACGATCGACTTCTGCGCGTTCCATTGCCAGATGCTCAGGCCGCACGCCGCGCCGAGCGCGAGGAGGCTGAGGAACGGCACGAGTTGATGGCGCGCCCACTCGGCGCCGAGCAGCCCGATTATCAGCACCACGACGGCGCCACCGAGCAGCGCGATCAGCGGTGAAAGCCCGGCGAAGTCGACGTGCGGGCCTTTCAGGTGCGTGGTGGCGAGGTAGAGGTGCAAACTCATCAACGTGTCCTGGCTTCCGCACCGCGTTCGGAACTCGAGGCACCGTCTTCACTGGCGCTTTCGCTCGCCTGCTGAGCTTCCGGTTCGCCGGATTCCTGCCTGCCTTCGCCGCTTGTGGTGCCCGTCCGGATCGGGCTGCTGTTGGTGGCAAAAACGTGAACAGAGGCGGGGTTGACCGTTGCGTACACGTGCGCCGCCGCCACGGTGGACTTCACCGAGCGTTCGCTGCGGTGTAGCGCGAACTGCGGGTAGAGCGCGAGGAACAGGATCACGGCAATCAGCGGCACCAGCACCGCGCCATCGCGAATCGATATCTCACGCGAGTCAACGGAGGATCCGGCGCGGTTGTGCATTGCGCGGATGAACAGCCGCAGCGCGTAAACGCTGGCCAGCACCACGCCGGTGAACGCGATGATCGCGATCGCGAGCTTGGCTTTGAAGACGCCGAGCAGGATCAGGAACTCGCCAGCGAAGTTCGAGGAGCCGGGAATCGCCAGCGTCGCGAGCGCGACGATCAAAAACAGTGACGCGAGCACGGGGGCGCGGAAAGCGATGCCGCCCATCTCGCGGATGTCCTCAGAGCCGCCGGCGCGCTTTGACAGCAGCAGGATGATGAACAGCAGCGGCGCCACCACGAGGCCGTGGTTGACCATCTGCAGCAGTGCCCCCTGGGCGCCCTGAGGGTTCAGCGAGAAGATGCCGAGCGTGATGAAGCCGAGCTGCGCCACCGAGGAGTACCCGGCGATCAGGCGGGCGTCGGTCTGCGTGAACGCGACCGCCGACCCATACAGGATCGAGCACAGCGCGATCAGCAGCATCAGGATCTGGAAGTGCGCTGCGCCCTGCGGAAACAGCGGCAGCACGATCGCCAGAAATCCGTAGGCGCCGACCTTGGAGAGCACGCCGGAGAAGACCATCAGCACCTCGATCGGCATCGCCTTGTAGCCGTCCGGCATCCAGCCGTGCAGCGGGAACGCCGGCATCTTGACGAGGAACGCCGCGGCGAAGAACAGGAAGATCCACTCCTGGGAGCCCTTGCTGAGCGGCACGGCCTGCAGCGCCGAGAGCACGAACGTGATGTGCCCGCCGTCCTGCTGGGAGGCCAGCACCCCGGTCGCGATCGCCGCGGCGAGCATCAACAGCGAGCCGACGAGCGTGTAGATGACGAGCTTGATCGTGGCTTTGACCCGGTTGGGCCCGCCCCAGATCCCGATCAGGAAGTAGAAGGGGATCAGCATCAGGTCGAAGAACGCGACGAACAGCGCCAGATCCTGCGCGAGGAAAGCGCCGAGAACGGCTGACTCGGCGAGCATGAAGTGCAGGTAGAAGAGCTTCGGCCGCTCCCACTCGCGCATGTTCGCGGCGAGCGTGGCGGCGGCGAACAGCAGTGTCGTCAGGCCGACGAGAAAAACATTCAGTCCGCTTACTCCGAGCTTGTAGTGGATGCCCAGTTCGGAGATCCAGACGATGTCGGTGACGTGCTGCAGGCCGCCGCCGCTGTGGAAGTCGGCGATGTAGCCGATCGAGAGGCCCAGCGCGGCGACCGAGCCGATCAGCGCGAGCGCTCCGGGAACCCGCTGCCCCCGAGAGGCAAACAGCGCGCCCAACACCCCGCACAGCGCGGGCAGCCAGATGAGGATTGAAAGTGGCGGCATGCTCAGGAGCTCAACTCTGCAGCAGGAAGTAGAGGCTGACTGCGCTGACGCCTACGATCAGCATCGCCGCGTAGTAGCGCAGGAAGCCACTCTGGATCGCGCGAACCGCGGCCGAGGAGGCGCGCACCAAGCTGGTGGTGCCGCCGATCAGCGTGCCGTCGACGATCACACGCTCGAAAGTGCCACGCGCCACCCGTCCGCCCCAGGCGAAGGGCCGGACCACGACCGCGGCGTTCAGCTCGTCGAAATACCACTTGTTCACGAACAGTTGATAGAGCGGCTTGAAACGCTCGCGTGCGGTGTCCGCGATCTCGGGCTGCTTGACCCAGATGCGGTAGGCCAGCGCGATGCCCGCCAGCCCGATCAGCGTGCCGAGCGTCAGGCCGAAGGCCAGCAGACCGCCTTTGGTGTGGGTTTCATACAGCTTGGACGTCGCAAACGACGGGCGCAGGAAATCGTCGATCACGAAGTCGACTTTGGGGATCTGGATCAGCCCGGCGCCGATCGCGCCGAGTGCCAGCGTGCCCATCGCGATGCGCATCGGCAGCGCCCGCTCGGCGATCGTGTGGTGTGGGCCGGGGAAGCCGACGTCGGTGTCCTCGATCTCTCCGTTGGCGGGGTTGCGGTGAACCTCGGCGTGCGCGAGGTGGCCGCCTTCGAGCTCCTTGGCCTCCGGGCAGGGCTCGCCGTGGAAGGCGCGGAAGATCATCCTGAAGGTGTAGACCGCGGTCAGGAAAGCGCCGATGTAGCCGATCACATACAGCGCCCAATGCCAGCCGCCGAGCTCGCCGGTATCGAGCAGGATCTCATCCTTGGAGAAGAACCCGGAGAACGGCGGGATGCCCGACAGCGCCAGCCCGCCGATGATGAAGCAGGCGTAGGTGAACGGCATCGCCTTGCGGAAGCCTTTCATCTTCTCCAGCGACTGCTCGCCCGCCATCGCGCCGATGACCGACCCGGCGGCCATGAACAGCAGCGCCTTGAAGAAGGCGTGGGTCATCAGGTGAAACAGGCCGGCCGCGTAGGCGCCGACTGAGACGCCCATGATCATGTAGCCGATCTGCGACATCGTCGAATAGGCGATCACGCGCTTGATGTCGGTCTGCGTCAGGCCGATCGTGCCCGCCACCAGCAGCGTCACCGCGCCGACGATCGCGCCGACGTCCCGCGCGGCGGGCGCCAGTTCGAAGAACGGGTGCATGCGTGCGATCAGGTAGACACCGGCGGTGACCATCGTCGCCGCGTGGATCAACGCGCTGACCGGGGTCGGTCCTTCCATCGCGTCGGGCAACCAGGTGTGCAGCGGGATCTGCGCGGACTTGGCGAACGCGCCGACGAGCAGCAGGCAGCAGCCGGCGACGAGATCGCCATTGTCGGTGCCATGACCGAACGCGCCGGTTTCGGCGGCGTGGAAGCTCTTCAGGAAGTCCAGCGTGTGAGTGTGCTTGAAGATGAAGTAGGTGCCGAGCACGAGGCCGACGTCGCCGAGCACGTTGATCACGAACGCCTTGATGCCGGCGCTGGTGGCGCTCGAGCGCCGGTACCAGAACGAGATCAGCAGGTAAGAGGCCGCGCCGACGAACGCCCAGCCGACGATCAGCAGCAGGAAGTTGCCGGCGAGCACGAGCAGCAGCATCGAGAAGACGAAGAAGTTCAGGTAGGCGAAGAAGCGCGCGAAGCCCCTGTCTTCCTCCATGTAGGAGATCGAGTAGAGGTGGATCAGGGTCGAGACGCCGGAGACGATCAGGATCATGAAGACCGACAGAGGGTCCACCAGGATCGACATCTGGGCATCGACGCCGGCGGTTTTCGCGTAGTCCCAGAGCGAGGAGGTCAGCTGACGGTGCTCGGGCGAGTGGCCCTGCAAAGAGATCAGCGCACCGAGCGCGGCGAGGAACGCCAGGAAGATCGCGCCGGTCCCGATCCAGCCGGCGCTGCGACCGGGCAGCTTGGCGAAGCCGAGCCCGGCCACGAGCGTGCCGAGCAGCGGGAAGGCCAGCACGAGCCAGCCGAAGGTGGTGGTGCTCATCCGCGCAGCTCCCGCAGCTCATCGACGTCGATCGGCAGCCGGCGGCGGTAGATCGCGACCATCATGCCGAGACCGACGGTCACCTCACAGGCGGCGACCGTCATCACGATCAGCGCGAGGATCTGCCCGTCGCCGTTGCCCCACATGCGGGAGAAGGCGATCAGCGCGAGGTTCGCGCCGTTGAGCATCAGCTCGAGGCTCAGCAGCACGACCAGCGGGTTGCGCCGCACGATCACCCCGACCACGCCCAGGCTGAACACGATCGCCGAGACGGCCAGGTACCAGGCGATGCTCACCAGCCGCTCTCCTGGCTTGAATCGCCGCGGTCATCGGCACTGGCGCCGGCGGTTGTGGCGGCCGGCTCACGACTCTCCCCGGCGGGGACCTGAAACTTCTCCGGGCGATCGTGGGCGTTGGCGAAGAACAGGCTGCTGACGCCCTCGGCCATCGTGCCCGTGCCGCGCGGGCGAAGCAGATCGAGTGGTGTGATGCGGTTCTCCTGCTCGTCGAGGCCACCGCGTCTGCGTGCCAGCACAACGGCGCCGACAGCGGCGATCAAGAGCAGGAAGGAGGCCGCCTCGAAAGCGAGCAGGAAGCGTGTGAGCAGCAGTTTGCCGATGTAGGCGGGGGTGCCGAAGGTCTGCGGCCCGGGGCTGTAGGGGGCGCCCTTTGTGTTGATCGCCTGAAGGCCCGTGCCGAGTAGGGCGATCAGCAGCTCAACCAGCAGCGAGCCGCCGATCAGCACCGCCGGGAAACGCATGCTGGCACCGCCCGCTCCGCGCAGACGGTCGCCCAGGGACTCCTCCTCGCCGCCGATGTAGGCGACGACGAAGACGTACAGCACCATCACGGCGCCGGCATACACGACGACCTGCACGGCGGCCACGAACTCGCTGCGCAGCAGCAGGAACAGGACCGCCAGGGAGATCAGGTGCGCGACGAGCGCGAGCACGCTGTAGAAGGGGTTGCGCAGGCTGACCACGCCGATCGCTCCCGCGATCGCGCCAATCGCGGCGATGAAAAACAGGACGGCGCTCACTCGCCCTCCGTCCGCAGCGGGGTGCGCTCGAGCGGCTCGGCCAGCAGCATCTCCTTGGTGAAGATCAGATCCGAGCGATCGTAGTCAGACAGCTCGTAGTCGTGGCCCATCGTGATCGCGTCGAACGGGCACGCCACCTCGCAGTAGCCGCAGAAGATGCAGCGCGAGAGGTTGATCTCATAGACCGCGGCATAGCGCTCGCCGGCAGAGACACGGTTCTCCGAGGTGTTCTCCGCGGCGACCACGCGAATGCAGTCCGCCGGGCAGGCGGCTGCGCACAGCGAGCAGCCGACGCACTTCTCGAGGCCTGTGTCCTCGAAGCGGTGCAGCTTGTGGCGGCCGCGAAAGCGCGGGTAGACGGGAACCTTCTCCTCGGGGTACTGAATCGTGTTGACCCCCTCGGCGATCCGCGCGAAGGTCGTCTTCAGCCCGCGCAGCGTCTCGCCGAATGCGCGATAGGCACCCCCGACACCGCCGGGCTGCGGGCCTCGCTGGACCGCGATCACGTCCTCGCCGGGATCCCAGGCCATCAGTGGGTCACCACCACGAGGATCGCTGTCACCAGTGCGTTGAGGGTTGCCAGCGGCAGCAGCACCTTCCAGCCGAAGCTCATCAGCTGGTCGTAGCGCAAGCGTGGCAGGGTGGCGCGCACCCAGATGAAGAAGAACGTGATGATCCCCATCTTGAAGAGCACGACGATCGGGTCGACCCAGCCGGGCGGATGGATTCCAAAGGGCATCAGCCAGCCGCCGAGGAACACCGTGGCCGTGATGCCGGAGACGACGAGCACGTTGAGGTACTCGGCGAAATAGTAGGAGGCGAAGGGCCCCCCGCCGAACTCGGTGTTGTAGCCGCCGACGAGCTCGGCGTCGGCCTCGGTCAGATCGAACGGAGCACGGTTGGTCTCAGCGAAACCGGCGACGAGGAAGATCAGAAAGCCCACGAACTGGGGGACTATGTACCACATGCCTTTCTGGGCGGTGACGATTCCCGTCAGCGACAGTGTCTGTGAGGTCATGATCACGCCGAGCAGCGCAAGACCCTGAGAGACCTCGTAGGAGATCAGCTGCGCCGCGCCGCGCATCGCGCCGAGAAACGAGTACTTCGAGCCCGAGGACCAGCCGCCGAGCATGATCCCGTAGAAGGCGACCGCGCCGAATGCGAACACGTACAGCGGGCCGATCGAAACATCGATCCCGTAGAGGCCGACGCGAGTGCCGAAGATGTGCTGGACGTTGCCGAACGGGATGATCGCGAAGGCCGCCACAGCCGTCAGGATCGAGATGATCGGAGCGATCGCGAACAGCATGCCGACCGATGTAGAGGGACGGAATTGCTCCTTGGTGAGCAGCTTGAGGATGTCCGCGAGCGGTTGCAGCGCCCCGTATGGCCCAACGCGGTTGGGTCCGTAGCGGCCCTGCATACGGCCCATGATCTTGCGCTCCGCCATCAGCACCACCGGCACGAGCTGCAGCCCGACGGCGAAGATGACGATCGCCTTGATGATCTGGATCCACCACGGCTCGTAGTAGCCGACGACGGCAAGGCTCATCGCTCCACGTCCTGCTCGGCGACCTGGTCGTCTCGATCGCCCGCGGCGCTCGAGCTCACCTTGCGCACCTGCACGAGTCCACCGCTCAGCGCGCTTGCGCCATCGTGGCCGAGGCAGTCCTCGAGGAAGACCGAGCCGGCGGGGCTGCGATCGCGCAGCGCCACGGTGGCGCTGACCGTCTCGTTCTCGGCCCCGACCAGCACTCGCTCGCCGTTGCGCAGACCCAGACGCTCGGCGTCGAGCGGCGACATCTCCACACGCTGGCGGGGCGCGAGGAACTTCAGTGCCGGGGACGCCTTCACCTCGGGCGCCGCCCAGATCGAGCGGAAGCTGCCCAGGCGCAGGGCTCCGTTGGGGCTCGGCGGGATGAAGTAGGGCTCCTGGTCGTTGGAGTCGATGGGCGCGTCCGGAAGCCCGCTCGCCTGCTCGCGCTCGGTCCAGCGCACTCCCCGCCCGCCGATCTCCTGCAGTGTCAGGCCCGCGTAGAACGAGACCGCATCGAACAGGCGCTGTGAGGCCATTGGGCCGCTCAGCACGCCGTGCTCGAGACCCAGCCGGCTGGCGAGCTCGGCGATCACCGACCACCCGGCCCTGGTCTGCCCGGGGCGCCCGATCGCCGGGCGCAGACGCTGCAGACGGCTGTCGGGGTGAGTGATGGTGCCTTCCTTCTCGGCGTAGGACTCAGCCGGGAAGACGACGTTGGCGTGCTCGCGGATGCCCTCGGTGAGGAAGCTCGCGTGCGCGATCACGGTCGATGCGCGCTCCAGTGCCTGCGTCCAGATCTCGCGCGGCAGCTCCGAGCACAGCGGGTCCGCGTTCAGCAGGTACACCGCCGCCAACTCGCCGTCTGAGAGCCCTGCCGCGATCTCGCCGGTGCTCCATGCCGCTCCGTCAGGGCGCCTGCTGTAGCCCGGGCCGTATCCGGGCGTCACCCCGGCCTCGACCAGTCCACGGCCGTTGGCGCCCGCGGAGGGCACAGCCAGGAGGCCGGCTCCGGAGCGTCCGGCGAGGTTCAGGTCGCCAGCGAGCTTTGCGAGGGCCGCGACGCTCGCCCGGTCGTGGGCCAGGACACGCTGTCCATAGAGGACCACGATCTCATCGCCGCCGCTGCGCAGCACCTCGGCGATCGCGCGAATCTGCTCGGGGTCGACGTCCGCGGCTCGAGCGCTCTCCTGGAGATCTCCCCCATCGAGCGCGCTCGAGAGCGCCTTCAGAAACGCGCCGTCGCCACCCGGGGCGTAGCGCACGGAGATCTGTGCGCTAGCGTCGAGCGAGGATGGGCGGGCGGTCGCGATCAGGAGTTTGACCGAATTGCGCCGGACGCCCTTGCGGATGCGCAGGTCGAGGATCGGCATGTCGTCGACCGGCTCGGCGCCGATCACGAGGACTGTGTGAGCGAACTCGAGGTCTGGCACGCTGGCCTGCAGATCGGGGCGTGCCAGCTGATGGAGCTTCTCGGGCGCGACGCCCCCGACCGTGTCGATGTGCTCGCTCCCCAGGGCCTCTCGCATCAGCTCGGCGAGCAGCAAGCCCTCCTCGTTCGAGCTCTCGCCGCCGACGAGTGCCGCGCTGCGCTGCCCCGCGCGTTTGAGGCCCGCGGCGGCCTCCGCCAGCGCTCGTTCCCAGGACACGGCGCGCAGCTCACCGCCGTCGCGCACCATCGGCTCGGTGATCCGCTCCTGCACGTCGATCGCCTGGTAGGCGAAGCGGCCCTTGTCACACAGCCAGCCGTCGTCGACCTCGTCGTGCTCGCGCGCCAGCACGCGCAGCACGCGCTCGTCGCGCACGGTGAAGGTGACGTTGCATTGCGCCGGGCAGAGCGTGCAGACCGATCCCGAGCCCTCGATGTCCCACGGCCGAGCACGAAAGCGATATGGCCGCGAGGTCAGCGCGCCCACGGGACACAGCTCGACGATGTTGCCGGAGAAGGGCGCGACATATGGGTGCCCGTCGAAGGTCGAGACGTAGGAGTGCGCCCCGCGCTCGAGCAGCACCAGCTGGTAGTCCTCGGAGATCTCCTGCGAGAAGCGCACGCAGCGGTAGCAGAGGATGCAGCGCTCGCGGTCGATCGCGATCAGCGGTGAGAGCTCGAGCGGCTTGACGAAGTGACGCTTGGGCTCGATGAAGCGCGAGGTTCCCGCGCCCCAGCCGAAGGTGATGTCCTGCAGCGGGCACTCGCCGCCCTTGTCACACACCGGGCAGTCCAGCGGGTGGTTGATCAGCAGGAACTCGACCACAGCTTTCTGGGCGGTCTGGACGCGCTCTGAGGCGGTGTGCACGACCATGCCGTCCTTGACTGGGGTCGAGCAGCCGGTCTGTAGCTTGGGGATGCCCTCGATTTCCACCAGGCACATGCGGCAGGCGCCGACCGGATGGCCGAGCTTCGGCTCGTAACAGAAGACCGGGATCTCGATGTCGCCGTGCTTGGCGGCGTCGACCAGCATCGAGTTCTCCGGCGCCTGGACCTCGAGGCCGTCGATCGTGAAGGTGATCGTCTGCGGCGCGGGCCTAGGCATGCACGGCCCCCTCGGAGGCGAGCGCGACGAGGGGGGCACCAAGCCCGTTGCGGGCACGCGCGGACTCGATGTGCGCTTCGAACTCTCCGCGGAACTTCTTGATCATCGAGCCGATCGGCATCGCCATCGCGTCGCCGAGCACACACAGGCAGTTGCCGATGATGTGCTCCTGTACCCCGGCCATGATCTCGATGTCCATCGGGGTGGCCTCGCCGATGTCGATCCGCTCGAGCATCTTGACCGTCCAGTTCGTTCCCTCGCGACAGGGCGTGCACTTGCCACACGACTCGTGCCGGTAGAACTTCGCAACCTTCAGCGCGACGTCGAGGATCGGCGTGGAGTCATCGACGACGATGATCGCCCCGGAGCCGAGCATCGTGCCGGCCTTGGCGAGCGAGTCGAAGTCGTAGGGAACATCGAGGTCGGCCGCGGTCAGCACAGGCGAGGAGGAGCCGCCCGGGAACCAGCACTTGACCTCGCGCCCGTCGGGCGGGCCGCCGGCGAGCCCGTAGATGATCTCGCGCGAGGAGATGCCGAGCTCGATCTCGTAGTTGCCCGGCCGCTCGACGTGACCGGAGACGGATACGAGCTTCGTGCCCGTCGAGGTGCCGACGCCGAGCTTTGCGTACTCCGCGCCACCCATCCGCATGATCGTCGGGACGGTCGACAGCGTCTCCACGTTGTTGATCAGCGTGGGTCCCTGGTAGAGGCCCTGGTTGGCGGGGAACGGCGGCTTCAGCCGCGGATTGCCGCGCTTGCCCTCGAGCGAGTCCAGCAGCCCTGTCTCCTCGCCGCAGATGTAGGCGCCCGCGCCGCGATGGACGACCAGCGACAGCGCGTGCCCGGAGCCGAGGATGTTCTCGCCGACGAAGCCGGCGGCGCGCGCTTCCTGCAGCGCGGCGTCGAGCATGTCGGCCTGCAGCACGTACTCGCCGCGGATGTAGATGAACGAGCGGCTGGCCCCGGCGGCATACGAGGCGATGACGATCCCCTCGATCAGCATGTGCGGGCTCTTCTGCATCAGCTCGCGATCCTTGAAGGTCCCGGGCTCCGACTCATCGGCGTTGCATACCAGGTACTTGTCCATCGAGCCCTTGGGCAAGAACGACACCTTCTTGCCCATCTGAAAGCCCGCTCCGCCACGTCCACGCAGCCCCGATGCTTCGAGCTCGCTCAGCACGTCCTGCGGGGTCATCGCAAGCGCTTTGCGCATCGCGTGATAGCCGCCGCGGCGTTCATATACCTCGAGCGTGTTCAGCCCCGGCTCGTCGATGTCGGTGAACAGGAGGATCGGCGCCTCGCCCACTGCGGCCATGCTCACGCGCCTCCCTCGGCCGGATGCAGCGGAAACTCCTGGCTGTTCGCGTGCGGGTCCGCGACCAGCCGCCGCGCGAGCTGCTTGTCTGCCAGCACAGGGCGCCCGGCGCGCAGATCGTCGATCAGCGCCGGCGCGTCGGCGACGCCGAGCGGTCCCACGTAGACGCCGTCGACGGAGGCCATCGGCGCGATGTCGCAGGCCCCGAGGCACTCGAACGCACGCACGTTGATCGGTTCCCCGTCGACCCCCTCGGCGGCTGCCTCGCGTATCGCCTCATACAGCTCGTCGGCGCCGCGCAGCGAGCACGAGATGTTCGTACAGACATAGACGCTGTGGCGGCCCACGGGGGAGGTCTCGAGCATGTCGTAGAACGTTGCCACCGAGGCCAGGTAGCCGGGGGTCAGCCGCATCACGCAGGCGACCTGCTCGATCGCTTCCGGCGAGCACCAGCCATGCAGGCGCTGCGCGGCCTCCAGCGCCGGCAGCGCCGCCGAGTGCCGGTCGGGGTAGTTGGCCATGTGAGCCTCGATCCGCGCGCGCAGATCCTCCGGGACGGCCGTCTTCGCCGGGTCGGGAACTCCCGCCGGGTCCTTCGTCAGGTCGGCGGCCTCATCCCACCCGGGCACCCGCGAGCCGTGCTCGTAGCGCGGCACGCCCTTGTCCCTCGGCACGCTCAATCCCTCGCTCACCGGTCGATCCCTCCGAGGATCGGATCGAGCATCGCGAGCGTCGCGATCAGGTCGGCTATGTAGGCGCCCTTGACCATCGGCGCGGTGGCCTGCAGGTTCACGAACGAGGGGTCGCGCATGTGCACGCGGGCGGGCTTCGAGGAGCCGTCCGAGCGCACGAAGCAGCCGAGCTCGCCGCGCGGGCCCTCGATCGGGTAGTAGACCTCGCCGGGGGGTACGCGGAAGCCCTCGGTGACGAGCTTGAAGTGGTGGATCAGCGCCTCCATCGAGGTCGCGAGCTCGTGCCGCGGAGGCAGCGCCACCTTGCGGTCGGTGGTGATGTGTGGTCCTTCGGGCAGGCCGTCCAGGGCCTGGGAGATGATCTTCACCGACTCGTAGATCTCCGCCAGCCGCACCGCGTAGCGATCGTAGTTGTCGCCGACCGTGCCGACCGGGATCTTGAACTCGAAGTCGCCGTAGGAGCAGTACGGGGCGGCCTTGCGCAGGTCCCAGGGGTTGCCCGCGGCGCGTAGCAGCGGGCCCGTGACGCCGAGCGACAGCAGTGTCTCGCCATCCAACGGGCAGGTGCCGCGCAGACGCTGCAGCACGATCTCGTTGCGATTCAGCAGCGCCCCGTATTGATCCGCGCGACTGGGCATGTCAGCGAGAAATCCGCGCAGCTTCGCCTCAAAGCCGTTGGGGATGTCCTCGATCACGCCGCCCACCTGGAAATAACGCGTGTGCATGCGCTGACCGGAGGAGAACTCGAACAGGTCGAGGATTCGCTCGCGCTCGCGAAAGCAGTACCAGAACATCGAGATCGCTCCGAGATCCAGTGCGCTGGTGCCGAGCCAGACGAGATGGCTCATGATGCGGTTGAGCTCCATGTGGATCACGCGCAGATACTGGGCGCGGGGCGGGACATCGACTTCGAGCAACGTCTCGACCGCGCCGATGAACGCCATCGAGTTGAAGTAGTAGGCGAGGTAGTCCATCCGCTCTATGACGGGTATGACCTTCCAGTAGGCCTTGTCCTCGGCGGTCTTTTCGATGCCGGTGTGGACATAGCCGATGATCGGTTTGATGTCGCGCACGACCTCGCCCTGGAGGGTGACGATCAGGCGCAGGACGCCGTGGGTGGCGGGATGGTGCGGCCCGAAGTTCAGCGTCAACAGCTCCTGGGTGTGGCCCTCGTCGCTGAGGGGCGGAACATCGCCGAGTGCGTCGAGCGTGATGCTCTGCTCGCGGCGGCGGTACTCCGAGAGGTTTTCTGTGGCGCTCATCTGCGCCCGCCCATCGAGGCGTTCTCGTTGTGGGTGAAGATCACCGGTTCGCCGCCGATCGGGAAGTCCCGGCGCTGGGGGTGACCCTCGTAGTCCTCGGGCATGAGGATGCGACGCAGGTCCGGATGTCCGGTGAAGATCACGCCGAACATGTCGTAGACCTCGCGCTCCTGGTGGTTGGCGGTCGGCCACCGCGGCGTCACCGAGTCGACCTCGGGATGCTCGAGCGGGACCCGCAGCTTGACGGTGATCCGGTCCACGCGACTCATGTCGAGCAGCTCGTAGTGCACGCCCAGGCGCGGCTCGTGTGGGTAGTAGTCGACTCCGTGCAGGCTCGACATGAAGCCATAGCCTCGCTCGCGCAGCTTCTCGAGCACGAAGCGGATTTGCGTCGGATCGATCAGCAGTGCCGCTCGATCGCGGAAGAAGATGGTTTCGATGACGACCTTCTCAGTGCCGTCTGCCGTTTGGTCGAGCTCCCGGGCGAGGAGCTCGAGGCCCGTCGCGTCAGGCACCTTCGCCGTCTCCCTCGGGAGGCTCCACGGCCGTCCCCAGCGGGATGAGCTCCTCGGTGCCGACCGCTTCGTAGCGCTCGCGCCAGCCGGCGTCGGGGTCTTCCTGGACCATCTTGCGCAGCTTCAGCACGCCGTGCATCAGCGCCTCGGGACGCGGCGGGCAGCCCGGCACGTGCACGTCGATCGGCATGAACTTGTCGGCTGGAACGAGGGCGTAGTTGTTGAACACGCCCATCGAGGAGCAGCAGGCGCCCATCGAGATCGCCCACTTGGGCTCGAGCATCTGGTCGTAGATGCGCCTGACGATCGGCGCCATCTTGATCGATACGCGTCCCGAGAGGATCAGCAGGTCGGCCTGGCGAGGAGAGGCCCTGAAGGCCTCGAAGCCAAAGCGCGCCACGTCCACTCGCGCGGCCACGATCGACATCATCTCGATTGCGCAGCAGGCCAGTCCGAAGGTGGCGGGAAAGAACGAGTTCGAGCGCGCCCAGGCGACGGCTTTATCGAGCGTGGTCGTCATCACGCTTTCTTCGACGTGGCGCTCGAAGTCGTCTCCCTGCGGGCCGTCCTCCTCGCGCCCCGCCGGCGGAGTCAGGCCGTAGATGTCCCCGCCGCGAAGCAGCTGGCGTGAGCTGTGGTTGCGCACGCGCAGCAGATCGGAATCGATCGGCTCGCGTTTCACTTCCATTCCAGCGCTCCACGTCGCCAGACGTAGACGAAGGCGACGAACAGCAGCACGATGAATACGATCGTCTCGAACAGCGCGAAGCTCCCGTATGCCCGCAGCTCCAGCGCGATCGGATAGAGGAAGATGACCTCGATGTCGAACAGGATGAAGAGCATCGCGATCAGGTAGAAGCTGATCCCGAAGCGCAGACCACGCTTGACCTCAGAGGGCAGACCGCACTCATACGGGTCGTGCTTGTGTTTGACCTGACGCCGTGGGCCGAGCACGGAATTCAATACGGCGAAGATGCCGCCGACCGCTCCGCCAAGGATCAGGAAAACTATTGCCGGTAGATAACTGCGGAGCACCGGGGCTGTTATATCACCGCTTGTGCCGCTGTGTTACTAGTGGCAATCCGCTCGAAAGGGATGTCTTGCTCGACAATCGCCGCTTGCAGCCCTCAGACAGCGGATCCTCGCTGCTCGGATGTCGCCCAAAGTGGACGGCCAGGTGACGGGCGCGGTCCTGGACGGCGCGTTGGCAATGGCCGCTCTCAATGCCGCCGCGGCCCTGCTGGGGGCCTGGTATTGGTATCGCGAACAGGCCAGCCGCGCTTTCTGGTTGTGCCTGCGCGTCGGGCAGGGGGCCGCGCTGGCATTTGCTCTGGGGGTGGGAGTGCTGGCGCTAGCCGGCGAGTACTCCCGTGAAAATCTCTTCTATCTCTATGCGCTCTTGCCGCTGGCGATCGCCTTCGTCGCCGAGCAGCTGCGTGTCGCCTCGGCGCAGACGATCCTCGATCAGCACGACCTGCAGAGCGCCCAGGCGGTCGGCGAGCTGCCCGAGGAAGAGCAGCTGGCGATCGTCGGCGCGATCGTGCGCAGGGAGATGGGCGTGATGGCCGTCTCGGCGGTCGTGGTGGTGTTTCTCGCGCTGCGTGCCGCCGGCACGGCGCACGGCTTCTGAGCAGGTGGTTTTCAGTTGGGCGGGTTCGCTGCGGCCGGGCCGCTGTCGAGCAGGCCGACGTAGCGCCCCGCATACCAGACCAGCGGCTCGCCGTGCGCGTCGTGGCCCATGTCTGTGACCGCTCCGATGCCGATCGTGTGATCCCCGCCCGGGTGCATCTCGCGCAGCTCACAGACCAGCCATGCGAGCGCGTCCTCGAGCACCGGCACTCCCTGGTGCACGCGCCACGGGATCGTCGCGAAGTGTTCGGACTTCGCCTGCTTTGAGGCGAAGGCGTCGGACAGGGCCTGCTGGCCGCGGCGCAGGATGTTGACCGCGAAACGCCCGTTGGCCTGGATCGGCGGCAGCGTGCGCGCCGAGTTGTCAAAGCAGACGAGCAGCAGCAGCGGATTCAAAGACAGCGAGCAGAGGGCGTTGGCCGTCATTCCGACCGGGCCGTCTGGGCTCTGCGCCGTCACCACCGCGACTCCTGTCGCGAAGTGCGAGATCGCTTCTCGGTAGCGGCGGCGCTGCTCGGGCGTCACCGGTTGCGCGCCGTTTGTGGATCGGCCACTCACCGCACGCTCAGCGTACCGGTCATACCGAGATCGGCCTGGTTTGCGATCGTGCTGGTCATCCGGTAGCGACCGGCGTTCAGTGCTTCGACCGGGGTGCGCACGGTGGCCCCCGGCAGCAGCGTGCGGCTGGAGGCGATGATGACCGGTTCGCCCTTCGAGTCGAGATGTTCGTGCTCGAGCGTGAGGTTGTGGGTGAGGATCCCGCTGTTGTGCACGACGAGCGTGAACGAGCCGGCGGGCACGCTGATGTTCTGGGGCTTGATGCTGTACTCGTTCAGCGTCACCGCCACCACGTGCCCCGCCACTCTCACGGTCGCCGGCCCGCCGCGGCTGGAGAGCGCAAAACTGACCGCGACGAGCAGCGCCACCGCGAGCAGCAGGCCGCCAAGCGCCAGGCGTCGGCTCACTGCGCTTGTCGGCATGACGTGTGCAAAGGGTGTCTGCGAGGATGCTCGAGAGCAGGCATGAGAGTCTCGCGAGAACCGGATTTCATCAGAACACAGAACCGTTGGCGGCGCGGAGCTATATATTCCGCCTCCATGCAAGCTCACCCAACCCGACCCGCAGGGATGCTTCGCGCTCTGAATCCCAGGCGGCTGGGCGCCAGAGGACGGGCGGCGGTCTTGGTGACGAGCCTGTTTGCCCTCAGCGCTGGCATCGCCTCCTGCGGCACCCAGGGCATCCAGATCGCAAAGACGAGCCCCTACTACCGCGGCGCGGTGCTGTTTCGCGATCACTGCTCGGGCTGTCACACACTCGCGACGGTTGGAGCAGAGGGATCGGCGACGAGCATCAAGGACCGTCTCAGGACCAACGGCCCGAACTTCAACGTGCGTAAGGAGAACGTCGAACAGGTTCTCTACGCGATCCGCAACGGTGGCTTCTCTGGCGCGATCATGCCCGAGAACATCGTCGTCGGCGACGACGCCAGGGATATCGCGAACTTCCTCGCCAAGTACTCTGGGCTGCAGGCGCCAAAGGTGCCGTCTGTGGAAATCCAGCTCTCGGCTAAATAGGCCGCCCGCGGGCGTTAGGCGCACGGCGCGTGCTCGACATCAGACGGATCCGCTCCGAACCGCAGGAGGTCAAGGCGGCTCTCTTGCGCCGTGGTGAGGACTTCGGGGCGGCGATCGACGCCGTGCTCGAGTGCGACGAGCGCTGGCGCGGGCTGACGCGGAGCGCCGAGGAGACGAAGGCCGAGCAGAACGCGGTCGGCAAACGGATCGGCGAGCTGATGCGCGACGGCGCCGACGCGACTGAGGCGATGCGCCGCTCCAGTGAGCTCAAGGCGCAGCTCGGACCGGCCGAAGAACAGGCGCGCCGTGCCGGCGCCGAGCTCGAGGAGCTGCTGCTCGCGATCCCCAACCTGCCCGACCCGAGCGCCGCCGCGGGACCCGGCGACGAGCTCATCCGCGAGGTCGGCGAGGTCCCCAAGTTCGACTTCGAGCCGCGCGATCATCTCGAGCTTGCGGGCGAGCGGATCGACATGGACCGTGCGGCGAGACTGTCGGGATCACGCTTTGCCTACCTCAAGGGCGATCTCGTGATGCTCGAGCTCGCCCTCGTTCGCTGGGTGCTCGAGAAGCTCCGCGGCGAGGGCTTCGAGCCAGTCATACCACCGGTGCTGGTGCGCGAGCGGGCCCTGTTCGGCACCGGCTTTCTGCCCGACACCGAGCAGCAGATCTACCGTTTGGCAGATGACGATCTGTATCTCGTCGGCACCTCCGAGGTGGCGCTTGCCTCCCTGCACGACGGCGAGATCCTCGAGGCCGGCAGCCTGCCGTTGCGCTACGCGGGCTTCTCGCCGTGCTTTCGCCGGGAGGCCGGCGCGGCGGGCAGGGATACACGCGGGATCTTCCGCGTGCACCAGTTCGACAAGGTCGAGATGTTCAGCTTCGTCGACCCCGATCACTCGACGGCCGAGCACGAGCGGATCCTTGCGATCGAGGAGCAGATCCTCACCGAGCTCGGACTGGCCTACCGGGTCGTGAACATCGCGGTCTCAGACCTCGGTGGCTCGGCCGCCAAGAAGTACGACTGCGAGGCGTGGTTGGCGGGCCAGGGCCGCTACCGCGAGCTGACCTCGTGTTCGAACACGACCGACTACCAGGCGCGGCGCCTGAACATTCGCGTGCGGCGCGAGAAACGCATCGAGACACTGCACACGCTCAACGGCACGGCCGTGGCGGTCGGGCGGACGATCATCGCGCTGCTCGAGAACGGACAGCGCGCAGACGGCGGCGTGCTGCTGCCCGCGTGTCTGGGAGCGTTCGGCGCGCCGCGCGAGCTGGCCGCTCAGTAGCGGCTGCCCAGCAGCTGTATGTGATCGGCCTCGGCGGGGCTCGGGAACGGCCGGATCAGGCCAAAGCGCGCAAGCGTCGCCTGTGGCACCCCCTCGATGCCGGGTGTGTCGGAGGCTTCGCCGCGCGTGTGGGGGTCATCGGCAAAACCGCCGACCTCGATCGAGTGCTCAGGCGTGCGGTAGCCGGAGATGCCGATCAGGTGCAGATGCAGGGCGATCCCGAGCGTGTTCAGATGCGCGACGAGGATCGGCTCCTCACCGACTGAATAGTCGGTGCCCGGTGCCTGGAAGAATCCGTATTCGCCTTGCGGCGTCGAGGTGTAATTGCCGACCGGGCCGGTGTAGGCGTAGGCGACGCCGCGCGCGGCGAGTTCTGAGACGGCGATCTTCGACAATTCGTGTTCCAGTTCGCTGCGATGCGCGCGCAGCGAGGTGAGCTCGGAGCTCTTCTTGTCTCGTGCGTCGATGTATTGCAGTTGGTGGTCGACGAGCGCCAGGTGCAGTTGGGCTACCTCGTCGCGCTGCACGAGCACCGCCGCGGTCTCGCTCTGTTGACTTGCCTCCAGCGTCGTCAGCCGCTTGGTCTGAGCGGTGACGGCCTGCTGCTCGGTCTTGGTCTCGGTTGTGGCTTTGGCGTTCTCGCGGGAGATCGACCGCAGGTCTTCGACGCGCTCGATCATGTCTGCGAAGCCGTGCGACTCGAGGATCACCGTGACGATGTCCGGCGGCGGCGACTCGTAGGAGGCGATCACCTGTGCGACCAGCACACGCTTGTCGGTGATCAGCTGAGCCTTCAATTGAGTCAGGTGTGAGTGAGCGCTCTGCAGCTGGGACTTCAGACTCAGAAGCAGGTTGCGCTCGATGCCGAGGCTCGATTCGAGGGCGTTCAAGCGTGTCTGCAGATCGTCGATGCTGCCCTGAAAGCCCTCGATCTCGTGTGAGTCGGCGCTGATGGCGGCGCTCAGTTCGCCGTCGCGGGCATTGGAGGAGCCGATCTGGCTTTCCAGCTGTCCACTGGAGGGGCTGGCGCTCGCGGGGACACCGACCATCAGCGCGCCGAGGGCGATCAGCGCCAGGAGTTGGCGCACGGGGGCGCGAAAATTGTGTGATTGATCCATGCGAGAGAGTGGGTTCGTGGCGCGGACAATCGCTCCACGGACGTCCGTGGCCGCAGCCGATCTCCGGACGGCGGCCTGGGAATGAGATCAAAGCTAGCTTGAGCTCATTACCCCACAAACACGTGCACGCGGATTTGCAGCCACGTTGAGCAGAGCCAGTCGAGACTCACGCCGCGATCCCAGTGACGAAGTGACGCTCCAGCTCATTGGCGTAAGACCGGCCAACGGAGGCCTTGTTTTCATCGAGCCAACTGCTGAATGCGATCTGTCCGAGCGGGGGATCGTGCGAGACCAGCAGCCCGGCCATCAGGCCTTTGATCTCATCCGGTGTGAGCACGACATCGCGAACGAATAGGCCAAGCGCGCGCGCTGCCGTGGCCATCAGGGCTGGCGGCGTGTGGACGATGGGCGAGCGAGCCTCAACGGCGCCGCGGACGAGTGCGACGAGTTCGGCGAACGGCATCGTCTCGGGTCCCGCAGCGTCGATTGTGATGTCGCCGCTGGAGTGGGCGGCGTCGATGCAGATCCGTGCGAGATCCTCGACGTGTACCGGCTGCACGGGGTAGGTCCCGTTCCCGGGCAGCGCGAAGACCGGCATCCGCCGAAAGACCCAGGCGATGTTGTTGGCCAGCACATCGCGTTCGCCGCCGAAGACCCAGGTGGGCCGAACGATCGAGTGGGGCAGACCCGTTTGGGCGAGGGCGTACTCGACGAGTGCCTTGCCCCTGAAGTACGGCAGCGACGACTCGATCGAGGGGTTGGTGATGCTGACGTGCACGATGCGCTCGACTCCGGCGCTCTTGGCGGCACAGAACAGCATGCGCGACTTCTCGATCGCGTTGGCGAAGCTCGTCTGTCCGTGGTCGAAGCGGACCCAGAAGGTGTTGTAGAGAGTGCCGACTCCCTCGAGGCTGCGAGCGAGCGCAGTTGGGTCGTCGAACCGGTACGCGCACGTCTCCACGTCTGCTCGCAGTGGGTGCGCGCGGTCTGGGTGGAACGTCAGCGTCCTCACGCGATGCCCCGACTCCAATAGGCGTTGCGCGATGTGACTCCCGGAGTAGCTGAACGCTCCGGTGACCAAATCCAATGGTGCGTTGCTGTTCACGATGGCTCCTCTGGTTGAGTTGGCAAGAACGCCTGAGCGAGTGCCGATAGGCGTGTCGCGAGGTCGAGCAGTGACTCGGCACGCGACTGATCGCGCTGCATGTGGCTGAGCAAATCCACGCCGAAATAGAGCGCGACGAGCCCGAACGCCATGTCGCGTGGCGAGGCGAGCGCCAGCAGCGGCGTCCCGGTGAGCATCTGGTGCAGCTTGCGCTCGACCATCTCGATCCACGGCTCGATGCGAGTGGCCACCTCAGCTCCAAGGTTCGCGTCGGTGACGGCGCCGCTGACCATCTCCCCGAGGACCGTGATGTATCCACGCTCGAGGTCATCGAGATAGATCGTGCGAGCCAGAGCCGCCAGTTCGGGAGCCGTCCGGGCGCCTTCGAACGCGGGCCCGTACTCGTTCATCCGGCGCTCGCTGATCAGATCGAGCACCGCGAGAAGTAGATTCTGCACGCTGCCGAAGTGGTAGAAGATCAGCGCCTGGTTGAAGTTCCCCTCGTGAGCGATTGCGCGCGCGCTCGCTCCGGCGAAGCCTCTGGCCCTCAACGTCTCGAGCGCGGCCTGCACTATCTGAAGCTTCGTGCCACTCAGGCCAGATGCCCCATCCGGCGCCGCGGGGTGCTGCTCGGCTCTGTTTCGCGATCGCATCCCAATCAGTTTAGCACTCGCTCAAAGCGATCGCTCAAACCATTCACAGCGGTGGTCAAAAAAACCAACGGAAGCAACCGCCAAGCACGAGCGCGTCGTGCTTTGCCACCTCGACCTCGCACAGAGCCTCAACAACCTTCAGGGTCCGATCACAAAACCTGACCCAGGTGCGGGTGCGCTCGTCGCTTGGATCAGACGCGACGCGAAGACCACAAAATGGCCGAGACGACGACCGACACCACTGCTACCACGAGGCCGATGATCCATCCTTGGACATTCTGTGAGCCGAGGATCGCGCCGAGCGCCACTCCGATGCCGACGACTCCGCCGGTCGCGACGACGCGCACGAAAGCGGACTCCACCGGCGGTCGCTCGCGGCGTGAGGGAAGCATCGTCTCCTGCGGCTCATCTGCGGGCGGATCGTGATCGGCGAAATCGGAGCTCATGTCGAGAAGACTACCTCCCGGCGGGATGCTCCAGACATCGTGGCTAGTGCTCGGCGAAGACCATCGCGCTGGTGATGGCGATGCGGCTCCACGCGTTGATCGCGACGAGCTCGAGCTGGCTCGAGCTGATTGCTCCACAAACCCGTGCATGGGGATTTGCAGCCGCGTTGGCTCCGTCGCCGGCGACGCTGCTCAGGGCGAGTTTGTGAGCTTGACGAACCTCGCCCGCTGGCGCTGAGCCTCATACCCGGCGGCCCTCCAGAAGCCGCTTGCGCGCGGATCGTCATCCGCGACTATTGCGGTGAGCCGCACAGCGCCCAGCTCAGCCACACGGCGCTCTCCCTCGGCAAGCAGCTCGCTCGCCACGCGCTGGCGGCGGTGGTCGGGATGGACTGAGAGCCTGTAGAAGCTGGCGCGCCACCCGTCAAAGACGGCGATCAGTGAGCCGATGATGCTCTGCCCGCGGACCGCGAGGAGCAGTCCACCCGGATGGCTGAGCAGTAGTTGGGAGAGTCCACGGTGGGTGTCGCTCACGGTCGGCAGGCTGCCCGCCGTCTGCCACAGGCGCAGCACCTCTGAGATATCTCGCTCGTGGCCAGTGCGGATGAGCAAATCGTCCAAGCCCGCAGGAATATCATTCGCGGCGGACCTGCAATGGCCCGCAGGTGTTTGCCGCTTGATCGGTTATGCGGCGATCAGGCCTTTGGCGGCGTCCGCGGCCGTCGTCTGCGCGCGGTAGCCCGGCTTTGCCAGCAGCAGCTGGACGTCCTGAATCCGCCGCTCGCGAAAACCTCCCTCGCAGTAGCACAGGTACAGCTCCCACAGGCGCCGGAAACGCTCGTCATAGCCGAGCTCTGAGAGCCGGTCAGTGCAAGCCAGAAAGCGCCAGCGCCAATGGGCGAGCGTCTCTGCATAATGCGCAGTGATGTCCTCGAGATCGACCTGGCGGAGGTCTGTGGAGCGGGCCACCGACCGGGATATGACCTCCATCGAGGGCAGGCAGCCGCCGGGGAAGATGTAGGTGTTGATAAAGCTCTTTGAGGCCTTCTCGACCTCGTAGGCGCGATCATCGATCACGATCGCCTGCAGCAGCATCGCGCCCCCGTCGCCGAGCAGCCGTGAGCAGCGCTGGAAGAACGTCGGCAGGTTCCGCCAGCCGACCGCCTCGATCATCTCGATCGAGACGAGCTTGTCATAGCGGCCCTCGAGGTTCCGGTAGTCCTCGAGTAACACCGTCACACGATCATCGAGACCCGCCCTACGCACCCGCTCTGAGGCGTAGGCATGCTGTTCGGCTGAGATAGTCGTGGTCGTCACCCGGCAGCCACAGTGCTTGGCCGCATGGATCGCGAGGCCTCCCCAGCCGGTGCCGATCTCCAGCAGGTGGTCCTCGGGGCCGAGCTCGAGCTTCGTGCAGACACGCTCGAGTTTTGACAGCGATGCTTCATCCAGGGTCGCACCGGCGGAGTCGAAGATCGCACACGAGTACATCATGCTCGGATCCAGGAACAGCGAGAACAGCTCGTTGCCGAGGTCGTAGTGCGCCGCGATCTGTCTGCGTGATCGCCCCGGGGTGTTGCGCGAGTGCAGACGCGCCCAGCGTTGAATCGGGATCAGCACCGGGGCGAGCCGGCGGCGCAGCTGATCAAACGCCGTCACGTTGAGCGCGGCGATACGTGTCAGCTCGACCAGATCCTCGCAGTCCCACAGGCCATCCATATAGGACTCGCACAGTCCGACGCTGCCGCGCAAGAGCGCACGGTAGAAGCGGGCGCTGTGCACCTCCACCTCGACTTGCAGATCGTGCCCGGCCTCCCCGAAGGTCATCCGCTCTGAGCCCTCGAGGATCACGATCTGTCCGCTGTGCAGCCGCGCGAGCAGGCGCCGCACGATCAGACGGGCAAGCCGGTCGCGCAGTCGTGCTCCCTGCCGGGAGCGGACGCCCGGGGACTCGAGCTCCGAAGCCCTGCGGCTGAGTGGTCCAATCGTGGCGCTCATGTGCAGGGCGCTCCCTTGCCGGGATGGGGAAAGTAGGTGGCTCCCCGCAGCTTCAGCGCAAGCGCGTGGCTGTAGATGCGAGTCGTGATGCGCAGAGTCAGAAACGGGTAGCGCGTCAGCATGTCCGCGAGCGAGCGCGAGGAGATCTCCCGCCGACGCAACGACAGAGTCGCGTCGAACACGCTCCGACCGTCTGGGCGGCGGGACTCGATGTGGACTATCAACCGCCCGCCCGGCTCTGACAGCCGCCAGTCGTAGGTGTGGTCCATGCCCATCAGCGGCGAGACGTGCAGCTGCTTTGAGAATTGGCTCCGCATGAGCCTCAGGGTGCCGTGGTCGGCGCTCTGCTCGACTCCCATCACATAGGCGTGGCGCTCTCCCCAGGGTGTGTTGGTGACCTCGGCCACGACGGCCACGACGCGCTCGCCGGCCTGATCGAAGCAGTAGTAGAAGCTCACCGGGTTGAAGCAGTGGCCGAAGCAGCGCATGTGCGTGAGCAGCCTCACCGGGCCGTCTGGCCGCGAACCGGTGCGCTCGCTCACGAGGTCCCAGACGGCGTCCTTCAACGGCACGCCCGGGTCTCCGAGGTAGTCGGCGCGGCGAAAGCAGGCGAGCGTCGCTCGGCGGGCGGAGACGAGCGGAATCCCGTCGAACAGGCCTGGCAGCTCGTCGAGATCCAGATAGGCCATGAACAGGGGATAGCGAAACTCATCGGCGGGTTCGTCAAAGCGCCGGTGGCGCACCCCGCCCTCATACAGGCAGCTCCTCACAACGTCACCCCGAACGGCGCACAGGCGTGTACCGCGCTGAGGACCCCGTCCTCGTGGAATCCCCAGCCCCAGTAGGCGCCGCAGTAGTGCGTGCGACTCTGCAAGCGTGAGATCGTGTGGTGCTCGCGCTGAGCCGCCACCGCGGCCGGCGTATAGACCGGATGGGAGTAGGAGATCGTGCGGATGATCTTCGCCGGGTCGATCGCCTCTGAGTGGTTGAGTGTGACGCAGAAGTCGAGCGTCGAGTCGATGCGCTGCAGGTGGTTCATGTAGTAGGTGACGGTGGGCAGCGGCTTTGGCTGGCTCAAGAGGTGGTAGTTCCATGCGGCGCGTGCCGCTCGCCGCCGTGGAAGCAGGGTGCTGTCAGTGTGCAGGACCGCCTCGTTGGGTCGATAGGCGATCGCGCCCAGTAGCCGCGACTCGCGCGCGGTTGGATCGCTCAGCATCGCGAGCGCCTGGTCTGAGTGAGTCGCGATCACCACCTGGTCATAGCGCTCGGCTGGTGCTCCCTGGTGGGTGAGCTCGACGGAGTCGGTTCGGCGTGCGATCGAGCGCACCGCGCAGTCCAGGCGGATGCGATCCGCGAAGGGGCGCGTGAGCTCCTCCACATATCGTGCCGAGCCGCCGAGGACCGTCGACCAGCGCGGCCGATCGCGAAAACCCAGCATGCCGTGGTTCGCGAAGAACTCCGCGAGAAAGCGCACCGGGAACGAGGACATCTGGGCGGGGTCGGCTGACCACACCGCGGAGGCCTGCGGGACGATCAGCCGCTCGATGAACGCCCTCGAGAACCTGTGCTCTGAGAGAAAATCAGCCAGTGACTGCCCTGTTTCGCCTCGCGTGAGCACGCGCCGCATCTCTCGGTTGAAGCGCGGCAGGTCAGCGATCATTCCCAGGAACTGTGGACTGACGATGTTCCGCGGCTGACAGAACAGCCCACGCGGGGTGCCGGAGTACTCGAAGTCGCGATCCTCGTCCCTGACGGAGAAGCTCATGTGGGCCGGTTGAGTCCGAACTCCCAGGCGATCGAGCAGGCGTGTGAACGTGGGGTAGTTGCGGTCGTTCATGACGATGAAGCCGGTGTCCACCCGGTGAGCGCCAGTCTCGGTCTCCACGTCAATGGTGTTGGTGTGCCCGCCGGCATAGGAGCCCGCCTCATACACGGTGATCTCGTGTTCGCGGTGCAGCATGTGAGCGCAGGTCAGCCCCGACACCCCGGCTCCGACTATCGCGATTCTCATAGGTACGTCTATGTTCGCGCTCGAGCGGACGCTGGATCATCTCAGCCCGTATCTCTGGCGCCTGGATGGCCGGGGATAATGCACGGGAAGGCGGCCGCCTGCAGGTGCTTTGATCGGCCTTGTCGAGATAAACCCCTGATCCAGGGATCGCCCGTCGCCGTATCAATGTCTGAGATGTCAATTCACAAACGCTCCAGCGAGCAGGCGTCCCCGGATCTGCGACTGCTCGCCGATGAGGATCTGATGCAGCTGGTGCGCGAGAACGATGCTATGGCCTTCGCGGTCGTCTATGAGCGTCACGCCGACGTCGCGTTCTCGCTGGCCTACCGGATGTGCGGCAAACGGGGTCTCGCCGAAGATGCTCTGCAAGAGGCATTCCTGTCGCTGTGGCGCAGCGGCGGGCGTTATGACCGAACGCGCGGAAGTGTGCGCAACTGGGTGCTCGGCATCGTTCACAATCGCGCGATCGACGCTTTGCGGCGGGGCACGGTGCACGAACGGCGCAGGGCTAGCGATGAGGGGATCGAGGATCGCCTGGAGGCGCCGGAGCGGACCGATCAAGAGGTGGGCCGTCGCGATGAGGCTCGGCAGATCCGGGCCGCGCTCCAGGAGCTTCCAGCTGAGCAGAGTCGCGTGATCGAGCTCGCATACTACGGTGGCTTCACCCACACCGAGATCGCCGCGATGCTCGATACTCCGATCGGCACCGTCAAGGGCCGGATGCGGTTGGGCCTGCAGAAGATGCGCTCACAGCTTCGTTCGATACAGGTGACGATGTGAACTCCCCTGAGAACACCTTTGATTGCGATCGCGTGAGCGACGCGGCCGCTTACATCCTCGGTGCGCTGGAGGACGCCGAGGCGCTCGCTTACGGCGAGCACCTCGAGAGCTGCACGATTTGCCGCCAGGAGATCGCCGAGCTGCAGCCCGCGGTCGACGCGCTACCGGTGGCCGTCGCGCCCGTGAGGGTCCCGGTCGAGCTGCGGGAGCGTCTGATGGCCACCGTGTACTCGGAGGCCGAGCTCCTGCGGGCTGCTGGCAGCGAGGCGGATCGCCCGGGACGCATGCGGCCCCGCTGGCGTTTACGCCCCCTGCTCGGGGTGATCGGCGCATCCGCGGCATTGGCGCTCGGGGTGCTGCTCGGAGCAGTCGTGATCGCGGGCCAACCAACCCAGAGTGTCCGCGTCACCACCGCAAAGATCGCATCGGCCAATCACGACACGACCGCTGTGCTGCGGCAGGTTGGATCACGCTCAGAACTGGATGTCGCTGATATGGCGCCACCTCCGCCGGGACGCATCTATGAGGTCTGGCTCAAAAAGGGCAGCGAGGCTCCACGGCCGACCGATGCGCTCTTCACTGTCACGAAAACCGGCAGCGGCACGGTCAACGTGCCCGGGAATCTGCATGGCGTCAGCCAGGTGCTCGTCACCGACGAGCCGCTCGGAGGCAGCGCGGTGCCGACCAGATTGCCGGTGATCGTGGTCACGCTCAGCTGAGCGCTAGGGTCGAGGCTGATGAGGGCTTGGGCGAGTGCGACCGGCTCAGTCGCTGGCCAGGAGCTCCATCAGCAGGCTGTCGTGCCAGCCCTCCCCGCTGGCGTCGCGCTCGGACTGGCGCATGACGCCAACCTGCTTGAAGCCGGCCTTTTCGTAGGCTCTGATCGCGGCAGTGTTTGCGGTGGCCGGGTCGATTGTGACGCGATGGTGCCCGCGCTCGTCCGTCAAGTGACGCACAACGCGCCTGACGGCCTCCGTGCCGAAGCCCCGGCCGTGCAGAGCCGGATCCAAGAACAGGTCGATCTGGGCGTGGCGGTACTTGGGCTCGAGCTCCTCGGTGAATTGGATCAACCCCGTGATGGCGCCGTCGACGAGGATCGTCAGGCGTGTCGCCTCAGGCTCATCGGTCAGGGGAAAGCCCTCATCGGGCAGATCCCACCACTGCGCCACCTCGGCGGTGGAGTGGATGCGCCGCAGCTCGGACTCATCACCTGCGGCAAGTGCTCTCAGGGCAAGGCTTGCGTTTGTTCGGGCGATCTTCATGTCGACCAAATCGTCCTGCTCAATCATCGGACACGCTGACCGTCAACATGGAACGCGTACATCTTTCGTGCCAGCCGTACCCCAGAAGATACCTTTTTGTTTCGCTTTGGGCCTCAGGCTAGGAAGGCCAGGATCGCAGATCCGGGCGCTGGGCAGGGGGAGTGCGATTATTTCGACGGTTGCGTTTATTTCGTTTAGCTGCTAGGGTTGCTCTCTACGTCAGAACTCCTCTAGGAACCCGACCATGACGACTTTCACACCGCAACTTACTGACAACCTATTGCGCTCCACTCCCGCGGAGGAAGACTCGATCAAGGCGCTGCACCGGCAGATCGACGGCATCTTCCGCGAGCACGGCACGGCCCGACTCGTCGGTCCCGACGGCGAGACGATGGAGATACCCGCCTCAGCGTTCCACGCGCTGAGCCTGATCGTGCAGGGCATGGCGCGTGGACAGACGATGACGCTCGTACTCCACGGCAAGGAGCTGACCACCCAGGAAGCCGCCGACCTACTACACGTCTCACGACCACACCTCATAAAGCTCCTCGACGACGGCACCATCCCCCACTACAAGGTCGGCACCCACCGCCGCGTGCGCATCGAGGACATCCTCGAACACCGCGAACACCGGGCTGGTAGCAGGCGGGAGAAGCTCGACGAGCTCATGCGACTATCAGAGCAACTGCCTGGCGGCTACCGCTAAGCCAGTTCCCGAGCAACCTCACCGGCCGCCCCCGCTCTTATCGTAGGCGGCGTGCCACTCTCCGCCGTCCTGGACGCAAGCGTCCTCTACCCACTGCCCCTTCGAGACACGCTGCTGCGGGTCGCTTCGATCGAGCTATACGACCCCTACTGGAGCCGGCGATGAAGAACGACCCCAAAGACCGACACGTCCTCGCGGCCGCCGTCGCGAGCGACGCGCAAGCCGTCGTCACGCTCAACCTCAAGCACTTCCCGGTCGAGGCATGCGATCGAGGCGCTACACCCCGACACCTTTCTGCTCGACCTTTACGGCCTTGACAACGATCGCGTATTCGACGTCGTTGAGTGCCAGGCAGCCGTCCTCAGCCGCCCACCCATGACAACCAACGATCTCCTCGACCTCCTCGCAGCCACGGTCCCTGACTTCGCCCAGACGCTGCGCGCCCACACCTGAAGTCCACAACTGCGCCTGGCGCGCGTCCCCGAGGACTCCACATCCCACCCGAATACGTGCAGTCCCGCCAGCCCTTATTGGTGCGCACGCCAGCGGACGGAACACCGGAGTCCGCCCCCGACCCGCAGAGCCCGGCAGGCCCCCAGCGTCGGCCGGTCGCTCCGCTGGTACTGCCGGCCCGCGCTTACTCGCCGAAGTCGTGGAGGCGCACGACGATGGATGCTCCACCGTCGTTGCGGCACACGAGGACACGCTGCCCGTCGTGGGCGTTGGTAACGATGTTGCAGCGGCATGGCTTTCTGACCGCTAGGCGGACCCGCAGCGTAGGGCGGTGAGCGATGTCGGGCATCGCTTGCACATATGTCATCCACTGCAGGGGGGCGTCGCTTGGCTGCGCCTCGTGGGGAATGCCACTTGGGTTCTTACGCGCCAGGAGAGATTCGAACTCCCGACCTTCGGTTCCGTAGACCGACGCTCTATCCAGCTGAGCTACTGGCGCACGCCCCATAAACACTAGGGATTTGGCTTCGCGGCCGCGTGCCGGGCTTGTCTATATCACCATTAAATCATCATTAAGTCGGCGTTTTCTGAAGGGCGGCGCCTTGAGAGGGCCTTCTGAGGCAACGCGCCGACCCCGCGTGAGAGCCCCCACAGACTCTCTCGCCCATTGCTTCAGCGCGCCGTCGAGCCGTGATGGCCCCGAGCGCAGATCTCCGTCGGAGCCGTTGTCGCGAGGCGGTACTCGATCCCGAAGCCGCGGAAATGTCGCGGAACTGGGTCGATGCCTGGCTCCTCCCTGTGGGCCCTGGAGCCCACAGGTGGTTGCTACTGGTGCCTTGGCAGTTCGACTTGAGGTGCCGATTTTGGCTGGGGGCCGGGCGGTCGCAGGTTCAATCCTGTCGCCCCGATACGTTAAGGTCCGTGCATATTCGCGAAAATCCCCGGCGAATCCATGAAAAAGCTACGCGGCGTAGGAGAGATTTCGGGGCTGTTCGGGGGTATTTGGGACCGCAGAAGGGGCACAGAGAGCGCCTTGCGGTCCTCTCGCACGCGCATTTGCGAGACTGACGCCAGCCCGGTATAGGGTGCTGTGCCATGTGGAGCACTCTCGGTTCTCCCACCGTTTCCTCTGCGGTGTCGCTTCGGGGACGCGGTCGCGTCGAGCGCCGTACCGCGAGGTCTCCTACGCTCTCGAGATGCGTATGAGCCGGCAGACGTCGCACGACAGGAACAGGAGACTCGCTCGCGCTCTGCCGGGTTCCGCCGCGGTGGTCCTCGGTTCACTCGTCTTCTGCGCGCCCACGATGGCGTCCTGGCAGCGCCCGGTCGTGCTGGCGAGCGTTCCGTGGGGAGCGACCGTCGAACAACCGCTAATCGCGCGAGACGACCGCGGGACCGCCGTGGCGGCGTGGACGCAGGGTTCTAGCGAACACGAGACGCTGCGTGTCGCCACGCGGAGCGCCGGGGGGTCGTGGGGCTCTCCGCGCAGCCTCGCTCCGGCGGCGAAGAGCAACGAAGGTCCCGCACTCGCGATGGACTCGCGGGGCGTCGGGATCATCGTCTGGACCAACTGGATCCACACAGGCTTGGGGGAAGAACAGTACATCGATCTTGCGAGCTATTCGCGTGGCCGCTGGAGCGCTCCCGTTCGGGTCGCGCGGGGGGAAGCACAAGCGACGCTGGCTCTCGACGCGGCCGGGAGTGCGGATGTTCTGACGAGCGGCTACGCGAGCGCGGTCGGCGGGCGTCCTAGCGGGGATCAACTGCTGCTGTCGCTGCGGAGCCCTGGCGGGAAGTTGCGCGGGCCGCTTTCGTTGCCGGTGACCTCCGACGGGCTCGGGGAACCGGCGCCCGTGCTAGCGCTCGACGGAAGCGGAGGGGCGATTGTCGCATGGGTCGACTCCAGGGGGAACAAAGAACGGGTCGCGGTTCTGGAGTTGAATCGGGACGGCGGCATCGTACGCCCGGTGCAGTTCATGAGCCCCGCCCGGCCCTGGCCGCGAGGCTGCTCCGTCGGGGCCATTCGGCTGGGGGTGAACCGGCGCGGTGACGCAATCCTCGCGTGGGATCAGCAGGCGCCCGATTCCTCCGACGTGGTCTGTGGTTCCGCGGAAGTCGCGGTGCGGCGCGGCGGCAGGCGGTTCGGTCGACCCATCGCGCTCGCCGGGCCCAATGGAGACGGCGACTCCCCGAGTGTCACAATCGACGGCAACGGGACGGCGACCGTGTTGTACGCAGACCGAGCTAGCGGCGGACGTTCACAGATCGACGAGCTCAGGCAAGCCACCGACAGTGGCTGGACGTCGCCGCAGAGAGTCTCGCCCTCTGCGGCTACCACGGCCGAGGGCCCGACGGTCGCTCTCGGCGCACACGGCCAGCTCGTCGCGCTCTGGGAAGAATTCCTGCCCGTCGGTGCGGCGGAAGGTCAGTACGTGGCGGTCGAGGCGAGCTCCAGCAGCGATGGGACGGCGTGGGCCGCACCGACCCAGCTGTCACCCGCTGGCATGGACTGCAGGGGGGCCGGACTCGCGGCGACGGGCGGGAGTGCGACCGCGATCTGGGATAACGACGGGGAAATTCGGCTCGACGCCCACGGCGAAACCGTTGACGAACCGACGCGCGTCGAAGCAGCCTACTACTCGTCCTGACAAGGGCGAGCCGAAGTGGCGCTGCTGAGGATCGTCCGCGATGCTGGGTGGCTGGCACACTAAAACCTCCGCCCCGGCGGGACTTCGATTGCGAAGTTCAGCATTTGCGCGCGGATGGTCCACCGGGTGCGGGTTTGGGAGAACTTCACCAACCCATTCGGCGATGGCGTGCTCCTGGCTCACTGGCGTGCCTTCACAGAAGAGACAGACTCGCTTGCTCATCCATGGATGGTTGCTGATCAGCCGGGCCCGGTGGTCGGCGTGCCAAACGCCCCTGGCGAAGATCATCGAGATGGGTTAGCAACCGGAACTCGCAGCCACGGCTATCGGGAGACCGCGAGGAGCGGATAGTCAACGAAGTGTTTGCGCCGAAGGCTGAGGCGGAGCATTCAGAGGATGAGCAGGTACCGTCCTCGGATGAGGATGGTGGCAGGGTCGATGGTTGAGCAGGCGCCCCGATGAAGACTCAGGAAGCCTCTTGTGAATGTCGAATTGAGTCGATAGTCGCTGTAGTAAGCGTTATCCTTGATGGACATGACGAACGTGCCAGTCACAGAAGATCTCGATCCTGAGCAGCGCTTCGAGGAAAAGGAGCGGGTTCGTCGCGCGGACGTGGAGGCTTTGCGGTCCGGGCGGACTACTCAGGCGCAGCTCAAGCGCGAAACGGAGGGCTTCGCCTTTCCGCCCAGCCATGCTCGGATCAATTTGGACTCCGCCCGCTCTCTGTCCTGAGTAGCGACCCCGCGTCATAGACGTGGACGAGCCACGAGTCCCAATCGAGGTCGAACCCGCCCCGTTGAGTCTCGCGGAGGCAAAGAGCATCATTGCTCGCATCGAGCAAGTGGTTGAGGACCAGCACGTCGTTCTCATCGGTGGGCAGGCGGTAGCGATCTGGATTGGGCAGCTCCAAGACCGTCTGAAGGGTCTTCTCACGCCTGAGCAGGCCGTCAGCCGAGACATCGACTTCATGGGCAATGCGGGAGATGTCCAGCGAGCTGCCGACCTGCTCGGGGGGAGGGCTCGTATCACCACATGGAAGGACCGCACGACCCTCGCCGGCGTCGCGATCTTCCTTGACAGCGATGGTCACGAGCGCCGCCTCGATTTCCTGCGGAGCCCATACGGCCTGAACCCGGACGACGTGATGAACACGGCGATCGAGATCGAAGTGGTTCTTCCTGGCGGCCGGCAGGTACCCGTGTGGGTCATGCATCCAGAGCGCTGCATGGAGAGCCGTGTTCACAACAGTGTGTTGGATAGCAAGCAGACTGATCTCGCATGGCGACAGCTCCGGGCCTCGATCCTCTGCGCCCGAGCGTTCAGTCAGTTTCTGCTCGACGAGCGTGGAGACGGCGCCGTGCGCGATGTCCTGAACCTCAACGAGCGGATCTTTCGTTTCGCCGAAGACGACCTGTGCGCGCGGCTGGCACTCAAGCGGGAGATTGAGGTATTCGATGCCGTCCTTGATGATGAGCGACTGCCTGAGAAGTTCAGGACGATCCGCTTGGCGCAGATGCGGGACCGGATTCGGACGTTGCGTCAACGGCAGCGGGACCGACTCGCATCTCCTTAGTTCTTGCGTAGGAGGGCGAGGAACTTCTTGATTGAATGTTCGTGAAGCCCGGTTGAGCCTGAATCAATGTCCAGCGACTTCAAGCGACTGATGGCGGATATCAAGCAGGAGGCACAAGACCAAGGTTCTCTGGCTGTCGATGAGCTGAACCGTCTGCGCGAAGAGCTGGCGCAGGCCAGCGATGTGATCCCAAGACGGCGGGAGATAAGAGCCTCTCATGGCGATCATCGATAAACGCGATGAGGTAGAGGGGGTTTGCCTGGGTGTGGGAGCCGTAGGCCTGTACGGGCGCCTGGGGGACGCTCAGAGCGTCCTGCGCGGCTCGATCGCGCCGCTACGGCTCCTCGGCTTGCAGCGTCCAAAAATTGAGCTTCAGTCCACCCCGACGCGGAGCCCAACTGGGGCCGTGTCTAGGCCGTCTCATATCATCATTAAGTCGGAGAAATGCAGATGCGGGGTGGTGCGCCGAGATGAAAGGTGCACGCGCGCAGGAGCAGAAATCCCTGCAAATGGTGCACTATGGTGCGTGAGGGTGAGCGCGCCCGAGAGGATTCAAACCTCTGACCTTCGGTTCCGTAGACCGACGCTCTATCCAGCTGAGCTACTGGCGCAGTGGCGCCTAGTCTAGTCGCCACCGACACCACCAGCCTCCAGAGGGAGGACGGCATCCAAAACGGAGAGGGCGGGATTCGAACCCGCGATGGAGTCTAACCCCCATACTCGCTTAGCAGGCGAGTGCCTTCAGCCACTCGGCCACCTCTCCTTGAGGTCCGCCAGCCTAGAGACTAACGAGCTTGGCTTTGGGACCGAACGAAGGCGGTAAATGCCGGTGCCCAGTCAGCCCGGTGTGTGGTCCCCGGGGCTCGCCGCACGCCTGTGGGTAGCTAGCCTCTCGAGCACCTCGTCGCGGTCGGTCCCGTGCGCTCGCAGCACGTGGTCGAAGTCCGCGTTGTAGACGCGCATCGCGCCCACCAGCACATCGCTCGTGCCGACCGTGTCGATACCGCGCTCGAGCGCGGCTTGGACGGCGGCCTCGGTGACCGCTGCGACGATGTCCCCGGAGTTCCTCGCGGCATCTCCGCGCTCGCCGCCGGCGTCCTGGCGGGACGCTTCGAGTGGGGCCTCGCTCACCCCCAGCGCCTGCAGCACGCTTCCTGCTTCGCCGTGTACGCGCAGGAGCCGCAGCCAACGCTCGGCCTCGGCCTCGGGCGAGTGAGCGAACGGCATCGCGGTGGCAGCCATGCCCAAGACCATCGCCGCGTCGGTGTCGAAAGCAGCCTGAGTGCTCATCGTGACACTCCAACCGCGCGTGGCGCCTCGCGCGTCGCCGGATGCAGCCGTGCGACATTGTGTTCGCGCAGCAGCACCTCGGACGGGCCCTCGCCGAGGTGCAACTCGAGCACGACGTGACCGTGCCGCGCTAGGGCGGTTTGCACCGCGTCGATGATCCCGGCGATCTCAGCGGGATCGACACCGGCGGCGAGCAGGAATCGTGCTGCCCGATCGCGCGACGTCTCGCGGCGATCGAGTTCGAGCTCCTCGATCTGTACGGTTGGCGCACTTCGATCTCCCTCGATGTGCAGCAGGCAAGCCGCCAGGTCGTCGGGGCGCCGATCGGTCTCTTCCGTCACTCGGTCCAGTAGCGCGGTGGCCGTGGCATCGGGTCCCAGCTCCGCGAGTGTATGTTCCAGTCGCCTCACGCCGAATAGCTCGCCCCCGACCCTCGCCTCGGTCACACCGTCGGTGTAGAAGCAAACCAGCGACCGCCCAGGGACCGACACGATGGTCTGGCGCATCCCGGTTGGCTGGCCAGCTCCGATCGGCGGCGACGAGCAACTGGTGATCGGCGTGATCGACCGCGTGCCGGCCACGACCGGCGGTGGATGACCGGCGCAGGCATAGGTCAGGATGCGCTCACCCGGGTTATAGGTGGCCAGCACGACGGTCGCGAAAGAGCCGCCGAGCTGGCGCTCCAGCACTGGGGCGGCCGTCTGCAGGGCGCTGCGCGGCGACAGGCCGGCCTCGAGGTACGCGCGCAGCGTGAAACGCAACAGCGATGTGTGGGGCAGCGCCTCCTGCCCATGCCCGGAGACGTCACCGACAACGACCGCCAGCTGACCATCCTCGAGCGCGAACACGTCGTAGAAGTCACCGCCCGCGCCGGGGCCAGATGCCGGCCGGTAGGCAACGGAGGTGCCGACGGAGCCAAGCCGGCTGGGGAGAACGGGCAGCAACGCCGCCTGCAGCAGACCCACGTCCTCGAGCAGTTCTCGACGTTGGCGCGCCAGTCGCCGCAGCCGCAGCGCAGCCAGGCGCGAGCTTGCGCCCATCGCGAATGCGAGTGCGGCGAGCACGCCGAGGAGGATCCAGACCGGCGTGGGGACGACGTCGATGACTCTGGTCACGGTTTTCACCAGCGGCGACTGGGTGTGGCGCGCCCGCGGGGTGGGTTTGGCTGGCGCTGCGTGCTTGGCCCGGGCGCTGGGCGCCGGTGCGGCTGGGATCTCGGCCGTGCGCGTGAACCGAGCTGGCGCCGGTGCTCCTGCGGCCGGGCGTACTCTGGAGACTCTGGCCCGGTGAGTGGCCCGGTGCGGCTTGGAGCGGCGCGAGCGGCCGCTTCTCACCGTGGACTTCGGCTGGCCGATGGTGCTCGCTGTGGGTGTGCTCGCTATGGATGCGCTCGTAGTCGCGGGAGCGCTCGTGATGGGTCCTACGAGCGTCGGAGCGAGGGGAGGTGCGGCGGTGACAGGCGTCGCCGTGGTCGCCGGCACACCTGCGCTCGGGGCAGGCGTGGAAGCTGGCCTGGAGTGCTTGGATTCTCCTGCTGTGCGCTCCCCCTGTTGATGTTGCGGTGGCTGCGTCGCGGCGGGCGTCGTGGCCGCTTCTCGTTCGTGTCCGCCGGCGGCGTGTGGCGGACGACCGGCATGTCGTGGGACCGTCCCATGGCCATTGGGCTGCCCGCTCGCAGGGCCACGACCCTGCTTGGTGGGAGCAGACGGCGCCGAGCGCCCCTGGGCGCCGCTTTCACCGCCAAGTCCGGCGGTTGGCTGTGCTGGCGGTCTGTGTGACGGCGCCGGTGTCGGTGCGCTGCCTGTCGTCGGTTCGGGATGCCCCTTTCCGGCGGCGGCCGGGGACCGTGGTGTGGAAACGGCACAGCAGTCCGTGGATGCGCCACCGCGTTTGGCCCGCGACTCGGCGAGAACGTTGTGTGGCTCTTGCGTGGCGACGGTGGGCCGAGCATGATCAGGCGCCGCTGTCGCCGCGGGGGCCCAGGCGGAAGCGAGCACCCAGCAGCTCAGTGCGACAGCCACCGCCAAGCCTGGGGGCGGCCGGTGAGAGAGCCGGGTTACGCTGGCATCGCTCGCCATCAGCCGGTCGCGGTTGCACTCCCTCGCACATAGGCGTGCGCATCGTCGAACGTCGAGAAGACCGCGAATGTTCCGTCCAGGCCACTCAGTTCGAAGATCCTCGAGACATCGCTGTGCCCGCTCACGATGGCCAACCGCGCATCGCTATCGAGGCGTCTCTGGACGCCGATCAGCACGCCGAGCGCGACCGAGTCGATGAACGTGACCCGCGAGAGGTCGAGCACGATCTGGCTGCAGCCCGCGTCGAGCGCGTCTGTCAGTGCCCACTTCAGCCTCGGAGTCGAGGCGAGATCGAGCTCTCCTTCGACGGCTATGGCACGCGTGCGCTCGTCGAGCTCACGCTGGCTGACCGCAAATGCGATCGGGCTCTGCTTCGGAACATGCGCGCGCATAGACAAGATCACTTTCGGCGTGCGGACCCTGCTCTTGAACGGTACCCAGAATACTCCAATATGCGTCCGCGGTGGGCAGGTTTGTGTTGCCGCCTGTGATTTTTTTGGGATCGACGTTTGCGATCTCGCTGCTCGGGGAAGGTGCGATACAGAAGGACTGTCCACGCGGGCAGCCCGGTGGTCGGTGGACGAGCGCTACCTAGAGAGGAGCTGACGAGATGGCTTACAGGGCGGTCGCGGAGATCGACCGTCGCAAGGCGAACGTGATCCCCGAGCGGGTACCGCGGAGCAAGGATCAGGCATCCGGTGGTGTGTTGTTGACGGGCGCAACTGGATTTGTGGGCATGGAGTTGCTGGCCCGTTATCTGCAGCGCAGCGACCGTCGCGTGTATGCGCTTGTGCGGGGCGGGGATGACAGGCAGGTGGCGGCCCGCATCGAGAGTACCCTGCTCTCGCTGTTCGGCCCCGACCACCCCTATGCCGGGCGTGTGGTGGCGGTTCGCGGCGACATCACTCGTTCTGGTCTCGGTCTGCGCGGCAGGCGCGACGGGTTGGCCGAGCGGGTGAGCGAGATCGTCCACGCCGCGGCGTCGGTGTCCTTCGAGCTCGACTTGGAGGCTTCCCGTGAAGTCAACGTGCACGGCACTCGGCGGGTTCTCGAGTTCGCGGAGCGTTGCCACGCACGCGGAGGCCTGCGGCGCTTCTCCTACATCTCGACAGCGTATGTCGCGGGTGAGCACACCGGATGTTTCAGCGAGGACGACCTCGACGTTGGCCAGTCCTTCAGGAACCCCTATGAGCAGTCGAAGTTCGAGGCGGAGAGTCTCGTCGCCGGCGCCCGCGGGCGGCTGCCGATCACGGTGCTGCGCCCGAGTATCGTCGTCGGCGAGCGCGACAGCGGCTGGACCTCGTCGTTCAACGTTCTCTATTGGCCGTTGCGCGCCTACGAGCGCGGCGTTTATGCTGCCTTGCCGGCCCGGCGTGACGCGCCGGTCGACGTGGTGCCTGTCGACTACGTCGCCGACGCGATCTTCGCGCTCAGCCAAGCGCCGGAGGCCGAGGGAGCCACGTTCCATCTCACCGCTGGCGTCCAAGCGAGCAGTGTGGGTGAGCTCGTGGAGCTCGCGAGCGCGTTCTTCGAACGCCCACCGCCGCGCCTGCTCGACCCGCTGGTGTACAGGCGTGTGGTGCATCCGCTGCTCGTTCGCTCCAGTCGCGACGAGCGCTACCGCAGGGCGCTTGCGCGCAGCGAGGTATTCTTCCCGTACTTCGCGGCGCGGGTCCGCTACGACGATCGCCGAGCGCGTGTGGCGCTCCGCGGGAGCGGCATCAGACCGACGCCGCTGCGCACCTATTTTGACCGGCTGGTGGAGTTTGCGCTCGTGGCGGAGTGGGGGCGGAGGCCGATATCCCGCGCTAGTGCCGCGGGCGCGATGGCTCCGCCGATCCAGCCGGCCGCACAGGTACGGCAGGCTCGAGAGCTGCCCTGGCTGTTGGTGCCGGCGGGATGACCTGCACACGGCTGTCGGCGCTCGATGCGTCGTTCCTGGCGGTGGAGACCCCGACCGCGCACATGCACGTCGGCTGGTCGGCTGTGTTCTCGGCGCCCGTCGCTGGCCGGCTGCCGAGCTTCGCGCAGCTGCGCGATCACATCGAGCTGCGCCTCAGGCGCGCGCCGCGCTATCGCCAGAAGCTCGCGTCCGTTCCGTTCGGGTTCCGCGCGCCGGAGTGGATCGACGATCCCGGCTTCTGCGTCGACCGCCACGTCTACCGGGCGCCCGGCCCGCTCACGGACCTCGTCGACGAGGTGATGTCGATGCCGTTGCGCCGTGACCGTCCGCTGTGGGAGATCTGGGTCTGCGAGGACTCAGAGAATCAGCAGATCGCGCTTGTCGGCAAGGCCCATCACTGCATGGTCGACGGGATCGCGGCGGTCGAGCTGGGCTCGCTGTTGCTCGATCCCACGCCTGAGCCCGCCGCCTGTGAGCCCGAGGATTGGTGTGCCGCCCCAGAGCCCGACGGGGTGGCGCTGCTGATCCGGGGCGCACGCGAGCTGATCGGTGAGCAACTCGGCTTGCTGAGCTGGCCGCTGCGCGCCGCGGCTTCGCCTGCTCGCGCTGCGCGGGAGGCCGCCACGAGCGCGCTGCGCGTGACCCGCGCGCTCGAGCATTCTCTCAGCGCCGCGCCGGCCAGCCCGCTCAACAAGCCGCTGTCGCCGTTGCGTCGCCTGGCCGGCACGCAACGCCCGCTCGAGGATCTGCGCATGGTCAAGCGCACCTACGGCACAACCGTCAACGACGTGATGCTGGCGGCGGTCGCCGGAGGAATACGCTCTTATCTGATCCGCATCGGCGAGCGGCCGATGGCGCTCAAGGCGATGGTCCCGGTCAACGTGCGGGATGAGAAGGACGTGCTCGGCAACCACATCTCGTTCGTGTTCGCCGAGTTGCCCTGCGACGAGCCCGACCTGTTCGGCAGGCTGCACCGTGTGCACGCCACGATGACCCAGCGCAAGCGCGACGGCGAGCCAGAAGGCGCGGACCTCGCGCTGAAGGCCGCCGCGCACACCCCCGCGGTCGTGCAGCACGCTGTATCGCGCGTGATGGCCAGCCCCCGCACCTTCAACCTCGTGGTATCCAACATCCCGGGTCCCTCGGAGCCCTTATACATGCTCGGCTGCCCGCTGGAGGCAACCTATCCCGTCGTTCCACTCGCCGACAGCCACGCACTCTCGATCGGCATGACCACGGTGTGCGACCGCGCCTGCTTCGGGATCTACGCCGACCGGGAGCTGATCCCCGACGCGAGACCCCTCGCCCACGACATCGACGCTGCGATAACCGAGCTGCTCGCTGGTGCGCAATAAGACGACGCCCGCTGGCTGCTCATCGAACGCGCGCACGGACGGCGCCATTTACCGAGCCGAGCTCCACCCCTAACTTCTCTAGGAGGCAGACAGTGCAAACCGCAAATACCGCTCCTCTCGGCGGTGAGCAGGCCGATAGTCTCGGCATGGAGTTGGACGCGATCCGCGTACGCGTCCTGAACAGCCTCGGTGAGCGTGACGCCGAGTACATCCGCGGCGTGATCCGCGCCCAGCGCAGGCTCGAGCTCGCCGGCCGTGGTCTGCTGTTCTTCAGCTTCATCCCGCCGGCCTGGCTCGGCGGCGTCACCGCTCTGTCGCTGTCGAAGATCCTCGAGAACATGGAGATCGGTCACAACGTCATGCACGGCCAGTACGACTGGATGAACGACCCCGATCTCGACAGCAGGGCGTTCGAGTGGGACACGGCCTGCCCTGCCGATCACTGGCGCTACTCACACAACTACCTGCACCACACGCACACCAATATCCTCGGCAAGGACCGCGACATCGGCTACGGCGTGCTGCGCATGTCCGAGGAGCAGCCCTGGCGTCCCTACTACCTCGGCAATCCCCTCTACGCACTGCTGCTGGCAATTTTCTTCCAGTACGGCGTCGCGCTGCACGACCTCGAGATCGAGCGGATCATCGCCGGTGAGATGACCCTGGGCGAGAAGCGCGAGGTGCTCCAGGCAATCTGGCAAAAGGCTCGACGGCAGACGGTCAAGGACTACATCTTGTTCCCGCTGCTCTCCGGTCCGGCCGCGCCGCTCGTGCTGGCCGGTGATGCGAGCGCCAATCTCGTCCGCAACCTGTGGGCGTTCACGATCATCTTCTGCGGGCACTTTCCCGACGGGACTATCCAGTTCAGCGCAGAGGAAGCGGCTGAGGAGACCCGTGGCGAGTGGTATCACCGCCAGCTGCTCGGGTCGGCCAACCTGACCGGCGGCAAGCTGTTCCACATCCTCTCGGGCAATCTCAGCTACCAGATCGAGCATCACCTGTTCCCCGACCTACCGTCCCACCGCTACGGAGAGATCGCAGTCGAGGTGCGCGAGATCTGTAGGCGCCATGGGCTGCCCTACAATGCCGGGTCGCTGCCCAGGCAGTTCGGAAGCGTTGCACGCAAGATCGCGCGACTTGCGCTGCCCGACCGCACCCGGTCCCGGGGCACTTGCGCGAGAGGATTGCCCTCCTGACCCGAGGTGCGCCAGCGTGTTACACCGAGTGGCGGCCGAACATGGACGGCGCCTCGACGGCCGGGGACGACTTGCTCCACTCGTTGGCAGTCGACAGTCGAGCGTGCTTCTGACGCTAAAGCCCGATGTCCGGAAGATCCTGTGATCGGACCGTCCGCCGGTCGATGTCTCGCTTCAGGTATCGGGCCAGGTTCGCTAGGTCACTGGCTCGTGGCCACCGTTGCGCAAGGTCAGCTCGAAGATTTCCCGGCCACACTCCGCACAAGTGCCGCGACTGCACCCACGAGTTCCCCCAGCACGAACCCGCCTACGTCGCCAAACCCCCGTGGGCCATGGATGGTTCCCGCGTTCAGAGCCCCGCAGCTCCGAGCTCGTCCGAGCGTCCGGCGTCCAGGCGGGACCACTGGGCGATCGGACGCCCGTCCGCGCGATAGTTGTAATCGTCGCGCCGGGGCCAGCCGGCGGGCGAGTCCTCCCAGTTCTCCTGGCGTCCATGCGCGGTCAGGTCCATCAGCGCGTAGCTGTAGTCCATAGCCTCGGCGCCCCGGCCATTGGTCCAGTAGGTCTCGAACACCCGGTCGCCGTCGCGCAGGTAACAGACCAAGTGAAACATGCCGATCCGCCGGCCGCTCAGAAGAGTGTCGAGTGACTGTTGGGCTGAGTACCACGGCATCGTCCAGCCCATGAAGTCGCGGTAGCGCGCGCTCTCCTCATACGGCCCTTGGCAGAGCGTGGCGTAGGTGATGTCGCGATCGTGCAGGTAGGACAGATCGCCGATCTGCGTGGTGTAGCGCGTGCAGCCCTCACACTGCTCGGCGGCAGGCTGGCCGGAAGACCACATGAAGTAATAGCCGACCAGTTGCCGACGTCCCTCGAACGCGTCGAGCAGGGTCGCCGAGCCGCGTGAACCGATCAGCGGAAGCGTCGGGTCCATCTCGACCATCGGCAACCGGCGACGTGCGGCGGCGATGGCGTCGCCTTCGTGGGTGTGTGCCTTCTCTCGGATCCGCAGGGCATCGAGCTCGGCTTGAAACGTAGCTCGATCGACCGTGACAGCAACCGGAACCTCGACTGGGTCGGTTACGCCGGCTTCGACTGGCCTGGGCTTGCTCGGTTCATGGTTCATGGCTACCTCGATTCGCTCGCTGGTCATTGGTTTGAGGTTGTGGTGGTCGCGTGCGGCCTCCCGCTCTGCGGTGAGACGATTGGCGGCAGGCTCATCTCGACATCACTCCTGTCTCGTTCTGCGATTGTCATCTCTCGTACTCGTCACGTCTGTGCAACCAGACCTGGAACGCGTCGCCCTCGTCGCGGCCCTTCGGCGCCCGGTCGAGGATCGGGTAGTAGCTCATCAGAAACTCGACCCCGCGAGCCCCGGTCGAGTAGGTGTGGTAGACGACCCCGTCATCGAGGGCGAACGCGCTGAAGCCGGGGCTCTCGGTCAGATAGCCGAATACGTCGGTGCCGGTTTCGCCCGCGTTGTGTGCGACGATCGGCGGCAGGGACTCGAGTATCGGCGCGATCGCCTCGCGCGCCTGCTCTGCGCTGCTGGAGAATCCGAGCTCGAGGTTGAAGTCGCTGTTGGCCGACGAGACCCAGGGGAGACTCCAGCCCATGCGCCGCTTGTAGGTCTGCAGCTTCTCGACCGGCGCCTGCGACACGAACAGCATCGTCACATCGCGCGCGTTCAGGTGCGCGAGGATGCCGTGGACGGCGTCCGCGATCGACGAGTTCGTCGGGCAGCCATTCTCGTAGCTCGGGCCGAACATGAAGTGGTACACGAGCAGCTGGCTGCGCCCATCGAACAACTCCGCCAGCGTGCGCGCGCCGTCGTCGGTGTCGAGCCGGTACTCCTGCTCGAGGCGAACCCACGGCAGCTCGCGCCGCTGTCGCGCGAGCTCATCGCCCAGCCGCGTGTGCTCCTTCTCGAGCTTCAGCAGCTCGCCGCGCGCGGCAAGCCACTCCTGACGCGTTCCCGTCTCGTGAGCGGTCATCGTCTCTCTCCTATCTCGTCGTTTACCAATAACCTGGCGTTGACTCACGCCACCGATCTCATGCGACACACCGGTGGCGTGAGCCACTTGTCTACGCCGCGACGGGCTCTGCCACGAGCGCCGCGTTCTGGCGCTCGAACGCCTTGGCGAAGCCGTTGCGCCAGCCGTCGGCCATCGAGCCTGACATGGGGTCGGGGAAGATCTCCTCTTGCCCGTTCTCCACCCCGTCGAGAATGCCGGACGCGACGGACTCCGGAGAGCTCTTCGGTATCTCGAGGAAGCGCACCATGTCGGTGTCCACGGGGCCGGGCATGACCGCGTGCACGCTCACGCCCCGTCCCGCCAGGAGAGCGCGAAGCGACTGCGTCAGGGAGAACTCGGCCGCCTTCGAGGCCGAGTAGGCCGGGAGGACTGGGACCGCGGCGAACGCCCCCAGCGACACGACGTTGACGATTGCGCCGCGAGACTCGCTGAGCAGTGGCAGGAACGCCTGGGTGACGTCGTATGTGCCGTAGAGGTTGACGGCGAGGTGCGCTTCGAACGCGCCACGGTCGCTGAGGTCATCGGGCAGCGAGATGCCGGCGTTGTTGATGAGGATGTCCAGCGACTCGACATGCTCGAGTGCCGCGCGGATCTGGGCCGGATCGGTCACGTCCAGTGTCACGGGCGTAACGCGCCCGTCGGGGTGCACGATCGGCTGGCGCGTTGCGGCATACACCCGGCTTGCGCCGCGCTTCAACGCCTCGTCGACCAGGGCCTGGCCGATGCCGCGGTTGGCTCCGGTCACCAGAATTGTCTTGTCAGTGATTGTCATGTGTTGCTCCTCGGGTCCGCGTTCTCGACGATCTGGATCGCCCTTTTGAGAACAGAGATACGGGTGCACACGCAAATCCATCGCTCCTCGCCAAAACTTGGCCTCGCAGCCGACGCGCGACCCGCTAGCGATGGATTTCCGCTCCTCCTCGTATCTCCATAGACAACGAGGAAGCACCGGCAACCAACCAACCAAGGAGGTCATAGATGGCCAGCGGTCCGGACTCGAGTCAGGACGCGCGCGTTGGATTTCGCCGTCCGCGACCAGGCAGGCTCGTGCATCTCGAGTTGCATACCCACGACCTGGCAGACGCGAGCACGTTCTATCGCGAGCTGCTCGGTTGGCGGACAGAGCGCCTGCACTGTCGATCGGGCACCTACCACGGCCTGGCCCTTGGCGGCGCGCTCGATGGCGGGATCGTCGAGTGCGGTACACGGCGGCCGATCTGGCTTCCGTACGTGGAGGTGCAAGGAGATCGAGGCGATGACCGAGCGCGGGCGAGCGCTTGGAGCGGCGGTGTTGCTCGAGCCACGCGAGGGGCCAGCGGGATGGCGCAGCGTGCTGGCCACAAGCGATGGTGGCGAGATCGCGCTCTGGCAGCCGAAGGGTACCCTCGTGCGAGGGATCAGATGACCGACTCTCAGCTAATCGAGGCAGCCATCGGCGGGGATCAGGCAGCGTTTGCCGAGCTGGTGGGGCCGCACCGGCGGCCGCTGCATGCACACTGCTATCGGATGCTCGGCTCCCTGCAGGACGCTGAGGATGCAGTGCAGGAGACGCTGCTGCGTGCGTGGCGGAGTCTGTCGTCGTTTCAGGGGCGAAGCTCGCTGCGAAGCTGGCTGTATTCGATCGCCACGAACGTTTGCCTGCGCGCGATCGAGCGCAGACCTTCGCGTGTGCTGCCGATCGACTATGGCCCACCCGCGGATCCACACGAGCCGATCGGTGCGCCGCTGCTCGAGTCGGTGTGGATGGACCCGTATCCCGACGAGCAGCTCGGCCTCGACGACGGCCTCGCCGGACCGGACGCCCGCTACGAGCAGCGAGAGAGCATCGAGCTCGCGTTTGTCGCCGCGCTCCAGCTTCTACCGCCTCGGCAGCGGGCGGTGCTCATCCTCCGCGACGTTCTCGGCTTCTCTGGCGCGGAGGTCGCCGAGGCGCTCGAGACGACGCCGGCCTCGGTCTACAGCGCCCTGCAGCGCGCGCACGCGACGCTGGAGGAGCGACGTCCGGACCGCAGCCAGCAGGCGACGCTCCGCTCGCTGGGCGATGAGCAGCTGACAGGGATCGTCGCAGCGCTACGTCGAAGCCTGGGCCCGCAACGACGTGGACACGATCGTCGGGATGCTCACCGACACCGCGACGCTCGCGATGCCCCCGATCCCGAGCTGGTATCACGGGCGCGAAGCGATCGAGAGGGTGCTGCGCAGCGCGGTGTTCGACGGCACGCGGAGTTGGCGCATGTTGCCCACCGCAGCCAACGGCCAGCTGGCAGTCGGCGCCTACGAGCTCGACAGCTCCGGCGTCTACGCCCCACATGGCGTGACAGTCCTAACCCTCGAGGCGCAGCGGATCGACGAGATCATCCACTTCCGCACGCCGTCGATGATCGAGTCGTTCGGGCTGCCTGCCCAGGCATAATCTCGCGATGGCTTCGATTCGCAAGGAGATCGTGATCGACGCGAGTGCGGAGCGTGTCTGGGACGCACTGCGTGATTGGGGAGGACTGCATGTGCGGCTCGTGCCCGGTTTCGCGACCGATGCCCGACTGGACGGTGAGGACCGGATCGTCACGTTCTTCAGGCGGCAGCGTGCTGCGCGAGCGATTGGTCGACCTCGACGATGATGCGCGCCGGCTCGTGTGGTCGATCGTCGAGGAGCCATATACCCATCACAACGCATCGGCTCAGGTGTTCGCGGACGGAGCAGACCGCAGCCTGTTCGTGTGGATCGCCGATTTCCTCCCGAACGAGCTCGCCGGTCGCGCCGCACCTCTGATGGAGCAAGCGTTGAGCGTCATCAAGCGCACGCTCGAGCCCGAGCCACCGGCTCAATAATCAACATCAGAGCCGTGCTCGGGCCGTTGAGTCGGCGCCGCTCACTGGCAGGACAGCGATGCGCGCGGTTCGGGCTTCCCGCACGCGCGTAGCGCGCGGACGGTCTCGCTCCCCACGCCCCGAGGCACTCCGCGGCAGCGATGCGCGCGCGAGCGATGGATTTCGGCTCCTCCTCGTATCTCCATAGACAACGAGGAAGCACCGGCAACCCACCGACCAAGGAGCTCGCAAATGACGCCCACGACACCACCCATCAACCGCTGGCGCGCATTCGCGCTGCTGGCCGTCGCGTACTTCATGACGATCGTCGACCTGACGATCGTCAACGTCTCGCTGCCCACGATCGGCCGCGATCTGCACTTCACCCAGACCGACCTGCAGTGGGTGGCGACCGCGTACGCGCTCACGTTCGGCGGCCTGCTGCTGTTGGGTGGCCGCGCCGCCGATCTGCTTGGCCGCCAGCGTGTCCTGATGGTAGGGCTCACACTGTTCACGGCCGCGTCGCTGGCCTGCGGGCTCGCGAGGAGCGAGGGCTTCCTGATCGCGACCCGGGCCGTCCAAGGGGTCGGTGCGGCGATCATGCTGCCCGCCGCGCTGTCGATCGTGATGAACATGTTCGCCGAGGGCGCCGAACGCAACAAGGCACTCGGGATTTGGGGCGGGCTCGCCGCGGCCGGCGCGACCGTTGGGCTGATCGCCGGGGGACTGCTCACCCGCTACGCCGGCTGGCAGTACATCTTCTACCTGAACGTCCCGATCGGGGTCACCGCGCTTGCGCTGGTGCCAAGGATCGTGCCCGAGAGCCGCCTAGCTACCGTCCGTCGGCGCTTTGACGCGGCCGGTGCGATCACCGGAACGGGCGGACTGGTTCTTCTCGTCGACGCGATCTCCCAAGCACCCCAATACGGCTGGGGCACCACGCGGACGATCGCGGTCCTGGCGGCATCCGTCGGTCTGCTCGTCTGCGTTCCTCGCGATCGAGAAAAGGGCCGAATGGCCGATTCTGCCGCTCTAGATCTTCCGGCTGCGCACGCTCGCCGGCGCGAACACGGCAGCGCTGCTGCTGGTCGGCAGCTTCTACGCGTTCCTATTCGTCGGCACCCTATACATGCAGCAAGTGCTGCACTTCAGCGCGCTGCAGGCCGGGCTTGCGTGGCTGGCAGCGTCCCTCACCTCACTCGCGCTCGCCGGCGTCTCCCAGCTGATGGTCACCCGTATCGGACCCAAGCCCGTGATGGCGGTCGGGATGACCCTGGTTGGCGCGGGCGTGCTCTGGGCGACCCAAATACCCGTCGACGGCCATTTCGTCGGCAACCTGCTCGGGCCGTTCATCATCGCCGGCGCAGGGACCGCGCTCTCATTCATCCCGATCTCGATCGCCGCGCTCGCCGGCATCGAGGAGCACCGGGCCGGACTGGCGTCCGGGCTCCTGAGCACGAGCCAGCAGGTCGGAGGCGCACTCGGTATCGCGATCGCCTCGAGCGTCGCCGCCAGCCACACCAACGTACTGCTGCACGCCGGCTACAAGCTGCCCGTGGCGCTCACAGGTGGCTTCCAGCACGCCTTCTGGGTACTTGGTGCGATCGCGCTGCTCGCCCTCCCGGTGATCTTCGCGCTCGTCGGCCGCGATGAGCTCACCGACCCGGTGGCCAAGACCACCACCCGCGAGGCCCAGCCCGCTCTCGTCACGTCCAACTAGTAACAACCAACCAAGCCAAGGAGACATGATCATGAGCCCTGACAACGAACCCACCGGCCGGACGACGATCGTCGTCGGAGCGAGCCGCGGCCTCGGCCGCGGCATCGCCACCGCCTTCGCGCAAGCCGGCGATGCAGTGGTCGCAGTCGCACGGACCGCAGCACCGTTGACTGAGCTGGCGGACGGCGCCGGCAACATCGAGCCGGAGGTCGCTGACGCCAGTGACCCGACGGCGGCGGGCGTGCTGCTCGACCGTTATGACCCGCAGACCCTGATTCTGGTGGCAGGCGCCCGCCCGCTGATGCGTCCGCTGCAGCAGCAGACGTGGGAGACGTTTTCGGTCAACTGGCACACCGACGTTCAGGTCGCCTTCAATTGGCTGCGCGAGGCGCTGTTGAGGCCGCTGGCGCCCGGCAGCAGAGTCGTCGTGGTCAGCAGCGGCGCGGCCTTGGCGGGCTCACCGCTCAGCGGCGGGTACGCCGGCGCCAAGGCCACCCAGCGCTTCATCACCGCCTACGCCCAGGAGGAGGCAAACCGCGCCGACTTGGGGATCACCTTCGCCGCGGTGCTGCCCCAGATCACACCGTTGACCGACCTCGGCCGCCCGGCAGTGCAGGCCTACGCGGAGCGCAGCGGCCAAACCGAGGAGGAGTACCTGCGGCAGTTCGGCGAGCCACTCACCCCGGAGGCCGTCGGTGCCGCCGTCCTCGAGCTCGTACAGGCAGATGCCGCCACCATCGTACCCGCCTACCGGCTGACCAGCGCCGGGGTGCAGAAGCTGCCGTGACATTTAGCCATTTGGAGGAGCTCGAAATCAGTAGTCACGATTCCACGACCACCATCTCAGTTGACCAAACACCCGATAAAGCCCACTCCGCGATCCTGAGTGTTCGACGTGTGTTCGAACGCATGGGGTTCAGCGGTGCGAGCAAGACATGCGCTTCGCTTCTATCACCGCCGGTCAAAGAAGGCGAAGGACAGCCGTAGCCCGATCGCCGGGCCCGCGCGGCTACACGGGATTCTGGGCGATCTCAGCCGAGGAACGACGTGAGCTCGGAAACGAACAGGCTGGAGTCTTGGAACAAGAAGCCGTGGCCGGCACCGGGATAGAGGACCAAGTGGGCGCGGTGGACGAGCCTGGCCAACATGTGGTCGTTGGACACGGGGTCGAGCGCGTCTTCGGTCCCGTCCGCTACCAGGGTAGGCGCTTGGATCTCACCCGGCTGTCGGCCCGCGGCATCATCGCCGGCGAACCACTGGCCGATGGCGGTCTGCTGCTCCGCCCGCACGGTCGCCGAGGTGGTGTAGGAGTCGGGGTAGGTAACGATCCCGGCTACGTAGCGCTCGGCCATTGCGCTCTGATCGGCCGGAAACAACACGCTGAGGGTCGCCGCTCCATTGCCACTGTCGAGAGCGGCCTGGGCGACAGATGGCACGGGTGCGGCCTTCCCGGTCCCGGCCTGGGTTGCCGCAAGGACGAGGCGGCGCACCTGGCGCGGATAGGTGACGGCCAGGGACTGGGCGATCAAGCCACCCATGGACCAGCCGAGGACGTCACAGCGGCCGAGTCCAAGCGTGCTGATCAGCGCGCTCGTCTGGGCTGCCATCTCGGGCACGCTCAGGGGGGCCACCAGGGCGGCGGTCTGGCCGACGCCCGCGTTATCGAAGACGACGACCCGAAAGTGCCTGGCCAGGGCGTCCACGAAATACGGGGGCCAGTCGTCCATGCCGGCGCTGAAGCCGGTGATCATGAGCAGCGCCGGACCGTGACCAACCTCCCGGTAACCAACGGCGCCGAGCGCGGTGTGGGCGATCTGGGTGGGCGCGGTGGTGATGTTCGGCGGAGCGGGGGCGGGGGCCGTCTTCACTAGGAGTGCGGCCGCGCACACCAGGGCGCCGGCAAGCATCAGGGCACGACGTCGACTGAAACCCATCACCACACCTCGCCGTCCGGGGACCAATCCCTGGGGGCGTCTACTGCATCGCTACCGCCGTAACCCATGAGCGGGCACCGCAGTTGGGGCACTTCGCCAACTTTCGACCCCCGAAGCTGTTCCCGAAGCTGTGGGCAGGAATGTCGCCGTAAGGGGCGAGATGCTGAAGGTTCCAAGACTAGCCTGCGGCTAAACACGATTTGGGCCGATCAAGGAGATGTCCGCCGCGCCCGACCGCTGGATGATCGTCCCCGCCAGCGACCGCTGCGACGACGACTGAGCCAGCCGCGGATCGACTAGCCTTCCTGTTTCCGCGCGTGGAAGGGTGGCAGAGCGGTTGAATGCACCGGTCTTGAAAACCGGCAGGCGGGCAACCCCCGTCTCGGGAGTTCGAATCTCCCCCCTTCCGTGGGTTGCCTGCCCGCCTGCGGGTTGCCTAAATCTGTCAGTCACTGGCGCGAGTTTGGCGCGAACGTGCCGCAGCATTCCAGAACGGCTCCACCGCCGCCCGAACCACGTGGAGATCTAAAGCCCGATCGCGGTGCAAAAGCGCTGGACGATGTCCACGGCATCGGCTCGCAGCAGCCGCTTGTCGGCGTCGAGCTCAACCTGGCTCGCCTGCAAGGCGTAGCCGCGTGGGCCCGGATCGGTCGTCTCGCGGTAGCGCTCGCGGATCTCGAGAAGTGTGCTGCGCAGATGGGCAACGGCATCCGATAGCGATCCCTCGGCGAGCTCCCGCGCTGCCGCCTCGGGCCCGCCGGCCCGGCTGTGCGCGAGAACATAGACGAGGTCGTAGTAGTCCTTCTCAGCCCCACGCGTTCGAACCGCCACGCACTTCGAAAGCAGATAGCCGCTGAGACCGGCGAATCGAACGCGGACCTGGGCCGGCGTTCCGTCTGGAAACTCGTCGGATAGCTCGCGCCACTGAAAGTCGCGGGCGACGTATCCCGGGCCGCGCAGGTTTACGGCTGCCAGCTTCTCGCAACCTCGCGGGCGGATGTACTCGCCCTCCCGATACTCGGGCAGGTCACACAGGAACTCAATGATCGCCGGGGAGCCGTCGTCGACACCACGCCATCGCCACCCGTCGCTGTCGGTCGGCGCGAACCCAAGCCGGTCGAGGGCCCGCTCGACAGCGCCGAGGTCCGCATCGGCGTCGATATGTGTAATAAGCAGGATGTCGATGTCGGTGGTGCCGAGGTGTTCGGGCCTCGACGAGGACCTGAGGGACGAGACCTCCAAGGACCACGAGAAACGGGTCGTCGTCGCGCAGCTCCCATACAAGGCGGACGAGCGCCGCCTCGGCTCGTTGCCGAGCGGCCGGTGATCGCTCGCCCTTATCCATGGGCCGCTTGACCTGCGCCTTGCGCGTGGAGAGGCTCGATCAGCTCACGTCTGACGTGCGCGGCGGCGTCATGCCCACGCGCGCCAAGTCCATCCAGGTCAGCGTATAGGCGAGGTGGGCTCACGACCGGAATGCCGCGGTGAGTGCTCGCGAGACGCAGGATTCTCCGTTCGGTCGCCCAGAAGGTAACGAGGCCTGCGTCGTTGACCTCTCGCAGTCCAGCCGTCTTGACCGCCAGCGAGAGCCGCGAGACGAAGTCTTCTGCCGGGACGTAGATGTGGAGACTGGGAACACCTGTTGCGTAGGGCGCAGCGAGCTCGAGCCCAGCCCATCCGCTCATAGCCCACTGCACGTGTGCGTCGAGGGCGGGACGAAGCGCTTTCGTGAGCAGGTCCATCGAGTCGCTCGCAGCGCGGTGCGCGTAGCGAATCTCTCGCGGCGCGTCGATCAGCCGATGACTCCAAGCATCCAACATGCCCTCGGCGTCGCTTAGTTCGCGATAGGCGCGAGGTCCACGTGCCGGGCCACACTTGACGGTCCAGCCCTGCGCGTCAAAGGCCTTCAAGACGCTCGCGGTTCGGGACGCCGACCAGCCGCTGAGCTCGGCCAGCTCCTCGGTGAGCACTGGCCGGTCGGGGCTGACCAGGAGCGTCTCGGCGATCGATAGCGCTGAGGGCGACCACGTGAACGTGCTGGGCTCGCGTTTGCGCGTGGTCGCGGGTTCGCGGATGACAAGCAGGCCGCGAGGTCCGATGATGCGCGCCTGGCCGGATTCGTCGGCCCAGTTGGCGTCTTGGTCGCGTAGCAGCTCGATCGCTCCCGGCGATAGGTGCCTTGCGAAGATGACCGTGTTCGCGTTGCTGCTGGCACGGTTCGCTCCCAGAGCGCTGCGGACGTCCTGGGGCCAGCCCTCCCCGGCCCACTTGGCGTCTATCGCGACGGTGCTTCCGTCGCTCATCTCGAGCAGGAAGTCGTGTGCCGGGTCCCGCCCAGGCAGAACCTGGGCGGCTCCGTCGAGCACGCCAGCAAGAATGGTCTGGATCTTGTTTTCCTCTCTCATGTCATTTTCCAGTGTACCAGCGGAAAATAGTCTTTAGGCGGAAAATAGTGCGGATCCTCAAATAGCGTTTCGCGAGGACTGGCGCGAGTTGTGGCGCGAGCAGTCGATTTTCCGCATTGCAGAGCCAAAGTCTCCTGGTCTTGAAAACCGGCAGGCGGGCGAACCTCGTCTCGGGGTTCGAGTCCCCCTTCCGCTTTGTTGTGTCGTGGAATATCGGAGACTGGTTGTCTCTCCAACCCCGCTGCTCCTAGCGCAAAGCCAGGACGCGACAGTTCTCAGTGAAGGTCGCGCGACGGTCCACGCCGCGCTGCGCCCGGCATCGATTTGCTCGCCGGACGGCGCGCCAGTACTTGGTAGACCTTGGTGTAGCCGACATCGAATCCGTGGCGAGCCGCGCGGAGATACAACCGCCAAACACGAAGGCGCTCTGCTCCGGCGAGTCGCTCAGCCTCATCGAGATGCTCGTCGAGGCGATCGTGCCAATGACGCAGGGTGTCGGCGTAGTCCTGCTGGAAGCCCTCGACGTGCTCGGTATGCAGGCCTGCGCGCTCGAGTGCGAGTTGCACCCGGGAGAATGGCAGCGGCTCGCCATCTGGAAACACGTAGCGCATCGAGACGTCATCGGACAGAGGGTCGTCTGCGGGGTCGGTCACGGCGATTCCGTGGTTGAGCAGGACCCCGCCGGGTGCCAGCAGCCGAGCGAGGGTCTGTGCGTAGCGGTCGATCTGCCTGGCGCCGACGTGCTCGACCATCCCGATACTCGCGATTGCGTGGAATGGCGGCTCGTCGAGCTGGCGGTAGTCAGCGACGCGGATGTCGATCTTCTCGCTCAGGCCGACGGCGGCGACGCGTTCGCGGGCGAGCGCCGCTTGCGGCTCGGACAGCGTGATTGCCGTGACGTTCACTCCGTAGCGGCTCGCCGCATGGATCGCGAAGCTGCCCCAGCCGCAGCCGACATCCAGTACGCGCTGCCCGGGGGTGAGCCCGAGCTTGCCCGCGACGAGGTCGAGCTTGGCGATCTGCGCCTCCTCGAGCGTGCTCGCGCCGCGCGAGAAGACAGCGCAGCTGTAGGTCATCGACACGTCGAGGAACAGTGCGAAGAAGTCGTTGCCGACGTCGTAGTGGTAGCGGACCGCCGCTGCGTCACGCGCGACGCTGTGACGTTCACCGTGCAGCAGCAGCTCGAGCCCGGGGCGCCGTGGGACGCCGCCCGGGGCCGCCGCGGCGAGGACCCCGATCAGCAGGCGCAGCCGGTCGGGCAGCGAGATTGGCGGCGGCTCCCAATCGTCGACGACGAGAAAGGCGGCGTCGAGGTCATCGACTGACAGCGAGCCCTCGACATACGCGCGGAACAGCCCGAGTGCCCCCGGAGCCCGAAGGCAGTGGGCGAGCGCTGATGGTCGCTCGACGAAGAATGTCGGTGCCGGGGTCGCCGTCGCGGCGAGGGTCCCGCCGTCCCAGAACTTCAGGCTAAATGGGCGCTCGGGGAGCGCGCGAGCGATGCTGCGCCGCAGTGGAAAGGAGACCGGGAGGACCATCGACGAGACCAATATTAAGCGCTGGGGCTGTCTGTGTCGCGGTCCCGAACGTCAGCGGCCGGAAGGCGGCGGTGTGCGAGCTGACGCTCTGGCTCGGTGCTGAGCCGTGTCGCAGAGAGGTTCAGTCGAGCAGTTCCAGTGCCCGCTCGACCGGTCGCGCCAGGAGCGCGCGATCACCCCGCACGACGATTGGGCGTTGCATCAGCGCGGGATGCTCGACCATCAGCGCTATCAGTCGCTCGTCGCTCACCTGGGGATCCTCGAGCCCGAGTTGTGTCACGAGTGGCTCGCGCGTCCGCAGAATCGCCCTCGCTGGCAGATCGAGCTTGACCAGCAGCTCGCGCAGCTCTGTCTCGCGCAGCCCGCTGGCGTGGTAGTCGATCGAGCGGAACTCCACGCCTCGCTCAGTAAGCAGCGCCCTGAGCTTGCGGCAGGTCGAACATGCCGGCTTTTCAAAAACAGTCACCATTGGTTGTGAGCCATCCGTCCCCTGTGGGCGGTGCCGCCGCCCGGCCCGTTGTGCATCGAAAGTCAGTCGTTCGCGGGATCGCGGCTAGAGATCTCGATTGACGTTCTGTACCGCCACGCCGAGCAGCGGATCCTGGTTGTCGGTCTCGCTCGAGGCCGCGGCGGCATCGACAGCGGCTTTCATGCTGGCGGGATCTGAGAGCATCGCACGTTCGGTTAGCGGCTGGACCAAGCCGCGTGCCAACAGCATCGCGCCGACCCAGCGCGGCGCCCACACTCTCGCGGAGCGATATTCGATGCCGCGCTCGATGGCGTCGATCGCCTTGGACAGCGGTGCGGGGTTGCGCAGGAAGCCAGGCATTTTGCTCTGCATCGCCAGGGCTGAGGGCTGGGCGAAGCTGGCTTTCACGAGGTCGGTGTCGATGAATCCGAAGTAGGCGCAGCCAACACGCGCGCCGCTCGGGGCGCTCTCCATTCGCAGCGCATCGGTGAGGGCCTCGACGCCTGCCTTGGCCGCCGTGTAGGGGCCCATCATCGGTGCGTGTGAGACGGCGGACAGCGAGGAGATGTTCAGCAGGTAGCCCTTACGAGCCGTGATCTGCTCGATCAGCGCCCTGTCGGTGCGCCAGACCCCGAGAAAGTTGACCGCCAGGGTGCGCTCGACCTGTGCGATTGGAGCGCTGGCGAGCGTGCCTGTGAACGCGATCCCGGCGTTGGCCACGCCGACGTCGATCGCGCCGAAGCGCTCAACGGTGGCTGTGACGGCACGCTGCAGCGCGTCGAAGTCGGTGACGTCCGCCTCAAACGCGGCCGCCCTGTCGCCGAGGCTCGCGGCCAGTGCCTCGAGGAGGTCAGGCTCGAGGCCCACGAGTGCGACGTTGGCGCCCTTGGCGTGCAGTCGCCTCGCCGTCTCGGCGCCGATACCGCGAGCGGCGCCGGTGATGAATGCGGTGCGTCCGTTGACGTCGAAATGTTCGCCTTGGTTACGAGTTCTCATGTGCAGGGCACCGTCTCTTGTGGTTGAGGAACAGGGGTCACGTGGCGCCCGGCGCCCGCGCCGAGCCGATGGTCGCCGGGCTTGAAGTGGCGTGTGCGCGACCAGAGGGGCCAGGTGAAATATGGCCAGACCGTCGAGTCGCGCCCATCCGAGTCGATGTACCAGCTGGCGCAGCCGCCCGTGTTCCAGACGCTGTCGCGCAGACGACGCTGGAGCTCTTGGTTGTAGTGGTTCTGGACAGGGCGGCTCACCTCGAGGCGTTAGATGCCCTGCTTCCTGGTCATCTTCAGGGCCTCCATAACGTAGTTGATCTGGGCCTCGATCACGAACGCGAGCGCGTTGCGCTCGAGGCCGATACAGGGCCACGCAGGAAGAACAGGTTGGGAAATCCGGCGACAGCGCGATGTCGTGATCAGTGATCGTGTCAGTCATCGGTTTGCTTGCAGCCGGCCCCCGCGACGGACCCAGCGAGAGACGCCCCCCGAAATATCGACCATCTGCAGAGCATGCGTCATCGTTTGACGGCGCGTTATTTGCCGCCACCAAAATATCGGGCTGGAAAGGCAGCCGCCTGGCTGTTCAGCCAGCTATGATTTTTTCACCGTGAACAACGTTCAAGCTCCCCCACACAGCGGCGATTCTGAGTTGCTGGACGCACCGTCACAGGCCGGCTCCGGGCCCCATCGGCGGGAGGATCTGATGCGCACCGCGCTGAGGCTGTTCTCAGAGCTCCCGTACGAGGAGGTCTCGGTGGATCAGATAGCCGCCGAGGCGGGTGTCGCCAAGGGACTGCTCTACTACCACTTCGGCAGCAAGCGTGGGCTGTATGCGACAGGCCTCGCGCGCCTGGCCGCCGATATGCGCGAGCAGATGCTCGACGCGATCGCCGTGGGAGAGATGTCCTCGATGGGAAGTTTGGAGTGCGCCTTCGACGCTCATCTGTCTTACATCGAGGAGCGCTCAGCGGGCTACCGGGCGCTGCTGGGAAGCGCCGGCGCGCATCCCGAGGTCCGTGCGATTCTCGAGCAGGAGCGCACCTTTCACAGAGAGTTCATCGAAGAGCGCCTCCCGCCCGAGGTTCCGCGCGGTGCGGCGCTGACGGTTGCTCTGAAGGGCTGGCTCCACTTCGTCGATGGCGCTGTGCTCGCATGGCTGGAGGGAGGGGCGCTCGAGCGCCAGCAGGTGCGCGAGCTCTGCACCCGTGTGTTGACCAGTTCGGTGATCGCGGCGGTCAAGGTCGAGCGGGCGCAGCTGCTCACGCCGTAGGCCTGGCGGTGCGGTTGATCCGCCACCGCTATCCTCTGTATTGAATATGGGTCAATAAACGGAGGGTTGAGAGTTGATTTACCAAGCCAACAGTCGGCGCCGCGGGGTTCGCGCAGCCAAATCCGAGACACGCCGTCCGCGCGGTGGAGCGCTGATTGCCGCGCTGTTGGTCGCCACGCTCGGCGTCCTGGCGCTGGCGTCGACCGCGTTGGCTGAAGAGAAAGTCACGATCCAGGCCGCGTTCGTGCCGGACGTGCTCGGCGCTCCGACGCTGGCTGAGGGCAGTGCGCTCTTTGAAAACTCGACCGGGTTGGTCCCAGCGCCGATACGCAAAGTCACGATCGTCGGCCCCGCCGGCCTGGGATTGGACCTGAAGGGCACGGCCATCTGCAGCGGGCCGATACTCGAAGAAAAGGGCCCTCAAGGCTGTCCAGCGAGATCGGTGGCCGGATCCGGTGGTGGCGTGGGCGTATTTGAACTCGCGCACGAAGTCATCTCCGAGAATTTCACGCTGAACCTGTTCGTCGGCGACAACACGCCCGGGCATTTGGAAGTGCTGCTGTACGTCAACGCGGTCTCGCCGGTGTCCGTCCAACTCGTGTTCCACGCCCCGATCATCCAGGAGCCAAAGCCCTACGGACTCGGATTCAGCTTCGAAGTTCCACCGATCGCCACGCTCCCCGAAGCATCCAATGCTTCGGTGAGGAGCGCGCACATAACGCTCGGAGCGACGCCCGCCGAGCAGCGGCAGTTTCACGTGGTCGGCCTCAGGGTTCCCAAGACCTGTCCCAAGGGAGGCTTCCCGGTCGAGACGCTCTATTCCTTCGAAGACGGATCGAATGTCGCGTCCAAGGCCGACATAGCCTGTCCAAAGGGCGCCAAGAAAAAGAAGAAGCACTAGCGGGCTCCGCTGCAGGCGTGTGGTTCGCCGCTCCTCTCTCGGGAGCGTGAGATGGCAGAGTACGATCGACGTCCTCGTGGCGTCTCGATCGTGCTCTGTGGCGTCTGTGTGCGCCCAGCCGGGCGCTTGCGAGGCATGGCGAGGCGCTCGCCTTGATGCTGTCAAAATGAATGTCCCTTGACACCTGCACCCAGCCGGTCGAAGGTCGAGGCGATCGCCCGAGGCGCGCCGAGGAACGAGAGGTCCATGTTGACTGCCACGCAAGATCGCCCAGTAGCCCGCAGCGCCCGCCCTCTGCTCATCGCCGCCGCGCTTCTGGCGCTGCCGGTCCTTCCGGCCGCTGTGGCGCTGGGCGACGCCAGCCACGCTGGTTGGCCGCAGATCAACGGCAAGACGATCATCAACAGCCACGATCTCAACGAGGTAATCCGGGGCGACAAGAACAAGCACAACGAGCTGCTCGGCGGCAACGGCAACGACACGATCTACGGCGGTGAAGCCGGCGATGTGATCTGGGGCGACTACAAGCCCTCAGGCCAGCCCACCACACAGGTTGATCGCATCTACGCAGGCAACGGCAAGAACTTCATCTACACGAGCCACGGCACGAACATCGTCTACACCGGCTCGGGTCCTTCGATTGTCCACGCGCACTTTGGTAGGGGCGTGATCCACTGCGGCTCGGCGGCTGTCACCGTCGAGGTCACCCATCACAGTGACTACCGGCTGCTCGGTGGCTGCAAGCGCCTCGTCGACTGAACAGGCCGGCGATTTTGAAGCCGCGGATGAGGCCGTCTCGATCGCGTTTTCACAGCAGGAAAGCGGTCTCTCCGGCTCTCGCGCTACCCTCCCGGCTCGCAGGTTACCTACATAGAGAAGGGGAGTTCATGAACAAGACCGAGTTGGTCGAGGCGGTTGCTGGTGATAGCGGTCTTTCCAAGGCGGATTCGGCACGCGCGATCGAGTCGTTCGTGAGTACGGTGGGTAAGTCCCTGAAAAAGGGTGACGACGTGGTTATCACCGGCTTTGGAAAGTTCTCGGTTGTGAAGCGTGCGGCGCGCATGGGCGTCAATCCGCGCACGGGTGAGAAGGTCAAAATCAAAGCTTCCAAGGCGCCTAAGTTCTCGGCCGGCGCTGGTCTGAAGCAGGCCGTCAGCCCCAAGAAATAAGGCGACAGTCCGATTGTTTGGCAGCCGCGCGCCACGTGCTTCTAAGAGCGCGTGAGCGTGCCGGCGGGCCCTCTCCTCTTTTTCCTCTCGGGTCGCTTGGCCCGGTTAGGGCGAGCAGAGGCAAGCTAGCGGCGTGGGCACGGCAGGCTGGTGGCGACGTTTATCGGTCCCTGGCCTTTGAAGAAGATCTCGGTGGGAAACGAGAGCTTGCCGTGGCAGCTCGTGGGTAGCACGATGCCACGCGCGGGAGCTGCCTTGCCACGGCCGCGGCCGTGACGATGACGCACCAACGAAAGAACCTTCTGGCGGCCCAGGCTCATCGAGAAGTCAACGACTGACGCGTCGGGCCCTCCAGGGTCGGTGAGGATTGGCGGCACCTTGATCGTGAACGTCTGCCCGCTTGCCGCGTTGCCGGTCAGTGTTGCCTTGGCGATCACCTGCTCGGTGACCGGATAGGTTCCTTCGGCGTCGAGATAGATCAGAGTCCGCCCGGGCGTGGAGGAGCCGAGAACCGCTGTCACGGGCGCGTGCTCTTTGATCGGTTCGCCGCCGAGTCCGGCTTCCGCGAAAGAGGTGCCGGCGCCGAGCAGCGAGGCGGCCGGGCAGTCGCCGGCTCCCGGTTCTTCCAGTTCCAGCGTTGCCAGCGAGCAGGTCGAGACTCCGGAGAGCTGCACTTCCAGGCCCGGCGGCAGATGGGTGATCGACTTGGTGACCGGCGCCGGCACGCCTCCGTCGGACGCCGTGAACGTCGCCGAAAATGTCACGGTACTCGGTGCTCCCGCGACATCTGGCGCAAACGCCACTTTGACGGTGGCCGTCGTCTTGGCGCTTGCGACGGCTGGCACGACGCCCAGCAAACAGACCACGACTAGCGCGCTCCTACCCAGAATGACTCTTGCCCGCATCCCCGAACTTCCCTCCTGGCCCGATTCCCGTTTACACGGCCGTCTCGACCGCATCTGGTTTGACTTATGTTCAGGATAGCGTTGTGAGGCGCCGAGCAACAGAACAACATCTCTCGGCCGATCGACGATAGCGTCTGACCGCAGATGACACCGGTAGAAGATCTCGAGCTTCCAAGCTTCGACTACACCGACGCCGATCTGCACGGCCCCGGCTTCCACGCCGCGATGGCCGAGCTGCGCAGCCAGAGCTGGCTCGCGTCGACTCCGCTCGGCTATGCGGTGCTCGAGCGTGAGGCGGCGAGCTTCTTCCTGCGCACTCGCGCCGCCGAGTTTCCCGGCATGAAGATCGCCGAGCTGTTCGAGATACAGGAGGGCCCGCTGCTCGAGGAGATGCGGCGCAACATCCTGCATCTCAACGGCCCCGATCACGCCCGTCTGCGCGGGCTTGTCAATCCGTCTTTCACACCGCGTGCGGTCGAGCGCTACCGGCCGGCGATGCGCGGCTTCCTCGCCGAGTTGTGGGCCGCCGTGGGGTCTGATGGCCGCTGCGAGTTCGTCGGCGCCTTCGCCAAGCCCTACCCATCGCAGGTGATTGCCACAGTGATGGGCGCCCCGCTGAAGGACGCTCCGCGCCTGCACGAGTGGTCGAACTGGATCCAGCGCCAGTTCGATCCGCCGGTGTTGATGACTGAGCGCGCTCGTATCGAGCGGGCAGTGGAGGAGTTCTATGTTTACGCGGACGGGCTGCTCACAGCGCGCCGTGAGACGCCGAGCGAGGACCTGATCTCAGAGCTGATCAGCGCTGAGCAGGACGGTCAGAGGCTCTCCGATGTCGAGCTCGTGAACCTCGTGCTGAACGTGCTGATCGGCGGCGTCGATACGACCCAGAGCCAGCTCGCTCACGCGATCAGATTGCTCGCCGAACATCCGGCGGAGTGGGCGGCGCTGCGCGCCGATCCGTCGCTCGCGTCGGCCGCGGTCGAGGAGGCGCTGCGCTTTGAGCCGATCACCCCGTTCACGGCACGTATTCTGCTCGAGGATGTCGAGTATGGCGGCGTCCTGTTTCCGAAGGACACGATCTTGCTGGTCTGCTCGTTTACCGCCAATCGTGACGGCGAGCACGAGGAAGATCTCACGAGGTTCTCGATCACCGCCGAGCGTGACGCGGGCAAGCCGCTGACCTTCGGCGCCGGTGTCCACTACTGCCTGGGAGCGAACCTCGCGCGCGCCGAGCTGCAGGAGGCGCTTGGTTTCTTGGCCGAACACGTCGAGGCGATCGAGCTCGACGGTGAGCCGGTCTATGAAGGCGTGCAGGGCGTGTACGGGCTCGCCCAACTGCCGGTTCGCTTCAACGCCGCCCAGACCGCTTGAACGCTGGTGACGCGCCGCAGTTGCTTGGCGCGATGCGGCACGTCGCGGTCGTCGGGATTCACAGGCTGCGGCTGCGGGTCGGATCGCCTCTGCGGAGAGTAATCTTTCGCGGCCTATACGGCTGAATGGTTGTGGCATAGCGCCGCTCCAACCGCGATGGAGGACAAGTGACCACCACCAAACCCGTACCACGTACCAGCTTGATTACGCGCACCACGTGCCGCATCTGCGGCTGCCCGCACCTCGCGCCCGTGCTGTCGCTCGGCGACCAGCGCATCGCCGGCGCGTTCGCCGATCCCGGCGGCGCCCAGCCGGTCGCAGCGCGCGATCCCGCTGGAGCTGGTGCGCTGCGACATGACGCGCGACCAGGAGGCGTGCGGTCTGATCCAGACGAAGCACACCGTGCCGGGCTCGATCCTCTACAGCTCCTACTGGTACCGCAGCGGCGTCAACCGCACGATGACCGACAACCTGCACGGCATCGCCCAAGGCGTCGAAGCGATCCTGCCGCTGGAGGCCGGCGACCTCGTCGTCGACATCGGCTGCAACGACGGCACGCTGCTCGATGGCTACAAAGCAGAGGGGCTCCGCCACCTCGGCTTCGACCCCTCCGACGTCGCCCGCTACGCGATCGCCAAGGGCTACGACGTCGTCAACGACTTCTTCTCCGCGCAGGCCCTCGACAGCGCGGCGCCCTGACCAGAAGGCCAAGGCGATCACGAGCATCGCGATGTTCTACGACCTCGAGTATCCGCGCACGTTCGTCGCGGACGTCGCCGAAGCGCTGGCAGAGGGCGGCGTCTGGGTGATCGAGCTGCACTACCTGCCGATGATGCTCGAGGCCAACGCCTTCGACGCGATCGTGCACGAGCACCTCGAGTACTACTCGCTGGCGGTGATCGAGCGCCTGGTCGGCGAGGAGGGTCTGGAGGTCATCTCCGCCGAGCTCAACGACATGAACGGCGGCTCGATTCGCCTGTTCATCGGCCACGCCGGCCAGCACGAGCGCACCCCCGCCCAGCAGGAGGCGCTGACCGCGCTGCGCGTCAAGGAGTTCGAGCTGGCGCTCGGACTCACCCGAGCCTTACGAGCAGTTCCGCCTGGGCTCCGAGCGAGTCCGCGACGAGCTGCTCGCGCTCTGCCAAGAAGCTGCACGGCGAAGGCAAGAAGATCCACGTCTACGGCGCCTCGACGAAGGGCAACACGATCCTCCAGTACGCCGGCATCGACAGCAGCCTCATCGAGGCGGCAGCCGACCGCAACCCGGACAAGTGGGGCTCGGAGACGATCGCCACGAAGATCCCGATCATCAGCGAGGAGGACTCGCGCGCGATGAACCCCGACTACTACCTCGCGCTTCCCGTGGCACTTCCTCGACGAGTTCCTCGACGCGAGAGCAGGAGTTCCTCGCAGCGCGGCGGGCAGTTCATCGTGCCGTTGCCCGAGGTACGCGTGGTGGGAGCTGCGTGAGGATTGGGCTGGTCGCCCGCTTTCTGGGCCTGCCGATCGGCCTCGGAACCTACGCGGTCAACCTGCTGCAAGCGCTCGACCGGCGCGAGGATGAGCACGAGTACTTCCTCTACACGCCGACCTGGAACGAGGTGCCCCCACTCGGTCCCCGTTTTCACATCCGCACCTCGCCCGTCCCCCGGGGCTCACGGGCGGCACTGACCCTGTGGGATCAAACATTGCCTGCGATCGCGGCCGCACGCGAGCCGGTCGACTTGGTCCACTACCTGCATCCAGCCGGCCCCCCCATCTCGCCGGGTTGTCCCGTGGTCGTCAACCTGCTGGACGCGATCCGCTGGGTGGTGCCCGGCTATCGCTTGCCCTACCCCTATGACTGGCTGGAACGGCGGGCCGTGCGTCGCGCCGACCTCGTGCTGACGCTCTCCGAGAGCGCGCGCGCCGACATCGAGCGTGTGCTCGGCCTGCCGCGCGCAAAGATTCGTGTCACCTACCTCGGAGGTCCGTCGCTGGACCCCGAGCCTGCGTCCAAGGAGCCCTACTTCCTGTTCGTCGGCGGTACCGAGAAGCGCAAGAATCTCGCTGCCGTGCTGGAGGCCTTCAAGTCAGTCGAGGGCTTCGAGCTGCGCGTCGTCGGCGCAAACAAAGCCTCGCCGGTCCACGACGCCCGGCGCGAGCAGAGCGGCGTGCGCTGGCTCGGCTTCATCGCGGAGGAGCAGCTCGTGGAGCTGTACCGCCACGCGACCGCACTTGTCTTTCCCAGCCGCTACGAGGGCTTCGGCCTGCCCATACTGGAGGCGATGGCGCGTCGCACGCCGGTGATTGCCTCCACCAGCTCTTCGATCCCTGAGGTGGCGGGCGGGGCGGCGATCCTCGTCGATCCCGACGACGTCGGAGGGTTGCGCGACGCGATGCGCAACGTTGCCGCCGACGCGGGCCTGCGAGAGCAGATGGCCGAGCGCGGTGCTGAGGTCGTGTCCGGCTTCAGCTGGAGCGAGACAGCGCGCGCCACGGTTGCCGCCTACGAGGAGCTGCGCCCGATCGCGCCGTAGAGGCTCATCAGCAGGCGCTCGGCCGACTCGGGAAAGCAACGTCCGCCGTGCGTAGCCACTGAAGACCGCCGCCGACGCGCTGTTGGCTCTGTTTGCGCTGAGGCGGTGTCTCGGTGCATTGCGGCGCGCGCCTTGCCAGACTACGCCACCGATGCAACCGAGTGAGCATGTACTGGCCTACCTCTCGGCGAGCGCCGAGCTGGCACGGACGATCGAGCCGACGCAGATCGACGCGATGGCTCGCGGATTGGCTGCCACGCGCGAGGGCGGGGGGCGCCTCTTCATTCTCGGCGTCGGTGGTGGCGCGGGGCACGCGTCGCATGCGGTCAACGACTTCCGCAAGCTCTGTGGTATCGAGAGCTACGCGCCGACCGACAACGTATCCGAGCTCACCGCGCGGACCAATGACGATGGCTGGGAGACATCTTTCAGCGCCTGGTTGGAGGTCTCGCGTCTCTCGCGGGTCGACGCGCTGCTCGTTTTCTCCGTCGGCGGAGGCTCGCGCGAGCACAACGTCTCGACCAATTTGGTGGGCGCCATGGAGCTCGCCCACGAGCTGGGCGCATCAATCTACGGCGTTGTGGGCGCCCCGGGCGGGACGCTCGCTGAGCTGGCCGACGTCGCGATCCTGATCGAGCCGCCACCGTCGCTACGCACGCCGCTGGTGGAGTCCTTTCAGGCGGTTCTCTGGCATGCCCTCGTGTCTCATCCTGAGCTGGCGGTAAAGCAGGGCCACTGGGAGTCACTCGCGGCAACCGACCGGCCGTGAGTGGGCTTTGGCCGGGGTCTCCCGAGCAAGGTCCACTGGTCTTCCAGCCAGCCAATCGGGTTGACATCCCGCCCACCCGGGCGGCGTTTCTCGATCGCGACGGCGTTCTCAACGCGGCCGTCCCGGACCCCACATCCGGTATGCCGGAGTCGCCGCTGAAAGCCGAGGACGTGAGCCTGCTGCCTGGCGCCGCGGCGGCGGCCCGAAAGCTGGCAGCGGCTGGATATGCGCTGGTGTGCGTCTCGAATCAGCCGGCTGCCGCGAAGGGGACAGTGGAGCTGCAACAACTGCTGAGAGTGCACGAGCGGGTGGTCGATCTGCTGGCAGGTGAGGGAGTGCAACTGCACGCGTCATATCTGTGTCCGCACCACCCCGAGGGCGTCCTCGCGGAGCTGTCTGGGCCGTGCGACTGCCGCAAGCCAGCTGCGGGCATGCTGCTGGAGGCCGCCAGTACGCTGGGACTCGATCGTGCTGCTTCTTGGATGCTGGGTGACACCGACGCCGATGTCCTGGCAGGTCAGAACGCGGGATGCCGGACCGTGCTGATCGAGTATCCGCGGAGTGCCCACAAGCGCCTGGGTGATGTGAGCCCAACCCTGCTGGCAGCCGACCTCTGCGACGGAGTTGGCCAGTTGATCGATGGGCCGCACCGCTAGTCGTGTTGGCCGGCGCGTTGCGGCGCGGTTCTCGATCCTGGCTCGTCAACCTCGCTCGGTAGGGTGGAGGCGTGCTCGATCAGATCTCTACACGCATATTCGCCGACGGCGCCGACCTCGATGGAATCCTCGCGTTAGCGGACGATTCCCGGATCGCGGGGTTCACGACGAACCCGACGCTGATGTGGAAGGCGGGTCTGACCGACTACGCCGAGTTCGCCAAGCGCCTGCTCGAGCGGATCACGAAGCACCCCATATCCTTCGAGGTGTTCGCCGACGACCCCGAGGAGATGCGCCGGCAGGCTCGCATCATCGCATCGTGGGGCGAGAACGTCTACGTCAAGATCCCGGTCACCACCACTAAGGGCGAGTCGATGGCGGGACTGGTTCGCGAGCTCTCCGAGGAAGGAGTAAAGGTTAACGTCACGGCGCTGTTTACGACGGCCCAGGTCGAGTTGATAACGGGGGCTGTCAAGGATGGGGCTCCCGCTTATATATCGGTCTTTGCCGGGCGTATCGCGGATGCCGGCGTCGACCCCATTCCGATCATGGCCCGCTCCGTCGACATCATGGTTCAAGCGCCGCGCTCTGAGCTCATCTGGGCCTCGCCGCGTGAGATACTCAATCTCGTGCAGGCCAACGACATCGGCTGTCACATCATCACGATCACCCACGACATGCTCACGAAGCTCGACTGTCTCGGCAAGAACCTCGAGCAGTACTCGCTCGAGACGGTGCGGATGTTCCACGGCGACGCGATCGCAGCGGGCTTCACGCTCTAGCCATGACGGTCTCTATGCAAGGGGCGCGACCTCACCAGCTCCCCATGCACGGAAGCGAGCGATGAAGCGCGCGTGCATCACCGGCGGCGGTGGCTTCATCGGCAGCAACCTCGCCGACCGGCTGCTCGCGCTCGGGGTGGAGGTGACCGTGATCGACGACTTCCGCAGCGGCAGGCGCGAGTTCCTCGAAGGCGCTCGCGGCCAGCGCGGCTTCAGGCTCGTGGAGGCCGACGTGCTCGCCCAGGACGCGCTGGAGGACGCGCTCGAGGGCTGCGACTGGGTGTTTCACTTGCAGGCCAACGCGGACGTCCGTCGCGGCCTCGAGCGCCCACGGCGCGATCTCGAGCAGAACACGATCGCCACCGCCAACGTGCTCGAGGCGATGCGCGCGCGCGGCGTCAGCCGGATTGGGTTCTCCTCGACCGGGTCGGTGTACGGCGAGCCAGACGTGTTCCCCACACCGGAGGACGCCCCCTTCCCGGTGCAGACCTCGCTGTATGCCGCCTCGAAGCTCGCCGGAGAGGGGATGATCGCCGCCTACGCCGCCGGATATGGCTTCACCGGCCTGATCTTCCGCTTCGTCTCGATCCTCGGCGAGCGCTACACCCACGGGCACGTGTTCGACTTCTTCTGTGCGCTGAAGAGCGACCCGACGCGGTTGCGGGTGCTGGGCGACGGGCGCCAGGAGAAGTCCTACCTGTACGTCCAGGACTGCGTCAGCGCGATCCTCACGGCTGCCGAGCACCACCGCGAGGACCCGGGCGCACACGTCTACAACCTCGGCACCGACGAGACGATCGTCGTGGACGATTCGGTGGCGCTGATCACCGCTCAGCTCGGTGTCTCGCCGCAACTCGAGCACACCGGTGGCCGGCGCGGGTGGACCGGCGACAGCCCCCTGATCCACCTCGACACCAGCCGCATCCGAAGGCTCGGTTGGAAGCCCGAGCTGACGATCCGCGAGGCGGTCCCGCGCACCGTCGAGTGGCTTTCGCAGAGCGAGTACGCATGGCGCGAGCACGTCCCCGAGGGCGTCGTGCGATGAGCATCGGGAGGCATCGATGAGCGTGATCTTCAGCCGCGCCCCGCTGCGTATCTCGCTGGGGGGCGGGGGGACCGATCTACCCTCCTACTACCGCGAGCATGGCGGCTTCCTCGTCGCGGGCGCAATTGACAAGTACGTCTACATGTTCACTCACACCGTGTTCCAGCGGCGCTACCGCATGAAGTATTCAGAGCTCGAGGAAGTCGATGAGATCAGCCAGATCCGCCACCCGATCCTGCGCGAGACGCTGCTTCGCCACTGGCGGGGCAACCCACTGGAGATAGCCTCTGTCGCGGACGTCCCAGCAGGCACGGGCATGGGATCTTCAGGTGCCTACACGGTTTGTCTACTCAAGGGCCTAGCCCACGCCCGGCAAACCTCGATCACACCCGGGGCCTTGGCTGAGGCGGCGTGTGAGATCGAGATCGATGTGCTCGGTGAGCCGGTCGGCAAGCAGGACCCGTACGTCGCCGCGCATGGCGGGATCTGCGCTTACACATTCCATCCAGATGGAAGCGCCGAGGTGGAGCCAATCGAGCTAGACCCAGGCGTGCTCAGGCGCTTGCGCGACCAACTGCTGCTGTTCTACACGGGCGAGGCGCGTTCGGCGTCGAAGCTGTCCTGGCCGACCAGGATGAGCGATCGAAGGCTGGCGATCAGCAGATGATCGAGAATCTGCACCGCACCAAGGAGCTAGGGCGGCGCAGCTGCGATCTGCTCAGGACCGGCGAGCTCGAGGCTTACGCGGAACTCATGCACGAGCACTGGGAACACAAGCGACGCCGCTCGCCTGGAATGGCTAACGAGCACATCGATCGGCTCTACATGCTCGCCCGGCGCAGTGGCGTGATCGGCGGAAAGCTCGTAGGTGCCGGTGGCGGTGGCTTTCTCCTCGTGTATTCCCCCCGGCCTGAGGACACCAGGCAGGCGATGGCGGCGGCGGGGGCCTCAGAGCTCGCGTTCGACTTCGAGTTTGGTGGCGCCTACGCCAGCGAATACGCGTGAGCGCGATGCGCGTAGCGATCGTCGGCTGCGGGTTGATCGGAGCGAAGCGGGCCGCGGCGCTGGCGCCAGATGACCAGCTCCTCGCTTGTTATGACGTCAACGAGCAGGCCGCGCGGAGCCTCGGCGAGCAGCATCGGGCGATAGCCTGTTCGACTCTCGAGGAGCTGTTCGCGACGGATCCCGAGGTCGTCGTCGTGGCTACCGTGCACGATCAGCTCGCGGGACTCGCCGAGCAGGCACTGCGGGCGGGCGCACACGTGCTCGTGGAGAAGCCGGCCGGTGTGTCGACCGCGCAGATAGATCGTCTGATCGAGTGTCAGCGTGCCAGCAGACGTCTCGTCAAGGTGGGTTTCAACCATCGCTTCCATCCAGGGATCGCTCGTGCCGCCGAGGAGGTCCACTCTGGAGCCCATGGCGATCTCATGCATCTGCGCGCACGTTACGGGCACGGTGGGCGAGCCGGCTATGACCGGGAGTGGCGTGCAGAACCGGCGCGCTCCGGAGGAGGCGAGCTGATCGACCAAGGTATGCATCTGCTCGACCTGACCCACTGGCTGGCGGGCCCCCTGGCATTGCACTCGGCGCTGCTGCGCACACACTTCTGGGACACGCCCGTCGAGGACAACGCGGCACTGATCCTGGGCGAGGCGGATTCGCGCGACGGGCCATGGGCGATGCTGCACGTGAGCTGGACCGAGTGGAAGAACCTCTTCTCGCTCGAGATCTACTGCCGCACAGCCAAGATCCAGGTCGACGGGCTGGTTCGTTCCTATGGCCCGCAACAGCTGCGGATTTATCGGATGAGCCCGGAGCTCGGGCCCCCCGAGGTCGAGGAAGTTGCCTACTCTGCGGAGGACCGCTCCTGGGAGCGCGAGTGGATGAGCTTCACCGACGCGATCGAAGCCCACGACGAGCGCCTGCTCAACGGTGACCTGAGAGACGCACGCTACGCCTGGCAACAGGTCGAGGCGGCCTATGCCTCGAGTCCATATGCCAGCATGCGTGCCGCGGTTGCTCAGTAAACGCTCGGATAGGATCAACCGTCGATGATGCCGGCTGCTGCAGCAAATCAACGAGGACGCACAGCTGTCCTCGGCCTGTGGCATCTCGGGAGTGTGACCGCGGCCTGCCTCGCGGGCATGGGCAGAGAGGTACTGGGCGTCGATCCGGACCCGATAGTCGTGGCGGAGCTTGCCCAGGGCCGCCCGCCGGTGTCGGAGCCGGGTCTCGCAGAGCTCATCGGCGAGGTCGGCAAGCGTGTGCGCTTCTCGGCTGATCCAGGCGCACTCGCCGGCGTCAGCCAGGCCTGGGTCACATTCGATACGCCGGTCGATGACAACGACAACGCCGATGTCGAGTGGGTGATGAGCCGGGCCGAGGAGCTGCTGATGCCGCTCGCCGAGGAAGCGCTCGTGATCGTGTCCTCCCAGCTGCCGGTCGGAAGCGTGGCCGAGCTGCGGGCGCGTTGTGCCAGGCGACGCGGGCGGTAGCGTCCGCTTCGCCTGCCTACGGAGAACCGCGCCGGTGGCGTGGCTGGCCGCCTTCGGCGAACCCGACAGGATCGTCGCCGGCGGAAGTAGTGACCGCGACCGTGACGAGCTGATCGAGCTGCTCGCGCGAATTGGTGCGGAGATGGAATGGATGAGGATCGGTCGGCTCAGACGACGAGCATGCGCTGGACGGTTCTTGTCACCTCAGTGGCGTTCATCAACGAGGTGGCTGAGATCTGCGAGAGGGTCGGCGCCGACGCGGCGGAGGTCTCTCGAGGGCTGAAGAGCGAGCGCCGCATCGGCCCGCGTGCATACCTCGCGCCCGGCGACGCCTTCGCTGGCGGGACACTCGCTCGCGACATAGGCTTTCTGCGAGCTCTGGGAGGCGAGCTGGAGCTCCCCACGGACGTCTTCGCGGGGGTGGCCGCGGGCAACACCGCGCACAAACTCTGGGCACAGCGCAAGCTGCTGGAGCTCGTCGGTGATCAGACCGGCCAAGAGCGGGCGCTCGCGGGCGTGACCGTCGCCGTTTGGGGCCTGACCTACAAGCCAGGCACCGACACGCTGAGACGCTCGAGCGCGGTAGAGCTCTGCCAATGGCTGGCCGGTGCCGGAGCGCGGGTTCGCGCACACGACCCAAGCGTGAGCAGCCTGCCGGCGAACCTCCAGAAGGACACCGAGCTGTGCGACTCTCCCCTGCAAGCCGCCGATGGCGCCGCGGCGCTCGTGGTATGCACGGGCTGGCCGGGGTATCGCGAGGTTGCCCGCAGCGGCGATTTTCGCTGCCTTGGATGAGCCGGTGGTCATCGACGCCGCTGGCCTGCTGTCGGCGACGCTGGCCGGGCTCCCGGGCCTGCGCTACTCGCGTGTGGGCAGCCCCGAGCCAGTTCGTCTGAGCTCCACCGGACAGGCGGTGCGTTGATGAGCGATCAGCTGCGCGACAGGAGCGCCCTCATAACCGGCGGCACTCAGGGCCTGGGTCTTGAAATAGCCCGCGGATATCTGCGTGCCGGAATAGACGCGCTGTGCATATGCGGCCGCGACCCCGAGACCCTGTCGCTCGCTCGGAAGGAGCTCGGTGGCTTCGCCACCGAGGACCAGCAGGTGATCGCCGAGGTTGCCGACGTTTGCTGACGCGCAGGACGTTGACAGATTGGTGGCGGTCAGCCTGGAGCGCGGTGCCGGATCTCACGATCCTCGTCAACAACGCGGGGATCTACGGGCCCAAGGGGTCGATCGACCAGGTCGACTGGCGGCAATGGGCGCGGGCGGTGGAGGTAAACCTGCTCGGCTCGGTGCTCCCCGCCCGGGGGCGCTGATGGCTCATTTCAGACGGGCAGGGTACGGAAAGATCGTGCAGCTCTCCGGGGGCGGGGCAACCAACCCGCTCCCCGGACTGAGTGCATACGCCGCGTCCAAGGCAGCGGTCGTGCGCTTCGCTGAGACACTTGCCGAGGAACTCCGTGAGTGCCACGTGGATGTCAACGCGGTTGCTCCCGGGGCATTGAACACGCGGATGCTGGACGAGGTTCTCGCCGCGGGCCCGGAGCGTGTCGGGCAGGTCTTCTATGAGCGTGCGCTCGAGCAGCAGCGCTCGGGAGGGGCGCCTCTTGAGCGCGGAGCGGCGCTGGCGGTCTGGCTGGTTCGGCTGCCAGCGACGGTGTCACCGCCAAGCTCCTGAGCGCGCTCTGGGACCCGTGGTCGGAGCTGCCACAACACCTGGATGACCTCGCCTCGGATATCTACACCCTGCGCAGGATCGTGCCCGGCGATCGCGGGCTCGACTGGGGAGACGTATGACATCCAACTCGCAGAAATGTTGCGCCGCACCGTGACCGCCAGCCTGCAGCGGCCACCCTTGCGAGCCCCGCCGGGAATGGGAATCTTCGGACTTTGATCGGGGCTGGCTGAAACCCGATGGCGGCGTGGATCCATACATCTCGTTTGTCGGCGAGGATCACGCCGTCAACTGGTCCGCCGATCTGGAGGAACTGCACGAGGAGAGCAGCCGCGAGCATTTCATGGATGTGTGGACCCGGGCAAGCATCCTTTCGCGCTTGGGTCCGCTGTCGCCTCAGCCGGCCATCCTCGACCTGGGGTGCTCGACCGGATACCTGCTCGAAGACCTGCAGGCAAAGTTCCCGCAGGCGCTCTTGACCGGGGTCGACCTCGTCGCGGCCGGCCTGCGACATGGCGCATCGCAACGTGCCAGACGTCCGCCTGGTCCAGGCCGACGTATGTGCTCTGCCACTCGAGGATCAGAGTCTGGACGGCGCTGTGAGCGCCAACCTGCTCGAGCATGTTCCCGACGACGAGCAGGCGCTGCGGGAACTACGACGCGTGTTGCGCCCGGGTGCCCGAGGTGTGCTTGTCGTGCCCACCGGTCCAAGCACCTACGACTATTACGATCGCTTTCTCGGACACGAGCGACGCTATGCCCGCGGCGAGCTCGCATCCAAGGCGCGCGGGGCTGGACTGGAAATAGTCGAGGACGCCCATCTGGCCAGTTTGCTGTATCCGGCATTCTGGCTGGTCAAGCAGCGCAACCGCTACCGCTACTCCGATCTCCAGGGCGATGCGCTGCAGGCGCGCGTCGCGTCAGACATAGGCGGCACCCAGGACTCCCGGGTGGGGTATGCGGCCTGCCGGGTAGAGCAGGCTCTCTCGCGCCGCGGAATCCGTTTGCCCTTCGGCATCCGCGGCCTGACCGTGGTATCCCGGCCCGAAAGGAACGATGACCCAGCAGCCTGACCTGGCCGAGACCCGTGCTCAGCGGCATTCGAGTCTGAGCATCGTGATCCCCGCCTTCAACGAGGAGAGCAACGTGGATCGCGTCTATGAGCGGCTCTCGAGCGTGCTTTCTGATCTCGATTTGGAGTGGGAGCTGATCTTCAGCGTCGACCCCTCGACGGATCGCACCGAGGAGGTGATCGCTGCTCTTCGCCTCCGCGATCCGCGCGTAAAGATGCTGCGCTTCTCGCGCCGCTTTGGCCAGCCGATGGCGACGCTGGCTGGTATGGAGGCCGCGAGCGGTGACGCGACCGTCGTGATCGACTGCGATCTTCAGGATCCCCCAGAGCTCATCGCCGAGCTGGTGGCTCGCTGGCGCGAAGGCTACGACGTCGTATACGCACAACGGCGCACACGGGCCGGAGAGACACTGCCCAAGCGCATCGTCTCCGCGCTCGGCTATCGGGTGATCGCGCGGATTGCGGAGGTCGAGATCCCGCCGAACACAGGCGACTTCCGGCTGATGAGTCGCAGGGTGGTCGAGAACGTCGTCTCGCTCAAGGAGGGCCACGGCTTCCTCCGCGGACTGGTGGGGCTGGTCGGCTTCCGCCAGACCAGTGTGCTCTACGATCGCGATCCTCGTGCGGCCGGAACGAGCAAGTACAACAAGTTCTGGGGCTCGCTGGCGATCGGGTTCAACGGCATTGTGGGATTCTCGCGATATCCGCTGCAACTCATCTCGTTGCTGGGAATCACCTTGTCTGGGATCGCCTTTCTGTTGGCGCTCGCGTATCTGGGGTTGAAGATCGGGGGAGTTGCATTCCCGATCGGGAACCCAACGATCGTGATCGTCGTCTCATTCTTCAGCGGTATCCAGATGCTCTCATTGGGTGTCATGGGCGAGTACATCGGGCGCATATACGACGAGTCGCGGCAGCGCCCGAAGTACATAATCGAGTCTCGGCACGGCTGGGAGGAGTAGGGAGTGGACGAACTGGCGCAGCCAGTCGAGATCCCTGTGTGCATCCTCGCGGGCGGGCTCGGAACGCGCTTGGGTACCCGCGTCCGTGACACGCCCAAGCCGCTGCTGGAGGTGGCGGGCGAGCCGTTCCTCGTCCACCAGTTGCGCTTGCTGTCTGCTCACGGCGTGCGCGACGTGGTGTTGTGCGTCGGCTACCGCGGCGAGCAGATCGCCGCACGGATCGGCGAGGAAAACTGTGGCGTACGCATCCGCTACAGCCATGACGGACCCGAACTGGATGGCACACTGGGCGCGATCCGCCGTGCGCTCCCCCTACTCGGTCAACGGTTCCTCGTTCTCTATGGCGACACCTATTTGCGCATCGGCTACGGCGATTTTGCGCATGCCTGGCGCGAGAGCGGTCTCCCCGCGGCGATGAGCGTGCTCCGTAACGAAGGTCGCTGGGATACGTCGAACGCCGTGTACAGCGATAGCCGGGTCGTCAGCTACGACAAGCATGCGCCAACCGCGCAGATGCACTGGATCGACTACGGACTCGGCGGACTCACGCCGGGCGCGCTCGACCTGGTATCAGCTTCGGAGGGAGACATGGCGGTGCTCTACAGACTGCTTGCGCAACGCGGCGAGCTGTTCGGGATGCAGGCAACCAAGCGCTTTTACGAGATAGGCACGCCCGAGGGACTTGCTGCCACAGATACGTTCCTACGTGGGCTCGCCACGTCTCACCCATCCGTTGCGCACTGAGTGCCAGAGAGACCACACAGCTGGTGCGCCATCGCCAATGGCACCACGACCAACTGAGGTGAGTCCTCTACGGTTACACGCTTGACCCGACTACTGCGAACACAGAGAGCCCACGCTCGCCGCGCGCTGCTGGTAGCGAAAGACCTGCGCTCGCCGAGCTCTGGGCTATTTGGGCAAGGCGTGCGCTTCGCTTTGGCGGGTGGGACAGTTGCCCTCGTCTATCTCACCACGACCACCCTGCTCGCAGATGTGGGCGGCCTGCCGTTTCAGATGGCGCTGGCGATCGGCTTTGGTGTCGGACTCGTGGTCCACTTCACGCTTCAGCGACTGTTCGTTTGGCGAGCCCGTGAGGAGTTTGCGTTACCGCTGCGTCATCAAGTTGGTCGTTACCTGGCCGCGGCCGCTGTTCAATACGGCGTGACGGCCGCATCGACCTCGCTACTGCCGTCGGCTCTAGGCGCGTCCACCGAGGTCGTATATCTAGCAACCGTGACAGTGGTGCTCAGCACAAATTTCCTGGTGTTTCGATACGGGATCTTCCATCCCAAGGAGCCATCTTGCTGAGAGGGGCGATTTCGATCGGCACTCACAGAGAACTATCTGATCGTCGACGGGTCGCAGCGGGTCTCTCGGCTGTGAAGGTCGACTGGGGGCTCGAGTCTGGGCCGCCTGCCGGCTGACTCAATCCGCTGGAGGACCCAGTCGCGAGGCGATGTCGTAGGGGTATATGTACATCCGCAGCGGTCCAACCGGATAGCTTGCGATCGGCGGTCCGAGGCCTTGGGGAAGAGCGACCACATAGAGCGTGGCGGGGTCCACCAGCAGAAAGCTGCGGCGCCGCTTCGGCACATACCAGGACGGAACTCTCATCAGGAAGAACGGGCAGATGCCTGCGCCTGAGGAGTTCGGGCATTCTTGGACCGGTCGCACCGTGACATCGTTGTGCGAACTCCAAGTCAAGCTCGACGCGTCCCAGTAGCCGGCATACCCGGTCCTCACACCGTTCTCGCGTGCCAGCTTCACGACGTACGATCCGTAATTTGCGATCGGCGGTTCATAGACCGTATCCAGATAATGGCTGGTGAGTCCCACGAGGCTCCCGGCGAAGATGATCGACGCGCCAGCGGGAATCAGCCAGCGCGCGACCGAGCCCCGGCGCATGAGCAGCGGCACGACTGCCGCCACCGAGAAGATCACGGTCGCAAAATAGGATTCGTGCCGAACCATGGCCTTGGTGCTGAACATGAACGCCGCGCAGGTCACCGCGGCTGAGCTCAACCAGTAGATGACATGCGACGCGCGTCCCAGCTGTGCCGGGCTTCCCGGATCCCCGCCGCGCCATTCAGATCGGATGAACCTGATCGTGGTGCCCGCCCCGACCGCAATCAGCGCAATCAGCGCTGCGGCGAGGACGATGTCGCAGGCAAATCCGAGCTCGCTGTGCAGTGGGCCGGACGCGGGCGGGGTGAGGGCGTCAAACAGGCCGGGAGAGCGGTGACCGAGGTAGCCGTTGAACAGACGCTCGAGGCCATTGAACAACAGTTGGGCATGTTCGGGCAGGGTCGAGGGCAGAGCAAGTTCGGCGGGCGGGGGCAGCGTGCGGTAGCCCGCGGAGCGCATGATCGCGGAGGTGAGTGCCGCTATGGGAATCGCCCCGGCCACCGTCGCAAGCGCGGACAGGACCAGCGGGTCCGAGCGCCGGTTACGCCGTACGGCGACGAGCACTGCGGTGACGGCGAAAGGGATGACTCCGGTCACGATCAGTAGAGCGTCTGAGGCGATGCACACGCCCAACCCGACGGTGGCGAGCACGGGCACGACGAGGCTGACGCTGCGCCGTCGTCGATCTCCTCGTGTCAGCCAGATCAGATAGGCCCCGAGCAGCGCGGTGGTCGGGTAGACCGTGTTGTGCGCAACGGGAGCGATAAAGAACGCCAGCGCCCACGGCGAGGCGACAAGCACTATTAGCGTGGCGAGAACGGCCGCTCGGCGGCTCGCGACCTGCGCGACGGACCATCCGATCGTCGAGGCCGTCGCGAGAAACAGCAGGCATGGGACGATCTCCCACAGCTGGCGATGCAATGGCAGCCTCGCCGTGAGCAGGCCAAACCAGAGCGGCAGATACGCGCCGGTGGTCGACACGAGCGTGTGACCGCCGGTCCCGCTCCGCACGAGCGTTTCCGGCAACGTATAGCCCGATGCGTAGTCGCTGACCCATCCGAGCTGCCCGATGTTTCGTGGAAGCTGAAGGACGAACACGACGACGTACACGGCCGCGATGCCGAGCGCGATCAGCCACGCGAGCTCCGAGGAGCCGATTGCTCGCTTCGATGCGCTTCGGTGCTCGATCAAGGCGTCGCCGCAATCCCGCGAGAGCTCAGCGCGGTGCAGGTGAACGCCATGGCACGCTGCCTAGCCGAGGGTGATGGGCGGCCGTTCATCCTCGGCGTCGGGGGGCGGTGCGCAAGACCACTTCGTAGATTTCCCTCAGCTGGCGCTTGGTCGACTCGGGGAAGTAGCGCCCGCCGCGCGTCGCGATACGAGTCACAAGCTGCCGACGCCGGCGATCCCAGCGCTGAATCTTCTTCGCACGCTCGAACTTCCTGATCTCCTCGGGCTTGACCAGCTCGGTGTCGGACTCGTGTGCGTACCACTCGTTGACCCCGGTCCTCTTGAAGTGCACGTAGCCGCCGTCTCTCATGTGCCGGGCAACGCCGAGCTCGCCGTTGACCGAGTTGTCCTCGAGGATCACGACCCGCGGCCGGTGCCTCCCCAGGTCAAAGCCTTCGAGCACGGACAGCTCGTGACCCTCGACGTCGATCGTCACAAAGTCGAGTTCGGCGAAGCCAGCCTCCTCGAGCAGGCTGTCGAGTGTCGCGGTGCGCACCGTTATCTCTTTGATCGTGCCACCCTCCCGCTGGATCCGCTCCGCGCGTTCTGGCGTGAGATCGAGGCCCGAGATCGCCTCCACGCTCTCGGCGACGAAGAAGGTTGCGGTGCCGTCCCTGTCGCTCGCCGCACAGTTGACGACCGTGCAGGCGCGGTGCTTGCGGATCTCCTCGACTAGCGCGGGTATTGGCTCGACCAGCAGGCATTGCCAGCCGCGCTTCTCGAACAGATAGCTCGCGCTTCCGGTGCGCCCATCGTTGGCGCCAACCTCGACGCAGATGCCGTCGGTGCGCTCGCCAAAGATCTCGGCGAGGACGCGATCCTCCGCGAACTGAGCATGCGACTCTGGCTCGCTGCCGCTGGCCTGGGCATTCATGTCGAGTGCCGCTTGAAGAGCCCATCCCGGATCTCCGGGGGGACGATTCCGAGCGCCAGCAGAGCCACGATGTAGATCCCCGAGCCGACCAGCGCCGAGACGAATGGGCTCACGTTGATCGCGACCGCGACCGCGCCGGCGCCCAGCGTCGCTGCGGCGGCGCGCAGCACGAATCCGAGCCTGAGCCGCAGCTCCGGTTGCTTGAACGAAAGCGAGCGCTCGTAACAGAAGCCCAGTGTCAGCTCGGCGGCAACCATCGCGATGGCGGCTCCCTTGGCCCCATAGGAGCTGACCAGCGGCACCCCGGCTCCCACCACGACGACAAGCGCTATCGCGTTTGACACGAGCATTGCGTGCAGCCGATCGAGCGACAGCAGCACGTAGCCGCGGGCGCCGATGACAAAGGTTCCCAGCAGAGCGAAGGCCAGAATGTGAAGGACGGCGATCGAGCCCCCAAATCCGGGACCGGCAACGACGGTGACCGCGAACCCGGCGCCGAGGAATAGAGCGAGGGCCAGGCCGCAGCCGGCGATCAGCATCGTCTCCGCGAGCTTGCGGCTCGCATAGCTGAATCGCTCTGCATCGTCGCGCGCCGCGCGGGCGAGGAGCGGGAGCGCCGTGGAAACGAGCAGCGGCGGCAACGTGGTGAATGCGGCCAGCACGCGGAACGAAACCCCGAAATACCCCGTCTCCGTCGAGCTCGACAAGACCGACACCATGATCTGCGCGATCTGGAAGTACACGACCGAGAGTACGACCGCGGCGGAGAACGGCAGAATCCGACCGACCATCCGTCGCCACTCCTGTGTGTCGAGCACGGGAACGAGACGGGAGTCGCGACCTCCAACTATCGCCGTCAAAATAAGCGCTGGAATGACGACGGGCAGTTGCAGCGCAAAGAAGGGGAGCAGGCCGGCGCCCGCGAGGGCCAACAGCACGGCCTCGATCGCCGCTCCGACCTGGATCAAGAGTTGAAGTCCAGCCACCCATCCGAACCGCAAACCGACCTGAAGCGGAATCGAGCATCCGTCTTGAGCGACGACCACGATCATGCCGGCTCCGGCGATGACTGTCCCAATCACCATCACAGGCGGGTAGCCGACGAGTAGGCCGAAGAGGACGGCCACCACGAGCCCGCTCAACGCAATCGCGAAGCGGATCCCGAGAAGGTTGCGCAGGAACAGCTGCCCGTCAGACTTCGGGCCGGCCGCGTACTCGCGAACAGCGATGCCGGTGAGCCCGAGATCACTGATCGTGGCGACGATCATGACGAGCGCCGTGACTGTCGTGAAGTGTCCCGTGTCGATCAGGCCGAGATGGCGGATGACAACGGCGCTCGAGGCGACTGTGGCCAACGTGCCGATTCCGTAGGCGCCGAGGCGAACCAGACCGCCACGGATCACGGCCGGCCCGGCGTCGGTGGTATCGAGGATGTCCGCTGGTGTAGCGGCCGCAGGCGGAGTGCGATCGGCCGGAAGCGTGGATACCATTCGCGCAGAGGATATTGGACCGCTGGTGTCCGCCGCCGCGAAAAGCGTTGGCTGTGCGCTTGGCGAGACCAACCGACTCTCGCCAATGCACATCGCGCTCATCCACCATCACGTCGGCGGAAAGGCGGGCGGCGGTGGTGGCGTGCGGTTGATGCTCGAGCTTGGCACCGGACTGCTCAGGCGTGGTCACCGTGTCACCGTGGCGTGTCACGATTTCGTTCCCGGCAGCGAGTTTTCCTACGCTTCGGATCAGCTAGAGATACGTTCCGTCAGGCGGGGCGTCTCCGAGCTGCCGGTTGGCAACGCGGCGCTGGCCCGTCACTTCTGGCTGGACATGCCCAAGGTCGCACGGCTCGTCCCCGGCGACGCGGACATCGTCAACGCCCACGAGTGGCTGGCACTACGGCCCGGACGCATCGCCGCGGGACGCTTGTCGGTGCCGCTCGTATGGACTCGCAACGACGAGTCGCTCTGGGAGCGGGCGATCGTGCCCGAGCAGACGATCACCGGTCCTCGCTCGCCGCTGCGCCGAGTGCTGCAGGCGGCGCTGACGTGGCCCGATCTGCTCGACGCGCGCCGCGCCAGCGCGATAGCGGTGCTCAGTTCCCAGCAGGTGGACATGGTCAAACGCAGCTATCGCAAGAGCGCTCTGATTGTGCCCGTCGGACCTCCGGCGCACTTCTTCGACCCGCCGGACCGCGCCGCCGCCCGCGCCCGGCTCGGCATCCCCGATGAGGTCTTCCTCGTCGTGGGCTCGGGCATCCTGGTCGAGCACCGGCGTTTCGAGGATCTCATCGACGCAATCTCGCTGCTGGGCGACCAGCCGCAGATCCACGCGCTGATCACCGGCTCCGACCACGTCGATTCGGCCTATGCCGATCGTCTGGCCGAGCAAATCAGGACACGCGACCTGGACACCCGCGTGACGCTGCCGCGAAAGTCACTGACTGACGCGGAGCTGAAGGACACCTACGCCGCCGCTGACGTCTTTGTGATCCAGAGCCAGCGCTACGCATGGGGTCTGGCCCCGCTCGAGGCGCTCGCGTCGGGAACACCTGTGATCCTCACGCCGGGCGCGGGGGTCTATGACATTCTCGCCGGCCGCCCTGGTGTGCAGGTGGTCCCGGCACTGGACCCCCGAGCCACAGCGGAGGCGATCAGGCGCTGGCGTTCCGGTGAGGGTCGGGAGGGCCTCGAGTCGACCCGCGCGTGGCTGCGAGAGGACTATGCCCTCGACGCGTATGTTGCGCGGATGGAGCAGATCTATACCGACGTGGTGGCCTCGAGCAGGCATTGATCGCTCTGGCGGCTCAGCTTCGGCGCGCCACTTGCTCGAGGACCGCCAGCGTCCGCTCGCCGAAGCTCGTCCAGGAGAACTCAGCCGCCCGGGCTATTCCGCGCTCAGAGAGGCTCTTCCGGCGCTCCGGGTCACAGAGCAGCGACTCGAGTTGTCTCGCGATGTCATCTACGTCACGAGGGTCTGTATATGCGACGGCCTCGCCGCCGACCTCCGGCAGCGAGGAAAGATTTGAAGTGAGCACGGCCGCGCCGGCGGCCATCGCCTCCAGCACGGGCAGTCCAAATCCCTCGCCCAGCGACGGGTAGCAGAACACAGCGCAACGCCGATAGAGCTCGGCAAGCGCCGCGTCAGAAACATAACCGAGACGTATGCAGCGCTCGCCGAGCGACTCGAGCGCGCCCAGGGTCTCGCCGGTCTCCCAGCCAAGGGCGCCGACGACCACAAGCGGATGTTCGTGCTGCAGAGAGCTCGGCAGTCGACGATAGGCATCGACGAGTCGCGGCAGATTCTTACGAGGCTCGAGGGTCCCGACGGCAAGCACGAAGTCGGCCTCTGGCAGCGCCTCGAACTCAGCTGGCGCTTCGGTTGGGGATGTGGCCCGAACCGGAGCGTGAAGCGCGGGTGCCACGCCCAGCGGCGCGACGGTGATGCGCGTCGCCGCGTTTGGATAGTGCTGGGTCAGCGCGTCGGCGGTTGCCTGGGAGATGGCGATGAACGCGGCCGAGCGGCGCACCGCTAAACCGAGAGTGGCACGCTCGATGATCGTCGAGCGGCGATTGGGCCGCATCGATGACTCAAAGGTTGTCATGTCGTAGATCACCGGCACCGCCGGAACGCTCAGGAACCAGGTGGTCAGATAGGAGTTCGACGAGAGGAAGACATCGCACTCGCGGTTCGCGCTCAGCGCTGCCCGGACATGCCACCAGGGGTCGCGCGCGGCGATCAGCCGCCACTGGAACCGATCGTCGAGCGCCACGTCCGGCCAGACGCTCCGCGCATACAGCAGATAACGGTGGCTGTCGTCATTGCGAGCGGCCAGCGCACGCAGCAGTTCGCGCACGACACGTCCGCGCCCAGCTGCCACCTCGCTCGCAGCGCGTGCATCGATGCCAATTCTCAAGGCGGGAACGGCGGCGCTCAAGACGGCGGGGTCCACTCGGCTGTCGGCAGCGGGAAAGAGCGCCGGCCGCAGCATGGTTTCGGCCGGGTCTTCGGGCTGGCGATCACTTTCGGCACCGGAGCCATGCTATTGGGACGCTAGCCTTCGGGTCTTGAGTGTCCCACCCCACGTCGGTCTGAACCTGATCTTCCTCGTTCCCGGCGAGACCGGGGGCATGGAGGTGGCGGCACGCGAGCTGATCCCCGCGCTGGTGAAGGCCGCTCCAGACGTACGTTTCACAGCGTTCACAAACCGTGAGGCGGCCGACAGCGCCGGACCGTGGGGCGAGCTGCTAGCTGGCGTGACGGTGCCCGTCAATGCCCGAAACCGGGTGCAGTGGGTGCTCGGCGAGCAGACCCTGCTGCCGCGCATCGCTGCCCGCGAAGGCATTGATCTGATGCACAGCCTGGCGAGTACCGCTCCGGTGTGGGGGCGCTTTCGCCGAGTGCTCACGGTGCACGACCTCATCTACGCACGGTTTCCCGAAGCCCACGCCGGGATCCGCGACCTCGGCATGCGTGTGTTGGTGCCGGCCGCGGTGCGTCGCTCACATCGAGTGATCGTCGACTCGAGAAGCACACGGGACGATTTGGTCGAGCTGCTGGGTACCGCGGCGGAGCGCATCGATGTGGTGCCGTTGGGCTTGGGGGCGGTGCAGCGAGTTAGACCGCTGGGCGAGGGCGAGACACGCGAACGCTTGGACCTCGGTGAGCGGCGCGTCGTCCTCAGCCTCTCCGCCAAGCGGCCCCACAAGAACCTGATGGCTCTGATCGGGGCGCTCGCCCGTGTGCCCGCCGAGCAACGGCCACTGTTGATTCTTCCCGGCTATAGCACCGACCACGAGTCGCAGCTGCGAGCGCGGGCCGCGGCGGCCGGTGTGGAGGACGACGTACGCTTCCTGTCCTGGATCTCCACGGAGGAGCTCGAGGGGCTCTGGGCGATGGCACAGGCGTTTGTGTATCCGTCGCTCTATGAGGGTTTCGGTCTGCCGGTGCTCGAGGCGATGGCGCGCGGAGTCCCAGTCGCTTGCTCAAACGCCTCTTCGGTGCCCGAGGTCGCGGGTGACGCGGCGCTGCTGTTCGACCCACACGACGAGTCGGCGATCGCCGACTCGCTGAAGCGTCTGCTGAGCGATCCCGCGCTGTGCAAAGACCTACGCGAGCGCGGCCTGGCCCGCGCCCAGCGGTTCACATGGGAGCGCACCGCGCGTCTCACGCTCGCAAGCTACGCAAGGACACTGGACGGATTCCCCGCGTCGGCCGGGTCTGACACGCCGTCCTGACCGCAGCCACCCGTCAAACCTCGTAACTCGCCAGCACCTTCTGAAGCGAGGACTCGAGCGACAGCTGCTCGACGTTCTCCGCGTACCACTGCGAGGTGCTCTGGCGCATCGCGATTCCCGCATCGTGGACACGCACGATCGCATCCGCGATGACTTGGGGGGCATCAGACGTGGCGATCACGCCATTGACGCCCTCGCTGATCAGCTCGGTGGCTGCATTGTCCTCGCCGGCCACGACAACGCTCGGTGTGGCGCGGGCGGCCGCCTCCACGACCACCATTCCATAACCCTCCCGCTGAGAGGTGAAAAGCATGCACGAGGCCCGCCTCATGCTGCTATCAACCACATCTGCGTTCACGAATCCAGGTGCACTCACCGACTCGCCCAGCCGCTGCTCTGTGATCGCCCTCAGCAGCGCATCGTGTTCGGGACCGTCGCCGTAGAACTCGCCTCGCAGACCCTCGATCCGCTCAGCCGCCTTCGCGAACGCCGCGAGGGCCAGCTGCGGACGCTTCTCTGGAATCAGGCGGCCGGCGAACACGACCAAGGGCTCAGCCTCCGCCGCGAGGGCCGGCGCCGCCGGGTCGGCGTAGAGCCCTCTCAGCACCGTCAATGGACCGCGCAGCCCCTCCTCTCGCAGGCGCGCCGCGTGTAGCTCTGAGAAGCAGAACGCGCGTTGCGGGACGATCGCACACAGCCGCTGGACGAGCTCGCCGATGCGCCCGCCTATGCCTCCCAGATAATCCCGCCAGTAGTGTCGACTCCAGACCTCAAACCAGTCGACCACCAGGCCGAAGCGCCAGACGGGCCTGACCAGCGCGGCTGCCAGCAGCGAGAAGTACGGGAAGGAGCAGGTGTGAACCACCTCATAGCGGCGGCCGTGGCGCAGCAGGTGCCAGAACACCCCTATGCCGAACCTCAGCGGCGGGATGATCCTGCGCCGCCCGCCCGCTGTGTACAGCGCCATGCGAGGGCCCGCGCTGAGAACGCTGATGCGCTGATCGAGGTCCAGCGACGCTCCGCGATCCCACTGGCGTAGCGTGAGATAGGTCACCTCGTGGCCCTCCTCGGCCAAGCGCTCGGCGAGGTTGCGATACCAGCGCTCGGCGCCCCCGACCGTGTACGGGAACAGGCAGTCATAGACCAGGCACACGCGCATTGGCCTCAGAGACTGCCACAGAGCGCAACCGGCGCCGCTCACGCCCCCGGCGCTGTCAGGCTCGAGCAGTGGCTGTCGTGCGGTACCTGCGGTAGCATTATCGCTTGAAAGCGCGCCACTTTTCCGCCTGCGGTGCGTTTACGTTATGCGAACTGGGCCCGATCCGATGTGGACCCAGATGGCTTTTCCTGATGAGCACTGCAGAGCAGACAAGGTCCAACGCCCAAGCCGACGCTGCGGATAGCTCCGCGATCCTGCTGTCGGTCGTGATCCCGTGCCTGAACGAGGAAGGCAACATCGAGCGCTGCGTCACGGAGGCGCTGGAGGTGCTGGCGCAATCTGAGATCCTCGGCGAGGTCGTGGTCGTCGACAACGCCTCCGAAGACAACTCGGCGCAACTGGCCGCGGACGCCGGAGCACGCGTTATCTCAGAGCCTCGCCGCGGCTATGGGAGCGCCTACCTGGCCGGCTTTGCGGCCGCGCGGGGCCGCTACATCGTGATGGCCGACGCTGATCTCACCTACGACTTCAAGGAGATTCCGCATTTCCTCGAGGAGCTCGAAGGCGGCGCGGAGCTGGTGATGGGCGATCGCATGAAAAACATCCAGCCCGGTGCGATGCCGTGGCTGCACCGCTACATCGGCAATCCGCTGCTCTCCGGGCTGCTGAATCTGTTCTTCCGCACCGGCATCAAGGATGCCCACTGTGGCATGCGGGCTCTGCGCCGCGATGTGCTGCCCCGGCTGGATCTGCGCACGACCGGCATGGAGTTCGCTTCGGAGATGGTCATTCGCGCCTCCAAGGAGCACCTGAAAATCGCCGAATTCCCGATCGAATACCACCCACGTGGAGGCGAATCGAAGCTCTCTAGCTTCCGCGATGGCTGGCGGCACCTGCGCTTTCTGCTGGTTCACAGCCCCAATCACCTGTTCATCGTTCCCGGCACCGTGCTCGCCGGTTTGGGCACGCTCGTGATCCTCGTGACCGAGTCGGGCCTGGACCTGTTCGGACGGGCCTGGGGTGTTCACGCGATCATCGGCGGGTCGTTGTTGATGATCGTCGGAACGCAGGTGCTCGCGCTCGGGCTCTGCGCGCACGCCTACGGGACCTACTTCATGGGCGAGCGCGATCCCTGGTTCGATCGTATGCGCTCGCGCTTCAGGCTCGAGCACGGCCTGCTGCTCGGCGGGCTGTTCGTGCTGGTCGGCCTCGTCCTCGGAGCCGTGATCCTCGTGAGCTGGATCTCGCATGGCTTCGGCTCGCTGTCATACGAACGGCTTGCCGTGGTCGCCGCATCGGTTCTGATCGTCGGGATTCAGATCTTCTTCTCGTCGTTTTTGCTTTCGATCCTCGGTTTGCGCCGCCGGTGAGCGGCGTCCCGCCGGAGCCCGCGTCAGCGCCGGACGCGCGGGCGCGGCATCCACGCAGGCGCTGGGCTCCGGCGAATCTACTGCAAGGATCCGGCGGGGTGTGGTGGCCGGCGGCGATCGTCGGTCTGCTGATGCTCGGCCTGATCGTCTGGCAGCTCGCGATCCCGCGTCCCTACTACACGGGTACGGACAGCGTGGACATCGGAAGCGTCGTCGCCAACGTCAATCCCGGACAGACGCTGTGTATACCCGGCCTCGACCTGCCGGCGGACACAGGTCAGGTCCAGCTCGCGCTGTTCGCGCAGCGACCTCGTCTGGAAGCGGCCGTGAGCGTGATCACCGGCGGCAGGACGATCGTCTCACGCGCCGCCGCGGCCACCTCGGGGGGAAATCAGGCGCTTCTCTCCGCGCCCATCCCATTGCGACCCAGCAAGCCCGAATACGTGCCGGCGACCGTCTGTGTGCGGCCGCTCGACGGGCCGGTGGGAATCGGCGGGACGGCCGGACTGCCGTTCCACTATCTCCCGGCACGACTCGATGGGGCGCCCGTCGAACAGCGCATCGCGGTCTGGTTCCTGCCGCCCGCCGGAAGGGAACGCTCGCTGTTCGCCTCCGCCGGCGCGATCTTCTCCCGCGCGGCGCTGTTCCGCCCGGGCCTGGTCGGCGCGTGGACCTACCCAGTGCTGCTGTTCGTGGTCCTGCCGCTCGCCTGGATCATCGCGCTACTGCTGCTGGCGCGCAGCGCGGCGGAGCGCCCGCTGCGCCTGCGCGGACACGTGCTGCGACCGGCGGCGATGATCGCGCTGGTCGCGTTCCTCAACGCTTCCTCCTGGGCGCTGATCACGCCAGCCTTCAACGCACCCGACGAGCCCGATCACTTCGCCTATGGCCAGTACCTCGCCACGACCGGGCACTCTCCCGCCCGCACGCCGGACGCGCGTGCCGCGTTCTCAACCGACCAGACCCTCGCCATGAACGCCGTCGACCTGTACGGGCAGTCGAGCTCGGGCGTCGGGCGCCCGCCCTGGCTGATGGCCCAGCAGCAAGCAGCCGAACGTCTGCGAGCCGCGACGCCGCATCCCAGTGACAACGGGGGTGGGGCGACCCCTGCCGCCTCGCCCCACCCTCCGGGCTACTACGGTCTGACGGCGCTCGCGTACGAGCTCGTGCGCTCGCAATCTGTGTTCTCGCAGCTGACCGTGATGCGCCTGGTCTCGGCACTGCTCGGCGCGCTCGCGGCGGCCTGCGCGTATGGGATCGTCAGGGAGCTCCTGCCGCGCCGGCGTTTCGCCGCGGTCGTCGCGGGGCTGCTCGTCGCGTTCCACCCGATGTTCAGCTTCATGGCGGGCGCGATCAACAACGACAACGGGATCAACGCGGCGGCTGCGCTGTCGCTGTATCTGCTCATCCGGGGGCTCAGACGGGGTCTGAGCTGGCGACTGGCGCTGGCTCTCGGCGCCACGCTGGCGGTGGCGCCGCTGATGAAGAAGACCGGCTATGAGATCTATCCCCCCGCCGTGATCGGCGTGGCCGGCATGGTCTGGCGCCAGCACCGGCTCAGAGACACCCGCGCCTGGGCGGCGCTGGCGGGGACGTTCGCCGCCGCGCAGGCCGGTTGGGCGTTGGTCCTTCAGCCGATCTTCTACCCGAGCACCGTGGCGGGGCAGCACACCGCGCCGCCAGCGGCTGCCGTCTCCAGCGCGCTCACGCTGGCCGAGCACATGCCGGGGCGCTTCCTGGTCTACCTGTGGGAGTTGTTCCTACCGAGGCTGTCGTTCATGGGGCCGCTGTTCCCAGCGGGCTGGCCGTTCTTTCAGATCTATGTGCAGCGGGGATGGGCGTCATTTGGCTGGTACACGTTCGACTTTCCCCGCTGGGTCTACGTCGTGATCGTCGCGGCGATGGCGATCGTCGGCCTGCTCGCCCTGTCGACCGCCGTGCGCAATCGCCTCGCCGTGCGCCAGCGGCGCTTCGAGCTGGCGGTGATCGCGCTGTTCCCCGTGTCTGTGCTCGTGGCGGTCGAGGCGGCCTTCTTTGATCCCAGCGGTGGACGCACCGTGGTGGCTGAACAGGGCCGCTACATCTTCCCCGCGATCACCGCGCTGGCGGCGATCGCGGTAGCGGGCACGTTCGGTCTGGGGCGCCGCTGGCAGGTGCCGCTGGCCACGACACTGGTCGTGGCCATGATCGGCATGTGCTACGCCTCCCAGCTACTGACGCTCGGCAGCTTCTTCACCTAGACGCTGGGCGTGCCCGGCCCTCAGGTGTGGCCGTAGATCTCCGGATGGTGGCCGGGACAGATGAAGGTGTAGTCCGAAAACGGCTTGATCAGAGGGTTCCCCAGCTCGGCGTATATGCCGACTCCTTCGAACGTCTGGCAGGGGCGTGGTTCGCCGGGCATCCACGCGTGCGCGAGCAGAAACACCTCCTTTGGAGTGAGCGACGCGAGGTCGGCGGTCGAGGTGCCGACGTCGGTCAGTCCCGCCTCGATCGCGAACACCTGGAGTCCGCCGATGCTGAAGTCGATCGGGTTCACGCAACAGAAGGCGACCCCTTTGATGCCGTCGTGGCGCAACCCGCGCATCAGCGCCAGGACATTCCCATCGTGGTTGTCGGGCGCTCCGCGCAACCAGCCGGCCGTCGAGTAGAGCGTCACGTAGCGCGCTCCAAGCGCGGTCTTGTCGTATGCGCCGGGCAGCGCGACGCGGAGTTGATAACCGGTCCCGCCGAGCCCGAATGCGACGCTCGCGAAGCTCGCCGCGACTGTCGTCAGCAGCACACCGACCAACCACGGGCGCACTCGCGGCCGTGCTGTCGCGATCCAGGCCGTCCCGAGCACCGCGATATAGATCAACGCCGACAGGTCATAGCGTGGATCCTTGTGTGTCAGCCAGGTCATTCCAACCCACGAGACGAAGGCGCCGCCGAGCACCTCGGGGAAGAGGTTCTGCGGCCCTGAGTGCTTTACGCACCTGTGAATCGCCGCGATCGTGCCCACGAGGAACAGCAGCAGCAGGCCGGCGCGGAGTTGGATGTTGGCGGCGTCCCAGAAGTACCAGCCGATGTTCTTGAGCGACAACAGCGTCGGATAGGGGCCACCGAACGGGTTGGCCTCGACAGCGTTGGCCTCGGCGCTGTGCGCGAGGAACAGCTGATGAATCAAAGTGCGGTGTTCGAAGTACCACGGCCCGGCGATGACCGCGGCGAGGACGGCGTACGCGAGCAGCCCGCGCCAGTGACGCCACCCGCCGCGCGCCAGCACGACCGCCAGAATGCCGGCGAGGAAGACCGGACTCGTCTCCTTTGTCAGCAGCGCCAGGCCGGTGGCGAGGCCCGCCAGGGCCGAGATCCCCTGCCGCTCGAAACGCTCGCTGGCAAGGATCCCCCATACCGCCGCGGCCACAAACGCCGCCTGCGTCGGGTCGAGGTATGCCTCGTGGGCCTCGGACACGATCATCGGAGTGCCGAGCGCAAAGATCGCGGCCAGCAGGCCGGCTCGAGGTCCCGCGAGGAGTCGCCCGACGCCATAGCAGGAGGCCGCGAGCAGCGGCACAAACACGAGGTTCAGCGCGAGGATGACCGCGAAGCTGCTGTAGCCGGCGACGAACACGCCGATCGCGCCGATTATGTGGCCGAGCGGCGGATAGGTGTTCCATTCGGTGAACGCGGCGGTCCAGTGGCCGCTCGCGATCTCGTCGTGCACGGTGAACGCGTCGAGGGTGTGCATCGCGCTGTCGAAATCCAGTGTGCGTGTCTCCTGCGCCAGCCACCAGATCGTGACGCCAAGGAAGGCGAGCGTCGCGAGCACGGTCAACTGCGCCTCGGGCGCGAGAGAAGTAAGACGCGTCCGCAGCGTCGCCCGGGCTTTGGCGGTCGATGTGAGGTGCTCGTCCTGCATCAGAGCGCTCAGCGCGTCGCGGCTGCAGACTCGCGTTCTCTCAATGCGTGGCGCAGCCCGGCTTCGACCTCGTCGGTGGCGTGCTCCCAGGTGTGGGAGGCGACGAACTCGAGGCCCTCGCGCGAGCGGCGCTCCCAGGACTCATGGTCCTCCAGCAGCCGCTCCAACGCGTCGGCGATCGAACGCGGATCGAGCGTCGCCAGCTCGAGCGGACCGTCGGCGCCGAAGATCGACTCGGCGCTGATCCCGGCGAGCTCCACGCACGGCAGGCCGCAAGCGAGCATCTCCTTCGGCATCAGCGAGAAGTTGGTCAGCGACAGGCACAGACCGACCGTGGCCTCCGAGTAGAGCCAGGACAGCTGCTCGGTCGTCAACATGCCCAAGCGCTCATAGGGGAAGAGAGTGTCGAGTCCCTCATTGCAGCCAAACAACGCTATCCGCACGTCTGGACGGCGCCTGTGCAGCTCGGCGAGCGCCATCAGCCCGATCGGGACCGCGCGTCTAGGGGTGGTGTGTCGCGCGTAGTAGACGATCGTGTCGCGTCTGCGCACCACGGGCCGGGGATAGTAGGTTGCGTGATCGACGCCGAGCTGGAACGCGTCGGCGGGCGCTTCGTAGCGGTCGATGAGCAGGTCTCGCAGCCAGGGGCTGGCCGCGACACAGTGAAGCCCGTGGCGGTAGGTGTCTTCGGCCAGCAGGCGCTCGGTCGAGGTGGGGGAGAACTCCGGCTCGTGGTCGTTGACGATGTATGCCCGCGCGCGACATTGGTCGAGCAGCAGCGTGGGGTGCACGGTCTGCCAGCCGGTGGCGATCGCCACATCGGCCCCCTGCCACTGATCGAAGCCCTTGTACACCGGGCCTTCGAAGGGGGCGAAGTACTCGTTGATCTCGGCGCGTAAGACGGCGGGCCACACCGACTTTGCTTGGCTGAGATAGTCGTTGAGCCAGACGCTGCAGACGTGCCCGCGGCGCTCGAGTCGCGACAGGATCTGAAACAGCGTGTTGTGGCCGCCGCTACCGCGATTGAACGGGGGGATCACCAAGGCGATCCGCAGCCGCTCTCGATCGGCCATGCCGGCAACCGGCTCCAGCAGCGCGACCGGTCCATCGCGCCAGACTCGAGCGGCTGCCTCGTAGTCGTCGTTCAGCGCCCGCGCGGGGACGGACTCGCCCGCCGGAACGTTCGAGCTTCCCGCCTGGCCTTGGGTGTCTGTTGGCTCGGAGCCAGCGTTGCCGCGACTCTCGAGCGAGAGCCTACGTTGCAAGGGGGCGGGCACGCGCTCGGCGCGTGAGCCAAGCGCGGAGAACACACGTCTGCCGCCGTGGTGCACCGCGGCGCGGGCCGTCAGGCGCGCCTTCTCGGTGGCACCCATACCCTGCTCGGCCATCCAGCGCCGGTCCGCGGCAACGGCGCCAACCACGCTGCGCACAGCACTGGCGGGCGCGAATGGCTCGACGTGCCCGGTGCTCTCGCGCAGGCCGCGGTACTCGTCGAAGTAGCGGCGCATGAACTCCAGCGCGCCGTAGTCGTGCGCGTGCAGCACCGCTGCTGCAGGGTGGTAGACCTTCGTCCAACCGGCGTCGAGCAGGTCGCTCCCGAAGGCCTGATCCTCGGAGTAGGCGATATCGCGGAAGCGGATCTCCTCCCAGCATGCGCGTGAGTAACAGGCGTTGACGTTGGACAGGAACGGCGAATCGTTCCCCCTCTGTATCGCGGGGCGCCCGTCGGGGGTGAAGGAGGCGAAGAACTCCGTGAGCTCCCGGGCGATCATCGGACTCGTGTCCGGGCGGGGAAGATGCGGTCCATAGGCCGCGCCCACATGCTCCTCGAGCATGAACGCCTCCCGGTAGGCGGCCGCCCAGCCAGCGACCGGCGTCGCGTCCTGGGTGAGAAAGCAGATGAGCTCCCCGCTGGTGCGCTCGGCGCCGAGGTTGCGGGTGCGGCCATGGCCGAACTCGAGCGGCTCGATCTCCAGCAGATCCACTCCCGCCGAGCGGATGATCTCGCGCGAGCGATCTCGTGAGCCGGAGTCGATCACCAGCGTCTCATCGACTTCCTCACGCTCGAGGGCATCGAGCAGCTCCTCCAGATAACGCTCGCCATCCTTGACCGGAATCACGACGCTGACGCGGCAAGCGCCGGGAGACTCGCTCACGAGCCCAGACGGCGCTTGGCCTGTCTGATCAGCCGTGTCGCCGCACGCACCGCGCGCAGTGCGCCACGCAGCTCGGCGGCGCCCGGCCGTCGCATCAGGGCGTTGAGGTCGAGGTGCCAGCGGTCCAGCCAGTAGACGCGCTCCTGGGCCTGGGAGACCACCGTGTTGGCACGAGCCTGGGTCTCGACCAGCTCGGACTCCAGCGCGATGACACGGGCTTGCAACTGCTCGACCTCCTCGCGGAGCGACTGCTCGGTGGATGTGTTGACCGCGTTCATACTCAGAGCTTCTCAGAGATCAGCGGTGCCTCGCGGTTGAAGTACCACAGGCCAAGCGCGAACAGGCCACCGACGATGCCCAGGGGGATCAGCAGGCGCACCGTGCCGCCGATTGCGCCCGCCGCCGATGGCGCGCTCGCCTGCAGCAGCGCTTTGCGCGCCTGCGTAAAGATCGCCCCGAGCGGGTTGAGTACCAGGATGCGCGAGAAGGGGAGGCTGAAACCCCCGATGTGGAGGGACTTTTTGGCCGCGGTCTGCACCGTGTACATGATCGGCGAGCCGTAGTAGAGGAGCTGCAGAAACACTTCCCAGATCGGCTGAACGTCGCGAAACCGCACATACAGCGCGGACAGCAACGTGCCGACCCCGACCGCGAATATCACCTCTATGAGGATTAGCGGGATCAACTCCAGCCAGCTCAAGCGGGGCTCGATGCCGCTGGCGAGGATGAAGATGAACACCACGATCAGATTCATGCAAAGGTTGAAAAAGCAGTTCAGGGCGACCGACAGAGGGACGACTAGGCGAGGGAAGCGGACCCTGCGCAGCAGGTTCTCACGGCCCACCAAACTTGCCACCGAGCCGGCCGTGGTTTCCTGGAAGTAGGTGAACAGGATGATCGACTCCAGCAGATACTCGGCGTAGTGCGGGACCTTGCTCGTACCGTTGATGTTGAGGATCACGGTGAACACGAACAGCATCACCCCGAACAGCATCAGCGGGCGCATCAGCGTCCACACGTAACCCAGCACCGAGCCGAAGAACTTCAGCTTGAATTCGGTGCGCGCCAGCATGAACGTCAGCGACCAGAAACGCTGGAAGCCGCCGCCTCCTCCAAAAGCCGAGGGTCCCTGGACGCGGTGGCTGGCCTGCGAGCGACGCGGAATCGGAAGGCGTAGCCCCGGACTGCTCACGTCCGCTCCAAGCTGACCTCGACGGGTAGCTCCAAAATGCCGCCGCTGGTGGTCCCATGGACAACGATCGAGGCCATGTCCTCGACCAGAGCGAGAGCGGCGTCGCCTGTTCCCTCGTGGGCGAGCGAGGGTGTGATCCGGTAGCGAGAGGGAGTTAACCAGTTGGGGATCGAAAACCTCGCGATGACGCTCTCGCCGCTCTTGAAGACGCCACTGCCGCGGCCGTGCTGGTCTGAGCGCGCGACGATGATCGTGTGTCCGAGCTCGGTGCGCAGTGTGATCGCGAATACAGGATCGGTCAGATCCTCAGCCAATCGCGCCTCGAAGCACATGCTCAGGCGATCCTCTTGAGCGGCGCTGGTGACTCGCTCTCCGGCCGCGTTCTCAAACCATGCATCAGCGATAGCCGTGCCGCTGGTGGAGTGGCTCTCCTCCGGGGCGTCGTGGGCGAGTTTGCCGAAGTTCAGCTCGTGGTAGGCGCGGCCGATCGTCCGGGGGTCTCCGATCTTGGTCATGCGCCCCTCCTCCACCAGCATCGCCCGGTCGCAGAAACGCTCCACGGAATACATGTCGTGAGACACGAAGACGATTGTCTTTCCTTCCCGCTTGAGCCGGAAGAACTCCTCGAAGCACTTCTGCTGAAAGGCGGCGTCGCCGACGGCGAGGACCTCGTCGATCAGCAGGATCTCGGCGTCGACCTGGATCGCGGTCGCGAAAGCGAGGCGCACGAGCATCCCGGAGGAGTAGTTCTTCAGGCGCAGATCCATGAATCCCTCGAGCTCCGCGAAGGCGACGACGTGGTCGAAGCGTGCCATCGCCTGTTTGCGGGTGAGTCCGAGCATGATCGCGTTGATGACGACGTTGTCGCGCGCGTTGAGGTCGGGGTTGAAGCCGACCCCCAGCTCGATGAACGGGGAAAGGCGGCCAGCGATCGAGATCTGACCGTCGTCGACGCGGTAGATGCCGGCAATGCACTTCAGCAGCGTGCTCTTGCCGCTACCGTTGCGCCCCACGATCCCAAAGAATTCGCCCTCGGCGATCTCCAGCGATATGTCCCGGACGGCGTGGAGTTCGTCGTAGGTCGTCGTGCGAAACGGGTGCAGGGCACGCTCCTTGAGCGTGGAGTACTGGCGGTGGGGCAGCCGGAACGTCTTGCTGACATTCGTCACCGAGATTGCGGCCGGAGCGCTCGGATCGGCCGATTGGGCCGCCGGTCGTGAAATCGTGGTCGACAAGGGCTATTGAACGCTAGCAATCGGGCGAGCTGCTCTTGTGCCCGGGCGATTCTTCTCAGACACGCTGAAGAACGAACACGTCCTGATTGTCCTGGTTGCGCCCAGGTGCAAACTCAAGGACACGCCAGCGTGGGCATAGTTGCGTGAGCAGCCACTCTGGCGAGAGGAACGCCGTGCCCCAGTCGGGGTTGACGACACCCCAGTCGCCCTCCTCTCCGAACTCCGGGGCATACCACCAGCCTTTGCGGTAGATGGCACCCAAGATCTCATCGGACTGGTGTGGTGCTCGCAGCGAAAGCGTGGCGTAGTAAGCGACCGCCGTTAGCCCGTGCGTCGTGCAGACCAGATATCCCCCGGGGCGGATCAGGCGGTGCATCTCCTCAAACCAACGCAAGCCGAGATCTGGGGCGAAATGCGACCAGATCGAGATCGCATAAGCCAAATCGAGTGAGCCAGCTTGCAGATCCAACGGTGGAACGTTGCCGCTAAGGAAGAAGTCGACGCCCGGAAGGCTGTCACCGGCCCAGGTGATGGCCGGCCCATTGGGGTCGCAACCATGCCATTGAATGTTTGGATAGAGGGCGGCGAGAACCCGGACGACCCGGCCCGAGGAGCAGCCAAAATCCAGGGCAGATTTCATCGTGGCCATGTCCACTCCTGCGCCCGCCAAGGCATCGAAGACCATGTCGGCCTCATACAGGCCGCCGGCCGCCGCGGACGGGCCTCGCGCCATGATGTGAATGTCCTCGGGGGGCTGGACCGCGGATAGGCCGCTCTTCTGTGTGATTGCCGGCACGCCGAGCCAGATGCCAAACGCCAGAATCATGTGCCGGCGCGTCCCAGGATCGGTCGTGGACGAATACAGAGCATCCAGCTCCGGTGTTTCGCCGATCAGCCGCTCGGTTTCGGCGATGTCCTCTGCTGCCAGGCGTTCATAGAGAGCGCGGCTGACGCCGGTCTGATGCCCCGCGAGATGCCCCGGTGCGAGCTCGCGGGCAAAGCGAGCCGGCGCGCCCGGTTCTGGGCCCGGGGGCGGCTGATCGCTAGCGGCGCGTAATGTGCCCCGAGCACCTCGATCTATCAGTCGTGCCAGCCGCCGGTGGTCTCGCAGTGCCGCCATGGGCGAGGGAACCTAGCAGGCGCCGTTCGCGAGGTCATCCAACCCGGGAGCCCGCCGTTACTCCGGCGCGGGGCGCGCCGCAGGGCACTTTGAAGCTCTCGATTGCATCCGAGACGAAATCGAGAGCTCCATGCGATTGCCGATAGTCGTATGTTCGCGGCCAGTTGGTGATCTGGCATGGCAGATGCCACCACGAGCAGGGACTCTGCGCCACCGATCAGGGCCCTAATACAATCTCGGCCGTGAACGCATGCACGATCGTGAGCCGGCGTGAGTTGGCGCGGGCACGCGTTCTCGTCTCGACGCTTCACGAACACCACCCCGACGTCGATTTCACCGTTCTCGTGTTAGGCGGTGTGGCTGGCGCTGAGGTGATCACGGGCACTCGGGTGTTACAGGTCGACGAGCTGCTCGGATCAGACGGAGAACTATCCATCGTGGGCAATCCGCGGGGGGCGGTCGGTGTGGCGGTCCTCCCTCGTCTGCTCGAGTCGCTGCTCGACCAGACCGATGGTGGACCGGTCATCTATCTGGATCCAGGTCTACGGGTACTCAGTCCGTTGATCGAGCTGGAAGAGCTGGCCAATCAGCATGAGCTCGTGCTGATGACCCGCGTAGGCACTGAGCAGCAACCGCCGGATGCCCCTGCGTTTGCTGGGCTCAAGGGCGGTGGGGCCCTTAGTCACCGCCTGCTTGCCGTCAGGGCGGGAGAGAGCTTGGACAAGGTCTTCCATGCGTGGCCACGCTGGTTCAGCGATGACGGCCCCGCGATCTACTCGTGGTTTGCCGGTCTTCCAGCGATCGCCAAGGACGTTTCCATACTGCACGTAGCTGGCTACGGACTCGATCCGTGGACGCTTTCCTCGTGGCGACCCAACGACCGCTCCGACTCGCTGGAAGTCGCCGGACATCCCGCGCGCCTGTTCGACTTCAGTGACCTCGATCCGCACGATCCGGGCAGACTTTGCGACTCCGTGGATACCGCCTCGCTGAGCGCTGTTCCTGCGCTCGCGACGCTCAGCCAGCTACATGCGCGTGAGCTGCTCGAGGCCGACTACGAGGCCGACCAAGCACGCGCTGAGCGGCTGGGACATCTCCAAGACGGTGTTCGGCTCACACCGACGATGCGCGGGCTGCTGATTGAAGCGATTCAGCAGGATGAGCGCACGGAATCTCCGTTCACGGAATCAGGCAGGCAGGCGCTTTATGGGTATTTCAATCAGCCGGCAGAGCGCGGACAGGCGGTGGGTCTCACGCGTCTGCATCTGGCCATCTGGGATGCTCGCGAGGATCTCCGGTCTGCTTACCCTCACATAGACGGTCCTGACGGGCTGGGCTATGCAGGCTGGCTCTGCGTGCATGGACGCGAGGAGGAGGGACTGATAGATCGCCTGCTGCCCCCGGCCCCCGCGCACATCCACCACGACGCGGCGCCCAACCTGCACGAGCGAGAGCCGCTGTGGGGTGTCAACGTCGCCGGTTTCTTCACCTCCGAGCTCGGCCTCGGCGAGGCCGCTCGCCTGCTGATAGCGGGACTGGATGCCAGTGGGGTGCCGGCGTTGCCGGTTCAAGCCCAGCTAGTGCCGCCCTGCCGTCAGGACGCGGAGTTCACCTATGCTGATCCTGACGCGGCTGCCTACCAGATCAACATCGTGTGCATGAATGGCGACTCGATCGCGCCATTCGCACGCGAGGTCGGCACATCGTTCTTCGAGGGTCGCCATACGATCGCGCTGTGGTGGTGGGAGTTGGGCGAATTCCCCGCAGGCTGGGATACGGCGTTTGAGTATGTCGACGAAGTGTGGGTGGCGTCACGTCACATCTACGACGCGATCGCCCTCGCTTCGCCGGTTCCAGTGGTGCAGGTGATCCTGCCGGCGGTTATGCCTCGCGTAGCCACAAGCTCACGCACAGCGCTTGGTTTGCCTGAGGAGGATTTCATATTTCTGTTCGTTCACGACTACCACTCGACAGCTGCCCGCAAGAATCCGGTAGGCCTCGTCGAGGCGTTCAAGCGGGCATTCCCGCCGGGTAGTGGAGCCAAGCTGGTCTTGAAGTCGATCAATGCCAAGAACATTCCCCACGAGCACGACCGTGTACTACAGGCTGCGGCTGATCACCCAGACGTTGTCGTGATCGACGCCTACGTTTCCGCAGCCGACAAGAACGCGATGATCGCGGCCTGCGACTGCTATGTCTCGTTGCATCGCTCTGAGGGTTTTGGCTTGACTGTTGCCGAGGCGATGCTGCTCTCTAAGCCGGTTATTGCCACTCGCTACGGGGGCACCCTTGAGTTCACTACAGACGCCGATGCCTACTTGGTGGATTGGAGTCCCATTGAGGTGGGAGAGGGTGCCCATCCCTATCCGGCAAGTGGGATCTGGGCCGATCCTGACCTTGATCAGGCCGCGGCCTTTATGCAAGAGGTGTTCGCCAACCCCGACAGGGCTCGGGAGCGCGGCCAGGCAGGTCGACGCCATGTGCTGGCAGGTCACGCTCCGGCGGTGGCTGGTGAGTCAATGCGTAACCGACTGCGAATAGTTCATGAGAGACAGATTCGTGATGGCGCTCGTGCGCTAAATGTTTCTCATATTCTTTCTCTTGACTACGGGGACCTTCCCGAGCTGATCGCCAGGGAGCCCTCTGTCAAGGGCTCCGGCTTGAAGGCATCGATTAAGAGGGTCCTGCGACGTCCACTAGATCGCCTCATGACGCCCTACCTTGCGCGACAACGCGCGATCAACGGGCGTCTGCTCGAAAGCGTCAACCGTCTGCGCCAGGTTGCTCAGACGCTCGAGCACCAGCAGGAGGCTCGTTTTGCAGAAACGCTGGCGCTGGCACGAAAGCTCCGGACCGACGTGAGTGATATCAGTGTCCTTGCAACGTGCCTGGACACTCTGGAGCCAGGCCATCGGCTAGATGCTCTGGAGGAGTTGGGGCGTCAAGTAGAGCAGCATCTGGCTGAGCATCGCACTACGCCATACATCAGCGAGGCACGCAGTTTTCACGACTGGTTAGACCCTGTCGCCGGCCCCGTTGTTGGATATCGAGAAGCGGACGGCTGTCCGGTTGGGCAACAAGCCTACTTTGATTTTGAGGCCACTTTCAGAGGCCCTGAGGAGCGCGTTCGGGATATCCAGCGCGCCTACCTTCCACTTCTGGAGGGGCAGGGCCCGGTCCTCGATGTGGGCTTCGGTCGTGGCGAGCTGCTTGACCTACTGCGCGAAGCCGGTATCCAGGTCAGTGGGGTTGATCAGGACGCTGGCATGGTCGAATACGTTCGCACGAAGGGACACGAGGTCGCGTGCGCAGACGCGAACGAGTATCTGCGAGGCATGAAGCCCGGTGCGCTCGGGGCAATTGTCGCGTTGGAGGTGATCGAGCACCTGCCTTACGAGGTTCTGATGGAGTTTGTGGAGCTTGCCCACTCGCGTTTGCGCGAGGAGGGAGTTCTGCTCATTGAGACGGTCAACCCGCACGCGGTCCATGCACTAAAGGCTTTCTGGGTCGATCCCACCCATCAACACCCAATCTTTCCAGAGGTCGCTCTCGAGCTCTGTCGTATCTCGGGCTTCGAGCAGGCCTATTGGTTCCATCCCGCTGGCCAAAAGGGATTCGAAGAGGATCGCAACACTCAGCCGATCTACGCGGTTTTGGCTAAACGCGGGAAAACCAATTAGAAAGTCCTGAGAGCTTTGCTCGACGCTGGACGGTGGTGTCGAGCAGAACTCTCAGATTACCTGTAGCTCACAGCAAGTTGGGAGCTACAGGTTGGCTGTTTGCTTTGGTCTCCGACTGGCTTGGTTAGGTCCGAGGCCTGCGGTGGGCAGGCTCGTGGTCCGTATGTCGGCGAAATGTCTGACTACCGGTCGTTGTGTCGCCCGCCGTCACTCAGGATCGCTGGCGTGACTTGATAGGAGTGTGCTTATAGCACGCAATGAGTGACTGCGCGCATGGCTACCAGTTGAACCCCTTGAGGTGGCTCCTCCACAGCAAAAGGTTCAGCAGGCACGATCCCTGGGTGTGGCGAAAAGCTCAAGGTGATCGTACCTCTCCGTACCGGTGCGGTACCTGTGACACGCACACACGCGGTCACGACACCGTTTGCGCCGGTATGCGCCAGAACTCCAGGCTGAGAGGGCACCGTCACCGGAACGATCGCCTTGAAGTCAAGCGAGATCCATGCGGGCTTTTGGGCTCCGCCAACCAGAAGCATGTGCAGCGGCCCCTCCACCCACGCCAGTCCGTCAGCATCGAGACGCTGCAAGGGAACCGCAACACCGGATACAAGCGTCACGTCCAACGGACTTGTACGTTTCTCGAGTGCTAGCGAGCCGGTTCTCGCGACAATGCGCCTCGCAGTCTGCACGCCCTCTAGTCGTGTCAAGACATAACGATAATTAGGGGAGAACTCGGGGTTTGATGGACTCGGTGCCCCGAGATAGGCAAGGCTTGAGTAATCCTCATATTCTGTTGGGACAGAGACGGCGCCGTGGTTGTGCTCAGACGTCAAGTAGTACACGAGGGGTAGCTCACCAGGTGCCCTACCTGGATCCTCGCCATAGCCTTCAATGTCAACTGCTCCTGAGTGAGCTGGCAGGTGAGCAAGGAGCGCCCGGTTTCCCGAATCTAGGAGGTAGGCATCGTCGGCGAATCGCATGCGCTCTTGGCGTGTGCGGGCTCCTACGACAACCAAGGCTACGGCCGCAACGGCGATACCCGCGAAGCGTAGCCAAGCGCCTGGTGCCGTTGCTAGTGCCGCTACGCCTAGCACGAGTAGTCCGATACTCAGCGGAGCGATCGGCAGCAGGGCCCTGTCAGTGCAGTAGGAGCAGTGGTGGCTAGCACTCGTATATGCCGCTATGGCTCCGTAAATCACTACCGGCGGAAGGAGGGCCAGGCTTGCACGGTTACGTTTGAGGCCCGCAAAGATCACGGCTATGAATAGAGCCGGTAGAATGACACCAATCAATACTTCCTTGGCTGAGGTGCTCCCGAGTTCAGTCAGGAAATAGAATTCCCGTGTCTGCAACAGCCACCCTGGCAAGACGGAGTAGGGCAGGTGGTATTGCGGCAAGCTACTCAGGTAGTAAGTGCCCTCCAGCACGTGATGCCAGTAGCGCACGTCGCGCAAGAAGCTCACGAGGTTGAAGAGGACGCTCAGGGAGATCACGAGGCCCAGTCCCCCTGCTGCCGCGAGCATCCTCCGCTTGTTGAGCCGACCTCGCCACCAGCCGATGCCTACGGTGTTGGCGAGCAGCACAGCACCAGAAAGTGCAATCGCGGGAACGAACAGCGGATAGAGCGCCATCAATCCAGAGGCCAACAGAGCGAGTACGACGAGACTGTTCCATCGCGTTCCGCGTAGAACGTCTACACCGACAGCCAGGATTGGCAGTATCACCGCCAAACCACAGGTGGCGGCCTGGCTTCCATCGGCAAGCAGTTGTAGAAAGAAGGGGCCGGCGAACAGGACACCCGCCAGCGGTGCTGCCCAGCTTGGCTTGGGTGCGGCATAGCGCATCGCCGCGAACGCGCCCAATGCTCCAGCAACCAGAAATATGATCAGGAATGGGCTTTGCGTATCTGTTCCGTGCAGACTGAGCAACTCGTTGAGGTTCGCCGATAGCGGACCCGCGTCGAGGTTCTGTTCGCCGCTGGCATAGAACGTCCAGAACAATTTGGCGAAGTTGGAGCTTGCCGCCCCCAAGTGCAGCGACCGCGACGATGCGTCGGACGCAATCTCATTGAAGGCGGCCTTCGAGGAGGCGTCGGTGGCCTGACGGATCGAGTCTTGGTCCATGGCGTCGGGCTCAGCTGCGTAATCCACTGCATCCCACACCTCGTATCCCACCGGTCCGACGCTGTGCCGCTCGTGAAGTGTGTAACTGAGTGGTGTGGCCACCACGATGCACACGACGACCAGTGCGACAGCATCGATAGGACGCAGTCGCTGTGCCAGGGCCATCATGCGCGAACGTTGTGCTTCTTCACCACGATCCATCGGGATTGACGCCAGTCCCCGCTGCAATGCGATCCCTATTGAGACAAGCGCCAGAATCGGGAGCAGCCAGTAGGTGTTGCGCGCCGCGGCGAACCAGATCAGCGTCGTGAACACGCAGGTGCCTACGCACAGACCCAGCACCGGTGCCATCGCAACGCGTGCGGCGGCGTCGAAACGACGTCCCAGGAAAGAGGCCGGGGCGCTGCCCAGAGCGAGGAGCGTGACCAGCATGACCAGCTCGCGTGTGAAGATGTCGGCCCAGATGTGCATGAAGTCGGAGTGCGGTCGGTGAGCCTACACTCCCTGCCGGTGGCCTCACGGTATGCGATGGAGCCTGTCAGACTATTGCCGATGCCACCAAGCGAGCACGCACTGGCCTATCTGGCGGCGACTGCCGAGTTGGCGCAGACGATCGAGCCGGATCGGATCGACGCGATGGCACGCGGACTGGCCGAGGTGCGCGAGCGCGGCGGACGCCTGTTCATCCTCGGTGTCGGGGGCGGGGCCGGGCACGCGTCGCACGCCGTCAACGACTTTCGCAAGTTGTGCGCTCTGGAGAGCTATGCGCCCACGGACAACGTGTCCGAGTTGACGGCGCGCACCAACGACGACGGCTGGGAGACATCGTTCAGTGCATGGCTCGAGGTTTCGCGACTTTCCAGGCCCGACGCATTGCTCGTGTTCTCCGTTGGCGGTGGCTCGCGTGAGCACAACGTATCGATCAATCTCGTCGGGGCGATGGAGGCCGCGCGCGATGTGGGCGCTTTGATCTATGGCGTGGTTGGCGCTCCCGGGGGAGCGCTCGCCGAGCTGGCTGATGTCGCGATTCTGATCGAACCTCCGCCAGAGCTACGCACGCCGCTCGTGGAGTCCTTCCAAGCCGTCGTGTGGCACGCGCTCGTATCGCACCCCGAGCTGGCCGTCAAGCAGGGCCACTGGGAGTCTCTGGCGGCCTTCACGCGGTCGTGAGCGGCCGGCCTGCCGCGTTCCTCGACCGGGACGGCGTGCTCAATGAGCTGGTCCCCGATCAGTCGTCGGGCCGGCCGGAGTCGCCGTTGCGGGTGGACGACGTGCGTCTGCTTCCGGGGGCCGCCGCGGCGGCGAACGAGTTGGCTCGTGCCGGCTTCGCGCTCGTGTGCGTCTCCAACCAGCCAGCCGCGGCCAAGGGCAAGGTCTCGGTCGAGCAACTACACGCGGTACATGCGCGAGTGCTCGACCTGCTTGGGCGGCAGGGTGTCCGCTTTGATGCCACGTGCCTATGTTTGCATCATCCAGAAGGCTTGGTCGGCGAGCTGTCGGGGCCGTGCGACTGCCGCAAGCCGGCTCCCGGGATGCTGCTCGACGCGGCCAAGACGCTGGGGCTCGACCTGGCGGCATCGTGGATGCTGGGCGATACAGACACCGACATGGCCGCCGGCCGGGCCGCGGGCTGCCGGACCGTTCTGATCGCGCACGCCGCCAGCGCCCACAAGCGTGGCGGTGCGACGAGCCCCGACGTGATCGTCGCCGACCTGCCCGAAGCCGTGGCACGGCTTCTCGACCAGCGCTCTCGTTAAGGTGTGTGGTGAGTGCTCGACCGGATCTCCACCCGCATCTTTGCCGACGGAGCTGATCTCGATGCGATCCTTGCTCTTGCGGCTGATCCGCGGATCGCGGGCTTCACAACCAACCCCACGTTGATGTGGAAGGCCGGCCTGACCGACTACGCAGAGTTTGCCCAACGTCTGCTCGAGCGGATCACCAGGCACCCGATCTCCTTCGAGGTGTTCGCCGATGATGCCGTTGAGATGCGCCGTCAGGCACGCATCATCGCCTCCTGGGGCGAGAACGTATACGTCAAGATCCCGGTCACCACGACGACGGGGGAGTCGATGACGCCGCTCGTCCGCGAGCTCTCCGAGGACGGGGTCAAAGTCAACGTCACCGCGCTGTTTACGACCGCGCAGGTTGAGTTGATTACGGCGGCGGTCAAGGATGGGGCTCCGTCCTACATCTCGGTGTTCGCCGGACGTATCGCCGACGCTGGTGTCGACCCCGTGCCGATCATGGCGCGCTCGGTCGACATCATGGCTCAGGCGCCGCGCTCAGAGCTGATCTGGGCCTCCCCGCGCGAGATCCTGAACCTGGTGCAGGCTGACCAGGTGGGTTGTCACATCATCACAATCACCAACGACCTGTTGAAGAAGCTCGACTGCCTCGGCAAGGACCTCAAGCGGTATTCGCTGGAGACGGTGCAGATGTTTCACGGCGACGCTGTGGCCGCAGGCTTCACCCTCTGAGGACGATGGGACGTATGCACTAATGAGCGTGATCTTCAGCCGTGCGCCGCTGCGAGTCTCGTTGGGTGGCGGTGGGACTGATCTCCCCTCCTACTACCGCGAGCATGGGGGCTTCCTCGTAGCTGGTGCAATCGATAAGTACGTTTACATGCTCACTCATACTGAGTTCCAGAATCGCTGGCGAATGAAGTATTCGGAGACCGAGGAGGTCGACGAGGTGGCCCAGATTCGTCATCCAATTCTGCGCGAGACACTGCTGCGCCACTGGCGCGGGAAACCGCTGGAGATTGCTTCGGTTGCCGATGTGCCCGCCGGGACGGGCATGGGGTCCTCGGGTGCTTATACGGTTTGTCTGATCAAGGGATTGGCCCACGCACGACGCACTTCGATAACGCCGGGAATGCTGGCCGAGGCGGCCTGCGAGATCGAGATCAATGTGCTCTCAGACCCCGTCGGCAAGCAAGATCAGTACGTTGCGGCTCATGGTGGCATCTGTACCTATACGTATAATCCCGATGGAACAGTTGAGGTGGAGCCACTTGAGTTGGACTCGTTGACATTGCGGCGTCTACGAGATCACCTGCTGCTGTTCTACACCGGCGAGGCGCGATCGGCATCGAAGATGCTGACCGACCAAAACGTACGCTCGCAGGCGGGCGACCACGTGATGCTCGAGAACCTGCATCACACCAAGGAGCTTGGGGTGCGCAGCAGCGAAGCCCTGCGCCGGGGCGACCTCGACGGCTACGCGGAGCTCATGCATGAGCACTGGGAGCACAAGCGAGGGCGCTCGCCGGGGATGGCCAACGAGCACATCGACCAGCTCTACACGTTGGCTCGTCGCAGCGGTGTTGTCGGCGGCAAGCTGGTGGGCGCCGGCGGCGGAGGGTTCCTACTCGTATACGCCAGCAGGCCCGACGACACTCGGCAAGCGATGTCGGCGGCTGGTGCGCCCGAGCTGCCGTTTGACTTCGAGTTCGGGGGCGCCTACGCCAGTGAGTACGCGTGACCGGCGAACTTGGCCTGCCCGTTGACCGAGCGACGCGAGCGGACGCTGCCGTGAGCGCGACGGGGCGGCGCTTAAATCTTCATTCACGCTCTCGTCCGGACGCAAGGCGGTCGTTGAGCGTAGTTCTCCCCGTCTACAACGAGGAGGCCAACGTTGGCATTGCCTACGAGCGGTTGCGGAAGGTGCTCGAGGGCATTGATCTCGACTCCTGGGAGCTGATCTTCAGCGTCGACCCCTCCACCGACAGCACGGAGGAGAGGATCCTAGCTCTGAGGGAGCACGATACACGGGTGAAGATGTTGCGCTTCTCACGTCGGTTCGGACAACCGGCGGCGACCATCGCCGGCATGGAAGCTTCGAGTGGCGACGCCGTTGTCGTGATGGACTGCGACCTGCAGGATCCCCCCGAGCTGATCGCCGACTTCTGCGATCGCTGGCGCGGGGGCTACGAAGTGGTCTATGCGCAGCGCAGGACGCGAGCCGGTGAGACCTGGGCCAAGAAGCTATGGGCGGCTATGGCTTACCGCGTCATCAATCACATTGCGGAGGTCGAGATCCCCAAGAACGCGGGGGACTTTCGTTTAATGAGCCGGCGCGTGGTCAATAACGTCGTCTCGCTCCAAGAGACACATACCTTCCTACGCGGCCTCGTCCCACTCGTCGGTTTCAAGCAGACGGGAGTGCTCTATGATCGCGAGCCGCGTGCGGGGGGACGTAGTCACTATCGCTTCTATGGATCGTGGTCTGATGGGTTGAGCGGCGTCGTCGGGTTCTCTAGATACCCGCTGCAAGTGATATCGGTGGGAGGGATCGTCCTAGCGGTGTTGGCCTTCCTGCTTGCGGTTGTCTACCTGCTGCTCAAGCTCTCAGGCGTAGCCTTCCCAGTCGGGAACCCAACGATCGTCATCGTGGTCTCCTTCTTCAGTGGGATTCAGCTACTTTCGCTGGGTGTCATGGGTGAGTACGTAGGACGGATCTACGACGAGTCCAGGCATCGTCCGCGGTACATCGTGGAGTCGAGTCACGGGTGGGAAGAGGAAGACCCCGCGGACGTTCAAGCATGACTGTTGCCGAATCGCGACAAACGGTGCTCCTCGCTCCGCCCGGTCATGAGCGGCTCCCCGACTTTGCGCACGGTTGGCGGCGATCCGATGGCACGGTCGAGTCGTTCCTTTCCTACGTCGACGAGGGTCATGCCGTCAATTGGTCCGACGACCTTGAGGAACTGCACGAGGAGAGTAGTCGGAGCCACTTCATCGACGTGTGGACGCGCCGCGCGATGCTCGCCCGACTGGGGTCACTGCCGAATGCCCCAGTGATCGCCGATCTGGGATGCTCGACCGGCTACCTACTCGAGGATCTGCAAGCGGCGCGGCCCGACGCTACCCTAATCGGCGTGGACCTGGTTGGCTCGGGTCTGCGCAAGGCGCACGCGAATGTGCCCGAGGCGCGCCTGGTGCAGGCCGATCTTGGCGCTCTCCCCATGGAGGACGCAAGCATCGACGCCGTCGTCAGCGCGAACGTGCTCGAGCATGTGCCCGACGATCAGAAGGCATTGGCCGAGGTTCGAAGAGTGCTGCGTCCGGAGGCACGAGCGGTGCTGGTGGTTCCCGCCGGCCCGGGTATCTATGACTACTACGATCGCTTCCTGGGCCACGAGCGGCGCTACGGCCAAGGGGAGCTGGCTGGCCGGGCACGGAAGACGGGCCTAGAAGTGCTCGAAGACATACATCTCGGGAGCCTCATCTATCCAGCATTCTGGCTGGTCAAGCACCGCAATCGTCGCCGCTACGATCATCTGCTGGGGGTTGAGCTGGAGGCGCGGGTAAGCCGTGACATCGAGCGCACTCGCGACTCGCAACTTGGGCATGCGGCCTGCCACCTGGAGCGCGTCTTGCTCGAGCGTGGCATCCGGCTGCCCTTCGGGATTCGCAGCCTCGTCGTGGTGAGGCGCCCGGCGAGCAGTGGATGAACCAACTTCCGACTGTGTGCATCTTGGCGGGCGGTTTGGGAACCCGCTTAGGTGAGCGGGTCCGCGACACCCCCAAGCCACTGATCGAGGTGGCCGGTGAGCCGTTCCTGCACCACCAGCTACGTCTGCTCGCCACTCACGGTGTGCGTGAGGTTGTGCTGTGCGTCGGTTATCTGGGAGAGCTGATCGAAAGTAGCATCGGAGCCGAGCGCTTTGGGGTGCAGATCGCATACAGCCATGATGGATCAGGGCTGGACGGTACCCTTGGCGCGATTCGGGGCGCTCGCGAGTTGCTCGGTGAGCGTTTTCTCGTGCTGTACGGGGACACCTATTTGCGCATCGACTACGCACGAGCTACTGAGGCCTGGCGAGTCAGCGGGCTGCCCGCGCTGATGTGCGTGCTGCGCAACGAAGGCCGCTGGGACAATTCCAACGTCCTCTACGCCGATGGGCGCGTGGTCGCCTATGACAACAAGCATGCCCCACTCCCACAGATGTCCTGGATTGATTACGGGCTCGGTGGTTTCGAGCAGACGGTGCTTGACTTGGTGCCACCAGGCACGCGTGACCTTTCCGATCTGTACTCCAAGCTCGCGCGGGAGGGGCTCCTCTATGGTTTCGAGGCGAGCGAGCGCTTCTATGAGATAGGGACGCCGCAGGGTCTTGCTGACACCGATGCGTTTCTGCGCGAGCTTACGAGGCCCAGCCCACCGGGTGCTCGCTGAGCCTCACCATGCGGTCGGCGACCGGACCGATCAGGCGTGACGGGAGCGTGTCGGTAAGGGATGACCGGCGGCGAATGTGGAGATTCTTGAGCACCTTGAACTTCATGACCTCGTCGAATCCATGTCCTAGCGCTCGTCGCTCGGGTCGAAAACCAGCACTTGTCATGGCGTGCTCCAGCGTACGAGGCTCGAAGAACGAAATGTGGATCTCCGGCAGGACATACCTCCACTTACTTAATCGCTCGGCATAGGGCTGTGCATTCCCTGTGGTCAGGAAAAGTACGCCTCCTGGGCGCAGCAGACGCCGCATGCGGCGCAGCTCTGTCACGGGGTCAAGTGTGTGCTCGATCACCTCGATAGCTGTCACTACGTCGAAGGCCCCAGCTTGAGTGTCGAGATCATCGGTGTCCAGCATCGGGATGCCCTGTGCCTTGGCCTCGGTGACAATAGAGCCCTCATCGAAGCCAAATGCCTCGGCTGCACCCCGATCACGCAAGTGACGTACCAGGCAGCCATTTCCACAACCATAATCCAGCCATCGACGTGAGGGCTCGGGGCCACCGGCCAGATCGGCGATCAGGGTAGCGATCCCATCCCACTCATAGACGCGGATCGAATCCTTGGGGTGCTCTAGCTCGAAGCGATAGTCCACAAGTGGGTCTGCCCCTTGGCCCGCGTAGTAGCGGTCGTTGTAGATCTCGGCATAGTCGAGCCAGGGATCGACAATGAAGGCGTAGCCGCACGCGGGACAGCGCGCGAGGTGGTAGTCGCGCTGGCTGAAGCGACCATAGACAGTGCCGACGGAGTTGGACCGGCCTCCACAGATGCGGCAGGAAGGGGTTTCGTAGTCTGGATCGGTCAAGGAGCGCATGTTAGTCATGCGGGTACGTGGCGGCTCTGGTGCATCGACTACGGTTAAGCGCGTGACGCGGACTCTGCGGGTACCAAGCACCACTCGTAGCCGTGTACTGTCGGCCGGGCGGAGCCTGCGCTCACCGGATTCTGGTCTTCTCGGCCAGGGGATGCGCTTCGCCCTAGCGGGTGGCACCGTGGCGCTGGTCTACCTGACGAGTACCACTGTCCTCGCTGATGTCGTTGGGCTACCCTTTCAGGCGGCTTTGGCGATCGGCTTTTGCCTTGGGCTGATGGTTCATTTCACGCTCCAGCGTGTCTTTGTATGGACCCATCACGAGGAGTTTGCCCTGTCTCTCCACCACCAGGTTGGCCGATATCTTGTGGTCGCCGCTGCACAATACGGTGTGACCGCTGCATCGACGTCGCTGCTGCCGACGATCCTGGGTGTATCTACTGAGATCGTCTATCTGGCTACCGTCGCTGTGGTGCTCAGTATCAACTTCCTGGTGTTTCGTCACGGCATTTTTCACAGCAAGCCAGCCACGACGGATACCGCTACGGCGTCGATCGTGACGACCGAGTAGTCGAAACGCTTTGCTAGTGTCCCGCGCCGTTAATTCGTTTTAGAAGTCGTGATATGGAGTTGAGGATTTGCTCGGCGGTCTTGACCCAGATGAATGGTTTGGGGTTCTCGTTCCATGCCGTGACCCAGTTGCGGATGTCTTTCTCCAGCGCGTGGACCGAGCGGTGATCAGAACGTCTGAGTAGATCGTCGGTGAGGTAGGCGAACCATCGCTCGACCTGGTTGATCCAGCTGGAGTACGTCGGGGTGTAGTGCATGTGAAACCGTGGGTGAGCTTCGAGCCAGCGCTGGATCGCGGGGCTCTTGTGGGTGCCGTAGTTGTCGCAGATGAGGTGCACGGTCAGGTGCTCGGGTACCTGACTGTCGATCTTGACCAGAAACTTCTTGAACTCGATCGTGCGGTGACGGCGATGAGTCGAGCTGATCACGGTCCCGTCTTGAGTGTTGAACGCGGCAAACAGGGTCGTGGTGCCGTGACGCAGGTAGTCGTGGGTGCGCTTCTCCGGCATGCCGGGCATCATCGGAAACGCTGGCTGCGAGCGCGCCAAGGCTTGCACCTGGCTCTTCTCGTCAACACATAAAACGACCGCTGCCTCGGGTGGGTTCAGGTACAGGCCGACCACGTCATACACCTTCTCCACGAACAACGGATCGGTTGACAGCTTGAACGTGTCCGCCCGATGCGGCTTGAGCTCGAACGCTCGCCAGATCCTGCCGATCGTCGACTTTGACAATCCCGAGCGCTCGGCCATCTTCGCGCGCGACCAATGCGTCGCGTTCTGTGGCGTGGACTCCAACGTCGCCACCACCACGTCCTCGACCTGCTCGGCAGTGATACTCGCCGGGCGGCCCGGCCGCGGATCATCCGAGAGGCCGTCCAACCGCAGCTCACAAAACCGCCTACGCCACTTCCCGACCGTCGGTGTTGACACCCCACATGCCACCGCCACATCCTTATTCGAGTGCCCCTCAGCGCACCGCAAAACGATCCGTGAGCGCAACGCCAACGCCTGTGAAGACTTCCTGCGTCGCTCCCACCGCACTAACTGATCGCGCTCGGCGTCAGTCAGCTCCAACACCTGCTTGGGCCGTCCAGTTCTTGGCATGCCACAGCATACCAAACTTAAGCAACGAACTTACGACGCAGGACACTAGTTACTTGGCTAGGAATCGCGCAACGGCCGGTCGAGGGCTTGCGATCTCTGGTCTCAACGGATTCAGCGGGCGTAACGAGCCGAGATATTGGCCGGGCGAGACGATCAGCGGTTCCGTACGCCGGGTTTGCGCGCTCGTTGTCTATGTGGGAGATCCAACAAAGCCCAGACGCGGCACCTAGATAGGTATAAACCCTAGTTCGCGGGCATAGGTCAGGATGGCGTCGGACCGTCGTTCGCCGATGACACGTGTCGGTGAGCCGACATTGATCGTCCAGGGGTCGATGTCTTCGAGGACCACCGAGCCACTTCCGATCACTGCTCCCTGCCCGATTCGTATGCCGGGATGGATGACTGCGTTCGCGCCCACGAACGCGTGGTCCTCCAGCCGGGTGTTTGCGCGTTCTACAGAGCGACGCTCGACTGGCACTGTGGGTCCGATGAGTCCGGACCCGTCGAAGCGATCGCTGCCGGTCAGAACTCTCGCGCCCGAGGCGATGCCACAGAAATTTCCGATGCTTCCCGAGCCGCCTCCGGTGATGCTCGCAAACGAGGCGATGTGTACATAGCTACCGATCTGCAGCCCCGTTCCGCCTTGGAGGAAGACAAAGTCGTCGACGAGCACGTGGTCACCCATGCTGATCTGATGGGCTTCGGTGAGTCTGGTGAGTTCGAATACTCGGACGTTCTCGCCCACATGTGAGAGTCCCAGCGAGCTGATGTCGATGAGGCCCATGCGGTCGAACGATAGATCGTCGGTCCGACGCTATTTGAGATCGGAGGATCGCTCCTGATCCCACAGAGTCGACGGGTAGTAGTCGACAACCGCGGGATCGATCTTGGTGAAGCGCACCCCGGCACGGCGCATGCGACGACACAGAGACCAATCACCCGGAACGCCGAGCGCCCCTGACCCGAGTTGCATCGGCATGAAGCTCAGGCCGGCGTGTATAACCGCTGCCTGCCAGCCAAAGCGATGTGATTCGGGCGGCCAGCTGTTCACGATCCGCGTAGTGCCGTCGGGGTGATGATGCTCGATCGCCCCGTAGGCGACCTCGCATCGCTGGGCTCGTGCGGCGGCGAGCAGAACCTCGATGTGATCGGGCCGGAACGAGTCGTCGTCGTTCAGCGGCGCGATCCAGGATCCCTTTGCAAGCTCCCAGGCCGCGTTCCACGGTGGCGTGCCCGCGACCCGCCAGAACTCCGTCGGGTCCTCGGGATACGGCGCTCGGACGGTGAGGTTCTCATACCGCACTCGTGCGTCGTCCAGCCTCTCGAGGGCGCGAGCTGTCTCCTCCGGTGCGCTGTCCCCGACAACCACCACCTCGATGTGAGGATAGGTCTGACTGAGGGCCGAGGGTATCGCTCTAGTGACGAGCATCTCGTGCTTGAGGTAAGTCGGAATGATCACAGACACGAGAGGCCGCGGGTCGCTGAACGCCTCAGCATAGGCGGGCGATCGCCGCACCCGGTTGAGCTCCAGGACATTCTCGCTCTCTCGCTCATATAAGAGCTCGAGCACTCTGCCCAGGCGTTGCAATTCGTGCTGAATCTCACCAAGTGCGATCTGCAAGTCGCGTTGTCCGAGTTGGCTGGCTCGCAGGGTCTCCTCGAGGCTTGCGAGCGTGGTCTCGTTCGCGGCGCCGCGATCCTCTGCCCGTGTCAGAGCCTCGTGCACGGCGGAGAGGTCTGCTCGAGTCTGCTCGACGCCGAGGCGTCCGCTGCGGGCATCCTCGAGCGCTTGTAGCAGCCGCCATCGAACCTGTCTTGCGCGTGTGATGGGGCGCCAGCTCACGTTCCGATCCTCGCAGGCTGCGCGGGCGATATGGCACATTCGTTCAAGAGTCCAACGATCCGGTCGAGCGCCGACTCCGATAGATCGTTTGCGAGCGGCAGCGACAGTACTCGTCCGGCAAGCTCTTCGGTGACAGTGAGCTCTCCACCGCTGGTATGCATGGCGAATGCCGGCAGTCGATGGAGGGGAGCGTGGTAGCTGCGGATCTCGATGCGCTGGGCGCTTGAACGCGCGAGGACTGATTCGCGCACGTCGGGGCTTGGGGCGAGCACGGGAACGAACTGCCACGCTGAGTTCTGCGACTCCGATTGCAATCGATAGCCCGTCCGCTCGAGCTCACCACGCATCTGCTCGGCGAGCTTGCGGCGTGTATCAAGGACACGGTCGAAGGAGTCGAGCACGGCAAGACCGGTGGCGGCATGCAACTCGCTGAGCTTGGCGTTCAGGCCAAATGGGTTGTGGATCTCGCGGTCTTGCTCAAATGCGAAGTTTGTCATCGCAGCGATGCGATCCGCTAGCTTGGAGTCAGACGTGGTCACCGCTCCACCCTCACCGATCGCAAACGGCTTGGTCGCATGAAATGAGAAGACCTCCGCGTCTCCTTGGGTCCCGAGTGCGCGTCCATGCCTGTCACGCGAACCGAATCCGGGCGCCGAGTCGACGATCAGCGGGACTTCCGCCGTGGCGCATGCATTGCGCCATGCCGCAGACTGCTCGGCTGCGGGGGCCGTTCCAAACGTCGAGCATGCCAGCACGGCGGCTACATCCCCTTGGTAGGCCGTGAGTGCATCCTCCAGAGCTTGTGGATCGAGGTGCCAGCCGGCCGGCTCGATGTCTACCCACAGCGGCTCGAGGTCATTCCACCTGATGGCCTGCGCGGTGGCGGGGAATGTGAACGACGGCACGATCACAAAACGTCCCCGAGGCGGATCTTCGAGCAGTGTGCGCAACGTGAGCATCAGCCCTAACGTCGCGTTCGCCACGAGAATGACGTGAGCACCGTCGCCGAGAAACTCAGCCAGACGTTCTGTCAACAGTTCATGACACGGACCCCCGTTGGAGAACCAGCGTGTCTGGCGCGCACGAGCAAAGTACCGCTCGATATCTGAGCTGGCAGGGAGCTGGGGGTGCTGGAAGCGGATCGGCTCCACCATCAGCTACCGGTTCCATGGTTTGGCGGGGGGCCGTGCTGCGCGGCCATGTGCTCTCGGTGCATCGGTGCAGGTTATCGACGGGCCATTGATTACATTGGCGCGATGAGCGACACACACGAGGCGATGCTGCAGGGAATGACTGGTCACTACCGCCTGCCAATCCGCGACATCGCCCAGGCGAGGCCGACGATCCGAAGGCCTCGTCGAGCGGTTTCGCTCGTAGATAGTCTTCGCCGGAAAGCTGGCCGGACACGCCAACCCCGCCTCGCCGTTCTCGATAGCACCTTTCCGTGGAGGATGAGCGGGTTTCGATATCACGAGGCGGCGGCAATTCTCGAGGCGCGTCCAGACACGCTGTTCTTCTCGACATATGAGATGACAGACGCCTTCCCGGCGCCGGTGCATGAGCTGGCGGACTTTCCGGAGATAGCGCTGCGAGAGGGCATCACCGACGCTTACGGCGTATTCCTGTGGTTTCTCGCCGGGCTGGTGGGTCTCGGTCCAAGTCGCCATGGGGCTGAACCACATCCAATGGAGGGCCTGGATCTCTCCGGGGTTCTCGCGTCTCAAGGGATCAAGCTGCACGGGAGTCTCTTGCCGGGCGGTGGGTTTCTATCCACCGCCGAGGGATTCAACTGGGCCGCAGAGGTGATCGAGCGGCTCGACACCACATTCTCGTTCATGGAGAACGTCCTCGATCGCTTTCCTTCAGTGGTGCGCGTGCCCGCCGCGTTCACCGAGACACGCTTCTATGCGCTATCGAGTAGGCGGTGGCGGGAGTCCCGACCGCTCATCTGTCTCTTCGCAGCCGATGCGCCGCCTCGCAAGGGCTTGGATGTCGCACTGGCGACTTTCTCAGATATCGGGGCTGGATTTCATCTCCACGTGGTGGGTCCCCACGAGCATCGTAGGCCGGAGCTGTCGCCAGCCGTGGCCAGCTTCCACGGTTGGCTCGATCAGGTGGCGCTCCGGAGTTTGCACGAGCAGGCTCATGTCTTCGTCTCCCCGGTGTCAGCTGAGCCACCCGGCCCACCGGGCAGTGAGCAGGGGATGACCGACGGCTTTCCAACCCAGGCAGCTGCTGACGCGATGAGCAGCGGGTGTCTGCTCGTGTCCGCGAATCCGCTGGGTGACCACCGTGTGCTCGAGCCCGGGGTCCACTATGTCGAGTGCCCGCCCGACGCCGAGGAGCTGCGCAGAGTCCTGCATGGCCTAGCAAAGGATGCGTCTGCCATGCGCAGAATTGCCGAAGCTGGCGCGTCTCGGGTTCGCGAGCGGATGGACGTTCGCGTCGGGGTCTCGGTCAAGCTCGCGCATATGGGGATCCCCATGGGAGCGCTGAGCGACTCATGGTAGACCGAGCCCGATTCGCGCAGGGCTGGCGTCGGTCAGCGCCGCGCTGCACGACGAGCACGTATGGCCAGGGCTGCCGTCCGCATCGGCGCGGTCAATCTCCAACTGCGTGAGCCGTACACGACCGCCAAGTCTTGCGCCTGATGCCTCAGCTCTGTCTCGGCGGCGGCGAGTCGGGTGCTGAGTCGGTCGAGCTCGTCGTCTCGTCTGCCTGGCTGGTCGTCGCTGCTCGGCGGCGAATCGTGGCCATCCAGCCCGAGGAGCTCCGCTCGCATGCGGTGAATGGCGGTGTAAGGCTCGCGATAACGCCACTGTCGGGTTGAGGTCGAATAGGCGACTGAGCGTTGTGTGTCGCAGAGTAGGAGCGCGATCCCGCCCCATATCGAGTTCAAGGCGCTGCCCTCGCGATACATGTAGCCGGGCACGAAGTCGAGCTCGTGGTAGACGACCTTCTCGTAAGCATCGAGGTCGATACTCTCGATGCCAGCGCGGACCTCCTCGTTCATGCTGTCGTGGACGACGATCACGCACCTGGCGGTGGTGGGCGACTCGAGCAGTGTCCTGATGTCGTGGACTACGCCGGCATAGGAGTGGTCGCCGTCGACGAGTGCGAAGTCGACCGCTCTACCGGAGTCGGCCAACTGCTCCAGCAGCTTTGGAAGCATCTCCGTGCTGGGTCCGGTGTGGAAGTTCACGTGCTCTCCCAGCTCCACCGCGAGCTGATCGTGGACGAGATCGATGGAGTGGACTTCCTTGCTGTAGGCGGCGATCCGCGCAAGGCTCCCTCCTTCGGCTGTGCCTATCTCGATAGCCAGCTGTGGATGTACCTGCGCTAGAAGCCCCTCAAGAGCTGCCCGCTCGCCGAAGGACATCTGACTGTGTCCCTCGCGGGTGAGCGCGAGAGGTGAGTACGCGAGTACCTCTGGCCGATTGTCAGGGGTGGGCGCGTATGGCGTGTTGAGCTCGTACGGGGCCGTCGTCTGGTCGGCTCGATCGGGGCTCAAGGAGCATTGCTCATAGCGGCTGACATGAGAAGCAGTATATTTGGGCCGGATATGGAGCCTCGACAGTTGTTGACGAGGCGAGATGCTTCTGGCAGGACCGTCGGCGGACGATCTGGGTTCTTGGCGAAGAGTAAGGTCGGCTTGATCGCGTTGATCCTGGTCAGACGCAAACTCCGTTCTGAACGCGCGGGCGCCAGAACCTCATGTCGCGTCGAGGACCACGGTCGTATCACGTGTTGACGTGGCAGTGCCGCTCCCATCCCAGTGATGGACCACGTATGCCTGCGGAAAGCTCTCGTGGCGTCGCTCAGGCTCATCCCAGCGATATGGGTAGAACAGCTCAGCGGGGAAGATAGTGACGTCTGGCTCCTGCTCGAGGATCAGACTCAAGAAGTACGGTCCGTTTGCGTCTGTCGGATGCGGGCCGATGCCAAGCGTCTCACGTGTCTGTTGGGCCGCCCTGGCAAAGACCGGGTGGCCAGCGACAGCGCCCAGGATCGCATTTCCGACGCGTCCTGGAAGCTCCAGCCCGGCGAAAGCGTCGATACCTCGCAATAGGCGCGTGAGCGCTCGCCGGCACTCGACATCGGTGTCCACGTACACACCGCCAAATCTGTGCAACACCTCGTAACGCACGAGGTTCGAGAGCTCTGAGATTGTGCGTGCCCGCGCACTCTCAGCAGAAGCGATGTCAAGTCCTGCTAGATCCGCGTCCGTCCACAGCCTCATCTCCCAGTCGGGATGATTTCGCGCAAAGGTTTCGCCGAAGTGCTCGTGCTCGGCGGGCATCTGCTCTCCTCCCAGCCAGATGCGGTGGATCGTGCGTGGAATGTGCACGCGTCGCCAATGCCGCATACGAGATAGCGGCGTCTCTCGGAGCCTCGTCCCGGTAGACGGCAGGCCCGTCGGAGATCCCACTTGCACGGGCACGCGACATGCACACTCGAACCAGCGCACATGCTCATGGACTATGTCCACTTCCAGTACGTACTCGCCGGGAGCCGACGGAGCATCGACGTGTAGCGGCGTGAGGATGCGCTCTCCGGGGTTTATCGCACGTGAGAACGAGGAGCGCGGTCCCTCCGCCGCATGGACGCTCCCATCGGCGTTCAGCCACCGGTACGTGAGGCGGATCGGCGAGTCGGCAGCGGCAGACCAGCGCTCGGTCCCGTCGTTTCTCACGTAAAAAAGTATGTGTCGCTGCTCAGCGACAGCCAGCAGCAAGGGACTCTCGCGGGCTTCGATTGTCGCGTGGTGAGCATCTGTGCCAACGGGGCGGCCCTCCCAGAAAAGGTCCATCTCTTTCAGGGAGACGTACGGCACGTCTTTGATAAGTGCGGTGGTCTCCAGCGAGGTCCTCTGGCAACTGGAGCGGAGGGGCCAGTCATTGCCTGGGCGATATTCGCCCTGTCCTCGTCTGGAACAGGACGTGTCTGCACTGAGGTGTGCAACTCGGGGAGATAGAAGGCCTCGTTGATTCGCCCACCTCCAGCTGCGAGCAGGTGTGGACGCGCAACCTCGTAACGAACGGCCTTCCATCTCCGCTGCTCTTCGTCGGAGGTCAAGAGCTCGAGGTGGTAGAACGGCTCCTCGGCATACTCGCGCGGTGTGACCGGCTCGACGTGCAGGTGCTGCAATCCACGAGCACGCAGCGTGCCGTCGTTGCGCATGAGTCGGCTGGTGAAGTCCCCGGACCAGGGTGCCTTCGCGAGAATGCTGTCGGCGTTGGGATACAACCACGCCACGGATCCCCAGAACTGCTGCGCCTCTCGCGAGGCAAGCATTTCCGGCAGCCGTCGGACAAATGCTTGGCTCGGGATCTCATCGCCGTCCATTCGCAGGATCCAGTCACAGCGACACTGGGCAAGGAGCCAAGAAAGGTGGCGTTCTGCCATGCAGAACTCGATCCTGAATACGCGATCCGCGAGCGAGACGTACTCGGCTAGGGTCTCGTCGTCCACGCGCGAGTCGGCGGCGATCAGGATCTCATCGGCGTATGGGCGCAGGGGCTCGAGGATCGTCGATATGCGCCACGCTGGATCCGCAGTAATTAGGCAGACGGAGAGTGATATGCCTCGGATTATGCTGCTGAGTCCTGGGCTATGTCTTGCTGAGGGGTCTCGCGTGAGGTTACGTCGAATGCCGTTGGGGTGCTGGGCTAGAGTCTCAGCCTTCCTTGAAGGCAAGGTACCCCGGCTTGTCGATGCCGTTGGTCTGGATCAGTCCGCCGTAGGACTCGGGCGGTTCATCGTAGAGATGGATCCAACCGACTGCGTAGATGCTTGGCAGGCTCTGGGCGGCACGCAGCCCGTCGGTGATCCACTGCGCTTGAAGGAGAGGTTCGACGTAGAAGTTGAACTCAAGGTCGATGGCGGTGGGCACTGTCCACTCGGAGATAAAGAGCTTTGGATCGGGATTGCTCGGGCGGCCCAGATTGCGATCGACCAGTTTGGAGAGGCGCCCGAGGTCAGAGAAGTCGATTTGTTGGTGCAGTGAGGGAGGATTGGAGAGATTAGGAGCTCGGTAGCCGAATGGATTGTGCCCATACATGTCCAGACGGGGTGGCTTGCCGTCGGGTAGCCGCAGATTTTCGATCCATTGCTGCGTGGAGATGTCTCCCGTGGTGTAGGTCATCCCGCCGATCACCATGTTTGAGCGGTTGACGCTCTTCAAAGCTCCGTAGGTGGCATCGAGGATGCGCGCGTATAGATGAGGCGCGACCTTCTGCTGCGTGTCCAGATGCGCGAATGGCTTGGCGGGAGTCAGTGGCTCGAAGTTGTGCGAGCGGGAGGGCTCGCCCCAGACCATCCACAGATGCACCGATGGATAGCGCTTAGCCGAGGCGATCGCGAAGTTTGCGTAATCTTGGGGATTGTTAGGCGCCCAATTCCATGCCTTGCCACCATTGGCCCAGGAGGGAGAGCCAATGATCTGAAGCGCCACTTGCATGTGGTAGCGCTTGGCTTCGGCGACGGCTTGGGTGACCTCGACGGGCCAGGTGTAGGCCGGGTCGTTGGGATTAAGCGGATGACGGGGCCGGGTAGGAGCCACGAGGTACCAAGGAAGTTTTTCCTCATAGATCCCCACGCCCAGTTCGCGGTACGTCGGGAAAAGCGATCTTCCTTCGTGGACTGAGGGCCCCCACATCGCCTTGACGGCTTCGGCGCGGCTCCGGTCGGCGTGCAATAGCAATACAGCCAGCGCAATACCAACACCTATGGCGCCGCCGACGGTTGACCATCGGTGAACTGTGAATATTCGTTTCACCTAAACAATAATCTAAGTCAGCCACCATCGGGAACGATCTTGCGTCATCTAGCGTGCCGGATCGCCCACATATTGACCCTGTGCCCACTCCCACTGAGCGGCTAAGCCATCCTGTATCGATGTTCGCGGCTCGTAGCCAATTCGTGCCTGAGCCTGGCCGATAGCGGCCGCGGTGTCGCGCACATCTCCACGTTGAGGGTCGAGCAGTCGCCGTTCGATGTTGCACCCGCTGACCTCACCGAGTACCCCGACTGCGTCACGGAGAGAGACCCGGGACCCTCCCCCGATGTTCATCACGGCACCCGCTAGATCCGGGGTTGTGGCTGCTGCCTGTGTGGCGGAGATCACGTCGGCGACGAAGGTGAAGTCCCGTGTCTGCATCCCGTCGCCATAGATCTCGATCGGTAGGTCGGCCAGGGCGGCCCTGCAGAAGCGCGTGAAGGCCATGTCGGGTCGTTGCCTAGGACCGTAAACTGAGAAATATCGAAGCACGACAGTCTCGATCCCAAAATTGTGCCGATATATAGCGCAGAGATGCTCACCGTCGAGCTTGGTCAACCCGTATGGAGAGCGTGGCGCCGGTGTGGTCTCCTCAGGGGTGGGAAAGCTCTCAGCATCACCGTAGATCGAGGAAGATGACGCGTAGACGAAGCGCTTCTCCGGGCGCACGCTGGCAGCCTCGAGCAAGTGCTGTGTGGCGAGCACGTTGTTTCGCACGTAGGACTCGAAACGTCGTCCCCAGCTCGGTCGGACTCCCGGCTCCGCCGCCAAATGGCAGATTAGATCCGCTTCTTCGACCAAGTCTTGAAGAGCCCCGCGTGCGAGATCGATGGGCACGAACTCAAAACCATCCCAGTTGCGCGCTGTACGCAGATTGCGCAACTTGGCGTCGCGTGCGTAGTTGTCGTTGAAGCAATCCACGCCGAGCACCTCATGTCCATCCGCCAAGAAGGCCTCGGTCAAATGCGAGCCGATGAAGCCCGCACAGCCGGTGATCATCATGCGCATAACGACAGTATCGCGTAACTCACAACGATCGTGCGTCATAACGATGGTGCGCAGGCGCTAGTGTGCGTCGCTCATGATGAGCGAGCCGATTCCCGCTGACCGGATCCGTGTCCTTCGTATCATCGCGCGACTCAACGTCGGAGGGCCCGCGATCCAGGCGATCAACCTCACGCGGCGACTGGAGTCGCACGGCTATCAGACAGTCCTGCTACGTGGTCAGGAGAGCTCGACGGAGGGCTCGATGGATCACCTGGCAGATGAGCTGGGAGTGAGACCTGTTTACATCAAGGGCCTCCGCCGCGACCTCGGATGGCACGATCTTCGTGCTCTTTGGCAGGTGATCGGCTGGATCTGGCGTTTCCGGCCGGATGTTCTCCACTCGCACACCGCGAAGGCCGGAACCCTCGCCCGCGTCGCCGCTGCTTTAGTGCCCCGCGGGCGTAGGCCGCGTATCGTCGTGCACACCTTCCACGGACATGTCTTCCTAGGCGAGTTCTCCGAGCGTACGTCTAAGATCATCATCTGGGCGGAGCATCTGCTCGCACGTCTCACCACACGGGTGATCGCTGTTTCAGACGAGGTGACCGACGATCTAGTGAGGCTTGGGGTCGCCCCCGCGGAGAAGGTCGAGACGGTGCGGCTAGGCTTCGATCTTTCGAGGTTTACGGTACAAGGATCCGAGCGCGAGGATGCCCGCCGCCTGACGCGCGAGCGCTTCGGCATCCCCCAGGAGGCGCTCGTGGTGACGCTGATCGCGCGTGTTGTAAAGGTCAAGCGAGTCGATAGATTCATCGATATGGCACGCCGACTTTCTGCGGGGCGGCCCGACGTCTGGTTTCTGATCGCTGGAGACGGTGATCGGCGAGAGGAACATGAAAACTCTGCGGAGGCTATGGATCTGGGAGAGCGGCTCGTATGGGCTGGCTTTCAGCGTGATGTTCCATCAATTTGCTTTGCCAGCGATGTGGTCGTATTGACCTCCGACAATGAGGGCACGCCCGTGTGTCTCATCGAGTCACAGGCGGCTGGAGTACCGGTCGTGACCACGAGAGTGGGTGGAGTGGAGACAGTCGTTATCGATGGAAAGACAGGACGCGTAGTGGCCAACGATGCCACTGAGCTTGCCGCCGCGGTCGCTGAGCTGCTGGATGATCCCGGCTTGCGCGCGCGTTACGGAGATCGTGGCCGCGAGCATTCGCTGGTTACATTCTCTATCGATCGCCTCGTCGACGACATCGTTTCTCTCTATCAGCGACTATTACTGGAACAAAATAGTGCAACAAAGGGCGTAGGTGTTGGCCCTTGAACCAGTGGACGATGATGATAACGAAGGGTCACGTCCTGAGGCGTGACGTGCTTCTGTGAACAGAATGATGTCCAGGACGCCGGTCACCGCATCGTTGAAGGACCTCCTCCGCTGCCCTCGATGCTTCTCGCTAGCGCTGGAGGAGAACGACACCCATCTTCAGTGCTCCGAGTGCCAGTCGTGCTACCCGATCTCTGCGGGCCGCCCTGTGCTGCTCGTCCCGGACCATCCGCTGTTCCTCCAGCAGGCGTACGAAGATGCGACGCCGGAGATCGTGGTTGCTCGTGTCCCGAGGCTCTGCGCCTCGGTCAATCTAAGCGCGGCGAGATGCTTGGACGATCTCGCCGTCCGGCTACGCGAGTCGTCCGAGGCGCGCGTCCTGTTGCTGGGCAGCGGCGGGCAGCGGGCAGCAATTGCCCTGCGAATCGCCGCTTCGGTCGTGGCTGTCGACATAGACACACGAGCCGACGTCGACGTGTTTGCCGATGCCCTCGCTCTTCCCTTTCGAGATGACTGTTTTGATGCGGTCATCACGACCGCGGTTCTCGAGCACGTCATTCGTCCTGAGATGGCGATGGCCGAGATCGTTCGCGTGCTCAACGTTGGAGGCCTCGTGTACTCGGAGATCCCGTTTATGCAACAGGTCCACGAGGGCGCATACGACTTCACGCGCTACACGCTGAGCGGTCATCGACGTTTGGCTGAGCGCTTCGATGAGCTGGCGAGTGGCGCAGTGGCCGGGCCCGGTACCGCACTGATCTGGTCGGTCGAACATTTCCTGCTCGCGCTCGTCAGCGAGGGCGAGCAGGCACGGCGCGTGGTCAAGGTTTGCGTGCGTATGTTGTTGGGTTGGTTGAAGCCCATCGATCGTCGCATCTCTCAGCGTCCGGCTGCGCTCGACGGCGCATCGTGCACCTACTTCTACGGCCGGCTCTCAGGTGTCGCTGCAGCGAGCGACAGCGACATAGTCGCAGGCTACCGAGGCGCTCAGCGGACGCGCCATGCCTGAAGGATCCGTGACCCCAAGCGACGCACCATCCAGCGATCGTACGCTCGGTAGTACCACACGCGTCGCCGCGCTCGCAGCTCGTGGGCCCCTCTCGCCCTCCTTCCGGATTCGTGGAGCCATTCCCGCCGCGGGACTATCGGAATTTGGGATCGAGGTCTCACTGATGCCGTTGTTCTCCACTGAACAGGAGCAGACATTTCGGATGGGCGGAAGTCGGGGTAAGGCGTTGACGATCCTCGCCGCGCGTCGAGAGTTGCTGTCCAGGCTTCCGCCCCCAGCGGATGTGACCTGGATCCTGCGTCAGGTGGATATGTTGCCATCTCTGCGGTTAGAGAAGCTGGCCATCGGCGATCGCCGCTTTGTCCTGGACATCGATGATCCAATCTGGCTGGACACGACTCGCGCCGCGGGAGGCCATCCACTTGCCTTTCTGAAGGGCACCAGACGGAAGGTCATTGCCCTGGCCCGTCGCGCCGATCGAGTCGTAGCTGGCAACGTATATCTTGCCGACTGGCTGTCAGACTACACTTCCTCCGTCACGGTAATCCCATCGGTCGTGGATGTCGGTCGCTCAGTGCAGCGTCACCATCGCGAGAACGAAACGGTCCTGCTTGGCTGGATCGGTTCGCCATCATCACTTCGGCATCTCCAAAACCTCGTTACCCCGCTTGCGCGCGCGGCCGCTGAAGCCCCCGACATCCGGTTCGAGCTCTGGGCCATGGGTGCCGCTGCACCAATCGATGTGCCGGGCATGAACTGCCATTCGGTGGCCTGGAACGAGGCGGACGAGTCATCGTTGCTGGAGCGAATGGACATCGGTCTCATGCCTCTCTGTAACGACCCCTGGACCCGCGGTAAGTGTGCGTATAAGGCCCTGCAGTACATGGCTGCTGGGGTCCCGGTGGTCGCGGACGACGTGGGAGTGAGCGCGCAGGTCATCGGCCATGGTCACGCCGGCTGTGTCGTGCGCTCAGCCCAGGAATGGTCGGAAGCCCTCGTCTCGTTGGGTCGCGATGTGTCCGTCCGTGCCCAGTTTGGCGCCCAGGGTCGCGAGCGAGTCGTGGCTGACTACTCCCTCACGCGCTGGCTGCCGGATCTCGCCGAGGCGCTCATAGGCCACGTGGCCGGGGCCTGACGAAAGCGATGATCGGCGAGGGCCGATACTCAATGCTGGGTGCCGTTGGCGTCTGTCGGTCGACCGCAGACTAGATATAAGCTGGCCCTTATTGTAGCTTCCACCCCGGGTATCGGCCCATCTTGTCAGGGGGCTCACCCCGTACGACCCGCTCGATGAGCGCTTCGAAATGGGTAGACACGCGTCCGACTGAGAACTCGTCTGCGCGTGCGCGTGCTTCTCTCGACCACCTGTCGCTCGGTTCCCGGGCGACGGACAGCGCCTCGCGTGCGATTGCGTCCGGATCCTGAAGTGCTACGAGTCGTACCGCCTGACAATCTCCTGCTATGAAGCGAGGGCCATAGGGTGCATCGGTGCAGACGACTGGCAACCCATGGCCGAGGGCCTCCACGATCACGTTACCGAAACCCTCGAAATCAGAAGCGAGCACGAATAGATCAGCGGCGGCGAGATACGCGGACGGATTGGCTACGAACCCCTCAAAGTGAACGTGATTGACTACACCGAGGGACTCGGCCAACGCGCGAAGGTCTGCCTCGGCATCGCCTCGGCCCAAGATCGTGAGATCGGCTGGACGGTGTCTGCGGATCTCAAGCAGCGCGCGGATGAGGATGTCGTGGCGCTTTTGAGGCGCCAGTCTGCCAATCGTTATCAACCGCAGTGGTGAGGAGTCGGCCGGAATGGCGTGCCGTCGGGGAACCTCGACAGGGAGCTCCACGCCATTTGGGAGTATCGTGAGCTTGCGTCCAGGCACACCGGCCCTGGCCCATTCGGCCGCTAGCCCGGGCGCCGCTCCCGCGATGGCATCTGCAAGCAGAGCCAGAGTCCACAGCCCGATGCGTCCCATTGAGTTGTGCTTGTGAGGCTCGATGCCCGGCACGAAATAAGGCGGGTTCTGCAGCCAGAATATCGTTCGGCTGCCTGCCGATCGGGCTGCAAGCGCCACGGTCAATGGTGATAAGACCGCCACCACCACGGCGGGTCTGAGCTGTCGCAGGACACGCGCCAGCTCGATGACCCGCCTAGCTCTACCGGTCCTGGCGAGAGGACCAACGATGATGGCGTCATGCGCCATCGGATCCTCAAGGAGGTCACCCTCTGGACGCTCGAGAACCACCTTCGTATCAAGCATGCAGTGATGGTGAAGGTTCAGCGTCGCACGCTCAGCGCCACCACCGTTCAGGGTGGGGAGGACAAAGACAACTGTAGGACGCGCGCTTGACCGTGGGCTAACGCCCATTCTTGGTGAGCTGACTTGCCAAGTATTGGTCTTGAATCTCACCCGCATGGACGCCAGCGGTGATTGCGCGAGAACTTAGCGTGCGCGCATGGGGGTTGTTGATCGCCTGCTGCGCTTCGGCTTGGGCCCACGTGCGTAGAGTCGTATCCAAGCTAGAGTCGTAATAGATGATCCACTGCCCATTGGCCTTTTCCCACGTAATGGAGGAGGGGGTCGATTCGACCTGCGAACCTGACAGCAGGTACCGTATGGTGATGTGTCCATCCTGGATTGTTTCACCTTCAATTTTAGGCTTCGCGGTCCTATACGTCGCGGCGTTGAACTTCCAGGCCTGTAGGAACTCGGTCACTCCAACTTGCTTTACAAGCCCCACTTGGTAGTAGGACAGTGCATCCGTCCACGATTGCCATTGCAAATCAGACCACATAGAGAGAAGCGCCCGCCGAGGCGAGGATTGCGGCAGGGCGGTGATTTCACGTTCGCTGATGAGCGTGGCTGCCGGCGGGGTAACCTTGGGGGCGACGCTGTGTTCCCCCAACTTGCTCGCGATCTTCTTTTCCGCCGTACCTCCGCATGCATTCAAGACGACTGCGCAGCCAACCACGGCTGTAGCGATCAGGAGTCGTGATCTTCGCATGGCGTCCTCCGTATGGCTGTTCGATTGATCATCTTAGCTATCAGTAACGCACCCAAAGCAATCGCCAGCGCGCCTGGAAGTAACGGGCGCGTAAAGCTGTTTGACTCGGGAGTGGTCACGATTGCTGGTGTCAAAGCGGCGTAGCATACCAGCGCAAGCAACCTACGCCGCCGTGCGGCCGCCCAGATGCCGCCCAAAACGATGCCAGCTAGAATGGCGGCTGGAATCACGAGCCACGGTCCACCGTCCAGCAGGGGGGCGTCAAGCGATGTGTAGGCGTTCCATTTCAAGGGCGCGGCGGTGAATGGGCGCACCGCCGGAAACGTTTCTACTTCTAAGCCGGCGTGATGCAGGATGCTGCATATATATCCGAAGGAGGCGCAGCCACTCGTTCGGGGAAGGTGGTTTGCAAGCGCTACCTCCACCCCAAACGCGGCAATCGACGCGCTCATGTACTCGTAAGGGAGCGCGGCCGATCTGAGCGAAGCGTGCTGCTCGAACACGCTGTCGATGGTCGCCAGTTCGGACTTGGCGAAGGTCTTGCCAATCAGAGAGCCACCGACCGTAAAGATCCCGATCGCGATGACGGCCACCGCGCACGCTCCGAGCATAAACAATCGCTTGGAGGGCAGCTCAGGGCGGGCGAAGGCATAGGCGCACAGCGCTGATACAGTCGCTGCCACTACAGTCAAACGACCGGTCGCGAAGTACGTCGAAAACACCGCGAATCCAGCCGCCAGCGCCCAGCGCCGTCGGTGTGGTCCGATAGCGGCACAAGCTCCGCACAGCACCGATGCGGCGATCGCAACGTACGTGTACTTGATGGTGATAGAAAATACGCCCCTCTCTATGGCGTGACGGACATCGGTGGAGCTGACCACGGCGGCACGCAGGCCATAGCTGTGCCCTGCCTGCAGCAGGAAGCCGATGAGTCCCAAGAGGGTGAGCGCGAAGGCGATCCTTCCAGCGAGCAACAGATCCACCGTCCGGGAGGGTCCCCGGCGTGCCTCCAGACGAGACGCGGCTCTCCCGCCAAGGTGCTCGCCGACCAGCGCGCCGCCTATGAAGCCAAGCGAGGCACCGCCGATCAGCGCCTGCGCGAGGACTCCAAGTGGCATGTAGGGGAGCAGCCTCAGCGAATAGGCGCCGACCGCCAGCGCCCACACAAGTGCCCATATCTGCGCCGGGTGCAGAGGCGGAAGCGTCACGACCGCTACAACGGCAGCGACGAGCAACCCAAGCAAGAGCAGCGTCATTGTCGGACCATCAGACGTTGAGTGGCAGCGGTGGCTGCCGCCCCGACCAGGCAGATCGAAATCCGACCGAGACTGCCAATCGTCCCCTCGTAGGCAAGCACGGTGACCGCCCCACCCACGACAAGCACCATCATCGCAGGCAGCAGGCAGGTTCGCACAAGCTCGCCGTACCACTCGCGGCCCAGGTTCCCCTGCAGGAGCTTAACCTGCAAAGCAGAGGTAATCATGGACATCAGCGAAGTTCCAAGCGCAATGCCGGCTACACCCAGGACGAAGGAGAGTGCGACGCTGACGAGGGCATTGCCGACGACTGAGATTCCCGTCACGAGCGGCAAGTGCCTGAGCGAGCCGAGCGCCTGAGTCACTCGTAAGAGCGCCAGCATGAGAGATGTGGTCACGATCCCGCATATGAGCCCGTCCAAGGCGCCGACGGTCAGGACTCTCGACCGGGTTCCGAACTCACCATGACTGAGGACGACGCGCAGGATCAGCGGAGCTAGAGCCATGGCGAGAAAAGCTGCGGGCGTCGCGATGCTCACCAGGCGCTTCACGTGCAGTGCCGATTGCGACACGTTCGCGCTCGTGTCCCCCCCGCGGTTCATGAGATCTCCCAAAATGGCGGGGCCATACACGGCGACGATGAACCCCACAGGTATGAGGTTGAACCGGTCGGCGTACCCCAATGCGGCGATCGCCCCGATCTGCAGACGCGAGGCGATGATGCGGTCGGTCAAGCTCTGAACCGAGAGCAGGGTGTACGCAAAGGCGACCGCCAAGGACGGACGGATCAGGGCGATCCCACTGATCCTGGTTCTTGGTCCTTGAATCTCTACAGCACGTCTCACTACCAACGCGCCGGCGATATTGCCGGCCGACCACCCCAGCATCATGGGGAGCGGGCTGTGCCATCCTGCCGCGATTGCGGCGATGCCGACAAGCGAGCCGCCGGACCAGCAGGCCTGCGATGCGGTCACACGTCCGATGCGGCCGTCGAGGATCAGCACAGCTCCGCCTACAGCTGCGAGCATTGACGTGGCGACGCACGGCATCAAGGCAACGGCGAGGAGTGGGCCCTCCCATCGGTTACCCCCGTCTCCGACGGTCATGAGTGCTGCCAGCGGGATACTGAGAACGGCATACGCCGCCATCGCCACCGGCATTGATCGCTTTGCCCAGGCATACAGCGAGGCGCTGCTCGCGCGATCGTGGCTCAGCCGGCGGATCGCTGCTGCGCCTACGGCTTCGCTGACCGCACTGGTCGCAAGGCTGGAGATGACGAAGGCGGTAGCGATGCGGTCGGCGCTTGCCGTCGTGCCAAAGAATACGGCGGTGCCAACTTCGCGCAGCAGCCCCAGGCTGCGAGAGAAGGCAAAGATCAGGACGACGTGCCGGAGGGCGCGGAACGTCGAGAAGGCGAAGGTCGAGTCCTCTCCGCCGTCAGTTCTCTTTTGCTCCCCAACGAATGCAGTGGGCATCAGTTTATTCAAAGGAAAGACCGAGGGAGCCGCGGGAGATACGTGACTCAGTCGATACCGTCATAGCCCCACAGGCTCACAAGGTCACGGTCCAGGTAGTCGCCCAACGCGACGACCTCCGGCTTGAAGCGACGACGCAACTCCATCATAAGTCCCTCGTCTGGTGGTCGAGGGGCGCCGTAGACAACCGTCTCGAGCAGACGACGGCGCACTTGCCCGGGTATGAGCGGCTTCACTCGCTCCCTCGCAGTCCGCCAAACCGGATGTTGGCGCGCGTGTACGCTGTATATCACCTGATTAAGATGTCGAAAACGCACGCGAACGGTGGGGTTGGTCTTCGTCACTTCGATTGAAAATGTGTCGTCCACGTCAAGGAAGCGCAATACCCTGCGCAGGGTCGCCTCGTTGTCGCACTGAAAATCATCGTAGATCAACACCATCACTTGCTCGGGCGGAAAGAGGGCGTGGTAACGTTGCAATTGGTCAACGTATCGGACTTGGTCTGAATAAAAGAGTCGCCGATGCCAATTTGGCGCAGAGCGTGGGACATGTCGACCTTGACGCCTGTCGTCCTCAAGAGATAGTGCTTCCCGGAGATTCTCCTGCGTCTCGAGATTTACACGCACCAATTGAAGGTGGAGCGAGTGCAGAAAACTCGCAGGCTCTCGCAGGATGGCGATGATTTGCGCGGCAGGTTGAACATCCGCAATGCCGCTTGCGGCTTCGCGAGATGCCAGATACGATACCGACGCCTCCCCAATGCGCTGCTCCGGCCTCGCAGCGTCGAACAACGACAGGTAGTCGTCAAATGTTTGCGGGGGCCCGTCGGGCGCTTGCCATTCGCCGCTGAAGAAATTTGGCTCCTTGGCATCAGGCATGTAGATATGCGGGTGGCTTCTCAGCATCTCATAGAGGGCGGTCGTGCCGCACTTGGGGTGGCCAACGATGAAGAAGTCAGGGATTCTCCGCTGAGTCGTTGTGAGTGAAGTCATGGGCATGAGCTCGACCGACTATTACTCAATAGAAGGGTGGGGATGGGCGTGTCGTCCATCGACTGGTACGGGACGCGGAAGCTAACAGTGCGGGCGAGCGTGATCCTGGCGGCCAGCTATTCTACGCAACCGGAGCTCCACGACTGCCCAAAGGCGCTTCGTGCGTTGACTCTGCGATTCTCCATGGCCCAGGGCGGCTTCGTCATCGCGGTCCTCGTGGCCGCCGGCGGCTGGGCCGCACCCGCCGCATCGCGTATGACCTCCCCTCGGCGACCCCCTCGCACCGTCACATGTGAGATTCTTCCGCCTGCGGCAAGTACCCGAGCGGCGAATGAGCGCATGACCACATGACCACTGCGACAGCGAGGAGAGTGTTCGGTGTCCCTCGCTGAGCGGCTACTGATCAGTCTCGCCGTCGCATCCGCGATTGTGTATGTAGCCACCCCGTACGCCATCCACGTTGCCGGCCGCCTGCAGTTCTACGACAAGCCCGTCGGCTATAAGGGCCACGCGCGTCCAACCCCCTATCTAGGCGGGGCGGCGGTCATGTCCGGCTTCGTGCTCGCGATGCTTCTGGCTGCGGGGGACTGGGGCAAGACGGTGCCGCTGGTGGGTGGTGTGGCGCTGCTCTGGACCGTCGGCACGATCGATGATCGGCGCACGGTGTCTCCCCTGATGCGTGTTGTCATAGAGGTCGTCCTTGCGGCGATGATCTGGGACTCGGGATTGGGCTGGGACCTGCATCTGGGCGGCGCCGTCAACCTAACACTCACCTGCGTGTGGGTCGTGGGCATCGTAAACGCCTTCAATCTCTTCGACAACATGGATGGAGCAGCCAGCACGATGGCGCTCGTGGTCTCCGCGGGAGCTGCGCTGATCGGCATCGTGCGGGGGGATGTCTGGCTTGCGGTTGGCGCGGCCTCCCTCGGCGGCGCCTGTCTGGGTTTCCTGCCACGCAACCTGTGCCTGCCCGCTCGAATCTTCCTGGGCGATGGGGGCAGCATGCCGCTGGGCTTCGCTGTCGCGGTGCTCGTGATGGTCGCCGCGAGCACCTCCACGGTTGCATGGCAATCGCTGCTGGTTGCGCTGTTACTCGTTGGGATCCCGGCTCTCGACACGAGTCTCGTGATCGTCTCCCGCCGACGGCGGGGTGTATCGGTCCTCGCGGGTGGCCGGGATCACCTGACTCATCGAGCTCGACGGTTCCTACCGAGCGCGCGCGCCGTGGCGCTGTCTTTGGGCGCGATCCAAGCAGTGGTGTCGGTGGTGGCTGTGCTTGCGATTGAGGGCGGCACCTCCTTCTTGGTGATTAGCGCGATCCTGTACGTACTTGCAGCCGGCGGGGCCGTCGTGTTGCTGGAGCGCCAGAGAGTGGAGGAGTTCGGAGCGCACGCTGATCCAGCGGTTCGCGAAACCGATACACCGAGCGACTCGCCGGCTGGATTGGCATGCTTGGTCCTGCTCGGCTTGGGCGCGGGACTAAGCCCGTTCTTCTTCGCCTTCTACGATACCTCGGCCTGGGTGCCGATTGGGCTCGGCCTCGTGGCTGTGTGCGCCGTGGCGGTAGTGGCGCGACCTACTCGCCCCTCTGCCTCGGCGGCGTTGGCTATGGGGGGCGTGCTGGGTCTGGGTATATGGTCTCTGATCTCCACCGCCTGGGCGGAATCGGTGGAGAACGCTGTTGTGAGCGGCAATCGCTGGCTGGCCTACGGAGCGCTGCTGCTGCTGTTGCTGGTGCTCCTGCGCAGCGAGCGACGCTCGGCGGTGCTGCTCGGGGCCGCTGGGCTCGGGGTGACTGCTGTGGCGATCTCCGTGCTCGCACGGCTGCTCGGGGGGAATCCCGGCTCGCTCTTTCTCGGAGGCCGCCTGAACTCGCCGCTGGGCTACATCAATGGCGAGGGCTGCCTGTTTGTGATCGGCTTCTGGTTGTGCTTCGCCGTCGCCGAGGCGAGGCGTGCGCTGGTGGCGGGGCCGGCGGCCGGGATGGCCACTCTGATGGCCTGCTTGGCGATGCTGTCCCAGTCGCGCGGCACCGCGTTGGCGATGCTCTTCGCGCTGGTGGTGGTCGTGGCGGTCGTCCCGGGTCGCACCCGCCGGGTCTACGGATTGCTGGTTGTTGCAGGCGCGATCACGCTCGCCGCCCCCGACCTGCTGCGTGTCTACGAACGCTCGCTGGGTGGATCGACGTCCGTGGAAGCCGGTCACGTCGCCGGTCAGGCTGCACTGCTGGCCGCGATCGCCGCAGGCCTGGCCTGGGGCCTGCTCACGCTGGGATGGGAGCTGACTGTCTCCTCGCGCGCATGGGGCTCGCGGGCCGGCACAACTGGATCCTGGCTGCTCGCGATCCCCATCGTGGTCGCACTGGTCGTGGCGGGGAGCTCCGCGCAGCGCATCGAGCACGACGCTCGCACTCAGTGGCATGCCTTTACGCATCTCGCCGAACCTGGGGTCGGCGCCAGCGCTTCAGCGGGCAGTCAATCCCGGCTGCTGTCGGGTGGGGGCCACCGCTATGACTACTGGCGGATCGCGTGGCGGGTGTGGCGCGAACACCCCGTGCTCGGTGTGGGTGCTGGCAACTACCCCCGGTCCTACTACCAGCAGCGCGACACAACCGAGGACATCGAGCAGCCGCATTCGATCGAGTTGCAGACCCTTTCAGAGCTTGGTCTAGTGGGAGCTCTGTTGCTCGCCGGCCTTCTCTTCGCCATTGGCTGGGGGATCTTGCGCATGCGTTCTGCCGCTGTTGGCTCACCGCTGGCGCGCGCATTGACTGTGGGCGCCACCGGTGCGGTGATCGCGTGGCTGACTCAGACCAGTGTGGACTGGATGCACCTGCTGCCGGGGCTCACAGCGATTGCTATAGCGGCAATTGCAGTACTCGTTCGAGTGCACAGCACGCACGGGCACTCACCGCAGAGCGGCTTCGCGGAAGCCCTTGCAAGTCGGCCGTCGCGCGCCGTTGCGCTCTCGGCGATCCTCGCAACGCTTGTGGTGGCTGGAGCGAGCCTCAGCCGACAGGGCCTAGCAGACATTTACCGTACCCGTGCCCAGCGCGAGTTGAATGTTCATCCCGCAAGTGCTTTGACCGACGCTGATCGTTCGCTGGATATCGACTCGGATGCCATGGAAACGTATTACGTCAAGGCGGCCGCCCTTGCGCACTTCGACCAAGCAGCGGCGGCTGAATCAACTTTGGGAGAGGCGCTGGCACGCGAGCCAGACAACTTCGTAACGTGGGCGTTGCTCGGAGATATCGCAGTCAGAGAGCGCAGGCTCACAGTTGCCAAGCGTGATTACAGCCGCGCCCATCAGCTGAATCCTCGAAATGTGACCCTGACAGAACTGGTCGCCGATCCAAGTAGCTCCCTTCGCTAGTCTCTATGGACGTGCGTATTCTTGGCGTGTCATTGGCTTGTGCTGTTGCGATTCTGACTTTGGGAAGTTCCGCCAGCTACGCGCTTGAACCGGGGGTTCACGTTGACCCTGGATCGCCCGCAGCGAAGGAGTATGCGTTGCCCTTAAACGAAGCCAGAGCGACCGGAGTACACGGCTCGGGTTCTAAGGGCGACTCTGGAACTTCGTTCGGAGCCGGTATCAAACCCGGCTCCGGCGGCCCAAAGGATCCCGGATCTCGGCCAGGTGCCAGCGGCGCAGGTGGGAGCTCAACGTCCACGAAGGGCGCTCTTAGCCGTCTAAGTGTGCCGTCCGCTCTTCCCGCAGCGGTGCTACGGTCGGAGACCTCCCACGCATCCTCCGACGGAAATGGCTCGATACTGGTGCTACTCGGCGCAGGAGTTGCAATACTGGTTCTGAGTGGGTTCGTCGGCATGGTCCTGAGACGAAACCGCCCGTCCGCTCCCGTCCACTAGCACCTGTAGTTTCAGTCGTTCATTCGTCGAGTCTCAGGCTTGGCGGATGGCACATATGACATGGTCTGTGCGTCGCTGCTGTTGACGTACGACCTCACGTCCCATAACGAGCAACGATCAGCTTGTCAGAGCCAGAGAGAGTCCAATGCGATTTCTAATCACCGGCGGCGCAGGTTTCATCGGATCACATCTCAGCGACTTGCTCATCTCTCACGGTCACAAGGTGCATGTGCTGGATGATCTCTCAACTGGCGCAATGGCGAACATCCGTCATCTCAAGGGCGATCCCGACTTCGAATACACCATCGGCTCCGCCGAGAACCACGCTGTGGTAGCTGAACTGGTTGACGACGCTGACATCGTCGTGCACCTCGCGGCTGCAGTGGGCGTCTCGCTAGTGGTCGATAGTCCCGTGAGGGCCATCGAGACCAATGTCCATTGCACCGAGGTGGTGCTCAAGCACGCCAACAAGAAGAAGAAGCCAGTATTGATCGCCTCCACCAGCGAGGTCTACGGCAAGAGCCAGGCGCTACCGTTCAAAGAGGACGGCGACATGCAGATGGGCGCCACAGACAAGGGCCGTTGGGCCTACGCCTGCTCAAAGGCGATCGACGAGTTCCTGGCGATGGCATACTGGCGCGAGCGGGGGCTGCCAACGATCGTTGTGCGGCTGTTCAACACGGTTGGGCCCCGGCAGACCGGAAGCTATGGCATGGTGGTGCCGAGGCTCGTAGGTCAGGCACTGGCCGACGACCCGCTGACTATCTACGGCAATGGCCGTCAGACACGTTGCTTCTGTCACGTGGCGGATGTCGTGGAGGCCCTATTCGCGCTGATGACCGAGGAGAGCGCTTACGGAAACGTGTTCAACGTTGGCGCGACCAGCGAGGTATCGATACTCGATTTGGGCCAGAGGATCATCGAGGCCACGGATTCTGCGTCGGATATCTCGTTGATCCCTTACAACGAGGCCTACGGCGAAGGCTTCGAGGACATGTATCGTCGAGTGCCCGACATCGCCAAGGTGCAAAGACTGATCGACTGGGCTCCTGCCCGTTCCCTGGAGGACATCATCCGGGATGTGGTCGCCTATCAGCACGGCTCGCTGCCGGTCGCGACCACGATCGACCAGTAGCTGCCGCTAACTGGAGTTGCAGCCATGTCTTGCCGTCATCGCGCGGGAGCGGGAGGCTCTGCACATGGCTGAGGGCCAACGATCTCCTCGATGACAGCGAGCCCCGACGCCACAGCTCCAGCCTTGGCATCCTTTGTCGCCGATGTTTGACCGCTTCTCGCAATTGCCCCGTGCCGTCGCAGGCCGCACACTCACCCCGAATCAGTATGCACGAGTTGCCTACGTGGCGCTCGGTGCGTTGACCCTGATAGTGATGACAGGCGCCGCGGTGCGGCTGACGGGGTCCGGTCTGGGCTGTCCGCACTGGCCGAAGTGCTACGGCAACGTCTATCCGCCGCTGACCACCCATGCCCTGATCGAGTTCTCCAATCGCCTGGTTACCGTCCCCGTGTCGATCGCTGCCATCGCTGCATGGGTGCTGGCGTTTCGCCGTCGTCCCTACCGGCGCGATCTGACCCGCCTGGCGCTGCTGCTTCCTCTGGGGGTCGTCGCGCAGGCAGTGCTCGGGGGTCTCACGGTCAAAGGCGATCTCGACTACGGCTGGGTGATGGGACACTTCGCGCTTTCGATGCTGGTGGTGGCTGCTGCTGCCGCGCTCGCGTGGCGGGCAACATATGAGCCGGGTGCGCGAGCACTCAGCGCTGATCGATCGCTTGTCTGGTTGGCCCGGGCGCTCGTCGGGCTCGCAGCTCTGACGATCTTTCTCGGAACCGCAGCGACTGCCGCCGGGCCCCACGCCGGAGGCTCTCCCGGGCAGAAGATCAATCGCCTGGACTTCGACGGCCGGGGGACGATGGACTTCGTCATCCACCGCCACGGCGAGATTGCGCTCGTTTTCGGTCTCGCGGCGCTCGGTCTCTGGTGGCTCGTGCGCAAGCGCTCGACGGACGAGGTGCTTCACCGCTCCAGCACCCTCCTGTGTGTGCTGATTGCATTGCAAGGGGTCGTCGGTCTCGATCAATACGAGACCCATCTTCCGACCGAGCTGGTTTGGGTGCACGTGACTCTGGCTTGCATGACGTGGATCGCCACTCTCTGGGCGGCGTTCGCGGCCGGCTCCTTGCAGCCGCTTCCTGTCGCCTCAAATGACGCTTCTGGGACGCAGTCGGCGGCTCATAGGTCTATTCGGACACGCCCTTCCCCGGAAATTAGGACTTAAAACGCCAAAATCAGGCAATTGCCGCGTTAGTCGTCCTATCCAGCGGTTAGCCTGGCCGCAACACTGACACTGAAGAAGGGAGTGCCATGACTAAGAACGAGCTAGCCGAGAAGATCGCTCAGCGCGCCGACCTGGGTGCAGGACAGGCCCGCGAGGTCGTTGAGGCGGTTATAGAGTCGGTAGCCGATGAGCTGGCTGCGGGCGGCGAGGTCTCACTTGCCGGCTTCGGAAAGTTCAGCATCAGCAAGCGCGCTGCTCGACAGGGACGTAATCCCGCGACCGGCGAGATGATCAACATCGCGGCCAGCAACGCGGCCAAGTTCTCCGCGGCGAGCGCCCTGAAGAAGCGGCTGAATCCCTGAGGCTCTGAGTTCGTTTGAGCCCGCTACCAGGGGGTTGCTGAACTGCCAGCAATCCTTACATCTTCATAACCCGCTGTTTAGGCACGCGCGAGAGACTCCGCTTTCCTATTCTGTCCTCTCGAAAGCCAGGTGAGCAGATGTCTCGAGTGCTGGAGGGCCAGCCGAAGTTCAGGCGGCGTTATTCCTCTCTATCTGCCTTCTATATGTCCGATCGGCGCCGCGTCGAGTCAAAAGAGTCTGATGTCGGACTCTGGTGGCGCGAGGCGGCCGACGGGCCGCTGCATCGCGCGGCTTGGGTCAAGGACACCGGAGAGCTCTACCTCGTTCGCCTCGGTCCGGCGGAGGACGGCGGGGGCGAGGTCGAGGTTCTCGCGGTCGACACTGATAGGAAGCATCTCGATGATGTTTTGGATGGATGGCGCGAGCAGTGCGGGAGGCCGAACTCGGTGAGTTGGCTGCGTTCGCGTGCAGTGCTCTTGGGCAAGGTTGCACGCGCGGCACAGCTCAGGATGGCTGGTGCGGCTACCACTGCGGCATTGGCGGTAGCACTCACGCTCGAGTTTTCCTAGCCTTACAGCACCCGTCGTGCCCAGGCGAAGCTTTCGGCGAGCCAACCGGAGCTCAGCGGCAGCACATACACCCCTTGGTTTGAGGAGTGGATCGCCCACTGGTTGCTGAGGGCGATGCCCTCGTGGATCACGTTGGACTCTGTGGCCTTGGAGTCGAAGTGGGCCGATCCGAAGAACAGCAGATCGCCGCCCTGGACTTCTGCGAGATGCAAGCGCTGGCTCTTGGGGATTTCCCCAGCCTGTTCGGCAGCGGTGCGACCCAGGATCTGCGTGCCCCAGGAGAAGCCAGAGACCTTGTAGACACGCCAGGCAAAGCCGGAGCAGTCATAGCCTCCATGGGCCAGGCCATCGCTGGTGTCATCGGTTGTGCCACCCCACACGTAGGGCATGCCGATCTTCGAGACGGCGAGCGAAAGCACCTGGCGTTGAGCTGAGGTGTAGTGCGGCAGAGCGAAGGTCGAGAGCACTTCGCGGGCCTGTGCAACCTGCCAGCCGGAGAAGCCCAGGATCACCGAGAAGGAGTGGGCAGCTTCGGCGCGGGTGATCAGATCAGTCGGATATAGCTCGAACGACTCGTACTGGGTTGGCTGCATGTAGCGCAGTTCAAGGTAGCGTGCAACGACCTCCGTACCGAAGTAGGAGGGCGGATCCAGACCCGCTGCCCCAGCTTGGCTCTGAACGATGCTTGCGACGTCACCAAGACCGAGTTGATCGACGAGCAGCGCGTCGAAGCGCACGACAGTCATTGGTGCAGACACACTGAACGCGATTGGCGGGGTGCCCTCAGTGGTCGCTAGCGCGGCAATCGCGCTCTGCATCTGCGCGTCGGTTAGCGGCAGTTCGCCCTGGAAGCCTGCAGCGAGGTTGCTCATGACTCCGGCTTTGACGACGGTGCGTTGTTCGGAGAGATCCCAGGTCCCGGCGGTGAGCTTGCTTGCTCGAGCGGTCGGAGCGGATAGGCATCCGCACACGAGCACGAGGACCGCGAAAAGTGCCCACCGGCGTCTGCGTAGGGCGCTCGTCTGTTCCAGATGATCTACATGGCCCACAGGCAAGCGATATCGGCTCTGCCGCCGTTCGCTTGAGCGGCAAGGCTACCGCTGGCCGGTCGGTCGGCGCTATGACGTGGTTGCGACACGTATGCGCAGGGTTGACGTGCTGGCGCTTTAGCCCAATACCGTAAACTTAGAGTCTGGTGGGCTGGTTATTGTTATTGGACGCTCCGTTCTGGTTGCGTGAAGCTGCGGTCTGATCAGCGTCTCTCGGATCACATCTCGGTTGGTGTTTTGACGCGGGTGTTCTCGCCGACACAGCTCACAACCGGTCTGGCCGCCGACACCGGATACCACTTCAGGATTCAAGCGACCAACGCCGCCGGCACGAGCACGGGCGCGGACGTGGCGTTCAAGACGTCCTAGCGTCCATTCCCGTCATGGGTCTTCGCGTGCTTTGGTCTTGCGCTTGGGCACGGTCATCAGTCCTTGCTCATCCTCTGCGGAAGAACCTCTGCATGTAGGGTTTGCAAAGGATGAGCGATTCGGCTGGCCACGCTACTCAACTGGTTGGCGGGCGGCTCGAGCTACATATCACCGTCTGTGCTCGGACTCGCGAGAGCGACTTGGTCGTGAATGCTTCCGCCTCGGATCGCGTGATCGATCTCGCGCAGGCCAGCGCCGGGCTGCTGCATCAGTCCGTGCGGCTGGGATTGTGGTGTGAGCGACGCGAAGAGCAGTTGGATCCCGAACGCACCCTCGAACAGTCAGGGATACGCTGGGGCGACAGGCTGTTGCTCGTACCACCCGCCGGAGAACCCACCCATCTCGGAGGCACGGCACGGGTTGTGATTGCGATCAGCGGAGGACCGTGCGCCGGCGAACGCTTCGAGCTGGGAGAGGGTTCCTACACGCTCGGGCGCGATCACTCAGCGGACATAGTGATTGCCGACCCATCGATCTCCCGACACCACCTCGATCTGCGGATCGAGGGATCAAACGCGAGTGTCGCCGACGCGGGATCCTCCAACGGGACCGCGCTCAATGCGCGTTCACTGCCCCTCGGCTCATTCACCTCGCTAGGCGCGAGCGATGAGCTCGAACTGGGCCGGACGCTCCTTCGTGCCCAGCCGATTGGCTCTGCTGCTCTTCACGGTATCGTTGAGAGCGGCGGGCATCTCGACTTCAACCGGCCGCCACGGGTGAATCCGCCCAAGCCTCCCTTCGAGGGAGAGCTTCCGTCGCCGCCGAGCGCGGCTCGCAAAGGGCGAATCCCGTTTGCGGCGTCAATGGTGCCGCTTGCCATCGGGCTCCTCCTCTTCTTGCTGCTGAAGAGCCCGGTCATGCTCGCGGTGGCCGGGATGTCTCCACTGATGGCGATCAGCACATTCCTCGGCGACAGGCGTGGAGGCAAAAAATCGTTCTCTCGCGAATCCGCCGCATTCCGCGCGAAGCTCGAGACAGTCCTCGCAGAACTTGCCGGTGCCCTCGATGCAGAGACCGTCACCCGCCGCCTAGAGTCACCCGACGCGCCCGCTCTGATGGAGCGCCTCAACGGAATGGCGCCCAGCTTGTGGGAGCGCCGCCCAACCGACCCTGACTTTCTGTGTCTGCGGTTGGGCGTCGCTGATCTCCCGTGCCACAGCAGAGTCGAGATGGGGGACGGAGGGAATGCAGAGCTTCGCAGCGAGGCCACAGCCAGGCTCGCAGACCGCGCCACCGTGTCGTCCGTTCCGCTTGCAGTCGACTTGCCCACCGCGGGGGTCATGGGGCTCTCAGGAGACCATTCCGCCGCGATAGGCCTCGCGCGTTGGCTGGTGTTGCAGGCGTCGATGCTGCACAGTCCCGGTGAGCTCATCGTGCTGGCGGCATTGACAGATCGCGTCTACGAAGAGGAGTGGGAGTGGCTGAAGTGGCTGCCACACCTTAGGTCAGACCGCCTCGGACTCGAAGCCCAGCCAATCTCCCTGGGTCGCACGGATGCGGAAAAGCTGCTTGCGGAGATTCGAGACCTGGCGCAACAGCGCCGTGGTCATTCTCCTGCTCGGTCGACCGCTCGGCTAACGCCCCCGCAGGTGCTGATCCTCATCGATGAAGACGTCGGTATCGATCGTGCGCTCCTCACCGCAACGCTGACCGATATCGCGGACCTGGGCATCGCTGTCCTGTGGGTGGGACGCGACGCCCGTGACCTCCCGGGACAAACAGGAGCGATAGTCGAGCTCGAAAGTGAGCGGGCGGTTCTAGCGTTCACAGACGTCGCCTCGGGCCAACGAACCGAGGATGTCAGCGCCGAGGGGATGTCCGTCGAGCTGGCCGAACACGCCGCTCGGCTGCTAGCTCCGATACGCGATATCGGTGAGCTCGCGCGAGCGGGAGACATCCCAAAACAAGTCGGCCTGCTCGACCTCCTCGATCTGCTTCCGCCCACAGCTGATGAGCTGAAGCGCAGATGGACGCAGTGGGGAGGCGATCTGCGTTCGACGGTGGGAGTCGGCACCGATGGAGTCTTGACGCTGGATCTGCGCAGCGAAGGGCCGCATGCGCTGATCGCCGGAACCACCGGCTCGGGCAAGAGCGAGCTGCTGCGTACGTTTGTGGCTGGAGCGGCCGCGATTGCCCCTCCGAATCGCCTTTCGTTCCTACTCGTCGACTATAAGGGCGGCGCGGCGTTCGCGCCGTGCGCCGCGCTGCCGCACGTGGCGGATATCGTCAGCGACCTAGACGAGCATCTGGCTGAGCGTGCGCTGACATCACTCAACGCCGAGCTCAAGCGCCGCGAGCGCATACTTGCCGAGGAAGGAGCGAAGGATCTGCTCGAGCTCACACGCCGCAATCCCGACGCCGCTCCACCGCTGCTGGTGATCGCGGTCGACGAGTTCGCCAAGCTCCGCGAGGAGGTCCCTGAGTTCGTTGACGGGGTCGTCGACATCGCCCAACGCGGAAGATCGCTGGGAGTTCACATGGTGCTCGCAGCCCAAACGCTGCGCAACGCGTTCACCCCCGCCATTCGCGCCAACACCAACCTGAGGCTGGCGCTCAGGGTCTCTGAGGAGTCAGAGAGCGACGACATGATCTCAAGCCCACTGGCAGCACACATACCGAGCGGTGATGGGTCACGCGGACGCGCGTATGCGCGCACCGGTCACGGCGAGCTACGCGAGTTTCAAGCAGCCTACGTCAGCGGATTGAGCGACATCTCCCAGCAGAGAGAGATGCAGATCGACTCGGTTCGACCTAAACATGCTCCGGGCATCCTCCGTACCACATGCCGCGACTGCCGACAGCGACTCCGAGAGCGACCTAGTGTCCCTTGGCGAAGCCGCCATGCAGGCCCAAGCCGAAATGGGGCTGGCTACTCCCTATCCACCTTGGCTCCCCGTATTGCCAGAACTCTTGGACCTCGATTCGGTAAGGGCCGACGGATCCTCCGACGACGGTGTGGCGATCGGGCTCGTGGACCTTCCCCAACTCCAGCGCCAGGAGCCGCTCGTGCTCGATCTCGAGGGGGCAGGCCACATCGCGGTGTTCGGGGCGGGCAACAGCGGCAAGACGACGGTGCTGACGAGTGCTGCGCTTGCGCTCTCCAGCTCCTGTAGCCCGCAAGAGATGAGTCTCTACTGTCTCGACGCGGGAAGTGGACAACTAGCGTCACTGCAGGGCCTGGCGCACTGTGGCGGAGTCGTGGCCGCCGACGAAGAAGAGCGCGTGCAACGACTGATGCGGCTCCTCCTCCGCCGTGTCGAGCGACGGGGGGCACTAACCGATGACGAGCGTCAGCACGAACCAGCCACAACGGTCCTCCTACTCGACGATTTTGGCTCTTTCGCCCTCCAATACGATCGCCCCGGCGCAGGATCCGTCTACGAACACATGCAGCAGATCCTCGCGGGAGGTCGCGCCGCCGGAGTGCATGTGATCCTGACCGCATCTCGACGAGGAGCCCTACCGGCGGCGCTGGCCACACACTTCGGACAAAGGCTCATCTTGAGGATGACAACCGAAGAAGACATGCTCTCGCTCGGATTGGATCTAAAGACCGTACGCGGAGCGAAGCTGCCCGTCGGGTCCGGATTCACACAAGACAGCAAGGAATTCCACATAGCCGTGCCCTGCAACGGCGACGCGCCTATGCCGCTGACACAGGCCGTCGAGTCGATCAGCCACCACACACCAAGCCAGGTCACCCAGATACAGGTGCTTCCTACGCACGTCCCGCGAACGTCGCTCACCGCCGGGGAGGGCCTCAACGCCATACCAGTCGGCATCTCCGACGAGCATCTCGGTACCGTCAGGCTAGATCTCTCGGAGCTTCATTTTCTAGTGGTCGGACCCTATAAGAGCGGACGCAGCACCGCGCTGGCCGCCGTCGCGCACGGTATTCGCCAGATCGATCCGACATTGGTCCTCCATCTTCTATCCCCTCGGCGAAGCCCCTTGCGCGACCTGGACCTCTGGGGAACCGTGGCGACGAGCGCTCAGGATTGCGCGCAGACCGCAGGCTCTCTCCTCGAACGCCTCGAGGCACAAGAGTTCGAGAACGTCTCGTCCGTTGTATTCATAGATGATGGCGGCGAGTTCATCGATGCCGTATTGCTCTCTCGTCTCGAGCGCATTGCTCGAATGGCCCGAGACAGCGGCCTTCGGGTCGTGGCGTCGGTAGAGTCCGGCATCGCTCGCGGGATCGGCGTCCCATGGGTACGCGAGCTTCGACGCGACGGGCACGGGTTGCTGCTTCAACCCGACCTCGTCTCCGACGGCGACCTGCTGAACGCACGCCTGCCAAGACACGTAGCGGCACCGATGACCCCAGGACGCGGCTTCGTGGTCGTCAGAGGCTCAGCCGAGCTGATTCACGTCGCCTCGTAGCTCAACTTCAGCAAGCCGGGCCGGCAATAACCGCGGTCACACCCTAGACACATCACGAGTCAAATTACTTGACTTTGCGAAGCCTCTTCAGGTAGCTTTGCCACAGCGTACCTCGCCACTGGATTGTGGCCGCGGTGGCGCGAGGGCAGAATTCGCGCGGATGTGTGGCCGCAGTCCGCGAGGCCCTCGACAGACAAACACCTTCAAGTAAACCCAAGAACGGGCAAAGCGGGAACATTTCACCGCTCGACATCAAGGGGAACCGACATGGCAGTCATCAAAGTCACCAGCGAAGATCTACACACGACATCCGCGTCGCTGAAGCAAGCCGCGGAGCAGATCAACTCCACGAGCGAACAGGCTAAAAGCCAGGTCATGGCACTTCAGGGGATCTGGGAAGGCACGGCCTCGAGCGCGTTTGACGAGGCGTTCCAGCAGTGGACATCGGGCGCTCAGCAGGTGGATCAGGCACTAGCTCGCATCAGTGAACTCTTGAACAACGCCGCTCAGTCCTATGAAACGACGGAGCAAAGCATCACCCAATCCTTCGGGTAACGGTTAGCTATCCGAGCCTGGCGCGATCGAAATGAGGCTCCAGGTAACGCCGGCGGAGCTCGAGGGTGTGGCGAGGGGGCTTTCGGGTCTACTCGGGGAGCTTGAGCACGCCGGCGATATCCGATCGATATCGCCCGCGGCGGCCGAGAACGCCGAACTACAAGCTGCCATCGAGCAGCTGATCGTGCGCTGGACAGGCGACGTTCACGACCTGCAAACCAGGCTCGCCGAACTCTCAGGACAGCTAGATAACGCGAGCGCCGAGTACGATCAGGTAGAGCGCGTAGTGACACAGAAGGTCACTCTCGCCGCGCCGGTTGCCGAGACCGCCTCGCGCGACACAGGGGCTTAGCGGTGAACGTTGGCTACCCAATCCTTGGCGACGCGGCGATCCCGGGCGACACCGAGGGCCTGGACGGCATCGCCAAGCGGCTGCGAGCCGCAAGGAGCGACGTCACGCACGTACAGGACCGTGTCGCCGCGAATGGCCTACAGGACTGGACCGGCGAAGCGGCAGACAGATTCCGCTCATCGCTCGAGCGGCTCCCCGGCGAGCTCGGCAACGCCGCCGGCGCCTTCGACGATGCCGCCACAGGTATCAGCCGCTTCGCCGGAGAGCTCACCGGCTTTCAAGAGCGCGCGGGCGACTACGCAATGCGCATCAGAGAACACGAAGAAGCCGCCAATGCCGCGCAGCAGCGCCACGACGAAGCTCAGACCAAAGTCGATGCCGCCCGCCAGCAGCAATCCGAGGCCACCGACCCCGTCAGCCTGAAAGCCGCAGGCGACGCTCTGGATCTCGGCCTCAGTCTCTGGCGCCAGGCTTTGAGCGATCTCGAAGAGCATCGCGGGGAGATAGAAAGCCTACGCAGACAGGCCTACGAAAACCGCGAGCAGTACGATCGCGCCGCCCGGGTATGTTGCACAACGCTTGGGCGGGCCCAAGAAGCCATCGGTAACGTGGCGTTTCCCGGGTGACCTGCGTCACAAGGACAATCCACTTGACCATTTCCCCACCCCAAGACAGGCCCTGGAGGCAAATCACGTGAGCCGGTATTCCCCCAAGCTTCGGCCGAGCGCTATGGTCGCCCGGACCGCCGTCGTGCTATGCGTTTCACTCAGCACATTGCTCGCCGGGGTGTCGTCTGCCTCCGCGACCACCGGACGCTCGAGCGCGACCAGGCCGCAGTCGGCCGCGCATGCCGCGGCTGTCTCGGGCGTGCGAGTGGTGATCAGCTCCCTGCCGGCCGGCCTGTCGCCAAAGATCGTCGTGACAGGCGCCCACGGGATACGACGCACGGTGAAGCGCGGCGGTCTTTTGAAGCTCCCGCCGGGACACTACGTGATCTCGGCCGGCGAGGTATTGGGTGCGAGCGGAACCTATTACGCCACGGTTCCGCGACTGCGTGAGCGTGTACGTTCACACCACGTGGCGACCGCCAAGGTTTCCTACGCGACGCTGGTTCCCAAGAACACACACGTGGTGGCTGTCTCTGGGACGGTCGCGCTCAGCGGATCGCCCGAAGGCCAAAGGCTCTTGACGCTGACAGGGGCAGCCGCCGTCAGCGCCAGTGCTGGGCAGTTTCTAGCGTCGGGGCCCTCCAGTGCCGCCCCAGAAGGCTATCTCGTGAAGGTGTTGAGCGTCGAACACAACGGTGAAACCGCCTCCGCCCAGGTCCAGAACGCGACTCTGCTCGAAGCGGTCCCATCGGGAGAAATCAGCGCCCAACAGGCACTCGAACCAGTCGCAGAAGCCTCCTCAAACGCCCGTGCGGCTCGTCGCGGCCACCGAGAATTTTGGGCACGAGCAGCCGGGTTGTCCTGCAAGCCCACCCACGAACTGAACGTGCCGAAGCCGTCGTTCTCGGTGAAGCCCTCGCTTGACCTCCAGCTCAAATGGGGTCTCTTCCCTCCCCACATCGAGGGCGGGACCCTGACAGCCAACCTGAACGAGAAACTGTCGATGGATGCGAGCGCCAGTGGAGGCGCTGAATGTACGACAACGTCTCCAGGGATCGCGCTGATCAAACCCCACCCGATCGACCTCGACAACGTCGTCGTGTTCGTCGGTCCGGTACCAGTTGTCATCAAACCGGAGCTGCAACTTTATCTCTACGGACATGCATCGATCTCCGCGAGCCTCCACGCATCACTCGCCCAGGAAGCTAACGCCACGGTCGGTGTTACCTACGAAAACGGCTCATTCACGCCGATTAAATCGTTCAGTGACCACTTCAAGCCGTCGCTGACCGTCGAAGGGAACGCCGAAGCGGAAATCGCGCTGCGCCCCACCTTGGAAATGCTGGTGTACGGGATCACCGGACCGACATTCGACATCGGAGTGGCCGCAAAGGTGCACGCCAACACCACAGCCAACCCGTGGTGGACGGTAAAGGGATGCCTGCAGGCCGGGGTCGGCGTCGTTTTCAGGCCGCTGGACTGGGAATGGAGCAGGCCGCATCTTTTCGAAACCTGCAAGACCCTGTTGCATGCGAACGGGCCATTCTCCACGCCAACCCCAGGCGGCTCGGGAAGCGGCAGCGGCTCCGCAGGGGGAGGCGGCGCGGGAGGCGGAGGCACCGGAGGAAAAGGCGGCGGCGGACTCTGCAAGCGCTACGAAACCAAAGGCTTCGAAACGAAATGCGTCGAAAAATGAGGTTCGGCGCTACGTTTAGCGACGCCCAGCCCAAGGGCACCTCGCAAAGAACGCGACGGCGGAGCTACCGCTCGGACCTGCAACGACCGTGCACTCGCGTCCGCTAGCATCCGGACGGCTTCGCAGGCATCCAGCGGGATAGGGGAAAACGATTGGCTACAGCTACGCTCTTGCGCGCCGGCGATGTCATCGGCGGCTTCCTCATCGAGGATGTCATCGGGATCGGCGGAATGGCGATCGTATATCGCGCCGAGCAGGTGTCGCTCGGGCGTCCCGTCGCGCTCAAGGTGCTCTCCAACAAGCTCACCCGTGACGAGGTCTTCCGCGAGCGCTTCCGCCGCGAGGGCACCCACGCCGCCGCGCTAGAGCACCCCAACATCGTCCCCGTCTATGACTCAGGCGAACAAGAAGGCCTGCTGTATCTGGCGATGCGTCTGGTGGAAGGAACCAACCTGGCCGAGCTGATCCAGACACGCGGGCTGACCGCCGATCAGACGATCGAGATCCTACGGCCGATCGCAAGCGCTCTGGACACAGCACACGCCGCCGGACTGATCCACCGCGACGTCAAGCCACAGAACATTCTGATCACGGCGCAGAACCACCCCTACCTGGCAGACTTCGGTGTGGCGAAGGGCTCAAACACAGACGGGCTGACCGCGACCGGTGGCTTCGTGGGGAGCGTCAACTACGCGTCTCCCGAGCAGATCAAGGGCCTGACACTCACGCCCGCCAGCGACGTGTATGCCCTCACAGCCGTCCTGTACCAGTGCCTGACCGGCCACGTTCCCTACCCGAGGGAAACCGACGCGGGAATCATGCACGCCCATCTGACCGAGCCACCACCGACGCTCCCGCCGCTGACCGGTGCCGACAGTGACTTTCACACAGTATTCGCCCGTGGAATGGCAAAGGATCCCGGCGCTCGCTACGGGCACGCCGGAGACATGGTCAACGCCGCCGGACTGTCCGTCAGCCGGATGCCGAGCAAGAGCCGCAAGGCAGTGCCGGCGTTCCCCGTCGAAGTGGCGGGCGACAGCGTGTCCGTTGACACCCCATCGGCGGATCTCGGTTCCGACGATGGTGCAGTAACCCCCGCAGCCGTCAGCTCGTTCACCGTCGCCGATCAGAGAAGGCCCACCGCGCCCGAACCCGAGGAGCAGACGGAGCGTCCCACACGCCGCTGGCCGCTGATGGCCGGCTTTGCGGGCCTCGTGGTTGTCGTGACAGCGGCTGTGCTTGTGCTATCAGGCTCCGGGGGCTCCCACCCAACGATCAGCCGTGGGTACATCGAGCTTTCGTACGTGAAGCCCTGGCATGCAGTCGCCGCGACAAGCGACATCTATGGGCTTCACTTCGAAAATGCCATCGGCCTCAGCAACTCTACCGCTAGCCTGACGGCGGGGACTCTCGCAAACGGCGCACTGCTCCCAGGCGCGCCGCCGCCCGGACTGAAGACAGGCTCACCCGTATCCCCGCAGGGGGCCGGTATTCGCTTAGCGACCGCGACGGCGCTCAGATATGACTTCAGCACCCACCACGGCGTCATCGACATAAGCCTGATCGTCATAGCGACCACCCGAGCAGATCTCGCGGTGCTCTGCTCAAGCTCATCTCAAATAGGGCTGAGCAGCTGCGTGAAGATCGCACGTACCGCACAAGTCATCGGTGTCCAGATCGTGCCCGCCGGGGCAGATCCAACACTTGCACAAGGACTATCCAAGAGTCTGGTCGCGAGCGTGGCGGCAAGAACCAAGATCGCCGGGCTTTCCTCGTCGCATCTTCCGACGCGCGCCGAAGCAGCACGAGGCATAGCGGTCGCTGACACTCACACGATGCATTCGCTAAACGAGCTATCTCCGGAGCCTCGCGACCAGCACGGGGTGACAGCACTCGCGAGCGCACTGGGCAGAGAGGCGTCTGCGCTTGGTTCACTCGCCGGCGCGGCGGCCAGGATAGATCGCCACGAATACGAAAGCGCCACCGTTGCGATCGAAGAGTCCCACCGCTCGTTGAGCTCGGCGCTGTCGCGCCTACGCAAGATGGGATTCGTACACCTCCCAACACTGCAGAAGCTCAATATCGCTTCGTTCCCCAGCCCGAGCCATCACACTGCGCGAACCCACCACGCAAGTTCGACCGCGAGCGCATCGGCGCCCGTGCAGACCGCTCCACAGGGACCCGCAGTGCCGGAACCGACCCCGACCCCCACGCCTAGCCCTAGACCGACACCCCCGGCGCCGAGTCCTACCCACCACGAAACATCGTCGCCGGAAACGATCGTCAGCGCACCACACTGAAACCGATGCCCAATCAAACAAGCAATACCAACCGGCCAGCCGGCGACGATGCCGATGGCATGCAGCGTCGCTCGAGCCTCGCGCTTTCACTCTCTTGCGCATACCGCCGATCATTCAAGCATCTCGGCGGGGTGGTGCTTGCGTCTGCGATCGTGCTGGCGGCGGCATCGGCACAGTCCGCCTTCGCCACCCAAGTCACACAGTTTCCGCTGGAACCGAACAGCAAACCCGGCTACATCACACAGGGCCCAGAAGGGAACCTGTGGTTCTCAGACAACGGCACCTACAAGCTCGGTCGGCTCCTCCCTTCTGGCCAGCTGAGCGAGTTTGAACTCGGCCTGCCGAAAAACGCAGATCTGCTGGCAATAACCACAGGTCCAGAAGGTGACCTGTGGTTCGCCGGCAGTAGCGGGCACGAGATCGGGCGGAGCACAACTGAAGGGACGATCACAACGTTCCCGACGGGGATCGCCGGCAGCCCCGACGTGTATGGCATAGCACGAGGGCCGGAAGGCAACATGTGGTTCACCGCGAACACCACCGTCGAACAGGTAACCACCGGCCACATCGGTTACATCGAACCGGCGACGGGAGTCGTCAAGCAGGTCAAGACCCTTGAAGGTGAGGTGACGAATATCGTCGCCGGACCAGACCAGAACCTGTGGTTCACCGACTCCGGCACCGCAGAAATAGACCGCATCACTCCGAGCGGTGGCTTTAGTCACTACGGACCGTTGGGTGAATGTTTGTCTGGCGCTGTAACGCCGTGTCCCCAACCAACCAGTATCGCCGTGGGTTCGGAAGGGAATCTCTGGGTCAACGAGCTACGAGGCAAGTCCATCGATAGCATCACGACGAGCGGCAAAATCACTCCATTCACTGGGTCGATCAGTACCACCAATGTTGAGGTCGTTGACCTTGCGGCCGGTCCAGAAGGCAACATGTGGTTCACCGAGGACAACGACAGCGCGGTCGGGTACATCACTCCGCAGGGTGCGATCAACATAGTTGCCAGCGGTGCTTCGGGCTCGGGCGCTTACGGAATCACGTCAGGGCCAGAAGGAAATCTCTGGTTCACCGAGCCTAAAGCGGGCAAGATCGCCGAGGTGACTCCAAACGTGCGGCCGGTGGTGAGCACTGGTGGCGTCTCGGGTGCCGCGACTAGTGGCGCAACCGTCAGCGGGACGGTGCGCTCCCGCGGTACCGACACCCATTACCACTTCCAATACGGAACCACGTCCGAATATGGGGCGAGCACAGCTGAAAGCGACAACGGCTCCGGCGACGGCGTTCAGGGCGTGAGCACGGGCGTAGGGGGCTTGGCTCCGGGAACGACCTATCACTATCGCATCGTTGCCTCGAATCAGTACGGGACGAGCTACGGAGCGGACCAGACCTTTACAACCCAGCCACCTCCTCGACCGGCTCCGAAAGTGTCGGTGAATCGGTTCGAGATGTACTTCTCCGGCTCCCGTCACGGCAAGAAGATGCTGCGCCTGAATCAACTCGTCGTGATCGAACTCACGGCGGGCGAGCGCGTCACATTCGTGTGCGAGAGGTGTCATGGCTCCTCCACCCACGGTACGCAGATCGCTCACGCAAGCAAGGTGACGTTCCACACCCGCGATCTGTTGGTGGCAGCAAGCAGCCTGGTTCAGATAACGGTCACCGCGCCCGATGGCAGCAAGCGGGTGCGCACCTATCGTTTCTTGATCACGCACGCCGAAACAGAGATAAAGAACGAGCGGTGTTACCTGCCACACTCGAGCACGTCGGTCACCTGCCCGGGAAGTCCACCGCAACACAGCACCGGGAAGCGAGAGCACAAGACGAGCGTGAGGCATCGGCACAGCACAAAGGGGAAAAAGCGGGCGAAGCATTGAGGTGGGGATTGCCCTTTGGTGCCGCCAATGGATCTGCAAGGCGCGGAGCGTCCGAGAGCTATGCAGCCGCCTGCCAGCGTCAAAGCGAGCGCTGGACTCGGCGGTGTCCTCACCATGTATTTTCACGATGTCGGTTTCGCTCTTGATGTCAGGATCGCTGGCACGAGCTACAGCAGTGACAGCAGATGGGGGGCTCTACGCGTTTAGTACTAACAACTATGGTCAGCTGGGGAGTGCGACCGGAAGCGGGCGTGACAACGCGAATCCCACACCGATGCTCGTCAGCCTTCCGGGTGCCAGCGGCCCGGCCATTGACAAGGGTCGCCACGGGTGATGCGTTCAGCCTCGCCGTGACCTCCACGGGTCAGTGACCGGCCCCTGGAGGAGCGCCGGCTGCGCGCCAACCCCAGAGTCATCAAGCGCAAGATGTCCAAGTGGCCCGTCAAGCGTCCCGAACACCACCAATGGCCACAGCCAACAAAGCCACCCGCCGACACCAATCACAGCCGCCTGAGTTTACGGTATTGGGGTTAGCCCGCGCTTAGGTGGGCTTCAGGCTGGAACGCGCGTGGCGTAGGAGCCCGTCCTCTGGGAGCGGCTCCCACGGCGCCGCTGAGTCGACAAACTGCCGATACTGGGGTTGGATCCCGGGATCCCCGTCAAACGTTCCCAGCCGCACAGCGACCTCCTCGTCGCTGAAAGGATCGCCGCTGAACAGAGCCGAGCCGCAAAGCGAGCAGAACAGCTTGGGCACACCGATCGGTGGCTGGAAGGCTCTCAGGTGCTCGGCGCCGCTGAGGAGTTGAAAGCCATCCTGTGGGACGCGGCAGTTGGCCGACGATCCGGTTCCGGTGCGCTTCTGGCAGTGGGTGCAGTGGCAGTAGCCAGCGGAGATGATCGGTGCACTCACCTGGAAGCGCACGGAACCGCACAGACAGCCTCCTTGCAGAGGGCGCTGAGGAGACGGACCCGGAGTGATGCCGATCATGACCAGATCCTATGTGGGCACAGGGAAGATCGCCAGCCGGTGCGGCCGAATCTATACTTGAGAAACCAAAAAACCCCAGCTGAGCGAATCAGCTGCAGCCCGGAATCAGCCGCAGCCGGTGTTGTTGCCGCAGCTACTGCACGTGTAGCAAGAGCCGGTGCGCTGCATCATGCCGCCACACTGACCACACGCCGGACCGAGATCCAGGCCTTTCAGACGGGCCGGTACGACCGGTGGGGTGTCGGTGAAAGAAGCGCTCGGCGCGCTCACACCGCCTCCTCCGCCGTTGGCCTGAGGCTTGCTACCGGTCTCCTCCACTGGGACGCTGGGCCCGGAGGTATCCGAGGAGATGACTGACTGGGCCGTCTCCTGGACCGCCTTGCGAGCACGTACAGCTGCCGTGAGGATGCCGAGTTCCTCCTGGACATCGACATCCAGGAAGCGCGAGGCGAGCCAGCGCATGATGTAGTCGGGCATTGACTTGGCGAACGGAATCTCTGGGTTGGATGTGATCCCCTCCGGGTCAAAGCGCATGTAGCAGAACTTCTGCACCAGCGTTTCGAGCGGCACCCCGTACTGCAGCGCGATCGAGATCGCCGTGGCGAACGAGTTCATCATGCCTCTGAGCGTCGATCCCTCCTTGCCGATGTCGGTGAGGAAGATCTCCCCGACCGAGCCGTCCTCATACTTGCCGGCCGTGATGTATCCCTCGTGGCCGCCGATGGAGAACTTGTGGGTGATCGATTCGCGCTCACGCGGCATGCGCTTGCGCTTGGGGCCAGCGTCGGCCAGTGCCCTGCTGACTGCCTCATTGACGATCGCGTCGATGTCAGCGGGCGCTGGCGCGTCCTTCTGGGCATCGGTGCGCAGGGCCTGTGCGGTCTTCGAGCCATCGCGGTAGATCGCCAGAGCCTTGACTCCGAGGTGCCAGGCCTGAGTGTAGGCGTCGGCGATGTCCTCGACCGTCGAGTCTTGAGGCATATTGACGGTCTTCGAGAGTGCGCCGCTGATCATGGGCTGCACAGCGCCCATCATCTTGATGTGGCCCATGTGGGAGATCGCACGCTCGCCGACGGCGACATCGAACACGGGCATGTGCTCCTCGGTGAGGCCGGGGGCTCCCACGATCGTACCGTGCTCTGCCAGGTGCGCCTCGATCTGCTCGATCTGCTGCTCTGAGTAGCCAAGAGTCGCCAGCGCCAGCGGCACCGTTTTGTTGACGATCGTCATCTGCCCGCCGCCAACGAGCTCCTTGAACTTCACTAGCGAGAAGTCTGGCTCGATACCGGTGGTGTCGCAGTCCATCAGGAAGGAGATGGTGTTGTGGCTGACGAAGCCGTTGGCAACATAAGTGACGTTGTCGGGCACCGACAGATCGAAGGTTGGCTGGTCGTCCAGCAGCTCTGCGCTGGCTACCTCGTCATAGAAGTAGCCCAGCAGTTGCTCAAGCTCGGCCGCTGCGTTGGGAGTCTCGACCGTGGTCTCGCTGGCAACTCGCTCAAGCACCGCCGTCGCCGATCGGCGGCTCGCCGCACCTGTGCGTGCGAGTTGGAGGAGCAGGTTCTTGCGTAGCCTGTCGTTCTCGGGGACGAGCTGATCTACTATCTCGCGCGATATCGGGATATGGTCGTAGCGAGCCGCCTGTGGATGATCGGCCTCCCTCAGCGCCTCGTTCTTGCGCTCTGAGATGAAGCCGATCTCCTCGATGAAGCGTGCAGCGGAGTTTGCGTTCAGCAGACGGATCCGGTGGCACGGTGCCCCCCACTTGGCCCGCGAGTCCTGGATGTCACGAGTGGTTACGAATCCGAGCGTGATCAGCAGTGTCTGTACGTCCCGCGAAAATTCCTCGGAGGTCGTGTTCCAGTATGCGTAGCCATTGCTAGCGTTGCCATCAGCCTCGAACAGGCCTCGCACAAACGCCGCATACACCTCTGGATCGTTTGAGTGTAGGACGGCATCGGGAATGTGCGGCGTCCAGCCCTTCCCGCTGTGGCCCTCGAAGGGGGATTGCTTGGCAAAACCGCAGGCGTCCCACCAGATCGTCAGCGGCACGGAATGGAGAGAGACCTCCGTGTAGCCCTCACATGGAAGCAGGTGCGCCTCCAGTCCAAACAGCTGCTTGCCGAGTTCAACTAGACGTTCTGTCACGTCATCGTCACCGTTGGTCACGCACAGACGCAGGCCCTTAGCGTGCAGCGAGCCATCTCCCATGAAGTACCCGAGGAACTCAGCAAGGTCCGCTGTCATGTGTCGCGGCACATGGGTGCGCTGGTCGGCGTTCCAGTGCAGATCTCCAAGCGGAGGCAGCTGGACTTCGCACGGCTCGCCGACCATGCTTCTGAGCATCATGGGGACGCGGTCGCCGGGCTCGACCTCGGCCATCCGGCGCCAGATCCAAGAGCCCTCGGCGTCCATGACCTTGATGCGATGGGTAGGTGTGCCCTGGATACGGTAGCCGCGTTTCGTCTCGATTGAGACGACCTGCTCCATCCCGTTGACATAGAACTGCGTCGCCTGTCGTGGTCCCTCGTCGGTTGCGACCTGCACATCGAGGTTCTGCCACTTAGCTCCGTCCACGTCACCTAGGCTGCGCAGCCGCACCAACCCGCGACTGGTGCTCACCAGTGATCCGGCGACCAGGCAGCCGGTCGGCGCGAGCACCGTGGCCTGGGCGTTGCGGTAGCCAAAGCGCTCGCCGAACTCGACGGCCTCATCCCACGAGCGTCGCGCCGCAGCCAGCAGCTCCTCATCGGCGCGATCGTGCTCGGCGATCGCGTAGGAGGCGTCACGGTGCATGCGCATCACGTTGTTGTGTGCATCGCGGTTGATCTCGTAGTGCTCGTATGGTCCGAGTGCTGCGGCTACCTGAGCTGAGCGACGGTAGGCGCGGCCGGTCATCAATGCGGTGATTGCCGCCGCGGCGCCTCGTCCTGAGTCTGAGTCATACGGCATGCCGTTGCTCATCAGGAAGGCGCCCAGGTTGGCGTAGCCGAGTCCAAGCTGGCGGAAGGCACGCGCGTTGACCGCGATCTCCTCGGTCGGGTAGCTCGATGGTCCGACGACGATCTCCTGTGCCAGCAGAACCACGTCGACTGTCCGCTCGAAGGACTCCACATCGACCGTGCCATCGGGACGACGAAACTTCATCAGGTTCAACGAGGCCAGGTTGCAGGCGGAGTTGTCTACGTGCATGTACTCGGAGTTATGTACGACGAGGCCTGTCCGCTCATCAGCCGAGGCGATGACGAAATTGTGAACTCCCTCGACCTCCATGTCGAAGACGGGCACGGGCTCGAGCAGGTTCTCGGTAGTCACACGTCGCACGGCGAGAGCGGTCAAGGTCTTCACGAGGTAGGGCGCGTCTCCATCTGCTCGGTCGAGAGTCGCCTGCAAATCGGTGCCCGGTATGAGCATCTCAGCGGCTAGCCACTCGCCGGTCGCGGTCAGGAAGCGATGCTCGGGCGTGCAGCGGATAGTGCTTCCGTCAGCCAGCTCAATTGTGCTCAACTGGCTTGCCATCCCAGCAACCCACACGCGGGCGATATCGCGAACTACACGCTCACCCGTCTCTGTGTCAAACGCTTCAACCGTCGGAAGCTGAACGCCTTCCACGGACATCTCATAAAGCTCGTCGAACGTCCTTTCGTCCAGTGCGGTCTTTACGACGGTCTCACCGACAAAGCAGCAGGGGTTAGATGCGTTGATTCGTCCGCTGACCGGCGAGGTGTGCCACTGGTTGATCGTGGTGTCGTACTGCACACCTGGATCGGCACAGCGCCAAGCCGCTTCGGCGATCTCACGCATCAGCTCACGTGCCTGGATCGGCTCACCGACTGGCTTGCCGGTCGCCCGGGCCGTCAGGTGCCACTCCTCATCAGCCTCCACCGCCTGCATGAACTCGTCGGTGATCCGCACCGAGTTGTTTGCGTTCTGGTACTGGATCGACTTGAACCCGTCGCCGTCGATGGACATGTCGAAGCCGGCGTTGCGCAGCGCTTCGGCCTTGTCCTCCTCCTTGGCCTTGCACCAGATGAACTCACGGATATCCGGATGGTCGATGTCGAGCACCACCATCTTCGCGGCACGGCGCGTCTTGCCGCCGGACTTGATCGTGCCCGCCCACGAATCCGCGCCGCGCATGAAAGAGACCGGGCCTGAGGCGGTCCCTCCCTTGGCCAGTGGCTCCATCGAGCCGCGGATGTTCGAAAGGTTGATCCCGGAGCCTGAGCCGCCACGGAAGATCATGCCCTCCTTGGTGTTCCAGTCGAGGATCGACTCCATCGTGTCCTCTACGGAAAGGATGAAGCACGCACTACATTGAGGGCTCTCCTCGAAACCGACGTTGAACCAGACCGGCGAGTTGAACGCCGCCATCTGGTGCAGCAGGATGTAGGTCAGCTCAGCCTCGAACGCGTCGCCGTCCTCCTCGGTTGCGAAGTAGCCCCGCTCACGACCCCAGGTGGCGATCGTGCCGGACACACGCGAGATCATCTGCTTGACGGAGTGCTCGCGCGCGGGGTTGCCGATCTGTCCGCGGAAGTACTTCTGGGCGACGATGTTGGTCGCGTTCTGTGACCAGCTCGTCGGAAACTCGACATCTTTCTGCTCGAAGGCGACGCGGTCACCATGACCGATGCGAGCGTCACGACGCTCCCACTCGACGGTGTCGAACGGATGCGTATCGGGCGAGGTAAAGAAGCGCTCGATCGTCAGGGCGTTGCCGGCTACTGTCTCCTGCACGGTGGTGGGTTGCTGAGTTGAGTCCATCGCCTTCCTCCTTCTATAAGCCGGCGTCGCTTGACGCCCAACATGAGCTGTTCACTGGGCTAGGCATCGTCCCCTCCGGGTCGGACGGAAAGAACGCTCGTGAAGCCGGCTCCAAAGGTCACCACAGGTGCCTTCATTCTACTATGCCCGGAGTCCGAAACACCCGATAAACAAGCGGTTTTTGCGGGGTCTGGTTGGTGTCTTCACGCCTCGCCGAGGTCCGTCTGGGCCGCTGCCGGCGTGCTCCGAGGACGCTCAGGGATGCAAGAGAAATTTCGCGCTATCAGCAAGGCTCTTGCGTGGCGCTCAGCGTCCGAGCCGCACCCAATCCGCAAACTCCGAAAGACTTGACGAGACCCGGAAACGCGCCTCCTCCAGGGAGTGGCGGCTCGAGAGCATCCAGCGTGGCTCATACACGAGCCAGTGCGCGAGGCTCCACAGCAGACACAACACGATCAGCAGCCCGGCGAGCGCGGCCACAACGATCGCCTCACCCGACAGGGAGGACAGAGTGGAGCGATGATCGTGTCTGCTTGCGGTCACCGGCCGTTTGGACGTGGTGCTCAGGCTGTTCAGCGGAGTGCCGGCTGCCGATGTCGATGAGCCCGTTGGGGCGATCGCGCTGGCGGGGCTCGAAGGCGACGAGATCGTTCCGCTTGATTTGAGCGCCGGCACCGTCGTTGCTTTCACCTTCGCCGAGGCGGGTACGGGAAACTTGGGCGCCGAGCTCCGACGAGTCGGGAGGCTGGCCGCTTTGTTCTTGCCGGCGACCGCTTTGATGGTCGTGTGCTTGGGGGTCGACGAGCTCGACGGGAAGAATGGATTGGGCGCTTCAGCGCCAAGCGCGCCGGCCGACTGTGCGAACCCAATCGCCGCGCTGCAGGCGCCCAGCATCACGGCGCGCTGGATCGCGGTTGATCGGTGCTGGCGGCTCACGCCCAGCATGTTAATCACTGAGCTCGATCCGCTCCGGGCAGCAGGTCCGCGATCGCGCGCAGCGACTGGCGCAGAACATCCGCCGGTGGAAGCTCAGCGTCGATCCGGAGAATGCGCTCGGGCTCTGCCCGTGCAAGCTCGTCGTAGGCACGGGCGATCTCAGCGAAGAATTGCTCGTCTTCGCGTTCCAGGCGATCTGGCTGAGCCGCTCGCTCGAGTTGGCGCGAGCGCCCGGTGTGAGGTGCGATTGCCAACAGCAGCGTGCGGTCTGGCAGCAGGCCCCGTGTGGCAAACAGGTTGATCGCAAGTATCTGCTCGATCCCGAGACCTCGTCCCGCGCCCTGGTAGGCAAGGGAAGAGTCGATGAAGCGGTCCAGCAGCACCCAGGCGCCCTCGCTCAGCAGCGGCGCGACACGCTCCTCCACCAGCTGCGCGCGTGCTGCCGCATAGAGCAGCGCCTCGGCTCGCTCTCCCACGCGCAGGGCGGGATCCTTGACCAGCGTGCGGATCCGCTCGGACACCGCCACTCCCCCCGGCTCGCGCAGCAGCTCGACGCGCTCCACCCCAGCCGCGCGGATGCTCTCGGCGAGCGCGCCGGCCAGTGTTGTCTTGCCCGCGCCGTCCAGGCCCTCGATCGTGATCAGTTTCCCGCTCGCCATCGCTAGACCCTAACCCCCGCGGCCGTCTCTAGGATGAGCAAGGTGACATCAGCCGAATCTCTGGAGGCACTGCCTGGCATCGAGGCGCATCCCCACGCGCGCGTCGTACTCGGTCGCGCGCTCTCGCCAACGGGCGCTCCATCCCACGCCTATCTGTTTCATGGCCCGACCGGCACCGGCAAGCGGGCGGTGGCACGTGGCTTCGCGGCCGCCCTGCTCGCCGACGGCTCGAACGACCCATCCGATGTGGTGGCGCGGGTGGCCCGCGGATCGCATCCCGACCTCATCTGGGTCAAGCCGAGCGGTGCCGCAGAAATGCTCGTCAGCGACATCGATGAGCCGGTCATCGTCGGAGCGACGCGCACACCATTTGAATCCTCCCGGCGGGTGTTCGTGATCGAGGCGGCGCACACGATGAACGACCAGGCAGCCAACCGCATGCTCAAGACCCTCGAGGAGCCCGCTTCGTTCGTGCACCTGATCCTGCTCGCCGAACGACCCGAGGATGTGCTCCCGACGATCGCCTCACGCTGCCAGCCGGTGCGCTTCGATCAGCTGAGCAGCGAGCTGATCCAAGCACGTCTGGAGGCTCAGGGGGTGGAGCAGGACACCGCAGCGGCCTGTGCGCGCCTGGCACTCGGGGACGCCGAGCTCGCACAGTGGCTGACCGGCGAGGAGGGCCAACAGCTGCGGGCCAACGCCGAGAGCTACGTTCGCGCAGCGCTACGCGGAGCGACCGCAAAGCGCCCCTGGACCGCGCTGCTGAGCGGCGCCAAGACCGCCGGCGAACGAGCCGCCGAGGAGCTCAAGGCCAGAGTCGCCGCTGAGCTCGAGTTCCTGCCAAAGAAGGAGCACCGTCGCCATCAGCGAGAGGGAGCCGAGGCCGAGCGCCGCGCGGAGCGAAGAACCCGCACCCTCACACTCGATCGAGGTCTGCGCCTGAGCGAGCAGTGGCTGCGAGACCTGTGGTGTCAGTCACAGCAGACCCCCGAGCTGATCTATGCGGTGGACCGGCGCCAGGCGCTGCAGGACGATGGCGCCCAACTCGACCCGGTGCGCCTGCGTGCCGGCATCGAGCTCACAACCGACACTCGCCTTCGCTTGGCACTGAACATCTCCGAGGAGCTGGCCCTCGAGGCGCTCGCCTACCGTTTGGAAGGGCTGCTCGCCGCCGCCGACAACTGAAGTGCCCTACCCGGCGATCGGGCCGAGGTTCGGCCGATGCCCGTATGTCTGGAAGGCCCGGAACTTCGAGAACAGCCGGTTCTCGGGACCGTGGAAATCGGCGGAGCCCGTGCTCAGCAAGCCGGCCTCAGCGGTTCGTTTCGCCAACAGCTCTGTCTGCTCCTGTGTGTGGGTTACATAGAACGCCTCGATCCCGTCGATGCCGATCGCCCGGAAACGCTCGATCGTCTGAAGCACCTCCGCGGGGTCTTCGATGTCCCAGAAGGGATGCGCCCAGATCGCCACGCCTCCGGCGGCGTGGATCGCCTCGATCGCCTCGCCGACGGTCGGCGTCTGGCGCAGACGGAAGGCGGCACGGCCCTCGATCAGATAAGCCCTGATCAATGAGCCGATATCGTCGATTTCCTCCTCGCGCAAGCGACTCGAGTTCTCGGGGTGAGCGAGCACCGCCTCCGCCAGGTGCGGCCGGCCGATCGGCTGGCCCGCTTTCAGGCGCGACTGGATCTGCTCGTCATTCAGTCGCAGGCCCTCCTCGCGCAGCGCATCGGCCATACGCAGCGTGCGCTGCTCGCGATCCGCCAGGAACCCCTCGAGGGTCCGCACGAAGGCCAGATCCGTGTGGTCGATCAGATAGCCGAGTATGTGCAGTTCGAGCGGTTTCGCAGAGCCATCGTCGATCGCCGAGATCTCGATCGCCGAGACCACCCGCACGCCGTTCTGCTCGCCAGCCTCGATCGCCGCGGTGACGCCGTCGACGGTGTCGTGATCGGTGAGCGCCAGCAGCTCCACGCCGGCGGCGGCAGCGGCGGCGACGACCTGCTTGACCTCGAGCGCTCCATCGGAGCAGGTGGAGTGAGACTGCAGATCGAAGGCTGGTGGCGTCTCGGCGGTGCTCATTCACGCAGCCTACCTGTCGGTTCTCTCGCGCGGCTCCTGAGCACGGGCGCGCCGAACCATCCGGATCGCCCGTCACCCTGATCCCTAGCGATGAAGCTCCGCAGAGGCAAGGATCAGGATCCGCGATCGATGAGCCGCAAAGCCCGCCAACCGATCAACATGCACTGGCCGGCGTCGATCCAGTTGCCGCGACGTGACCGCTCGGTCGCTGAGAACACAGACAGGGACGCCGCCCGGCGGACCGACCTGGTTCTCCGGCGCTTGCCCGAGCGGGAGTGGACAGTGCTCGAGGACATCGATCCCAGGCACGGCATCGACCGTGTCCTGGTCGGCCCAGGCGGGATCTTCACGATCACCTCACGCAAGCCCGATGGTCCCGGTGTGCGGGTCAAGGACGGCGTTCTGCTGCTGCGAAAGGGCCACGACATGAGAGCCGACAGGCCTGGTGTGGCGATCAACCGCTCCGCGCTCGACGCCGCTCGGCTGCTGAACCGTGAGATGGGAGGGCGCAGCGCCCGCCGTCCGCCGATACATCCGGTCGTGGTTCTGTGGTGCGAGTTTCCACAGGCGGTGGCTGAGTCATCGCAGATCGCCTTCGTGCACGGCCGGAACCTGCTCGGCTGGCTGTCAGGCCGGCCACGGCGCCTGGACGAGCAGGGTCGCCGCGAGATCGTCGTCGCGCTACGCGACCTCAGGGGGTCGGGTCGCTCGCGCGGCGCGCATCTCGGCAGGCGAGGCCGCGCCGCGTAGCGCGGTGCGAGCGTTCTCGCCCGCGCCGCTGCAGTTCAGAGGGCTTGGGGAATCTCAGAACTGGACCGGCGCTCGCGCCGCGAGGATGCTCTGGCCGGTCAGGATCGGCGACACGCGTCTGGCGACGACTTCACGCAACTGGCTCACCGCGCGGTGATACCGGCAGGCCTTCTCCGGCAACGTGGAGTCCTCGCTGTGGTGCTCTCTCAGCGCCGCGTGGCTGTTCTCGGTCTCCTGTGCGCGCTGTTGAGCCTCGATCCAGATGACCTCGAGATAGGCCAGCGCGGCTCCAAACTGCTCTTCGGGCAGCGAACCGGGAGTCTCCACCTGGCGCAAGACCGGAATCACCTCACGGCTCAGCCAGTGTTGCTCGGCATGGGCACGCAGCAGCAGGCAGACGTCGGATGGAGGGGATGATTGAGGTAAACAAGGCATAAGAAAAGATCGTGTCGAGGGCGTTTCACCGCACTCATGGCTTCGGCCCCGGGCAGTCCGCCCTTTAGGAGAACACCCAACGTTCCACGCTATGCCGGTGCCTGGGGGAATAAAGCCGCTGCCAGCGGGTATCTGAGTGTCCAGGGGTAACCTCGCCGCTGCGCCTAAAGAAATCGCCCTCGACTGGCCGATGCCAACTACAGCTAACTATGAGCCTCGACCCACTCTTTAGATCGCCTGGACAGCACGCCCGCGCCACAGTGACGAGGCTGCGGATGCGCACCCTGGTGACCCTGGGAGTGCTGGCCGTCGCGACCACGCTGCTGGGGCGCCGCTTCGGGTTGCACGACGCACGCTTCCTGGGCTCTGAGATCGCGCTGCTGATCGGCATGTTCGTGATCGTGCGCTACGTGCTGCCACTCGTTGACCGCCATGATCGTGGCGCCAAGGGCGAGGAGCAGGTCGGTGGGCTGCTGCAGAGCATGAGCGGCGACGGATGGCTGTTGATTCACGACGTGAGCTTCGGTCACGGCAACGTCGATCACATCGCGATCGGGCCGGGCGGCGTGTTTACGATCGAGACCAAGAGCCATCCGGGCCCCGTGCGGGTCGGCCGTATACACGGTGCGACACTGAGACAGGCCCAGTCCCAGCAGAAGCTGATCGCGAAACTCACGGGCGAGACGGTTCAGCCGTTGATCGTCTTCAGCCGCGCCTGGGTCGACCGGCCCCTCAGCCGCCGCAAGGGTGTGCGGGTGCTGCCAGCGCGGATGCTGGTCGGTTACCTGCGCCAGCGCAAGCGGGTTCTCGACACTGAGCGGATCGATCGCGCCAACCGGCAGATCGTCGACGCGCTCGCCAGCCACTCGCTCACCGTGCGCGGCCCAGCTCGTGGACAATCGCTGCGAGCGGCCAACATCAGGCGGCCCCACCTGCCTCGCCAGCCTCGAGTTTGAGGGTCGCACCCAGCGCGTGAGGTGTGGCGTCGCCCGTGCGTCGCGGGCATCCACGACAGTCCCTACCCAGGTCGTGGTTAGCGTCTACGGTGATGCCAAGCGTCGCTCCGACTCCCGAGGCTCTGCTTGCCCGCTTCGGGCTCGCCTCCTTCAGGACCGGGCAGCGTGAGGGTGTGCTGGCGGCGCTCGAAGGCCGCGACAGCCTGATCGTGATGCCGACTGGCGCGGGCAAGTCGCTGTGCTATCAGCTGCCGGCGCTGGCGGGCACTGGGCTCGTCGTCGTGGTCAGCCCACTGATCGCACTGATGGCCGACCAGTGCAGGTCGCTGAGAGCTCTCGGTGTACACGCGACGATGCTCGCCTCTGGGATGTACAGCGGCCACAACGACCAGGCGCTGCGGGACATCGGATCGGGTCGCGCGCAGCTGGTTCTCGCCTCTCCCGAGCGCTTCGTCTCGCAGCCCTTCAGGCAGGCGCTCGCCAAGCGCAAGATCAGCCTGTTCGTGGTCGACGAGGCGCACTGCGTGGCCGAGTGGGGCCACGACTTCAGGCCCGACTACCTGCGTCTGAAGGAGATCATCGGCGAGCTCGCGCGGCCCCCCGTGATGGCGCTGACGGCGACCGCCACACCACGAGTGGCGCAGGAAATCGCGCTGCGCCTGGGTTTGCGCCAGGGCGTGCATGTGAGCTCTGGCTTTGACCGGCCGAACCTCTCCTTCGATGTCGTCAGTCTTCAAGGCAGAGGGACGCTCGGGCAAAAGCGCGGCCTGCTGCTGGCGGCGCTGAAAAGCCAACACTCACGTCCGGCGATCGTCTACTGCGGAACCCGCAAGGACGCCGACAAGGTCTCTGTGCTGATCGCGAGGCAGGGGATCACGACCGTCGCTTACCACGCCGGGATGGAGCCCTCGCAGCGTGAGGCGGCCCAGGCGATGTTCATGGAAGGTCGGGCCGAGGTGGTCGCCGCAACCAACGCGTTTGGCATGGGCGTCGACAAGGCCGACGTGCGCACCGTCATCCACTGGGCAGTGCCGAAGAGCCTCGAGGCCTACTACCAGGAGGTGGGCCGGGCTGGTCGCGATGGAGCGCCGGCCAAAGCCCTGCTGCTGGCCGCGCGTATCGACCTGGGCCGGCTGATCAGCTTCAACAAAGCGCGACCGTCCAGCCTCTCTCAGGTCGAACAGTATGTGGTGTGGCTCGAGAGCCAGGCGTGCAACGGCGTGGTCGAACGCGAGCCCGCGGGCGAAACTGAGCGGGCACTGCTCGCGATAGCCGAGTGCTCTGGAGCCCTCGTGATCCGCTCCGGCTCATCTCGGTGCCTGAACGTGAGGTTGACGGGCTGGCTGGACGTCGAGGCGGCGGCCTGGGCCGTAAGGCTCTCCCAGGACCGGGGGTGGGAGTCCTACCGGACGATCGAGCGCTTCATCTCCAGCGAGAAGTGCCGCCGCCGGCAGATCCTCGATTTCTTCGGCGACGCCAGGCCGACGGCGCCGCTGGTGCGCTGCTGTGACATCTGTGACATCTCGGCCGGTGCGCTGACCGGCCCGCCGGTTGCACAGGCGGATCTGCACAGACTCAAGCAGTGGCGCGTGCAACGGGCAGGCGATCGGCCCGTCTACATGGTCGCGACCAACGCGGTGCTCGAGGAGGTGCTGCGCAGTCGCCCTCAGAGCGTTCAGGAGTTGCTCCACGTCGATGGTGTCGGACGGGCGTTCTGCGAGCAGCACGGGACCTCCTTGCTCGAAGCCCTCGCACATCACGCCAGCCCCGAGACTCGACTCTCAGCCTGAGCGGCAAGCGACCGGCCGGGAGTCGCACTACTGGCGATCCGTGGCCTGATCGCTTGACCTCCGGCACGCTGACCTGAACAGCGGCCGGCGGCCAGCGCCGGATGCGGCGATGTGCAGGCAGAACGCGGGCTTTGGCGGGGTCCGCCGGTACGGGCTCTAGCTTTTTGCCAATGCAGGCGATGTTGGAGGCGATCGAGAATGCCAAGCGAGAGATCGAGTCAGAACCAGAGCAGGCCTCACGGTCATCGGCAAGGGCTCTGCTCGCTCAGGCGCGCGAGTTGTGGAGAGACCTGGAGAGCGATCAGCGTCAGGCTCTCGGCGGTCCCGCGCGTGAGCTTCGCGCGCTGCTCGACGCCGAGATCCAGGCCGGTGTTTTGCCGACACCCGAGGATCTGCTCAAGCGTGCGGGCCTGGAGGCCTTCCGTCCCGGCCAGCGCGATGCGGTGCAGGCGGCGCTCGAGGGTCGCGACAGCCTGGTCGTGATGCCGACCGGTGGCGGCAAGTCGCTCTGCTACCAGCTGCCGGCGCTGACCGACGCCGGACTCGTGGTTGTCGTCAGCCCCTTGATCGCGCTGATGTCAGACCAGCTGCGCCGGCTGCGCGAGATGGGAGCGCGGGCGAGCATGCTGGCATCGGGGATGGAAGATGGACACAACGAGCAGGCGCTCGCCGATGTGCGTTCGGGCAAGACGCAGCTCGTGCTGATGTCCCCCGAGCGCTTTGCCTCACGTCCGCTGCGCGACGCGCTCACGCAACGGAGGGTGTCGTTGTTTGTTGTCGATGAGGCGCATTGTGTGGCTGAGTGGGGCCACGACTTCAGGCCGGATTATCTGCGCCTCGGCGATGCGATAGCGATGCTCGGTCGTCCACCGGTGATGGCGGCGACCGCGACCGCCACTCCAGCTGTCGCGAGGGAAATCGCCGAGCGACTGGGACTGCGCGACTGGGTATCGATCCGCTCCGGCTTCGACCGGCCAAACCTCACCTTCGACGTCGTCAGCCTGGAAGGCAAGGGCGCCGTCGCACGCAAGCGGGCAGCGCTGCTGCATGTTCTCAGTGACGCGGCCGCCCGTCCCGCGATTGTCTATTGCGGAACCCGCAAGGACACCGAGGAGGTGGCCGCGCTCGTTGGCGAGCTCGGCATCATGACCGTCCCCTACCACGCTGGGATGGCCCCGGACGCTCGCCGTGCCAGCCAGGAGGCGTTCATGAACGGTGAGGCCGAGGTGGTAGTCGCGACGAACGCCTTCGGCATGGGCGTCGACAAGGCCAACGTGCGCACGGTCGCGCACTGGGCGCTGCCGACGAGCCTCGAGGCCTACTACCAGGAGGCCGGACGCGGCGGACGCGACGGTCAGCCAGCACGGGCGCTGCTGCTGGGAGCGCGTATGGATCTGGGCAGGCTGATCCGTTTCATCAACGAGCGCGACACCTCCGTGGAGGACGTCGATCGCTACCTGCGGGCCGTCGGGCGCCAAGCGCGCGAGCAGGGAGGCTCGGTTGTCATGGGAGGCTCTCGCGGCGCTGGCCTCGATGAGCGCGAGCGGGTCCTGCTGTCGATCGCCGAGCGCTCGGGTGCCGTGAAGCTCGAGCCGGCCGGTGGAGGTGGAGTCAGCGTGAGCGTGACCGGGCGCTTTGACTCAGGCGCGGCGTACACGGCGATCAAAGTGGCCAAGGATCGCAGCTGGGCCGCATACAAAGCAATCGAGCGCTACATGACGGAGGGCGAGAAGTGCCGCCGCCGGCAGATCCTCGACCACTTTGGTGACGCCGAGCAAGGTGCCCCCACGGGTCGATGTTGTGATCTATGCGACCCCGACACGGCGTTGATCGTCGCTCTCGATGAGGCAACCCGCGTCGGGAAGTCCACGCGTCGAGCCCTACGGGGATCGGGCGTTGCCGTGAGCGACGGCATTGACGCGGAGCCCGTCGATGAGCAGCAGTTCGAGAAGTTGCGAGCTTGGCGCTATCAGCGGGCGGACGGTAAGCCGGCTTATACGGTGGCTCCCAACGCGGTGCTCGAGGAGGTGTTGCGCAGACGCCCGCGCAGCATCGAGGCGCTTCTGCAGATTCGCGGGATCGGCCCATCGCTGTGTGAGCGCCACGGCGACTCGCTGCTCGAGGTTCTGAGTGCGCTGTAGGTGAGTAGGAAGCGATCCGGCGACGATAGATACCAGCGTGGTGTGCCGACGTTACGAGAATGATGGTCCCCCAGGGCCATTTTCCTGTAAATCGCCCGGTTTTGGTGTCGCGGAGACAGGTTTGTGGAGTGTCGTCTCCGTGGCGATACCGCAATTGCCGGGAGTGTTCTACGGAGCCCAAGTGAGATGATCAAGAGCCGAAGGAGAACGCATGTGTGCAGGGCGTGCCGGGACGGCCTTGCGTCCGCGAGGGGCGGATGGCTAGGCCCTGGCGGAAGAAATGGCCGTACGTCGGCAAGAGCGGGCGCCGCTCCTACGTGGTTGGCTTCTACGACCACGATAGGGTCGAGCGCTGTCGCACGTTCCCGTCGGTGCGTCACGCCCGCGCGTGGATGGACGACTACGTCACGGCCGAGCGCCGTGGCCGCGACAGCCTGCGACGGTTCCTGCTCGACCTCGATGCGAAGGAAGCCAACGAGGTCGAGACGCGCACGATCGGCCAGGTGCTCGAGCTCTATCTGAAGGTCAACGCGCATCCCAGCAATCCAGGTGGCCTCGCGCCCTCGACATACGAGCGCTACGAGTCGCTCGTGGGGCTGCACATGCTGGATGAGCCCCGTCGTCGCGGCTCGGGGCGCCTACAGCCGCCGCGACCCTATGCGGTGGCACTCTGCTCGGTGCCGGCGGTGCACTTCAACCAGCCACGTGCACCCGCCGCGTGGCGTGAGCAGATGCTGCGCGAAGGCATCCCCAAGGCAACACGAAAGCAAGCTTGGCGGGTCCTCTCAGCGGCACTCGGCTGGGCGGCCTCATCGCAGCTCGTGCCCGAGATAAACGCCAATGGCTGTACCTTCGCGCCCGAACCACGAGGCAACATACGACGCTCGCTTCGCTCCGGTGGCACCGGCTATGAGCCCGGGCCTCGCCGCCAAGGGCCGCTCGTGCCAGCTTGGGCGCTCTCGCCCCAGGCGGTCGAAGCGATCCGCGCGCAGATGCTCCACAAGGCCGAGAAACGCAAGGAGATCCTCGCCCAGCGCGACGCGATGGTGCTCAGCCTCCAGTACGGCCTGTGCGCGCGTAACCAGGAGGTTTGGGGATTGCGCTGGTCTTCGCTTCAGGGTGAGTTCGCTTGGGTGCTCGAGGTCCTCTCAAACGGGCGGCTTGATGAATGGGGCAAGACTGCGCACAGCACGCAGCGGCGCACCGCCGTCCCCACGATCCTGCAAGAGGACCTCGCCATGTGGCGCCAAACCCTGAGTGCCGCCGGGCACCCAACCCGCGCGCTCGACTTCATCATCCCCGGCGACCTCGCGGGCCGCGAGCATGGCACCCGCGATCCGCGCAGCGGCGCCTGCCACTTCAGCGAAAGCCAGGCCCGCGCCTGGGGGCAACGCTTCTTCACCCCCGCCGTCGAGAAGGCCGCTGAGCAGCCAGAGATGTTCGCCATTCTCGGCGCGACCCCCTACTCGCTGCGCCGCGGCGGCATCTCCCTGCGCCTACGTGCCGAGGATCCACAGACCGTAGCCAGCGAGTGCGGCACCAGCCTGCGGATGCTCACTGACCACTACGCCTACGCGATCGAGGACACTCCGCCGCAACGGCCCACGTCCGGCTGACACAGAGTGGCGAGCCGCACGCGCCGAACAAGCCCAAAGTCAAGTGCCAGCGAGCCCGTGAGGCACATTCGTCACCAGCAACGGAGCGCGCCCTCGCGGCAAGTTCCTAAGCTGGCTCGACGCCCACAAGCGACGGACACGGAGGATGTAAAGCAAATGCGACAACGCGGCCCTCAAACTTCATGGCCGTCGTCGGAAATCGTATGCCCTCGGTTCGATTGCGAGTCTCGCCCGCGCGGTATTTGGCCTCGAATCCGGGGTCTATTGAAGACGCGTGTCCCCCTTCGCAAAGGATCGGGCATGCATAGAGCCAGGGTTGGCGCGAGTGGCGAGAAACACTCGTCCACGCGACAGACGGAACTACTTGTGTGCGTCTCACTGTGAGTCGACGAAGGCTGTTCGTCCATGCGCCACTCGTGAGATGTCGGGACGTTAGCGGGACGCCGATGAGGACCCCGATGAGCGAGCGTCCGAGAGGACCATCGAGACACCGACGTCACCTTTGCCTTCGGCGACAGCCCTACGGGCATCCCCGGTGCGCTGCGAATCGCCGCGAGCGACCTTTCCGCCAGGATCTCCCCGCCGGCGTCGATGCTCCACAGATTGCCTGTGAGTGCCCGCTCGGCGGGCTTGCCGCAGGCGCTGCGGCTGCTGCGATCGCGCTCCAGGCGGCGATTCCCCGCATTGAAGCAACCACCGGACAGGGCCGTACAACACGCGCCTTGCCGAGCGCGGGGCCGCCCGTTCATATCGACCTAGTCCAGCTGTTCGGGAACCTCACACCCAAGCCGGTGGACCTCGGCGCCGTCGATGTAATCAGCGGCGGCGCGGTCACGAACGCACTCCTCAACTGCCTGCTCTGGTTGCCCGGGAGCGCCGACATAAGCGCTCTCGACGACGACACCGTGGACTGGGACAACCTCAACCGCTGCGTGCAGTTCCGTGCCTCGGACGTCGAGGACCCGAAGGTCGAGGCACTCGCGGCCGCCGCCACCGCGCTTCACGGGATCTGACTTGTCGTCCGCGCGGGCGCGCCAATGAAACCAAGTGCCGAGCAGCGGGTGGAAGAGTTCCTCAACTTCGCTACGTCCGATTGCGGCGTGGAACGAGGACCCCTGATCGTGCCGGTCGAGCGAGTCGAGCGTCTGCGGCGTGAGCTGCAACCCATCCCAATAGTCCGCGAGCAGGCACTGTTGCAGTTGGTCGCGTTGGCCTACCCTTTGGGGGTCGATCGCGACGTACACAGTCAGCACCGGGTCGCTTGCGAGATCAGCGAGCGCGCCCAGCAGCTCTCGGTACTCGGCCAGGAACGGGTGAGGGAACAGGGCGCTCTCGCCGAGGAAGAACGCGGCATTTTCCGCGACCCATGGCTCCTCGATGTGGGTCGGCGTCAGGCGCATCAGCCCATCGGTCATAGCGTCGTACAGCTCGGGATGCTCGTCAAAGACCAGATCTCCCCGGTCGGGCGCCCGTAGGGAAGCGAGCGTCAACTCGTGCTCGGCATCCCCGATCGCATGGTGGAGTTCGGCGAAGGCGCAAAGCCGCGCGTAGTCGGCGTCCGATTGCGCAGCCTTCACACGGCCAGGCACCCATTCGCGAAGGTACTCAGCGTGCAGTCGAACAGCGGCCTCAAGCCCAGGGAGATCGATGCCAGCAACGTACTCGCGGACGAAAGCCTCGACCTCGTCCTTCTCGGCGCGGTGCGCCTGGTAGGCGCCCTCGTTGAAGAACTCCCACGGATCGAAGCGAACAGGTCCCAGCGTAAGCCTCAGCAGCGCAGACTCGCGGAGCTCGAACTTCATCCGCGCGAACGAGTTGGCCTCAGTCGTGTCATAAGACGATTGTCGCAGCCGCCACTCGGCCGCGAGGTTGGTGGCGCGAACCTCGACGCCACTCACCGAGCCCGGCAAGGCCATCCGAGGGCGCACCTGTCGATCAGCCCCGCCGAAGTTCTGAGAACTTCTCCGCCGTTCTCCGATCGACGTCGGAGAACATGTGGGGATGGTCCAAACGTCCACGCTCCTCGCACTCCCGCCCGAGGAGCAGAACTTCGGCTCGCGCATATCAGGCCCTCCAACACTGGCGTGTTGCCGCCCAGTGAACGTTTCGGACAGTAGGATGAACCTCCCTCGCCGACGTCGACCGCGAATCCGAAGACTGTAGGATTGCGGGGGCCTGCCGACGTAGCTCAGCTGGTAGAGCGCTGCTCTCGTAAAGCAGAGGTCCCGGGTTCGACTCCCGGCGTCGGCTCTCGATTTCTTGCCGCTGGTCTACCCGACGATGGGTGTATTCTTCGTCCAGATCTGTCCGGGTCTGTCAAGCCATAGGGGAAAGCGAAGCCCAAGTTAGCAAGCCAAAAATGGCTCTAATTAGCGGTTTCTGCGACACTCGAACCCTGCGGTTACGAGGGCTCGCCTCGTAAGGCGCCGAAAGTGCCATAGCGGCGCCATATTCTCTCTCACAACGCTGCGCATAAGGACTTTGCTCGCTGACTCGGTGCCCTGATGCGGCTCAGCGGAGCCGACGTCTGGTTTGACGAGTGGGAGATCCGGACCCGGCGATTCGATCCCCGGCAAGGTCAATGACGCACTGGAGACCGTCGACACGGCCGTGCTGTCGTGGTCCGCGGACGCAGATCGATCGAAGTGGGTCCGAGCGGAGTTTGAGAAGGCACTCGCCCGGGGCATGGAGGACGGCTCGCTGCGGGTATCCCGGTGCTACTCGACGACAAGCCGTTGCCCGCGCTACTTCGCCGGATCCGCTGGGTCGACCTCAGAGATGAAGATGAGTCGCGCGCGGTCAATGAGATCATGGGTTCTCCACCGATCAGGATCGGCTGCTTGCGATCCAGCAGCATCTGGACGAGGCGGGGCTCCAAGTGGCGTTCTTCGAGCGATATGGGCCCGGTGGTGTGTTGCCCGCGCTGTGGCGCAGGAGTTGAGCATCTCCGGGGCTGGTCGGAGGTGGATGAGCGGCGCGACGATATGTACGCAGGCGTGAAGTGCACTAGATGCGGCTTCAACGACGGGGGCGAGGTGTAGCCGGAGTTCCCGGATGAGATCTCTCGTTTTGAACGATTTTGTCCCTCACCGGACCGGTCATCTGCCGGACGATATCTCTCATTTTGAGATATATTGTCCAATGTGCCTGGATCAGTCTATGACGCCATCTTCGAGCTCGGGGTCGACAACTACGGCTTTGTCAGCCAGGGCCAAGCCCGAGAAATCGGCATTCCCGCTCAGCGGCTAGTGGTGCTCGAGGATCGAGGTCTGCTCGAGCGCCGCCGTCACGGCCTTTACCGCGTCGTCGCTTTGCCGGTATCGCCGCTCGACAGCTACATGGAGGCGACCCTATGGCCGGTGGGCGTCCAGGGAGTACTCTCGGATGAGACAGCCCTTGAGTTGCATGGTCTCAGCGATGTCAGTCCAGCAAAGATCCACATCACCGTCCCGCGCCGCCATCGCACGCGTCGCTCGGTGCCAAGCCAGTACGTAATTCACCGCCGGGACCTCGACCCGAGCGATGTCACGAGCCACGAGGGGATCCCGATTGTCACCACGGCGCGAGCCATTCGTGACGCTCACGCCGGCCATCTCGGTCCGGCGTTGATCCGCCAAGCTATTGACGACGGCGAGCGTCTCGGCAAGCTCAGCCAAGCAATCGCTGACGAGCTTCGAGAAGAGCTCCTGGGCGAATGACCGAGTACCGCCGACCCAAGCGAACACCAAGCCGGGTGAGCCATCTCGAGCGGCTCCTGCAGAGCTACGGTCAGGCGACCGGTGTAGCGCCGAATCGCCTACGCCGGTGGCTGACGATGATGGTGATGATCGGCGCGCTCGACCGCGTACAAGCCGACCCCGACCAGCCGCTGTTCCTCGTGAAGGGCGGGGTGGCGATGGAGTTGCGCCTGCGGCACGGCGCTCGCGCGACTCGCGATCTTGACATGGTCTTCCTCGGCGACCCAGACCAACTGCTCGTTGCGCTAGACACTGCTTTTGCCGAGCCATACTCCCTGTTCAACTTCGAGCGCGGCCCGGCTGAGTCAATCGGCACCACACAGTCTCGGCGCCTCGACGTCAAGGTCGCATTCAACGGCCGCTCGTGGGCGACCGTGCGGCTTGAGATCTCGCCGCCCGAAGGCCAAGCCGGGCACGAATCGGAGGTTCTGGACGCGATCAGCATCGAGGATTTCGGGCTGATTGGGCCTGACAAGGTGCGATGCCTGTCGATCCGCTATCAGGTCGCCCAGAAGCTGCACGCATGCACCGAGGTATTCGCGACCGGCCATGAGAACGACCGCTTCCGCGACCTCATCGACTTGCTTCTGCTGCGTGCACTTGAGCCCAACTTGACGGGCATCCGCCATGCCTGCATCGACGTGTTCGTTTCTCGCGCCAAGCATCCGTGGCCGCCCGTCTTGAACGCACCGACTAGCTGGGCCGAGCCGTACGCGCGGCTCGCGGGCGAACTCGAGTTCGTGATCACCGACCTTGGCGAGGCGGCCACCCTGGTCGCTGAGTTCATAGCCGAGATCGATGAAGCCGTCGACCTCACGCCCGTGTTGCCCCGGCCAGGTCAGACCTGGCGTCGTGACGACGGAATACGGATCGAGATCCAGGAGGCTGATGCGATCCGGCTAGTGGTCAGCGAGTCCGATCCTGAAACCGGCACGACCGTCCTCAACGCGATTGCCCCCAAGGATGTCAATGGAATGGTGCTCGTAGCCGACCCCAACCAGCCCCTCTGGCGGCTCACAGTTACTGGCTCGTTCGACGGGCCGGCCCATGCCGCCCTGCTCCGCGTCGGCGAAATCAAGGGCGCGTCATCGCTACGCATCACCGGTGACACATTGACCGGACCAATGCTCGACGCGACGATCGTCGCCTACTACCTCGCGAACCTGGCCATGGCCGTCCGAGACCGCCAGATCCTCACCCCGCGCTTCATGATGCTCGACAGCATCCGCAAGGCCTCAGGTGCGGAGCGCCACGACCTCGCCCGCGCCGAGCACATCTACAGCTACCTGCGAACGCTCCATGCAAGCCGCAACCAGCCAGGTGCCCTAAGGGGCGACTTCCAGCTGATCGTGGCCGATAACGACCTCCCGCAGCAGTTCGAGCGCGACTTCCATGTCCTGCGCATCGACCCGGAGCACCCGCTCATCCGTGGGCTCTGACCGGTTCGTAGTCGACGACTGCTTTGCCGTTGAGGCCGACTGGCTCGGCTGGACGCTCGAAGCCGACGCCCTCCCGGGCGTGTGCCGAAATGTGCGACGCGTAGGCGCTGTTGTTCGGGCGACTACGCAAGCCGTAGACAGGAGACGAAGCCGACGCGGGGATTTCGGACCCGGACCCCTCGCTTAGCTCAGTCCCGAAAGCGACGAGTAGCGATCCTGAATAGGAGTCGCCGAAAGCCAGCGCTGGGGTGTAAGTGGTCTCATCCTCACCTCGACGGGGCTGTCTCGGTCTATCTCTCTTTATCTCCTCTCCCTCCCCTTTCCCTTTCCCGCCTACACACCCTGATTCGCGGTTAACGTCTTCGAAGTTGAGGTATGGCTACCTCGCTCGCCCAACCTAGATTTCGCTCTGACAGCGATCGCGGAGCTACCACTGCCGCGGTTCGAATCCCCGCGTCGGCTCGAGGTCGCCACGTGAATTTGCCCGGCGAGGTCTTATCGCTGAGTACGCCAGCTGAAGCTCAGTGGATGGGCATCAGCTGCCGACAGGAAGGTGGTGAGTTACTTGCAGGGACTCTTGCCACGGCAAGATACGCCAACTGGGATCCGGGCGGCCCTCGGCGTGCTGTGTGGACTGATCCTCCTGAGCCTCGCGCACAGCGTCCTGGGACTGGGTGGTCGATCGAGCGACCTGATCTTCGAAGACTGGGTCTACGACACGGTGATGGTGGGTAGCGCGGCCGTCTGTCTGGCGCGCGCCGTGCTGCGAGGCGAGGGACGGCTGCCGTGGCTCGTCCTCGGGCTCGGTCTGTCCTGCGACGCGGCTGGAGAAATCCTCTCCTCGATCAGCGAATCGCTGGCGCCGAACGTCCAGGATGCGCTCTACGTGGTTCTCTATCTGGCCGCTTACGTGGCGGTCGTACTACTCGGGCGCCGGGGCGTGACCCGGTTTCGCACCAGTATGTGGATCGACGGCATCGCCGGAATGCTCGCGGTCGGCTGTCTGGCTGCCGCGGCGCTGTTCGCCACCAGTCTCGTGGCGAGTCACGCGAGCGTCCTGAAGGCGGGTCTCGATATTGCCTTCCCGCTGACCGACGTGCTGCTCGTCGGGATCGTCATCCTCATGCTCGCGCTGGGTGGATGGAAAGCGGGCCGTATATTCACGATGATCGCGGTCGGGTTCGTGGTGATGGCGGCAGCTGACGCCATCTATCTCTACCAGGAAGTTCACGGTGGATACACAGCCGGGACTCCGCTCGACTGCCTGTGGCTGCTGTCGGCTCTGATCTTGGCCTACGCGGCCTGGCAACCAGATGCTGTTCATGCCTCAGAAGGCGACTCCTCGATTCTGATCGTGATCGCCCCGGTCCTCTTTGGGATGGTCGCAATCGGCGTCCTCGCCTACGGCAACGCGGCGAAGGTCACGGGCCTGTCGACGTGGTTGGCCGTGGCGACGCTCCTCGCGGTGCTGGTCAGGCTCGCTATCACCGCCAGCGAAAACATTCAGCTGATCGCGTCGAGCACCGATCTGGCCAATCGCGACGCGCTCACCGGCCTCGGGAATCGTCGGGCGCTATCGCACGATCTGCGGCTGGCGATTGTCCAGGCGACGCCCTCACAGCCGAAGCTCCTGCTGCTGTTCGATCTCAACGGCTTCAAGCGCTACAACGACACGTTCGGTCACCCGGCCGGAGATGTCCTGCTGAAGCGCCTCGGCCGCAAACTCGCCGATGGCGCAAGCCCCAACGGCCGGGCCTATCGTCTCGGCGGGGACGAGTTCTGTGCATTGCTGGAGCTCAGAGGCGATCCCGCGACACTCGCCACCGCGCTTGCGGAGACGCTGCTCGAGGCGGCTGAACACTTCACGATCGGCGCCAGCTACGGCGACGTTCTGCTCGGAGCGGAGACGCGGGACGCCGATGAGGCTCTACGCATCGCCGATCAGCGCCTCTACGCCCAGAAGACTCTCCTGGATCGTCCCATCGGTCTCGAGTGGCGTGACGTTCTGCTCGGGCTCTTACGCGAACGCGACCCAGAGCTCGGCACGCATGTACGGGAGGTGGCCGATCGGGCACGCCGCCTGGGTGAGCGCCTGGGCATGGGGGCCGAAGATCTCAGGATCCTCGTGGCCGCCGCGGAGCTGCACGACATCGGCAAGGCGGCGATTCCCGAAGCGATTCTCGACAAGCCCTCGGCGCTCGACGGCGAGGAGCGGGCTTTCATGGAACGCCACACCGTGATCGGCGAGCGCATCATCGCGTCGACCCCAACGGGACGACCCGTGGCGGCGATCGTACGCGCGACCCACGAGCACTACGACGGAGGCGGTTATCCAGACGGCCTCTCCGGGGAGCAGATCCCGCAGGCGGCACGGATCATCGCGATCTGCGACGCGTACCACGCGATGAGGAGCGACCGCACCTACCGGTCGGCGATATCGCGGGACGAGGCGATCCAGGAGCTTCGCCGCTGCGCCGGCAACCAGTTCGATCCCGAGATCACGAAGATATTCCTCGAGCTCATGGCCGACGAGCAGGCAGCGGCCTGCGCGAGCCAACCCTCCCGCGCACACCGGTAGTTCTCCCGGCTCGGCCTCAGGCTGGCGCACATCACATCACGTCACGGGGAGCGTCCCACAGGAGCGGGCTGGGGCCCCTCGCTCGTTGAGGAACAATGAGCGAGCGATGAGCAGCGACCAGAACGCCTCTCTGCGCCGGGATCTCGCTCGGCTGGTTGGATCCGAGTCGGTCCTGCAGCCCGGCGACTACGGCCCCTACACGCACGACGCCACGATTCAGCGCGGTTTGAGCGGAGCGCCCGATGCGGTTGTCTGCCCACCGAACCCACAGACGCTCACCGAGCTGGTTGCTTGGTGTTACGCGCACGATCTGCCGATCGTTCCCCGCGGCGGTGGATCCGGGCTCTCCGGCGGTGCCGTACCAGTCCAGGGGGGAGTTGTCTGTGGTCTCGAGCGCCTCAATTGCGTTCTGAGCATCGATCCGGGGCTGTGGCGACTGAAGGTGCAGGCTGGCGTCAGCACCGCCCACGTCCGTCGCCTGGCACGTGAGAACGGTTTGCTGTTCGGCCCAGATCCCGGCGCTGCTGAGCAGTCGCTGATAGGCGGGAATCTCGCCACCAACGCGGCTGGTCCCCACGGCTTCAAGTATGGCCCGACGGGCGACTGGGTCATCGGCGTCGATGTCGTACTCGCCCCAGGGGAGCTGGTGAGCTTCGGCGGCGCGCTGCACAAGGACGTCGCTGGCTACGACATACGCAGGCTGCTCGCGGGCAGCGAGGGCACGCTCGGGATCATCACGGCCGTGCAGCTGAGATTGTGCCCCGCACCGCAGAGCGCGCTGCCCGCGGCGATCTTCCTCGACGGTCTCGCCGCTGGTCAGCGCGTCTTGCTGGAATTGCTCGGAAGCGGTCTGCAACCGGCGGTAGTCGACTTCCTCGATAGCGCCGCGCTGGCTATCACCGCCGCCACCTTCCCCGGCGAGGTGCCCGCTGGCAGCGGGTTCGTGCTGCTGTTGGAGCTCGACGGCACCGATACCGAGGTAAAACAGCAGGCGGCTGAGCTCGAGTCGCTACTCGACGGTGGCGAGGTACTCGGCATCCAGCACCCGCTCGGCAGTGAGCTGTGGCGCTGGCGCTCCTCCCTGAATGGCGCGATCGCGGCACGCCACGGCGGCAAGGTCAGCGAGGACATCTCCGTGCCGGTGGAGCACCTCGCCGAGGTGATCGAGGCGATCCACGCGCTCGGCGCAGAGCACTCCCTGCCGACCTGCGCCTTCGGTCACGCGGGCGACGGAATCGTGCACGCCACCTTCATGATCGATCTCTCACGCGAAGAGGACCTCGCCCGGGCGCTCGCCGCCGGAGAAGCGGTGTTCGCGTTGGCATTGCGGCTGGGGGGATCGATCACCGGCGAGCACGGCGTCGGCTGGGTCAAGCGCCACCATCTGGCCGCGCAGCTCGGTCCCGCGGCGAGCGAGGCGCATCGCGCGATCAAGCGGGCACTCGATCCCAAGGGCCTGATGAACCCGGGCAAGAACTATCCGCTGAGCGCCTAGCGCACCTTGGAGTCGACCGGTGGCGCATGCAGTGGCAGCTCGGCTCCCGCGATTGCCCCGGCGGCCAGCCGCCCGGTGAACACGCAGCCGCCGAGGAAGGTGCCCTCGAGCGAGCGCTTGCCGTGCATCCCGCCGCCACCGAACCCAGCGGCCTCGCCGATCGCGTAGAGGCCCTCGATCGGCTCGCCGCTGTCCTGCGAGAGAACCCTGCAGGAGAGGTCTGTCTGGATCCCGCCGAGGCTCTTGCGCGCCATCACCTGCAGGCGGATCGCCAGCAGCGGCCCGGCCTCCCGGTCTGCGATCTTCTGGAACTTGCACGTGCGCAGACGATCGCCACGCCAGCCCCGCAGCTGTGCGATACGCCGCAGCTGGTCGTCGTTGAAGAGACCTTTGCCGCGATCGATCGTCTCGTCGTAGCGGCCGATCTCCTCGGTCAGTACATCGGCGTCGATCGCCGCTTCGCCCGTGACCTCGTTCATCTTCTGAGCGAGCTCGCCCAGCGAGTCAGCCACAACGAAGTCCGGGCAGTGCTCGGCGAAGTGAGTCACGAGACCAGGCTTGCCACGCAGCACACTCAACAGAAAACGCACCACGTGGCGCTCACGGATGTGCGGGTTGTGCTGGGAGCCTGAGACGTCGAGCTCTCGCGTGGCGATCTTCCAGTTGCAGATCAGCCACGAGTAGCCGCGCTCGTCCTCGCACATGCGCTCCAGCGCCGCGTAGGCGTCGAACGTCGGCATCACCGGCACCGGCCCGTAGCGGCGCCCGTCCGGGCTCAGCATCACACCCGAACGCGGGGGTATCAGCTTGATCCCGTGATGCTCCCGCTGGGGCACCGGATGGCGCACCGCGTCGGCGTAGTTCCACATCTTCGAGAGGTGCGTGACGTTGCCGCCGATCCGCTCGACCTCTTCGTGCATCGCTCCGTCGGCGTAGTAGTGAGAGCCCATCAGGAGCTTTTGTGGCGGGCTGCCGAGCTCCTCGCGCGGCCATTCGCGGCGCACGAGGTCGAGATTCCCGCCGATGCCGCCCGCCGCGATCACGACGGCCTCTGTCGCGCACAGCTCATATTCGGCTTCGTCGTCGCCGATCACCTTGCAGCCGATGACCTCGTCGTTGGCTCTGAGCAGCTCGGTCACCCGCGAGCGGAAGCGAATCTCCAGCGAGTCACGCCGCGGATGAGCCTCGATCGCCTTCCACACCGCCTGTACGAGGGCCTTGCCGGTGCCCCAGGTGAGGTGGAAACGCGGCACCGAGTTCCCATCGGAGAAGTTGCCGCGCTCGGCCCAGTTGACGACTGGGAAGAAGCGCACTCCGATCTCCCGCAACCAGCCGCCGACATCGTCGCGAGCCCGGGTCACATACTGCTCGGCAAAGCGCCGCGGCCAGTGATCCTCGGGCCCGAACTCCGCGATCCGCAGCCAATCCTCGAGCGCCAGCCGCTCGCTGTCGGGAATTCTCGAGCGGCGCTGCTCGGGCGAGTCGACCATGAACATGCCGCCGAATGCCTCACGGGCCAGGCCGCCGAGCTCCTCGGGGCGGCAGCGATCGAGCAAGACCACCGAGTGACCGGAGCGCAGCAGCTCGAGCGTTGCGACCAGGCCGGAGAGACCGGCTCCGATGACGATCACATCGGGCGATGGCCTGCTTCCGTTCGAGTTAGACATCGTCCGCGGGGTCCTCATACGAGCGCCATCCCGGGGCTTACCTGCACCTCGATCAGCTCGGGCTTGTCGGATGCGAGCGCACGCGCGAGCTCGACCCGCAACTCCTCACGGTCACTGACCCGCCTCGAGTTGACGCCGTAGCCGGAGGCGATCGCCGCGGTATCCAGCGCCGGGAGGTCGAGACCGGGTGCGCCGGGAACCTCCTCGAGCAGCGAGAAGAACTTCAGGATCGCGTACTCGTTGTTGCGCAGCACCAGGAACGTGACCGGCACGTCGTAGGCCACGGCCGACCAGAAGCTCTGCACCGCGTACTGCGCCGAGCCCTCCCCGATCACACAAACCACCGGGCGCTCCGGGCAGGCCAGCTGCACGCCGATCGCCGCCGGCATGCCGAACCCCAGGCCGCCACCGGCCGAGAAGTAGTAGCTGCCCGGGCGCGAGAGGCGCAGCTGGTTGCGCAGCGCCGGCGTGGCCGACGGCGACTCCAGCACGACGATCCCGTTGGGCGGAAAGACCTCGGCGAGCGTGCGCACAGCGGTCGAAGGGCTGATCGGGTCGCTGATCGGCATCTCCTCGGGTGCGGGCCGGGGCGCCGGGGCCTCGCGAGCCGGCTCGCTCACGGCGTCCGCGAGCGCCGCCAGGGTAAGCGCCACATCGGCCACGATCGCGTCCCCCATCGGTGCGCGAGCCGCCTCGTCGGGATCGCTCGTGATCGCCAGCAGGCTCGTCCCATCCGCCAGCAGAGCACCGGGGATGTTGGGGTAGTAGGGGAAGACCGACGTGCCCACCGCCAGCACGAAGTCGTGTGGCGCGAGCACTTCGCCGAGCGGCTGCACAGACGGCGGCAGGATCGACTGAAACAGCGGATGGTTCTCCGGGAAGCCGATCCGTCCACCGCCGGTGGCGGGGCTCGCATACACCGGCAGCCGTGCGCGCTCGGCGAAGCGGACCGCAGCGTCCCAACCGCCCGCGGCGTCGATATCCGGACCCGCCACGAACGCCGGGTTCGATGCCTCGGCCAGGCGCCGCGCCAGATCCTCGATCACGCCCCGGTCGGGCTGTGCTGCACCGGTGACCGTGCGTGTCGTCTGATGGCGCAGCTCATCCTCAGAGCGCACCTCCGCATACCAGTCGTCCATCGGGATCGAGACGAACACCGGGCCGCGTGGAGGCAGGCTCGCGAGGTGAGTGGCTCGTGCCAACGCGTGCGGAACATCCTGCGCGCACGGAGGCTCGTAGCTCCACTTCACCAGCGGGTGCGGCATCCGCGTCGCGTCCCGGTTCGCCAGGTTCGCCTGCAGCGTCATCAGCGAGCGGTACTGCTGCCCGGCGGTGATCACCAGCGGCGACTTGTTGGCCTGGGCGTTGAAGATCGCGCCCATCGCGTTGCCGAGACCGGGGGCCGTGTGGAGGTTCACGAGCGCCGGATGTCCAACCGCCTGGGCGTACCCGTCGGCGATGCCGACCGCGCTCGCCTCCTGCAGGGCGAGGACATAGCGGAAGTCCTCGGGGAACTCCGTGAGCATCGGCAGCTCGGTGGAGCCGGGATTGCCGAAGATCGTCGTCATGCCCCTTTCGCGCAGCATCTGAAAAGTGGCCTCTCTGACTGTCTTCATCGCTTCTCCTCGGTTGTCCACCGCAAGCAGCCACGGCGAAGTTGTGGTGAGCGCGAGGAAGCCTAACCAGGCGTGCGCGATCGTGTGTGACGGCCCTCCGGCGAGACCCCGTCGCCACCGCTCTGCTCGAGGCGATCCTGCAAGTTCTCGTTCACCGCGACCGCGGGCCGGCGAGGTTCGGGCGGTGCTTTGAGAACATCAGAACCCCGTCTCGACTACCCGCATGATCCGCCATCACCAAATCAAACGCGCCAGCCGTCTGTTCTTGAATCTGGTGCCCCACCTGAGACTTCGCAGAGTCATCCCGGCCCGTGTGCCGCTGGCGTCGCTGTGCATCGTCGTCCTGGCCTGGCTGCTGTGCGCCAGCCCGAGCGCTTTGGCGCAGGCGAGAGGCGGCTTCCAAGGGAGGTCGACCGGCGCCGTGAGCACACGCGCGCGCCGGCCGGGGGCCAGGCTGGCCACCGCCAAGCATCCAAAGAAAGCCCCGAAGCCGAAACTCTCAGCCGCGGAACTCGCTCTCCAGCAGAACACCGATCACGCTGTCCTCGCCTTCCAGGCGATGCAGAAGAACTTCTACATCCAGGGCTCCGGCCTGTACAAGGGCGAACCGACCTACTCGTTTCTGTGGCCGTTCTCGCAAGCGCTCGCGGCCACCGTGGGCATGCTCAACATTCCCGCCGAGAGCGCCCACTACGGCAGCGAACTGCATGCCCGGATGATCGGCCTGCGCAACTACTTCGACACCACCAACTCCGGGGAACCCGAAGGGACCTTCACCAGCGCGCTGGCGGCGTTCGACGGCACCGCGGCGCCGCCGGTTGGCGCCGGCGGAGCCAAGTACTACGACGACAACGAGTGGGTCGGGATCGAGCTGGTGCGCAGCTACGAACTGACGGGAGAAGCGGCGGCACTCGAAAGCGCCGAGCAGATCATGGCGTTTGTGATGTCCGGCTGGCAGGCAAATCCGAAGCTCGCCTGTGTCGGCGGCGAGCCGTTCTCAAACGCCGCCAACAACGGCACTCGCAACACCGTCACGACCGCACCCGGAGCGGAGCTGGCCGTGCTGCTCTACCGGCTGACCGCCAATGCCGAATATCTGCAGTTCGCTGAAATGGCCTACGCCTGGGTGCGCCAGTGCACGCTGTCGGCCAACGGCCTGTACGCCGATCACATCGGAGCGAAGGGCGTCATCGAACCGATCGAGTGGAGCTACAACCAGGGCACGATGATCGGCGCCGGGACGCTGCTCTATGAAGCCACCAACAACGGCGCTTTCCTCTATCAGGCGCGCCAGACCGCCGCCGCCGCACTGGCTTACTTCACTCCCGAACGCCTGGCGAGCGAAAACCCTTTCTTCGTGGCCGTCTATTTTCGCAACCTGCTGTACCTGGACTCGCTGACCGGCGATCAGCCCGGGCCGAAGATCGCGCAGACCTACGTCAGCTACCTGGCCTCCAAGCATCTCTCGAGCACGGGCCTGTATTCGACCGCCGGGTATCCACCGCAGCTGCTGGTGCAGGCCTCGATCATCGAGATCTATGAGCTGCTTTGCATCCCTCCGGCCAGCTATTTCTAAAGCGATCCGGATACCTCCCGAGCACGTGCGAACAGGCGTGACTGTCCGTTGGGGCCGGCGTATATAGGCTGTGGTCGGTGAGCGAGGCAAAGAACCTGATCACGGCCGAGGGCCTGGAGGCTCTCGAAGCCGAACTCGCGGCTCTCGAGGGTGAGGGGCGGCGCGAGATCGCCGGGCGCATCAAGACCGCTCGCGAATGGGGCGATTTGAAGGAGAACAGCGAGTACCACGACGCCAAGAACGAGCAGGCGCATCTGGAGACGAAGATCGCGAGACTGCGCGAAAAAATCACCACCGCGGTACTCGTGGAGGACCAGAAGACCTCCGAGGGCGAGGTCGGCTTCGGCTCGACGGTGGTCGTCTCAGATCAGAACGGCGTCGAACACACGTGGCTGATCGTCAGCTCACACGACGCCTCACCCGCCGAGGGCAAGCTCTCGGCTGAATCTCCCGTCGCTCGTGCGCTGCTCGGACGCAAGCCCGGTCAGAGTGCCTCGGTGGCGCTCCCGCGTGGCGAGCGGGTGCTGAGGATCATCAGCGTCAGCTGAAGTCGCGTATCCGCTCAGGCGAGCGGCGTGGTGTGCGGGAACGTCAGCAGCCAGATCGCGAAGGCCAGCCACACGAGGCCAACGCTAATGATCATCACCACGTCGAGGACGGTGTGTCGGCGGGCCGAGCCGCGCTCGCCGCGCTCGGAGGAACATTTTGAACATTTCTCAAGATTTACCGATGGTATCGGGGAAGCGCGCGAACGTCCAGCGCCACAGCGGGATCCGGCGGTCACTTGAAGGGCGCTGCGCGGCATGCTTGTATGGCAAAGTGTGCGGGCGATGGTTGACACTCCAACAGTTGATACGCCACAGTCAGAGCCACCGGGGCGCTGGCTCCTGAAGGCCGTGCGCTACGCGCTTCCCGCCGTCGTGGCGCTCGCCGGCGTCGTCGTGATGTGTCTCGGAGGCGAAAGTCACCTCGAGGGCGGCGCTGGGATCATCAGCGCCGGGCTCGCTGTTTATTTCATCAACTGGCTCTTCAGGGTCGGCGCCGCCGGCGACGATGAGCGGGCGGCCGAGCAATCAGCGCGCGAGTACTTCAGCGCTCATGGCCACTGGCCAGGAGAGGGCGCGCCCGAACCAGTCACGCCGGCCACGGCCCCGAGCACACCGCCCGCGCCGCTGGCGATGAGGCGCAGCTCGCGGATTGGCGGCCCTCGCCGCCCACGCCGCTAGCGCAGATCGCCGCCACTGCCCGCGGGGGACTCGCTCAGGCGCGTCGCTGGGCTCTGCCAACTGCGCGCACGAACTCCTTGGCGGGCTGGCCATACAGCTGCTTGCCTAGTTTCAGTGCCTGCGCACGCAGATGCTCGCGTCGCTGCTCGATCTTCCTCAGAAGAGTCTTGCGAGTGTGCTTTGCGGACCCGAACCGCGAGCTCTGCTTACGGACTCGCTCGGCGAGCAGGGCGAGATCGTGCTCCTCGCCGAGCAGTTCCGCAAGTCGATCTGAACGGCGCGCCAGACGGATCATGTACTCGAGATCCTTGGTGTGCCTCGGATTCGGCGGCCTCAGCGCTTCCGCGGCGTAGCGCAGATCCTTGACGCGCTTGCGCCAGTCGTGCATGGCGGTTGTCCCAGCGCTCTTGCGGGCGAGGAGAAAGGCTCGCTGCCCGCCCTTGTAGATCCTCTTCAGCTCGCCCGCGACGATCTCGAACTCGCCTTCACGCGGCCTCCATCCGCGCACCTGCTCGCGGGTCATCCGCAGCTGCTCGAGCGCCTCGAGAGCTTCGGTTCTGAGCACGATGTCGCGGCCGGTCAGTTCGCGTTCTTCGCGAAGCCGCCCCTGGAGCCACTCGATCGAAGCCCTGTCGCCAAGCCGGCGGGGATGACGAGCGATCATGGCATCGAGACTCTCGATCAGAACATCGCTGTCTCGCGCTCCGGCCAGGCGCTTGGCGCAGTCGTGCAGCACGGAGTCCCACCGCTGCAAGTGCTTTCTGTCGAGCTCACTCCTGAACAGGCCCAGCAGCACCCGCAGCCGCTTGATGGCCTTGCGTGTCTCGTGGATCGCTTGGGTGGATCCCGTGTCGCAGACGCGGCTCAGCGAGTCGATCGCGACATCGAGCTGGCTCATCACCATCCCGTGCAGAGCGGCTGCCAGGGACTCGTCGCGCTGGGAGGCGAACTTCTGGTCGAGTGGCCGCTTGGCCTGAGCAGCCGAGCGACGGTCGAGCTCGGCCTTCCTCAGCGCAAGCCCGACTCCGAGCCCCACGGCGCCGATCACGCCAGCCGCCAGGCGTGGCCGCCCGCGACCGACTCTGCGCGCGATGCGCAGCCAGAGAACCGAGGTGCTTTGCGATGTGTTTGCGCCCATCTGCTCTTCCTAACACTATTTGCCGATCCAAAACCTGTGTTTGGCCGGCGCTCTCGTGTTTGCGGCGGGGCCTCTGGTGCGGCCGCGTTTCTCGCCCAGCACCCGCGGTCGCCGACAGGCGGACACCGCGATGGTGAAGCCGGCATCTGAGAGCACCGGCCACAGCAGCGACAATGAGCGGATGGCAGGGCTCCCGACCGCGGCGTGGTGGACCGTGCGACCCGCGCACAACCACAAGCCGTCCACCTATCGCTGTCCGTTGTGTGAGCGCCACCTGCCGGCGCTCAGCGAGCATCTCCTGATCGCCCCCGAAGGGGACACTCGCCGCCGCCGGCATGCTCACACAGAGTGCGTACTTTCTGCACGTAAGCGTGGGGAGTTGCCACTCAGGGACGAGTGGCTGCGCACACAGCCGCGGCCGCCATCGCTGTGGCGGCGGCTGCTGCGGCGCATGTGAGGCGAGGCGCTGTGGGCTCAGCGGCCCTGGACGTGGACATGCTCGGGCTCCACGCGGATGATCACGCGCTGTTCCCCGGGCTGGCGCATCGGGTACTCCTCCACGCCCATGTACTTCTTGGCGAGCGAGTCGATGTGCTCATCGGCGCCCTCGTGTGTGCGCTCGGCGACGCGTCCACGGATCTCGATGTACTCGTACGGGTTCTCCATGTTCTGCACGGTCAGCGTGACGCGCGGATCGCGCTCCAGGTTGCGAGGCCAGGCACGCCCCTCGGCCGAGTTGACCACGGGCATACCGTCCTGGACATCGACCCAAACGGGCGCGGTCTGAACCGAGCCGTCCTTGCGCAGGGTGGCGACATGGGCGAAGTTCTTGCCCTTCAGCAACTCCTCGGCTCTTCCCTCGATCTTGACACTCATTGCAGTCTCCGTTTCCTCGGATTGTCCAGTGGTCTGCGGGTCTGCCGATCACATTAGGAGATCGACAGCGTCAGAGCCGTATAGGCCGGAGATCTGTCAGCCGATGAGTTCTCGTGCCGCGAGCGACGCTGTCAGATGCTGGGCGGTTTCAGTTGCGACTGAGGCCGCTGCTCGAGTTCGCGGGGGGGATCGGGCCGGTTGGTGTGAGCTTGCCGTCGTCGAGTTCGAAGGTGACATTCGCCTGGCCGCCGCTCGGGCTCGAGAGGGGATCGTTCTTGCGGTACAGCGAGTAGGCGAGTGTGATCTTGGTGTCGCTCTGGCTGATCACCTTCACACTCGCGCTCGGTTCCTTTGTGTCGGTGCCGATGTATTTGCCGCCGAGAAAGAAGAAAGCCTGCTGGCCGTAGCCGTCGCTCGATTCCGTGCGCGTGCCGATCAGCACGCTGAGGGTCTGGGTTGGGTGGTATTCCGATGTGTTGTTGGGGGTGTATCCATGGGAGCGCACGACTTCCGCGGCACTCGCCACCCCTTCAGAGCCACTGGTTTCGTGTTGGGTGAACGCCGGCGCCGTCTCCGTCCGGGTGGTGCTCGGCGCCGCCGTGGCGCCGTTGGTCGTCGTCTGGACGGGTGTCGTTGCGGTGGGGGTGCTGGTGCTCGTCGTGCTCGTGGTCCGCTGCGTGCTGGTTGTGCTCGTCGAGGCCTGTGGGGCGCTCGACACGGTCACCGTCGTCGTCTTGGTGGAGCCACAGCCTCCCAGCAATCCACCGACGCCGAAGATCATCGTCACTAACAGCGGCAAGGTACGTCTCATCTAACTGAGGATATTCGTCGCGCCCGAAGCGAAGCCTTCCCCGAAGTAGGTTGCCGCTCATGTTGCTTTGGCATCTGAGGCGTAGCTGGGCCCCCACAGATAGCTGGACCTCACGGCGAGTCGGTCTCAACGTGCTCGAGACCCAGGCCCTTGGTCTCCTTCGCCTCCTGCTTTATGCCGCGACGGTGAGCGTTATCCCCATAGTGTGCAGATCGGCAGCGCAAAGATCTTCTCGGCGAGTCGGAACGGCCGTGGACCTGTGTGGAGCACCGCGCCGGCGAGGAAGCGGTCGCCGAGTTGATCGCGTAGCCACTCGAGGTGCCTGGCGTCGGCGCGTTTGGGCGCACCGGAGGACTTGATCTCGATCGCGGCTATGTTGCCAGCGGAGAGCTCGGCGATCAGGTCGATCTCGTGGCGCCCACTCTGCTCGCGCAGGTGATAGAGACGGGGCCCGAACGAGCTCAGTTCCACCTCGGCACGAATCTGGGCCACGACAAACGTGTCGATCATCCGCCCGAGCAGTTCGCCATCACGCAGTACGCCCCTCTCGTCGACCTTCAAAGCTGCCGCCACCAGTGAGGTGTCCACCAAGTAGCGCTTGCCGGTTCGCGTCATGCGCGACAGTCTGTTGCTGCTCCACGCGGGCAGGATGTCGAGCACGAGCAGGTTCGTGAGCAGGCGTTCGTAGGCCAGGGCGGTCTTTCGATCGATCTGTGCGGCGTCGTAGAGGGTCTTGCTGTCCGCAAGTCCCGCGGTGCTCAGAGCGACGGCTTCGAAGTAGCGCCGCAGCCGGCGGGGATCCCGACCGCCGTCCACAGTCTCGGTGTCCCTGGTGAGGAGCTGGTTGATGTAGCCGTCCAGCCATGCCCTGCGCGCGTGTGAAGAGAGCCCCAACGCCGCATCGGGGAACCCTCCGCGCAGCGCCAGCTCGATGTAGCCGAGCAGATCGGGGGGATCGGGGGGAGTTAGGAACGCATCGAGGTCCGCGCGAGCGAGCCGGTCCAGGAAGGACTCGCGTGTAAGCGTGCCGGCTATCTCGCGCTGCGTGAGCCCATACATCTGCACGTCGACGACCCTGCCGGTGCCGGGCCAGGTCTTCGCGTACAGCTGGGCCCGCACACTGCCCGTGAGCAGGAAGCGACCCGGCCCGGAGCCTTCGTCGACGGCTCGCTTGACGGCGCCGAGCACACCGGGGACCGCCTGCCACTCGTCGAGCAGTACGGGCGTGGGGAGCGCACGCAGCGCGGCATCGGGGTCGGCTTCGAAGGCTGCGGCCTCGATGTCCACGTCCAAGCGCACGACCGTGCGCGCATGGCGGCGTGCGGTCGTCGTCTTGCCAGTAGCGCGGGGGCCGGCGATCAGTAGAGCCGGTAGCTCGGCGAAGAGCTCCTCCACGCGCGCCTCGGCGAGGCGGGGAACATAGCTGAGTGCGGCCATATCCCGAGGATACCGCAATTGAGCAGGCAATTCCCCATTTCACACAGGCTATGCTCCCGCTTTCACACGCAGATAAATCCCGGTTTAGCGCACCAATTGGTCCCGCTTTTGCGCTGCTCCTCGGAGCCGCACTCGTCCAGATGTCCTCCGCAGTCCGTAGCCGAGTAGCTCGAGCGGCGGCAAGGCTCGGTTGTCGCTGCTCCGTCGATCTTTGCCAGGGGTTGACAAGTTATTAGTTGCTGCTAATCTGCATAGAAATTAGTGACTGCTAAGTAAGGAGTGCAAAATGAGTGGGACAGAACGCAGGAGGGGCTGGACCCTGGGGATCGTTTCGGTTGCGCTGTTCATGGTCGTGCTCGACAACCTCGTCGTGTCTGTTGCTCTGCCCACGATCCACCGTGATCTCGGCGCGTCGATCCAATCGCTGGAGTGGACGGTCAACGCCTACGTTCTGGCCTACGCGGTGCTGCTGCTCACCGGCGCCGCGCTCGGCGATCGTTTCGGGCGCAAGCGGATGTTTCTGATCGGCATGCTCATCTTCACCGCCGCCTCCGCCGCCGCTGCGCTTGCGCCGAGCACAGGCCTGCTCGTCGCCGCGCGTGCCGTTCAGGGTTCGGGGGCGGCGATCGTCACACCGCTCACGCTGACCCTGCTCGCCGAGGCCTTCCCGCGCGAGAAACGGGGAATGGCGATCGGCGTGTGGTCGGGCGTCAGTGGCATCGCGGTCGCGATAGGTCCGCTGATCGGCGGCGCCGTCGTGCAGGGCATCTCCTGGCACTGGATCTTCTGGATCAACGTCCCGATCGGGATCGTCATGATGCCGCTGGCTCTGCGCTGGCTGACGGAGAGCCGTGGGCCCTACGGGACCCTCGACCTGCGGGGCCTCGCACTTGCCTCGACCGGCGCTTTCGGTCTCGTCTTCGGTCTCGTGCGTGCGCAGTCGCTGGGCTGGACGAGCACCACGGTCCTGGTTTGCATGATCGGCGGCGTACTGCTTCTGGCGAGCTTCGTCGGCTGGGAGCTGCGTGCGCCAGAGCCGATGCTGCCGATGTCGTTCTTCGGCAAACGCTCCTTCGCCGTGACCAACGTCGCCTCGCTGAGCATGTACTTCGGGATGTTCGGCTCGATCTTCTTCATGTCTCAATACATGCAGAACGTGCTTGGGAACACCCCGCTGCAGGCCGGCCTGAAGCTGCTCGTGTGGACGGGTGCAACGATGCTCGTCGCCCCGTTCGCCGGGGTCTTCTCCGAGCGCCTGGGCAGCCGTCCGTTCATGGTCGCTGGCCTCTCGCTGCAGGCGGGTGCGCTGGGGTGGCTTGCGTTGATTACCTCCACTCGCCTACCCTATTCGCACATGATCGTTCCGTTCATCATGGCCGGAGCGGGCATGGCGCTCGTGTTTGCCCCCTCCGCCAATGCGGTTCTCGCCTCCGTGCGCACCGAGCAGACCGGTCAGGCCTCCGGCGCAAACAACGCGATTCGCGAGCTCGGAGGCGTGCTTGGCGTGGCCGTGCTGGCTTCGATCTTCACCAGCTCTGGCGGCTACTCCTCGCCGCAGGCGTTCGTCAACGGCCTGATACCCGCCATGTGGGTTGGGGTGGCGATGCTCGGCGCGGGCGCACTGGTGGTGCTGGCGTTTCCGTTTCAGACGCGGACCGCTGCGGCCGTCGAGGAGGTCGTAGTCGCAGTTGCCGGGGACGATGAGGCGCGGGTGCGAATACCCGTTGCCGCCGGGCGGGCAGCGTGAGCGATAACTCGCCAGGCTCGCAGTCCGCCACGGCGCCGGCTGAGAGGTCCTCGCCGGCCGATCAGCCAGCCCGCCGGCGCGTGCCCGCCGCTGAGCGCCGCGAGGCACTCATCTCCGCGGCGGTGCACGAGTTCGCCCAGGGAGGTCTGCACGGCACGCCGGTGGACCGCATCGCGCGTCGTGTCGAGGTGGCCCAGCCATATGTGTTCAGCCTGTTCGCCAACAAGCGCGAGCTGTTCCTGGCAGCCGTGGACCACTGCTTCGATCGCTTCGGCGATGCATTCACGAAGGCGGCTGGCGAGTTCCGCGCCGGCGAGGCGCCAGAGGATTGCGAGGACGTACTGATGGCGATGGGCCGCGCCTACAAGCAACTGCTCACCACCGATCGCGATTATCTGATGCTCCAGCACCAGGCCTATGCCGCATGCGACGACGAGGTGGTGCGCGCGCGGGTGCGTCGTCGCTCCGCTGAGCTGATGGCGCGAGCGGGTGAGCTCTCAGGCGCGGAGCCCGAGCGATTGGACGACTTCTTTCGCCACGGCATGGCGCTCAACGTGGCTGCCGCGATGGGTGTCGCCGAACTGTCCGCGGACTGCTCCTGGGTCAAGGCCGAGCTCGCCGGCCAGTTGTCTGGCAGCTGAGGAGTGCTCGCCGCCTAACTTCTGTCCGTCGCTAGAGCCAGCGGGTAGGATCGCGCCGTGCCGATTTTCAAGCGAACACAGGCGCCGGAGCAGAGTCGCAGTCGACGAGATCTCATTCGTGCCGGGGCGCCGGTCGTCCTCGCTGTGCTGATTACGCTGTTCGCCGTCTTCAATACCGACAAGGTCAAGGTTCATTGGGTCTTTGGCACCGACGAAGCGCCGCTGATCATCGTGATCGTCATCTCGCTGCTCGTCGGTGTCGCGCTCACTCACTTCGCTGAGCGGCGCAGCGCCAAACGACGCTGACGTCTTCTCTGTTGTCTCAGCCGGACGATCCCCAATTGGTGGTTGATCGTCACCGAGAATGTTCTGGGTGAAGCGTCTGTGCGCTCCTTTCCCATTGGTAGTCAGTGTGCTGTGAGGGGGGAGGTTCGGGAGAAAGGCCAGTTCTAGAGGGTTGGTGGTTCTGGTTTGTGGGTGATGGGTTTGAGTGTGGGCGGTGTGATGCGCTGGAGTGTGCAGGGGCAGTTGGGGTCTTGCTCTCCTGTGGTGGGGCCGGGCGCCACTAATGCATAGGTGATGTTGGCTTCTCGGGCGATTGTCATGATGGGGAGTGAGGATTCGCCGAGGCTTCGAGTTCCTCGTTGGTACCTGGTGAAACCAGAGCTGTAACGCTTGTAGCATTCGCCGCGTTGAAGATTGACAAGCAAGGCTGTGCTGCCTGTCAGGACGGGTGGTGATGGCCATGCCTCTTCAACAGCACCGCCTCCAACGCATGATTCCCCCAAGGCGGCTGCGCCCGCGAAACTGCCGGCACCGCTTGATAGGTTATCGGCGCGATATTCCCAAGCTCCGTGGCCAGGAACGCCGGGGCCTTCAAACTGCCACAGGAACGCTACTGCCTGTGCATCTAGATCTAGTGCCTCTACTTCTCCAAAGATTGGTATGTGGCTACATGCTGGCTTGGGGCAGGGTGATGGAACGGCTCCGTGGCGGAGCGTGACGAGCTCGTGCTGGTGGTCGTTGGGCGAGTACAGCATGACCTCTGAGATGTTGGGATGAGTGGGCTCGGTGCGGGCGAAGGCGACGTTCCCATGCGACATTGAGGGGGTTGTGTCGGAGGTTTCGGCCGGGTGGGGAATCGGCACTGCTCGTTCTCGTTGGGTCAGCAGATTGAATTCGTATACGCGGCATCCCGCTCCTGTGGAGGGCTCCGTTAGCAGGCCGCCGGCTTGCTGGGCACCGACTGTTTGCATGATCGGTGTCGTGTGGCAGCGCGAGAACGTAGCAACGGGTTCTCTGCTGGAGTTCGTGCCCACACTGACATCGAAGGGTTGTGGTCTGGGCTTCGCCGGGAGAGTCTCGACTGTGCGGTCGTGGTAGGCGTCCAGCAGCCACTCTCCGTGGCTCGGAACACTCCACACCAGCCAGCCATCGCCGGCTGAGATCGGGGTTTGGTCTTCAACCGTCGCAATCGCAGGGGGAGTTGATTCGGCGATAGCCGAAGTCGTTGGTGGCCAAAGCACTCCCGCCACTAGCGCAAGGGCAAGCAGGACCCTCCTCATGCCCGCTAAGACGTTAGTGACGGACAAAAGTTGCGGCTGGTGGGAATTACGCACTCTTTTTCTAAGCCGCCGGGATGCTCGAGGCGACTCTGCTTCAACTTGGATGCATCCGTCCCAGCGCCAAACGCCACTGAGATCGACGCTCTGTCTTGTTTAGGGGTGTCTGAATTTCTCAGCCCCGCATAGCCTCTTCGAGCAGCGTGACGGCGGCACGGCCGGCGGTTTCAAGCGGCTCGGGACTGCGCATCGCGCGAGCGAAGATGAAGGCGCCCTCGAGCAGGCACAACATCGAGCTCACGAGCTCGTGAGCTCTGTCTGGTGGGATGCCCTCTGCGGCCAGTCGCTCGGTGCCGGCTGAGATCCAGTCGCTGAAGACCCCGGCGCAGGCTTCGCGCATCGGCTCGCTCGAGTTCGAGACCTCGAGCGCCACTGTGGCGATCGGGCAGGCGTCCGCGTAGTCGCTTTCGCGCAGGTGCTGAGCCGCCAGCATGAAGAATTCCCGTGCTCCGGTGAGGATGTCCGGGGTGTTGTCGAAGACCGCCGGCAGCAGCAGCCCGTACATCGCTCCCGCGGTGCGGATCACCTCGCTGCCCAGTTGCTCCTTGCCGCCGGGGAAGAAGTAGTAGACCGAGCCGAATGGGGCCCGCGCCTCAGAGGCGATCTGTTTGATGCCCGTCGCGGGATATCCCTGTCGTCTGAACAGCTCGGCGCTTGCCACCACGATGCGTTCCCTCGTGCCGGGCTCCTCTGGGTCCGTCTCTGTGCTTTCTGGGGCTAGTGGTTGTGGTTGCACGGGCACACCATCATAGCTAAGCTGTTTATAGAACGATCTATCAACTGCCTATTGCTGACTGTTAGGAGCGTGCAATGCCCGAGCTGGAGCTCTCCGCGGGGACGATCGAGTACGAGGACACCGGCGGCGAGGGGCCGGTCATCGTGTTCACGCACGGGCTGATCATGGACGGCTCGCTGTGGCGCCACGTGGTAGAAGATCTGCGCTCGGACTACCGCTGCGTGCTGCCGACACTGCCCCTCGGCGGGCATCGTCATCCGATGCGCGCCGATGCCGACCTCTCGATGCGCGGGATCGCCGAGCTCCTCGGTGAGCTGATCGAGCGGCTGGACCTCCAGCACACGACGCTGGTGATGAACGATTGGGGTGGCCCGCAGCTGCTGATCGGCACCGCTTACGAGCAGCGCATCGCGCGATTGATCATCTGCGCCTGCGAGGCATTCGACAACGTCCCGCCAAAGGGACCGGCCAGGCTGCTCCCCCACTTCGCACGCCTGCCCGGAGGCATCTCCGCGGTGCTCGTGCCGTTTCGCTTCGACCGTCTGCGCAGGCTGCCGATGACCTATGGCTGGTTGAGCAAACAGCCGGTCCCACGCGATGTGATGGACCGCTGGTTCGGGCCCGCGCTCGCCCAGCGCGAGATCCGCCGCGATCTCGGAAAGTACGTGCGCAGCTCACGTCAGGGCCGCCGCGACCTGCTCGCCGCCAGTCAGGCGCTTGGCGCCTTCGCTGGCCCCGCGCTGGTGGTGTGGGCGAGCGAGGATCGCATGATGCCGCGCGAGCACGGCCGCCGTCTGGCTGACCTCCTGCCGCAGGGACGCCTGGTAGAGATACCCGACTCCTACACCCTGATTCCCGAGGACCAGCCGGCAAAGCTCACCACGTACATCCGCGAATTCATGCAGGAGACACAGCAGCGTGTCGCAGCGAGCGCACCGGAGGGGGTCTCATGAGCCGCCCTCGGCTGGCTTCAGGTCGTGGGCCGGTGCTCGCCGCTGTAGGTGGCGCCGGCGCCACGCTGCTGGGTCGTGCGCTCCTGAGTCGTGCGATGATGATCAAGCTGTGCCGCGACGTGCGGGCGCTGAACGCCGGTGACTACGGGCCGATACTGTCCAACTTCGCCGAGGATGCCGTCCTTCAGTTCAACGAAGGCGAGCACCGCTGGTCGGGTGAGCACCGCGGCAGACAGGCGATCGCGAGGTTCCTGAGAGAGTTCGTCGCCGCCCGCCTGCAGGGTGAGATAACCGAGGTCTTCTTCGCCGGCCCGCCGTGGCGCATGACCCTCCTCGCGCGGTTTGACGATCACGCCCGGGACCCCGCCGGGGAGCAGGAGATCTACCGCAACCAAACGGTTCTGCTGGCACGCACACGCTGGGGTCAGATCGTGCGCCAAGAGGACTACTACCAGGACACGAGGCGAATCGAAGATCTGGAGGCACGTCTGAGCGGGATGGCGATCGAGCCCGGTGGCTGATCGCCGCGGTCGCGCTGTGGATCTGTCTCGCCTCCCCGAATGGCTGGCGCGCACGACCTCTGCTTGGCCGCGCGCACCAGCCGAGGGGTCCTGAGCTTCCTAGCCTTCCTGACCGGCGGGCGGTGGGCCGTTCGGGGGCGCGCCGCCGCCCATGCCATGCCCGCCGCCCGAGCCTCTGCCCGGCTTGAACGAAGCATCGAACGCGGTCACGACGCTCGTGCCTTCGGAGTCTTCGCTGACGCTCACGTGGTCGCCGGCCTGCAGTTCGCTGAGCGCGGCGCTCTTGCCATCCCGCTGGATGCTCGCCCCAGCCGCAATCGTGAGCGTCACGGTCTTGTAGGTGAGCGTCTTTGTGCCCTCGAGGATGCTGAGAGCCTGGCCGGAGACCGACTGCACAGTCCCATTGTCCTCGGTGACCGTGTCAAACCCGGTCCCGGCTTTGTTCACGACGACGCTGACCGAGTGAATCGCGGGACCGCCCACACCGCCCGTGCCGCCCGGCCCCATCGGGGTTGACGGCGTGCTGCTGTCTGCCTTCCTCGCCTTGCTGTGACCCGAGGCCGCCGAGCTTGCGCTGATCCCGGCCATAGCCCCGACGCTGACGCACACTGTGGCCAACGCACCACACATGATTCGCTTCGTCTTCATGTCGAATCTCCGTCACTTTTGCGATCTCGCCGCCGCAGGATTTGATCTGCGTTGGCCTCGAGTGGGGAGTCTCGGCTGGCTGTGTAAGTCGCCCGTGTGAGGTTTGTAGGAACTGTGTGAGAAGTGGACATCACAAGGAGGGCTGCGCCGCCGGTGCTCCCGATCGGGCTGGCTGATCTCGGTATCTGGAGGGCGGATCTCAGCCGTTTTGCGCGGGTGAGATCAATGCGACGAGCTCACGCGCGCGGGCGATGCACCGTGGGCAATAGTCCAGAGCGATCTGCGCGGTACGAGCACGGATACTCAAGTGGCAGCGTGGACAGTGCTGCATCAACTCCTGCTCACGCTTGCGCACGGGAGCAGCCGGCGGCGCCCCTTGCCTCTCGGTTCTCCGATTCGCTTGCATGCGGGCAAGCATCGCCGCGGCAGCGAAGGCGAGGCTAAGCGACGATGAAGGTCTCGGTAAGAGCCGAGGCCGCTCAGCCCAGCTCCGCAGCGCTCCTTCGGTCGCCGTGTGTGCACGATCGAAGCCGATCCAGAGCGCGTTCATCGCGCTCGCCACGACCTGCTCGCGTGCAACGTGCTGGCGCGCGCAGCGGTCCACTGCGGGACGCCGCGCAGAATCTCCCGACGCCGTGTCCATGGCCTCCGGGCTGCTCGAGTCGGCCGTGATCTCCACGCGCGGTTGGACATCTCTTTGAGCTACTTTCAGCTGTGCCCGCCGGGTTAACGGTAACTGAGCTGGTTGTGCGAGACGGCCCGTCGCTTTGTGCTCGATGGCACGATTCCGGGTAGCAGCGGGAACTCGTCACCACGCTGCGTGGAACTCGGCACCAATTTTAGTTAGCGCACCGTCCGAACCGCTCCAACAGAGACTCGAGAACGCACCAAGGAGCCGACCATCGACGGCTTCAGGAGCGCTTCACCGATAGTGTGAGGCATGCTCTCGACTACGGTTAAAGTGCTCTTTTGGGGGGATCGATGGGGCTCCGCGGCGGTCGATCTGAAATCCACTCGATCGGTGCTCTGAGTGGAGCTCGCGCGCGCATTGCTCGTGAAAGCGCGGAGCCACGGCCGAGGCGGTTACACGCGCGGCGGGCGCGCGAGCGTAACCGCTGGGCTGTCCCGTCCGCCGAGTTCTTTACCTTGATGTCTGTGCTCGTCAAGGATCTAAGCGACGGTATCGAAATCGACCAGGTACTGCTTGTGCGGCGCCTCGAGCGCCGGGAACGACGAGACGGCGGTACATACTTGCGCGTGCGGCTCGGAGATCGCTCCGGGGCGGTGACCACGATGGTCTGGAAAGACGTCCCCGGATTGACCGAGCTCAAGGAAGGGGAGCCGATCCACGTACTCGGGCGCTACCAGGTGCACGCCAGCTATGGCCCAGAGATCAAGCTCAAGGCAGTGCGCGCCGCGCTACCCGGCAGCTACGCGATGGAGGATCTGCTCGACAGCTCGGTGAGGGAGCCGGAGCAGATGGAGAGCGAGATCCGGGAGCTGCTCGAGACGATTCAGAATCGGCATCTGCGGGCGCTGCTCGAGCGCGTGTTCGGCGAGGACTCCGAGCTGTGGGCCAGCTATCGGGTGGCTCCGGCGGCCAAGTACTACCACCAGGCCTACCAGCACGGTCTGCTCGAGCATTGTCTAGGCGTTGCGCAGGCGGTCAGCGCGATCAGCGCGACCTTCCCGGGCATCGATCGTGATGTCGCCGTCACCGGTGCGCTGCTTCACGACATCGGCAAGCTGGATGCCTACAGCGACGATCCGCAGCGCATCGATCTCACCGACCTCGGTCGTCTGCACGGCGAGATCGCGCTTGGCTATTATCGCATCCGGCGCCTGATCGAGGATCAGGAGGACTTTCCGCGAGAGATCGAATGGGCGGTTCTGCACATAATCCTCTCCCATCATGGCGCGCTCGAGCACGGCAGCCCTGTCGTGCCGTGCACGCGTGAGGCGACCCTCGTGCACATGATCGACAACCTCGGCGGACGTCTGGGCAGCTTCGATCGTCTCCAGAAGGAGCTGGGCTCAGGCCAGCAGTGGTCGAGCTTTGATCGTGCGATCGGCGCCGGCGCATATTTTGGTCCGAGCCAGCCGAAGCCGTTCGACATCCTGGCCGGCTCCGAGCAAGAGTCGGCAGCGGCCTAGCCGCGGAGCTTCGCTGCGGAGAGGGCCGCCCGGCGCGACGCTGTGAGCATCGTCTGGGCGCCCGCTCAGACTCAGATCCTCGAGCGACTTTCGTTGCCGCGGGGCCGTCACCCGGCTTGCCGGCCAACCGCGTGCCGGCCGTGTCTGGCGGACTCCAGCTCCGAGCGCCGCAGATGTCCCGAGGCTCCGCTCAGGGAGGCTGAGTGCAAATGCCCAACCACCGAAGGGACCCGACAAAGCCCGCAATTTGCGGGAGATACCCGACGTCGATATCACCGTCTCCCTGTGTGGTTCTATCTTAAGGGGAACTCATGGCCAAGGACACCGAGAAGCTCATCCGTCAGCTGTCGCTGATCTCATACCTGATGGCCGAGCGCAGACCCGTGACGGCGCTTGAAATCAGGCGTGACGTCGAGGGCTACAGTGGCATGAACGAAGATGCTTTCGCACGGCGGTTCTATGCCGACCGCGCCGAGCTGGACTCGCTGCGCATCCAGCTGACCGTCGAGCGACCGTCGGACGGCGCCGCCGAGCAGGAGAACTACTCGCTGCGCCCGGAGAACTTCCATCTCCCCGCGATCGCGTTCACCGACCAGGAGCTCGCGGCGCTGCAGACGGCGCTGCAGCTGCTCGACGGCAAGTTCGCCTACGCCGAGCCGTTGCGGCTGGCGCTGCAGCAGATCACATGGGGTCGGCCGAGCCCGATGCTGGCGCCCGAGCAGCGCTCGGTGGCGCTCGGCATCACCGCCTCGGCAGGCGGCCACGAGCTCTCCTCGCGTCTGGCGAAGGTCGAGACGGCGATCTTCCGCAACAAGACGATCACCTTCGACTACTACACGATGGAACGCGACGAGGTGGGCCCGCGCAAGGTGGATCCCTACCACCTGCTGTTCCAGGGCGGCGCCTTCTACCTGCTCGGCTACGCCCACGAGCGCAAGGCGATTCGCGTGTTTCGCCTCTCGCGTATCCGCGGCAAGATCGCCTACGCGACGAAGGCCGAGCACGACTTCAAGCGCCCCGCCGACTTCGACCCGCGGATCTACGCCAACCGTGCCGAGTGGCAGTTCGGCTCCGAGCGCGGCATCGCCGAGATAGCCATCTCGGAGCGCATCGCCTGGCAGGTCGAGCGCCACTTCAGTCGCTACGGCGAGTTCGGCGCCTCAGAGCGGGACTCCGGGGAGGATCGCGTCTTCCTCACCCCCTACGCAAATGCCCGCATGCTCGTCTCCTGGGTCATGGGTCTCGGCGAGAACGTGCGTCTGCTGGGACCCGAGGAGCTCACCGAGGAGCTGCAACGGCGACTGGCGCTGCTGGCAGAGCGCCATGCCGAGGTTCCCGGTTTTCACGACGATGGCCGGGAGATCGCCGTACGCCACGCGAGCTCGCTCGGCGAGGGGCCCGACGACGCTCACTCCAGAACCAACGGGACTTCCGAACGGGAGGGCCGCAGCGAGGCCACGATTCGTCCCGAGCGCTTCGCTCGTCTGGTGACCCTCGCGAGCATCCTGATCGAGGCGGGCCGCGCCGGGGAGCGGGTGTCGATGAGCGAGGTCTGTGAGCGACTGCAACTCTCAGATGAGGAGCTGCGCGAGGACGTCGGTGTGCTGAACGTGGTCAACTTTGGCGGCGGCTCATACGTCCTCTACGCCGAGATCAAGGAGGAGGACGGGGAGATCGAGGTCGACCCCGAGCCCTACAGCGACAACTTCGATCGCCCGGCTCGCTTGCTGCCCGTCGAGGCGAAGGCGCTGATCGCGGCGATCGATCTGATCGGCGAGCACATCCCGGAGGGCTCGCTGACCTCGGCGCGCGAGAAGATCGTCTCGGCGCTGGGCGAGGACCCGATGGATCAGGGACTGCACGTCGCCCATACACACAGCGAGGACTCAGACGTCGCTCCCCAGATCTCGAGGGCGATCACCGAGCGGCGCATCATCGAGCTCGACTACTACAAGGAGAACGAGGACGAGTTCTCTCTGCGTCGTGTCGAGCCATATGCCCTGAACAACGGGCGGGAGGGCTGGTATCTGGCGTCCTTCGATCCCGCCAAGAGCGAGATGCGCCACTTCCGGTTGGATCGGATCAGGGGCGCGAACGTGACCGAGGAGTTCTTCGAGCCGCGGCCGGAGGTCGATCCCGCGGCCGAGGTCGATGGCTGGCTGCGAACCGGCGAGGTGCAGGCCTCACGCACCGCACGCGTGTGGATCTCACCCGAGCGGGCGCGCTGGGCTCGCGAGCGGCGCCGCGTGATCGAGGAGCGCGAGGATGGCTCGATTGTCGTCGAGCTGGGCTTCGCTGGAGTTCAGTGGCTCGTGCGGGAGGTTCTCAAGGAGGCCGGTGACGCCGTCGTACTCGAGCCACAGGACGCGCGCGATGCTCTCATCGCAGCGCTCGCCAAGCTGAAGACCGTTCCCGCGCCAGTCGGGTAATCCAGGACACCGCGGTCACCGCTAGGCTGCGTGCGGTGAGCCGCCGCGACCAGATAAAGATGACCGAGTCCGAGGTCGCGGCGTTCCTGGCCGAAGAGCGCACTGTCACCTGCGCAACCGTCGGTCCCCACGGCTGGCCGCACCTGATGCCCCTGTGGTATGTCCTGCGCGAGACACCCGAGGATGAGCCGGGCCCGAGGGTATGGGCCTGGACGTACGGGGCTTCTCAGAAGGTCCGTAACCTCGAGCGTGATCCGCGAGCGACGTTGCAGGTCGAGGCTGCCGAGGCCTACCCCGAGCTGCGCGGTGTGATGCTCGAGTGCGAGGTGCTCATTCACCGCGACATCGACACGGTCGCCTCGCTGGGCGCCGCCATCCTCCTACGCAACTCAGTCGCCCGCGGCTCCGAGCCACCCGATCAGCTTCCCCCCGAGGCTCTCGCCGCCGTGAACGCCCAGGCTCTCAAGCGCGTCGGTCTCGAGTTCCTCGAGCGAAGAAGAGCGACGTGGGACCACCGCAAGCTGGCCGGTGTCTACTGACGCGAAGCGCTTGCGCGCGATTGCTCGAGATCTCCACAGCGAGATACCCGCGGCTCGACCGCTCGGCCGCGGCCCCCGGTTCTGCGCAGAAGAAACAGCCACCCGTGTCAGCTGTGCGAGGCCGGTGAGGGCGGCGGCTCCAACCGGCGACCTATAGGCTTGGGCGGTATATGGAGTCGCTCAAGGGACTGATCCTCTCCGGGGGCAAGGGGACGCGTTTGCGTCCGATCACACACACGTCGGCCAAGCAGCTCGTGCCCGTCGCGAACAAGCCCGTGCTGTTTTACGGGATTGAGGCGATGGCGGAGGCGGGGATCGGGGAGGTCGGGATCATCATCGCCCCAGAGACGGGCGGGGAGATCGAAGAGGCGGCCGGTGATGGTTCTAGGTTTGGTGTGCGGATCACCTACATCGTGCAGGACGAGCCGGCGGGTTTGGCGCACGCGGTGTTGACCGCGGAGGCGTTCCTCGGGGACAGCCCGTTCGTGATGTATCTCGGGGACAATCTGCTGCAGGGTGGCATCCGTGAGTTGGTGGACGCTTTTCGTGAGCATCAGCCGGACGCTTTGATCCTGTTGACGGCGGTCTCCGATCCGGAGAACTACGGTGTCGCCGAGCTGGCTGAGGCTGCTGGTGGTGGTGTGGGGCGAGTCGTGCGCCTCGTCGAGAAGCCGAAGGACCCGGTGACCGACCTCGCTCTGGTGGGTGTGTACATGTTCAACGCCGGCATTCACGACGCCGCGAGAGCGATTGCGCCGTCAGCACGCGGTGAGCTCGAGATCACTGACGCGATCCAGCACCTCGTGGACTCCGGGAAGAGGGTCGAGCCGCACATCGTCAGGGGCTGGTGGAAGGACACCGGCAGATTGGAGGACATGCTCGAGGCGAACCGTTTGATCCTCGAGAACCTGATCGAGCGCCTCGATGGCGAGCTGATCGATTCTCAGGTCGAGGGGCGTGTGGTGATCGAGGCGGGCGCACGCCTGGAGCGCTGCACCGTCAGGGGGCCAGCCGTGATCGGTCGGGGAGCGCGACTGACGGACTGTTATATCGGTCCTTACACGGCGATCGGGGAGGACTGCACCGTCACCGGTGCTGAGGTCGAGCACTCCATCCTGTTGAGCGGCTCCTCGGTGCGCGACCTCGACGGCAGGATGGAGTCCTCACTGCTCGGCCGCAACGTCACCGTCCACCGCTCTGAGAACCAGCCACGCGCCTACCGCTTCATGGTCGGTGACAACTCCGACATCACGATCCTGTGAAGCTCCTGATCACCGGAGCCAACGGGATGCTCGCCAGCGACGTGCGACGTGTCGCACAGGCCGCCGGCCTCGAGCTCGTGCTGGTTGACCTGCCCGAGCTCGACATCACCGACGAGCCGGCCGTCGGCTCGTTCTTCGAGCGCGAGCGGCCCGAAGCGGTGATCAACTGCGCGGCGTGGACCGACGTGGACGGCGCCGAGACCAAGCGGGCGCAGGCGCAGGCGGTCAACGCTGATGGTGCCGGCAACCTCGCACGCGCGGCCGCCGGCCTCGCGATACCGCTGCTGCACCTCTCGACCGACTATGTGTTCGACGGGACCGCGCCGCTGGATGCTGGAGGGTTGGCCAGGCCGTATGTCGAGTCCGATCCGACGGGCCCCCGGTCGGTGTACGGGTCGAGCAAGCTCGACGGCGAGCGCCAGGTGCTCGCCGCCTCGCCCCGCCACACGGTCGTTCGCACAGCATGGCTCTACGGGGTCGACGGCCCCAACTTCGTGGCAACCATGCTCCGTCTCGCGAGCGAACGTGACGCCGTGGCGGTCGTCGATGACCAGGTCGGCTCGCCCACGTGGTCAGGGCACCTCGCCCCCGCCCTGATCGGCCTGCTGGAACGTCAGGTGAACGGTCTCGTGCATCTCACGGGCGCGGGCGCAGTCTCCTGGAACGGGTTCGCCCGCGAGATATTCCGCCAGGCCGAGGTGGACTGCCAGGTTGAGCCAGCCACCAGCGAGCAGATGGCTCGCCCGGCGCCACGGCCCGCCTACTCGGTGCTCGAGTCCGAGCGCGACGATGTGATCGGTATGCCGCCGTGGCAGGACGGGCTCGCCGGCTACCTCGCGGCGCGAGATGGGATGATGCGCCCATGAGGCTCTTGGTGTGTGGTGGGGCGGGATTCATCGGCTCTAATTTCGTGCGTCAGCGGCTGGGGCGTGGCGATCAGGTCGTTGTGCTGGACAAGCTGACCTACGCTGGGCGCGAGGAGAACTTCCATGATGTATCTGAGCACCCTGGGTTTCGTTTCGTGCGCGGCGCGATCGAGGATCCCGAAGCGGTCGCTGGGGTGCTGGGCGGCCCGGACGCTCCCGAGGCGGTCGTCAATTTCGCTGCCGAGACGCACGTCGACCGGTCGATCGCTGAGCCCGACGCGTTCGTGAAAACCCACGCGCTGGGCACCTATGTGTTGCTGGAGGCCGCCAGGGAGCGGGGTGTGCGGTACGTGCAGGTATCGACCGATGAGGTGTATGGGTCGATCGAGGAGGGTTCGTTCACCGAGGAGTCTCCGCTTGCTCCTTCCTCGCCGTACTCAGCCACGAAGACCGGGGCCGATCTGCTCGTGCAGAGCTATTTCCACACGTATGGCATGGAGGCTTTGATCTGTCGCGGCTCGAACAACTACGGCCCCTACCAGTACCCGGAGAAGCTGATCCCGCTGATCATCCTCAACGCGTTGCATGGCGATCCGCTGCCGGTGTATGGGGATGGGATGCAGGTCCGTAACTGGATTCACGCGACGGACTTCGCGGCCGCGATCGGACATGTCCTGGAGCACGGCAACCCGGGCGAGGTATACAACGCGGGAGGGCCGGACGAGTGCCCCAACATCGATGTGGTCAACCGGGTGATCGAACTCACCGGGGCGGACCCGTCGTTGATCGAGTACGTGACCGACCGGCCCGGGCACGACCGCCGCTACTCGCTGTCATCAGCCAAGGTCCGTGCGCTCGGCTGGGAGCCGAAGGTGCGCTTCGACGAGGGCCTCGAGCAGACCGTCGCGTGGTATCGCGAGAACACCTGGTGGTGGGAGCCCATCCGCTCCGGCGACTACCGCACCTACTATCAACAGCAATACGGCAAAACACTCACCTGAGCTGAAGCGGATCGCGCTGGTCTGATCCAGTGCCCTGGGAATTGGATTGTGCGGGCAAGCTCGGTTGGCATGTTCTGCTCACGTCACGATGGGTCACCGGCGCCGAGGAGCGGGACTCTGAGGGTTTGAGAGACTGAGTCTGGTCCGGCGTCGTGACCGTCGCGATGAATCCGAGCAAGAGGAGATGCCTGATGAGGATCGCCCGAGGTTGGCTACACACACTCAATCTGCTGAAGCTTGTGATCGCGGGAGGCGTGCTGATCGTCGCGATCGCAGGCACCGCGACGGCGGCGGGCTCGCTTGGTTCCGCGGCGAAGAAGAAATGTAATCGGACCTGCGAAGAGACGAGGCTGTTCGACTCGCTCTATAACGCCAAGATCGGCTCCGCGCGGGTTGCCTTTGCGGGCGTGGCTGCTACCGCCAACAACTCCACAAGCGCGGATTCGGCGAGGAGCGCTTCTACTGCGGGCGCGATCACTGGCACGGTCAGTGGAGCTCAGGTTTCGGGTCCTGTGGCAAGCGCCACCACCGCCACCGATGCGACCAACTCTGCAACCCTCACCGGCACCGTCAACGGCACGCAGGTCTCTGGCACAGTCGCCAGCGCCTCTGACGCCACGAGCGCGAGCACCGCGGCAAGCATCGACGGCCACACGTTCACACAGATCAACGCAAGCGCTGGCTCGGATGATGCCGCGACGCTTCTCAACAGCTTCGGAGGCTTGACGCTTCAGTGCATCGCGCCCGCCGGCACTGCCGGCACCGTCACGCTCGAGATCGTCAACTCCTCACCGACGCCGGGCTCATTCGGTGCTGGCGAGGTGAGTGAAGCCGGCACCAAGTTTGACCAGGGCACCGTTCTCGCCGCCGTGGGGAGCACCCCGACGATTACCACCTTCACGTTCCCTATCCAAGGCGGAGCTCAGGTGAGCTTCTCCTTCGAGGAGTCGGTGGACAACGCGACCAGCGTTGTGTCTGGGACATTCACTCTCCTCCTGGACAACGGTTGTACCGCGTTCGGCGATGCTGACGCCTCATCTGTGGCGAAGTAGCGCCGTCTCGACAGCCACGTGACCAACTCATCGCCGTGATGTTCGCATCCGTGCTGATGGCCGCGGTCTGCCTCGTGCGCCTGGGTGAGAGAACCACCGGGTGAGCAGCTCGCCCTCACAGCGGGACCCTGGCGTTTGAGGCGGACCAGGGTATCCGGGGCCACCCGCTCGTCGTCAAAATAGGGATGAGCTCCTCACACGGACAGAACGGGTGGAATCAGGCTGAGCCGACGCCCGAAACCTTCCAGGTCCGATCTTCCCGCACGAGCATCAGCTTGCTGGGCTCGAGCTTGCCAGCAAAGTTGCTCTTCACGAGTGCGGTCGCCGTATCACCGCTGATTTCGATCGAGGTGATGCTCAGGGTGAATGTGTCGATCTCGGCAAGTTGGTCCTTGATCGCCTGCTTGCAACTGCCGCCGCTGTTTTCGATGTGCTTCTTCAGTGCGGCGCCTAGGTCGTCGTGGCATATCGTTTCGTTTTCGCTCTTGGTTGCGTCGTTCTGAAACTGAGAGATTCGCTGTGCCACGACACCCTTTTCGCCCTTGAACGAGTCCGTCGAGACGACTTCACCGCAGGCCGCGAGGCCGATCACGCAGATCGTTGCCAACACGGCGGCGCATAGATGCTTGGCGGACTCGGCTGGCATGCTCACCGCAGAGGGTACGTGACGGGCGTGGAGGGCGCTTGCCAGGAGTCGCTCGAGACCCTCGAGCGTGAGGTGATCGGCTGCCGGCGCTGCCCGCGCCTGGTCGCCTGGCGTGAGCAGGTCGCCCGTGAGCGGCGGGCGTCTTTTGCCGATCAGAGCTATTGGGGGGCACCGCTGCCCGGCATGGGGGACCCGGACGCTACGGTCCTGATCCTCGGTCTCGCACCGGCGGCGCATGGCGCCAATCGGACCGGGCGTCTGTTCACCGGAGATCGCTCCGGGGACTTTCTGTTCGCGGCGCTGCACCGGGCCGGCTTTGCCAACCAGCCGACCTCCACCTCCGCTGCGGATCGGCTGCGCTTGGGCGGGGTTTGGATCACCGCCGCCGTGCGCTGCGCTCCTCCGGCCAACCGCCCCACTACCGAGGAGCGCGAAAACTGCATGCCCTGGGCGGTGCGCGAGCTCGAGCTGTTGAAGGAGATTCGCGTGACGGTCTGCCTGGGGGCCTTCGCCTGGCAGGCCGCTCTGCTGCTCGACACGGCCGCCAGTGGGCGTTCGGCGCCGCCGAGGCCGAGGCCTCGCTTCGCCCATGGCGGTGAGTACATCGGCGGGCGTTTCACGATGATCGGCTGCTATCACCCCAGCCAGCAGAACACGTTCACCGGCCGTCTCACCGAGTCGATGATCGACGAGGTTCTCTGCGCCGCGCGCGAGCGTGCGGCATCGTCCTGAGCGTCGGCGCTAGCCTCGCTGTATGCCGCTATCTGTTTTTGCGCCACGCGTGCGGGAGTGGTTCGAGAGCGCGTTCGACGCGCCCACGCCAGCGCAGGCCCAGGCGTGGCCGGCGATCGCCAGCGGCGAGCACGTGCTGCTGTCGGCGCCGACGGGTTCGGGCAAGACGCTGGCGGCGTTCCTGTGGGCGCTCGATCGCCTCAGCTCCGATCCCCTGCCGGAGGGGCAACCGGGTCGCACGCGACTCCTCTACGTCTCGCCGCTGAAGGCGCTCTCGTATGACATCGAGCGCAACCTCCGCGCCCCGCTGCGGGGGATCGGCGCCGATCTGCGCGTGGCGATCCGCACAGGCGATACGCCCCAGCGCGAGCGCGCGGCGATGGTCCGCAAGCCACCCGACATCCTGATAACGACACCGGAGTCGCTGTACCTGATCCTGACCTCCAGGGCCCGTGAGATGCTCGGCGGCGTCGAGGCAGTGATCGTCGATGAGATCCACGCGGTCGCGGCGACCAAGCGCGGCGCGCACCTCGCGCTGACACTGGAGCGCCTGGACGAGCTGGCGCGAGCAGGCAGCGCGGGGCGAGAGGCCCAGCGCATTGGACTGTCCGCCACGCAGAGCCCGCTCGAGGAGGTCGGCCGCTTCATGGTCGGCCCGAGACGGACCTGTCGCGTGATCGACACCGGCGTGCGCAAGTCCCTGGATTTGAAGATCCACGTCCCGGTCGAGTCGATGGTCGAACCTGACCAGGGCCGCGATCCCCAACGGGACCCGCTCGAGCCAGTGCTCGGCGGGGAGGCCACACGCCGCTCGATCTGGCCCGCGATCTACCCCGAGCTGCTGGCGCTCGTGCGGGAACATCGCTCGACGATCGTATTCGTCAACAACCGCCGCTCGGCCGAGCGCCTGGCGCTGCGCCTGAACGAGCTCGCGGGCGAAGACGGCAAACCGGCTGAGATTGCGCGCGCTCACCACGGCTCGCTGGCGCGCGAGGAGCGGATCGTCGTGGAGGAGCTGCTCAAGGCCGGTGAGATCCCCTGCATCGTTGCGACGTCGAGCCTCGAGCTGGGGATCGACATGGGCGCTGTGGATCTCGTGCTGCAGGTCGAGTCGCCGAAGTCCGTGGCCGCAGGGCTGCAGCGCATCGGGCGTGCCGGGCACAACGTCGGCGACATCTCCAAGGGTCGTATCTTCCCGAAGTTCCGCGGCGATCTGCTCGAGTGCGCCGTGCTGGCCAAGCGCATGCGCGACGGCGCGATCGAGCCGACAGTCGTGCCGCGCAATCCACTGGACGTCCTGGCCCAGCAGATCGTCGCGATGGCCGCCTCCGCCGAGGATCAGGACGGCGAGCAGGGCAGCCTGTCCGTCGAGGAGCTCTTTGCCCTCGTTACGCGCACCCACTCTTACGGTGAGCTGCCGCGCGCACAGTTCGAGAACGTGCTCGACATGCTCGACGGCCGCTACCCCTCGAGCGAGTTCGCCGAGCTGCGCCCGCGGATCGTCTGGGACCGTGTGGCCGGCGTCATTCGTGCGCGCAAGGGCGCCCGCCAGCTGGCTGTGACGAACGCTGGCACGATCCCCGACCGCGGCCTGTTCATGGTCACGCTGCCCGACGGGCGTCGCGTCGGAGAGCTCGACGAGGAGATGGTCTACGAGGCGCGGCCCGGACAGACGTTCCTGCTCGGCGCCTCCTCCTGGCGAATCGAGGAGATCGGCCGCGACCGCGTGATCGTCACTCCCGCGCCGGGGGTGCCGGGTGCGGTGCCGTTCTGGAAGGGCGACAGTCTCGGCCGGCCGAAGGAGCTCGGCGAGGCGATCGGCGCTTTCTCGCGGTGGGCTGTAGATCAACCCGCCGAGGTGCTCGAGCGCGACTACGATCTCGACCCGCGCGCCGCCCGTAATCTGCTCGAGTTCCTCACCGAGCAGCAGGCCGCGACGCGTGTCATCCCGAGCGACCGCACGATCGTGATCGAGCGCTTCCGCGACGAGATCGGCGACTGGCGGATGTGCATCCTCTCCCCCTACGGCGGGCGCATCCACACCGCCTGGGGCCTGGCGCTGTCGGCGCGCATCCGCGAGGAGCTGGGTCTGGAGGCAGACGCGATCACCTCAGACGACGGGATCATCATCCACCTGCCAGACGCGGATGAGCCACCCGGTATGGAGATCGCGCTGATCGACCCCGAGGAGCTCGAGGACCTGGTGGTCGCCGAGCTCTCCTCCTCGGCGCTGTTCGGGGCTCGCTTTCGCGAGAACGCAGCCCGTGCGCTGCTGATCCCACGTGCCTATCCGGGCAAGCGCACGCCGCTGTGGCAGCAGCGCCTGAAGGCACAGACGCTGCTGGAGGTCGCCAAGCGCTATGGCGAGTTCCCAATTGTCCTCGAGACCTATCGCGAGTGCCTCTCCGACGTGCTCGACCTGCCGGGGCTGCGCGATCTGCTGAGCAAGCTGCATCGCCGCGAGCTCTCGCTCGTCGAGGTCGAGACACCGACCGCCTCGCCGTTTGCCTCCTCGCTGCTGTTCGACTACGTCGCCACCTACATGTATGAGGGGGACACCCCGAACGCCGAGCGGCGCGCGGCGGCGCTGTCGCTGGACCGCGACCTGCTGCGCGAGCTGCTCGGCCAGGAGGAGTTGCGCGAGCTGATCGACGCCGATGCCCTCGCACGGGTCGAGGACGATCTCCAGCACCGCTCTGAGCGCACGCGCGCCGCCACCCGCGACGAGCTGCACGACGTCCTGCGGCGCGTGGGAGACCTGACCGCACAGGAGGCGCAGCAGCGCGTGCTGGAGGGCCTGGACGGCGCGGGCATGCTCGGCGGCCTGGTGGAGGAGCGGCGCGCCCTGCGCCTGCGCCTCGGCGGCGAGGAGCGCTTCATCGACGCCGCCGACGCCGGTCTCTACCGCGACGCGCTCGGCGCCGTTGCACCCGGCGGCCTGCCCGAGGCCTTCGTGGCCGAGGTGCCCGATGCACTGGTGAAGTTGATGCGCCGATACAGCGCCACGCACGGACCGTTTCTGAGCGCCGAGCCACGCGCGCGCTATGGCCTGGATCCGACCCCTGCGCTCGCGCAGCTCGAGCGTGCCGGGGAGCTGGTGCGCGGGGAGCTGCGGCCCGGTGGCAGGAGCGGGCAGCGCGAGTGGTGCGATGTCGAGGTTCTGCGCCGGTTGCGGCGAGCTTCGCTGGCTGTGCTGCGCAAAGAGATCGAGCCGGCTGACAGGCGCGCGTTCGCGGCCTTCCTACCGTCGTGGCACGGCGTCGATCGCCATCCGTCCAGCGGCGCCGGGATCGACCGGCTGCGCGAGGTGCTCGTGCCATTGCAGGGGCTCGCGCTGACGCCCGAGACCTGGGAGCGCGAGGTGCTCCCCCGCCGCGTTGGCGCCTACTCGCCGACATGGATGGACGAACTGTGCGCGAGCGGGGAGATCGTCTGGGTGGGCGCCGGGGCGCTCGGGCGCACGAGCGGGCGAGTCGCCTTGTATTTTCGCGAGGACATCGCGCTGCTGGGTCCGCCGCCGCGGCGCGGCCAGCCCGACCCGCCGGCCGGCGAGCAGCACGCTCGCGTACGGGAGCGACTGCGGTTGGGATCGTGCTTCTTCACAGACCTGCTCGTCGATGTCGACTTGGCGGCAGAGGAGCTCAGCGAGGCGCTGTGGGACCTGGCGTGGGCGGGCGAGGTGACCAACGACGCCTTCGCGCCGCTGCGTGCGCCGAGGCTGACCCTGGCGCGCACCGCTCGCGCGGCGCTCGTCCTCGGGCCTGGCGTCAAAGGCATGCCGGTCACTGGCCGCGGAGCCGCGCGCTCACGCTTTGCCTCACGGCGCGGAGCCGCCCGCTCACATCCGCCCGGACGATGGTCGCTGACCGCATCGCTGCTCGGCGCGAGCGGACCCGGGGAGCAGTCCCAGCGTCGCCGGGCTCTGGCTGAGCTGCTGCTCGAGCGCCACGGCATCCTCACCCGTGAGCTGGTCCTCGCGGAAGGCATCCCGGGCGGTTTCTCGGCGATCTACTCGGAGCTCTGCCAGCTGGAGACCCTGGGAGTGGCTCGTCGCGGATACTTCGTCGAGGGCATGGGCGGCGCGCAGTTCGCGCTGGCGGGCGCCGTGGAGCGCCTGCGGGCACAGTCGGACCCGGTGCAGGCCGCTCCCCTGCTGCTGGGCGCCACCGACCCCGCCCAGCCCTACGGCGCCGCGCTGCCGTGGCCAAAGCGCGAGGGCGTCAGACTGGCCCGCGTGCCAGGGGCGAGTGTGGTGCTGGCCGGCGCCGAGCCCGTCCTCTACCTGGAGCGCGGTGGCCGTGCCCTGCAGGTGCTCGTCGAGCCTGACGATGCGCGTCTGGGAGCCGCCCTGCTGACGCTGGCCGACCACGCCCGTGCCGGAAAGCTCAAGCGAATCGCGCTGGAGAAGGTCGACGGGCACGCGATAATCGGCTCACAATGGGAGGCGATGCTGGAGCAGGTCGGCTTTCAGGCTGGGCCCCGCAGACTGACACTCAGCGCTTGAGATGCCAGAGGGCGACACGATCCACCACGCGGCCAATCGCATCCGAGCGGTGCTCGCGGGGCAGGTGCCCGAGGAGATCATCACGCCGCAGCCCCGCCACGCCCGCGAGCGCTGGGCGCAGCGCCTGGCCGGCCGGCAGCTGCGCCGAGTCGACGCCCACGGCAAGCATCTGTTCCTGCGCTTCGAGGGCGATCTGACACTGCACTCTCATCTGCGCATGACCGGCGCGTGGTCGGTCTACAGCGGCGGGCAGCGCTGGCAACGCTCGCCACGGCGTGCCTGGCTCGTGATCCGGGCCGCCGGCGCCGAAGTGGTGCAGTTCGACGGCCCTCTACTGGAGCTGATGACCGAGTCGCGAATCCGCTTCGATCAACGTCTCGCCGGCCTCGGACCCGACATCCTCGGTGAGAGCTTCGACGGGCGGGCCGTCTTGCGAAGGCTGCGCGAAGACGACCCCCGCAGGCCGATCGGCGACGCGCTGCTCGACCAGCGCACGGTCTCCGGCATCGGCAACCTGTGGAAGGCCGAGGCCTGTTTCGCGGTCGGCATCGATCCCTGGCGAGCCGCCGGTGAGGTCGAGAACCACGAGACTCTCGCGCTGCTGGAATTCGCCCGCGAGCGTATGAGTCAATCGGCGCGCGACGGGTTCCAGGCACGGCCTCGCGCCGTCTACAAGCGCGCCGGAGCGCCCTGCCCGCGCTGCGGCGCTCTCATCCGCCAGCGCCCCCAGGGCGACGAGAACCGCCTGACCTTCTGGTGTCCCGGATGCCAGCACTGAGACCGGTACTGCGCGTCGGGCACAAGGGCGCCGCTGATCTGGCTCCCGGAAACACGCTGCAGAGCTTCCGGGCGGCGCTGGCGGTGGGTGTCGACATGATCGAGTTCGATGTCCTGCCAGAGCACTCCGACGGCACCGGCCGGCTGCTGTTGGCGCACGACTACGAGGACATGCGCTCGCGCACGCCGCTGAATTTGCAGGAGTGTCTCGAGCACTTCGCCGGCGAGGAGTTCGCGGGCGTCGAATTCGATGTCGACGTCAAGCTGCCCGGCTACGGGCGGCGTGTGGTGGAGGCCCTGCGCGCCGCCGGCCTCGTCGAGCGTTCGCTGATCAGCGGCATGTTCCCCGAAGATCTGGACGCGATCAGGGCGCTGGAGCCGGCTCTGCGGGTCGGCTGGTCGGTTCCCAGGGTCAGGCGCGACTACACGACGGACGCGCTCACGGTTGTGCCGGCCCTGGCGATGCTGACGGGCTACCGGGCGCTGCTGCCTCGCCGTGCCCGGGCTGCGCTCACCGCCGGCCGCTTCGACGCGATCATGGCCCATTGGCGGCTCGTCACCCCGGCGCTGCTGCGCGCCGTGTCTGCCGGGGGTGGACAGCTGTACGTGTGGACAGTCGACGACGCGCGCATGATCGAGCGGCTGACCGCCATGGGCGTCGACGGGATCATCACCAACGATCCGCGGCTGTTCGGGTAGGGCGACGAAACGCCTGAGGGTCATCCGGACAGGTACACGGGTTGTGTACTACACGGGTTGTGTAGTACACGGGCTGTGTAGTAAGTTGGGATGAGCATGGGCGCCGTCACGTTGATCGATCGCGAGGCCGAGCTCGCTGCGCTGCGCGCCGCCCGCGCGGCCGCCCGCGGCGGCGCGCAGCAGCTCGTTGTCGTTTCCGGCCGTCGCCGGGTCGGCAAGACGTTCCTGCTCGCCCACTTCGCCGCCGAGGGACGGTCAGTCTTCTTCGGAGCCACTCAGCAGTCGCAGGCGGTGGAGCTGGAACGCCTCCGCGACGCGGTTCGTCGCGGCGTGGGCGAGCGTGTCGCCGACCTCGCCGGCGGCGGCTTCACGAGCTGGGAGGCCGCCCTGCGCTTCTTCGTGGCGCTTGCCGAGGAGGAGCCGCTGACGGTGGTGCTCGACGAGGTGCCCTATCTGCTCGAGTCGACACCTGGGTTCACGAGCATCGTCCAGGCGGTCTGGGATCACCTGCCACAGAGCTCCTCGCTCACGCTCGTACTGTGCGGGTCGGCGATCGCGATGATGGAGGCGATGATCGGCGCGCGCGGAGCGTTGAGGGGCCGGCCGACCTTGACGCTCCGCCTCTCGCCGCTGGATCATCTGCAGGCTCGGGCCTTCCTGCCGAAGCTCGATCCCGCCAGCTTCATCGAAGCATATGCAGCCTGCGGCGGCTACCCCTTGCATCTGAGGGCGTGGGACCAGGCAAGCACCACCGAAGAGAATCTGCAGCGTCTGGCCGGCACGCCGGGCGCGATCCTGCTCGAGGACGCCGCCTCGATGCTTGCCGAGGAGCTCACGCACGCCGGGGGCTACACGCGCGTGCTTGCAGCGATCGGGCGCGGCCGCACCCGCTACGCCGAGATCGCCGTCGAGAGCGCCCAGCGCATCGAGCGCCCGCTGGAGGTGCTGACCCGCGCTGGCCTGATCAGGCGCGCGCTGCCGGTCGGCGCTCCTCGTGGCGCGCGCGCCAACTATGAGCTCGCGGACGCGTACCTCGCGTTCTGGTTCGGCGTGCTCTACTCGGACATCCCCCAGATCGAAGCGGGCCAGGGGCGGGCGGTGCTGAGCCGCAAGAGCCAGTCCTGGCAGCGGCACATCGGGGCCGTGTTCGAGGACGCGGCGCGGGCCCACGCCAGGCGACTGGTCGAGCGCGACGAACTGCCGCGCGAACTCGTGGTGGACCGCTGGTGGGCGACGAGCGGCGAGCCCTGCGAGGTCGACGTGCTGGGCCTGCTGGGAACCCGCACTGCGCTGCTCGGCGAGGCGCGCTGGCAGTCGCGTCCCCTGAACGGGCGCGACCTCGCGCGGCTGCAGCACAAGGCGCTGCGTGCTCCGCGACCCGTCGACTCACCGACCTTCGCGCTCTGGGGGCGCGGTGGCGTCGCCGCCGAGATCCGCTCAGAGCGCGTCCTCGGCTTCACGCCCGCCGACATGCTCGGCGGCTGACGGGCTCAGCCGATCGAGCAGGTGGCGGCGCTGTAGCCTTCCGGGTCGGCGCCCGCGAGGCTCTTGTGTTCGGCACTCGTGGTTCGCGAGACCGCGGCGACCACGGTGTTGCCGCGGCGCCATTGGAAATCGACGACCCCCCGCAACATCGCCGCGGGGGCGCCAGACGCGGGCACCAGTTCGAAGCTGCGTCCCGCCTGGCGAATGGACTTGGCTGAGCCCACCGCCACGAAACCCGAGTCGGCGTTCTTGCCCAGATCGATCCAGTGTTTGCTGGTCGTATCGAGCGACTGCACGATGAATCGCATGTACATGGTGTCTTTTTCGTGGCCGTCGCTGGGCATCGAGCCGCGTATGCCGATCGTGTTCGGTTGATCCTTGGGCCCACACACATCCAGCGTCGCCCACAGATCATGTGACTGATACAGCAGGTGTGTCTTCACCGGCTTTTCGCTGGCGGCGTCCGCGAAGGAGATCGGCGCCGCGAGCGCCAGCCACGAGGCGGCTGCGGCCATCGCGATCACGCTGCGCCGCCAAAACGCTGTTCGCCCACTGGTTGGCATGCAGGGAAGATATCCGAGGACCACACACACAAGGACAAACGTGCCCCCGCAAGAGTTGCGCTCGCGGCCGACGATCAGCTCATGGGGCCCGTCGCGTGAGTGCTCGGCGGTGTGATACTCCGTCGGGCGATGTCCACGTCGAGCTCATCGGAGACCACACAGCTGCTCGCGCGTGTGCCCGTGTTCGCGACGCTCGAGTCCGAGGATCTGGAGCGGATCGCCCAGGTCGCGGTGCCGCGCAGCTTCGAGGCGGGCCAGGTGGTCTTCCGCGAGGGCGACTCGAGCGACACCTGCTACATCGTCCGCGAAGGGCATGCCCGGGCGGTGCGTGAGCATTCAGACGGGCGTACGATCACACTCGCCACGTTCGGTTTGGGGGACATCTTCGGCGAGCTGGCGATGTTCGAGGACGAGCGCCGCTCGGCCACCGTCGAAGCGATCGAGCAGACAAGCGTCCTCGCGCTGCTCGGTCCGGACATGCGCCGCCTGATGACAGAGCATCCGACGATCGCCACGCGTCTGGTGATCGCGCTCGGCCGGCGGCTGCGCGAGATGAACGAGCGACTCTCGCGCCAATCCTTCCAGACGGTACAGAGCCGCGTGGCGGTCGTCCTCAGTCAACTCGTCGAGCGGGAGATCGCGGACGGCAAGGGCTCGGCTGACGTGCTCGTAACCGCCACGCAGGCAGATCTAGCGCAGCTCGCCGGTTCCTCACGCGAGTCGGCCAGCCGCTTCTTGGCTGTGCTCGAGCGCGCCGGGGTGATCTCTCAAGGGCGGGGTCGACTGGTAGTGCACGACGCCGAGGCACTCGAGCAATATGTCTTCTGAAGGGGCCGCCTCCTCTCGCGGCCCCACCAAGCGCCGTCGCGGAAGAAGGCCGCAGGAGCGATCGGCGGGCGGCGTCGTGCTGCGTGGCGAGGAGGTCGTCGTGATCGTGCCCACGCGCCGCGCCGCCGACGGCTCGCGCGTGGTGGGGCTGCCAAAGGGTCACATCGACCCGGGCGAGAACGCTCTGCAGGCGGCACAGCGCGAGGTGCGCGAGGAGACGGGCATCGAGTCCGAGCTCGTCAAGAAACTCGGCGAGGTGCAGTATCACTATCGCCGGGGCGGGCGTGTGATCAAGAAGTCGGTCCAGTTCTATTTGTTTCGATACGTGGCTGGCAGCACCGACGATCACGACGACGAGGTCGAGGAGGCCCGTTGGATAGACCTCGATGAGGCCCGCGCAACGCTCAGCTACGAGGGCGAGCGCGAAATGGCGGACCGCGCGCTGGCCTTCTTGCGGGAGAGTAGGTAGCCTGCCCTCGCATGCAGGTTCTCAACTTCTACTCGACGATCTTCGCCGACGAGCTCAAGCGGGCACGTAAGACGGCGACGATCCGCCTCGGCGACAAGTCGCACAAGTACCGCAAGAACCAGCTCGTGCTCGTCACGATCGGCTACCAGTACTCGCCACGGGAGCGGATCTTCGAGGCGGTCATCGACAACGTCGAGGTGATGAAGATCTCAGAGCTCTCGCCGCGGGACATCAAGCACGACAACCCTGAGTTTCGCCGCCACGAGGAGCTGATTCATTTCCTCGAGCAGATCTACGGCAGGGGCGTCTCAAAGGACGATACGGTCACCGTTGTGCGGTTCTCGCAGATCGTCGACAGGTCGGTCGGCATGACCGAGGCGATGAAGGGCTTCGGCGGCGCGCAAAACTAAACGTACGCGGTGAGCGTGTGCGTTTACGCCGCGTGGATCGACCCCACAGCTCCCAATGCCTGTGCCAGGGCCCGTATTTGGGGGCTTGGAGGCGCACGGCCGCCTCCTGGGGGGAAATTCAGTCGCGAGGCTGACAATCCGGCTCACAGACGCCCTGTTGGGCGATCGGCCGGTCTCCGAGTGCCGGCCCGACGATAAAATTGGCACTCAGATGTGAAGAGTGCCAATCCAGACCTTGACCCGCGGCTTTTCTTCTATATATTGATTCTGTCGTTGGCACTCTCACAGGGAGAGTGCCAAGGGCGAGCCGTCTTCCAGTTGGAAGACATTTGCTTGCCCTGTCTGACTCTATAGACAATCGGAGGTTTTTCGAACATGAATCTCAAGCCCCTGGGCGATCGTTTGATCGTGCAGGCAATCGAGGAGGAGCTGACGACCGCCAGCGGTCTGGTTCTCCCCGACACAGCCAAGGAGAAGCCGCAGAAGGGCAAGGTCATCGCCGTCGGCGACGGCAAGCTCGATGATGACGGCAAGCGCATCCCGTTGGACGTCAAGAAGGGCGACGAGGTCCTCTACAGCAAGTACGGCGGGACCGAGATCAAGGTCGACGGGGAGGATCTGCTCGTGCTGCGCGAGTCCGATGTCCTCGCTCGCGTCGAGTCATAAGGAGATCTGAATACACATGGCACACAAGGAGCTGAAGTACGGCGGCGAGGCGCGTAAGGCGCTGGAGGAGGGCGTCGACGCGGTTGCAAACGCGGTCAAGGTCACCCTCGGCCCCAAGGGCCGCTACGTCGTGCTCGACAAGAAGTTCGGAGCACCCACAATCACCAACGACGGCGTCACGATCGCGCGTGAGATCGAGGTCGAGGACGTCTTCCAGAACCAGGGCGCACAGCTCGTGCGTGAGGTTGCCACGGCCACCAACGATGTCGCCGGCGATGGCACCACAACCGCCACCGTGCTGGCCCAGGCGATTGTTCGCCAGGGTCTGAAGAACGTTGCGGCCGGCGCCAACCCGCTGGGACTCAAGCGCGGCATCGAGACGGCCGTCAACCAGGTCGTCGCGAACATCGCCTCGCAGTCCAAGGTGGTCTCCGGCAAGGATCAGATCGCCCGCGTGGCGACGATCTCAGCCGGCGACGACGACATCGGCGACGTTATCGCCGACGCGATCGAGAAGGTCGGCAAGGACGGCGTCGTCAACGTCGAGGAGGGCCAGACGTTCGGCATGGATCTCGAGTTCACCGAGGGCATGCAGTTCGACAAGGGCTACATCTCGCCGTACATGGTGACCGACCAGGACCGCATGGAGGCAACCCTGGAGGACCCCTACATCCTGATCGCCAACCAGAAGATCGGCTCGGTGCGCGATGTGCTGCCGGTGCTCGAGGCAGTGATTCAGAGCGGCAAGCCGCTGTTGATCATCGCCGAGGACGTCGAGGGCGAGTCGCTCGCGACGCTGGTCGTCAACAAGCTGCGCGGGACGTTCACCGGCGTGGCTGTCAAGGCTCCCGGCTTCGGCGATCGCCGCAAGCGGATGCTCGAGGACATCGCGATTCTCACCAAAGCAGAGCTGATCACCGAGGAGATGGGCCTGAAGCTGGAGAACACGCAGGTCTCTCAGCTCGGGCGCGCACGTCGTGTGGTCGTGGGCAAGGACAACACCACGATCGTCGACGGCGCCGGTGACGCGGCCGCGATCAAAGGCCGCATCAACCAGATCAAGGCCGAAGTCGAGAACACCGACTCGGACTTCGACCGCGAGAAGCTCCAGGAGCGCTTGGCAAAGCTCTCCGGCGGCGTCGCCGTGGTCAAGGTTGGAGCGGCGACCGAGACGGAGATGAAGGAGAAGAAGCACCGCGTCGAGGACGCCCTGCAGGCAACCCGGGCGGCGCTCGAGGAGGGCATCGTGCCCGGTGGTGGAGTGGCGCTTCTGCAGGCGTCGGCGTCGGTCAAGGTCGATGACATCGAGGACGATGACCAGAAGACCGGAGCACGGATCGTGCTTCGTGCGCTCGAGGAGCCGCTGCGTCAGATCGCCGAGAACGCGGGCCTCGAGGGCTCGGTTGTCGTCAACGATGTGCGCAAGGCCAAGAAGGGCCATGGCCTGAACGCAGCGACCAACGAGATCGTCGATCTCGTCGCCGCGGGCGTCATCGACCCGGCGATGGTCACCCGCTCGGCGCTGCAGAACGCCGCGTCGATCGCCAAGAACATTCTCACGACCGAGGCGATCGTCGCCGAGGTGCCTGAGAAGGAAGCCGGCGGTGGTGGCGGCGGCGGTATGCCTGACATGAGCGGAATGATGTAAGGAATCCCTTCAGGGGATCTGGTTATCGGTCGATAGCCACTGCAGCGAAGGGCCCGGCACGATGCCGGGCCCTTCGTCGTTGATCAGGCAGATCACCGACGCGCAGTCCCCCCGTGGAGTAGTCTCACGGCATGGGCCAGAGTGATCGGCAGATCCGCGCGGGCGACCGGTGTTCAGCCTGCGATGGCGTGGGCTGGACCTGGTGGTCCGGAGGCGCAGAGCCCGCGCAAGAGGGAAAATGGATTGTTTGCCGCGAGTGCATCGGCACCGGGCGCGGCGATCACAAGGGCCGCAAGCGGATCAAGCCGGACGGTGCGCCTGACGCCTGACCGGCAGCGCTACGGTCGTGGGAGATGGCGCCAGGGAGTGCCTCCAGACGGCCGCGAGCGCATGTGGCCCGCGACCGTCACATGCTTGATCTGAGGAACCGCTCAGACGTCCTCGACCGACCTTGGGCCCTCGCCGATGTACTTCGCGGTCGGGCGGATCAGCTTCGCCTCGCGCTTCTGCTCGAGGATGTGCGCCGACCAGCCGGCCACGCGCGCGCAGGTGAACATCGGCGTGAACAGGTCCGGTGGGACTTCCGCGAGGTCGAGGATCACGGCCGACCAGAACTCCACGTTCGTGGCGAGCACACGATCGGGACGACGGGCGTGGAGCTCGGCAAGCGCCGCCCTCTCCAAGGCCTCCGCCGCCTCGAAACGGGGCGAGCCCAGTTCGCTGGCGGTCCGTCGCAACACACGCGCGCGCGGATCTTCGGCGCGGTAGATGCGGTGGCCAAATCCCATCAGCCGCTCGCCGCGATCGAGGGCATCCGATACCCACTGCTCGGCGTTGCCGCTGGCTTCGACTTCCTCGAGCATCTTCAGCACACGCGAGGGCGCGCCACCGTGCAGTGGACCGGACAGGGCACCGACGGCGCCTGACAGCGCCGCCGCGACATCGGCACCGGTGGAGGCGATCACGCGCGCCGTGAAAGTCGAGGCGTTCATGCCATGCTCGGCCGCCGAGACCCAGTAGGCGTCGATCGCCTTGACGTGGTCGGGGTTGGCCTCTCCACGCCAGCGGATCAGGAAGCGCTCGGGGATCGTCCTGCCCTGATCGACCTCCGTCTGCGGTACCGGCGGTTGACCGGGGGCGCGGGCTGACTGGGCGACGAAGGACAGGGCCATGACGGAGGCGCGCGCGAGGTTGTCGCGGGCCTCCTCGTCGGTGATGTCGATCAGCTGTCCGAAGCCCCACTCGGGCGCGAGCATCGCCAGGGCCGACTGCACATCAACGCGGTGATCGCCCGAGCGCACGGTCAGCGCATGCGGTTCGGCGGGCGGCAGGCCGGGTTTGAAGTGTCCATCGACCAACAGGCCCCAGACCTGCTCGTAGGGGACGGCGCCGACAAGGTTCTCGATGTCCACGCCGCGGTAGCGCAGCGCGCCACCCTCTTTGTCGGGCTCGGCGATCTCGGTCGCGAAGGCGACGACGCCTTCAAGGCCAGACTGAACCTCTGCTGCTGTTTGAACCTCGCTCATGGCACTCGCTTTCTGCGCTCTCTACTCGAGGGTGGTCTTCTGTGCTGCTCACATGGTGTCAGGAATGACGGGCTCAGCACTCCGGGCTTGCATCGAGCCTCCCCGGCGCCGTTGTGGAACCGTGCTCAGTCCTCTGAAGCGGCGCCGAAGGAGGGCGTGCGTCGGTCTGGGTCTGCTCGACGCTCGGGGGTGCGGCACGGCGCTCGAAGCGACCGGGGACGCCCGGGCCCGTCCAGCTCGTTAGCCTGCTCGACAGGTGCTCGACTGAGCACCAGCGCTCACCGAGGAGGGGCCAGTGTCCGACAGCGATCTGATGTTCCGTTCAGCCAGCGAGCTCGCGGGGATGGTGCGCTCGGGAGAGGTCTCGGCGCGTGAGCTCGCGGAAAGCTCGTTGCGCCGCATAGAGCAGCTCAACCCGGCGCTGAACGCCTTTGTCGAGGTTGATGGCGAGAATGCGCTGATTGCAGCGCAGGCGATCTCGCCCGGCGATGAGCGTCCGTTCGCGGGCGTGCCGATCGCGATCAAGAACAACCGTCCGGTCAGTGGTCTGCGGCTCACGTACGGCTGCTCGCTGATGGAGCACTATGTCGCCGACTACGACCACAACGTCACGCGGCGCCTGCGGCAGGCCGGGTTCGTGATCGTCGGCACGACGACGCTGCCCGAGTACGGGATCCTGCCGACAAGCGAGGCCCGGTTGTTCGGTCCCACGCGCAATCCGTGGGATCTGCAGCGCACGCCCGGCGGCTCCTCGGGCGGTGCGGCCGCCGCGGTCGCCTCGGGCATGGTGCCGGTCGCGCACGGCAACGACGGTGGGGGCTCGATCCGCATCCCCGCAGCCTGCTGCGGCCTGGTCGGACTGAAGCCCAGCCGCGGGCGAATCTCATCCGCCCCTGAACTCGGCGACTCATCGCTGGTGGTCGACGGAGTGTTGACGCGCACAGTCGCCGACACGGCGGCGATCCTCGACGTGCTCGCGGGCTATGAGCCCGGGGACTCCACCTGGGCGCCGGCGCCCGCGGAGCCCTTCGCGCGCGCCGCGGGTCGGGATCCCGGCAAGCTCACGATCGCCGCGACGGTTCTGCCACCAACGCAGGACACAGTGGTCGACCCGATCTGCGTCAGAGCCGTCAGCGACGCGAGCGAGCTGCTGCGCTCGCTCGGGCACGATGTCGTGGAAGCCGATCCGCCGTGGCAGACAGACGGCCTGCAGGAGCTCTTCGGCGCTGTCTTCTCGAGTCACATCGCCCTCTCGATCGCCTACTCGGGCATCGTCGCCGGGCGCGGGGTGGGCGGGATCTCAGAAAAGGACATGGAACCGATGAGCTGGGCGATCTTCTCGATGATCGGAAAACTGGGAGCCATCGACAACATGGCCGCGGCGGTGCAGCTGCAGGCCTTTTCCCGTCGGCTGGTGGCGTTCCTCGAGCCCTACGACGCGCTCTTGACTCCTGCGCTGGCCGAGCGCCCTCTGCCGATCGGCGCACTCGACCCCGCCGCGGCGGATCCGATGTCGACGTTCACCCGCTCGGGTCTGTTCACGCCGTTCACCCCGATATTCAACGCCAGCGGGCAGCCGGGCGTCTCGCTGCCGCTGTTCGCAGGCGAGGACGGTCTCCCGCTGGGTGTGCAGATCGTCGGGCGTCCCGTCGGCGAGGGCCGCTTGCTCGCGCTCGCCGCGCAGCTGGAAGCGGCAGTGCCGTGGGCTGGGCGGCACCCGACGATCACACAGACATAGCGATTTACTATAGGTTTTCGCTATCAGATGGGCGAAAAACTATAGTTTTCCGCTATCATCATCTCCGTGAACGACTCTCAGCTCAGACGCCTGCTGGCGGAGCGTAGTCCCTGGCGTGCACGGGCAAACTGGCAGGCCGACGACCCAGACCTGCGCGCGGCTGCACGGCTTCCGCTGAGCTACGAGCCCGAGCCGCTCGCAGACATCCACGCGCCGGGGCTGTATGTCCTGCGGGGTCCCCGTCGTATCGGCAAGAGCCTGGAGCTCAAGCGCGCCGTCGTGCGACTACTGGCGGAGGGCATCGACCCGAAGACCATCTTCTACTGCTCCTGCGATGGTCTCTCGAGGCAGGATCTTCGGCGCCTGGTGGCGCAGGGGCACAGCGTCAGCCGTACCCTGCCAGGCTCTCGCCATTGGCTGCTCGACGAGGTGACAGCCGTGTCGGGCTGGTCGCAGACGATCAAGGAGTTGCGCGATCAGGACACGACCTTTCGAGAGGCCTGCGTCGTACTCACGGGATCCTCGGCACGCGATCTGGAGCAGGCGCGCAAGGATCTGGCCGACCGCCGTGGGGGCATCGCCGACTCGGACAGGCTGCTGCTGCCAATGGGCTTCCGCGCGTTCTGCGGAGCCTTGGGAGGCCTCGATGAGCTGCCGCTGCAGGTGATCCGCCCCCAGGACTGCCTGACTCCCGGCGCCGAGCGGGCGATATCGGCCCTGGAGCCATGGAGCGACGAGCTTGCCGATGCGTGGGAGTTGTTCCTCGATGTTGGCGGCTTCCCGCGCGCCGTCGGCGAGCTGGTAGGCAGCGGCGCGGTCAGTGATGGGTTCGTCCAGGGCCTGTGGGACGTTGTGCTCGGTGACGCCATTCGCGCCTCCCCCACGTCCGAAGCCGACGTGGCCGCGCTGTTGGACCGCCTGGCCGCGAACCTGTGCAGCCCGATCAACGCGTCGCGCATCGCCCGAGACGTTGGCCTCTCGGGACACCAGACAGCCATGAACCGCATCGAGGATCTGGTCCGCGCGTTCCTCGCGTGGCGCTGCCACCGTATCCTCGACGGCAAGCCCAACACGGCGGCGCAGCGCAAGCTGTACTTCGTGGACCCGCTCGTCGCCCAGCTCGCACACCGGCGTGACTCCCGCTTCCCCGCCCCCGACGCCGCCAAGCTCACCCAGCAGCAGGTCGGCCTCGCCCTGGCACGGGCGGCCTCGCTCGGCGCCCCGGCCGGGTTCGTGCAGAGCGACCGTGTCATGTACGAGCGAACCGGCACCGGCGCTGAGATCGACTTCGTTGGCCCGGACCTGGAGATCCCGTTCGAGTGCAAGTACACAGACGGCCAGTGGCGCAGGGAGGCCCTCACGATGAGAGCCCGCCACGGTCGCGGCGTGATGGTCACCCGCTCACCCCTGCTCACCGGCTCGGACGAGCCCATATGGGCGATCCCCGCCGCCATTCTCGCGTGGCTGCTGGGGCACTGAGTCGGCGAGCAGGACGCGCCCGCGATCCTTCAGCCGCTCCCAAGCACAGCCGCCATCCGCTGTGGTTTGACACCCAAGTGTTCGACGTCGGCCGTTCCTCGCTGAGAGATCATCGACACCTCCATCAGCTCGGCCTCCTCCCATGTCGCAAACGCGCGAGACCCCGCGGTCGCTTGCAGCAGGCGCAGCGCTCGCGAGACAATCGGGGTTGGGATGTGAACCAGCGGGTGCCGGCGATTCGCCGCGCTCGCCACCAGGCGCACGATCTCGGTGTGGCTGAGCCGCTCCGGCCCGACGAGCTCGATCGGCTGCCGATCGCAATTCACGCTTCGCAGAGCGGCCATCACACAGGCGGCGACATCCTGTGCCCAGATCGGCTCATAGACCGCCCGCCCATTCCCTGAGACGGGTATCACCGGCAGTAACGCCAGGCGCCCGAGCAGCGTCAGCCACGGATCGCCCGGTGCGTAGACGATCGAGGGGGCGAACACGATCGATTGCAGGTCGGCCTCCCGTACCGCCTGCTCGGCGAGCGCCTTGGCCCTGAAGAACCGCGCTCGATGGTGCGTCGAAGCACCCAGAGCCGACAGGAACACGAATCGCTCCACGCCGGCGCGCTGCGCCGCCTCGACCATTCGCCAGGTCGCGATGCCGTTGAGCTCCTCGATTGAGCCGTGCGGTTGATCGCGGATCGACGCGGCCAGGTGCACGACCGTGTCGACACCGCGCAGAGCGTTGCGAAACGACGGCGGGTCGGTCAGGTCGCCGAGCGCGATCTGCACCTGCACACGCTCGGCCCCCAAACGTCTGGGATCGCGTACCAGGCAGCGCACCTGGGTCCCCTCGGCGAGCAGTCCGGGCAACAACGAGGAGCCGACGAGGCCGGTGGCGCCGGTCAAGAGCAGCATGGCGTCAAAGCTAGCGGAGTCGGCCTCGTCCTGTTCGTGCCGCGCGATCCGTAAAATGCCCGGTGCTCCTCTGAAACCCCCGAAAACGAACCAGGAAAGACCAGAATGGCCTATGTGATTGCTGAGCCTTGTATTGGCACGAAGGACAATTCGTGTGTCGAGGTGTGCCCTGTTGATTGCATTCATCCGACGCCTGACGAGCCCGGGTATGACGCGGCTGAGATGCTCTATATAGATCCGGAGGAGTGCATCGACTGTGACGCGTGTGTCGAGGCCTGTCCGGTGGACGCGTGCTTTGCCGAGGACCAGCTTCCCGACGAATGGCAGAAGTTCGCACAGATCAACGCCGAGTACTTCGCGAACGGCAAAGGCTAGCCGCAGGCCCGTGCGGCCGATGCCCCGGCAGTTCCGGGCGCTCAGCTGAAGTCACGCACACCCTCGCCAGACGGGCGCTGGCATACCTCGGGACTCGAGCCTCGAGTGCGCACCTCGCCTTTCAGGACATGCTGGTGTGGTGGTGTCCGTGCGGCCTGCCTCGTGGCGCCCTGCGTCTGACATGGTGGTTCCGCTCGCTCGTTGGGGTCGGGCGCTGATGTTTGCGGGCAGGCAAAGAGCGGCGTTGAATATGTGTGATTGTCCTGATCTCTCGAGCGTTTGCGCCGGCAGGTCGGGTGACCGCGACGTTTCCCGTGGTCGAGTTGGCTTGTGCTCAGTAGAGGCGCTCCAGATAATTAACTGAAACGTGTGACGGGTCTGTGCCGAAACTGTGTCAAGACTGGCGCAGTCAGCAGATTTGTGCGATTTTGCAGGTTTTTCTAGTGTTTGCCGCCGCTTGGCGTGCTTGTCTAGAGGTGTCACTTAATCGCTTAGGGTGACGCCGCGCGCAAATGGCTGTTGTCGCGGACCTGACACAGAAAAGAAAGGGCTCTCTCATGCGTGAGGATGGAATCTCGACGTCTCGAGACGTTGCATCAAGTGGTTTGTCGGTCGGCTGTGAGGATCGCAATGTGCTGTATCGGACCGCCGTGATGCGCTTGGCGGTGATCGGCGATATCTATATCGCCCTGAGCAACGGGGACGTGGCCGATGCGCTTCGCCTGCGACGCCTCGCCGAAGTTGACATGTGTCTGCTGGACGACCTGGGCTGGGAGCGTGAGACCACGTCGCAGCGCTTCGAGTTGACGATGCCCGCGTCAGTTCTACGTCCCCTGCTCGAGGGGATCTATTGGGAGAGCGTCGCGGCGCTCGGCGAGGACGAGGGCGATCTGATGGCGGAGGCGGAGCGGCATCTGAGGAGCGTCGTGGCTCTTTGCCCGGCGTTGCTCGGTCGGCTCGTGGGATCCGAGCAGTCCCACGAGAGCCATGAGGGAACGGCGTGATGACCGCGCGAGAGGCCTCCGGACAGGACAGGCGCAGACCGCGGGAGCGCGCGATCGAGGCGATGCTCATCGCGGTCGCCAGGCGTGGCTTTCGTGCCACGACGGTGGAGGAGATTCTGGTGCAGGCAAACGTCACGCGGCGGTGCTTCGAGGCGATCTTCCCCGAGGGGCGCGAGGAATGCCTCCTGGCCGCATACGAGCAATCCGTCGACCATGCGTTCGACACCGTCAAGACAGCATGCGAGAGAGCCGGCGGCGTCGGCGTCCGCGCCGTCGAGGCGGGTCTGCAGGCGATCCTCGACCTGATGATCGAGTGCCCTGCCCATGCCAGGGTATGCGTCGTCGAGATAGGGTCGCTGGGAGCCGCCGGCAGAGAAGCGCGCAATCGAACCATCGAACGGTTCTCGACTCTGCTGAAGGGCGTGATCGGCGGGCCCGCGTTGTCGAGGACGCAGACCGAGGCGACCGTCGCGGGCTGGTACTACGTTCTTCACGCCACGGTCCTCGAAGGCAGGACGGGAGAGCTGAGGCAGATCCTCCCAGACATGGTCTATATGGTCACCAGCCGCCGGCGAGAAGTCGGTAAGTCGTCTGGGTGACACCCGGTGGGGACTCTTGCCTACAAGAGCGATGCTCTACCAGGTGAGCTACGTCGGCGTAGCCGTGGCATTCCTAGCCTTCGCGTTTCGAGACCTGATGTCCATACATGAGGCCTCTTTGCGCCGCCTCGTTGACATCAAGCTCGAGCGAGGTCGAGGGGCGGCCGCGCGTGGCGGCCCGGCCGGCCAGGAGTTCTATGCGCGCGTGCCCAACTATGCGGCCCTGCGTGCACCGCTGCAAGAGCCCGAGAGCCATCTCGCTACAGCGGAGTTTGGGCGCGAGGTTCGGGTTGTGGTCTCCGAGGATGGCAAGGGCGCGATCCACCTGTGGCGCGCCAAGCAGATCGTCCGTCAGCTCGTCATCCCCTGGCTCTTTGACTAGAGCACGCCCCTTACTACTTGGCGTAGCCGATCCAACCAGCGTAGGCGTGCTCGGGAACGTTGACGATCACGCCCCATTGACGGTCGACGGGCCACCGGCCATCGCCGTAGTGCTTCGAGGCGTCGAGCAGAACCGGCACTGACAGGTTGCCGAGATCCTTGTGCAGCCGCGCGGCCGCACGATCGTGCTTGAGTTGTGTTAGCCAGAAGCCGGCACGACGTGCGACGCTGTGGCTCATTCGAGGAGCGTCGGCAACGAGCTGGCGCACATTCATGGACTTATCGCGCGCCGCGCGCTCCCAGGCCCGGACGACGATCTCAGGCGACCCGCACAGCTTGGGACGATCGAGCGTGTCCAGCAGCGTCCGCTCCAGAGTCGCGCGGAAGTAGTGCGGTGCGCGACGGGCTTCCCCGACGCGGATCGTCTCGACACCGAACCACTTGCGCTCGGTCGTGATACGCGCAAGCACAACGCGACGTCCAGCGACTTCGACCTCTCGCAAGCTGCCACCACGAACTGCGGCATACAGCGCGGACTCGTCGAGGTCGGTCAGCCGGTGCTCGATCAGGCCGCTGAAGTAGCTGATGAAGTAATCGGTGTAAGGCGAAAGTCGCGCGTGGAGCGCAAGCTGGATAGGAGCAGCTTGCTCGAGTCGCCGAGCGCCGCTCGCCGGAGCGATGAGATAGCTGCCGCTCGCGACCGGGATCAGCAGACCCTTGGACGCCATCCGGTGCACCATCCCGTACGGGTCAGCCGAATGCTCACGCAAGAGCCCAGCATCTGCCCGCTGGCTAACGTGTCGCTCGCCTCTACGCTCCTTCGTAGCAAGGAACGCGCGCTCCTCCCGAGAGACTGGTCCCAATCGAGTAGCGGGTTTGGCCATCGGAGGCACGATCCTAAGCATGGCAAAATTATGTGTCCCTATATTGGTATCTCGCAAATATAAACCCATCTTTTTTGGCCCCTCTCGTCGCGGCGGGATCTGGAGCAGATCAGTCGGTGTCCGCAAATACGGGGATTGGCTATCCAGTCGGTCGCTGCATGTGACGCTGACCGCCTGTAAACCACGCTCGGAGCTTGTCGCGACGTCGGCAGATCGCCCGCTCCATGGGTGTTCGAGCCCAAAGATGCGAGAGATGCGGTGTCACTGCGGTAACGGCCGTAAGCGAGACGTACAAATAGGCCATTTGCATGGAAAAAGCTCCCACCTACCACTTTCTCACAAGGCGATCAGCACGATGCCTGCCAGGGCGCTCAGCACACCGACGGTCTGCGCCGGTGACAGGCGCTCCCGGAGCAGCGTCACTCCGAGGCCGACCGTGAAGACCGGGAACAGTGACCCCAGCACCGAGACCACAGGCAGTTGCCCGTGGGCGGTGGCTGTCGTATAGAGCAGAGTGCCGGTGACCAGCAGCAGGCCAGGAGCCGCCAGCAGCGCGCTGCCACGGGCGAGCCTGATCGCAGCGAGGTCTCGGCCGGCCCACACGAGCAGCACGATCATCAGCCCGAGGCGAGCATCGAGCAGGGCCCACGCCTGGCCATGGGCGGAGGCTCTCGGCAGGGCGGTGAGAAAGACGCCGAAGGCCACCGCTGAGCCCGCGGCCCAGATGGCGGAGGCGCGCGGGTTCCGGTAAGGCTGGACATCGCCTGTGCCGCCCAGCGGTCGGCGTGCCGCGAGGGCCGCCCCGCCCATCGCGAGGATCATGCCGCCGATCTGTGTGCCCGTCAGGGAGTCGCCGCTCGCCAGCCCCCAGATCACCGGCACGATTGCCCCGCTCGCTCCGATCGGCGCGGCCACCGACAGCGGCCCGAGCTCGGCGGCCTTGTAGAAGCCGACCAGCCCGCCCGCGTTGCCGATGCCGGCGAGCAGCGCCAGCCACACGTCAGCTTGGGGCAACGCTCGTCCTCCAGCCACGATCAGGTAGAGCGCGCAGGCCGCCAGGGCCGCGACCTGCGAGCAGACGAGCACCGACACCAGCGTGTGGTGGCGGACCAACTGGGGGCCGAGGAAGTTCGATACGCCGTAACAGAGCGCGCAGCCCAGGCCCAACACGATCGCGAGCATCTGCCGCAGTCTGTCAGTGCTCCGGTCCTCACGTCCCGCGCCACCGAGAAGCGGACCACCGTGGCACCGTCAGAGCGCCGAGGTGCTCACCGGCGCCCCAAAAGCCGTCCCATAGAGGCCGTCAGCTCATCGACACGGTCCTGCTTGATGCTCTGCTCGGCGTTGATGACGCAGCTGCGCACGTGCCCGTCGAGCAGCCCCAGAGCCACCTTGTCCAGTGCCGCCTGAATCGCCGAGATCTGCGTGAGTACGTCGATGCAGTAGCGGTCGTCCAGCACCATCCCCTGTACGCCGCGCACCTGCCCCTCGATGCGCCGCAGCCGTCCCATCAGCTCGTCTGTGCTTGCGCTGTAGCCGCGCCGCTCAGTTGAAACTTTCTGCTTGGGAGTGGAGGCCCGACTCATAAGCCTAGTATACCCCCTGGGGGTATCTGTTAGCCTCGGTTCCATGACCGGTGTGCTGCAAGTCATCTGGAATGGCCTGAGAGACTCCCTGCTGATGGGTTGGGAGGTTTGGTGGGCGCTCGTGCTCGGCTTCGCGATCTCGGCCCTGGTGCAATCGTGGGTACCGCGGGAGCGCATCGAGGCGGCGCTCTCGGGAACAGGCCCGAGGCCGGTCGCGTTAGCCACAGGCCTCGGCGCGGCCTCCTCGTCCTGTTCCTATGCGGCAGTGGCGATCGGGCGTTCGCTGTTTGCGAGGGGAGCCTCCGCCGTAACGGCTCTGGCGTTTCAGTTCGCCTCCACCAACCTGGTGTGGGAGCTCGGCTTGGTGCTGTGGGCGCTGATCGGTTGGCAGTTTGCCGCCGCTGAGTATCTGGGCGGGATCGTCATGATCGCGCTGATGGCGTTGCTCATGCGGGCTTTCGTGCCACGAGCGGCCGAGGTGCGAGCCAGAGAGCACGCTCAACTGGCAGTCGGCGGACACAGCCACGCCGCGGCGTCTGAGCAGATGGCCCTTCGTCAGCGACTGACGAGCACGAGCGCTTGGTCGGATGTGGCGCACAACTTCCGGGGCGATTGGCAGATGCTGTGGCGGGAGATCACGATCGGCTTTCTGCTCGCCGGATATGTGGCGCAGCTTCCCAACAGCTTCTTCGACCAGCTGTTCATCGGCCACACCGGCGGTGTGCTCGCAAGCTTGGAGAATGTGCTGGTTGGTCCCCTGATTGCGGTCGCGAGCTTTGTCTGCTCCGTCGGCAATGTCCCGCTGGCGGCCGTTCTGTGGTCGGGTGGGATCAGCTTCCCCGGGGTGCTCGCCTTTCTGTTCGCCGATCTGATCGTGCTGCCAATCCTGGCTGTCTACCGCAAGTACTACGGCCGTGGCTTTGCGCTGCGCATCGCGGCCCTGATGCTCCTCGCGATGGTTCTCGCGGCTCTCGCCGTCGATGGGATCTTCAGTGCCTTGGGCGCGACACCGACCGGGCCGCGACCCTCCAGGGCTCACATCTTTGCCTCGATCTCGCTCGACTACAAGCTGTTTCTGAACATCCTCGGTGTGGCTGTGTTCACTGCGCTGTTCTGGTTGACGGCACGCCGGGGGATCACCGATCCCGTCTGTGGGATGAAGGTCGATCGCACGAAGGCGGTAGCGGTCGACCGGCACGGTGAGACGCTGTACTTCTGTTCAGAGCACTGCGCGCGGTCGATCGGCTGATCCCCATGCCGCGGCCGCGTGTCCGTGGCGCAACTCGCCGGCTGAGGCTGCGCAGCACGAACTGCATGAAGTCTTCGTCGCATCGCGCATCTGCTTGCTCCTGTCGCGATGTCAGGTTCTCGTGAACCTCGATCTGGCGACGATGCCCTCGCGAAGGCGATCAGGCCATCGGCAGCGACATGCCGACGGGCTTGGAGCTCGCCGGAGCCGGGGCGACGACGGACAGTGTGACGGGCTCCTGCATCGGCAGCACCATCGGAGCCATCGCGATCAGGCCACGTGCGGCTTGGCGGATCGCCTGCGAGGCGGCATCGTCGGGATCCTCGATGACCAGTGGAGTGCCGCTGTCGGCGTGTTCGCGCAGCGGCATCGTCAGCGGCACCTTGCCCAGCAGCGGCACCTCGAGCTCGTCGGCTAGGTCCTTGCCGCCTCCCTCGCCGAAGATCGGGAAGCGCTCACCGGATGGGGTGGTGAAGCCGGACATGTTCTCGATCACTCCGCAGATCTCGAGGTCGACCTTGTGTGCCATCTCCGCCGAGCGGCGGGCCACCTTCTGGGCGGTCGGCTGTGGCGTCGTGACGATCACGAACTGCGCTTGGGGCAGCAGTTGCGCGAGCGTCATCGAGACGTCGCCTGTGCCCGGCGGAAGGTCGATCAGCAGGTAGTCCAGCGTGCCCCAGTCGACGTCCTGCAGAAACTGCGTCAGCGCCTTGTGCAGCATCGGTCCGCGCCAGACGACCGCGGCGTCCTCCTCCAAGAAGAAGCCGATTGACATCACCTTGACGCCGTGCGCCTCCAGCGGCAGGATTTTTTTCTCTGCCGACACCGGCGGGCGAGTCGCGCCGAGGCCGTACATCCTTGGGATCGAGTAGCCCCAGACGTCGGCGTCGAGGATTCCGACCCGCTTGCCCTCGCCCACGAGCGCGGCCGCGAGGTTGGCGGTCAGGGTGGACTTGCCGACGCCACCCTTGCCCGAGCCGATGCACATCACGTTCGCGACGCGTGCGAGTGAGCCCTCGGGGAGACTCCCCCTGCCGAGCTTCTGCTGCAGCGCGGTCTTCTGGGTGTCGGTCAGTACGTCGAAGTAGACATTGACGTGAGTGACGCCTTGGAGGCTGGACACGGCCTCTGCCACAGAGGTCTGGAAGTGCCCGCGGATCGGGCAGCCGGCGGTGGTCAGCGAGACCGTCACATCGACGACGCCGTTCTCTGAGATGTCGATCGAGCGCACCATGTCGAGCTCGACGATCGATCTACGTAGCTCCGGGTCGATTACGGCCTCGAGGGCCTTGAGTGCTTCATCTCGGGTGGTCACATCGTCCATTCTGGCAAACCTGTCGTCGCGGTCGCCTCGAGGGCTATGAACCGGCTCAGGTCTTCTCTACAGTTGACAGCTATGCAGGATCTCGAGCTCTCCGACTTCACCGAACCGTTTGGCCCGCGCTACTCCTGTGCGCTTTCATATTCAGATCTCGATGGCTGGGTTGGGCTGTGTGAGGGGCCTGGAGGATTTCACTGCGAGATCGTGGGCGACACCGCTGAGGAGTGCTGTGAGGTTACGTGGCGGCGTGTCGTCCAGCATCACGGGTCCGAGGAGTGCGAGCTCTCCTACGAGTACAGCGACGAGGCGTGGGCAAAGGCGTGCAGCGAGGATGAGCAGAATGCCGAGGTTCGTGCCGAGAGGCTGGCCTGTCCCTTGTGCAACACCGAGCACCCAGATCACGAGCAGGCCGTCCGTCGCGCCAGCGCTCACCTCAACTGAAAATCACGACCGGGCTGGGCTCGCACCGAACTTGGCTTCGCTCTGATCGTGCGTGGGCTCTGACGGCTACGTGCCTCGGCTCGCGAGTTTTGCGACGCATCCGAGAGCCCGCACATCGCGCAGGGAAGTAGACGCGCGAAGGCAGCGTTTGAGTGGGGAAGCCAGCGTCATTGGAGGCCCTGACCTTCGCGTCCCCGGCAAATTTTGGCCTTGGGAGTCTCCCGCGGTCCGCGGATACCGGGTGCGGCGGCTGGCGGAGCGCCTGATGATGGGGCCCAATAGGTCGCCGAACCGACGAGCCAGAGCTCGTGAGGCTCCGGCAGTTAAAACACCAGCGGGGCGGTAGGGACCGCCCCGCTGGTTGAGGGAGGAGAGGGTCCTTCTACTACCGGCGGGATATGAGGCCGGCAGACTTACCCGCTTGCGAGCCTCTCCTGGCCCGGGCGGGGGAAGCGTTGTGGAGCTGCTCAGACGAGGCTGAGAACACGCTCCTGGACGCGACCGGCGAGGTCAGCGCCCTCTTTGAGGCGGCTCTGCACCTGAGTCGAGGTCTGCTCGACCTGGGTGGAGATGCTCTTGGTGACGGTGTCGCGGCGCTTGTCGAGCTCGTTGCGGCGCTGGCGCAGCTCGCGCTCTACGCGGGTGCGGGTTTTGCGGACCTCACGCTCGAGCCGGTTGCGTGCGGTGCTGCCACGTCGCTCGAACTTGCGCAGTTGGACCTGTGCTTTGGAGGGGCTGGAGTAGCTCGAGATCACTTCGTTGACGCTCGAGACGACACGGTCACGTGCGATCAGGGCCGCTCCGACGGGAATCAGGACCGCGCGCTCGGCATAGTCGCCGAACACCTCGACGGTGTTGCGCGTGGCTGTCTCAGTCTGTCGTACGGCCGCTTTGGTCTGATGCACCGAGCGTGTGCGAGCTGCCTTGGCCTTGGTGGCCTTGGCGTTGTTGCTGCTCGCGGCTGCACGTGTGCTCGCACGCTTGGGCGTGCTCAGCTTTGTGGTTTTTGGGCTGCTGGGGGAAGTGCTATTGGCGGTTGCCATTTGGGAGGGGGATCTCCTGTGTCTGCCTCTTGGTGAGGGCTGGGTACGTATGTTCTGGTTACGCCCGGTGGTAAGTGTAGCACCGAACACACGTTTGTACACCCTCTTTTGGAGATAGTTACAGCGCTAGCCTAATGCAGGATAAAAACCTTGTGAAATCTGCATTGGAAGGACGGACGCTTGTAACAATAGGAACAGTTGTTCGGATATCGAGCCAAGCCCTGGCCGGCATCCAGTCCGACGTGCCGTCCACGTCGATGTGGGCGCCAGACCCTTCCGAGAGGCTTGGTCGAGACGGCTCGCCAGGTCGATCCGGCGATGCCCCGAGGCGACGTCGCCGTCAGCGCTTGCAGATGTGCGTGCGGCGTCCTCAGGAGGCGGAAGCGAGGAGCTCGCCGCCCATGCGCTGCAGCCAGATATCGGGTGACTCGAGCTCTGTGGCGCTTGGCATGCTCTGCGGCGATTGCCACGCCCGCGCGAGCAGCTCCGCTCCACTCTCGCCGCCAGCGGCGACGACCGCATCGCAGAAACGCTTGCCGATGTCGTACTGGCGCATCTTCAGCTCGAGGCCGAGTAGACGCGAGAGCACCCGCCAAGGCAGCCCGCGCGTCTCGCGTCGGCCTGTCATCGCCTCACGCAGACGCGGCAGCGAGGGCAGCACCTCCGCGCCGACGGCGTCCATCACGTGCTCAGCGTGTCCCTCGACCAGCGACATCGTCGCCTGCATCCGCTGCACCAAGGCCCAGCGGTCCTCGCCCAGGGCCACGCGCAGAATCTCCCCGCGCCGCAGCCGCTCGGCCAGCTCGCGCACGTTCCCGAGGTCGGGCAGGCGCAGCATCTGAGTCGCCGACACCGACACCTCGAGCCCCTCGAGCAGCTCGCTGATCATCCCCGCCAGATGCTCCCTCAGCCATGGAGCGCCGGAGAACTGGATTGCGTGGGTGATCTCGTGGATCGTGACCCAGCTGAGGAGATCCTCGCGCTCCACGTGCATGCTCGAGGCGGCCTGAGCCAGATTCGGGGCAACGAGCAGCAGCCGTGGCTGCACCGTCGGGTCGAGCAGCGCCAGATCGTATTGCCCCAGCACCCGCTGGGAGAGCATGCCGGCCATCGCGCCGACCTGCGCGCCGAGCCACACCCCCGACAGCGCTCGCATCGCTTCAGGCAGTCCGAGGCGCGCACCGCGCAGCTTGGTGGTCTGAGTCAGCTTCCCGCCGGTGCGCTTGGCCACGCTCTCCATCATCGGGCGCATCGTCTGCAGGTTGGCCGCGATCCACGCTGGGCGGTCCACGGCCTCGAGCGGCGGCAGACGCGCCGGGAGCTCGAGGCCCGTGTAGTCGCTCACGCGCCTGGCGAAGTCCTCAGCCAGCGGAGCGACCGTGTCGCTGAGAATCCCGCCCTCGGGCGGGGTGCCGGCGAGGAGCTCCCCGATGCGCTGCGCAAGGCCCCAGTCGATCATGTCCATCACTAGAGCCTACTCGCGTCTGGGGTGAGTCACGGCGATCGCCCACACGCGAAGGATCCCAACGGGATAGGCTCATATCCTAGGAACGTGGCTCTCTTACTCGACGGTTTCTCAGACACACAGCGTGAGGTTCTCAGTCACGCTGGTGGACCAATGCTTGTGCGTGGCGCCCCCGGCACCGGCAAGACCCGCACCCTGATGGCTCGCGTGGAATGGCTCGTGGAGCAGGGGATCCCAGCCGAGAGCGTGCTGGTGCTGAGCGTCTCGCTCACCGCCGCCGAGGAGATCCGCACATCGCTCGAGGATTCCTTGACCCGCGGCTATGAGGAGCTGGCGGTGCTGACCGCGCCCGCGCTCTGTGCGCGTGTGCTCCACGCCGAGGCGCTGGAGGCCGGCCTGGACCCGTTTTTCGTGACTGCCACGCGGGCCGATCGTGTCGCGATGCTGCTCGAGCGCATCGACGAGCTGACGCTTGCGCGCCACGACTTTCGCGGCCGTCCCTCGGAGCTGATGGCGAGCTTCATCGAGCGGATCGACCGCTTGAAGGGCGAGCTGATCGACTCGCGACGCTACGCGACATGGGCGGCTGAGCAGAACCCCGATGCCGCCCAAGAGCGCGAGTTCGCCCAGCTCTACCTCGATCACGACCGCATGCTCACCGAACGTGGAACCCCAGACTCGGGGGAGCTGCTCGTGAGGGTGTGTGCGCTGCTGAGCGAAAGCCAACCGGTCCGCGCACGCATCGCTGAGCGTTACAGGCACGTGCTCGTCGATGATTTTCAGGACGCGAGCTTCGCCGTCGCAAAGCTTGTGTATCTGCTCGCGGCCGAGCACGGTCAGCTGATCGTGACCGGCGATGAGAATCAGGCGATCGAGCGTCCCTGGGGAGCTGCCTCAAAGAACATGAAGGACTTCCGTTCGCTCTATCCGCAGGCGCCGGTCGTGTCTCTGACCCGCGGTTTTCGCACCACGCCGAGGATCCTGACGGCCGCTGCGGCGGCAGTTCAGGCGAGCGTCTGGGCGGATTACGAGGGCAGATCCGACGAGCAGGGCGAGGTCAGCTTCTGGCGTTGTGCGAATGAGCGCACGCAAGCACAGAACGTGGCCGCTGACATCGAGCGCCTGATCGGTCGCAACGAGGTGCTCCCGGAGCAGATAGCGGTGCTCGTGCGGTCGGTGGCGAGCGAAGGACAGGCCGTCGCTGGAGCGCTTCAGGAGCGCGCCATTCCCTACACGATGCTTGGCGCGAGGGCGTTCTTCGAGCGCTCGGAGGTGCGTGACGTACTTGCCTGGATGCGGCTGCTGATCGACCCCCGCGACGCCGGCGCGGTTGTGCGGGCGCTGGCCCGGCCACCGATCGAGCTGCGCCAGGTCGATCTGGCGCGCGTGATTCAGATCGCGCGCCGACGCAAGCTCGACATGGTCTCGGCGCTGGCGGGCGCGATCGAGTCCCCGCAGATACCGCCCGAGGCCCGTGAGCGCATCCAAGGCTTTCTGAAGCTCTACAGGGAGATCGTCGCGGGTCTCGACACGATGCGCCCGGATCTGTTTGTGCACCGGTTGGTCGAGCGCATGGGACTGCGCCGCCAACAGCTGTTCGCCGCCCAAGCCGACGTGGTGGAGCGGCTGGTGAACCTGGCCCGGCTCGGCGAGCTGGCCGCTAGCTTCGTGCGTCGCTCGCCGCAGTCGACTCCGCGGGAGCTGGCTGGCTATCTGGCGGCGATCTCGGAGGCGGGGCTGCCGGTTGCCGAGGCGACGCTCGATCCGCGTCCAAGGACCGTGCAGGTGATGAGCATGTCCTCGGCGCGGGGCCGCGGGTTCGACTACGTGTATGTGCTGGGCCTGCAGTCGGCGCGCATGCCTGGCGCTCATACCGAGGAGTCCTCCAACGGCTGGATCCCTGCGGACCTGCTGTCTGAGCGCTCGCCGCTGTCTGTGCGCGAGGAGCATCTCGCACGGATGCGCCGGCTCCTGTATCTGGCGATGACTCGTGCCGCCCGCGGTCTCGTTCTCTCCTACTCGGCCAGCGCGCCCGACGGGGCGCTGCAGCCGCCTTCGCCGTTTGCCGAGGACGCACGCGGTGCTCTGGGGGCCGACTGGTCTGATCGGGAGGAGGAGCTGTTCGGGCCCGCTGAGACCCTGCACGCGACGCTGCGCCTGATGCGTGAGGAGGTGCTCGAAGATGTCGCAAGGATCGGCGGGCGGCTGGGAGAGCTGCGCCTGGACACCGACCTCGACATCTCGCACGGGGTAGTGCGCTATCTGGAGCTGATCAAGCTTGCGGCGCTGCTCGATCGTCCTTCCGATCAGAGCATCGCCGATGCGCTTCCCGATCTCAACGCGCGCCTGCTCGCGGCCGGCACCTCGCTACAGCGGGAGATCTATGAGACCTCGTCGCTCGATCAAACGCTGCTCTCGGCCGAGCACGACGACCGCGCTCGAGCACAGGCGATCGCGGCACGGGACGAGCCCTCGCTCGAGCCGTTCTTGGCGCGCCGCGGCGAGGGTCTCGTGCTGTCCGCCTCGGACATCGAGACCTACCGCAGCTGCCCGCTGCGTTACAAGTTCGCCCGGGTCTTCCGGATTCCCTCCGAGCCCACCCTCAACCAGCGCTTCGGGATCGTCGTCCACCAGGTGCTCGAGCGCTACCACTCCTCGCGGGGACAGACGCTCGTCCAGCTCCTGGACCTGCTCGACGCCGGCTGGAGGCGTGGCGGATTCAGCGACTCAGACCAAGAGCGTCAACTGCGCGAGAAGGCACGCACGGCATTGACGCGCTATCACGGGGAGCTCTCCTCCCAGCCGGCTGAGCCGGTGTGGTTTGAGCGCTCGTTCTCCTTTCGCCTGGGTCCTCATCATCTGCGCGGCCGGGTTGATCGTGTCGATCGCCTAGCGGACGGCAGCCACGAGCTGATCGACTACAAGACCGGCCGTCCCCGGAGTCCCTCTGAGCTCAATGAAGACGTGCAGCTCTCGCTGTATGCGCTGGGGGCTCAGGAGGCATGGCAGCTGGGCGCCGTACAGCTGTCCTACTACTACGTGCTCGACAATCAGAAGGTGCGGGTGCCGCCACGCGAACAGGCGGACGCACAGTGGATAACGGACACCGTGATGGAGGTTGGCGAGGGAATACTCGGTCAGGCCTTCGAGCCGACTCCCTCGCACTCGGCCTGCTCGATGTGCGATTACCGGATCGTCTGCCCCGCGGCCGAGAGATAGACGCCGGGCGGCCGATCGGATCCCTCAGCTCGAGTCCGGTCCGCGCTGGCGCAGGAACCGCTGAAAATCACGGGCGATCAGGTCCCCAGAGGGGATCTCCGGAGCAATCGTCTCCTGCTCGTTCTCGGCGTCACGCTCGAGCCGTTCGACGAAGGCCTGAACTTCGGGGTCGCTCTGCACGGCGAGGCTCACCTGGCGCTCGTAGTCGCCGGCCGCGCGCTCGAGCTCGGAGGCGTCAGCCGAGACTCCGACGAGGCTCTCCAGCTTGCGCACCAGCGCCAGCGCCGCCTTGGGATTCGGCGCCGCGGCCACGTAATGGGGAACGCTGGCCCACAGGCTCGCCGCGGGCAGGCCAGCCTGCGCGCAGTCGCTGTGAAGGACCCCGACGATGCCGGTCGGGCCCTCGTAGTCGGTGCCTTGCAGCCCCAAACGCTCGATCAACGCTGGATCTGAGGCCAGGCCCGTCATCGCCACCGGATGAGTGTGCGGGACGTCCGCAAGCAGGGCCCCGAGGGTCACGACCATCTGCACCCCCAGCGCTTCCGCCAAATCGACTATCAGCGCGCTGAAGGAGCGCCAGCGCATCGAGGGCTCGGCGCCCTGCACGAGCACCAGATCCCGCGGCGCTCGGGGCACCCGTGCCTCGGAGATCTGCACGGAGGGCCAGATGATCTCGCGCGCCTTGGACTCGGTGAACTGTATCCGCGGGCGCGTCGCCTGGAAGTCATAGAAGTCCTCCGCGTCGATCTGGGCAAAGCGCCGGGCACCGAGTGCCGAGCTCAGAAAGGAGACCGCGGCAGACGCGGCGTCGCCGGCGTCGTTCCAGCCCTCGAAGGCGCAGATCATCGCCGGGGCCCTGAGGCCATCGGGTCGGCGATCCCATGTGAGTGGCTGCATCCGACCCACCGTACATCATGAATACATGACTCTCGCTGCAAGCGCTCTATCGCAGGAGCCCCAGAGGATCGCGACGCTGCGCCCCGGCCAGGATGTCGAGGGGGTCTTCGCGTGCTCACGCAAGGAGCGTCAGATCTCCCGCGCTGGAACTCCCTACCTGACGGTCGAGTTGCGCGACCGGACGGGCACGATCGTCGGGCGCGCCTTCCGCGACGCCGATCTGCTCGCGGGGCGCTTTGAGCGCGGCGAGCTCGTGCGCGTTCGCGGTCGCGTCGAGCGGTTTCGCGACGAGCTGCAGATGGCGCTGCAAACCATCGTGCGGGCGCAAGACGAGGATGCCGACCCGGCCTCGTTTCTGCCGGTCGCCTACCGCGACCTCGATGAGCTCGACGGGTTCCTCGAGCACCTCGCGCGCGAGGTCTACGAGCCCGGGCTGAGAGGCCTGCTCGATGGCCTGCTCGACGACTCGGGGCTGCGTGCCCAGATACGCCGCGCACCCTGCACACTGCCGCCCAGTGGACCGGGGCGCTTCGCTCATCACGCCTATCTCGGCGGGCTGCTCGAGCACACGGTGGCGGTCGGCACGATGGCACTCGAGCTCTGCACGCTGCACCCGCGGCTGGATCGCGACTTGCTGCTGTGTGCCGCAATCGTTCACGATCTCGGCAAGACGCGAGAGTTCACCTACGGCGCCGAGCTGGCTCTGAGCGAAGAGGGCCGGCTGCTCGGGCACACAGAGCTCGGTCTGCGCATACTCGCCGCTCACGGGCCCGCGGCCCTCAGCGCGGAGCGTCGTCTGGCGCTCGAGCACTGCGTGATCACTCATCACGGACCGGAGACGAGCGCCGGGCAGCGATTCGCCTCCCCGGAGGCGCAGGCGCTGTATCGGATCAACGCACTGGACGCCCAAGTCAAGGGCGCGCTCGAGCATGGGCTCACCCGCTAGCGCGGGCATCTTGCCCGGCGGCCCGATCTGACGGACTCAGGTCGGTGGGTTGTGGTTGTGGACCCTGGGCAGTCTCCAGGGTGGATCGAGCCGGTTCTCACCCGCGCGATAGATGAAGAGGTGGTGCCCATCTGGGTCCAGCAGAGCCGCCTCGCGCCACAGGTAGGGCTGGTCGATGGGCTGCAGGACGAACCGAAATCCGGCCCGCTCGAGTCGCTGGACTTCGAGATCCACGTCATCGACCTCGAAGTGAATGCTTGCCGTGGGCTTCGCGGCCGCTCCCTCGCGACGGTGAAGCGACAGTGTCGTGGCGCCAAGCGGCGCGAGTAGACGCGCGTAGCCGGGGTAGTCCGCGACGATCTCTTCGAGCCCCAGCCGGACATAGAACCGCGCCGACGCCTCGACATCGCGGACCTCCAGTGTCACGTGATTCAGGCGCAAGCGAGCTGAGCCTACAGAAACGGCGTCTGGATTCCGATGCTTCGTCTTGCGGGGACGCTCGACGGTCTGATCCGAGCGCAGAATCGGACGTTCGCATGTATGCGCGGCGTTGTGTCTCGTTGGTAGCAGGTTTGCGTAGGTCAAGTGCAGTTCCAGCGCTGCCGATCAATAAAGACGGCGTCGCAATCCAAAACCTCGAATTGGCGGCCATCACCATGATGAAGTGGCTCACACGTGACATCAAATTTCAGTCTCGCCGCAAGGCGCCGGCGTCGGTGTCGCCACCTCCCGACGTACCTCGAGCGCCCGAGTCGCCGCCGGTTCCCACCCCCCCAAGCGCAGAGCAGCCAAAGCCGCCGACAGCGGCCTCCTCGCCCAACGAGCGTGTCATCACCTCCGCCGCGCCCGCGACTGCAGTCTCGGGGCCGCCCGCGAGCGCCTCGGTCGAGCCTCCTGCCACGGTCGAGCCTCCTGACACGGTCCAGGCCCCCGCCACGGTCCAGGCCCCCGCCGCGGTCCAGGCCCCCGCGGTAGCTCCGCCCTCCACTGATCTGGCACGTTCTCCGACGCCGATGTTTCCGAAGGCGCCGCAGGGCCTGACGCTGCCACCTGGAGCTCAGCAGAGCATCTCCCCACCAGCGGTCGAGCGTCGGCTGCTCGGATCCGGCGCGGCGCAGCCTGACGAGCAGAGTCATTCGGGACCGTTCATGCACGACGCGGGGTCGCCGGCGGGGGCCGAGGCGCCCGCTCTCCACACTCCGTCTGAGCTTGGGGCAAACGAGCCAGCCACCGTCCCGAGCAGCACCGAGCCGGCGGTGGAACAGACTTTGCAGTCACTGCCGGGCTTCGCGGAGACGGTCGAGGCCTATCCGGAGCGGGCCGATCCATCGGATCCCGGCGAGGGACCGGTCTTTGCCGATGCCCACCCCAATATCGAGCTGCCCCAGCCGTTGGTTCCGCGCGTGGCCGATGAGCCCCGTTCGCAGGCGCACGAGCATCAGTTTCCAGGCTCCGTGGCGGTGAAGCCCGAACTGCGAGCCGTACCCGAGGGCTCTACGCCAGACGGGCGCAACTGGATCTCCGACGAGGCGGACAGCGGATCCTCGTTTAGCTCGAGTGAGACGCTCCGAGACGAGCCTGGGGACTTCGAGTCGCCGGCGTTCGCGAATCTCCTGGCTGACCCCGAGTTGCCCCAGCCGTTGGTTCCGCGCGTGGCCGATGAGCCTCGTTCTGAGGCGCACGGCCATCAATTTGTGGGCTCCGCGGCGCTGAAGCCCGAACTGCGAGCCGTGCCCGAGGAGTCAACACCCGGACCTCCAGAGCAGCCGACGTTGAGGCCGGTGTCGGATTTTGAGGAGCACGAAGAGCCTGGTGAGGATGTCAAACCGTCCTGGAGCGGTCTGCGCGCGGCGCGGCACGCCGGGCGCTCGAAGCGCCTGATCGGAGACGTGGTCGTCGACCTCGGTTACGCCGACCGCGAGAAGGTCGAGGAGGCGGTGGCTGTCGCTCGTGCCCAGGGCAGACCCACCGGTCAGGTGCTGGTCGAGCAGGGGGTCCTGCGTCAGGACCAGCTCGCTCAGGTGATCGCTGAGCGCTTCGGTTTGGACTACATCGACCTATCGGTCTACGAAGTCGACATGGGCGCGGCGAACCTGCTCGATATCGAAGCGGTCAAGCGCTACCAGGCGGTGCCGGTCGGCTATGTCGACGACGGCACGCTGCTGCTGGCGATGGCCGACCCGACCAACGTGCTGACAGTCGACGACGTCGCGATGATCACCAGCCGGCGGGTCAGGGTCGCCGTTGCCTCGGCGGAGGACGTAAAGATCCTGATCACAAAGCTCGGGCGCATGGAGCAGTCGATCGAAGACATCGTCGAGGACGATCAGGTCGAACAGACAACCCTGTCCGAGGAGGCCGATCAGGACGCGCCCGTCATCAAGCTGGTGCATTCGATCATCGCCCAGGCGGTCAGCCAGGGGGCCTCGGATATTCACGTCAACCCCGAAGAGGGCGATACGCGGGTGCTGTTCCGTGTCGATGGGGTGCTCTACCACGCCGCGACGATCCGCCGCAGGATGGCGATGGGAATGGTTTCGCGTATCAAGATCATGTCCGACCTCGATATCGCTGAGCGGCGTGTCCCACAGGATGGCCGGTTCGCGGTCACCATCGACCACCGCCGGATCGATGTCCGCGTCGTCACTCTGCCGCTCGTATATGGCGAGGGAACCGTGATGCGGATCCTCGACAAGGGTGTCGTGGTGCCGAATCTCGAGTACTTGGGGATGCAGAAGGTCGAGCAGGATCGCTTCGATGCCGCGATCCACCGGCCGAATGGCGCCGTGCTCGTCACGGGGCCGACCGGGTCGGGCAAGTCGACCACTCTGTATGCGGCGCTCAGTGTCCTCAACACCGGCGAGCGGTCGATCCTGACGATCGAGGATCCCGTCGAGTCGCGCCTGGCGGGAGTCAAGCAGATGCAGATAGCGCCAAAGGCGGGCGTCAGTTTCGAGACGGGGCTGCGCTCGATGCTGCGCGCCGATCCGGACGTGATCATGGTCGGCGAGATCCGCGATCGCGAGACCGCCCACATCGCCGTCGAGGCGGCGCTCACCGGTCACATGGTGCTCTCCACACTGCACACGCGTGATGCGCCCAGCGCGCTGGGACGTCTCATGGACATGGGCATCGAGCCGTTCCTGGTGTCCTCGTCGATCGACTGCGTGGTCGCTCAGCGCCTGGTGCGGATGCTCTGCCAGCACTGCCGCCGGCCGATGAAGCTCTCACCGGCGGTGATCGAGAAATACTCGCTGCACGACGCCACGCCGTATGAGCCGGTCGGTTGCTCGCGCTGTGGCGGGTCCGGCTATCGCGGCCGTGTCGGCCTGTATGAGGTGATGCTGGTGGACGAGGAGATCCGCGGTCAGATCCTCGAACATGCCTCTGTCGATCAGATTGCCCTCACGGCAGTGAACAACGGGATGCGCCGGCTGTTCGACGATGGGATGGAGAAGGTCAGAGAAGGACAGACTTCGATCGCCGAGGTCGAGCGGATGGCGGCGAGCCTGCTCTAAGGATCTGCCAGCAGCAGCGAGATGTGCAGTGGGCCGGACGGGAACGATTTGCCGTTGAAGGAGTAGACCTCGTAGGTCGAGCCGTGGTAGGCGAAGCGGCCGGCCGCCGGCACGTGCAGCAGGGCTGGATTGGGTGCCAGGGTCCCGATCGGTTGTCCTCTACCCGGGCGCAGCAGAACCTGCGCGGTTGTGAAGAGATGCACGAGCTTCAGATAACCGGTGTCGTCCTGAATCGCCACCAGGAAATGACCGATCACGCGCCCGCCGAGGCGCAGCGTGCCGCGCACCGGGGCGAGCACGTGCGGTCCCCCGACATCGATCAGCAGCCGCTGGCCGCCCCCCGGCTCGTTCACCGTGACGCGCACGCGAACCACGTGCAGATGGCTGCGGAAGAAGCCGATGATGCTGGCGCGTGTCTGCGCGGCGTTCTGATCGGCGACGGCGTTCACAAAGCCTGGGCTGCTCTGCATTCCGCGCACGACGCTCGTCACTTTCTCGCCCGCGCGCTCTCCGTGGTAGATGCGCTTGGCGATCAGCCCGATCGTGTTGGTGACTGTCTGCGCGGCGCTGTTTGCGCAGACCCACGCGGGCGGTGGGGGGATCTCGAGCGTGGTGCGCAGCCGTCCCGCTGGGAATCCTTCAGCGGTGAACGAGTAGGCGTCGTCGCGGGCCGGTTCTGCTCCGTCGGGAACGCTCGAGGTCGTTGTGCCTTGGGGCGTCGCCGAGGCTTTGGAGAGCAGTACCTGCGCGCCGGTCAGACTGTGCAGCGTGTCGACGAACGCTCTCGTGCCTTGCGTTGAGATCACGACTGTCCCGATCGTCGCGCCGCTCGCGTTTCGCAGAGTTTCTCTGGCCGGGGCGATCGCCGGAGAACCACCGATTTGGGCCAAGGTGCGAGAGTCGCGCAGCACCTCGGCTCGCACGAGTTGACCCTTGTTGAGTTGCGCCAGAGCCCGGTGAGCGGCCCGTGGGTCGTCCTCGCGCACCGCCTCACGCAGCCTCGCTGAGCGTCTCGTGCGCTTCATTGCCTCTCTGATCACCGGTCCGCTGGCCACCTCTTCATAGATGCGCTTGGCGACGGCGCCGATCGTATTGTTGGCCAGGCTCTGACAGTCACCCTGGCCGGCTTCGGCGAGCAGGCCCGTGGGTGAGCCAGGGGCGGCGCGCGGGCGGCGCGGGTCCCCGGTGCTCGTCGAGCACCCTGCGAGTAGCACCACCACGAGGCTGGCCGCAGCGGTGAAAGAGGAGCGCCGGAGTCTGGTTGAGCTGACTATGGGCGGCATGGCCCATAGGTTAGGCGGGCGCTTAGGCGCTTGGTTAGCCCGAGGTTAGCTTTGGGTTAGCTTCTTCTGCGGGCCGGCAGGCGGTTTTCCCGCCCACCGGCCCTCCTCACCGGCGCTCGGCGGCTATTTGCCGGCGGGCTGCTTCTTTTTGTCCTTCTTCTTGTTGCTCTTCTTGTTCTTCTTGCCGTGCTTCTCTTTGTCGTGTGAGGCGATCTTGACCGCCTTGGGGTTCAACCGATCACCACCGCTTTGCGCCGAGGCTGGGCAGCCGTGCGGGCGGCCGAGATCGTACGGGCCGGAGATCGCCTGTGTGACGGTTACGGCAACCGAATTGGTGGCCTTGGTGTAGGTCCCTACGCCGCTTGCGTAGGTGACGCTCAGCAGCGGGTCCACGCGAGGCTCGGCGCAGAGCTTTGAGCCGATCGAGAACTGGCCGGTGATCGTCTCGTAGGCTACTTTGGTGCTGCCCACGCAGTTGATTGCCCAGCCCGGGAATTCTCCTGAGCAGGAGAACGTGTCGGTCAGCGGTTCGCCCTTGCTGTTGCTCACCAGCGGATTGCTCGAGAACGCGGTGACGGGGACATTCGACTCCAGTTGGTAGCCGCTGATCGGACCGTCGCAGACAAACGTGTAGGCCACCTGCTGTTCTTCGTTACCGGCTTCTGGCTTGCCGGCTTCGATGTGGCCCTGGCACTGGTAGTTGTTGGGATTGTCTTCCACCGTTTCCGCGCGGCTGGCCGGCACGCTCACCAAAGTGATCGCGATCGAACCCAGGACCGCGAGAAGCCACCCCGTGGCTTGGCGATGGGCGTTTATCTGTGTATGCAATGCGGACTCCGTTTCTCGGTGGTTAGGACTTGCTCGAGTGGCTGTCGGCCGCTCTGTGTGGCGGTGCTGCCGCGGCCTTAGCCGCGGTCTCGGTCGCGCGATAGATGCCGGTCCCGAACTGCTTGACTGTGGGATCGGCCGCGTGGCCCAAGAGGGGCACTCCGTAGAGCCGCTCGAGGCTCTTCAGGAGTGAGAAGACGTTGAAGCTCGCCGTCAGCCTGGCGCCTGCCTCGACGAACGGCGAGAGCAGAAGCGCCCCGACGTCCGCGGGAGCACTCGAGCCGGGGGTCGAGTTCGGCGCGGTGCTTGGTCCGCTGTCGAAGGTGATGACGATCAGTCCAGCGCTCTTGTAGGCGGCGCTGGCGAGGATCGACGGGACGACTTCCTTCAGGAAGGCATCGGCTGCCGCGAGCCCTGACGGAGATCCCGGGGCACACTGTGTTGGCGCGCCGTCGTGACAAGCCGATGGGACGATCCAGCTGAAGTTGGGAGTAGACGTGGTGCTCGCCAGGCTGGAGCTGAGCTGGCTCAGGTCGAGGTCGTCACTGGTGCAGGCGCCGCTCGCGAGCAGCGAGTTGAAATACACGAACGGGTTTCGAAAGCCGAGGTAGTCCTCGCCGGGGGTCGGTGGTGTGAGCGGTTCGCTGGCTCCTAGAGCCGGGTGACGGCAGCTCGGTCCGGTACTGGCTTCGGCTGGATTGACCGGTGCGCTTGGGGTGGCAGGTATCGGGGGACTGCCGGTCGCTGTGGTCGGCGCTGCAGGAGCGGTCGGCGCCATGTCCTGCAGGTATGCGCGCCAGGTTAGATCGGCGACGCTCAGCTGGTCGGCCAGTGTCTGCGCTGCCTTTGGGTAGACGCAGCCGATGCCTTCGGTCAGGCCCTTGCTGGTGAGGGTTGGGGGCGTGACTTCTGAGTAGGTGGGGCAGTCCTGTTCGGTGTCGGTGTTCACGCCCTGGCCGGAGAGCAGCGCTATATCGTTGGCCAGCGGGCTGGTGGCGGTCAGGGTGTAGTTGCTCAGCAGTGTTCCCTGGCCAACCAGCTGCTTTGCCAGATACGGGTCCGGGGCGCCAGGCGCGAGCGCACCGGCAAAGCTCTGCCCCGAGAGATCTATGAGCCAGACGTGTGTGATGGCGGGTGGATGCGTATTGCTGTGAGACGTTTCCTGGCTTTGAGATTTGGTCGGCTTCTGCTTGCTCGCCTGTTCGTGTGAGCCGCCGGTTTCGCTGGAGGACGGTTCTTCGCCAGCCGCTTCACTCGAGCTGGCGGCTTGGGTGGCGAGGTGTTTGTGGTGTTTGCGATGGGAGCGGGTAGCCGTTTGGGCGGGAGGGGTTTCGGCGCTCGTCCTCGTCGTGTTCGTCGGAGCCGTTTGAGCTGTGCGCTCGTGTGCCAACAGGCCGAGCGACTCGGCCAGCAGCGAAGCGCGCTCTGTACCGGCGAGTGAGCTCGACGGCGCGGGTCCAATTGCCGCACCAGCGGCTATGCCGACGGCCAGAAGCACGACCGCCAGGACTGTTGTAGTGCGCCGCGAGAGGCGCCAGATCGCCGGCGGTGTGCCAGCCGGCGTTGACTGAGTCCCTGGAGCTTCCGGCGGCGATCTCCAGAAAGCCGTGAAGTCGAGCCGTGGCGAGCCGCGGCGCGTGCCGCAGTTCAAGCAGTAGCGCTGATCGGCGTGCAGCGGGGCGGCACAGACTGTGCAGGGCTGCTGGTCTGTGCTCGAGCTCGGTGGGCTGGGCGAGGTCATCCGCATAAAATACCTAATCTGCATCAAGATTGTGAATTTATGCTAGCGTTCCTCCCTCAGACGCTGTCAATCACTGGAAATGGAGTCTCTTGCACATGAGTCGAATTCGCCGTATCGGGGCCGTCTGCGTGGCGGCCGGTGCGCTCACCGTGGCGGCGCCCGCCGCCGCCAGCGCAACGTCGCTGATCACCATCAGCGGAGCGACGTCTTCCTATCCGCTCGTGTCTCTGCTGGCGGCCAAGTACGTCAAGCTGCACCCCAACAAGGTCAGGTTCAAGATCGCCCAGGGCGGCACGACGGTCGGCCTCAACGACGTAAAAAGCGGCCACGTGACGATCGCCGACGTCGCTTCGGAACCGAATGGTTCAGACGCGGGGCTGAGCTTCTCCCCGATCGCCAAGTACGCGATCTGCGTGGTGACCAACAAATCTAACCCGATCAGCAACCTCACGCAGGCACAGGTCGCCTCGGTCTTCACAGGCAAGACCAAGTCGTGGAGCGGCTTCGCGGGCTCCACGCTGAGCACTCCCATCGACGTGATCACGCGTACGTCGGTCGCGGGCGTGCTGACCAGCTTCAAGTCGCTGCTCTTGGAAGGCAAGAGCGTCGAGTCGAGCGCCACCGAAGAGTCAACCGAGGGAACGATGCGCCAGCAGGTCGAAAGCGATCCGAACTCGATCGGCTTCCTCTCCAACTACCAGGCGAACAAAGGTGGCCTGAGCGTCGCTGCGATCAACGGCGTTGCCTGCAACCAGACGACGGCGGCTGCCGCGCAGTACCCGGCTGTGGCTGTCTTCTACGAGGTCACCAAAGGCCCGGCGACGGGAGCAGCGGCGGGATTCATCAACTGGGTCGACAAGTCCCCCGCAGCCAAGAAGATCATCGCCAGTCAGTGGATCACGATCGGCTGATCGCAGTTGCTGGATCGGCTGAGAAAGCCATGGCCCGACCACCGCGCCGAGCGTATGCTCGGCGCGGTGTCGTTGTCGATCGCCCTCGGCGTCCTCGCGATGATCGCGTTCATCGCCGTCAAGTCGGTGCCGATCTTCCAGCACAACGGGATCAGCTGGGTGCTCGGCGGCGATAGCCTCGAACACGAGATCAACCGCATGACGGCGGCCACGGAAAGCCACCCGGCGGCCGCGGTCTACAAACTGCGCGCCTGGCCGCTGATCTACGGCACGCTGCTGACGAGCTTGATCGCCGTCGCGCTCGGTCTCGTCCTCGCGGTGCTCTCGTCGGTCTTCATCGTCGAGCTGGCCCCCGCGCGGGTGCGGCGTGTGATGATTCCGGTGGTACGTCTGCTGGCGTCGGTCCCGTCGGTCATCTACGGGCTGATCGGGATCCTCGTGCTGGTGCCTTTCGTCGGCAACCACCTGATCACCACGCAGGAAAAAGTGGCCATGCAGAACACCGTGCAACTGACTGGCGCGGGGCTTGGCGTGACCGTCGTGATCCTCACCGTGATGATCACGCCGATCATGATCGCGCTGATTTGCGAGGCGCTACAGACTGTGCCCCCATCCTGGCGCGAGGGCGCTGTGGCGCTGGGGCTCAACCCGCTGCGCGCGATTCGTGCCGTCACGTTGAAGGCGATTCGTCCCGCGATCGCAGCGGCGGCCGTGCTGGCGACCGCTCGAGCTCTCGGCGAGGCGGTGATGATCCAGATGGTCTCCGGCGGCAAGTACTTCGAGCCCAGTCCCGCGGCCGGCTTGACGTTCCTGTATGAGCCGCTGCGGACGCTGGCCTCCGGGATCGTCGATCTGCGCGATGGCATCTCCTCCCCCGCGCTCGGCGCCGCCGTTTACTCGTTGGCCCTGCTGCTGATGTTCGCTGCGTTCGTCATGTCCGTCGGCGGCTATCTCGTCAAGCTGCCGCTACGCAAGTACCAGACACGCGGATGAGCACGCACGCCGCCAGCGCCGGGCGAGGCCGACGCTCATCGCCAATGAGCTGGCGCTGGGGCGACCGATTCGCGTTGGCGGCCGCGTGGGTGGCCGGCCTCACGTTGTGCGTGATCGCTGGGGCGATCGTCATCTACATGGGCTACCGCGGCATCGAGTACTTGCGCCCGGGCCTGATCTTCAGCCGCCCGCAGACCAGCTCCAATCAGGCCGGGTCGGGGGGCTTCCTCGACCCGCTGCTCGGGACGATGCTGCTGACGGCGATCGGGACCGTGCTGGCGCTGCCGTTTGCGCTGGCGAGCGCCGTGTGGATCGCCGAGTACGGGCAGGGCGGGCGAGTACGGCAAACCCTGGCGCGGGTGATCGAGTCGAGCATCGAGATCATCGCCGGCACGCCTGACGTAGTGATCGCGATCTTCGGTCTGGCGCTGTTTCAGGTGCCGCTGCTCGCGCCGCTCTCATTCACCGCAGAAGGCGGCGGCGTGTACGGCCGCTCGTTCATCGCCGCCGGCTCGGTGCTGTCGCTGCTGGCGCTGCCGTCCATCTACACGGCCACTCGCGATGGGATGCAGGGGCTCCCCGGCCACCTGCGCGAGGCGGCTTTCGCGCTCGGCAAGACCCGCATCACCACAATCCGGCGCGTGCTCTTGCCCAACGTGCGCTCGAACATCGCCACTGGCGTCACGCTCGGTATGAGCCGCATCATCGGCTCGACCGTGATCGTGCTGCTCCTCGCCGGCGCCACGATGCAGATCGAAACCCAGGGGTCGTTCCCTGGCCTGAACGTGCTTCGTGGCACCGGCCCGTCGCTCACGTACTACATCTATGAAAACTCGCCCGCCGGTGAAGGTGGGGCGCCGCAGAAGGCGTACGCAGCGGCGTTCCTTCTGTTGCTCGTCGTGCTCGTCCTGAACGCGATCGTCGATCGCATCGGTCGTTCTCAGGAACGCGCTACTGGATTGGCGGCCGTGGGCGGCGTTGTGTGACCCAGGACGCCGCGCGCCGATGATCAACAAATTCCACAAATCTTCTTTGAAAGTCGCTATCCTCAGTAATCTGATGATCAAAGTCAAGTCGATTGGGATAGTCGTCGATGAGTCCTGAGGAGATGGTGCTCGAGCCCTGGAGCTTTGCCGGCGAGGCCCCGGAGCAGCAGTCTGGGATTGCTCCTCTGCACGGTCAGCGAAGCCCAAGCATGCCGTCAATCGGCCATGGAACCGTTCCGCCGGTGCGCACGATCGTGCTCGACCGGCTCCCCGAGCCGGTGCGTCCCCCCGAGCAGCGCGAGGCTGTCCGTCCGCTCGCCACCGCCGCCGGTCTCGAGCGTTTGCGTCTGGAGGACGTCAACGTCTCCTACGGCGCCACCAACACCCTCGGCCGGCGTGGCGCCAACGCGGTGCGCTCGGTCTCCCTCTCGATCCATCAGGGCGAGGTGCTGGCCCTGATCGGACCCTCGGGCTGTGGTAAGACCACTCTGCTGCGCACGCTCAACAGGCTCACCGAGCTGACCCCCGGCGCCAGCCGCAGCGGGCGGATCCTGCTCGACGGGGATGACATCCACGACCTCGAAGACACCGCCCTGCGTGCCCGCGTGGCGATGGTCTTCCAGCAGCCCAACCCTTTTCCGATGTCGATCTTCGACAACGTCGCCTTCGCGCTTCGCGAGCAGGGGCGAAAGCGTCCCGGCAGACGTGAGCTCGAGCCGCTCGTGATAGATGCTCTGAGCCGTGCCGGGCTCTACGAGGAGGTACGCGGCGACCTGGACCGCCCCGCGCTGCGCCTGTCCGGCGGCCAGCAACAGCGTCTCTGCATAGCCCGCGCGATCGCGCCGCGACCGGAGGTGTTGCTGATGGACGAGCCGTGCAGCGCCCTGGACCCGATCTCCACGGGGGTGATCGAGGAGCTGATCGGCGAACTGCGACGCGACCTCGCGGTCGTGATCGTCACGCACAACCTCGCCCAAGCGCACAGGGTGGCCGACAAGGTGGCCTTCATGTATCTCGGCGACCTGATCGAGTACGGCACCGTCGAAGACGTCTTTGGAGATCCGCGGGCCGAGCGCACGCGCGAATACGTCCGCGGAGCCTTTGGGTGAGACCGCGATGAGCGGCCTCGTGCCGGTTCCCTCTGAGAGCTCGACCTGCCCAAATTGCTCGGCGACGCTCCTGCCTGAGCAGCGCTACTGCCTCTCCTGCGGACAGCCGGCCACGCCCGCCCGGCTGGCGTTCCTGGACGTCCTCCAGGGCGAGCGCCAGCAACCCAACCTCTCCGGCGGACAGTTCGGGCCCGCTCCGGTCACCTACGCGCCCTACATCGAGTTCTCAGGTGCCCCCGGCTGGCTGCGCCGGTATACGCCGCTGTTCGGTCTGCTCTCTGTGCTTCTGCTGATGCTGATAGCGGGCTTGCTGGTCGGGCATTGGGTGACGCAGAGCAACGCGTCCTCCGCTCCCGAGGTGGTCAAAATCGAAGGAGCTCTCGCGGCTGCTCCCAGCGCCGCGGCGCCTGCCGCCACGACCCCGGCGAGCACCACCCCGGCAGCGGCGGCGGCCAACAAGACCACGGGCAAGTCGAGTACCTCCGCAAAGAGCGAAGAAGAAAAGGAAAAGGCCGAAGCCAAGGCGGAAGAAAAGGCTGAAGAAAAAGCGCCAGCGAAAGCGCCCGCTCCCGCTAAAGACAGCGCTGAAAAAGTGAGCAAACTGGAAAAAACGACCGGTAAGTCAAAAGAGAAGGAAGTGAGCGAAATCACGACCGCGCCGATCGAAGTCAAATGAGCGCACACGGACAAAACGGGGCACACCCACCCGGGCCCTCGACGGCGACCGACCCGGGCGGGGCCGTGCTTCCCGCCGGCGGGCTTCCCGCAGCCACGCTCACAAACTCGATGTCCGAGTTGCGCCAGCGGCAGGTGGAGTTGGCCGAGCGGGTGGCCACACTCACATGGGACCTCGGTGGCCTGGCTTATGAGATGGCCATCCGCGACCACTACCGCCTCGACGTGCTGGCACGCAAAGCGTCCGAACTGCAGGAGGCCGATGGGCAACTCGGCGAGGTGCAGAGGCTGCTCGCAAGCACCGAGGCGGGCGTCCATGGTCAATGCCGCTCCTGTGGCGCCGTGCACAGCCGTGGCGCGGCCTACTGCTGGCACTGCGGCGCGCCGCTGATGGCCGAGGCCCGCCCGTCGGTGCTGCCGGGCACACCCGAGTCCAGCGGTGGTCATCCTCTCTCCAAGACTTCTCCAGCGTCCTCGCAGGGTGAGCGGCAGCGTGGCGCCCAGGCGGCGGGCAGCGCCAGCGGGCCAGGGTGAGTCGCTGGCAAGGCAACAGGAAGAGTTATCACGCGCAGCCAACGATTCCACTCAGCTCTGGGCGCGCGTCCGCTGGACATCGCAATCTCCCCGAATGACCGCGGTGGAGCAGGCGCTGCTCGCCGATCGATCTGAGCGCAGCTGGTCTCTGAGGTCGCCTATTCGAAGTCACGATCGTGAGGACGCCGGATCGTCTTTGCGCCACCTGTCCCTCGACCCACTATCGTCTTTGCCATGTCATCTATACGCAGGCGTCTCAGCTACGCCAACATAACCGCCACACTGGCCCTTCTGTTCGCGATGAGCGGCGGGGCGCTTGCAGCGTCGCACTACCTGATCACCTCGACCAAGCAGATCAGCCCGAAGGTCCGCAAGGAGCTCAAAGGCGCCGCCGGAGCCAAAGGCGCCGCTGGACCCGCCGGACCGGCAGGACCCGCGGGGCCCCAGGGAGCCCAGGGCGCGCAAGGCACCGCGGCCGCATACGGCACGGTACTCGTCAACGGCAGCGGCAATCCAGCGTTCACCAGCAACAGCGGGTTCCCGGGTGGGGTCACCAACCCGCAGGCCGACGTCTACTGCGTGGTCGCGCCCGCCGGTGCCCCCAACCCCGCCATCAGCGTAATCGGCTCAAACACGATCACCATCACGCTGTACTCGCCACAGCAATGCGGTGGCGCCGGCAACTTTCAGATCGGGACGAGCAGCGCCTTGGGGGCGGGTCAAGGATTCTCGATCGTCATTCCTTGAACCTCGATTCGTCAGGAAGCCGGTCGGGTGACACCCGGCCGGCAGAGCTGTGGGTGTAAACGAGCGTCTACCCGTCGCCGGGGGCGGCGGGTAGACATCCTCGCCAACTACGTTACGAGACCGGGGGAGTTCCCAAACGCACCGAAGGACACGAATCAAATCCCGGCCCCTACCCGATCCCGGCTGACGCTCCCGTGGAGGGAGCGGGCGAAGCAGGCGATCGCCACGTGCTCGTGCTGCAGGAGGGAACGTGTGAGCTGTATGAGCTATACGACGCGCACCGGTCGGGTGGCGGCTGGGATGCCGGCTCTGGAGCGGTCTTCGATCTCAGGAGCAACGCTCTGCGGCCCAACGGCTGGACCTCTGCCGACGCTGCCGGCCTGCCGATCCTGCCGCTGCTCGTGCGCTACGAAAACGTGCGGGCTGGGCAGATCGATCACGCGCTGCGGGTAACCGTTCCCCGCACCCAAGCGGGCTTCATTCATCCCGCGACCCACTTCGCGTCCAACAGCAGCGATCCCAATCTGCCGCCGATGGGGTTGCGACTGCGTCTGAGGGCGAGCTTCGACCTGTCCAGCTATCACGGTCAGTCGCTGATCGTCCTGCGGGCCCTCAAGCGCTACGGATTGATCGTGGCCGACAACGGCTCGAGCTGGTACATCACCGGTGCTCCGGATCCCCGCTGGGACGACAACAACCTCGAAGAGATCAAGCGCGTGCCCGGATCAGCCTTTGAAGCTGTCGACACCGGGCCGATACTGCACAGCTGACGACCGAGTCTCGCAAGCTCATAGGGCTTCTCGCCAACGGGCCTTATTAACGCGAGCCTGCACAAAAGCAGGACGGAAACGACGCTATTAACGCATGCTGTCATCTAAGTAAATAGCTACTCTGGGGCTGTTGCGCTATTGACGCTGCTGAAAACATCCGTCGCTACGGCTAAAGTTATTAAACCAAATGGCTTGGTTCGTAAATAGCAGCTGTAATGTTGTCTGGAGGATGTAAGTATTGTCTCCGGATGAGCATCGAGCTGGGCACTTCGTTAGGCAGCCAGGTGGCTATCGAGCCTTTGTTCCTGCTCCACTGCCTCCAGATCCTCCCGTAGCTATCGAGGGTGACCTGTTGGCCCTCCTTTCGAGGGCTGACATCTCCCTGGGGCGCTTGGACGGTGTCGTCAAGGTGATCCCTGATCCTGAGTTCTTTGTGGCTATGTATGTGCGTCGAGAGGCGGTCCTCAGCTCTCAGATCGAGGGGACCCAGAGTACGCTCGAGGATCTCCTAGAGGTCGAGCTAGAGTCGAAGTCCCAAGCTCAGCACGGCGATGTCGGCGACATAGTCAACTATGTGGCCGCCATGAACCATGGGTTGCAGCGGCTGGATCAACTGCCGTTGTCGTTGCGCCTGATCCGTGAGATTCATGCCGAGCTTCTGAGGGATAGTCGTGGCGCTCACTCGACTCCGGGGCAATTCCGCGCCAGCCAGAACTGGATCGGTCCAGCCGGCGTTTCGCTCGAGCGGGCGACCTTGGTCCCTCCCGCTGTATCAGAGATGAAGCAGGCTCTTCACGATTTTGAGAACTTCCTTCATTCAGAGGAGCAAATCCCTCTTCTGGTCGTGGCGGGATTTGCTCACGCCCAATTCGAGACCATTCATCCGTTCCTGGACGGCAATGGGCGAGTGGGACGCCTACTAATTACATTCCTTCTGGTCCATAGCGGGGCTCTTCGGGCCCCGCTACTGTATCTCAGCCACTACTTGAAGCTTCATCGCACTGAGTACTACGAGCGTCTCATGGCTGTACGCATGCAAGGTGATTGGGAGGGTTGGCTGAGCTTCTTTCTGCGCGGTGTTGCTGAGACAGCCGAAGAAGCCACCGATACAGCCGAGAAGATTTTTGAGCTACGCGAACATCATCGGACGCTGGTCTTGGCTGATAGCGGGACCAGCGGGCTGAAGCTGCTTGCTGCACTATTTGAACAGCCACTCGTGAATGTCAACCTGGTGAGTCGAGCGGTTGGCGTGGCCTTCCCGACGGCAAATCGACTGGTGATGAAGTTCGTAGAACTCGGTCTGCTTGAAGAGGTGACCGGACAGCGGCGTTCTAGGATCTTTCGCTACGAGCCCTATCTCCGACTGTTTGATGACTCTGCGTAGCTCGTGATCAGGCTCGTCGAAGACATATGTACAGCCGCCAATCACGACTTGGCTGCAGTCCAGGCGGACATCAATCCACCGTCACCTGGTGATCTCTGCCCGCTAGGGCTGCTGCTGGGGCTCGACTGGAGCCGCAGCTGGGGTGGCGACCGGCGCAGTCTGCACTGGAGCCGCGGCTGGTGCCTGTGCGGGAGCCGGTGGCGGCGTCGTGGTATTCGCGGTCAAGGTCGACTGCGGCGCTATGCCGCTGACCGAATCCTTGAACTCACGCATACCAGTCCCGAGTGAGCGGCCGATTTCGGGAAGCCGCTTAGCACCGAACACCAGCAATATGACAACGACCAGGAAGGCGATATGGATTGGATTATCTAGTCCCATGTATCAGAGTCTACGACTTCTCAGGGCAGATTGGATCATTTTTCTTCTCTCGGCCCCGGACGGCCGTTTGGGCGCTGAGCATCCGGTTGAAGCGTGCGCCGCACCAACTGTGCCGCTATCAGGAGGATCAGCACGGCGAACGCCGTTCGCAGCACGGCCCCCGACAGGACGTTCGCCAGGGCCACGCCGGCCGCCGCGCCCGCGATCGAGACCACGCCCATCTGCAGCGCGTCTACCCGCCTCACGTTTCCGTAACGATCCTGGGTCAGCGCGCCCACGAGCGCAACCGGGATGATCGCCAGCAGCGAGGTTGCCTCGGCCTGATGCTGGCTCAGCCCGAGAAAGATCACCAGGCCCGGCACGAACACCACACCGCCACCCAGACCCAGCAGCCCGCCGAGGATCCCCGCCGCCAGGCCGATCGCGATCGCTGCGATCATTCCAGCAACAGCTCGAGCGCCCCGGCAACCAGCACCGCCGCGAACAGGAGCGCGATCGAGCGGGTGGCCAAGCGCTGCTGCAGCCACGTGCCGATCAGCACGCCAGCGATCGCGGGGACCCCGATCAGCACACCGTCGAGAACGTGCAGATTGCCGTAGGCGCCCTGGATCGCGGCGCCAAACGCCGCGATGAACACGATCGCCGCCAAAGACGTTCCCGTCGCCTCGTGCTCCCCGTAGCCGAGCCACAGCACCAGAAGCGGCACGATGATCGTCCCACCGCCGACTCCGAAGAGACCGCTGAACAAGCCGGCGGCGCTGCCGATGAGCACGAGCTTGCGGGATCTGTCAACTACCACGGGCGGGGTGGGATCGGCCCTCGGGCATGCGCGCCATACTAGAGATCGTGTCCCCCGCCGCTGTGCTCGCACAAGCATTGGAGCCTCTGCGCGCCGATCCAGCGCATGGAGCCGTGCTGCTCGACATCGATGGGACGCTTGCGCCAATAGTCAGGCATGCGGAAGACGCCCACGTTCCCGAGGCCACACGCGGACTCCTGATCGAAATCGCCAAGCGTTATGGGCTTGTCGGCTGTGTCAGCGGTCGCCGCGCCTCGACCGCGCGGCGGATCGTGGCGATCGGCAGCATCGCCTACGTCGGCAATCACGGTGGCGAGCTGCTCTGGCCTGGGGCCACCTCACCCGAGCTGCAGGCGGACCTGGTCGCCTGGAGCGAGCGGATCCAGAAGTTCGCCGCCGATGTCTACAAGCCCGAGTACCAGCGCATACGGGTCCGCGCGGAGGACAAGCATTCGATCGCGGCCTTTCACTGGCGTGGAGCACCGGATGAGCCAGCGGCAGCCGAGGCCGTCAGAGAGATAGCCCGCGCCGCCGAGGAGCAGGGTCTGGCTGTGCACTGGGGGCGCAAGGTGCTCGAGGTTCGCCCCCCGGTGGCCCTCGACAAGGGACGTGGAATCACGAGCCTGCTCGAGGGCCAGCCGGTCAGCTGCGCACTCTACGTGGGTGATGACAGCACCGACCTCGATGCATTCGCCGGTCTACGGGCGCTCGTCGACAGTGGCGCTCTGCGGCAGGCGATCTGTGTGGCGGTCAGCTCGCGTGAGACTCCAGCGGAGTTGATCGAGCGGGCCGATCTGATAGTTGACGACGACAGCGGCGTGCACACGCTTCTTCAGGCGCTGCTCTGATTCGCGTGTTCTAAGTGCGCTTCGTCGACTTCCTCAAGTCAACGGTCCTGCTCAGTGCCGGGGCTGCCACGGCGCTGGCGGCGATAACGACGCTGGCCGCCACCTCTGACTCAGAAGCGCGGCTCGTGCTGCTCTGCGTCGGCTGGTGGGCGATCGCCGCGGTCATCGGGCTGGTACTGGATCGGCGCGCGCAGCCGAGCCCGGCAATCGCACGCCTACTCGCGAGCGCCAGGGCGACGACCACGCTGCCCGAGCATCGACCGACTGCGATTCTGTTCAACCGCCTGTGGCCACTGCTGGCGTTCACCATCGTGGCTGGAGGACTCGCCTTTCTCGCGCCGCAGATATCGGGTATCGGTGCCGGCTTCGCGATCATCTGGGCTCTGTCGTGGCGCCGGCAGGACGCCGCCGTCGGCGCGATCGAGGAGCGCGACGGTGCGCAGTTCTACATCATGAGGGCCTCGCCGATTGGGCCGATGGTGCTGGAGCGAGCACCCGGTTTCAAAGCCGCCCATCCTGAGCGAATGAACGGCGCGGCCACCTAGGAATGGCGCGAATATTGATCGTCTCGCTGGGCTCGACCGGCGGTCTGCGGTCTGCCGATGTCGAGCTCTGCGAGTCGCTGTGTCGTGCGGGCGCCGACGCACAGATCGCAAGCGCCGTGACCCAGCCGCAGGTCCCGAGCATGATGCTCACCGACCTGCTGTGGGCCAGAGCGGCCCGCGCTGGCGCCCTGGCGCATCTTCGCCGCGAGCCAGCGGACGCGATCATCTATTCGAGTACGACCGCGGCGCTGCTGTGGCCGCGCCCGGGGGCGATTCGCTTCGACGCTCCATCGGCCGGCAACCGGCACGGCCGCCACGGTCTATGGCAGCGCCCGCTCGAGCGCCGTCGGCTCGAACGGGCGTCGCTGCTGCTGCCGTGGAGCGAGGGTGGGCTGAGCGAGGTGCCCGCGGCGGCGCGGCGTGGAGATCGGGCGCTGGTGCTGCCAGTGCCGGTCGGGCCGTCGGATCCGCTTGGGTCGGTGGACCCGGCGGAGGCTTGCGAGCAGGCCGGCGCTTCGCGGCTGCCCGCACGGGAGCGAGACATCGCGGCGATCACATACGCGGCAAATCCCTTGAAGAAGGGCCTGGATCGCGTGCTCGGGGCCTGGATGAAGGCACGCCGGCCCTCAGAGGAGCTCGTGGTGGCCGGGGTCTCGATCGGCGATCTGGAGAGCTGTGGGCTCGAGCTGCCCGCCGAGGGCGTGCGTCTGACCGGAATGCTCGCGGGCGAGGAGTACCGCGGGCTCTTGCGTCGTGCTCGTGTGTTTGTCTGCGCACCGCGGCGTGAGGACTACGGTCAGGCCCAGCTGGAGGCGCTGGCCGATGGCTGTCAGCTCGTCAGCACCGATGCCCCGGGTCCCTATCTCGCGCTGGCGATCGCGCGCGAGCTCGACCGGCGCCTGGTCGGAGAGGATCTCGCGGGCGCTCTGCGCCTGGCACTCGACGAGCCCCTGCCGGGTTATCCCAAACGCGCGCTCGAGTCCCTCGCTCGATTCGACCGAGCAACCATCGACGCACTGGTGGAGCAGGAGCTCTTGCCGCGGTTGCTTGCCGGCGCCCAGCGCTAGGCGCCCGCCTACGCGATCTCCCGAGGGGAGCAAACGGTCAGAAAACAGGCGCTGCGACAACCACAGGTTGACTTGACAACCGATGGTTGTCGCGATGCCTGCATGACAACCACACCCGCATCCAGACACGAACAGTCGTTCCGCCGCATCGAGGAAGTCCGAGCCCAGGCGATCGAGCACACAAAGATCGCGCGCCGGCTTGGCGCTGAGCGTCGCGATCTGATGCTCGCTCTGATGGATCAGGGCGTCTCGCAGGCAGACATCGCGCGCGAGCTAGGGGTCAGCCGTCAGGCCGTGCAAAAGATGCTGGCCTGCTGAGGCGAGCGCGACGCCCTTCGCCGCTCCCGGTCACTGAGCCGCGGGCAATCGACGACTGTTCTGCGCGGTTGCCTGAGCGCCCGCTTCCGCGCGATTGCGGTGACCGGCGGGCTGGGGTTGTGAGCTCGAGTCGACGGCATCGAGGCTAAAGGTGTCTTGCCTGGCGTTTTCGCAGCTTCGCCAAGCGTTCCCACGGCTCGGTGTTGGCCACGTCAACGGCCCTGAGCCACCCGCGCCTCGCGGTCGCCACGCCCCATCGCATCACGGCGAAGGTGGCCGTTTGATGCGCGTCTGAGTTGATCACGATTCTCACGCCGGCGTTGACGGCCGCTCTGGCATGCACATCGGAGAGATCGCGCCGCTTGGGGTTGGCGTTGATCTCGAGCATCGTGCCGGTGCGTGCGGCGGCCTCGAACACCGCCTCGAGATCCAGCGGATATGCCTCGCGCTGCTCGATCAGGCGACCCGTGGGATGTCCGATCGCGTCCACCAGAGGGTGCTCGATAGCGGCGATCATCCGCTCGGTCATCGCCTGCTCCGAGCCACCGAAGGCGGTGTGCACGCTGGCGATCACCCAGTCGAGCCGCGCCAGCAGGTCGTCCTCGTAGTCGAGTGTGCCGTCGGGCAGGATGTTCACCTCGCTGCCCGCCAGCAACCGCAGGCCCTCGATGCGCGAGTTCGCCTCGGCCACCCGCTCGATCTGCCGGACCAGCGCGGCCGGGGACACGTCGTTGCCGAAGCCGTGAGAGGCCGAGTGATCGGTGATCGCCAGATACTCATATCCGCGGTCGCGGGCGGCGAGCGCCATCTCCTCGATCGTGTGATGCCCGTCGGAGGCGACCGTGTGACAGTGCAGGTCTCCGCGGATGTCAGACTCGCCGATGAGCACCGGCAAGCCCTCGCCGTCACTGAGCCTGGCCGACTGCAGCTCGCCTCGATTCTCGCGCAGCTCCGGCGGGATGTAGGCGAAGCCGAGTAGCTGATAGACCTCCTCCTCGGTCGCGCACGCCTTCCGCTGGCCGGTCGCGTCCTCGAGGATCCCGTACTCCGAGACGTGCAGACCCGCGCGCACCGAAGCTTCGCGCAACGCAGCGTTGTGAGGGCCCGAGCCGGTGAAATGCTGCAGCAGGTTGCCCAACTGCTCGGGTGCACCGATCCTCAGATCGACGGAAAGCCCTGAGTGTGTGCGGGCTCTGGCGCCCGCGCCCGCGGCGCTCGAGACGCTCTCGATCAGGTCGAGCTCAGCCAGGCTTTCGGCGATCAGCAGCGGCTCTGAGCCCGTGGCGATCAGATCGATGTCCTTGACGGCGTCGACCGCGCGGCGTGCCGAGCCCGCCAGCTGAATGTGGCTGTCCGTGGGCGCCCTGGAGCGGAGATCTTCAATCAGCGCCTCGCCGATCTCGATTGCACGGGTGAGGAGCACCCTGGAGGGTGCTCGCTCGGCCACGCCTGCCTCGAGGGCTTCGAGGACGCTGGTCTCGAACTTCTCGCCGAGACCTCGCACGGTGCGCAGGCGCTGGGCGAGCGCTGCCTCGCGCAACGACCCGGCCGAGTCGATACCGAGCTCGGAATGCAGCAGACGCGCGCGCTTGGGTCCAAGGCCCGGCAGCCGCGTGATCTCGATGAGGCCGGGTGGGAACCTCGCGCGAAGCTTCTCAGCCGCGGGGATAGTGCCGGTCTGGACCAGGGCGAGGATCTTTTCCTGCAGTGTCTTGCCGATGCCCGGGATCTCGGTAGCGCGTCCGAGCGCCGCCAGCGACGCGACCGAGACCGGCGATTCCCGCACGGCCCGTGCGGCTGTGCGATAGGCGAGCACCCTGTGCACGATCGCCCCGTCGAGCTCATAGAGGTCGCCGAGTTCCTCCAGCGCGGCGGCGATCACGGCATTTGGAAGCTCTGGGTTCATGTTCGTGTGGAAGGGCGCCGCTGGCGCACGCGCAGACCCTCCCGGCGGGCAGGTGGATCTCGACGCTGACTCGCTGACTATCCTTGAGCAACTCTAGATGGACCGCTCCTCACGCATCGCACCGCTGCTGACACGCCGCCGAGCACTTGCACTGGGAGCGCGTACGGTCCTCGCGGGCTCCGTCGCTGGACCGCTGAGCTCGCTGGCGTCAGCTAGCGCAGAAGCGGCCGCCGGCACACGCAACGATGTCTTCCTCTCGTTCATGGACACTGTCTGCGCCCGTCTGTCCGATCAATGGTCCGTTGAGCGAGGCGCCTATCATCCCACCGTCGGCGGTTACTCGACACTCGTCAACGCGCGGATGCTGCAGGTCCACGCAAACGCCGCGGTCGTCGGTCACTCCGGCCCATCTCGCAACGATGCCCGCGCCCTGTCGCTGGTGTCGGTCCTGCTCGCCAGCCCGGCCCCGTGGCGGACAGTTGGCGACGCCTACACGAGGCGCGACAAGATGTTCCACATTCCGGGGTGGACCGAGAGCCTCAAGGAACCGGATGCGGCGATGGACAAGGCGGTGGATCCACAGGTGGCCGAGGCGCTGACGGCGGCGTGGCGGGCGGCGGCCGTCATCGGCATCGATGAGAAGACGAGCCAGACGCTCGTGGAACACGTCTCGTCCTGTGCGCGCGGCCCGTTCTTCCGCTATCCGGGGATCCGCCTGAACCAGCTCAACTGGAACTGTGCGCTGTATTCGCTGGAGGCGGAGCTGACCGGCTCCAGCGATCTGCTGCGCAACGACTACCGCGAGCAGATGGTGCGCTTCGTCACCTACGCGACTCGCGCCAAACAGCGTGAAGGCACACCCAACTTCGGGCCGGGATGGCATTTCTCATATCTGCCGAACTGGCCGCCGAGCGCCGCCTTCAACCTCGACGCCGCCGAATATTCCAACGAGACGATCGACGCCGTGCGTCACTACTCGCAGGCACTCGCGGCCGGCATGGAGCCGCTTGCGGGCAGCGCTCTGGAGGTACTGCGCGCGTGGGCCTGGCGGGCGCTGTACGGCTACTGGACACACGCCGGCTACCTGAACTGGGATACGGGCCTCGGATCGAAACGGCGCTACATCGGCAAGGTGTTCGCGCTCGCCCAACAGGGGCTGCTGGCGATCGCCAGCACGCCTGTCCTGCAGCGCACGAGCACGATGGGCGCTCATGCGCGCTGGCTGTTCGAGCGAGGGCTGGATCTGTATGAGCGGTGGTCCGATGAAGACCCGGTGGGTCTCGCGCCGCCGGTGCAGTTCGGCGATCGCGCTCACCCGCAGAGCGAAGAAAGCCGGATCCTGTTTGCCGCCCGGATAGCCAGCAACGCCGCTCAGGCAATCCATCTCGGCCTCTGCGGTGTCGGCTCGGCCGAGCCGCCGCCGATGTACTCGTTTGACCCCGACACACAGCGCCTGGCGGTGTCCACGCCGTCCTACTCGACGGCGATCGTCGTCCACAACCACGACGCGGTGCCGTATGGGGGTCTCGATCTGTCTCGTCTGTTCGACTCGCGCCAGCGGCCCGTCGGCAGCATCGCCGGCCAGGGGATCGCCAATTTCCTGGCTTCGGTGCGCGACCCCGGTGGCCGGATCGTGCTCGACACGCAGATGGGCGCGGACGCCAGCATGAGCATCCTCGCGCGAGCCGCCGACGGCAGTCTGCGATCTGTCGGCCCGCAGTCCGAGCCCTATCCCGAGCTGCCATATGCCGGGCCGATGCGCTCGGTGCTGGCGAGCGGGCGGGTGGTGAGCACAGACGCCTGGATCGAAACCCGCCATGAACTGATGGCGCGAGTCATCCACCTGCGTTGGATCATGGCTCCGCCTGCGGGGGGAGGATGGCAGATAGCGCTGCCTTCCTACGGCAAGGATGCGCAGATCGTGCTCGAGCTGGATGCCGCCCGTGTCACCCTGAAGCCGGGCGTACAGGGTCCGCCACTGCGCGAGATCGAGCGGATCGTCATGCAATCCGCCCAGGGCTCCTACTCAGTGCAGCCGTTCGGTGACTCCCCGGATGGGAGGCTTTCGCTCGCTTATGTGTCGCCGGACTCAGGCGCCTCGGTGGCGGGTCCGAGCCTGTTGATCACGGGGCGCCCAGAGGCTCACCGCGGTCCGATCGCGCTGTCGCTGCGTTTGCTGGTGGCCTAGAGGTTGGTGGCTAGCGGAGTGCAGGTGCTGATGATCGATAACCGTGTGCGGGCGCGCCACACTCTAGGCTACGTCGCCTCATGACTGCCAACGCCTGGCTGATCCTGCCCACCTACAACGAGATGGAGAACGTCGAGGCTATGGTGAGAGCCGCCTCGGAGGTGCTCGAGCGCGCCACCCACGGCTCCTTTCGCATCCTCGTGGTCGACGACGGCTCGCCCGATGGCACAGGCGAGATCGCCGATCGCCTCGCCTCTGAGCACGACTGGATGGGGGTGCTGCACCGGACCGAGAAGAACGGCATCGGTCCCGCCTATCTGGCCGGCTTCCGTCACGCGCTCGATCACGGCGCCGAGTTCGTGATGGAGATGGACTGCGACTTCTCCCACGACCCGGCCGACCTCGCACGTCTGCTGGGAGCGATCGAGGCGGGAGCCGATCTCGCGCTCGGCTCCCGCTATGTGCCGGGCGGCGGGGTCACCGACTGGGGCCTTCTGCGTCGCTTTATAAGCCAGGGCGGCTCCACCTATGCGCGCCTGGTTCTGGGTCTTCAGGTGCGAGATCTCACGGGTGGCTTCAAGTGCTTCCGCCGCGAGGTGCTGGAAGCGATCCATTTCGATGGCGTTCGCTCGCAGGGCTACGCTTTTCAGGTCGAGCTCACCTACCGTGCGGTGGGTGCGGGCTTCCGCGTCGTCGAGGTGCCGATCGTCTTCCGCGACCGCGAGCAGGGGCAGAGCAAGATGTCCTGGCGGATCGCCGCGGAGGCGATGTTTCTCGTGCCGCGCCTGCGCTTCGGTCGTCAACCGCTTTCGCCGGTCCCGCTTTCGGGCCAGAGCGCCGCGCCGGCCGGGCTCTCTTCGACGAGCAAGACAAGCATGGCGCAGCCCGATCGCTCGGCGCAGGGCGGGCATGCCGGTCTCTCCGACGCAGCCGAGACCCAAGATCGTCTGACTCGCTGAGCGGAGGATCTGCGTCCGCACAAGCGCAGCGGCTGGCGGCTCGCCGCCGGCTCAGGTATCGCACCGCCAGCGCCGACAATGAAGCACATGGACGCCTCGGCTTACGCCTTCACGCACGGTATGCGCCGTACGCGCACGACCCTGCGCGACTGGCAGAACCAGCCACGGCGCATCCTTGGCCGCTGGGTCGCCGGCTCGGCGGTGGCGGCGTTTGGGCTGCTTGCGGCCGTGCTGCTGATATCTGAGATCCCCACTGGCTATGTGCAGGTCATCTCGCTGCAGCCGCCGTTCGCGGTTGGTGACGGCGCCGCCGTGCTCAGCGTGCTCGGCCACAACATGCTCGTGCTGGCGCTGCACGCGATGGCCTGCGTCGCCGGGTTCATCGCCGGCAGCTCCCTGCCGCTGCAGGCCGAGTCGCGCAGCGGCGTCTCGCGCTGGGTGCACGAACACGGTGGGCGGATCGCGATTGGCTTCGTGGTCTGTGCGACCACCTTCTCGCTGTCCGCCCAGGCTTACCTGCTCGGTCACGAGCTCGTCGGGCTCGCACATTTCCTGAAGGTCTCACCGGTGCTTCTGCTGATCGGCGTGCTTCCGCACGCGATCCCCGAGCTGATCGCTCTGTTTCTGCCGCTGGCGGCCTGGATCATGGCCAGCCGCCGAGGCGAGTGGGACCAGCTGCTCGCGGCCACGCTGGTGACTGTCGCGGTTGCCGTGCCAGTGCTCGTGCTGGCGGCTCTGATCGAGGTGTACATATCTCCTCACCTGTTCACGACGCTCACCGGGATCCACCCGCCGATCGTGCGGTTCGTGGAAGGCTGGACGGTGAACATAGGCGGCCGCTGAGCTCGCCGCTCAGATCACGGCAGCAGTGCTGCCGATCGCTCGTGGGACGGGCCGGCGCGACAGCATCTGACAGTGCCTCCCAGATCGACGGCCACTCTCTGAGAGACGCGAGGAAAACCAACTCGGGCACTATCCTTCAGCTACCTTGCTTTACTTTGTATAGTGTTGGAAAGGCAAGCTATCCAGAGAACAGGGAGATCCCATGGCAGGCAATTTGAGCGAAGTCACAGACGCCAACTTCCAGGCTGAGGTGATCGAGTCACAGACACCGGTGCTCGTCGACTTCTGGGCACCCTGGTGCGGTCCGTGCCGTGTGGTGGCTCCGGTGCTCGAGGAGATCGCCTCCGAGCGCGAGGATCTGAAGATCGTCAAGTTGAACATCGACGAGAACCAACAGACCGCGGCTAACTTTCAGGTGCTGTCGATCCCGACGATGATCCTGTTCAAGGGTGGCCAGCCGGCCAAGACGATCATCGGCGCCTATCCCAAGAGGAAGATCGAGGCGGAGCTGGACCCAGCGCTCGCTTGAGTCGTGTAGATCGTCTACGCGCTCTTGCGCAAGGCGATCTCTAGGAGCAGGCCATCGATCGGGGCTTGCTCTGAGTGATCGATTGCCGAGAAGGCCTCGTCGTGATCGAGGTGCAGCTCGACAGCGAGGGTCTCCCCGGTCAGGTAGGAGTGGTGCTCGCGGGCGGCCTCGAGCAGCTCTGCGTCGCCCGCGAGGGCCAGCTCGATGCGGTCCTCCACCTGCAGGCCCGCGCTCTTGCGGGCGTTCTGGACCGCGTGGACGATCTCCCGCGCGTGGCCCTCGCGCCGCAGGTCCGCGTCGATCGTGAGATCGAGCGCCACGGCGTGAGCCCCTTCGCGCTCGACGCTGTAGCCGTCGGGAGCTCTCATCGTGAGAATCAAATCCTCGGATGTGAGGGCGTGCTCGCGGCCCGACACAGAGATTGCGACAGTGCCTCCGTCGCGCAGGGACTCGGCCACGTGGGCAGGGTCCAGCGCCGCGATCGCCTTCGCCGCCAGCGGCATGTCCTTGCCAAACAGCGGGCCCAACGCACGATAGTTCGCCTTGATCTCATAGCGTCCGAGCTCCTCCGCGGCTGCCACGAAGCGGATCTCGCGCACGTTCAGCTCCTCGCGCACGATGTCCGCCATGCGTTTGATCGCCTCGCGCTCGCGCCCATCGGCAACGACCACCGCCTCGCCAAGCGGCTGGCGAACCTTGATCTTGGCCTTGCCTCGGGCTCCCAGCCCGAGGCGCACCGTCTCGCGCGCGAGCGCCATCGCCGACTCCAGCTGCTCGTCGCGCTTGCCCACCTCCGCGCCCGCGGGGAAGTCACACAGGTGCACGCTCGAGAGCTCGCCGTCGAGGTTGTCGTAGATCTCATCAGCGATGAACGGGCAGAAGGGCGCCAGCAGCTTGGACACGGTCAACAGGCAGGTGCGCAGCGTCCGGAAAGCGGCCTGATCGCCGTCCCAGAAGCGCCGCCGGGAACGCCGCACATACCAGTTGGACAGTTCGTCCACGAGGCTTGCGATCGCCCTGCCCGCGGAGGTTGTGTCGTATGCGTCCAGGCGCTCGGCCACGAGCTCGGCTGTGCCCGCGGTGCGCGACAGCGCCCAGCGGTCGAGATCACGATCCTCAGCGTCGGTCCGATCGCCCGCGGCGATCAGCTCGTCGGCCGAGGCGTTGGCGTAGAGGACGTAGAAGTAATACGTCGACCACAGCTGCTTGAGAAACAGGCGGACCCCCTCGCCGATCGCCTCCGCCGAGAAGCGGTAGCCGTCCCACGGCTGCTTGGAGGTGAAGAAGTACCAGCGGAAGGCATCCGCGCCGTAGGAGTCGAGCACCTGCCACGGCTCCACGGTGTTGCCTCTGGACTTGGACATCTTCTGCCCGTCCTCGTCGACGATCAGCCCGAGGCAGACCACGTTGCGGTAGGGCGCCGGCTTCCCGAGGAGCGTGGCGATCGCCAGCAGCGAGTAGAACCAGCCGCGCGTCTGGTCCTGCGCCTCGCAGATGAAGTCCGCCGGGAAGCTCTGCTCGAAGACATCCTCGTGCTCGAACGGGAAGTGGTGCTGGGCGAGCGGCATCGCGCCCGAGTCAAACCACACATCGATCACCTCTGGCACACGTTTCATCGGCTGCTCACAGCCCGCCTCGGTGCAGGGGAACTCGATGTCATCCACATACGGGCGGTGGTGGTCGGAGAGCTCCGCTCCGGAGCGCTCGGCCAGCTCGGCGAAGGAGCCGATCACGTGCAGGTGGCCTTGCGAGCAGCGCCACACCGGCAGCGGCGTGCCCCAGTAGCGCTCACGCGAGAGAGCCCAATCGACGTTGTTCTCGAGCCAGTCGCCGAAGCGGCCGTGCTTGACGTGCGGCGGATACCAGTTGACCGTCTCGTTCGCCGCCAGCAGCTGCTCGCGCAGGCTCGAGGTTGCTATGTACCAGGAGGGTTTGGCGTAATACAACAGCGGCGTGCCGCAGCGCCAGCAGTGCGGATATGAATGCTCATGAGCCTGTTCAGAGTGCAGCAGGCCGCGTGCATCGAGATCCTCGATGAGCTCACGCGTAAGGGCCGGGTCCTTGACGAAGCGGCCCTCGTAGGAGTCTCCGTCGCGGTTGCGCACGCTGCCGTCGTAGGTGCCGTCGGGCTCGACCGGGTTGTACAGCGTGTCGGCCCGTGTGGGGTCGAACGGCACCTCGGCCGCCGCCGCGGCCACGCGGTAGTCCTCCTCGCCAAAGGCTGGCGCGAGGTGGACGATGCCCGTGCCGTCCTCGGTGGTCACGAAGTCGTCGGTGAGGATCGGCAGGCCGCCGGGCGCACGATCCTCGGCCGCGAAAATCGGCCCCTGGTAATGGCCATAGCGGTCAGCGAGCTGCGAGCCCGAGAGACGCTCCAGCACCTCGATGTCCTCGCCCAGCACAGGCTGCACCCGCGCCTCGGCGAGCAGGAAGATCTCCCCGCCGACGCGCACGCGCGCATACGTGGCCGTCGGAGACACTGCCACCGCCACGTTCCCGGGCAGCGTCCACGGCGTGGTCGTCCACACCAGCAGCCGCTCCTCGCCGCCCACCACGGGGAGCTCGAGGAACACGCTCTCGTCGAGCACGTCCTTGTAGCCGAGCGCGACCTCGTGCGAGGAGAGCGTCGTCTCGCAGCGCGGGCAGTAGGGCACCACCTTGTGGCCCTCGTACAAGAGTCCGCGATCGTCGATCTCGGCGAGCGCCCACCACACCGACTCGATGTAGGTCTCATCGAGTGTCCGGTAGGCGTGCTCGAGATCCAGCCAGAAACCGATCCGCTCAGTCAGCCGGTTCCAGTCCTCCAGGAAGGTGAAGACCGACGCGCGGCACTCGGCGTTGAAGCGCTCGATGCCGATCTCCTGCTCGATCTGCGCCTTGGAGGTGATGCCCAGCTTCTGTTCGACCGCGATCTCCACCGGCAGGCCGTGGCAATCCCATCCGCCCTTGCGCTGCACGCGGTAGCCGCGCATCGTCTGAAAACGCGGATAGATGTCCTTGAAGGCGCGCGAGAGCACGTGGTGGGAGCCGGGTGGGCCGTTGGCTGTGGGCGGTCCCTCGTAGAAGACCCATTGCTTGGCATCTGCCCGCATGCGCAGCGACTCCGCGAACACGTCGCGCTCACGCCAGCGCTCCAGAACCTCCAGCTCGAGTGCCGCCAGCTCCTGGCGGGGATCGACCTCGCGGTCCGGGATCAGTGGATGTCGCGGTGAGGGCGTCACGGTGGCGGCCCATTGTAGGTGGCCGGGGCGCCGTCGCTCAGGCTGCGAGCTTGCGGCAGATGCTCATCAATGAGCGCTTCTCCTCCTCATCCAGGACGGAGAAGGCATCGCGCACCCGTCCGCTGTGCTCCGGGAACAGCCTTTCGACGACTTCGCGGCCGGAGTCGCTGAGGAGGATCGAGGCCGCTCTGCGGTCGCTGCTCAGCCGCTCGCGGCTCACCAGCCCGCGAGCCTGAAGCGTCGATATGACCTCGGCGACGTTTGCCTTCGAGGTCCGCAGTCGCTGGCGGATGGCGCGCAGCTCGAGCTCGCCGCCGGCCGTCGCGAGCACCACCAGCACCGAGAAGCCCGAGGCGGACAGGCCCTCCTGCTGGAGGCCGGTGAAGAGCGCGCGCCGCACGGCCGCCTCTGCTCGGAGCAGCGATTCGAGCACGCGATGGGCGAGAGGATCCTCGGGGGAGAGAGCCACCTTGAGTTGCGACGGTAGCGCCGCGCACGGACGATCTCAGCGCTGATGCGGCGTCAGGAGACCTCAGAGCGCGCGCAACCGCGCCCGCATTCTGGCTGAAGCGACGCAGTCGCAGGACCACCGGGGTCTCTGGCGAGCCTCCCTACCATTGACAGATGTGTGAGTGTGAGGGGCCATGAAGCTTCGTCTTTACCACCATCCCGATGGTGCCCGTGTCGCCTACCGCGAGGTCGGCACCGGGCCGCCACTGGCGCTGCTTCACTCCGCGTTGCTCTCCCACAAGGAGCTCGAGCCGGTGGCGCATCATCTCGCCGATCGCTTTCGCGTGGTGCTGCCCGATCTGCCCCTGCACGGTGACTCTGAGGACCGGCCACGCCACCCCTACACGCTGGACTGGTTCGCGGAGGTGATGTCCGGGTTCGCCAACGATGTGCTGGGGCCGCGGCCACTGATCGCCGGCCACGACGCCGGCGCCGAGATCCTGATGCACGCGGTGCTGACCGGCAGGCTGGCGCCCAGCCGGCTCGTGCTGATGGGGAATCGCATGCACAGAGCGCCCGAGCGCCGGTGGCTCAGGGCCGCGTGGCACGTGGCTGCGTGCAGCGGCTCGCTGCCCGGGGTCGATCGCCTGCTCTCTCACGCCGTCAAGATTGTGTTCACACCCGCGCGTGGCGTGATGCTGTCCGCTCGATCTGACCCGGGCGCACGCGATCTGATGCGCCACGCCTTCGCGGATGTGCCGGGCAACTCGTCGCTCACGCGCTCGTGGGCCAAGTGCGCCAGGCAGTGGCCGACAGGCGCCCAGAGCCACCTGCTCGAGCTATACCCCAAGCTCGAGATGCCGGTCCTGCTGCTGTGGGCCGACCGCGACCGGTTCAATCCCCTGGCGGGTGCCGAAGAGGCGCTCGAGCTGCTCCCGCAGGGCCATCTGCGGGTGCTGCAGAGCACCGGCTTTCTGATCGCCTACGATGACCCCGTTGGTCTCGCACGCGAGCTGAGCGCGTTCTGCGGCTGAGCCGCACGGCGATCGGCCGCTGATTAGAGTGGCGCTGGCGGAGCCCTGACCGGCCCCGACAGCTACCATGCCCGGCCTCAGGGACGCGGTGAGCGCTCGACAAAGGAGAACTGATGACCGAGGGACAACAGCTGTGGGGTGGCGAGACGACCAAGGCGGTCGAGAATTTCCCGATCTCAGGGGAGCGAGTGCCAGTGTCGGTTGTGCGCTGGCTGGCGCAGATCAAGGGAGCCTCCGCCGCCGTGAATGCCGAGCTCGGTCTGCTCGACAAACGACGTGCCACGCGGATCGAGAAAGCCGCCGCTGAGATATCCGCCGGAAAGCACGATCAGCAGTTCCCGATCGATGTCTTTCAGACCGGTTCGGGAACCTCCAGCAACATGAACGCCAACGAGGTCATCGCCAAGCTGGCGGGCGAGAACGTGCATCCCAACGATCACGTCAACATGGGCCAGTCCTCGAACGACGTGTTTCCCTCCGCGGTCCACCTGGCCGCGCTAGACGTCTCTCAGAACGAGCTTCTCCCGGCGCTCAAGCAGCTCGAGAAATCCCTCGCCAGGAAGGCAAAGAGCTTTCAGAACGTGGTCAAGGCGGGACGCACCCACCTGATGGACGCGGTGCCCGTCACGCTCGGGCAGGAGTTCGCTGGATACGCCGCTCAGATCGCGCTCGCGCAGGAGCGTGTCAGCGCGGCGCTCGTGCATGTCGGGCAGATCCCGCTTGGCGGCACCGCCACCGGCACGGGGCTGAATACTCACCCGAAGTTCGCCGAGAAGGTGCGCGTGCGGCTCAAGCGCCAGTCCGGGCTGCGTCAGATCGCGCCGCCGCTGGACCGGTTCGAGGCGCAGGCCAATCGCGATGCCCTGGTCGAGCTCTCCGGGGCGCTGAAGGTGATCGCGGTGTCGTTTACAAAGATCGCCGGGGACCTGGCTCTGATGGGCTCCGGCCCGCGCGCGGGCATCGGTGAGCTGTTCCTCCCCGAGCTGCAGAAGGGCTCATCGATCATGCCCGGCAAGGTCAATCCGGTGATCCCCGAGGTGGTGCTGCAGGTCTCCGCGCAGGTGATCGGCAACGACACCGCAATCACGGTCGGCGGGATGCAGGGGCAGTTCGAGCTGAATGTGCGCATCCCGCTGATCGCGCGCAACCTGCTCCAGTCGATTCAGCTGCTCTCGGCGGCCGCGCGGGTTCTGGCCGAGAAGTGCGTCGATGGGATCACGGTCAACAGGGCTGGTACCGACGCCTCCGCTGAGGGGACGCTGGCCGTGGCGACGGCTCTGAATTCGGCGATCGGCTACGACAAGGCCACGGTGATCGTCAAAAAGGCGACAGCCTCGGGCCGGTCCCTGCGCGAGGTTGCGCTCGAGGAGGGCGTTGACGCAAAACTCTATGACAAGACGATCGATCTGCGCAAGATCGCTCGCGGAAATCAGGTCTCCGGCAGCTAGTCGGAGTGTGGTTGGAGCATGGGGAGTAGTGTGAGGTTGACTAGCCGGCGGACGGAGTTTGGGTCGTCGAGTGTGATGGTTCCATCGCGGGTCAGTAGTAGTGAGATCGCGAGGCGTGCGATGACTTCGGCGACACCGTCGATGTCTGCTGTCGCGGCGCGACCGGCGTTGACTTCGGCCTGGAGTCGGTTGGCGATGAGTGATCGGTAGAGCTCGAGGACGGGTCCGCCCTCGAGGGTGAGTGGTGGTAGGAGGACGTCGGGTTCGCTGCGCAGGAGCCGGTCGAACAGTGGGTGGCCGCGGACGTAGCGCCCGGCGAACTCGAACCCGGCGACGAGTCGGTCCTCGAGTGTTTGCGCGCCTTCCCACAGGAGGTCGAGCTCCTGCATGCCGCGGTGGACCTCGCGCGCGATGACGACCTCGATGAGGCGCTGCTTGCTCGCGAACCGGCGGAACACGGTCATTCGTGAGACGCCGGCGCGGCGGGCGACGTCTTCCATCGAGGTGCGGCGGATGCCGTGCTCGGCGAACTCATCGAGCGCCGCCGCGGCAACCCTGTCAAAGAGCGCGTCCTCGCCCACGACGGGAGCCACCTCGAGATATTCGGCGATAGGCACCATTAGATACTATGTTACTCTATTTCGCACCGAGTAACTAGAGAGGATGTGGCCCATGGACCGAACGCTCACCGACCTGCCGCGACTGCGACGCCCCGCGCTCGTCAATGCCGCCCATTACTGGCTGGCCCCAGAGCAGTTCGCGCGCCACTGCCAGCGGCTCGGTGACCGTTTCCTGGTGCCGATGCCGGCGACGGGGCCGTGGTTGTGCCTGACCGATCCCGAGGACATCAAGCGCATCTTCACAGCCGACACCGGCGTGCTTCGTCTCGGGGCGGCGCTGGCCAAGGTCTCCGCGCACCATCTCTTCCTCGGCCCGACAGGGCTCACGAACATCGACGGCGCCGAGCACATGCGCAGACGGCGCATGCAGCTCCCTCCGTTCCATGGGGACGCGTTGAGCGGCTACCACGAGACGATGCAGCGCAAGACCGAAGAGGTTCTCGCGTGCTGGCCCTACGGGCGCCCCACTCCCTCTCAGCCGCGCATGGAAGCGATCAGCCTCGAGGTGATCATGGCCACGGTGTTCGGGGTGACCGAGCCCGCGCGCGTGCAACGGTTGCGCTCGGCGACGCTCGCGCTGCTTGCCGAGGGCCACTCGCGGCGGTTTTTCCTGCAGACGATGATCGCGACCAGCCGCCAGAACGGGTGGGACAGACCGTTCCCGCGAGTCCGGCGCGCGATCGATGCGGTCGACGCGGTCGTGCTGGAAGAGGTCGCCCACCGCCGCGACAGCGATCAACTCGACGGCCAGGACGTGCTCGGAATGTTCCTGTGCACACCCGATAGCCAAGGCCGTCTGATGGGCGACGAGGAGATCTGCGACGCGATGCGCACCCTGCTCTTGGGTGGCCACGACACGACCGCTTCCACCCTGACGTGGATACTCGAGCGGGTCAGCCGCTACCCCGACGCGCTCACACGCCTGCAGACTGCCGCGCTCGACGGAGACGACGAATACCTCGACGCGGTCATCAAGGAGGCAATGCGATTGCGCCCAGCCTTCCCGCTCACCGCACGACTCGCAACCGAGCCATTCGAGCTACCCGGCCTGACGATCCCAAGCGGGACGATGATCGCCCCCTACACAACGCTCGTGCACCGCCGCCCCGAGCTCTACCCCGACCCGCTCACCTTCCGCCCCGAGCGATTCCTGGACACACGCGCCGGCACCTACACCTGGATCCCCTTCGGCGGCGGACCCAGACGTTGCATCGGCGCCGCGTTCTCCCTCACCGAGGCCCGCATCGTGCTCAGGACAATCCTGCGTCACGCCCGCCTGGAGCCCTCACGCCGGCGAGCAGAGCGAGTCGCGCACCGTAACGTATTCATCGTACCCGCACGCGGCGGACGCATCACACTCCAGCCCCGCACACCCCCTCCACGCGAAGAACACGGCGACCTCGGCACGCCCTTGCTCTCGCGGCGAGAAGAGGCGCCCCTTTCCCAGTCACCGACATGATCACAACGGACGACAAGCAGGAGCCTGGGTCGGCCGGTAGCTGGCCGCTCCCTTCTACCGGGGAGCGGAAAGCTGGCTCCAGCCTCGAGTAAACGGCATTGGGTCTGAGATGGACCAGTTTTCGAGAGGCCGTCTCGATCGCTGTCGTGGAGATTCCCGCGACACCGCCTACACCTGCGGTAGCGCTCCGAACAGCTTCGCGACGACGGCCTCGGCCGGCTTGGGCTGATCTTCATAGTTGAACAGGCCCTTCTGGTTCAGCCCCTTGATCAGCTTGATGCCCGGCACCAGGCTCGAGATCGATCCTCCCGCGAAGCTCGGTATCAGCGCGAAGTCGCGCAGGTCCCAAACCAGCATTCCGCTGAGGTTGGGATCGTGCTCGTAGATCTCGATGTGACGGGCGAGCAGCCGGGACTGGTAGGTGTAGCCGCCGGGGCTCGCGGTCGGGTTCAACGAGTTCGACTCGGCCCCGAACTCGCTGATGATCTGGACCTTGCCGGCGAACGTGCGATGCATCGCCGCCAGACGCTGATTGATCAGGGCGCTGAGCTGTGTGGGCGTGTCGAGCGGGCTGTCATACCAGCCTGAATAGTCGGTCTCTGAGATCGCGTCGACATCGGCGTAGATCGGACCGGCGCGCTTGGGTGGATGATCTCCCCAGATATCGAGCGCGACCATCCGGCCGGGGTCTTCTGCGTGCAGCCACTTGGCGGACTGCTCGACATACTGAGCCTGTCCGCCCGGATGGCCGTTACCGGCGATCTCGTTGGCGAGATTCCAGGCGATGATCGAGGGGTGCAGCTGATCCTGTCTGACGGTCGTGCGCACATCCGCCTCCGCCGCCGCCAGCATCGTAGGGGTGCGAGCGGTCCAGTCGCCGGCCGGGTCGACGGGACCCACTCCCTGCCAGACGAGGATGCCCGCGGCGTCCAGGCGTTCGAGCAGCGCCGGGTCGAGCGGGTGCTGGGAGCGGGTGGCGTTGGCGCCGATCTCCTCGAGCTCTCTGACGAGCTTGTCCTGGTCGGCCGCTGTGAGCGAGTCGCCGTGGCCGCGTGCTTCCTCCTGTATCGAGGCTCCGTGGAGGATCAGCCGCTGCCCGTTCAGGTACATGCGCCCGGCTCCCCACGTCAACTGCCGCAGGCCCACCCAGGCCGTGTAACCAGACTCGTGGGCGACGGCGATGCTCAGTTGGTAGAGGTTGGGGTGGCCGGGAGACCACAACGCGGGCCGCTCGATGCTGACCCGTGTCCGCATCGTGACGCTCTGATCGTGTCTGACGCGGGCTCCAGAGAAGCTCAGCGTGATCGACTGGTTGCCGTGGCGCAGTGTGGCTTCGGGTGTGATCGTGCGATCCGGGCCGTTGTTGTGCACTTCGACGCTGACGGTCACCTCGGCCGACTTGGCTCGTGGTGAGTCTGGCTCGAGGACGGTCTGCAGGTTGGGGTCGATCAGCTCACTGGCTGTGAGCCGCTGGAGGCTGACTTCGCCGTTGATCCCGCCGAAGTTGAACCAGGTGCGGTGAAAGCCCGCCAATGTCTGTGCCTGCGGGTCTCGCCAGTCGACTCTCACCACCAGCATGTGGCTGCCGGCGGTGAGCCTGCGCTCGAATTCGAATGGCAGATAGGTACCTAAGTGTGAGCCGACTTCGTGGCCGTCGATCCACACGTTTGCTTGAAAGTTCACCGACTCGAAGCGCAGCGCGTAGAGGCCGGAGCGGGCCGTCCGCAGCGGCGTGCGATACCAGGCGACGGACCCTTCGTAGCTGATCTCGCCGGCCGGGCCGGTGACTGGCAGGGCATTCACGGTGTAGGGCACATCGACCGGCTGCCCGCTGAAGTCGCCCTTCGAGAAGCCCAGCGCGAGGCCTCTGTTCTGCGGATCCGCGCGCATGGTCCAGCGAGTCAGCTCGCGTCTGCCGCCCGGGCCTTCCTCGATAGTCGAGTGGCTCACCGGCACGGCGATCGCCGCGGGCGTAGCCGAGCTCGAGAGCTCCAATGCCCCGAGCACGATCGCCGCGGACAGGACGCAAACGGCGATCAGCGCGAATGTGGTCTTCCTCGAAGCGACTGTCACCCGTCGCTTATTTTGACGGTCTCAGCCAGCATCCTCCCCAGTAGCAGCCCAGCGCCCGTCTTTGACAGCGGATCGTTGAGGATGCCGCAGGTCGGCGATTGCACACAGGACGGGCATCCTCCGCTGCAGGGACACTCTGAGATCAGGCTCAGCGCGTCCTCACACAGATCCTCAAAACGAGCGAACGCCGTGCGCGCGATCCCAACGCCGCCGGGATGCCCGTCATAGATGAAGATCGTCGGCCCGCCCGTTTGTGCATGTGCGCTGGTCGACAGCCCCCCGATGTCCCAGCGGTCGCACATCGCGATCAGCGGCAGGACGGCGATCTGGACGTGCTCGGTGGCGTGCAGCGAGCCCAGCAGCACGTCCATCGGGAGGAACTCGCTGAGCCACTCCGATTGCATCTCGCACCACACAGCCTGGGTCGAGAAGCTCGTTGCCGGCAGGTCGAGCTCGACGAGGTCGACACGGGAGTTGTCCGCCTGCAGCCTGCGCTGGTAGGCAAGAACGGTGTCGCTCACCTTGACCCGCCCAAACGACAGCTTCACGCCGAGTGTCTCACGGGTATCCAACAGCTCCTCGATGGTGGTCTCGGTTTCGCGCTTGGGTTCGGTGTACCAGTCGCCGTCGAACTTGCTGACCATCGCACACTGGCGCTCGAGGTCCAGCTCGCGGACCTCATAGCGGCGAGCGAGATGCAGGTAGATCGCGCCCTTGTGGACCGCCGAGTGAGCCCTGGTCGCCTCGGTGGTGCCGAGCAGCTCGCCGGAGCTGACGTCGACGATCGTGAAGCTCTCAGCTGAGGCCGAGCGCAACGAGACGTGCGTCGCCGGATAGTCGCTGGGATTGCGTAGCAGATAGCTTTCGGGCGCCCCCGCCGCGAAGCGCTCTGAGCGGATGGAACGGTGGCGGCGCAGCTGCCCGCTGCTCTCCAACCGTTGCGCGTAGGTCTCCCAGCGTGGCCCGAGGAACTCCGCGTCAGCAGCCGACAGCGGTCCCTCGTGGGCCGCGCACAGCAGATGCGAGCAGTGTATTTCGAGGTTCTCGTGATCCAGGATCGCCGCCTCGACGGGACGGCCCAGGAAGTCCTCGGGGTGGCGGCAGAAGAATTGATCCAGAGCGTCCTCGCCAGCCACGTACATCGCCAGGCCCTGCCCCCGCCGGCCCGCTCGTCCCCACATCTGACGCAGTGAAGCAACGGTTCCCGGGAAGCTGACCACGACCGCCGCGTCGAGCTCGCCGATATCGATTCCGAGCTCGAGGGCGTCGGTTGCGATCACCGCGCGCAGCTCACCGCGCGTCAGGCGGCCCTCGAGCTCGCGACGTTGCTGGGAGGTGTAGCCGCCGCGGTATGGCACGACCAGATCGGCCAGCTCCCGGTTTGTCTCCGCGAGGTTGGCAGTCACCCACTGGCTGAGCAGCTCAACGCCCTTGCGCGACTTGACGAAGCAGATCGTCCGCGCTCCATCGCGCACGAGCCGGGCGAGCAGTTCGGAGGCCTCTGAGAGGGCCGAGCGGCGCGTACTGAGATGCTCGTCTATCAGCGGCGGGTTCCAGATCGCGATCTGGCGAGCCGGCGCCGGTGAGCCGTCTGTCTCGATCAGGCTGACCCGCTCGAGGCCCGTGAGACGCTCCGCCAACTCGACTGGATTGGAGACGGTCGCCGAGGTCAGCAGAAAGCGCGGTTCGGTGCCGTAGGCTGCCGCCACACGTCGCAGACGGCGCAGGACGTTGCCGACATGCGAACCGAACACGCCTCTGTAGACGTGTGCCTCGTCGATCACCACGATCGCCAGGTTGGCGAACAGGTCCGCCCAGGCTTGGTGATGGGGGAGGATCGCGACGTGCAGCATGTCTGGGTTTGTGAGCACGATGTTGGCGCGTTTGCGGATCTCGGGCCGGTTCTCGCGAGGGGTGTCGCCGTCGTAGATCGCGGGGCGTACGCGCTGGGTCAGGCCGAATCTCGACAGCGCGCGCGCCTGATCCTGAGCGAGGGCCTTGGTCGGGTAGATATAGATCGCTCGTGCCATTGCGTCACGGCACAGCGTGTCGATAGTCGGCAGGTTGAAGCACATCGACTTGCCAGAGGCGGTGCCTGTGGTGACGATCGTCGTGCCCTCCCAGGCCGAATAGACCGCCTGCGCCTGGTGTGAGTAGAGCTTCTCGATGCCGATGCGCCGCAGTGCCTGGAGCACCTCTGGGTGAAGCTCGGGCGGCGGATCGACGAGTGTCGCACTGCCAGGGCTCTGACGCTCCTCTCGCACGAGCCTCGAGTCCTGGCGCCCGACCTCCAGCAGGGCGCTCCAGGGTAGCTCCGAGGCGATCTTGCTCATGGGTTGCGATAGTAGAGAGCTATGGGGTCTTCCGCGAAGCGCTGCCTGTACCTGGATCTCGATGGCACGCTGCTCGGGCGCGGCGCGTCGCTGCTGCACGACGGCGAGGGCGCCGTCACGATCGACGGCGTGCGCGCCATTCAGGCATGTCTGCGCGCCGACGTCGAGGTCGTGCTGATGTCCGGCCGGCGGCGCGCGCAAGTGTTCGAGGACGCGCGCCTGCTCGGTCAGAGCTCGTTCATCTTCGAGGCCGGCGCCTGCGTTGTGTTCGACGGCGAGGAGCACTGGCTGACCGGCGAGCTGATGCCGGGGGAGCTCAGCATCGCCGAGCAGATCGAGCGCTCCGGCGCCCCGGCGCTGCTGCTCGAGCATTACAGCGGTCAACTGGAGTACCACGAGCCCTGGCACCTGCAGCGCGAAGTCTCTCACCTGTTCAGGGGTCTCGTGGACGCGCGCGAGGTCGACCGCCTGCTGACGGAGCGCGGGCACGCGAACCTGCGCCTGGTCGACAACGGCGTGGTGAACCGCCGCTCGCCAGCGCTCGCCGAGCTGCCACACGTTCGCGGCTATCACCTCGTGCCCAGCGGAGCGTCGAAGGCGGCCGCCGTCGCGCTGCACCGCCGCGCGCGCGGCTACACGCGGGCGCAGACGTTCGCCGCCGGGGACTCGCGCGAGGATCTGGCCTGCGCCGCGGAGGTCGAGACATTCTGGCTCGTCGCCAACGCGGTACAACGCGACCCTTCGATGCGCGCCCTCGCCAGCGCCCACGACAACGTGCGCACGGCCGATTCGGGATACGGGACGGGCGTGTATGAAGCGGTGGTGGGCACGCTCGTCGGCGCCGGATAACCACCTGGGCTGGTGCTCTCGTCTAGATGATGCCCTTGCGCTTCTCCTCCTCATAGAGCCGCTCGGTCGCGCCGGCGACGAGCGCCGCGGCGTTTCTCGGCGGCGCCGGCGAGCTCGATCCCGACCCTGACCGCCGACCGTGTCGTAGGAGAGCTCACACACCACCCGGCGCGGATCGGGGCATCTGAACGCCGAGCTCCCACCGGCCGTATCATGCGACGGCACACATGCCTGAACACGACACCGGTCCCCATGTCCAGGTGGCGGTCTTCGTCGATCGTCACATCAGAGGCGCGCAGAGTGGCTCGCTCAGCTTGATCAATATCGTTCATGGCGCGACGATGGTGGGGGAGAACCCGAACGAGATGCCGTCGTTCTCGATCGAGCACCTGACGCTGGTGATCGGCCTGTGGGCCGGACAGGCGAAAGGCCAATACTCGCTCAAACTGCGGCCAGAGCAGCCGAGTGGCCTGCAGGGCGAGCCGATCGATCTGGGGCACGTCAACTTCGCCCAAACCGGGGCGCGCGGTGTCGACATCATCAGGCAGATGGCCTACGAGGTGACTGAAGTGGGCGCCTACTGGTTCGACGTGCTGCTCTCGCCTGGATCAGAGTCCGAGGACCGCCTGCTGACACGGATACCGCTGACCGTCGTCTACCAGCCGCAGCCGCGCGCGTAGCGTCAGCCGCTGCGAGCCAGCCGCCTCCACACCCGGCGCCAGAATCCCGGCTGAGGACGCCGCCAGCGCGCCGGCGGCGGAACCGTGGCGCGTACCAGGGCGACCCAGTCGTCGAGTGGAAGCTCACCTGCGATCAGCCGCCCGAGGGCGCCTGTGACCGGAGCTTGCACCCCGGCACGCTCCAGTGCCTTGGCCAACAGCGGCACGGACTGCAGCGACTCGACCGCCTGGCCCACGCGTGCGGGGATCTCGGTCGCCGAGACCCCCGCGGCCAGCAGCTCTCCGGCACGGCGGTTGCGGCTCTCCCGCGCCAGCGCCGTGGCCACCAGATCCCCCGCCCCGGCGAGGCCAATCATCGACTCGGGCCTTGCTCCGAGGCTGTCCGCGTAGCGCCAGACCTCCGCAAAGATGTGCCCGGCGGCCGCGCCCGCCGCGTTCAGGCCCTGCGCCTCGGTCGCTCCGGCCGCCAGCGCGGCGGCGTTCTTGGCGGCTCCCGCGAGCTCCACGCCAACGGGATCGTTGGATTGCTCGCAGACGACGCCCGCGCGGGTGAACACCTGCGCCAGCGAGCGAGCCAGCTCCTCATCGTGAGAGGCGACCACCAGACCGGCACCCGAGTGCACCATCTCCTGGGCGTGCGCCGGGCCACCGACGCAGGCAACCCGCTGCGCGCCGAAGGCTGCCGCAAGGACGGTCGTCGGAGGCAGGCCTTCCGGTGCGACGAGGCCCTTGGCGACCGAGACGACCGCCGTGCGAGTCCCCAGCCCGGCTCCTCGCAGGGCGCTGATCACCTCCCCCATCCCGCGCGAGGGCACCGCCAGGAACACGTAGTCAGCGCGCGCGACGCCAGCGCTCGCAGCCTCGATGCGCAGCTGCGCCGGCAGCTCCACACCAGGCAGATAGACATGGTTCTCGTGCTCGGTCTCGAGCGCCTGCGCCTGCTCGCCGGTGCGTGCCTGAAGCGTCGTGCGCAGCCCGCCGCGAGCCAGCAGCACAGCCAATGCGGTGCCGAAGGATCCGGCGCCGATCACTACCGCGCGCTTGGCGCCGGGAGTCGGCAGCGACCGTGCGCGTGTGGCACGCGCCGCCGGTCCGCTCGAAGCGTGTGAGGTGGTGTGCGGGTGCGACTCTGCCTCGCTCATCTACCGATCGAGCCTACAGCCCCGATTGATCAGACGGTCAGCGGGCGCCCGCTGAGTCGGGAGCGCCCTTTACATCGAGCCGAGGTTCCTCTACGGTCGCTGACGGTGAGGCAACAGAGCGAGCTGACCGCCGCGGTGGCGCCGCGGTGGCGTAACTGGGCAGGCGATCAGAGCTGCGCCCCGGCCGCGATCGAGCATCCGCGCTCGGTCGAGCAGCTCGCCGAGGCGATCTCATCCGCGCGCCAGCGCGATCAGCGAGTGAGGGTCGCCGGCGCAGGGCATTCGTTCAGCGACATCGCCATCACCGACGGGCGCATGCTGATGCTCGACCGTATGAGCGAGGTGCTGGACGTCGATCGAGCAAGTGGCCTCGTGAGGGTCCAGGGCGGGATAACGATCCACGCCTTGAGCCGCCGGCTGGCAGAGCACGGACTGGCGATCGAGAACCTTGGCGACATCGACGCGCAGAGCATCGCCGGAGCCGTATCGACGGCGACTCACGGCACGGGCGCCGGCCTGTCGAACATCTCCTCGCAGATCCATGAACTGACGCTCGTGCTCGCCGACGGATCGACACTGCTGTGCTCACACGATCACGAGCCAGAGGTGTTCGACGCCGCGCGGGTGAGTCTCGGGGCGCTCGGTGTGATCGCCGAGGTGACGCTTCGCTGTGTGCCCGCCTTCTGCCTGCGAGGCGTCGACCGTCGAGCGCCGCTGCAGGAGACACTCGACCGGTTCTCAGAGCTCTCGCAAGCCAACGACCACTTCGAATTCTACGTCTTCCCACACACCCGCACGGCGCTGACACGCACCAACAACCGCACCGATGAGCCTCCCCGCCCGCGTGGGCGGATGTCCGCCTACGCAAACGACGTGCTGCTGACGAATCATGCGTTCGAGCTCTTCTGCAGGCTGGGCCGGCGCCTGCCGTCGAGGATCCCGCAGATCAACCGGCTCGTGAGCAGGCTCGCCGGCAGCGCGACCCGGGTGGATAGCTCCGATCTGATCTTCGCCTCGCCGCGGCTCGTGCGCTTCACGGAGATGGAGTACTCGCTGCCACGCGAGCGCACGCCAGAGGCGGTGCGTCGTGTACTGCAACTCGTGCCTGTCCAGGGGTTTGCGGTGCCCTTCCCGATCGAGGTGCGCACGGTGGCCGCTGACGACGCGTTTCTCAGCACCGCACACGGGCGCGACAGCGGATTCCTAGCCGTCCACATGTATCGCGGCATGGAGTGGGAGCCATACTTCCGCGCCGTCGAGGCGGTGATGGACGATCTCGGCGGGCGTCCCCACTGGGGCAAGCGCCATTTCCAGACTGCCGCCACCTTGCGCGGGCGCTACCCAGACTGGGGTCGCTTCCAAGCAGTACGCAGGCGATTAGATCCGGGCGGGCTCTTCACCAACGACTACGTCGAGCGGGTGCTCGGTGGCGCGATCGCGGACGCCTCAGGCGAGGCGAGATGAGCCTCGCGGCTGATCTGGCCCGCCTCGAGCGTGCCACGATTGACCTGGAGCCGCCGTTCGCGCTGGTCGATCTCGACGCCTTCTGGGCCAACGCGGCCGACATGGAACAGCGCGCACGCGCCAAGCCGATCCGTCTCGCCAGCAAGTCGGTGCGCTGCCGCGAGCTGCAACAGCGGGTCCTCGCTCGCGAGGGTTTCAAGGGCACACTCGCCTTCACCCTGGATGAGGCCCTGTGGTTGAGCGAGCAGGGCTTCGACGACATCCTCCTCGCCTACCCGACCGTCGACCGCCGTGCCCTGCGAGTGCTTGGGAAGGTGACAGCCGAGCGGCCTCAGTCGGCGATCACGCTGATGGTCGACTGCGCCGAGCAACTCGATCTGCTCGATCGCGCGATCGGCCCGCGCGCCGCGCCGATCAGACTGTGCCTGGAGCTCGACGCCGGATACCGGCCGCTCTCCGGGCGTATTCGCATCGGCGCCAAGCGCTCCCCGCTTCACACGCCCGCGCAGGCCGCGTCGCTGGCGAGCGAGATCGCCCGTCGCGACGGTGTGCGGCTGGTCGGGTTGATGGCCTACGAGGCCCAGATAGCCGGTCTGGGTGACGCTCCTGCGGGTCGCAGGCTTCGCGGGCTCGCGATCCGCTGCCTGCAGGCGGCCTCGGCGCGTGAGCTCGCCGTCCGTCGCGCAGCCGCGGTCGACGCGGTCAGCGAGGTGAGCGAGCTCGAGTTCGTCAACGGCGGCGGCACCGGCAGTTTGCAGCGGACCGCCCAGGAGCGCGCCGTCACCGAGCTCGCCGGTGGATCGGGACTCTACGGGCCGACCTTGTTTGACGCGTACTCCGCTTTCAGCCCCCGCCCAGCGGCGCTGTTCGCGCTGGCGGTGGTGCGCCGTCCGCAAACCGGAGTGGTGACGGTGCTGGGCGGCGGCTACACGGCTTCCGGTCCCGCGGAGCGAACTCGCCTGCCGAGCCCATACCTGCCTCGTGGACTGTCGCTCGATCGACAGGAGGGCGCCGGTGAGGTCCAGACTCCACTGCTGGGTAGGGCCGCCGATGCGCTGCAGGTGGGTGACCGCGTGTACTTCCGTCACGCCAAGGCCGGTGAGCTGTGTGAGCGGTTTGATCGCCTGTATCTGATCGAGGGGGATCGGATCGTCGATCAGGTGCCCACCTATCGCGGTGAGGGACGATGCTTCCTGTGAGCCATCCGCTGAGGGACGCCTGCGGTGAGCGCTGAGCGAGACAGGAGCGGTCAGCCGGCGTCGCACGAGCAGGTGCTGCGCGAAGTGGTGGAGACACTCGCGCCGATCGATCGCTCGCCCTGCTCTGCCGGCGAGCGTCACGCGGCGGAATGGCTGGCTCGGCGCCTGGGGGAGCTCGATCGGGTGGTCGTGACGCTGGAGGACGAGCCCTCGTGGGGTACGTTCCCGCCGACCGCGACCGGCCTCGGCCTGGCCGGTGTTCTCGCCGCCCTGCTGGTGCTGCGCGGAGCTCGCCGCGCGGGAGCGCTGCTGGCGGCCGGGGCATTCGCGGGCATCGTCGATGAGGCGCACAACGGACCGCGGGTCCTGCGGCGCCTGGTACGCCGACGCCGGCGCACGGTCAACCTGATAGCCCGCCTCGGCAAGGAGAGTGCTCGAGCGACGCTCGTGGTGATCGCCCATCACGACGCGCCGCAAACAGGGCTCCTCTTCGACCAGACCCTTCAGCGCAGGCTGCATGAACGTGCCCCCGGCTTGCTCGAACGCTTCAAGACCCCGCTGCCGCAGTGGTGGCTCGGTCTCTCGGGGCCGCTGTGCACATTCTCGGCGGCGCTCACCGGTAAGCGACGCCTGGCCCACGGTGGACTGGCGGTCGGTGCCCTGGGAACGGCACTGATCGCTGACGTGTGGCGCAGCCAGACCGTGCAGGGAGCCAACGACAACCTGTCGGGCGTCGCCGCGCTGGTCGTTCTGGCGCAGATGCTCGATCAGCAGCCGATCTCCGACCTGCGCGTGCTGCTCGTCTCCTGCGGCGCCGAGGAGACGCTGCAGGACGGGATCCGCGCGTTCGTGGCCCGCCACGGCAACGAGCTGGATCGGTCGAGCACATGCTTTGTCAACCTCGACACGGTCGGTTCGCCGCATCTGGTGATGCTCGAGGCGGAGGGCCCGGTGCGCATGGAAGAGTACGCCGGACGCTGGCTTCGCGATCTCCTCGCCGCGCGTGCACAGGCGCTCGAGATACCCCTGAAACGCGGCTACCGCGCACGCGCCTCGACCGACAGCGTGATCCCCAGCCGCGCCGGCTACCCCACCGCGACGCTGATCTCGATTACCGACTGGCTCAGCCCAGCCAACTATCACCTTCCCAGCGACGTTCCCGCGAACCTGGACTACGGCACTGTCGCCGACGCGGCACGGCTGGTGTATGAGGCGGCACGGCAGTTGGCGAGCCGGGCGGCGTAGTCAAAGCAGACGCCCGAGTTTCCTGCCGGCCGCCACCAGCGAGCGCTCGTCGTTGGCCTGCAGGATGAGCTGGAGGTCGAGGATGCGCGCGTCAAATCTGTGCAGCGCGTTGTGGCCGACGATTGCATAGGCCGGAACGCCGGCCTGACGTGCACGCGTTGCGATCTCGAATGGGGCCTTGCCGTAGAGCGTGCTGGCGTCGAGCGTGCCCTCCCCGACGATCACCGCGCGCGCGGAGCGCATGCGCGCGTCGAAGTTCAGCCTGTCCAGCAGATACGGTGCGCCGGCGATCAGCTCGGCTCCGTAGACGGCCCACAGGCCGCCCGCGAGGCCGCCCGCAGCCCCGGTCATCGCTGCGCCGCTAGGATCGCGCGGCAGACGCCGGGCGAGCGCCATCAGGCGCTTGTGCAGAGCAGCCACGGTGGCTGGGTCGGCGCCCTTCTGAGGGCCAAAGTGCGCGGCGGCCTGCTCGAAGGTGCTGCGCACGTCGCACAGCACCACGAGCGCCGCTGAACCCAATCCGCCGCCGGTTTCGATCGCCTCGATAGCGCCGGCGCCACCGTCGCTGGTGGCACTGCCGCCCGCCGCCAGCAGGATCGTGCTCGCGCCGCTGCGGGCGGCCGCCAGGATCAATTCTCCGGTGCCGGCCGAGGAGGCACGCACAGGATCCCGCTCGGCTTCTCCGATCCGCTGAAGGCCGCTCGCCTCGGCGACATCGAGTGCGGCGGTGGCACCGTCACCGAGCAACGCAAAACGCGCCTCGACCTCACGACCGAGTGGATCGCCCACCATCTCCGTGCGCGTCTCCCCACCGAGGTGATCGAGCAGCAGCTGTGCGCTGCCTTCGCCACCGTCCGCCACCGGACACAGATCGGTCTGCAGGCGTTTGCCCCAGCGCAAACCGCGTCCGATCGCCGCCGCCACACGGGGTGCGCAGAGCGTCCCCTTGAAGGCGTCGGGTGCGACCAGCACGGTCTCGGAGATCACGGTCAGTCATCCTTTCAGAGGATGGCCAGCGAAAAGCAGCAACTGTCGATGCGGATCGGCGAGCGCGACCTGCACGTGTCCAACGGCGAACGCGTGATCTTTGCGGCGACCGAGCGGTCCGGCGCGGTCACCAAGCTCGACATCGTCAACTACTACCTCGCTGTCGCGGATGGCATCATGCGGGCGCTCATGCGACGCCCGACGACGCTCGAGCGCTGGCCAAAGGGGGTGCACCCGGGGATCGTGCCCTCGACACGTGAGAAAGGTGGCGGTGACGCGTTCTTTCAGAAGCGCATCCCGCGTGGGGCGCCCGAGTACGTGCGGACCGCGACGATCGAGTTTCCCTCGGGCCGCACCGCCGACGAGGTCTGCCCGACGGAGATAGCAGTCGTTGGCTGGGCCGCGCAGATGGGCACGATCACCTTTCACCCGTGGCCGGTCCGCCGCGAGGACACTCGACCACCCCGACGAGCTGCGGATCGACCTCGACCCGCAGCCGGGCACCGATTTCGCCGACGCGGTTCGCGTTGCCGGAGAGGCTCGGACACTGCTGGAGGAGTTGGGCTACATCGGGTTTCCCAAGACCTCCGGCGGTCGGGGGGTCCACATCTACGTACGGATAGAGCCACGCTGGACGTTCACCGACGTGCGTCACGCAGCGATCGCCTTTGGTCGTGAGCTCGAGCGACGCCTGCCGGGCGAGGTGACGACCAACTGGTGGAAGGAGGAGCGCGGCGAGCGGATCTTCGTCGACTACAACCAGAACGCGCGCGATCGCACGATCGCCTCCGCCTACAGTGTGCGGCCCAGGCCCGGGGCGCCGGTGTCCGCGCCGCTGGAGTGGGAGGAGCTCGATCGGATCCAGCCGGAGGACTTCACGGTGGCGAGCATGCCCGGCCGCTTCGCTGAAGTGGGCGACCGCCACGCCGCGATCGACGAGGTCGCCCACTCGCTGGCGCCGCTGCTGGAGATGTACGAGCGTGACCTCGCTGAGGGCCGGGAGGACATGCCCTACCCACCCGACTATCCGAAGATGCCCGGAGAGCCGATGCGTGTCCAGCCCAGCCGCGCGCGTAAGCACACCCAGACCGAGGAGCCGGCTAGCGCGGCCGGCGACCGCCACAGCGATGCGGAGGGCCCGCGGTGACGCTGCCGCTCGAGCCTCCGATCAAGCCTCAGCTGGCGCTCTCGCGCAAGGAGCTGCCCAGCGGCGATGACTACTCGTATGAGGTCAAGCTCGATGGTTTTCGCTGCCTGGCGTTCGTGGACGGCGGCGAGATCTTCCTGCAGTCACGCAACGGCAAGCCGCTCGGGCGCTACTTCCCCGAGCTCGCACTGCCGCACGGCCGCTACATACTCGACGGCGAGATCGTGGTCCGCGACGCCAGCGGTCGCGAGGACTTCGACGCGCTTGGCCAGCGGATCCACCCGGCGGTTTCGCGGATCGAACGCCTGGCGGCCGAGACGCCCGCGAGGTATGTCGCCTTCGACTTGCTCGCGCTGGGGGACGACTCGCTGCTCGAGCGTCCGTTTGAGGAGCGTCGCATGGCACTCGAAGGTCTGCTCGCGGGTGCGGAGTTCGCCGGGGCGCCGATCGAGCTGATGGCGACCGTCGACACGCCCGAGGCCGCCCAGGGCTGGTTGCAGAGTGCCGAGGGAGCGATCGCCAAGCAGCGCTCCGCTCCATACCTCCCAGGGGAGCGCAAGGGGATGGCCAAGATCAAGCGGGTGCGCACGATCGACGTCGTCGTGGTCGGCTGGCGTCCCGGCAAGGAGGAGGGGACTGTGGGGGCGCTGATCCTCGGCCTGTATGACGGCGAGCAGTTGCGCGTCGTCGGGCACTGCTCAGGTCTTTCGGTAACCGAGAAGAAGCGACTCGTGAGCTTCCTGGCCCCATATGAGTCGGGTGACCGTGGCTCCGCCGATCCCAGTCGCTGGAGCGCCGGCAAGGAGCTGGAGTGGATCGGTCTGCGGCCGGAGCTGGTGCTGGAGATCGATTTCGACCACGTCTCCGCGGGGCGCATCCGCCACGGCGCCAAGCTGCGGCGCTGGCGTGATGACAAGCCTCCGCGCGAGTGCGCATATGATCAGCTGACATGACCGCCGAGACCGATCAGCCACGATGACCAGCGAGACCGTCACCGTCGCCGAGGAGGAGTATCTGCAGATCCTGTTCTGGTTGCAGGAGGCTGGGCTGCCGATGACGGCGGCGAATCTCGCTCGTGCGATGCAGCTCTCGCCGCCCACCGTGCACGAAATGGTCGGCCGGCTCGAGCGTGACGGTTATGTCAAGCGCGGGCAGGACAAGGCGATTGCCTTCACAGAGAGTGGAGCCCAGGAGGCTGCGGGAATAGTGCGTCGTCATCGGCTGATCGAGCGCTTTCTCACCGATGTGCTCGGTGTGCCGTGGGATGAGGTGCACGAGGAGGCCGAGCGGCTCGAGCACGCGATGTCACCTGTGCTCGAGGAGCGAATGCTCGCGGCGATCGGTGAGGCCAAGACGTGCCCTCACGGCCATCCGATCCTCGCCGGCACCCGCGTGGCGGGAGTGCCGCTCGCTGATGTCGAGGTGGGCGCCTCGGTCCGCATTCTTCGCTTCGAGAACGAGGCGGAGGATCTTCTGCGGTACCTCAAGAGCTCGGGACTGGAGCCAGGGCTCGAGGGGACACTCACAGCCCACGACGCCGGGCAGGTGGTTCTGCAGAGCGCCGACGGACGCCGGTGCGAGGTGACCTCGTCTGTGGCGGAGACCGTCGCTGTGGTGGCCGACCCCTCACCGCCGCCGCGCACGGCGCTGCCTGAGCAGCTGGTGCTCGGCCAGCGCTACGGGCGTTAGCCCCCTCCTGCCGGTGGACTGGCCGCACCAGTATCAGCGTCCACCTGCTGGTTGGCCCTCTATCGGGGGTCTGCTCATATCCGTGTAACGAGGCGACCCAGCCCGTCTCAGAGCGAGCGGAACGCTTCGGCGAGCCGTGAGACGCCTTCGTCGATCTGATCTGGCGTGACACCCGAGTAGGCCAGGCGCAGCGTGTTCTCGCCGCCCTCCAGGAGAAAGTCGGTGCCCTTCACGAAAGCTACGCCGAGCTCGCCCGCGAGGCTGAACAGACGCTCGACATCGGTGCCCGAGGGAAGCGTGACCCACATGAAATAGCCGCCCTCTGGAGCTATGAACTCGGCTTCGGGAAGCTCTCTGCGCAGCGTCGTGGCGAGTGTCTGGGCGCGCTTTGCCAGCGCGGTCCTGACGGTCTCGATCGAGCGCTCGATCGCGCCCGAGGCGCAGAACTCATACACGATCGACTGCGCGACCATGTTGGGGGAGATGTAGGTGTTGGTGGCGAGCTGAGCTATCTGCTTGATCAGATCAGCCGGTCCCACGAGGTAGCCGACGCGTATCCCCGGGCAGACGGTCTTCGAGAACGACGACGCGTATACGACGTGCTCCGGGTCCATCGAGAGCATCGTCGGCAGCGACTCGCCGCTGAAGCGCAGAGCCACGTAGGGGTCGTCCTCGAACACCAGGAAGTCGTGTTCACCAGCCAGCGACAGCAGGGCCTCGCGCTTGGGCATCGAGAGCGTGTAGCCGGCTGGATTCTGGAAGTTGGGGATGATGTGGGCGAGTTTTGGCCGTATCGCCCGCTCGCCGCGCAGCAGCGCAGCGAGCGCATCGGTGTCGATGCCGTCGTGGGCGAGCTCCACCGCGTGCACGTTCGCGCCGCGCTGGCGCAGGGAGAGAAGCGTCCGGTCGTACGTGGGGCGCTCGACCACGATGTCCTCGCCGGGGCGCACGAGGTGCTCGAACAGGAACGCGTCCGCCTGCATCGAGCCGTTCGTGACCAGCACGTTCTCGGGCTTCACGGCATGCTGGTCGGCGATCCAGGCACGCAGACGTGGATAGCCGACCGAGGTGCCGTAGGCGGTTGTCCCCGCCGGGTCGCTGGCGAAGGCTCGCTTGGCGGCCTCGCTCAATCCCTCGACGTCGACGATGTCGAGAGATGGCGCGCCGCGGGCGAAAGAAATCGTTGAGTTGGCCATTGCGCTGGAAGCTTACGCGGTGAGAACCGCGCAAGCGGTATGGCCATGTCGCGAACGGTTTGCGCTGCAGCGGCCGACCGCGGTGCTCAAGACTCGTCGAACGACAGTTCCAGGCGGCTGGCCGCAAGCTGGCGAACCTTGAAGGGCGTCACGACGGATCGCAGCTCGCTCACCAGCGCCGTGGGCGCTGTCAGGTACAGATCGATCACGGCGTGACTGGCCTCAAACCGGCGCACGGCGGTCTCCGTGACGTTGGGCAGACGGGCGATTTCACGCTCGAAGGCGCTGAGTGAGCCGATGTCATAGAACGGGCCGACGCCGATCTCGACGTGATCCACGAACACGGCTTCATCCTCCGGTGAGGGCTCCGCGCCGCGGCTCCGCGGTGCCTGCAGCGGCTCGTCAAAGGCAGCCGCGGAGCGCACGGGTGCCTCGGTGCCGTCGGATGGGAGTGGTGCGTGATGAAGATCCGGCGGTGCGTGGAAGCTGACCTCGGGCGCTTGCGCATCCTCTTCGGCGGCGGATGTGTGCGCGGCCTCAAAGTAGGTGGGCTGACCAAACGTGGCCGGTGAGGGATCCAAGAGCGCTGGCTCGACTGGCGGCGGTTGCTGCCCGCTGGAGGATGGCTCATCCGCGCGGGCTGGCGAATCCGCGACCTCGGAGGGCGCGGTCTCAAAGTAGCCGGGCCGGCCGAGAGCCGCCGGTGAGGGCTGTGGGACGGCGCTCTCAACCGCCGTCAGCTCCTCAGCGAGCGGCAGAACGTCTAGGAGGGCCGGCGAATCGTCCGCGACGATGGCTGGCTGCGGTCGCTCCACGGGTGCGGGCGGCCGCTCGATCGGCGCCGCGCCAGCGCCGAGCTCGTGGACCTCGGGAGCCTCGAGAGCGTCTGATTGCGCCGCTACCTCGGTTACCTCGGTGAGCCTGCCGAGCATCTCGTGGTAATCCTCGGACAGCTCCTGCATGAAGCGCTCGAGCCGCTCGCGAAAGCCCTCGAGCTCCGCGATCACGGTGGAGCTGCTTGGAGCGCCACTCTCGGTGACGGGCAACTCTGGCTCGAGCGCCTCGTCGATCACGCGGGCTGGCTCGGCGGTGCTCGCGGGCGCTGGCTGATCGGTCGTCGTGGTTTGCGCGGGAGTCTCGAATCCGGGGGCGGACTCGTCGATCAGCGTCGCGGCGGGCGCTCCGGCCTGCGCCGAGGTTGATCGCGGCTGCGAGTCAGCGACCGCCTCGGCCTGCGACCCGGGAGTCTCCTGCGAGCCGCTCACGGCGGGTTGGCCCACGCCGGTCTGCTGCTCAGCGGGAGCCGATGTGTCCGCGGTCCCGATGGTGCTCAGCTCATGCTCGAGTTCCAGGAGCTTGTGCTCGAGCTCGGCGAGTGTGGCAGTCACATCCTCGGTCGAGTTTGGATCGGTATCGACCGCGGCCGGTGCCTCGCTGGGAGGCGCCGGCGTCTCTCCTGGATGGCCGAGGGGAGGCTCGGCGTCACTGGCGAATGGGTTGGACATGGGTGACGGTTGGTAGTTCAGCACGCAATGCTAATCGCGCCGGCCAGACCAACACATAAATCAATGCAGGCGCACCGGACATATTGGCGGATGGACGCGACTCTCCTGCTTGGCGGTGCTCTGAGGGCCGCCGCGACGGGCGCCCTCTCAGGAAGTCGAAGCGTCTGCGGCGCCGAGGATCGCCACGGCGAGCTCGGCGACCTCGGTCGGTGTGCGTCCGACCTGCACACCCTTGGCTTCCAGCGCTCGAGCCTTGGCGGCGGCGGTGCCGCTGGAGCCAGAGACGATCGCTCCGGCGTGTCCCATCTGCTTGCCGGCGGGGGCGGTGAATCCGGCGATGTAGGCGAGCACCGGCTTGGTGACGCTGGCGGCGATGTACTCGGCGGCCTCCTCCTCGGCCGAGCCGCCGATCTCGCCCGAGAGCACGATCAACTCGGTCTGCATATCTGCCTCGAACAGCTCGATGATGTCGACGAATGACGATCCGGGGACGGGATCCCCACCGATCCCGACGATCGAGCTGCAGCCGAAGCCGGCCTGGGCGATCTCGTTGCCGATCTGGTAGGTCAAGGTCCCCGAGCGCGACACCACGCCGACATTGCCCTCTTTGAAGAACGAGGCGGGGATGATCCCGACATTGGCCTTGCCTGGAGAGAGAATCCCGGGGCAGTTCGGACCAATCAGACGCGTCGCGGGGTGGTCGCGCTCGAGCGTGTTGTAGACACGCAACTCGTCGTGGGCCGGGATGCCCTCGGTGATCGCGATGATCAGCTCCACACCGGCCGCCGCGGCCTCGAGGATCGAGTCGGCCGCGAACCTCGGCGGCACGAAGATCATCGCGGTGTTCGGGCTGCTCTCCTGCATCGCCTGCGCCCAGGAGTCGAACACCGGAATGCCCTCGACGTCCTGGCCTCCCTTGCCGGGTGTGACGCCGCCCACGACGTTGGTGCCGTAGCGGCGGTTGTTGAGTGCGTGAAAGGAGCCCTCACGACCGGTTATCCCGGCTATCGCAAGGCGTGTGTCGTTGTCCACCAGAACTGACATCAGCCGCTCGCTCCAATACTCTGCCCGGCCGCCAGCGCCACGACCTTCTCGGCGGCCTCGTTCATCGTCTGTGCCGCGTGCACGTTTGGCAGGGAGGCATCCTGCAGCAGCTCCCGGCCGAGAACGTCGTTGGTGCCGTCGAGGCGCACAACGAATGGAACCTGGGGTTTGATCTCCTCAAAGGCCGCGATCAGGCCCTTGGCGACCTCGTCGCAACGGGTGATTCCACCGAAGATGTTGAACAGCACCGCCTTGACCGATTCGTTGGCGAGGATCAATTCGACAGCCTGCTTGACCTTGTTCGCGTCAGATCCGCCGCCCGCGTCGAGGAAGTTCGCCGGGGAGCCTCCCGCCTGGGCGACCACGTCGAGTGTCGACATGACCAGACCCGCGCCGTTGCCGAGGATGCCTATGTCACCGTCCAGCTTCACATACTGGACTCCCTGTTCTGAGGCGCGTCGCTCGATCGGATCTTCGTTCTCCTTATCGGAGAGAGCCTGGTTCTCCGGGTGGCGGTAGAGCGCGTTGCCGTCGAGAGAGACCTTCGCGTCGAGTGCCTTGACCTGGCGCTCGGGGGTGACGATCAGCGGATTGATCTCCGCCAGCGTGGCGTCCTCCTGTAGCCACACCTCATACAGGGCGACCAGCGCGTCGGCGACACCGTCGATCACATCTGCGTCGGCCCCGCCGTCGGTCGCGATCTGCACGGCCTCCTCGCGAGACAGGCCGGCCAGCGGGTCGACGTGGTGGCGGATCAGCTTCTCGGGGCGCTGCTCGGCGACCTCTTCGATGTCGACGCCGCCCTCGATGCTGAACATCACGAGCGGCGCCTTGGCGGAGCGATCGAGCAGCACCGAGGCGTAGTACTCGGTGGCGATGTCCGAGGCGTGCTCGATCCACACGGTGCGCACCAGGTGTCCGTGGATGTCCATGCCGAGGATGTTCGCGGCGTGCTCACGCGCCTCGCTCTCGTTGGCGGCGAGCTTCACGCCGCCGGCCTTGCCGCGGCCGCCGATCAGAACCTGAGCCTTGACGACCACCGGGTAGCCGATCCGGTTTGCGGCGGCGACGGCGTCCTCGACGCTCGTCACGGCCTCACCGGCGGAGACCTCCAGCCCGTGGCGGGCGAACAGCTGCTTGCCTTGGTACTCGAGTAGGTCCATCGCGGCGCGGAACTCTAACGAAAACAGCCTGGGAGCGCGCAAGGGGGGCCGCAGGGCATAATGCCGTGCCGATGCCACTTCCCAAGAACATCACTTTCCTCACGTTTGACGTCTACGGCACGCTGATCGACTACGAGACGGGAATCTACGAAGCTTTCGCCAAGGAGGCGCAGCGCGACGGCTTCGAGATCGATCGGAGCGTGCTGATCCCCCTCTTCCACGAGATCTCACGCGAAGTGGAGGCGGGCTCCTACGAGTTGTATGCGGAGGTGCTCAGGCGCACCGCGATCGAGATCGCCAAACGGCTCGAGTGGTCGCTGGAACCCTCGCGCTCTGGGTTTCTGCCGGATTCAGTGCAGCGCTGGGCACCCTTCAAGGAAACCAACGCCCAGCTTCAGAAACTCGCCAAGAAGTACAAGCTCGGGCTGCTCTCAAATGTCGATGACAAGCTGCTGGGACAGACCCGCCGGCACATCCCGACTGACTTCGACCTGGTCGTCACCGCCCAGCAGGTCCGCTCCTACAAGCCCGATCTGGCGCATTTCACCGAGTGCGCGAGGCGCGTCGGCGGCAAGAAGGGCTGGGTGCACGTGGCCTCGAGCCACTACCACGACGTGGCTCCCTGCGTCAAACAACGCGTGCCGGTCGTCTGGGTGAACCGCAACAAGGACACGCTGGACTCCTCGCAGAAGAAGCCGACCGCCGAGGTGACCAATCTGCGCGAGCTCGCGAAACTGCTGGAGAGCACCTAGCGCTTGTGCGGGCGGTCGCCCTGCACGCGGACGTGCTGGTCGTCTCGAGCGCCGTCCTGCATGCCAACTGTGTGATCGTCCGCGGCGCGGGCGGCGAGCAGCAGAGCACAGATCAGCAGGCGCCGCTCGAGGAGGCGTTCATAGTCGACTCGCCGGTCCTCCCCGATGAGCTCGACGCTCTGGGAGCGCTGCTGGAGCAGGCCCGGTTCCCCAAGCCCTGTGGGCTGCTCGCCACGCACGGAGACTGGGATCACCTGCTTGGACCGCTCGCCTTTCCCGGCGTCACGCTCGGGTGCGCCGAGAGCACCGCGGAGCGCCTGCGGTCCTCGCCGGGTGAGGCTCAGCGAAGTCTGCGCTCCTTCGACGAAGACCTCCTGATCAAGCGCCAGGGACCCCTCGCGCTCGGCTCGCTGCAGTCACTCCCGGTGCCCGGCCACTGCGCCGTCGGGGACCGTCAGCTCGAGCTGCATCCCGCGAGTGGGCACACTCGGGACGGGATGGCCGTGCTGGCCGAGTGGGCGGGGGTGCTGATCGCGGGAGACTACCTCTCGACGGTCGAGCTGCCGATCTTGGGCACGGGGGCCGATCTCGAGTCTTACCTCCAGACCCTCGAGCATCTACGTGGGCTGGTGGCGCGCGTGGCGCACATCGTGCCTGGCCACGGCCCGGTCCTCGACTGCGGCGCTGCTCTGGCGATCCTCCAGCAGGATGTGGCCTACCTGCGCGATCTCCGCGAGCGGGGGATGCGGGCCGAGTTACCCGCTGCTCGCCGCGGCCGAGCGCAACGGGCGCTGCACGCGGAGAACGTCGCGTCGCTGTAGAGGTTCTCTGCGCGGCGCTAGCCGGCGTCGTTGCGCCGGACGTGCCAGTTGACCGTCATCTCGGCGACGATCGTTCCGTCGGCGTCGGTCAGCTCGACGGCGATCGGGAAGCGCACCCGCCCGTCGCGCTCGAGCTCGGCGCGCAGGGCGTCGATGTCCGCGCCGCAGCGAGCGGTGGCTGTGATCTCGCCGCGGGCGATCTTGCGGTAGGAGATCTCCGCCGACTGCGCCAACGGCGTGATCGCTCCGAGCATCTCCGCGAAAGCGCCGACGAACGCCGCTCCCGACGCGGCCTCCCCAGCGGAGAACAGCGCGCCGGCGTGCTGGGAGCCGACGTGATTGTTCAGGTGATCCGCGCTCGGCAGCTTCACCACGCCGTGATCCGCCGCCACTGTGACGGTCTGCAGCCCCAGGTATCTGTTGAAGGGGATCGCCTCGTTCAGGCCGGCGGCGATCGCCGGATAGTCGAGCGGCAAGACTCTAACCCTCGCTGCTGGCGCTCTCGATCGTCGCGATCGGTGCGCCGGCCTGGATCGGCGCGCCCTCAGAGATCGGCAGATCGGTGATCGTGCCGGCCTTGTGCGCGGTGATCTCGTTCTCCATCTTCATCGCCTCGATGATGCACAGCAACTGGCCCTCGGTGACGGTGTCTCCCTGTTTGACCAGCACCTTCCACATGTTCCCCTGCAGCGGCGAGGGGAGCGTGTCTGGACCGCCTCCGCTGGAGGACTTCCGCTCGCCCCGCTTCGGCGCCTTGCGCGTGGCACTCCCAGCGGCACCGTTACCGGCGCCCGCGCCGGCTCCCCCAGCGAACGCAGGCCCGACGACACGCACGTCGAAGCGCTTGCCGGACACCTCGACGGTGTAGGACTGCTCGACCTCGTCCTCCTCGCCGTCGCCCTCGGCCGGCGGGGCGGGCGCCGGAAAGGCGAGCGTCTTCAGCCACTGCTTGTCCTCGAGCAGCTCCCTGCAGGTGTCGCCCCTGGCCCATTGCTCGGTGGCGAGCAGTGCCTGGTGGAAGGGGATCAGCGTCTTCAGGCCCTCGATCTCGAATTCCCCGAGCGCCCGGAGCATGCGGGCGGTGGCCTGCTCGCGGTCGGCGTCCCACACGATCAGCTTCGCCACCATCGGGTCATACATCGGCGAGACTTCCCCGCCGGCCTGTACGCCCGAGTCGACGCGCACGCCCGGCCCGGTGGGCTCGCGGTAGGCGCCGATCTTGCCGGGGGCGGGGGCGAAGTTCTTGGAAGCGTCCTCGGCGTTGATGCGGCACTCGATCGCGTGGCCGCGCAGCTGGATGTCCTCCTGGGCGTAGGCAAGCGGCTCGCCGGCGGCCGCTTTGATGCCCTCCTTGACGATGTCGATTCCGGTTGTCATCTCGGTCACGCAGTGCTCGACCTGCACGCGGGTGTTCATCTCCAGGAAGAAGTACTCCGGCTCGCCGCTCGCACCGGCCGAGAACAGCCCCTCGATCGTCCCCGCGCCGACATAGTCGACGGCCTTGGCCGCGTTCACGCCGATCTCCCCGATCCGCTCCCGCAACTGCGGGTCGACGACCCACGGGGGGGCTGGGGACTCCTCGATCACCTTCTGGTGGCGGCGCTGGATCGAGCAGTCGCGCTCGCCCAGGTGGATGACGTTGCCGTGGCGGTCGGCGAGCACCTGCACCTCGACGTGGCGGGGATCGTGGAGATAGCGCTCGAGGTACACGGTGGGGTCGGAGAAGAACTTCTCCCCTTCGCGGCTGGAGCCCTCGAAGGCCGCCTCCAGCTCGTCCTCGGAGAGGGCGACGCGAAAGCCCTTGCCGCCGCCACCACCGGCCGCCTTGACGGCCACCGGGAAGCCGACCTCTTGCTTGGCGATCCGCAGCGCGTCGGCGACCGTCTCCACCGGCTGGGTGGTGCCGGGTACGATCGGCACGCCGGCCGCCTGCATCAGCTCGCGTGCACGGGTCTTCGAGCCCATCGCCTCGATCGCGCTCGCGGGCGGCCCGATGAAGACGATCTCCGCGTCCTCGCACGCCTGGGCGAACGGGGCGTTCTCTGCCAGGAAGCCGTAGCCGGGGTGGATCGCCTCGGCCCCCGCCCGCCGGGCGGCGTCGAGGATCTTCTCGACGTTCAGGTAGTTCTCCGCGGCGGGTCCGTCGCCCAGGTTGTACGCCTCGCCGGCGCGCAGGACGTGGGGGGCGTCGCGGTCGAGCTCGGAGTACACGGCGACGCTTGCCACGCCGAGCTCCTCGAGCGCGCGTGCGATGCGGACCGCGATCTCGCCGCGGTTGGCGATCAGAACCTTGCTGAACATCGGGCGGGAAGCTTAGTTAATGGCGCGGAGCGGTGGGCGGGCGCCCTCCCGGCGGCGCGGGATCCTCGTTCGATCACTCGGTGGAGCAGATCATGCCGGCACCGACCGTGCCGTTGGTGGACTCGTCGATCAGGATGAAGCTTCCCGTGCGCCGGTTGTGCCGGTAGGGGTCGAACGTGAGCGCTGTGCTCGTGCGCAGCCGCACCCGGCCAATGTCGTTGAGCGCCAGCGCCGCCACGCCGGTGGAGCGCTCCAGGGAGTGGACATCGACGTAGTCGACGACCTCGTCGACGATCGCGCTGGCTGAGCGCGTGGTGTGCTTGAGCAGATAGCGCCCACCTGGCCTGAGGGGCTCGTCGGTGAGCCAGCAGATGTCGGCCTGCAGCTCACGGGCGACCGTCGGAGACTGATCCGGGCGGCAGATCATCTCGCCGCGGGAGATGTCCAGCTCATCCTCCAGGCGCAGCGTCAACGACATCGGCGCCAGGGCCTCCTCGAGCTCACCGTCGTAGGTGTCGATCGCCGCGATCCGGCTTCGTTGCCCGCCGGGCAGCACCACAACCTCCTCCCCGACGCGCAGCGAGCCGCTGGCCAGCTGGCCAGCGTAGCCGCGATAGTCGCTGCCGCCCTCCCCGGAAGGACGGATCACCCACTGCACCGGGAAGCGCGCGGGTGTGTCGTGGGGATGGTCGTAGGCGACTTCCACGCCCTCCAGCAGCTCCAGCAGAGTCGGAGGGTGGGCGGGATCGTCAAACCACGTCATCTCCTGCGAGCGATCGACGACGTTGTCGCCATTGAGCGCTGAGATCGGCATGTAGATGATCTCGTACTGATCGCCCGCCCTGCGCCCGCCCTCGCGCAGGTTGGGCGCAAAGCCCTCGAACTCCGCCACGACTTCTTCGAAGCGCTCCTGCGAGTACCCGACGAGGTCCATCTTGTTGACCGCCACGACGAGCTTGGGGATACCGAGCAGGGCGCTGATGAACGCGTGGCGCTTTGACTGCTCCAGCACCCCTTTGCGCGCGTCGAGCAGGATCACCGCGACGTCGGCGGTCGAGGCGCCCGTGACCATGTTGCGGGTGTACTGCCGGTGCCCAGGGCAGTCGGCGATGATGAAGCGTCGCTTCGGCGTCGCGAAGTAGCGGTACGCCACGTCGATCGTGATCCCCTGCTCGCGCTCGGCCCTGAGTCCATCGGTCAACAGCGCCAGGTCCAGCGAGCCCTCGCCGCCACGGCGCTCGCTCGCCGCTTCGACGTGCTCGAGCTGATCCTCGAACACCTGCTTTGAGTCATACAGCAGCCGCCCTATCAGTGTGCTCTTGCCGTCGTCGACGGAGCCGGCGGTGGTGAAGCGCAGCAGATCGAGTGTCATCTAGAAATAGCCGGCCTTCTTGCGATCCTCCATCGCCGCCTCCGAGACGCGATCGTCGGCGCGGGTCTCGCCACGCTCGGTGATGCGTGTGGCGGCGATCTCGGCCACGACTTCCTCGAGTCCCGCGGCACGCGAGCGTACACCGCCGGTGCAGCTCATGTCGCCGACCGTGCGGTAGCGGACCGTCTCTGAGTAGACCCGCTCCCCGTCGATCAACTCTGTGCCCTCACGCCAGGCGTAGAGCATCCCGTCGCGCTCGAAGACCTCGCGCTCGTGCGAGAAGTAGATCGAGGGAACCTCGAGCTCCTCTGAGCCGATGTACTCCCAGATGTCGAGCTCGGTCCAGTTCGACAGCGGGAAGACGCGCACGTGCTCGCCCTTGCGGATGCGCCCGTTGTAGAGGTTCCACAGCTCGGGCCGCTGGTTCTTCGGATCCCACTGGCCGAAGTCGTCGCGGAAGGAGAACATCCGCTCCTTGGCTCGCGCACGCTCCTCGTCGCGCCGCGCGCCGCCGAAGGCCGCGTCGAACTCGTGCTCGGCGATCGCGTCGAGCAGGGTCACGGTCTGCAGGCGGTTGCGTGATGCCCGCGGGCCAGTCTCCTCGACCGCGCGGCCCCTGTCGATCGACTCCTGAACCGAGGCGACGATCAGCCGCTCGCCCAGTTCGGCGGCACGGCGGTCGCGGAACTCGATCACCTCGGGAAAGTTGTGGCCGGTGTCGACGTGCATCAACGGGAACGGGAACGGCGCGGGGCGAAACGCCTTCTCGGCGAGGCGCAGCAGCACGATCGAGTCCTTGCCGCCGCTGAACAGCAGCACCGGGCGCTCGAATTCGGCGGCCACCTCGCGCATCACGTGGATCCCCTCGGACTCCAGTGCACGCAGGTGGCTGAGCTTGGGACGCGCCGCCACGCTCATGTTCGCTCGCGAACCGGGTGCCAGCGCCGCGCGCAGCAGCCGCTAGCGAGGTCGATGAGGGACTCCCCTGCTGGACTCGGGGAGTGCGCGGGGCGACCGGATGGCATCAGGTGATGGCCTCGACATGCAGGCCGCACTCGGTCTTCTCGGTGCCTGCCCAGCGCCCGTCGCGTCCGCTGCCGGGTCTCGTGCAGGTCGCGCAGCCGATCGACTCATAGCCCTGGTCGTGCAGCGGGTTGTACGGAAGATCACGCTCGTGGATGCGCCGCCACAGATCCTTGTCGGTCCAGTGCGCCAGCGGGTTGTACTTCCACAGCCCGCGTTTCTCGTCACGTTCGATCAACTGGGTCTCCGCTCGCGTTGGGCCCTGCTCGCGGCGGATACCCGTGATCCATCCCTGCGCTCCCTGCAAGGCTCGCTCCAACGCCGTCACCTTGGCGACAGAGCAGCAGTTCTCGGGTCCCGTCCATGGGCCACCGGGGCCACTTGCGTCTTGAACCTCGATCGAGATCCCAAAACGCTCCTCGAAGGCTCTCCACGTAGCGAGTGTCTCCGCGAACAGCACGCCCGTGTCGATCGTCACGACCCTCACCGTCGGAGGGGGCGGGCTCTCAACATAGTCCAGCCGCAGCAGCTCGTCGAGCAGCACGGACTCCTCCTTTTGGAAGGAGCACAACAGCACCGCACGCTCGCCGTGGCGCGCAGCCTCACGCAAAGTGTGCGTCAGGCTGAGCTCCGGATCGAGTTCGGAGGCGCTCTCTTTCAGTTGGCTGTTCGCTTTTGGCATCTGTTCTGGTGTCCTGTTGAGTTCAATGTCCCTCGATATATCGGCAGGACTCGGGTCGGACTCTCGTGTCGCTCGGATCTATACAGCGCACTCGCCCTCGCCGCGGATCACCTGGAACGGAACGTCGCGGTTCCAGTCGATGAATTGATTCATCGTCTCCAGCTCGAAATCGACCGGCATCGAGAGATCCTTGACCAGGCCCTCGAGCTCGCCCGTGCCGACGCGCTCGGTGAAGTCGTTCCACTCCTCGCCATCCTGGCGGTTCGCTTCGTAGTGGTCGATCCAGCGCTCGATCGCGTCAGGGATCCGCTTGGACGGCAGGCGCAGCTTCAGGCGCGTGCCGAATTTCACCTCGCCGCCTTCGAACACACCGCCGACGTGGGGGATGTAGGCGGGGATCGTGTGCTCGCCGACTTTGATCGACGCGCCGGTGAAGCCGATGCTGCCGACGTGATGTTGACCGCAGCCGTTGGGGCAGCCTGAGATCTTGATGTTGAGCTTGCGTGTCAACGGATCGGTTATGTCGAGCGCTTCGATCCGCTCCTGCACGGCTTGGTTGAGGCCCATCGAGCTCGTGATCCCGAGCTTGCACGAGTCCGTGCCCGGGCACGACACGACGTCGTCGATTTCGCGTGATCCGGCGTCGCCGAGGCCGTGCTCGGAGAGCGCCTTCCAGAGGTCGTAGACGCACTCCTCGCGCACCCAGCGCAGCACGATGTTCTGCTGCACAGTCGTGCGCGCGTAGCCGCCCGCGTAGTCGCGCATGATCGCCGCGAGACCTCGGAACTGCTCAGGTGAGAGATCGCCGCGCGTGATCTTCACCTCGACCGTGACGAAGCCCTCCTGCTTCTGCTCGGCGACATTTGCCGTGCGAAAGCGTTCGAACTCGGAGAGATCGCCGTTCGGGCTGCCGTAGCTCTGCGGCGGCGCCGGCGCGCCCTCGCGCTCGTCATCGATGAACAGGCGGTGCTCGACCGAGAAGTCGCGTTCGGCGACCCAGTCGCCCTTGCACTCCTGCTCGACCTGGTTGCGCAGCTCGTCGATCCCGAACTTGTCGACGAACACCTTGATGCGGGCGCGAGCGCGATTGGCGCGCAGCCACTCCTGGCGGTCGAAGATTCGGAACACGGCCTCGGCGATCTTCAGGTAGTCGCCGTTGTCCAACTCGACGAACTCGTACAGCGCCGGGGCAACGCGCGGCATGATCGAGGTGCCGCCGCCGACGAGCATCTCCGCGCCACGGACCTCGCCACGCCCGTCGATGTGCTTGACGCGTGCGCGGAAGGCGATGTCGTGGATGCCCGAGATCGCGCGGTCGCGCGGGCTGCCGTCGAAGGCCGTCTTGATCTTGCGCGGCATCGCCTGCGTCGTCGGGTGGCGCACGAAATAGCGCACGTATGCGCCGACGTAGGGCGTCATGTCGAACAGCTCGTCCTTGGCGACGCCCGCCCAGGGGTCGCCCGTGACGTTGCGGACGGTGTTGCCGCAGCCCTCGCGGCTCGACAGGCCGGCCTCGCCAAGCTCGCGGATCGCCTGCTCGGCCTCGAGCAGCGGGACGTGGTGCATCTGGATGTTCTGACGCGTCGTCACGTGGCCCTTGTTGAGCGGTACGTACTTCTCGATCACCTCCGCGAACTTCTCCATCTGCTCCGGCGTGATACCGCCGAAGGGAAGCTTTACGCGGATCATCTGCACGTCCGCCTGGCGCTGGCCGTAGACGCCCTGCTTGAGGCGGAACTTGATGAACTCGTCTTCCTCCATCTCGCCGCCGAGGAACCTCGTTGCCTCGGTCTTGAAGTCGTCGAACTCCCGCTCGAGGATTGGGATCAAGTGCCCAGGGACGTTCTGCAGGATCTCTGGATCCTCGAGCGTGCCGCGCTGGGTTGGTAGCGAAACTGGCTCCATCTACGAAACCTCCTGATCCGGGGATACGAGCCCGGCCTTGAGTTGCGAACGGTCAACAAGAATACCCTAAAGGCTAGCGCCTTTCGGGTATTTCTTTAGGGGGATAGGCGAAAGTCCTGCTTGAGCCGATGAAGGCTGGTATGGGTGGACTGTGGCCGAGCGGCTCCTATCGCTACTCCATCTGAGACGGGTCTCCCCAAGCCCACGACGATGTGTCTTCGCGTCGCACTCCTTCGAGGATAGCCGTCTGCGTCCATCTGTCCTGTTGATTGGCAGGCTCTGCTGCGCCGGAGGGCATCGTGTCTGCCCTGAAGCGCTCGATCGCCGCCACGATCGCGGCTGCCTCGGCGGCCGAGGCGGGTTGCGCGGCGAACTCGAGCTCGGGTGCGGAACTGGCCACTGACACAGTTTGACGCAGCGAGCTCTGCGGCGGTGCGTTCGTGCAGCTGACGCCGGGCAGCAGGCAGGCGAAGAGCTCGGCGATCCGCGTCGCCCGAGCCATCGCTTGCGGGCCGTCTTCGGGCGGCGCTCCACGGTGGGCTGCTGGCACCATCACCAAGCGGTAGACGTATCTGCCGCGTGCGAGGATCACGTCGGCCTCGCGCGCGTCGTCGGGGTTGCTCCACGTCAACGCCAGTGCTCCGGATGGTGTCTGAATGGGCTCCTCTGAGCCGTGAGCGTGGCACGCGGCGCGCGCGGCTACGCCGGCAAAGCGCTGGGCGGCGCTCGAGCTGGCGAAGAGGAAGCCGTCGGCGGCGGCGTGGTAGGAGCCATGCGGGGTCCACCAGCGAACCTCATAGGCGCCCGGAACGTGCGGCGGAGAGCGCGAGACGGGGACCGGCGAGCCGTCGGACCACACGTTCAGCGTGGAGATCGAGCCTCGTTCGTCAGCAACGGAGCCACGCCGGGGCAGTCGCGCGAGCGATGCACGGATCGTGTCCAGGCTCTGAGTGCTGAGGATGCTCAGGCGCGGGATCGACGCGCCGCAGGGCGAGGAGGTTGGTTGCGCGGCGGTGTCCGAGCGCATCGATCTGGCCGAGAACGGGTGCTCTATCAGCAGCGCGCTGAGAAGCGTGATCGCAAGCAGACAGAGCAGCACGGCGAGACGTCCGTTGCGGCGTGCGATCCACGGCAGCGTCGAATCGTCTCCCACCCGACTGCATCGGTCGCAGAAGCCGTGCGCTCGAGCGTCTCTCTACAGCGGGATGTTGCCGTGCTTGCGCTTGGGTCCGGGTTCGCGCTTTGACTGCAGCGTGTGAAGCGCGGTTATCAACCTGGGCCGGGTCTCGTGCGGCACGATCACATCGTCGATGTAGCCACGCTCCGCGGCTGTGTATGGGTTGGCGAAGCGGGCCTTGTAGTCGTCCATCAGCTTCTTGCGCCGCTCCTCGGGAGTGGGGCTGCCGTTGATGTCGCGTTTGTAGATGATGTTGACGGCGCCCTCCGGGCCCATCACGGCCACCTCTGACGTCGGCCAGGCGAAGTTGAAGTCGGCCAGCAGATGCTTGGAGGCCATCACGTCATAGGCGCCGCCGTAGGCCTTGCGCGTGATCACGGTGATCTTGGGGACCGTCGCCTCGGTGAACGCATACAGCAGCTTGGCGCCGTGGCGGATGATCCCGCCCCACTCCTGTGCGGTGCCCGGCAGGAAGCCGGGAACGTCGCAGAAGGTCAGCAGCGGGATGTTGAACGCGTCGCAGGTGCGCACGAAGCGGGCGGCCTTGGCGGAAGCGTCGATGTCCAGCACCCCCGCCATGTGGCTCGGCTGGTTGCCCACGATCCCCACGGCCAGGCCATCCAGGCGCGCGAAGCCGCAGATGATGTTCTTGGCGTGGTGCTCGTGCACCTCGAAGAAGTCGGCGTCGTCGACGATCAGCTTCACGACCTCGCGCATGTCGTAGGGCTTGTTCGGGTTCTCCGGCACCACCTGGTCGAGCTCGGGGTCCATGCGGTTGGGGTCGTCGGTCGGGGTGACTCGCGGCACCGTCTGCAGGTTGTTCTGGGGCAGGAAGCTCAGCAGGTAGCGGCAGTCCTCCAGACAGGCGTCCTCGTCCTCGGAGGCGAAGTGGGCCACGCCGGACTTGGTGTTGTGCGACATCGCCCCGCCGAGCTCCTCGAAGCCGACCTCCTCGCCCGTGACCGTCTTGATCACGTCGGGGCCGGTGATGAACATGTGCGAGGTCTCCTTGACCATGAAGATGAAGTCGGTGATCGCCGGCGAGTAGACCGCTCCGCCCGCGCACGGCCCCATGATCAGGCTGATCTGTGGGATCACGCCGGAGCACTTGACGTTGCGCACGAACACGTCGCCGTAGGCACCGAGGGAGACCACGCCCTCCTGGATGCGCGCGCCGCCCGAGTCGTTGATGCCGATCACCGGACAGCCGATCTTGGCGGCGAGATCCATGATCTTGCACATCTTCTCGCCCATCACCTCGCCGAGCGAGCCGCCGAAGACCGTGAAGTCCTGGCTGAACACGCACACGGTGCGGCCGTCGATCGTGCCGTGGCCGGTCACCACGGCGTCGCCCCAGGGACGGTTTTTCTGCATGTCGAAGTCGTGTGTGCGATGGCGCACGAATGTGTCGAGCTCCTGGAAGGAGCCCTCGTCCAGCAGCTTCTCCACACGCTCGCGGGCGGTGTACTTGCCGCGGGCGTGCTGCTTCTCCTCGGCCTCCGGCGCGGAGTGAAGCGCCGCCTGGCGCAGCTCCTGCAACTGGGCGAGCTTCTCCTCGTATGTTTCGGGTGCCCTCTGGCGCATTCGGCGCGGGATGTTATCCGCGCGAGAAGGGACGATGATGCGCGGCGCCCAAACGGTCGAGCATCGAGCTCAGCACGACAGCCGTCTGCTCGCTCAAGAGCTCCTCGGCCTGGGCCAGTTCAGCCGCGATATCGAGCTGGCTCGTGTCGGCGTCGGCGGGTTCCTCGACGGCCGCCTCTTGGTCGCGATCGACTTCTTCGCAGTGGCTCGCCGCCGGTTGCAGCTCGGCCGGTGGGGCTGGCGCCGAAGCCTCCTCGCCGGCGATCGGCGTCTGCTGCTCCGCGCCGCTCTGCCCGGCGGAGACCGCGGGGTGATCGCTATCTGCACCCACGCCCCTCAGCTCGGTGGTGCTCGTGTCCGCGGCGGTTCGCTGGCGCTCGCGTTTGAAGAGCCGGGCAAAGAATCCGCGCCGGGGGGCAGGCTCGACGATCTCAGGGTCGGGCTCGGCCGTCTCAGCCTGCGGCTCGAGCGCGATCGGCTCGGGCTCTGTGACGGCCGGCTCGGATGCCTCCGGCACGATCTCAGCCGTCTGCGGCTGAGGCTCCTGCTCCTGCGCAGACTCGGGCTCCGATCCTGATTGGGGCTCTACCTGCTGGGCGTCGGTGGCCGTCAGCGGCTCGATCTCCGCCAGGGCCGGCTCGGGAAGCTCGCGGGTCACGCTGAGCAGCACCTGTGTGCCCCACCCCGAGGGCTTGATCTGGACCTTGCCGCTCGCGAGCTCGGCCTCCCACTCGACGATCTTCTCCGGCTCGGCCCGGGTTATCCGGATCTCACCGAACTCACCGAGATGACGCATCAGAGTTGCCGCGTCGCTCACTTGCGCCCACAGCTCGGGCGGGGACTTGACGATCGTGCGCTTCACCTCGGTTGAGACCATCGCTCACCGTTTCGTGCGATCTGCCCCAACTCCTTCAGCGTGGCGATACGCACAAGCGCATGCGCTCGGCGGTCCGGCTACGCGGCGGCGGGAGCGCGGTGGGCGCCGATCAGCCCCCGCTCGTGCAGCGCCTCGGCGATCTGCACGGCGTTGGTGGCGGCGCCCTTGCGCAGGTTGTCGGCGACGATCCACATGTCGAGCGCGCGCTCGTGGCCCGGGTCGCGGCGGATGCGCCCGACGAGAACGTCGTCCCGGCCGGCGGCCTCGATCGCCAGCGGATAAAGCGCGGCGCCGGGATCGTCCACCACCGTCAGGCCGGGCGCGGCCATCAGCAGCTCGCGTGCCCGCTCGGGAGTGAGCGGATCTCGCGTTTGCACGTTGACAGCCTCGGAGTGGCCCGTGACGACGGGCACGCGCACACAGGTCGCTGAGACACGGATCTCTGGGTCGGCGAGGATCTTGCGTGTCTCGTTGATGAGCTTGCGCTCCTCATCGGTGTGGTCATCGCCCGCGGCGAAGCTGCCGGCGTGCGGCAGGGCGTTGAAGGCGATCTGATGAGCGTAAGCGCCGGGCGGGGCGATCTCTCGCTCGTGCAGCAGCGCGTGGGACTGATCGAGCAGCTCCTGCACGGCTGCGCTGCCCGTGCCCGAGACGGCCTGATATGTGCAGATCACCAAGCGCTCGATGCCGGCGGCCTCGTGGATCGGCTTCAGCGCGACGACCATCTGCATCGTCGAGCAGTTGGGGTTGGCGATGATCCCCCGGTGGGACTCGAGCGCATCGGGGTTGACCTCGCTGACCACCAGCGGCACGTCATCCTGCATGCGCCAGCGGGAGGAGTTGTCGATCACCGTGGCTCCGGCGCGCACAAACGCGGGCGCCCATTCCCCGGAGGTGGGACCACCGGCCGAGAACAGCGCGATGTCGAAGTCCTCGATCGACGCCTCGCTGAGAGCACGCACGATCAGGCCACCCTCGAGCTCCCGCCCGATCGACCGCTCGGACGCAAACGGGACGATCTCGCGCGCGCGGAATCGGCGCTCCTGTAGGAGGCGCAGCATCAGCGTGCCGACCTGGCCGGTCGCGCCGACGACAGCGACTCGATAACCGTTGCTCATACCCCTCAGGGTAACGGTCTTTCGGGGCCGTCAGCCCCCGGTGTGCGTCGCCATGAAATAGATCGTCACGAGTATCAGCACACTCGAGGCCGCCCCAACCTGCGCGACCCGCTTGCTCACGGCGCGGTACTCCGCGCTGAGAGTCACCTCGTCACCCACAGCCGCGGCGATATCGCGCTCGGACAGCTCGATCATGCGCCGCTCGTTGGGTGAGAAGAACAGTCCGCCCAGCGCTCCCAGCACGATTGCCACGGCGAGGCCCCACTGGACAAAGAAGGCGCTCCACTCGTGCAGCTTGCTGGCCAGGTAGATGCCCGCCAGCAGCACGACGCCGAGGCCCGGCTGGATCAGCCGCCGACCGATCGCGAGCTGGGCGCGATGCACCGCCGGTAGGGCTCGCGGATCGGCTTTTTCGATGACCGGGAAGATGATCGGGTAGGCGAAGGTGACTCCGAAGGCGACCACCGCGGCCATGATGTGGACGGCGAGGACGATTTCGAAGAACGCGACGGCGGGGGTGAGGATCATGGCGGGAGCCTAATCGCTGCGGCGGGCGGAAGCCACTCAACAGGTGACTCGAATCCGCGTCCAAGATCCTTACGCCGATTATCTCGACGTTATTCCGCGCTTACGCCGATTATTTCGACATAATTGTCTCCATGTCGCGGCTTACGACGACGTTTTCGCTCGAAGCGCAGTCCGAGGTCTTCTTCTCGAGCACCGGGACTTCGCGCGCGGTCCGCCGTCTGCTTGGTGTCGGCGAGGTGCGCCACATCGAGGGACGGCTCTATACGAAGAATCTCACCGATCCTCTGCCCGACATCGTTCGGCGAGGGGTGTGGGACATCGCCGCGGGCTACTTTCCCGGCGCGGTGATCGCAGACCGCACGGCGTTCGAGCTGCGACCGTCCGGCGAGGAGGGCTCCGTGTTCTTGTGCTCCGCTACGCGGCGCATCGTGCGTCTGCCGGGCCTGGTGCTCAACTGCCGTCGCGGACCTGGTCCTGTGAGCGGGGATCAGCCGTTTATGGACAGCGGCTTGCACCTGAGCTCCTGGCCACGGCGGTTCCTCGAGAACGCGCGTGCGTCGCGTGCGCGAAGCGGCGTCAGCCGCACGCTGAGCGTCGCCGAGCTGGAGGGGCAACTACGGGCGGTGCTCGTCAATCAGGGCGAGGAGGAGCTGAACCGTCTACGTGAGGAGACGCGTCAGCTGGCTCGCGAGCTAGATGCTGTGACGGAGGCCGCACGCCTGGACTCGACCATCGGTGCCCTTTTGGGCACCTGGGACAGCGAGCTGGTCACTGCTCACGCACGCGCCACCCGGGCCGGCGTCGGGTGGGACGAGCGGCGCTTGGCGCTGTTCGACGAGTTGATGGCGGCGCTGGGTGCGCATGTGCCGGTCAACCGGCCCGCGCGTTCCATGCACATGGGAGCACCGTTCGCGTTCTTCGAGGCGTACTTCTCGAACTTCATCGAGGGCACGGAGTTCCTCGTCAGCGAGGCCGAGGAGATCGTCTTTGCGGGCGCGATACCGGTCGATCGACCCGAGGACGCGCACGACATACTGGGCACGTACGGTCTCGTGGCCGATGTTGCGGCCCGTGTCAGGGTGCCGAGTGACTTCGCCACCCTGGAGGGCATCCTCCGATCGGCGCATTCGCGAGTGCTCTCCGTGCGCTCGGAGATGCTGCCAGGTGGGTACAAGACGCGTGCCAATCGCGCCTGGCAGACGGAGTTCGTCGCGCCAACGCTGGTACGCGGCACGCTCGAGCGCGGGATGGAGCGCTACCTGACATTGCCTGCCGGTTTCCAGCGCGCCGTGTTCGCGATGTTCCTGGTGTCCGAGGTCCACCCGTTCGCCGACGGCAACGGGCGCGTGGCCCGCGTGCTGAGCAATGCCGAGCTGAGTGCCGCCTCCCAGCAGCGGCTGATCGTCCCGGCGGTCTTCCGCGACGACTACCTGAGCGCGCTACGTGCCATGTCCCGCTATGCCAATCCCGATCCGCTGATCCGCGTATTGGATCGGGCGCAGGAGTTCTGCGCCCAGCTCGACTGGACCGAGATCGATCGCGCCGAGACGCAGTTGCGCGCTGCCCATGCGTTCGAGACGCCCGCTGAGGCGGACGCCGCTGGGGTGATCCTGCGTCTACCCAGCGAGGGATGACTTCAGAACGTCGGCGTGTATTTGCCGAAGACCTCGCGCATCGCCGCGCTGTGAGCGCTTGGCGGATTGCCGGCGGCAGGTTCTCAGAGCCGTGGAGGCGTCAATCAAGCGGGCAGGTTGGCCGCGGACGGCCCGCTCTCTTGGGTGTCCTCGAGCGTCTCGACAAATTGGGCATCTAGTTCTCTGACCTGAGCGAGATAGGGTCGCAGCATGGCGTCGAGGTCCTTCAGTTGCCAGTCTCGGTCGACGTCCCCGTCGGTGATCACGATCTCCAGGCGGCTTGCCAGCGGGCGTATGTGGAGACCTTCGAGGACGCCGAGAAATTGCTGCGCGGCCCACGGGTGCCATAGGTGACAGAAACGGCGGGCTTGTCGTGCCACTCGTAGTAGAGGTAGTCCAAAGCGTTCTTCAGCGGCGCGGGGTATCCCCAGTTGTATTGGGGGAAGACGAAGACAAAGCCGGCGTAGCCGCTGACTATCTGGCTCCAGGCACGCGTGTGCTCGTGCTCGTATTCCCGCAGCGCCGCCTTCAACGGCTCATCTAGGAATGGCAGGTTGATCTCGGCGAGGTCGATCAGCTCGTAGCGCAGACGGCTCTCCTCCTGCATCGCGTGCCTGACCCACTCTGCGATTCCCGGGCAGATCCGTGTGGGGCGCGTGCTGCCGATCACCACCGCGATGCGTCCGCCGGTCTGGGCGTCGACCGGGGAGCCGCCTGGCCCGCTATACCCGCTGTCAGGCGTCACTCAGAACCACCTTCACCGCCGCAGGATCAGAACGTCGGCGTGTATTTGCCGAAGACCTCACGCATCGCCGCGCACACCTCGCCGAGTGAGGCGCGGTCCTCGAGCGCCTGGCGGATCGCGGGCAGCAGGTTCTCAGAGCCGCGCGCCACATCGCTCAGCTCCAGCAGACGTCGCCTCACCAGCTCCTGGTCGCGGTCCGCCTTGAACTTCCGCAGCCGATCGACCTGTTCGCGCTCTGACTCGGGGTCGACACGTAGGAGGTCGGGAACCTCGATGCCCTCTTCCTCGTACTTGTTGACGCCGACGACGATGTCCTGGCCGATGCGGTAGCGCTCCTGGTAGCCCCAGGCGGACTCGTCGATCTCGCTGGTGATGAACTGGATCGCATGGACCGAGCCGCCGAGTGCGTCAACCTTCGCGATCAGCTCATTGGCTCGCGTTTCGATCTCATCGGTGAGCGACTCGACGAAATATGAGCCCGCGAACGGATCGACGGTGTCGGTGGCGCCGGACTCGTGGGCGAGGATCTGCTGTGTCCTCAGGGCGATCTTGGCAGCGTGCTCGGTGGGCAGCGCGAGCGCCTCGTCAAAGCCGTTGGTATGCAGTGACTGGGTGCCACCGCAGACGGCGGCGAAGCCCTGCAGCGCGACGCGCACGATGTTGTTCTCGGGCTGCTGGGCGGTCAGGGTCACCCCGCCGGTCTGTGTGTGGAAGCGGAGCATCATCGCCTTCGGATTGGTTGCGCCGAAGCGCTCGCGCATGATCTCCGACCACATGCGCCGGGCCGCGCGGAACTTCGCGACCTCCTGGAAGACGTTGTTGTGGCCGTTGAAGAAGAACGCCAGGCGCGGCGCGAAGTCGTTGACGTCGAGTCCCCGGTCGACGGCCGCCTGCACATACGCGATTCCCGAGGACAGCGTGAAGGCAACCTCCTGCACCGCCGAGCAGCCCTTCTCGCGGAAGTGGTAGCCGGAGATCGAGATCGTGTTCCACTTCGGGATGTGCCGGTGGCAGTATTCGAACAGATCCGTCGTCAGGCGCATCGTCGGCTCGGGCGGATAGATGTAGTTGCCGCGGGCGATGTACTCCTTGAGCACGTCGTTCTGGGTCGTGCCTCGCAGCTGCTCTGAGGGCACGCCCTGCTCGGAGCCGACGAGCTCGTACAGCGCCAGCAGACACGCCGCTGGGGCGTTGATCGTCATCGAGGTGGAGACCTGATCCAAGGGGATGCCATCGAAGGCGGTGCGCATGTCATCGATCGTGTCGATCGCCACACCGGTGCGGCCGACCTCTCCCAGGCAGCGCTGATCGTCTGAGTCGAGGCCCAGTTGGGTCGGCAGATCGAAGGCCATCGAGAGGCCCGTGGAACCCTTGGAGAGCAGATAGCGGTAACGCTCGTTGGACTCCTTGGCCGAGGCGTAGCCCGCGTACTGGCGCATCGTCCAGGTCTGCTTGCGATACATCTCACGGTGCACGCCGCGCGTGTAGGGAAACTGTCCGGGCTCGCCGAGATCGAGATCCTTCGGCAGATCGTCCTCTGAGTAGAGCGCCGCGATCTCGATCCCGGAGTCGGTGAAGTGCCGCGGATCCTCAGGCCCCACGATCGGCGCGACCGTCAGGTGCTCGGGGTCATCCTCAGGTGTGCCGGCGACGCTCATGCGCGGTGATGATAAGACCTCCGGGCAGAGATATCGGCGATGCGGGCGCGAAAACGCGGGCGCGAAAGGCGCCGCGGCCGGCACGCGGCGGTCCGGCTCGGTGGCGGGGGCTCAGCGGCCTGCGTCTCTGGCGGCGAGTATTCTGCGCCCGTGTCCACATGTCTCGTGACCGGCGGCGCTGGATTCTTGGGTTCGCACCTGTGCGATGAGCTGCTCGCTCGCGGCAACCGCGTGATCTGCGTGGACAACCTGGAGACGGGGTCGCTGGCGAACATCGAGCACATCCGCGATCCGGAGCGTTTCACGCTGTTGCATCTCGACATCATCGAGCCGTATTTCGTTGATGAGCCGGTTGATTTCGTGTATCACCTGGCGTCGCCGGCGTCGCCGATCGATTATCTGCGGCTGCCGTTGCACACGCTGAAGGTCGGCTCCTACGGCACCCATCACACGCTCGGGCTGGCCAAGGCCAAGCGGGCGAGGTTCTTGATCTCCTCGACGAGCGAGGTCTATGGCGATCCTCAGGAGCATCCGCAGCGGGAGTCCTACTGGGGGCACGTCAACCCGATCGGGCCGCGAGGTGTCTACGACGAGGCCAAGCGTTACGCGGAGGCGCTGACGATGGCCTACCACCGCCAGCAGGGGGTCGACACGGCGATCATGCGGATCTTCAACAGCTTTGGGCCGCGGATGCGCCCGAACGACGGGCGGGCGATCCCGACGTTCTTCCGCCAGGCGCTCCAGGACCGTCCGATCACGGTGTTCGGCGATGGCAGCCAGACGCGCTCGTTCTGCTACGTCTCGGACATGATCCGTGGGATGATCGCGCTCGCTGAGTCTGGCTACCACGATCCCGTGAACGTCGGCAATCCCGACGAGTTCACGCTGCTGCAACTAGCTGAACAGATCGTCGAGCTGACGTCCTCGAAGTCGGAGATCGTCTACGAGGCACTGCCGGTGGACGACCCCAAGCAACGTAAGCCGGACATCTCACTGGCGCGCGAGCTGCTCGGCTGGTCCCCGGAGATCTCGCTGCGGGATGGGCTGAGGCGCACGATCGAGTCAGTGGGAGCCCGGGATCTCGCCGGCTGAATCGGTCTCTGGAGGCAACGACGCGAGCGCGCGCAGCTCGGGCCAGGCCGCGGCGCGTTGGTCCCCGGGATGCATGAATTGGGTTCCTATTGGAAATCGTCTATGTTCTGGAACGGTGATCCAGTGATTCGATGCGCTGGCGCGTGGGTATCTGGGCTAGAGCGGCATTGGGCTCGAAGGTGCGCTTCGCACCGCTACATCTGGGACGCTTGCGCGTTGTGAACAGCGAGATGGCATCTTCAAAGCGAGCATTGAGGTCTGATCCGGCCGTCGAGCGAGTCTCCGAGGAGACAAACGGCACGCCGTTGGCGGCTGTTCGCGTCGAGCCCAACGATCGCGACATGCGGTCTCGCCCGCCTGGGCTCTCGTTCGTGCTGAGGCTGGTGGTCGCTCGCAAGCTGGCGCGTGTGTTCTCTCTGCTGGCACTCGACCTGCTGGGGGTGTCACTGGCGATCTTCACGGCACTCGTGCTGAAGGCCGCGGTGGTGGGCCACGTGCAGCTGAGCCCAGCGCTGCATGAAGCCAGGCGGATACTCGCGTTCGCCTATCTCGTGACAGCGCTGCTGTTTGCGCGCTCCGGGCTGTACGCCGAGCGAGCGCAGCGGCCCGGTTTGTCGCGGATCGTGGGCTCGCTGTTCGAGGTCGCTGGCGTGGCGCTGGTGTTCGCGGTCATCAGCGGCGAACACTTCTCCAGCTACTACATCTTCTGGGGCTCGCTGGCCTTCGCGCTGCTGTATGTATCGCTGCTGCGTGCTGTGTACGAGTGGTTGACAGGGGCGATCCTGCGTATCGCGGGCTATGAGCGACGCGCGGTGCTGGTGGGCACCGGGAAGCACATTCGCGATGTTGCGCACGCGCTGGCGGACGCGCCGCATTCGCCGATCGCGGTGGTCGGATTTCTATCGCCCAACGTTTTACCGGCGAACGGCCTGCGCTCTTTGGGCTCGCTGGAGAAGCTGGAAGAGGTGCTCGAAAGCGAACGGATCGATGAGGTGATCATCGCCGATCCGGACTTCCCTCAGGTCGAGGCTGTGGAGCTGGTCGATCAATGCCATCGGCGTGGTGTGCGGGTGCGCTTGGCGCCGTCCACGATGGAGATCCTGATTCATCGCGCCGAGTTCGTTCCGGGAGAGTCGGTGCCGCTGTTTGAGCTCAGCCCGCCCGTCTTCGAGGGCATCGACTTCGCGCTCAAGCGCACCTTCGACGTTGTCGGCGCGACGCTGCTGCTGTTGCTGCTCAGCCCGCTTCTGTTGGTGATCACGCTGGCCATACGGGTGAGCTCGCGCGGCTCTGTTCTGTTTCGCTCGATGCGCCCGGGAATCGGCCAGCGTCCCTTTGCGTGCCTGAAGTTCCGCACCATGTACACCGACGCCGAGCATCATCAGCAGGCTCTGGAAGAGTTCAACGAGGCTTCGGGTGCCCTGTTCAAGATCCGCGATGATCCACGCACAACTCCGGTGGGCCGGATGCTGCGGCGCTTCTCGCTGGACGAGCTGCCCCAGCTGATCAACGTTCTGCGCGGCGAGATGTCGCTCGTGGGACCCCGTCCGCTACCGCAGCGCGACTACGAGCTGCTCGAGGAGTGGCACCGCAAGCGCTACCTCGTGCTTCCCGGCATAACCGGCCTGTGGCAGGTCTCAGGCCGCTCGGAGCTCGATTTCGACGACCTCGTGCACCTCGACTTCATCTACCTCGAGCGCTGGTCGCTGGCGCTCGACTTCACGATCCTGCTCAAGACGGTTCCTGCTGTCCTGTTGCAGCGCGGCGCCTACTGATCGGCCCGCTGCCCCTCCAGGGGGTGCCCGGCTGGCGCTGCGCGGTGCTGCCGACGGTTCCGGCGGCGCCGATGACCGCTTCATAGGTGTCCCACGTCGCCCGCGCGGCATCGGCCCAGGTCCATGCGGGTGGGTCCGGAGCAGGGCGCTCCACGCACTGCGCCGCGAGCACCAGCGAGCGCAGGTCACCGGGGTCCACGAACGTCGCCCGGCCGCTGAGAACCTCACGCAGCGCCGGCACCTCGCATGCCACGACGGGGGTGCCGCAAGCGAGCGCCTCGACGGTCGGCAGGCCAAAGCCCTCGTCCTCGCTCGGAAAGACCAGTGCGTGCGCGCCGCTGTAGATCGCGGCCAGATGTTCGTCGGAGACGCGGCCCGTGAGGATCACGTCGGGCAGCTCGTGCGCCCACGGGCGGGTCGGCCCCACCAGCACGAGCGGCAACTCTCGCTTTGTGGCCGCGAGCTTGGCGACGTGCTTGCGCGGCTCGGGGTGAAGCAGGCTGCCGACCCACATCAGGTAGCGCTCCGGCAGCTCGAAGCGTTTGCGCACCTCCGCGATCTCCTGCTCGGAGCGCCGGTACATCGACGGGGCCGGAGCCTCCGCGATCACGACCAGACGCTCGCGGTGAAGGCCGATGCGCTCGACGGCATCGGCCGCCACGGCCTCTGTCGGAACGATCACGCGCATCGCGCGCTGCACCGCCAGGTAGCGCAGACGGGAGCGCATGCCGGTGCGCAGATACTCGCTGGGCCGCTTGAGTGCCGCCAGGTCGTGAAGCGTGACGACCATCGGACAGGGGCTGCGCAGCATCGCACCCTGAATCCATGGGGAGTGAAACACATCGACCCGCTTGGGCTTGTGCGTCTCGACGATCTCAGCGGTGCCGCTGGCGGTCTCCCGGAGCGCGTCGAGTAGACAGCGCGAATACCGTCCGACACCGCGCGGATCCGCCACGGGACGGCTGTCGAATGCGACTCTCATGAGCTCAGAGGTGATTTCACGTGTTCCCCACGACGTGTGTTGCCAGGAACATAGACGGTTTGCGAGTGCAGCGGTTGGAATGTGTCGCACGCGCGTGTGAGTCCCTCGCGAGGATCCGGTCGCTTGGCTGGATGAGTTCCCCGCAGCCGAATGATTCCTCGCGGCCGCGGCTGTCTCGGCTGCTCTAGCCTTGGCGAGCGATGAGTTCCCGCGAGTATCACGAGAGTCTGTGGGAGGCCGTTCCCGAGGGTCTGCAGCCGGCCGATCTGGGCGTGCGGCTGGCTTTCCTGCTCGAGCACGTGGAGCCCGGTCAGCGGGTGCTCGATATCGGCTGCGGCGAGGGCCGCTTCGCCACTGAGCTGGAGCGGGCGGGCATCGCCGTGGTCGCTGCCGACGTGGCCGCCGAGCCGCTGCGCAGAGCGCGGGCGTGCGACCCCGGTCTCGATCTGAGATTGATCGCAAGCGATCGCCCGTGGGAGCTCGAGGACTCGAGCTTCGATGTGGTTTGGGCGGGGGAGGTGATCGAGCACGTGGCTGACACCGCCGGATGGCTCTCGGAGGCGCGTCGCGTGCTGCGCTCGGGCGGCAGGCTGCTGCTCAGCACCCCGGCCCATCCCCCTCTGCGGGTGTTGGCAATGGCGCTGCGCCCGGGATCCTTTGACACGCACTTCGACCCGCTCTCTGAGCACCTGCGCTTCTACACAGCACGGACACTGCGCCGGCTGCTCGGTGATTTCGGTTTCGAGGAGATCCGTATACGTGGTGTGGGCAGAGTACCCGGTGCTCAAAAACTGATGCTGGCCTCGGCCCGGCGGTCGCGCTTCTAGCGTGCTCGCCGACTGCGCCGCGCTGCCCTGAGCCCGCCCGTGTACGGCCGCCCACCGCGGCGAGCTCCGCTCGGCGTCTTGCTTCTCAGCCGAAGGTATCCGAGCACGTTTGCGGATGAGCGCCGCTTGGAGCTGGTCCCGAGGGCGGGAGCCTTCGCTTTGGCTGTCGGCGCGATCGGCGATGCGCTGTGAGTCTGAGCGCTCTGCGCCGCGCGTAACGCGAGGATGAAGTCGTTCTGGATCGACACCGCTTCTTCGTTGTTTTCCGCGATCAACTGCGGCGCGATCGACTCTGGGTTGAGGTAGATCGCGGCACGGAACTCACCCATCGCGGCGGCGGGATCGGCGCTCAGGTCATAGCGCCCGAGCGTCAGCCACGTCTGCGGGTTCGATGGCTGCAGACGCACCGCCTGCTGCAGCGTGGCGCGCGCCTGGGCGCCCTGGCCAGCGTCCTGCTGGACCGCGGAGAGGGCGAACAGCGCTTCGGCGGAGAGTGGGTCTCGCGAGACGCCTCGCCGTGCCGCCGCCAGCGCGGCGCTCGGGTTGCGCGCCAGCAGCGCGAGCGCTTCGTTGGACGCCTCCGCTGAGCGCTGCGGCTGCCATTGTGCCCAGGCGGCGAGCAGCGCCGCGATCACCACGCAGGCGGCCGCCGCGATCCGCAGCCTGCCGATCTCCGATCGAGAGGGCAGGCGCGGGCGTCGCGGGCGCGCGTCGGGCGCTCCGGCCATCCACGTCGCGCTGGATGGCAGCGCGAGTGTGGATTCATCGGCGTGCGCGCCGCCGGCCAGCGGACCGCGACCTGCCAGCCAGCCCGCGCACAGCAGGGCGACGCAGGCGTCGCCGGGTACGTACCACGTCCAATCGATGAGGGAGTGCAAGCCGAACACGACAACCAGGCAGAGCATGCTCAGCATCCCGATTCGCTCCGCCGTGTAGGGCTCCGGGTGTCCGCGCCAGCGCCAGCCCTGCCAGCGGCGGTTGAAGGGATGCGTGGAGCGTCCGGCGGCAAGCATCCAGACGGCCAGCAGCGCGAGCGTCACGAGCAGGCCCACGAGGCCGAGATCCGCGAGCGTTTGCACGATGTAGCCGTGGGCCTGGTGAGCTTCGATCAGCTCGGTGCGATATCGCAGGTGAGCCGTTTCGAAGCCCCTCGCGCCAGATCCCAGCAAGGGATGAGCTTTGAATACCTCGAGCGCTTCGTTCCAGTAGCGCGCGCGCACGCTGCCGACGGCGGTCAGGCGCCCGGGCGTGTTTGCCGGGACTTTCGCGTTCGGGTTGGTGAGTGAGTTGAAAGTGTGTGAGATGCTTCCAAACAGGCCGCGTTTGCTGACCGCGACCCGTCCCGCGAAGGCGAGGATGGCCAGCACGAGCAGGCCGATCAGCAGAGTGCCAGCCCGGCGGCGCGTCGAGCGCCGAGGTGCGCGCCGGGCGGTGAAGAAGCCGATGCTGAGCCCGGCGATGCTCAGAGCGAGGAGTACGGCGGCGATCAGGACACCGAGCTGGTGTCCCGCGCTGACGCGTTCTGGCAGGGGCACGCCATCAGTCGAAAGCGCGTGCTGGGAGAAGTCCCAAGCCACCACGACCGCGGCACCGAGCCCACCGGTGACCAGCACAGCCGCCGAGCGCAGGCGCAGCGGCACGATCGCGAACCAGAGGATCAGGCCGAGTGTCAGGGCGGCCAGCGCGCCGCGCGAATAGGCGAGCAGCAGCGTGATCAGAAAGAGCCCCATGATCGGGTAGGAGAGCGCGCTGAGCAACTCGTGCCCGGCGCGCCGCGCACCGAGCCACAGCGCGCCGATCACGCCCATCGCGGCGGTCAGCCCAATCGCGTTCCAGTAGCCGTAGGGTTCCTGCAGACGCGCATAGAGGTCGTTCGGGTCCAGCCGGGCGGGGAACACCTCGGTCGCCAGCGCGTAACCACACACGACCACCGCGGCAAGCACCACCCCACCGAGGATCGCCTGCCATCGCGACGGAGCCGCGTGCGCGAGCGCCACGGCCGCGCCGAATACAGCGCTGTAGGCGAGCATGCGCCCCGCGTCCTGCCAGCTGTCATCGGGCTGGACCGACCACACCACCGAGAGCGCCGTCAGCGCCGTCAGCGCGAGCAGCAGCGCCGCCGGCCAGGATCCGTAGGCTCTCCTGGCGGCTGGCGCGAAGAGGATCGCCAAGGCGATCACGAGACCCGAGCCGATCGTCAAGATCATCTCCACGCCGGTCATCGATTCCAGATTCAGGCCACCGCCTGCCTGGAAGGTGATCCAGCACAACAGCGCGCCGATCGCCAGGGCCGGCCAGATCACGCCGTGAAGTCTCAGGGCAACGCGAAGCCCGCCCTGCTCCCGCGGCGGGGGGGCGTGGGTGACCGCCGCCGCTGGGTGCTCAGATACGGTGGCGCTCGAGGACACGTTCTCTCAGGACTCCTCCGATGAGCGCCAGGGCGCAGGCGAGCAGGAAAATCAGAATTGCCAGCAGAGGCGTGGGCAGCGAGCTCAACGCCGAGGCGATGTTCGCGTGCACGACCCCCGGGGCGATCGAGCTCGTGCCGATTTTCTGCGGCACGGACGCGACGTGACCGGCGCTCGTGATCGCCCGCTGCTCGGTCGGCGTCGGGACAAGCGCGCTGACAGGGCTCGCGCCGGCTGAGCCGCCACCACCTTCACCGCGGCCCCCGGCACCGATGTTCGCGCCGGTGCCTCGGTGCGAACCCGCGCCCGCGAGCTGTGCCTTGCGAATCAGTTCAGAGCAGTCGGTGTACTCGCTGACCTCGGTCGGCACTTGCTGAAGGGCCTTGCGGTACGCCTGTTGGCTGAAGCCGCTCAGGGACTTGCCGTGGGTGCACCGGTTGATGATCGTCGAGGCCTCGCTCGAGTATGCCGTGGCTGGCGCGAGCAGCATCGCGGCGAGCGTCAGCGCGCCGAGTACCGCTGGGAGACGGGGAATCTTTGACATCGGTGACTGGCGCACGCTACCAATCTCGCCGGGAGAGACCGACGCTGTCAAGGGCGCGTGAGAACCCTTGCGCCCAGGCCTCGTAGCTGTAGGGGAGGACATCGCGCGCTGCCGCTCTGCCCATCTGGGCTCGCAAACGGCCATTGCTCGCGAGCACTCCGAGGGCTTCGGCGAGGGCGTCGCTGTCGCCCGCCGCCACCACCATGCCGTTGTGACCATCGCGCACGAGCCCCCCGGCCGCGGCTCCGACGGCGTCACTGGCGATCACTGGCAGTTGCTGGTTCATGGCCTCGTTTACCACCAAGCCCCACGGCTCGCGGAAGGTTCTGGTTTGGATCGACGGCACCACCAGGACGTCGGCGGCGGCGTAGAAGTTGCGCAACTCATCGGCGTTGACTGGATCCGTGCTGCGTACCCCCGAGGTGCTCAGATCCACCGCGCCGCCGGCGGGGACCCGTGGGGGAACGGATCCCGCGCCGACGAGGACGAGCGCGGCGGCGGCCCTCGACAGGCCCGATGAATGCCAGGCCGTCAGCAGAACCTGTATGCCCTTTTCCCGCGCGGGGCGACCCACAAACAGGAAGTTGACGGCGCTCGCGGCCGGCCATGCTGGCTGTGGCGGAGCGCTGTTGGCCGAGGAGCTCCAAAACTCGTTGTCCACCGCCTGCGGGGCGATGTGGACGTTGGTCGCACCGTGTGCGCGAACGTAGGCGCTGACATGGGGCCCGTAGGTGACGATCGCGTCGGCCGACCGGTACAGCCGTGCCAGGGCGAGATAGCTGACGGCGTGCGCGGGGCTGAGGGGATGAGCCCACAGCGAGCTCCACAGGATCAGCGGGACGCGCGCGCGCCTGGCGCCGCTCCAGGTGCCCGGCAGCGCCACGCGGCCACCGGTCGAGCACACCACCGCGCGAAACCGTCCGCTGGAGGCGATCCCCGCAAGGTCTCGCTGGCGCACACGGCGATGGGGGAACGGCAGCTCCCGCCCGGACTCGGCGGCGCCGTGCTTGGAGCGTCCGCCGAACAGCGCGAACTCGACGAGCTCCTGCTCGTGCAGGCGCACGAAGGCCCCGACTCGATCCGGTGGTGCGTGGGAGGTGACGAACAGGACCGGCTTCATCGCAGGGCGTCCTCGTAGGCAGTGAGCGTCTGCTCACCACAGCGCTGCCAGGTGAAGTGGGTGGCCACGGTGTCACGGGCGCGCCGGCCAGTCTCGCGCAACCGCTCTGGGTCTCCCAGCAGCTCACCGATGCGCTGAGTCAGTCGCTCGATGTCACCGGGCGGCACGAGTATCAGCCCGTCGCCGGCCGCCGCGATCTCCTCCGGTCCCGGCTCCCCGCGACAGCCGATCGCCGGCAGGCCGGCGGCCATCGCCTCGATGTAGGCGACACCGAAGGCCTCCTCGGTCGAGGGCATCACCAGCAGCGTGCAGCGCCGGGCTCGCTCGAGCGCCGCGCCAGGCTCGAGGGCTCCACAGAACTCGACTCGGTCAGCCACCCCCAGACGAGCGGCGAGTCCCTCGAGCGCGATCCGCTCGGGGCCGTCGCCGATGATCACATAGCGCAGCGCCGGGAAACGATCTGACAGCACGGCCAGCGCACGCAGCACGTCCGCGTGACGCTTGCGAGCCACCAGGTGCGCGACCGTCACGAGCGCCGGCGGATCGTCTCGCGTCGAAGCCCGCGCGAGAGTGGGCAGATCAGCGCCGAGGTGAACCACCCTCACCCGCTGCGCGCCGAGCGCTTCAGAGAGATGCGCGATGTCGCGGCTGTTGGCCAGCACTAGGCGCGCGGCGCCGAGGCTGGCGCCGACCGCCTTTGCGCCAGCCGGATACCGGGGCGCCGTGTAGAGGACGTCGCCGCCGTGCACGGAGATCACATGCGGCACACGCAGATGCGCCCTGCGCACCGCCTCGCCCGCGGGAACGGCGTTGTGAGAGTGGATGATCTCGAACGGGAAGCCGCGCCGCAGATTGCGCAGCGCGAGCGCGAGCGCTGGCGCCGCCCACGCGCCCCACGCCGGGTAGTACCGCGCGCGTTGCGGCGAGAGATATGGCACATAGGTGACCCGCAGCCCGTCGTGGAGTTCATGACGAGGTTGCCGCGCGAGCCGTCTCCATGCGGCGAATGCCCCACTCGGACCATTGCTGAACGCCGCGCGCGGCGGCACCAGGCGGTGGAGAACCAGGATCTCGACCTCGGCGCCCGCCGCACGGGCGGCGAGAGCCTGCCGGTGGGCCCAGATTCCCAGCACCGGGTCCGCGCGGCTGGGGTAGAACTCGGCTACGACGGCGACCTTCACCAGCGACGATGGGTGAGCAGAGTTTGTTGGGCCTCGGTGGCACGCAGGTACGGACGATCGGACAGAAACGCGCGCGCCTCGGCGATCGCCGACTCACGCGAATAGGCGGTTGCCGCCGGGGCTGTGGTGTGACCGACGGCAAGCGCGTCCAACACCCCGCAGCGCCAACCGTGCTCGCGGGCCAGCGCCGCCCAGTGCAGATCGAGGCCCCAGCCCATGCTCAGCGGCGGAAACGGCAGCAGCTCTGAGAAGGTGCGAGAGGCAAACGCCGTGACCGGGCCGATCTCGACAAAGCGCGTCTCGCGCACCGCGCTGGTCATGCGCCTGCGCGTCACCTGCCAGGCCGCGTGTGAGCTCAGGCTGTGGGCCGGCTGGGCGAGGTCCAAGGAGAAACGCTCGGCTAAGAACAGCAGCCGATCGAGAAAGCCGCCCGGCAGCACGACGTCGTCGTCGATCACGAGCAGCCAATCACGGTCCGTCACGGGGTGGCGTGAGAGCAGCAGGTTGAGGTTCTCGAACTTGCCCCGGTCGCCCGGCGGGCAGGTCGCGAGCTCGACATCGTGTCGTGTGCGGGTGAGCTCTGAGCGGATCGCTGCCGCGAGCGAGCGGCGCTCTGCTCGCTCGACGCCGATCACCAGCACGCGCCTTCGCGGCGGCGTCCTGCGTGCTGAGCGTCCCAGGAAAAAGCGCTGGCCGCTGAGAACCTGAAACGAGGCGGCGATCTGGTCTGCGACGGCGCGGCGCACCGCGTCTGAGCCTGCGACCGTGCCGCTGGAGCCGGAGAGGAAATCCTCGTGCGTGGATGCGGGCTCCTGTGCTCGCCGCTCGCCGACGGCCTGACGCAGGCGCCCGCTGCTGTGAGCGACCATCGTCAGGCCGGCCGGACAGCGATAGCGAACAACATGCCCGGCGCAGCCGGCTAGCGTCGACAGCTCGCGGGCGATCGGCGGGCCCTCAGCGCGCCAGCTGTCGAAGCGACGGCTCGCGCGTCCCCGGCTGTGAGCGGCGCGCATCAGCGCAAGCAGTCGCGCGTCGGCCGGGCTGCGGCGGTGATACAGGGCCGCTCGCGCCACATACAGCACCGCCCCCAGGCCCAGCGCGCGCAGCCGATCCTGCCACTCCTGCTCATCGCCGCCGTTTGCCAGCGAGATGTCGAATGGCCCGATGCGTGCGAATGCCGAGCGGCGCAACGCCATGTTCGCGCCCCAGGCGTAGCCAACCTCCTGGGTGTCCTGCTCGCCGAGATCCAGAGAGGTGATCGGCGGCCCCTCGCGACCGCAGGAGCGCGGCGGAGCGCCTTCCAGGCGCGGGCGTATCGGCCCGGTGAAGATGCTCACCTCGGGATGGTCCTCAGCCGCCTCGATCAGCGCCGAAAGCCAACCCGCGGTGACTTCGACGTCATCGTCGACGAACACCAGCAGCTCGCCGCTGGAGCGCTCCACGCCGGTGTTGCGCGCCACGTTCAGGCCCAGCGGACGGGCGTGCGGCTGATAGCTCGCCCCCAGGCCCTCGACCATTGCGCGCCGTGTGGGCGAGGGTCCCTCGTCGTCGATCACGAGCGTCTCGGCGCCGGCGAGTGCGGCCTGCGCGGCGATCGAGCTGAGCGCGACCCGCAGGTAGTCCGGGCGACCGCGGGTCGGGATGATGATCGATGTAGACGGGGACACGACTGCCAGAGAGTCTAGGTTTGATTGCCGGATGATCCTTTTTCTGCACAATCGCTATCGCACCACGGGCGGCGAGGAGCGGGTTCTCGAAGATCTGCGCTGGCTGGTCGGCGAGTACCTCGACGAGCCCTCCGAGCTGCTGCAGCGTGACTCCGCGGGAACCTCAAACGTGCGGGCGGCGCTCGGCCTGCTGCGCGGAGGAATCGGATCCGGGGAGATCGCCGCGAAGGTCAGGAGCTCCAGGGCGCGCGTGCTGCATGCCCACAACCTGCATCCGACGCTCGGCTGGCGCGCTCTCGCGGGCGCACGCGAGGGCGGCGCTCGCGTGATCGTGCACCTGCACCAATACCGGCTGGTGTGCGCGGTCGGCGTGTGTTTCACACAGGGACAGGAGTGCCTGCGCTGCCACGGTTCCAACACGCTGCCAGGGGTGGTGCGCAACTGTCGCGGCAGCCGAGCCGAGGCCGTGAGCTACGCGGCGGCGCTCGCGCTCTACCAGCGCCGTCTGATCGAGCAGGTCGATGCCTTCATCGTGCCAAGCGTCTTCGCCCGAGAGCGTTTGCGCGCGCTTGGCGCACCGCTGCCCTGGCCTCGCGTGCATGTGCTCGCCCCGCCGGTCCGCCGGCTCGCCGAACCACGCCGTGGCCGCGAAGCGGCGATCGAGCGCGGCGGCGGGCACGCGCTGGTCGTATCGCGCCTGGCACGTGAGAAGGGCGTCGACGTGGCGATCGATGCCTGCCGGCTGGCGGGCATCCCGCTGATCGTGGCCGGCGATGGCCCGGAGCTGCAGACACTGCGCCGGCAGGCCGCCGGGGCCGACGTCAGCTTTCTCGGCAGGATCGACGACGAGCAGCTGGCGGGATTGCGTGAGCGGGCTGCGATCGCGCTCGTGCCATCACGCTCAGGGGAGACGTTCGGGATGGCGGCGGCGGAGGCGATGGCCGCCGGTCTGCCGGTAGCGGGCAGCGACGTGGGGGCGCTTTCAGAGCTCGTCGACCGCGAGGGTCTCGTGCCAGCCGGCGAGGCCGCTGCGCTGGCCGGCGCGATCGATCGTGTGCGCGGCGACGCGGCCGCCGGCGCGCGGGCGCTTGCCCGCGTCCGTGAGCTGTGTGACCCCGAGCGGGTGGCGAGTGCTCTGGCGGCGATATATGCGCCAGAGCAGAGCCCGTAAGCTCTGCTCGGTGTCAGTGGCGCAGTCGAGCTTTTCCGAAACCTCCGCGGGAGATCGCGGGCGCAGTGCCCTGATAACGGGCATCACCGGCCAGGACGGCTCCTACCTGGCGGAGCTGTTGCTCGAGAAGGGCTATGAGGTTCACGGGCTGCTGCGCGGATCGGCTGAGCGCCCACTGGGCTGCGCTGAGCATCTGCGCGAGCATCTGACCCTCACGCAGGGGGACCTGGCTGATGGCGCGAGCCTGCGTCGCGCGATCGAGCTGGTAGGCCCCGATGAGCTCTACCACCTCGCGAGCCCGTCCTTCGTGCCCGACTCCTGGCGAACCGGGGCACAGACGTTGAACACGATCGCGGGATCGACCGCGACGCTGCTCCAAGCGCTTGGAGAGATCAGCCCAGACACGCGCATGTTCCTCGCGTCCTCTGGCGCGATCTTCGGCAACGCCCCCGAAAGCCCGCAAAACGAGCTGACGCCGTGCCGTCCAGGCAATCCGTATGCGATCGCCAAGCTGGCCGCACACGGCCTCGTCGCAGCGATGCGGGAGCACGACGGCCTGTTTGTGTGCTCAGGGATCCTCTTCAATCACGAGTCTGAGCGCCGGCCCGAGCGGTTCGTTACACGCCGGATCACGCGCGGCGCGGCGGAAATCGCGCTCGGTCTGAGCCAGGAGCTGACGCTGGGAGATCTCGATGCCGTACGCGACTGGTCGTTTGCTGGAGACGTGATGCACGGAGCCTGGATGATGCTCCAGGCCGAGAAGCCCGAGGACTACGTGCTGGCGAGCGGCGTGCCTCACACGGTCGCGGAATTTGCGCGGAGCGCATTTGCCCGTGTGGAGCTGGACGCTGAGCACTATCTGCGGGTCGACCCGGCCTTGGTCAGGGGCCGCGAGGCGACCCGGAGCGTTGGCGACTCGAACAAGGCGAGGACCCAGCTGGGCTGGAGCGCGGCGGTCGACTTCGATGCGCTCGTGGAGCGTATGGTGGCGGCCGACCTGAGGCTGCTGCAGGGCCACGGTTCCGAGCATCTAGACTGCCCGCAGACATGAGAGGGTCGCTCAGCCAAGCCGACACGAGTATCCGCCGATGACCGTGATCGGCGTTGTCGGGTTGGGCTATGTGGGCCTGCCGCTGGCGGTTGCGTTCGCGCAGCAGGGCTGCGACGTGATCGCCGTCGACCTCGACGTTCGCAAGATCCAGGCCATCGAGGAGGGCGTCTCCTATATCGAGGACGTCTCGAACGAGCAGCTGAGCGCGGTCACGGACCGCATCCACGCGAGCACGCGGTATTCACGGTTGGCGAAGGCCGACGCGGTGCTGGTGTGTGTGCCGACGCCACTCACGCGAAATCGCGAGCCGGACCTCGGCCCACTGATCGATTCCACATCCGCGTTGGCTGAGGTGCTGCAGCCTGGGCAGGTCATCGTGCTCGAGTCGACCACATATCCGGGCACGACCAGAGAACGGGTTGCACCTCTGCTCGAGGAGTCGGGTCTGATCGCGGGGCAGGATTTCCATCTGGCGTTCTCTCCCGAGCGTGTGGACCCGGGGCGCACGGATTTCACGTTGGCCAACACGCCGAAGGTGGTGGGTGGCCTGACGTCGGCTTGTGCCGCGCGCGCCGAAGCGATCTATGGGCTGGTCTGTGAGAACTTGGTGCGCGTATCCAGCCCCGAGGCCGCCGAGTTGACGAAGTTGTTGGAGAACATCTTTCGTTCGGTGAACATCGCGTTGGTCAACGAGCTCGCGATGTTGACGGACAGGATGGGTATCGATATCTGGGAGGTGGTCGACGCGGCGGCGAGTAAGCCGTATGGGTTCATGCGTTTCGAGCCGGGACCGGGGATGGGCGGTCACTGTCTGCCGGTGGATCCGTTCTATCTGTCTTGGCGTGCACGCGAGTTCGATATGACGACCGAGTTCATCGAGCTGGCGGGCAAGGTCAATCAGCAGATGCCCTATCACTGTGTCGCGAAGGTGCAGCGCGCGTTGAACGATGCCGGTCTGCCGGTCAAGGGCTCGCGGATCGCGGTGCTCGGTGTGAGCTACAAGCCGGGTGTGGGCGATATACGCGAGTCGCCCGCTTTGAAGATCCTGACGTTGTTGGCGGCGCTCGGTGCGAGCATTCGCTACCACGATCCGCATGTGCCGGCCCTACCTGAGTTTGGTTTGGATAGCCAGCCGCTCGAGCAGACGCTCGAGGATGCGGACCTCGTATTGATCGTCACGGCGCACCCGGGCATCGATCACGAGAGCATCGCCGAGCAAGCTCGGTTGATCGTCGACCTGCGCGGTGTCACACGCGGCAGCCAGGCCGAGAACGTCATACGGCTGTGAGCCCGCTGAGCGCCGACTCGCGCGCGCCGGGCCTGATGCTCGGGGAGGACGTGCAGATCGGCAGCGGCGTGTCCTTCGGTGCTCACGTGGTCATCCATGCCGGTACACGGATCGGCGACGGATGCGTGATCGAGGATCACGTCGTGCTCGGCAAGCGACCGCGTCTGGCGGCCGGCTCCTCGGCAGCCGGCGAGGTCAACCACATGCAACTCGGTGAGGACGTCAAGGTCTGCTCCGGCGCTGTGGTCTTCGCTGGCGCTCTGGTCGAGCGCGGGTCGATCCTCGGAGATCAGAGCTACGTGCGCGAGCGCTCGAGGATTGGCGCTGGCTCTGTGATCGGGCGCGGCAGCGTGGTCGACAACGACGTGCTGCTCGGCACACGGGTGAAAGTCCAGACGAACGTCTATTTGACCGCCTTTACGGTGATCGAGGATGACGTGTTCGTCGGCCCCGGCGTGACCACAACCAACGACGACGCGATGGGCCGTCACGACCCCGACGAGCAGTTGCGCGGCGCGATCCTCAGGCGCGCCTGCCGGGTGGGTGGCGGCGTTGTGCTGACGCCCGGGGTGGAGATCGGCGAAGAGGCGTTCGTGGCAGCCGGTGCGGTGGTAACGCGCGACGTGCCCGCCCGGGGTGTCGTGATGGGTGTGCCGGCGCGCCTCGTGCGGAGCGTTCCCGACGCGGATCTGCTCGAGCGCTGGCGCTAGTCACCGATCGTCTCGCGCGAGCGCTTCACAAGCGTGTCATGAGGTAGGTCCGCAGGAGAGGCTCCGGGATAAACCATTCACCGCGGCCGTGGCGCTCGGCGATCCCAGCTCTCTCCATCATGTCCAACGCTCGTCTGGCGCCGGAGGATGGGCTGCCTGTGTACGGGCGCTGGCTACGCGCGACACGCAGGGCGATCGAGTAGCCGTGCGCGGTCGAGCGCAGCCGCTCGACGATCTCCTCGTGACGCAAGCGGTTGGCCTGCATCGCGAGTTCCTGACCGCCGCGGACATCGCCGAGCCCGATCCCACGATCCTCGCGGCGAGCGAGTGCGACGGTCAGCGTCTCGCGTGCGATCAGCATCGTGGTGCGCGGATGTCCTTCACCGAGCGCGACGATCTCTTCGATCGTATCTTCGGTCGCTCGAACGTCGAGCTCGCGACAACGGGTTGCGATTCCCGTGTTCCACTCACTGGGGATGATCGGCGTGAGCTCATGGAAGTTGCCGAACTGGCTGAGCGCTCTGCGCGTGGGGCCGAACAGATCACGCATCAGGTGCTCCATGCTGCCCGCAAACAGCACGCTCACCAGCGGCGAGCGCTGTAGCTCCGAGCGCAACTGCTTGGTCAGCACATCTGGGTCTCCAAAGCGATGCGCGGGCGCGGCGATGTCTTGGAACTCATCGAGGAACAGCACCATCCGTCTCTTGTCCCGCTCTGCGATCCTCTGCGCTAGGCGAACTGTCGCACCGAGGGTTGCCGCTGGCCCTTGTCCTGCCGGCTCGGTGGTCCAAGCCAGCTCAACGTCATCTCCGAGGTGCGTGCGCAGCGCTGCAGTGACGCCGATCGGCAACAGCTCGCGCAGCTCGCGTCCACTCTCACGGGCTCGAAGTAACGCCTTGGCGACCGGGCCACGGTTGGCGAGGATCGACTGCGCGAGAGTCCGTGTGAGCGAGATCAGGTTCTCGTGATCCCACAAGTCGACTTGCGCTGTATAGACCTTGGGCGAGTGAACTCGCTGGAGCGCAGCCAGGCCAACCGTCGACTTGCCGGTGCGTCGCGGCCCGGCCAGCACCATGTGCGTGCCGCTCCCAAGCCGCGAGGCGAGATCGCGCACGTCGCTCTCGCGGCCAATCAGCCGATCGGGCTCAACGGGGTCATCCGTTGGGAACAGTTCTCGGATATCGCGCATTACGACCTATTATAGGTCGCACAGTGACCTATCCAGAAAGAACTGTCAGGTAATCGGGCCGCGGGTCGCTGATGCTCAGGAATCCGTGGCGGCGTGCACCGCCGCCACCACCTCGTCCACTTGCTCACGAGTGAGCACAGGGCTCATCGGGATCGCAAGATGCATGCGGGCCGCTCGCTCTGTTCCAGCCAGCTTTACCCCGGCTCCCCATCGAGCCATCGAGGACTGGCTGTGCACGGGTCTGCGGTAGTAGCCCTTGTGGCCGACCTCGTGTGCGCTCAACGCCGACTCCAAGCGCCCCACGTCGGGATGTCCGACGACGTAGAGATGCCACGCGGGCGAGCTGTCGGGGGTCTCCTTCGGCAGCTCGAGGAGATCCCCGAGGCCGGCGTCCGCGTAGTGGCGTGCCGCTTGACGCCGGCCATCCGCCCAACTATCGAGGTGTGGCAGCTGCACACGCAGGATCGCCGCCTGCAGCTCATCCAGCCGCGAGTTGTAGCCGATCTCCTCGTAGGAGACCTTGTCGTGCGAGCCGTGGAATCGCAGTACGCGGGCGCGCTCAGCGACCTGCGGATCGGAGGTCGTGATCATGCCGCCGTCGCCAAAGCAGCCGAGGTTCTTCGACGGGAAGAACGAGAACGTCGCCGCTGTACCGAGTGCGCCCGCTCGCCCAGCGGCCGAGTGCGAACCCGCCGCTTGGGCGGCATCCTCGAGTACGGGAACGCCAAGCGCCTCGATCTCCGCGACCGGTGCCACGTTGCCGAACAGATGGACCGCGATCACCGCCTTGGTCCGGGGAGTCAGTGCGGCGCGCACCGTCTCGGCGGTCACGCAGTAGGTCTCCGGGTCGATGTCGCAGAACACCGGCGTCGCCCCCGTTGGCGGTATCGCCTCGGCCGAGGCATAGAAGGTGAACGACGGCACGACCACCTCATCGCCAGGTCCCACACCCATCGCGCGGAGAGCGATCGTGATCGCGTCGGTGCCGTTAGCCACCCCTACCGCGTGCGCTGTGCCGCAGTAGGCGGCGAACTCGTTCTCGAATGCGCTCACCTCCGGGCCGAGGATGTAGCGCTCTGAGTCGAGCACGCGCGTGATCGCGTCGCGCAGCTGATCGCGCAGACCGTGTACCGGCGTCGAGGTGTCAAACAGCGGCACCGCCACGGCGCTCAGCGCGGCTTCAGCAGCTCGAGGTCGGCGCGTGTCATCAGGCGGATCAGCTCCTCGAAGCTCGTCTTCGGCGTCCAGCCGAGGTCGCGCCCAGCCTTGCCCGGGTCGCCGATCAGGTGGTCGACCTCCGCCGGTCGCACGAACGCCGGGTCGATCGTCACGTACTTCTCGAATTCACCTAGACCCGCCTCGTCGAACGCCACTTCGCAGCACTCGCGCACGGAGTTGGCCGTGCCCGTGGCGATCACGTAGTCCTCGGGGTCGTCTCGCTGCAGCATCAGCCACATCGCTTCCACGTAGTCCTTGGCGTAGCCCCAGTCGCGTTCCGCGTCGAGGTTGCCGAGACGCAGCTCCGTGATCAGGCCGTGCTTGATCGCGGCCGCGTGCCAGGTGATCTTGCGGGTCACGAACTCGAGGCCGCGGCGGGGGGAGTTGGATATGACCAGGCGGCCGACCCCAGCGCCGAACCTGCCGCTCTCTGTCTCGACGTCGAAGGTCCATTCGTCGTTTGGCACGCTGGCCGGGACGATTCTCCGCACCTCGGCCGGGTTCTTACACAGATGTTGTCCCTTTGCCCCAACCCTGACGGCCGATGGGAGGTTGAGCTGGTAATAGGTACGGGCTCCGCGCTGCTCGACGTAGACGGAGGCTGGCTGTCCGTTCGTTTGATACATCCAGCACAGTCCCTGCGCCAGCACGGCGCTGTTCGTCTCGATGGAGGCGCCGTTTCCTCGCTCGAGGCGGTCGCCAGCGTAATACCCCCGAAGAAACGATTGCTGAATCTCGTGGCTGGAGTTCAGGATCAAGGGGGGTACCTGCTTGTGGGCGCTCGCGGTGTAAAGCTGCTCCCTCAACCATTCGGCGGCGGTTCGGCTGCCGGTGAGATCGATGTGCTCCACCTGGCGCTCTTTGTTCCACCCGGAGCGGGCCGTCCACTCGTGTGAGCTACCCATGAACAACCGTGACCACAGCGAAGCGGCGCGTGCACGCAGCAGCGCGTCGTTGTTCGTGAAGCAGATCTTCAGTCCTTCGCGGTGCACATAGCCGTCGGCTGCGATCAGGCCGAGGAACTCTGCCATCTCGCTGCTGGCGATCGTCCAGTCAGAAGGCGAAGGCGCGTCCTGCCAGAGTGCCAACCCATCGCCCTCGTTGACGTCACAGGCAGCAATCTTGTTTTGCTCTGAGTCCAGCATGTTGTGATGTGCCGTCACCTCCACTACGCCCGCGCGAGCCTGGACTGAAAGCAGTTGGTGGTCTGGGTCGCAGGGACGACGTCGAGTAGCTGTGATCGTCGTGATTTGAGTCCATTCGCTCCCGTCCCAGACCTCGAGAAACGACTTCGGGAGGAAGTTCTGGACAGACCCTCCGCGCCTGAGCAGCGGGACGAGATCCTCCGGGGTCTTGACGGCAATGATTCCGTCATCCCGTACGAGGAGTGGCGTATTCATACATATCGACTCGTGATTGAAGAGTATCCCGGAGGTCGCGTGCAGGTCATATGACTCGCGATAATTAACAGTAATAAAATGACCGTACGCCTTCGCGACGCCATAAGGTGAACGCGGGTAAAACGGTGTTGTCTCAGTCTGCGGGACCTCGAGCACCTTGCCGAACATCTCGCTCGATGACGCCTGGTAGAAACGCGCCTCGGGGCAGACTTCGCGCATCGCCTCGAGCATGCGGGTGACGCCGACGCCGGTGAACTCAGCTGTGAGTGTGGGCTGGATCCAGGAGACGGCGACGAAGGACATCGCTGCGAGGTTGTAGATCTCGGCTGGCTCGGAGGCACGCAGGGCATCGACGAGCGAGCGCTGGTCGAGCAGGTCGCCCTGATGGAGGGTGATGCGGTCACGGATGTGCTCGATGCGATCGAACTTCTCGGTCGACGCGCGGCGCACCATGCCGTGAACCTCATAACCCTTCTCGAGCAGCAGCTCCGCCAGGTACGAGCCATCCTGGCCGGTCACTCCAGTAATCAGCGCGGATCTCTTATCGGTCATGCCCGGACCCTATCGTGGCGTGCTCTCGGAGCCATCGCACGGTGGCGGCGACGCCATCCTCGAGCTCGATCTGCGCCTGCCAGCCGAGCAGCTTCTTCGCCTTCTCCACCGACGGCCAGCGGCGCTTGACGTCGACGGTGAAGCTCTCCAGATGCTCGAGTTCGAAGTCCTCAGGGTCCTCACCGCACGCGACCCAGATGATCTTCGCGATCTCGGCGACCGTGAGCTCCCTCGACGCGGAGATGTTGAAGTCCTCGTTCAGCGCCGCCGGGGAACTCATCGCGGTGACGATCCCGTCAGCGATGTCATCGACGTGGGTCAGAGTGCGAGTCTGCTCGCCCGAGCCAAAGATCTGCAGCGGGCGCTGACCAGAGAGAACCTTCCTGATCAGGTCGGGTACAGCGTGGGCGATGCCCGGTTCGGCGTCGGGCATCTCGCCGGGACCGTAGGCGTTGAAGGGCCGGCAGATCGTGAACGGCAGCCCGTGCTCGTCGTGCGCCGCGCGGCAGTAGACCTCGCCGGTGAGCTTGGAGAAGCCGTAAGCCGACTGGGGGATCGGGCAGTCCGCCAGATACTCCTCGGTGGTGGGATAGAGCTCGGCCCGCTCGAAGACCATCGAGGAGGACACGTAGGTCAAACGCTGCACTTCCTCCTCGAGCGCCGCCCGGAAGACCGCGTTGTAGAGGCCGTTGTTGACCTCGGTGAGGGTGTGGGGCAGCTTGTGGAAATTGGCGATCCCGCCGACGATCGCCGCGAGGTGGATCACGTGATCGCAGCTCTTGGTGGCCACGAGCGCCTGCTCGAGTACCCGCAGATCGCCGGTGTGCACCTCGCAGCCCTCGCGCATCCACTGCGGAGCGGGGCGCTGGTCTGAGACCCGGACCTCATAGGCGGGGTCGGCCAGCAGCCGCCGAACGACCGCGGCGCCGATCGTTCCCGCGCCGCCGGTGACCAGTACGCGACTCATGCGGTCCCGAGCAGGATCTCGAACTCGGTCGCGTAGGCAAACACCTGGGCGGCGCTCCAGCAGTCCCACGGGTCGACGATCAGGCAGTCCCGGCCAGCCAGCCCAACGATCGCCGTGAGTGTCTGTGGCTCGCGGAACTCCGAGTGGTTGGCGGCGACGATCACCACCTCCGCGTCGCTGATCGTCTCCTCGAAGGACGGGGTCGCTGTCGCCACGTGCGGGTCGTGCGCCACGACGTCGGCGAGCTCGCGCTCCAGCAGCCGGATCAGCTTGTGTGCGAGCGAATCGCGCTCGTCGTCGGTGTCGGCCTTGAAGGCCAGGCCGAGCACGGCCACCTTGCGATTGGCCAGCGTGCCGAGGCGGCGCTTGATGCCCTCCACCAGGAACAGCGGCACCGACTCGTTGACCCGCGAGACCGCCAGCAGCATGCCGGGCGCGTTGGAGCGCTCCTCGGAGAAGGTGAAGTCCTTGCGCAGGCAGGCGCCGGCCGTCAGCCCGGGCTTGGCGATCCCGCCGCGCGGATAGTCGCGGTTGATCAGGTCGATCACCTCGAACACGTTCGCCTCGTAGCGCTCGCAGTCCATCATCAGCAGGTTCGGCAGCGCGAAGTTGGCGTAGCGCAGGATGTTGGTCCAGATCTTCGCGAGCTCGGCCTGCACCGGGGTGCTCTGCACGATCTGCGCTTTGAAGACACCGAACAGCTCCGCGGTGACCTCGCCGGAATGCTCGCCGACGCCGCCGATGATGCACGGCAGCGTGTCGATCTCCGCCAGGAAGCGTCCCGCGGCGATGCGCTCGGGAGCGTGGGCGACGTAGATGTCGGTGCCGATCTCAAAGCCGCGGCGCTTGGTCAGGTAGCCGGCGACGAACTCAGTGGTCCCCGGCGCGACCGTCGAACGCAACGTCAGCGCGTGGCCGGTGCTCAGCAGCGGCAGCAGTTCATCCAGCGCGGAGCGGATGTCGCGCATGTCTATCTCGATGTGCGAGAACGACGGGGTGCCTAGCGTGATCACGATGTGGCGCGCCTTGGCGGCATCGGCGACGCTCTTCGACAGCGACAGCCGCCCGTCGCGGTGTACGCGATCGAGCAGCTCCTGGGCGTCGGTCTCCTCGAAGGGCATCCTGCCCTCGCCCACGGCATCCAGGCGAAAGCTGTCGTTGTCGACGCCGATCACGCGGAGCCCGCGGTCCGCGAACGACAGCGCCAGCGGCAGGCCGACACGGCCGAGGCCGATGACGGCCACGTCGGCGGTTCGTTGTGGATCTTCGCTGCTGCTCATCGAGAGCAAGAGGTTAGCGGCGCTCACGCAGGTACTGGCGCGCGAAGGCGAGCACGAACCGCGGATTGTGGCGGGCGTAGCGCCGCCACAGGCGCTTGGGCTCACGCGAGAGCCGGTGTGTCCACTCCAAGCCGGCCCGCTGCATCCAGGCCGGCGCCTGGGAGACGAGTCCGGCGTGGAAGTCAAAGGCGGCGCCGACTCCCACCAGCAGCGGCGCCGCCAGGCGGGGGCGCATCTGATGCATCCAGATCTCCTGCTTGGGCTGCCCTGTGCCGACCCATACGACCTTGGCGCCCGAGGCGTCGATCTCCGCGACTACCCGCTCCTGCTCCTTCGCCGTCAGCGCGCGAAACGGCGGGGAGTGGCCGCCGACGATCCGAAGGCCCGCAAAGCGCTCACGCAGACGCCGTTCGAGCAGCTCGAGCGCCTGCGGGGTGCGGCCCCCGTATAGATACATCGGTGTGCCCCGCGTGGCCGCGTGCGCGCAGAAGCCGGCCATCAGATCGGGGCCGTAGAGCCGTGTCGCCTGGGGGTGCCCGAGCGCGTGCAGCGCCCACACGAGCGGCATGCCGTCGGGCATCGCCAGCGTCGCGCCGAGTACCGCCGCCATCGTCTCGGGTTCCTCGTGGGCGCTCATCACCAGATTGACAGCGGCGGCGGTGAGATAGCCGCGCTGGTCGGCCTCGATCATCTGGGACATCCAGGCGATCACACGCTCATAGTCTGAGATCGCGAGCGGGATGCCGAGGATCTCCGCGCGTGGCAGCGGCGTGGGGGGTGGGGAACTCGAGGTCAAGTGAGAGCCGATCGGCCGGGAAAGTCCAAGAGCCTATCCGCGCCCGGCAGTGGATACGCTGAGCGGCCGTGACGATCGATCCCGACTTCTGGGCAGGACGGCGTGTCCTCATCACCGGTCACACCGGTTTCAAGGGAGCGTGGCTGTCGCTGTGGCTGCAGTCGATGGGCGCCGAGGTGAGCGGAATCGCGCCGGGTTCTCCGACCGATCCGTCGCTGTATGGGGTCGCGGCGGTCGGATCACGGATGACCGAGCATGCCGTCGATGTGCGCGACGGCACCGCGCTGCAATGCGTCTTCGCCGCGCAACGCCCAGAGATCGTGCTTCATCTGGCGGCTCAGCCGATGGTCAGACGCTCCTATGCAGAGCCCGCGCTGACCTATGAGGTCAACGTTATGGGCACCGTCAACGTGCTCGAGGCGGTACGTGCCCTCGGAGATGTGCGCGCGCTAGTGGTAGTTACGTCGGATAAGTGCTATGACAATCATGGAGATGTCCAGCTGGGAGGATCGTTCACCGAGAGTGACCCGATGGGTGGCAGTGACCCCTACTCGAGCTCGAAGGGCTGCGCCGAGTTGGTGACCGCCGCCTACCGCGCTTCGTACTTCTCCTCCGGGCAGGCCACCCGGGTGGCGAGCGCCCGGGCTGGCAACGTGATCGGCGGCGGCGACTGGGGAGAGGACCGCCTGATTGCGGACGTCGTGCGCGCCGCGCGCGCCGGCGAGCCGATCAGGCTCCGCAATCCCGACGCCGTGCGTCCCTGGCAGCACGTGCTGAACCCGCTCAGCGGTTATCTGGGCCTGGCCGAAGCCCTCTGGGGATCACCCGATGTGAGCGAGGCATGGAATTTTGGGCCCGCTGCCGCCGACGCGCGGCCAGTGCGCTGGATCGTCGATCGGCTGAGCCGCGCTTGGCCCGGCTCGCTGAGCGCCGAGCTCGACGAGGACCCGGCGCCACCCGAGGCCAGCTACCTGATGCTCGACTCCCACAAGGCGCACACCCGCCTGGGATGGCACCCCGTCTGGGACCTGACGGAGGCGCTCGAGCGGATCGTCGACTGGTACACCGCTTATCGGCAGCAGGAGAACATGCGCGAGTTCAGCCTGCACCAGATCGAAGAATTCATGCAGCATCGGCTCCCGTACCGATCAGCAGGAGGACCAATCCCTGATCCCGCTGCATGGGTCGAGCACCACGACTCACCACCGGGGGATCGCCTGGCCTAGCGAGATGAGCCCGCTATCGCTGCGCCGCTACCGCGCTGAGCGTCTCTTGCGAGAGGAGTTCGAGGGGCTGCGCGCAAAAGTGCTCGCCACGGTGCGCAGACGGCTCGGCGCGATGGGGGTGATACTCGACGCGGGCGATCTGGAGGCCTGCTACGCGCAGGCCTGGCAGGGTCTCTACGCGGCGGTGCTGGCGGGCCAGGAGATCGCCAACCCCACGGGCTGGCTCGTGCTCGTGACCTTTCGCCGCGCGATCGAGGATCATCGCTCGAGCCACGTCGAGCGCCGCGCGGTCGACGTCGAGGCTGACGAACAGGGTCTCGAGCCCGACTTGGCGAGCCAGATGGATGACCATCGGCGCCTGCGCCAGGTGTTCGAGGCGCTGCGCGAGCGCTTGTCCGAGCGTGAGTGCCAGGCGGCCAGTCTCTGCTATTTGCAGGGGCTCTCCCGGGCCGAAGCGGCCGCGAGCATGGGCATCTCAGAGACGCGTATGCGCAAGCTGATGGATGGAGACGGATCGGGGCGCTCAGGAGTCGCCGCGAAGATGGGTGAGCTGTTGTCGATAATCCGCACTGGAGGGTGGTGCGAGGAACGCTCGTCGTTGATGCGCGGCTTTGCCTTCGGCATTCTCGACCCCGAGGGCGAGCGCTACCAGCTGGCGCTGATTCACCAGCGGGAGTGCCCTGCATGCCGAGCCTATGTGGCCTCGCTGCGAGGGCTGGCGGCGATCCTGCCGCCCGTGTTCCTGCGCGGGGGCATCGGCGCTGGCGTCGCGGGCGCGGGTGCCGGGGTCGGCACCGGCGCCCTGTCGGCCGGTTCCACGGCGGGGGTCAGCGGCGCTTCGGGAGGATGGATGCTGGCCGGCGGCTCGCTGGGAGCCAAGCTCGCCGGCTGCCTGGTGGCGCTCGGGATCGGCGCCGGCTGTCTGGCGCTCGTAACCGCGCAACGGCACGATGCTCCCCACCTGCGAGCGCACGTGGCGCTCGCGGGTGGGCCGAGGCCGTTGGTCGACGCGACGGTGTTCTCGCCGATGTCGAGCACCACGCCGATCCGCAGGCTGATCGCGTTCAGCCATCTGGCGGCGGTTCACGGAGCTCACCGCCCGCCCACGCACAGCGAAGGCCGGCGCGTGAAGACACCCAGCACGAGTACCCATCCACGAGTCCCCTCAGACACGCTGCTGGCCGCCGAAGCCGAGTTCGGGCCCGAGCACCCACACAGCCTCGCCGAATTCACGCAGCAGGCCCCCGCCGAAGTGCGCACGCCCGCCACACCGGTCCGTGTCGCGCCACCGGCCGCTCAGATCCAGCAACCGCCGGCAAACCGCCCTGAAGGGGAGTTCGGGTTCGAATCTCGAGGCGGGTAGGCGCGGAGCGTGTGAGACTGCCGGAGGATGCGACGCGGCGGCAAATTGCTGAGAGTGGCGGTGGTGGGCCATGTCGAGTGGGTCCAGTTCGCGCGCGTCGATGAGGTGCCGCGGGCCGGCGAGGTCGTGCACGCCCGCGATTGCTTTGCCGAGCCGGCGGGAGGCGGCGCCGTCGCCGCGGTGCAGCTCGCGCGTCTGGCCGGGGAGGTTCTGCTGCTGACGGCTCTCGGCGAGGATGAGCTCGGACGTAGGCCCTTGGATCGGCTCACAGAACTCGGGGTGGGAGTGCTGGCGGGGAAACGCACGGCGCCCACGCGGCAGGCACTGACGCTGGTCGACGATGCTGGTGAGCGGACGATCACGACGCTCGGAGAGCGGTTGGAGCCATCGGCGGAGGACCGGGAGCTGCCCTGGCGGGAGCTGGCGGAGATGGACGCCATCTATTTCACGGCTGGAGATTCGGGTGCGCTGAGAGCCTCCAGGAGCGCACGGATGCTGATCGTCAGTCCCCGTGCCCATCGGGCGCTCGGTCGTGGAGTCCCGCTCGACGCACTGGTGTCGAGCGCGACCGACGCGATCGAGCGTCGTGAGGCCGGGCGCGCGCGAGCCGAAGCGAAGCTCGAGGTCTCCACCGAAGGCGCGCGTGGCGGCACCTACGCGACCTCTGACGGTGGCGCCGGCGCCTTCGATGCGGCCGAGCCGCCGGGTCCGACGGCTGACTCCTACGGTTGCGGCGACTCTTTTGCCGCCGGCCTCACCTACGGCTTGGGCAGCGGGCTCGAGCTCGGTGACGCTCTCGCTCTCGCAGCGCGCTGCGGTGCCGTGTGCCTGACGGGTCGCGGGCCCTACCAACGCCAATTGACAGTGGCCGAGCTGTAGGCGCCGCGCCTGCGTCTGGTGTCAGGATCTGGGGAAGACCTTCGTCAGCCGGGCCAGCGCAAGCGGATTGCCGCGCGGGCGCAGCCGCCCTGTGGCCATCGCCTTGAACGGATCCAAGCGCTGTCCGACGACGTCGACCCAGTCCTGGTAGCAGACGCGCAAACGCAGGTCCGGGGCCAGCGCCTCGCCCTGCTCGACCGCGCTGGAGCCGTTGTTGACCGTCAGATGCCAGGTCGCCACATCGGGGTCGGTGAACTCCCACTGAAAGGTCGTTGCACGCCGCAGGCCATGATCGGGATTGACCTGGCGGCGGATTGTGTCGAACAGCAGGGCGACCGTCTCCGGATCGCGCCTGGAGGGGCCCTCGCGCACGCCGATCACACCGGCCTGGGCGAGTGCTCGCCCTCGTTGAGAGACCTCCAGCAGCGTGAGGCCGGCGGGCAGCAGCGCCGGCCCCGGCAGGGTCTCGGCGGCCAGGCCGGCGGAGCGAAGCTTGGTGGTCATCGAGGTCAGCCCCTCGACGCCGACCTCGTCGTAGGTGGCGCCGAAGACGGTGATGTAGCTTTCGTCCCAGCCCGGCGGCATCAGCACCTGCGCCGTGTAGCGGGTGACGTCGTGCAGGATGTGAGCGACCGCCTTCGGCACGCCGATCGGATCTTCGCGGTTGAGGTCTGACAGGAGCTTGACGCCGAAGCCGATGTGACGCTGCTCGTCGGCGGCGATGTTCGCCATACCCTTGCGGAACGCGGGCAGCTGGTCTCGCCGCTCCAGATAGCTGCAGATGAAGTGCTGACCCGGCTGGGCGAGCGCCGCCTCGATCACGACGTGGTAAAGCGTGACGGCGGCGGCCAGCTTGGAGCGTGAACGGTCGGCGCGCAGCTCGTCGGCCATCGAGTCGAGGCGGTCGAAGATCTTGCGGAAGCCCGGTGTCAGCTGCGGCTTGATCGCCTCCAGGCCGCTGGACATGGAGCCATCGCCGATGCCGCAGACCTCCTGCATGAAGCGCTTGAAGAAGACAGCGTGGCGGGCCTCGTCGACCTGCTGGGTGGCGAGGAAGTACTTCTGCTCCTCCAGCGGCGCGGCGTCGATGTAGGGGGATAGATTGTCGGCGACAGCGTCCTCACCCCAGAAGAACAGGCAGTAGTTCCACAGCGCCGCCTGGCGCTCGAACTCGGTGAAGTCCTCGCGCCACTGGCGTGCATCCTCGGTGAAGTCGAGATCCATCGCACTCCAGTTGCCGTGCTCCCAGCGCGTGTAGAGATCCTCGTAGGAGACCGAATCGACGGGCAGGCTCCCGGTGTCCGCGGCCGTCGGGCCCGCGATTGTGGTGCTTGCCATCTGTGTCTCCAATCACCCTCACTAATGGATCATAAACGGATAATGAACGTTATCGCAATAGCGATCGCTCTGTCAACTACAATGGGGCGATGAGCGCGACCCGTCTGACACGCGAGCAGAGCAAGGCGATGACTCGTGAGAAGCTGCTGACGGCGGCGAGAAGCGTGTTTGCGCAGCGGGGCTTCCACGGCGCCTCTGTCGAGGAGATCGCCGCTGAGGCTGGCTATTCCACCGGAGCCCTGTATTCGAACTTTGGCGGCAAGGAGGATCTTTTCCTGGATCTGATGGAGCGTGAGATCGCCGAGCACGCGCGCGAGATCGCGACGGCGGTGGGCGAGCGAGCCTCGGTCGCCGAGCGCGCGAGGGGCGGCGCGCGGCAGTGGATGATCATGATCGAGCGCGAGCCCGAGCTGCTGTTGCTGTTCACGGAGTTCTGGGCCTATGGCGTGCGCGATCCGCGGATGCGCCCCCGGGTGGCGGCTCGGTTCGCCCAGGTGCGTGAGCTGCTGACGCGCCTGATCGCCGACGGAGTCAGGGCCTTCGACCTGGAGCTCGAGCTGCCAGCCGAGCACCTGGCAATCGCGATCGACGCGCTCGCCGACGGCATCGCCCGTCAGAAGCTCGCCGACCCGCGGGCGGTCCCCGATGATCTGATGGGCAAGGTGCTGTCGCTGCTGTTGGCCGGCGTCAGCAGGCCAGCCACCCATCGCGAGGGGCAATAAGCGCGCGTTGATCGTGATGTGCAGCCGGCAAACATTGCCGCTCGCCACTGGACCCGGCCGGGCTGACTGCGTGGCCAGCGGGAGCCGCTGGCGGATGCCCCGCTCACGCCGCCGCAAACGCTGGCGGTGATCCGCGCAGAGCGGGGAGACCGCACTCCCGCCCGGTGTGGCTCAGCCGGTCTCCTGGCCGAAGCGGAGCTGGTTGTTGTCTGGGTCCACGATCGTAAACTCCCGGACTCCCCACGGCTTCGCCTCGACGGCTCGTGTGATCTGGCCCACCCGTTCGCCCGCCTCTGCGGTGACATCGGGCACGACCGCGAGCCCGCGCCGCAGCCACTCCGCGTGAAGCGTGTCGACCTCGGGGGCATCGACATGGACGGCGGAGCGGTTCGTGAGCGGATCGAGCTCCGGGATAACGCGCAGATGAAGACGCAGTCGCTCCCGCCGAGCGAATCCGTAGCCATCGTCGTACACGTCTGTACGGAAGCCCAATCGTTCGTAGAACGCCAGTGAATCCTCGAGGTCCCGCACCGGGAAGATCGTCGCTGGACGGCGCAGAGCGGGGACGCTCGTGGCTTCTTCGACGGGTGGATTCATGGCTTTGACGATAGCGCTCGGCCCGTGAGACTCGAGCCGGCCCCAGCACGCCGACCCGCGGGTGAGAGCGGGCGGCAATCGGCGCCGCTTGCCGTGTCAGATCTCCCCGACACGACAAGCGTTGCCTGACACTCCACTCCTACCGGTAGCCTCGGCCTACATGCCCGCCCTCGATAGCGCGTCCGTCACCGCGAACAGAGACATCCTCGCGAGCCTGCGTGGCTCACCAGCGACCGTGCCCGCGCTCGGCGCCATCGTGCTGTTCGTCGCGTGGGCGGCCAATCAGGGCGGCTACCCCCTGACGCACTGGGCCCCCGGGGGCCTGATCGTGCTCGTGCTGTTGGCGATCGCGCTGGCCAGCGTCCCGCTGAGAGTCTCAGAAATTCCCGTGACCGTGCGGATCGCGCTCGGGTCGCTCGCCGCCTATACGGTGCTCAGCTTCGCCTCGGTTCTGTGGGCCGCGGTCCCGGGCGAAGCTCTCGAAGGAGCTGATCGCACGCTGCTCTACCTGCTCGTGTTCGCGCTATTCGCGTGCTGGCGCCAACGCGGCTCGAGCGCCGCGGTGGCGCTTGGCGCATGGACGATCGCGCTGATCGGGGTGGCCGCGGTCGTGGCCGCGCATCTGGCGCTGGACACCGGCAACCTGGGGATCCCGATCGCCGGCGGCCGGCTGGCCTACCCGGCCGGCTATGTCAACGCGGACGCCGCACAGTGGCTGATGGCATTCTGGCCGGCTCTGCTGCTGGCGCGCTCCAGGCAGGTGCCGTGGCTCGCGCGAGGTGTTTTCGCCGGTGGCGCCGTGCTGCTGGCAGACGTTGCGCTGCTCAGCCAGAGCCGGGGCTCGGTGTATGCGAGCGCTGTGATGCTGGTCCTCGTGTTTGTCCTGCTGGCGGGTCGCACGCGCACGTTCGCGACGCTGATGCCCGTCGCGCTCGGCATCGGCCTCACCACGCCGCTGGTGCTGCGCGTGGGCGATCGGATCCAGAGCGGCGGCGACGCGCACGCGGCGATGCGGGCGGCCGCGCTCGCGATGTTCGCGGCCGCTGGCGCGATTGGTCTCGCTGTGGCGCTCGCGGCGGCCCTCGAGAGCAGGCGGAGCTTTTCCGCTGTCACCGCCCTGAGGATCCGGCGAGCGACGAGCGTGCTGGCGATCGCCACGCTCGTTGCGAGCATCGCGGCGGGCCTCGTGGCCTTCGGCAGCCCGGTGACTCAGGTGCGGCACGGCTGGCAAACCTTCAAGGATGGTTACGGCGCGGACTCCACCACTGCCAACCGCCTGATCAGCGGCCTGGGAAGCAACCGCTATGACTTCTATCGCGTCGCGCTCGATGAGTTCGTCGCCCATCCCGTGCTCGGCACCGGCGCCGACAACTTCTTCGAGCAGTACCTGGCTCACGGGCACAGTGACGAGACGCCGCGCTATCCGCACAGCGTCGAGCTGCGCACTCTCGCCGAGACGGGGCTGCTCGGGGCGATGCTGGCGATCGTCGGGCTGGGGGCTGCGCTGATGGCCGCCGTGGCTGCCCTGAGATCGTCAGATCGGTTGACCCAGACGGTGGCCGCGGCGGCGCTGGCTGGATTTGCCTACTGGCTGATCCATGGATCGGTCGACTGGCTCTGGGAGTTCGCTGGCCTGGGCGCCCCCGCCTTCGCTCTGCTCGGGATCGCCTGTGCGCTGGCGCCAGTCCGCGTCGCCTGGCGAATTCGCAGGCTGCTGGTTCCGTCTCGCCCGGTCGTTGGGCTGGCTCTGGCCGGCGGCGGGATCCTCGCCGCGATCTGCTTTGCGGCGCCGTGGCTCAGCCAGGTGCAGGTGCAGGATGCCGCTCGTGTCTGGGTTCACGACCCGGGTAGCGCCTATGCCCATTTGAACAGCGCGGCGCGACTGGATCCGCTGAGTGACGAAGCCTATCTCGTGGCCGGGGGCATCGCGCTTCGATTCGGTGATTTCACGCACGCCGACGAAGAGTTCGCGCTGGCGCTGAAACGCACCCCGGGGGACGCCTACGCGACACTCGAGCGCGGAGCGATCGCCTCCAGTACCGGACACCGTGACGACGCTCTGGAGCTGCTGAAGCGGGTCACCGAGCTCGATCCGCGAGATCCGCTTGCGCGCCAGGCCCTGATCACGGTCAGAGCCGGCAGGCGAGTCGATATCGAAGCTCTGAACCGTTCAATCCTGCTCAATGCTCAACAACTCGCATGAAGCGCTCTGCGGTTGCACAGATAATCTCGACAGTGTGACCCACGTTCGCTAGCGTGTGGTGCACAGCTCGATTTGCTCGCTGGCGTGGGACGCCCTGTTGGGAGTCTCATCATTGGGTAGACGGCTGGATGGCGGGCAGCCGGCATGGAGAGTGGAACTCAGTGTTCCTCGAGCCACAGACAAACACCCAAGGTAGGGGACAATGAAGCGCCACCGCAGGACAGTTTTGACATTGGCCGTGACGACGGCCCTCGCCGGTCTTCCGGCAGCCGCCGCAGACGCGGGTAGCCCGATTCTCAGCGGCTATGGCGAACCCGGCGCCGGTGAACAGGAGATTCTCGGCTCGCAACTGCTGAATGGCCGCTCGGGCGGTGGCCCCAAGGGTCCATCGGCCGGCACCGGCGCAGCGCAGAGCGCAACGAGCTCGACCGGCGAAGATCAGGGCGTCGTCGCTCACGCCCCGGCGGTCGATGACGGCCCCGGCCAGGACAGCGCCGCGGCGAGCGGGCCCCGCCAATCCGATCGTGGCGATCGGCAGCCGCCAAGCGCCTCATCTGGCGTCCTCGACTTCGAGCGGGCCGCTGTGGCCTCACAGGCTTCTGGCGACTCAGGCGTCGGTGTTTCCGGTGGCGTACTGGCGATAGCGGTTTTGGTGGGTGGCGCGCTGCTCCTCGTGGGGCTCCTAACCAGGCGTCTGAGCAAGTTTCAGCCGTGACCGGCCAGTGCCGATAGAACCAGTATCTCGATGAACAACCGACCACGAATCACTCAGCAGACATCGAGCACGCTCCCGCTCAGCGCTCAGGGTGCCTCGACGCGTGGCTCGGCGCGCGTCTCGCCGGTCTGGCACGCGGCGTTCTCGGGCCCGCTGCAATGGCTGCTCGAGGGCCCAGGCTGGCAGGTGCTGCGCCCCGCCGTCGACATGATCACTCTGTACGCGGGGACGATCATCGCGCTGGGCGGAGCGCACGCGACCGTGACCGTCGTTTCGGTCAACGCGCCGCTGTTGGCGCTGCCGCTGCTGGTGATGGCGCTGTTCTACCTGCGAGGCCTCTATCGCACGCGTCTGCGTTCGTTGGTGCTCGACGCTGTCGTGCCCGTCTTGAGCGCCGTGTCGGTGGCGGCGATGGTCGTTGCGATGCTGGGCATATTTCTCAATGGGCGGGTTCCCGACCAGTCGGCCTGGGTGCGCGGATGGGCCTTCGCGCTGATCGGCGTCGGCGTCGGCCGCATGGGCCTGGCGCTCACACAACGCTGGGCGCGGGCTCGTCGCCGAGTCGGAAAGCCGGTGTTGATCATGGGCGCCGGCCTGGTTGGCTCGCAGGTGGCCAGACGGCTCGAGAGCCATCCCGAGTATGGATTGCATCCGGTCGGCTTCCTCGACGAGGATCCGCGCTCGATCGCCGAGGTCGGCGGGCGCGAGATGCCAGTGCTCGGTACCGTCGAGGACGTCGATGAGATCGTCGGGCAAACCGGGGTCAGGAATCTGATCGTGGCGTTCTCTTCCGTGGCGGACGCACGCGTGAGCCGCCTGATCCAGCACTGCCAAGAGCTCGGTGTCGAGGTCTCGGTGGTGCCGCGCATGTTCGACACGATCAACAACCGGGTCGGCTATGACAACGTCGGCGGGCTGCCGCTGATGTCCTTTCAGATGGTCAATCCAAAGGGACTGCAGTTTGCGCTCAAGCACATATTCGATCGTCTCTTTGCCGCGCTGCTTCTGGTTCTGCTCTGGCCCCTGATCGCCTGCCTGGCACTGGCGGTTCGCCTCAGCTCGCCCGGACCGGTGCTGTTTCGCCAGCGCCGCATGGGCCGCGACGACAAGGTCTTCGATCTCTACAAGTTTCGCTCCATGCGCCTCGGGCCGGAAGGCGACGTGACTGAGAACGACGCGGGCGCCTTCGATTTCCTGCTGAGAGCAGACACGGCGCCTGGTGGAGTGGAGGGAGACGATCGCCGCACCGTGATCGGCAGGATCCTGCGCCGCTCCTCACTGGACGAGCTGCCGCAGCTGTTCAACGTGCTGCGCGGTGACATGAGCATCATCGGCCCGCGCCCGGAGCGCCCCGAGTTCGTGGAGTTGTTCCGCGAGGACGTCACACGTTATGAGGACCGCCACCGCGTCAAGGCCGGGATCACCGGCTGGGCGCAGGTGCATGGCCTGCGCGGGCAGACCTCGCTCGCCGAGCGCGTCGAATGGGACAACTACTACATCGCCAACTGGTCACTCGGCCTGGATCTCAGGATCATCGCCCTCACGTTCGTGACGCTGTTCCGCAACGCCGAATGATCGAGCGTCCGCCCGTCATCGGCGGGCGGTGACTGCGAGAGCGCTCAGATGCCGTTCTGCGCCGCCGTGCCCGGTCCCTGCCAGTACTGATAGACGCGGACACGCAAACCGCTGCCGCCAAGCGCCGCGGGCAGCGTGAGCGAGTAGCGATTGAAGCGGTTCAAGGTAAACAGAACGCGGTAGCGCGCTGTTCCGCCGATCGACACTTCCAGCTGCATGTAGTCACCGACCGGGCCCGAGCCGCTGGCGATGATTCTGCCTGCGCGGCGGCGCAGCGTGAGCGTCACCCGAGCCGGGCTCTGAAACGGCGAGCGGAACACGTTTGAAAGAGCAGCGAACGCGGGCTTGCGCATGCCCGCCGGGGTGAGCACGCCGAAGCTTTCATCGGGGGAGCTGTACAGCGCGAAGGAAACCGCGGCTGCGATGTAGGGCGTGTGCGCCAGGGAACGAAAGGCATTGGCGAGGTTCGACGCCTGGATCGCGCTCGTGACGCAAGCCTGTTCCTGCTGAATCTTCTGGCGCGGATAGCAACTGCTCCAGCCGAACTCGTTGAGCCACAGCGGCGTCGAGTCTCCGTTTGCCACCTGGACTTCGTGGATCGAGCGCAGCGAACCCAGCACAAGGTTGTAGAAGTGCACCGACAGGCCGTCGTAGTAGCCCTTGATCCCGGCCGCGTAGAGCTGGCGCAGAAACGCGCCGTTGGATCCGACCAGCGATCCGCCCAGCACGGGCAGTGTCGGGGCGACCCGCTTTATCGCCGGATAGGCGGCTCGCAGTATCGCCGCATAGCGTTGTGGCTTGTCGGGGCCCGCGAAATAGTCTTCGTTGGACTGATCCGGCTCGTTCCAGATTTCGATCGCCGCCAGCCCGGAACCGTAGCGCGCGGCGAGATAGGCGACAAAAGCGGCGTAGGTCGAGGGGGCTCGCGGCGGCCAAGCGTTGGCCTTGCTCGAGACGCCCGCTCTGCACCCGGCGAGTATCCGGGCAGGCGCCGAGGAGGCCCAGCACGGCGTGCTCAGCACGGCCAGGATGACGTGAATGCCATCGCTCGACGCGTCGCTGAACACACGATCGAGAAACGCAAACGCTCGCGGACTGGCCTGGGTGGATACTGGTTCCAGCAGCGACCACGGCGCTTCGGTGCGCACAACCCTGGCGCCGAGGGCATCGGCTTGAGCGATGTCCTCGTCCGCCTGCGCCGGGGTGGAGCCATAGCCGATGTTGATTCCCTGCAGTGGCGGAGTCGAGGATCGCGGGGTGCTTGTGGCTCGTGCGCCCGGGGCGAGCGCGATCGCCATCGAGATCAACAGCGCCAGTGGCGCGGTGAGCAGATACGAATTCCTGTTCGTTCTCATACGATAGTCGTGAGCGATCCGCACGCCGGGGCCGCCTCTAGCGCGAGTCCGGCTAATCTGTCTCTCGCGATGTCTCCCACCTGGATATGGGTACAGGTCGCGATCGTCTTCTTCGTGCTCGTGGGAATGATCGTGGCGGTTACGAAGCTCGTTTGAGTGGTGTTCGCCGTCGCCACGGCGATTTCCTTGATGTGTGGGCCTGCGGCGTGCTCGCCTCCGGCCTCGGTGGAATCTCACCGCCGCTCAGGATCGCCGCTGGAACGTCAACGGTGAGCCACCGCGACAGCTCGCCCATGCCTGAGCGCTCGAGCTCCTCGGCGATCCCGGGAGGGCGACGAACCGGGTCGTGAGTGTCGGAGGCGACGTTGTGGACGAGGCCCTTCCGCACGAGCTCGAGACTCAAGCGACGCACCTCGCTGCCGAAGCGACCGACCAGGGAGCCGGCCGTGATCGAGGTCAGGACGCCGGCGTCGACCAGCGACTCGATCATCCGCGGATCGCGCTGAAAGGCCGGGCATCGCTCCGGATGGGCGAGCAGGATGCGAACACCCGAGCGCTGGAGGTTCAGGAGCATGAGATCGAGGTTCTGCGCGACCGGCGTGAACGGCGGCTCGATCAGGACCCACGGGCCACCGCCGAGACCGAGGCGCAGAAGCTCAGCGGTCTCCATCTCCATCGCGTAGGTCATCGCGACCTCGGCGCCCGGGAGAACCTCCAGCGGCAGATCCTCTGCTCTCAGCCGCACGTTCAACAGATCGGTGAGCCGCGCCAGCGTCGTCGCGTCGTTTGGGTAGTGCCAGTTGACGTGCGAGGTGGCGAGCAGCGTGCGCGTGCCGGCGGCCACTGACGCACGAGCGAGCAGCACGGAGTGCTCAATCGTTTCGGGTCCGTCGTCGATGCCGGGGAGCACGTGAGAATGCAGGTCGATCATCTGGCGGTGGATCCTCGGCTCGACGTGGTGGTTAGTCCTTTTTATGCCGATTCTAGGAACGATCCCCCCGTGTCTCGCGGACGTGGATATGATCGCTTCGGCTGGTGGCGGCTCAGCCTCAGCCTAAAGCACCCAAGCCAAGGGAGAATCATGTTCAGGTCGGTCGTGGTGGGAACGGATGGCTCGGATACGGCCACTCAAGCGGTGCGTCAAGCCGTGGATCTGGCAAAGGCGGTCGGGGCAAAGCTCGAGCTCGTCAGCGCCTATGAGCCAGTCCCCGCACAACGCCTGCAAGGTGAACGTCTCCAGGCTCCGGAGGATCTGCAGTGGGCGATCAACCCGCGCGAGGATGTCGATGCGACGCTGCAGGCCGCCGCGGTCATTGCCACCGAGGCGGGTGTGGCCGTCAACACATACGCTCGCCAGGGCGATCCGGCCGACGCGATCCTCGACGTCGCCGAGGAGCAGGAGGCTGACCTGATCGTGGTTGGCAACAAGGGCATGACGGGCGCCAAGCGCTTTCTGCTGGGCTCGGTGCCCAACAAGGTCTCCCATCACGCTCCCTGCTCGGTGATGATCATTCGCACCACCTGAGAGCAGCGCCAGCGCTGGCGCGAGTCGCGCGCGGTGGTTTCCGATGGCCCTCACAAATCGGCAAGACGACTTCGTTCGTGTGAGCAACGATCGTGTCCCGGGAGCTGCCCGGCAGTCCGATCCTCGGTTCACTTTGCGAGGATGGGCCGGTGCCGCTGCGCGTTGGAATCGATCTGGCGAGTGTGGACTCCGTCGCGGAGTCCGTGCAAGATCACGGGCAGCACTACCTCGAGCGTGTCTACACCGAGGCCGAGCTGCGAGACTGCGAGAGCGAGGCGGGTGTCCTCGCGGAGCGACTGGCGGCCCGGTTCGCCGCTAAGGAGGCCGCGATCAAGGTGCTTCGCCCAGGCGAGCAGGACGTGCTGCCGTGGCGCTCGATCGAGGTTCTCAGCACGCCGAGCGGCGCGGTCGCTCTACAGTTGAGTGGTCCCGCCGCCGCTCTGGCTGCCGAGCTGGGCATCGAGGATCTCCAAGTGAGCATCACGCACGAGGGACCGCAGGCCTGTGCGGTGGTGATTGCAGAAATACGCGGAGACTGCCGACAGAGAGATCGTGACCACGAGGACACTCACCAGCAGGATCCGTGACGTCATCGAGCAGCACGCCCGTCTGCGGGTGGGCATCGACTCGCTCACCGACGACGCTGACCTCTTCCAAGCGGGGATGACCTCTCACGCCAGCGTCAACGTGATGCTGGCACTCGAGGACGCCTTCGATGTGGAGTTTCCCGACCGCATGCTCAAGCGGAGCGTGTTCGAGAGCGTCGCTTCGATCGGTACGGCCCTCACCGAGCTCGAGGTGGAGGTCGCGTGAGTATCGCCGGGCAACGCGACGAGGCGTTCCTCGCGGACCTCGCCGGGACCGCCGATGGGCTCGCCGCCGTGACACTCCGAGCCGATCGCGGATGCCTGTTTGAGAAGCAGGCTCCGATTGTCAGCTGTGGCGCCTACGCCAACGAGCGCATCCATCAAGCCAACGCGAGCCTGCCGCTGATCGCAAAGGGCCTCTAGTGGCGAAGCTGCGTCCGGGCACACCCGATCAGGAGGAGTTCCTGGCGCAGCTCATCGCAGCGGGCATGCTGCTCGAGAGTGGCGTTGCCGGAGTGTATGGTCGCGGTGAGGCCTTTGAGGATGTGCGCTGTGCCGTCGACGCTCTGATCACTCGCCGTGGGGCCCTCGACGCGCCTGTGCGGATGAGTTTCCCGCCTGTCCTTCCGCGACTGCAGCTCGAGCGAATCGGCTACCTGAAGTCCTTTCCACATCTTGCGGGGACGATCTTCTCCTTCGAGGGATCGGAAGCCGCGGCGGCACATCAGCACGAGCTGGCGAGTGCTCATGGGGAATGGAGCGAGCATCAGGCGATGACCGACCTCGTACTGACCCCAGCGGCCTGCTATCCGGTCTACCCGACGATCGCCGCTCGCGGTCCATTGGCCGACGGGGGGCTCACCGTGGACGCGGGAGGCTCCTATGTTTTCAGGCACGAGCCGTCCGGCGACCCGGCGCGCATGCAGATGTTCCATCAGCGCGAGATCGTGAGACTCGGTGAGCCGGAGCTGGTACAGCGCTGGCGCGAGGACTGGCGCGACCGGGCGCTCGAGTTGCTTGGAGACATCGGTCTGGACGCTCACTTCGATGTGGCATCGGACCCGTTCTTTGGGCGCAGTGGAAGGCTGCTGGCCGCGAGCCAGCGCTCGCAGGCCCTGAAGTTCGAGGTCTTGGTTCCAATTGCGGGTCCTGAGCCGACGGCGGTGGCTTCCTTCAACTATCACCAGGATCACTTTGCAGATATCTACGGCATCGTGTTGGAGAGTGGCCGGCCGGCACACACCGCCTGCTTGGGGTTTGGCCTCGAGCGGATTACGCTCGCTTTGCTGCGTGCCCATGGTCTCGAGGTTTCGAGCTGGCCGGCGGCAGTCAGCAAGGAGCTGTGGCCAGCGTGAGCACTCAGCTCATCGGCGGGCGGCGGGTCTTTTCGGGCTCGATCCGGCTACCTAGGACTCGCACTACACGCACGCGTGGTTTCACCTGCCGCCCGGCCGCTCGCGCACCGTTGCCTGGCGCTCAGGCGGCCCCGCGCGTCAGCTGCCTGGCACGGCGCGGGCGCTCGAGCGGGTCCGGAGCGTCCGCGTGAAAAGCGTCGAGGGGCCCGGATGAGCGAGCTCTCGGACTGGCGCACGCTGCTCGGACGGAGCACCGTGCTGTGGGCGGGCCAAGACGGTGTAGAGGTGCACGAGGGCCGCTGGTCGGCACTGAGTGGTGTGGGGAGCGTCGACTACAACGTGGCGCTGTGCCACACCGCCTCGGGCGGCCGGGACATCGAGCTCAGCATCGCTGAGATCGGCGACGCTCGCGTCCCGGCGATCATCGTGGTGGCCGGGGAGGCGCTCGCCGACGCACAGGTGTTTGTGCGCGAAGGCTGGATATGCATAGGAGCGACGCCGTTTATGGCCAGAGCCCTGGATGGCGGCGAACACGACGATGCCGTACGCAAGCTCCTCCCCGAGGAGCTGTCCGCCGCACGCGGCCTGCTGGAGGAGACCTTTGACCTCACGCCGCAGCTATCCACGGTCGCGCTGCCCGATAGCTGCACAGAGCTCGCCGGCCAAGCCGTGTGGGGGCTTTTCGAGGATGGAGAGCTCGCGAGCTGCGCGGCGTTCGTGCGCGTCGAGCACGCCGTGATCGGATGGTCGGTCGCGACGCGACCGGCGCTCAGGCGCCGTGGTCTCGGGGCTCGACTGCTGCAGGGCGCGCTCGCCGCGAGCCACCAGGAGGGCGCCACATTGGCGTTGGTGTACGCCTCGGCGCTGGGGCAACCGCTGTATCGGTCACTCGGCTTCCGCGAGCTCGAGCAATGGCAGATGTGGTCACGGCCGCGGTGGGTGCTCGCCCGAGCTTGAGTGATCGAGTGGCTCGATCAGGTGTCGCGCGAGCGCTTCTATCGAATACTCGGATTCGGCGAGCTTGCGTCCCTCCTCGGCCACCGCCGCGGCTCCATGGCGCAGGACGTCGACGATCGCCGCCGCGAACGACGTGGCGTCGCTTCCCTGGAGATAGTGCTGCCCGGCGGTCACCTCTAGTCCACGGGCCGCGAGCGGCGTGGCGATGACCGGGACGCGATAGGCCATGGCCTCGACAAACTTCAGGGGCGAGCCTCCACCGCTCACGAGCGGTACCACGACACAGTCAGAAGCGTGGTAGGCCCCGGCGAGATCCTCGACAAATCCGATTGCCCGCACACGCGTGTCGGGGCTCACCCAGCCATCCAGTCCGCGGCCCACGAGCGTCAAGCTCACGTCTGGCAGCTCTGCCCACACCCGCGGAAGGACGTCATCGACGAGAAACGCTCGACCGCTGCGGTTCGGCTGGTAGGTGAAATCTCCGACCATCAGCAGCCTGCGCCGCATCTGTCTGGGCACGCCGACGGGAGCGATATTCGCGACGTCAACGGCGTTTGGGACGTAGCGAACCTTCGCGCCGGGTGCGAGCGCATGCGCAATCTGCATATCGCGGCGGCTCACCATCCAAGACTCCGCGGCGCCGCTGAGCAGGCGACGCTCGAAGGATCTGAAGAGCAGCCGCTCGATCGGCGAGCTGTGCGCGGCCGGCGCATGGTACGCCGTTCCGGCATTGTGGGCGTTGTAGATGACTGGCTGGCTGCGGAGTACCGGCAGCAGCGCCGCGGCGGTGGTGAGATCGTCCGCGACTATGCGCCCGCGGCCGGGCTGGCGAGCCAGACCAACAGCTCGCTGAACCAGCTCTGGGCTCACCCCTCGCGCAACCCTGGGAGGGACTCCACGAGCTCGCGTAGCGAGGTAGCGAGCGAGTCTGCCCGCACCTCGAGATGGGAGTATCGGATACATGTCCAGTCCCTCGATGGCCGTGTACTCGGGTGCCGGGACGTCTCCCTCGAATGGCACGTAGGCGAGATCGACCGGCCCCAGCAGCGCCAGGGCGCGCACGCACGTGTAGGTGCGCAGGGCACGTCCGGTTCCCAGCACCGGCGCATAAGAGGAGATGTATAGATCTCTGGTCAACTCGAGGACCTACAGCGGACTAGGCGCATGAGGCAGCCGGGGTGGGTCAGTGCTCGTTTGCGACCAGCAGGTGGTTTGACCGCGAGCGGTCCTCCAGCTCCAGCTCGCGATGTAGCAGCTCGTCGACGAGTTCATGCGCCTGCTGTTGGAGAGCCAGCGGCCGCAGCGTATGCATGTTCCCCGCCACATTGATGTGCTGGACTGAGATGCGCGGCCAGCGCTCGAGTCCGGAGAGCTGGCCTTTGCGCAGCAGCTGCACATAAGGCCACTCGTTTCCGGCGAAAATGAGCAGGGTTCGCTGATTGCGAGCTTGGAGGCGATCGAATACCTGCGCGACCTCGCCGTGGTCGCCGGCCAGCCCACGACCCGCTCCGGTGAGTCGTGAAAGGTTGCGCAGCAGTGAGTGCCCGCAGCCGCCGATCAGCGTACGCAGCGTGACTAGGTGCGCCGAAGGACTGACCTGGCCCCGGAAGACACGTCGCCACGTCGGAAGCTCGCGCAGCCTCTGCAGTACGCCGCGAGCGTTGTCCATGGCCTTCGTGACTCCCCCGTCATAGACGATGTAGGACGGGTTGAGCGCGATCACCGCTGACACGCGGCTGTCTGCCTGTGCTGCCTGCAGGCCCCAGTATCCACCCGCGCACAACCCTCCCAGCAGAAAGCGATCAGGCAGACCACGAGCCTGCAGCGTGTCGAGTATCAGGCTGAGCTGTTCCTGGTAGCCCGGCACGAAATACGAGCGGATGTCACGCAGCGCCTCGGAATCTCCCTCGGCGTCGCCGATTCCAGCTAGATCGACGCGAAATGTCGGTACGCCCTGAGCGGCCCAGCGGCGTGCTGTCTCCACCCACATGCGGTTCGGTCCAGTGCGCCGCTGAGGACCGGCATTTAGCCAAACAGCGCAGAGGTCTCGACGTGGCCCCACGGGCTCTGCCAGGATCCCGAACGGGTCGCCGAATGGGTGAGAGATCGATATCGGTGTCTCGCGCACGAGCTCACCCCCCGGCAGCTTGATCTCCGCGTACTCCTCCGCCGCGCGAGAGCGAGACACGGTGAGTTCGAGGTGAGCTGGCTGCGGGTCGCCCTGCGCAAAACCCGAGCTCGCCGTGGGGGTGTCCTCGACGGGCAGTGATCCTTCAGTCAACCAGCGCGACGCGGTGTCGAAGGTCGAGTACGCGGAGACGGCGTAGGGCAACTCGACAGTCATCATCGCCGCGAAGCCATTGCCACTGGCAACCGTCAGCTCGGCGCCGGAAGACTCGACAGCGGATCGCAGGCGATCATCGACCGGCTGCGAGTCGCGCTCGAGCATCAAGACGCGGCTCGCCTTCAACGGAGATGGATCGAGCTCCGATAGGTCGAGTTGGTCGAGTGCTCGGCGAGTCTCGGAGGTCATCACGTAGCCCGCCACTGCCAGTGAACCGTCGGGGTCTTCGCGCGTCACCGGCCCTGTTTCGCTGTCGGGGAAGCGCTGATCGATCTCCATGTAAGCGAAGGCCATCATCTCGCGCACGTGTCTGCGACCGCGGCTGTGGACGCCCCACAGCACGAGGTCATCGATGGGTGCTCCAAGAACGAGTGCCCGATAGGCGATCAGGCCACCGAGCCCGATGCCGATCGCGGCAACCCCGTTGACCGACGCGGTGCTCGAAAGCCACTTGGCTGCTGACTCCAGTGCGCCTGTCCAAGCTCGCAAGCGTTCGCGATCGCGCGGTCCGCCGCCACTGTCGCCACTGCCCGGAAAGTCGATCCGCAGCGTGGAGAATCCGTCTGAGGCGAGCGACATCGCCCACTCACGACGGCCGCGGTAGGAGCACATGTCTTCCCAACCAAACGGCGGGCAGAGGATGACGGCGCGGTCGCGCGCCGGGCCGTGAGCCTCGTGGTAGATCCCAAAGACCGGATCGTTCTGGTCGATATAAACCGGTCTGGGAGTAAGAGGCGAAGAACTCATGTGTGCGGGTGCTCAGACGACGCGATTTCATGTTGGCGTCGTTCGCGATGGGCTGTGTCAGCGCAGCGTCCATTGCGGATATGGCGGTGCATGCTTCTCCTATCGGTATGCCGTCCCGCGCACATGAGCACTTCAGAGAACGGTTTGCGGTCCTCTGCTCAGCGACTGCGGAAGCACCTGCTCGACAGGATAACGTCTGTTCGTGATGGCGCTGGATGCATCGTCGAGATCGGCAACGTCGTATGACTAGAGGCCGGCGCTGATGCTGGCGCCCGTCGGCTACCGCTACTGGAGATCAGCTCGGCGTGTCGAGGCGCAGCGTCGTGGTGGGCAGACGCTGCCGGCCGACACCTGAGCCCGCTCGACACCAGCCGCGAGCGAGCAGGCGCTGAGGGCCATCTCTGCGCTTGATCAGTTGAGCGGGCCGGGCTCGGATTGAGCGGTGTTCAGTAGATTCGATGCGCAAGCTGTCAACCTTGGTCAGGTCGCCAAGCATCTGGCTATCTCAACAGCGTCGGATCAAATGACACGTTCAGATCCCGGCTCACCGCCAGCGGAAGCTAGGGCGCCGGTTGGTCTGTCTTGCGCGCCTCGACGTACAGTGAACCGTCGCGACGATGCGGCGCATCTGGAGATGGCTGAATCCATCCCTGGCCCAAGTCGCGGACCACGACCTCTGTGAATCCCGCCGCCCAGCACATCAATTGGAGTGTCTCGGCGTCATACATGGAGCGATGCGGGTAGTTATAGAAAAGTGCTTGGACGGACAGCATCCCGGTTGGATGGGAATCTGCCCACGCGCTGTCACCCTTACCGAAATAAGAATCCAGACATGCTCCGGCGTCAGGCACGCCGATTCGCATGATGCCGCCGGGCTCGAGTACCCTCAGGCACTCGAGCGTAAATGTGAATGCGTCTCGAAGGTTCAGATAGCCGAGCATGAACTCGTGAAACACGGCGTGTGCCGCATCATCGGCGATCGGAAGGCTGTGTCGCAAATCTCAGTAGATGTCAGCGCGCGTCGCCGCGAGGTCGACATTCACCCAGCCGTCCCTGTAGCTCCAGCCGCATCCGAGGTGTAGAAGCAGGGGGCGCTGCCGGCTCGCCTTCGCGAATTGTGCACGGGCAACCGGGCGCATCGCGCGCGTCGCGAACCTGCGAAACAAGTCCGGCATGTAAGAGGGCACGCACCGTATTAGGCGTCCGCCAAAGAGTGGCGGGGGTGGCGCTGCGGGCGGGTCGGTGGATAGGTATCTGCGTACTTCCTCGACGCGATCGGCGTCAAACATGCGCGCAGGGTATAGCCGATGACTGGTGGATTGTCGGGGTCCTGGGTGAAGTCACTCCAAGCGCCAAAGTTCAGCTCGAGGGTGCCTGCGACGACGCGGCGGCGGTGCGGGTATCTGCGAAGCGCGCCCCGCCGGAAGGTCAGGTTCCCGCAGTTCGGTCGAGCGCCACTGCGATCTCCTCGAGTCGTGACTCCCAGGAGTGAGCCCGAGCGCCAGTCGAGCGGCGGATCCTGGCCTGCTCGCTGTCGCCATCGATCGCATCCTCTAGGCGTTCGGCGAACTGCTCGGCGGTTCCTGCCAGCATGACGTCCGGCACATCGACGAGTGTCTCCAATGGGGTGGAGACGACTGGCCGCCCGGCCGCGAGGTACTCGTAAGTCTTCATTGGAAAGACGCTGCGCATCTGGTGATCGATCCGATATGGAATGATCGCGGCGTCGGCGCCTCGCAACACGTCCGGGAGTTGCCCGTGAGCGCGCGCTCCAAGCAGATGGATGTTGGGTGCTCGGCGCAGTACCTCTATGTTGGTGCCCGGGTCGCCCTGGCCGACTGGCCCGACAAACGCAAACGACCAGTCCGGCCGCAGTCGCGCGAGTTGACCCATGAGCTCGATGTCGATCGTGGCGGCCAGGATAGCCCCGATAAACAGCACTCGAGGACGCGGCAGCGACTCCAGCGAAGGATCGACGGCCCCCGGCTGCAGTGCCTGGGCGAACAGCAGCGCGTCGGTGACCGCGGGGGCGTAGTGGACATTGTCGTTGAGGGTGCTCATGCGGGTCACCAGCTCCGGCGCGCTTGCCAGGATCGCGTCGCAGCGACGGGCGAAGCGCTGCTCGGCGGCGTGGAAGCTGGGCGCGTCGATGCCCGGCTTGGCGGCGTGGTCGTCAGTGACGTAGTACAGCGTTTGTGATGGTTTTACGACGTCGAAGAGAACCTCCGCCTGTGGCACAAACGACCACAGCAAGGGCTCCCGCAATCCGATGCGCTGGATGGCGCGCTCGACGGTCCAGGGTAGGATCCGGCTATTCAGTCCGCGCACGAGTGCGCTCGAGTGCAGCGGGAGCACCAGCGGAGAAAGCACGTGCAGGCCGTCGGCCTCGTGCAGGGGAGGAACACTGCGGCGCAATCGTCGCGCCATGCGTCTGAGATCGCTTCCCGCCAGTTGGGGGCGGCGCAGACCGAGGGACTCGATGAACAGCACGCGGTTGTTCTGGGCGGCGCGCCGGATCAGGTGGTGCTGGGTGGTCTGTATGTCGGCGTCCCAGTCGGAGAATCCGACGCAGACGATGTCCCGATCGACGAGCGTCATAACTCGGCTGATCGGTCGCGTGCTCTCCTGAGAGCCGCTCGCAAATCTCGGCTTGCATGGACGGGGCCGAACAGGCCAGCCATCTTCAACCGCAGGCGCAACATCGTGACGTTGGGAAAGATCGGCTCCCGCGGGAGACTGAGCGCGAGCCACGGCGCCGGTCCAGTGCAGCCACAGGCCAGTTCGTAGCCGGCCTCGCGTGCGGCTGCAATCGTGTTCGCGTCGAACGCTCCAAACGGGTATGCCATTGTCCTGACTGGGCTGCCGAGCAGATCCTCCAAGAAGAGCCGACTGCGTCTCAGCTGATCGAGCACCTCTGCGTAAGGCATGCCCGGAAGGTACGGGTGATCGACCGTGTGTCCACCGACCTCCATGCCCATCGCCTGCAGCTCGAGCGCGTCTGCGGGGCTCATGATTTGTGCTCGAGGCACTTGCGGATGAGGGCCTCCAAGCAGACCTGTCGATACATACATGGAGCTCGAGGCGCCCCGCTGAGCGAGGATCGGCATGGCCTCGTGCACGGTGCACGAGAAGCCGTCGTCGAACGTGATTGCCGCGAGTCGCGACACATCTGCTCCGGACTGCATACGCCGCCACAGCTCAGACACCGATAGGAGCCGGTAACCCTGGGCTTCGATGAAATCCAGGTGTGCTTGGAACTGGGCAGTGGTAACGAACAGACCGCGTGGATCTGACTCGGGCGGCCTAGCGCTGACGCCGTGATAGCACAGCACAAACGGAGAACGACGTCCGGCAGCTGTCTTTGCCGCGCGTCCAAGGTATTCAAGCGAGGAATGCATGCTTGAACTCAGCCGACATCCAGCCCGCGCGGCGTATCGCTGTGGCCCAGTTCGTGCTCGCCGATCACGTGTTCAGAGCCCAAGATCTCTGCGGGCGGATGCCGGTGCGCGCTGCCCGGCGTTCGCCGATCGCCGCGGACCGAGAAACGCCCCATGTTTGTGGGGAGATCCCCAATGTAGGGAGGCGGCAACTGCCCCGGTCGATTCCGATCGATTTCGCGGACGGGCTTCGATCGGCGCCATGGAGCACTGGATACTACGCGCTGCCTGGCCCTCGTCGAGGCCAGATACGCTGGGCGCGTGGGAGCCATCCACGGGACTCTCACCCGCTAGCCGTTTGGCTTGCGGGATCGCGCAACTGCAAATACAGCTCAATCGTCATTCGGGCGACGGTGTCCCATCCAAATCGCTCTTCTGAGAAACGTTTGGCGGTCTCTCCGCGAGCGCGGCATTGTGTGCGTCCAGCCGCACGCACCGCGCGCAGGGTCTCTGCCAGTGAGTCGACATCGGCGCGTTCGCAAAGCCATCCGGTTTGTCCATCGAGTATGTACTCCGGCAGCCCACCGACCGGATAGCACAGGACCGGCCGCTCATAGCCGTAGGCGAGCAGCAGCACTCCGCTCGCGCTCGCTTTTTGATACGGCAGCGCGACAACGTCCGCGGCGGCGAACAGCCGACCCAGTCGCTCTGTCGGGACGAAGCCCTCGAGCACGAGCACGCGTCCACGCAGACGGCTGTCCAGGAGCAGCTCTGCGACTTGGTCGAGCGCCCCGTTGTCCTCGCCGGCAACGACAACACGAACACCGTCAACCCTGGCCGCGGCCTCTAGGAGATCACTCACCCCCTTGTCACGGCGCAGCTGGCCGAACAACAGCACGACGGGCTCCTGGCCTGAGAGTCCGAGCGCCGCACGATCGGTCTCGGGCTCTGCGCTCGGCTCTCCACGACGGGCCAAGGCGCCGTACTCGCCATGTGGGATCACGACTGCCTTGCTGGCTTGTGCCACGGACAGCGCGTGGCGGTCGTACTCGGAGTGGACCACGATCTTCGTTGCCCAGCGGCGAATCAGCCGGTGGGCCCGGGGATAGGCGCGAGCTCCACGGTCGAACGTGTTGTGCGGGGTGTAGATGATCGGCGGACCGGTGGCGCGCAGTAGCGCCAGCAAGACCGCACCGAGCGGTGGCCACTCCTCTCCCTGGATATGGACGACATCGCATTGCCGTGCCAGGCCAGCAACGACGAAGTAGCCTGCGAGGTGTGCAATGCCGTTGAGTGGCCGCGCGAGGTGCAGCCGGTGCACCAGACGGCCGAGCCAGCGCCTTCTGCGTATATAGGCGAAGACACGGTGAACGGTCACATCCGGGATGGCCGATGGGTTGTGGTCGCAGCCGGTGGCCAGACGAACATCCCAACCAGCGCGTGTCAGAGCCTGCGCGAGTTCGTCGGTGTAGTCCGTGATTCCGCCCAGGCCGACCTCCTCCACAAGCAGCACGCGGCCCGATTTTGGATTGGTCACCCGCATATGTTAAGGGTGAGTGCACAACGACACTGTCCGTCGGGTGGCCGCTCTCCACGGGTATCGTGATCCCGGCGTGAAACGGGTGCGGAGCGTGGGCTCTCGATGCCGAGGCATGCACGCAAATTGAGCAGACCGCGGTCAGGTCATCTTGTGGGCTCTGATTTTGCGCTACCCTCGCGCCGCATGAATGCACGTGGATGTGTGAGAGAGCTGGCGGGCGAGGAGCGGGTGGACCAGCTCGCGGCTCTGGCGATGTGGCCGTGCGCAAATCGAGGTCGTGGGTGGGATGGCTGAAGGCTGGCGCAAACAGGTGCTCCGAGGCGCGGAGCGGGTGGGTGCCGAGCCGGCTTTGCGCCGGCTGCAGCGCTCGCTGGCCAATGGCGAGAGCCGCCGAGACATGCGCGACATGGAACACCTCCGTCTGCTGATGCGTCTCTCGCTGAGGCTCGACGCAAACTGTGTCGACCTCGGCGCCAACGTTGGTGATGTGCTGGGCGAAATGGTTCTCCTGGCCCCGCATGGACACCACGTGGCTTTCGAGCCGCTTCCCGACTTGGCCGACGATCTGAGACGTCGGTTTCCGGGGGTGGATGTGCACAACACGGCGGTAGCCGCTGCCCCGCACGAAACGACGTTCTACCGCGTGAAGGACGCCAGCACCCGCAGCAGCCTCTCGAAGGAGGGGCTCGATGGGCGCGAGTTGGAAGCTATCCAGGTACAGGTGCAAACTCTCGATGAAGCCCTCGAGCCAGACTATGCGCCGGCCCTCATCAAGATCGACGTGGAGGGGGCTGAGAGCCAGGTCTTTGCGGGAGCTCAACGTGTGCTGAGCGAGCACAGGCCGCTGCTCGTCTTCGAGCATGGGCAGTCGGCCACGAACTCAGTGGATGATCACAGCGAGAAGATCCACACCCTTCTCTCGAAGTTTGGCTATCGCATCTTCGATATCGACGGAACCGGTCCGTTGAGCCTGGCTCAGCTCCAGGGCCTGACGGCTGCAGGCAAGATCTGGACGTTCGTCGCGCACGGTTGAGGTGAGGGCGTTTGCTGGTGGGTCACACTACAGCCAGCAACGCGGCTCGAGCGTCTAGGACAAACTGTTCCTGCTCATCTAGGTAGCTCTCGATCCTGAACTCTTGGGCTCTGGCGTAGGCTCGCAGGACCCTCGCCTCCGTCTCGGTCTTTTCGCGCATCGATCTCGCTAGCGCCACCGCGGCCAGGGAGGCAGAGCCGCGCGGAAAAAGCAGGGCATGCTCCTCGTTGTGCATTCCCTCTCCGATCCCGCCGACGTCTGAGGCCACGAGTGGCACACGAGCAAGCGCTCCCTCGATCGTGACTAGCGGGAACGGCTCATCCCAGGTGGATGGGGTTATCAGAGCGTGTATCCGCGCAAGCACGGCCGCTATCTCCGCGGGAGTCGATGGGCCACGCCACTCTATGGATTGCGCTACCCCCAAGCGCTCGGCGAGTTGGCGCAAGGCGGCGCCGTGGCCGGCATCCTCCGGTCCGACCACAACCAGGCGCGCGTCGATATCGTGCTCGGAGCGCAGCAGCGAGAGGGCCTCGATCGCCACGGCCACGCCCTTGACAGGTGTCACTCGTCCCACGAAAGCAATCTCTGGAGTGCTGGCCGGCGCGCGCACCACTTCGGCATAGAGATCTCCGTGGCGGGGCACAGAGTGACCTACACGCTCGAGTACCGGAACGACCATCGGCGAGAGGCCAGCCATCCTCCGAATCGCCTCCGAATTCCAGGAGATCGCAAGCGGCAACGGCGCCATCGGGTCCAGCCGCAGCGGCGCCAGACGGTTCGCCGTGCGGCACATCCCAGCCCAAGCACGGCGTGGCAGACTGCGCTGAGCGGGCAAGAGCTCGCGCATGAACTGATCGCCGATGAATAGCTGACCAAACCACTGCTCACAGACACGCACCGCCATCGGCACGCCAGCATCGGCAAGGACGCGGACCGCCGCGTGAGGAAGGCCACTGGCATTCCACATGTAGATGAGATCCGGTTGGCGCTCGGCTATAGAACGCGCGACGCTCACTGCGCGGCGAGCCGCGAATGGCGCATACAGCGAGCCGCGCGCTGTCTGAGCAAGCAATGGCAGCAGGCGCTGGACATAGGACTCTTGCGCGGCGCTCTCACGATTGAGCGAGCTCGTCAGTACCGTAACGTCGTGATTTTCGCGCAGGCGATCCACGACGGCTGAGCACTCAACCTCGTAACCGCCGAAGACGACCGGGGGATAGAGATTTGAGATGACTAGGATGCGCATGACCGGCAACCATAGCCGCGTTTTCGCTGCGGTCGTGCGCTCAGGTCACGGTGTGAGCGAATCGCTCGAGTGTTGCGTTGGCCTCGGGCGTGAGCGCGACCAGACAGCTAGGCTGTGGCAGTCATTACACCGACCGATACGAGCACTAGCCTTCCTGTCTCGGCCGCGCTGCGCCCAACACGTCTGAGCTCGCATCGATCCTCCGCCCACGACAGACTACGTTTGCTGTGAGCGCTGAGAAGACAGTCGGAGTCAGGCGAGTCTCGCTGGACGTCAGTGTCCAGATCCTAGGACGTATCGGCAATCTCCTGCTGGGTGTGGTGGTCACGCTGGTGCTGGTACGCGCCCTCGGCACAAGTGGCTTCGGCGCCTGGTCGGCGATCGTCGCAGTCAGCCAAATCGCAGCTAACTTCGGCGAACTCGGGCTCGGCCAGGTGGCGGTCAGCCGGGCCGCGGCCGAGCCGCAGCACGCCACCCGATGGCTGAGTTCGCTGCTCTCGCTGCGCCTGTTGCTCGCCGTCCCGATCGCGCTCGCCTCCGTCGTCGCCGTCTTGCTCGTCGCCCCCACACCAGCGAGCCGCATCGCGGGCGTCCTGATCTCGTGCGTCCTGCTGGTGAGCGCTCCCACGGCGCTGAAGGCGGTCTTTCAGTTGCGAATCCGCAACGACATAAGCATCGCGCTGATGACGATAAACAGTGTCGTATGGACCGCTGCCGTGCTCGTGGTGGCGGCGATGGCCGGCGGCATCGCCGCCTTCGCGGCAGCGCTCTTGGCCGTTTCGGCGTTGACGTCTGCCTCGACAGTTCTCGTGGCGCGACGTATCACGCCGATCAGTTTGCGTGACACACGCCAGCTCTGGATGCCGCTGCTGCGCGTGGGGCTCGGGGTCGGCATCGCGGGTATCTTCGTGACGTCCTATGTGATGCTCGATCAGGTTCTTGTCCTCGAGTTTGCCGGTAGTCGACAGGCCGGACTCTACGGCGCGGCCTACCGGATACTGGAACAAGTTCAGTTTATCCCGATATCTGTGATGACAACGATATTCCCGATCGTCGCCGCCGCCTATCCAGGGAACGTCGATCGCGTGAGAGCGCTTCTGCAATCGGCCGCTGAGTACCTGGCGATGGGGTCATTGCCAATCCTCGCGTTCACGATCGTCGCTGCCGAGCCGATCATGAAACTTCTGTTCGGGAGTAAGTTTGTAGGAGCAGCTCCGGCGTTGCCGATTCTGATGGGCGCCTTCGTTTGCATCTCATTCGGTTACGTCGCCGGAAACATGATTGTTATTCTCGAACTGCAACGTCGCTTTCTCACGAACGCCGCGCTGGCCCTGATCCTCAATGCTGTACTGAATGTGATTCTGATACCCAGTTATGGGTTTCTCGCTGCGGCCTGGGTCACCGTGGCGACCGAGCTGCTCGTAACATCTCTGACGCTTCGCAGCGTTCTCGCCGCGCTGGAAATGAAGCTGCGGATGCCGAGGTTGGCGCGTACCGCTGCGGCTGCAGCGATCATGGGTGGGGTCACGTGGGCGGCACGCACTGCGGGCGTGCCACTCGCCGGCCTGATCGCCGTCGGGGGACTCGTGTACATCGCTGCGATCACGGTGCTGCGGGTGGTTTCACTGAGCGAGGTCGTGGCGCTGCTGCGCAAGGACTCCCTGCCAGAGCCTGGCTGACGTTTGCGCAGTGACCGGCTGCTCTGGCGGAGCTATCTAGCGGCGCGGCGCAGCTCCCGCGCCGCTAGAGGCCACGGAGGGCATGTCGCGTCTGGGCGAGATTCCTTGTGCCCGCACCGGCCTTCCCAGCCCGCTGTCGGACCTTGCCTCTGGGCCTCCCTTGGTGTCCGATGGCTCGTCGGAGATCCCGTATCCGTAGTACTTGTTATCCGAGACTTCGGAGATCGAGTTGATGACTAGTCCGATACTGGTGAGACCGTGCTGCTCGACTACCGCGCGGGCGCGGCGTGCCTCCTCACGTGTCGCGCGACCGGTTCGCGCAACAACCAGACAGGCATCGATCGGAGCGTGGTCGAGCAGGACACGTGTATCGGCGACCGGCAAAAGTGGGGGTGAGTCGATAATGACCAGATCGGCGTGCGCCGCGAGCGAGTCGATGATGCGCTGCAACACGTGAGCGCTGCGCAGGTTCAGGCCATTGATCTGGCGGGCGCCGGAAAAGAGCACCTTCAGGTTGTCCAGTCCGGGTATGGGTGACTGGAGGCACTCGAGAGGGTCGCCACCGGTACGCATCACCGAGCTGAGGCCAGGCGAATGTGAGACGAACGTACCGATCGCTCCTGTGTGCGCGGAGTGCTCGGTCATCAGCATCTGCTGCTGAAGCGTCGGGCGGCGAAAGTCTGCCTCGACCAGGATGACGTTCTGTCCCGAGCCTGCGGCCGCGCGCGCCAAACCGAGGGCCACCGTAGTCTTTCCCTCGCCAGGCACGGCACTGGTGACGAGCACTGTTTTGACCTCGCCGGAAAGCGTCAACGCTGACAAGCTGTTGTGAAGAATGCGAAACGGCTCCAGCATGCTCTCGCGGTCTCGCATCCTCCGAGGGATCTGTGGGATACCCGCCAGTGCTGAGATGCCGTAGAGCTCCTCGAGTTCCTCCCAGGACTTTACGCGCCGGTCGAGCAAATTGAATAGGAACGTCAGTCCGACTCCGACCAGAATCCCGAGTATCAGCGCAATCGCGAGCGTATCCTTGACCTTCGGTGAGGTTGGTGATTCGGGCACCGTGGCCGTATCCACGACCTGCGCATCGGATGTCTGCACCGCTTGCAGGAGCAGCAGCTTCTGGTATAGATCACGCAGGTTGGTTCGGTCGGTCGTGTCGCTTGCGGGCAGTTCCGCAAAGCGCTGGTCGATCAACTGCTCGCCCTTGATCAGCTGAGCTTCGTTCTGCTGCTGGCTGTACGTGACGTACTCGCGGGCGAACGTGTTGGCGATCGTAGCGGCGAGCTGCGGACTCTCATTTTCGGCAGATACCTGCACCACGTAGTCATTCTCGGGGTTTGAGGCGGTGACGTTGCGGAGCAGTTCCGTTGGTGTAACACGGAGCTCGAGGGCTTTGATGACCAGTTCTGCGACGGGGGTGGCCGTGACGAGCTGCACGTAGGTCGCCTTGTTACCTTCGGGGTCCACGACTTCGTTCTCCTGGACGCCGGCAACCTGGCTGGGCAACGTGTTGGTCGTGAATCGCAGGCTCGCGATCGCGGTGTATCGCTTGTGCTCCCGGGAGACTAGGAGTCCGGCCACGATCACGCATACCAAGCCGCACAGCAGCGGCAGCCACCACCGTCGACGAAGAACACCCAAGGCGTTGAGAAGTCCAGGTGTTTCGGCTTGGTGGGTGGCTAGCTGAGCTGGTTCAGTCATATCGTTAGGCGTGGGTCACCGCGAGCGGAGACGCCCGTCTGGCGCAGGCCGCTGCATCGCCGCTGAGCGACGCTGTCCCGCCGCCGGAGTTGGTATCGACTTTGCGATCGAAAAGCGTTAGGACCGCCAGACAGGCGGGTGTGTTTGCAGGCCATCTTGCATCGGGTCGAGTGCTGCACAGGCATGCCGATAGGCTCATGGAGATGATCCTGGGGTACGCACGTCCGTCGGTCAAGTGGCAGTCGGCGCGCACCACGATCCTCGCCGGCCTAGTCGGTGTGGTGATATCCGCGATGCTGGCCGTCGTGATGGTCGAGCTGGGAACCGTCCAGCGGGATCTGAAGGCGATCCTCATCCTCGTGGCGGGCGTTGCGATGGTCACCGCGACTCTGCGTCCTGAGATCGGGCTGATGATCCTGCTGGCCCTGATGCCCTTCGAGTTCTCGTTCTCGGGCACTGGCACCGACGAGGTCCTGATCGTTGCCATGGCCGTGGTTCTCATTTGGCGGATCCGCGCTCATGCCATTCCGGCGTGGGTCTCGATTGGCGGTCTGTCTGTCGTGGTGGGAAGTTTTCTCGCGGTGATCGATGCCTATGAACCCACGAGCGCTCTGTGGGGTGGGGTGCGTTGGCTGTCAGCGGTGGTGATCCTCTTCGCGGCTCTCAGCATCCTGCGTTCGCGTCGCGATGCCTCCAGGCGAATGGTCGATATTTTCACCGGGTCGGCGATCGTGGTCGTCGTCTTCGCTTTTGCCCAGTCGGCCGGCATCTATGTTCTCGTGCATGCCTCCTATACCCCCGGGCACGCCTCCTCCTTCTTCGGCTACTACACCAATTATGCGGATTATGTGGCTATCGCCGCCATCCTCGCTACCGGCGAGGTGCTGAGCGCGCTCGCCGGCCGTCACTTCGAACGTGCGTCGATCTATGGTGCGGCTGTCGTCGTGATCATCGTCGGACTGGCGATATCCACCTCACGTGGAGGGCTGCTGGCGGTCGGAGTCGGATGGCTGATGCTGCTGGTTCTCAACATTCGGCGCGGTTCGGTGCTAGTTCAGGCCGTCGTCATGCTGATGGTGCTGGGTGCCGTCGGCTATGCGGCGATTCCCAGCGCGACGGTCGCCAAGATTGAAGCGCGCTTCTCCAAGCCACTGGGATCCCTAGAAGAGGATAAACAGCGCTTTGCCGTGGAGAAGGCTGGCGAGCGGGCACTCGAACGTCACCCGCTGGGCATAGGCTATGCGAACTTCAGCTACTACGCCCGCGCCGAAGCCCACAGCAATCAAATACACCGGCTGTTCGCGCACGCCCAGAATACGCCGATACAGATGGGGCTGGACGCCGGATGGCTCGGAGGGATCGGCTTTCTGGTCCTTGTGCTGTGGCCGATTGGGCTTGTGCTCAGAAGCGGCGCACGGGGACAGTCGGCCATACGCGCGTCCGCATGTGCGGCGGCACTCGGCGGCTTTTTGGCACAGAACCTGTTCGACTACATGTTCTACGAAATCGCGTTCCTGATCTTCATCCTGATGCTCGTGTGGGGAACGATCCATGCTCTGTCAATCGAACAGTCCGATCCAGGCGCGTCGACGACCTCGCCCGCTGGACACAGACTTTCGCCGCTGCCGCCGGCTGAGCTTGCGTCTCTTCTCGGCCCCTGATCGAACGCCTCTCAGGCTCGGCTGATCCGATCTGCCCCGGCTGGCTTGCCCTTGGTGTCCACGGGATTTCCCGCTCCTGGATCCCAGGGTCAGTGCAAGCTACTCACGAGCATTCGCGCTGCGGTGCTCAGCGCCGGATCTTCATTCGTGCGATGCGCATCAGTTCACGCGCCTGGCCTACGAGATCGTGCTTGACCACCGTTCGCACGACCGGCGTCGGACTCGTCGACTTGCGTGCATATCCCCAGGTGCCGTCGCTTCGCAACTCGTCATAACTCTGATCGGTGGCGACGAGTAGCTCCCATATCTCCCCGACATGGGCCAGCTCGCGCGTGTCCTGCGGTACCTCCCAGGAGTCTGGATCGGAGGCTCGCCAATCGAGGTCGTCGAACAGGACCCAGCCGCCCGGCTCGAGCAGGCGATCGACTAAGGAGAAAGCCAAACCGTCAGCGTCCCAAGTGTGTGCGCCGTCGATGAATACAAAATCGTAGGCCGGCTGGATGTGACCCTCACGGAGCTGCTCGCGCAACTGCTTTCGAAGCCACCACACATAGCTGTCTGGATCGATGACGAGTTGGACGCGGTGCGATAGGCCCGCGCTCGCGAGTAGGTCGCTCGCCAGTGGATCACGCTCTAGAGCCGAGGGAATGTCGACGCTCGTCAACGATCCGTTACCGTTGGCCTCCAGCGCTGCGGCGATGTAAACGCAACTGACTCCATGCGCGAATCCAAGTTCGAGGCACGATGTGAACTTGTGCTCGTGGACAAACTGGTACAGCTCCTCGCCGCTGGAGGCTCCCCGGCCTCCGCCGGCGCTACCGACAACGTGACGCGCCTGCTCGGTTGTGGTGATCGGACTGCTCATGGCTGGCGGGAGATGCTATCTGGTGGGCTATCTGAACGGCGAAGGGTTGGCTGCGAGCCACGTAACGTAGTCAAGACCAATGCCGTGGCTCGCTGAGCGCTCGGCCAGGCTCGTGACATCGGGGCTGGGCTCTGGCCTCGTGCGGCTAGCTGAGCGTGCCAAATGCTTCGCGTAGCGCATAGTAAGCCAGCTTGGGTTCCCATGATCCATACCTGAGTAGACCGAATTGGGATTGGTTGTTTATGGGCTTGGCTTCGTTTTCGCGCAGGGTGTAGGGAAACAGCGCGGTGATCCATGGACGCTCGGCGACCTGTGCCGCGAGGTCCGCGTAGTACTTGGCCTGGGTCGCTTCGGTCACTTCCCATGTGGACCAGCCCTCCTCGGTGATCCAGAAGGGCAGGTTGACGCCATGAGCGAGGAATTCTTCACGGATCGTGTCGATGCGCTGGAATGCCCAGTTGCCCGCGGTGTCGGTCCATCTGCTGTTGGCGGCCAGCGGCAGTGAAGGGTCATCGCCGTAGGGATGTACTGCGATGCCGTTCACCATGCTGCCCAGGTTGGGCTCGGCGATGAACATGTCTTCGATCCAGCTCGTCTCCAAGGGGCTGGTGCCGGTCTGTTCCGCTTCGCTGTAGTCGGCCTCCAGTAGCAGCTTGACCGATGGAGCGATCTGCCGTGCCGCCTGGGAGGCTGCCGCCACATCGCGCGCGTAGGCCTCCGGTTCAGGCGTTTTGCCTGACCAAGCGTAGGAGAAGTAGGGCTCGTTCCACAGCTCAAACCACTGCAGGTTGGCGGTTGTGCCGGGACCGTAGCGGGCGACTGCCGCCGCGACGAATTCCGCGTAGGCAGCGGCGTTCGACGGCTCGGTCCACGAGGGTGCGTAGTCGAGAATGGGCAATAGATGCAGGCCGTAGGAGCGAGCGTTTTGGACCACCTTGTCAAACGATGACCAGTCATAGACCCCTGGAGAGGGCATCACTTCCTTCCAGCGGAGATCAACGCGTACCCAGTCTGCCCCCAGATTGTGGATCTCTTCGGCGACCTCTGGCACAGCCGCTTCTCCCCAGCCGTCGAGCTCTTCGCAGATGCCCTTTATGAATGGTTCCGTGGTCGTCGGGGCGGTGACTGAATTGTTACTCACAGTGCCAGTGCTGGTGGGTCTCGGGGATGAAGAGATGTTCGCGGAACCGGTACTGATGGAACTTGGATCTGGCGAGCTCGTGGCTCCTTCGCCGGGCGGGTATGTGATCGCCACCGTAGAGCTCCAAGCGCTGCCGGGGACTTCGGTTCTGACCCGGTAGGCGACAGTCTTTCCCGGTGAGACCCGCGGGGTGACACGTGTACTGCTGATAACGGAGTATCGATATGGCTGGCCAGGGTCCTTGCGCGCCAGCACATAGCCAGTGACTCCGGCCACTCGCTTCCAGGTGATCGTGGTCCCAGACACAGCTGCCGCCGGCTCCCGGCGGGCCATTTGCCGCAAACGAGAGAAATGGGCCCGGGCCAATCCGCAGTGCCTGGGATTGTGGCTTCGGCAGCTGCGGAGAACCGACGTGGCGTAGGTCAGCGAATCGGAAGTGACGGCGCTCTTGTTTGCTACTAGGGTCGCAGGGCTGGCGATCGCGTTTGCACTCACCATCGAGGTGCTCACGCAGATGCCAACGAGCATCCCACCTAGATTGCTGCACAGTGCCCGAGCGGTTCGGGGGCGCATGGTTATCACCGTCTGTCTCCTTCGATCGCCGGGCGTTCTCTGGGAGATCCCTGGCTTTGCGAACCCACCTCGCGATGAGGGTGCCGTTGTCGAGAAATGGCGATCGTGCGCCCAGGACCGACCTCGGTGCCATCGCCGCTGCTCAGCGCCTGCACGCAAGCTGTCGGCAGGCCTCGGAGGCTTTTTTAGGCGTCCAGTCTTTTCTGGACACGTGTCGTCCCTTTGGGCCGACACGGCCGCGGCCGATCAGTCACGGCGACTCGGAGACACGGCTCTGTAGTCTCGGGGCGTGGTCAACCCCTCGACACTCGACAGCGTCCGCGATCGCTTCGACCGCGTGGCGATCGTCCACGACTGGCTGACGATCCCGGGTGGCTCGGAGAACGTGGTGCTAGAGCTCCTCGAGATGTTTCCCCAGGCCGAGCTGTTCACCTCCGTATATGACCCCGCTCCGTGGCCGTCACAGATCAAAGAGCGTGTCGTACACGCGTCGTTCCTCGATCGTCTCCCGGGCGCGGCCCGTCACTATCCAAAGCTGCTGCCGCTGATGAACAGGGCCTTTCGCTCGTTTGATCTCTCCCGCTTTGACCTCGTGATCTCCAGCAACCACGCGTCCGCCAAGAACGTCCGGACCGCGCCCGGGACACTGCACATCTGCTACTGCCACACGCCGATGCGCTACGCATGGGATGAGAGCTTTCTGATCGGCGAGTCCGTCGCCGGCCCCGCGCGTCGCGTCCTGCCTCTGCTGCTCTGGTATCTGCGTCGTCAGGATCGCAGGGGCGCCGCCTCTCCCGATCTGTTCATCGCCAATTCCCGTCACACCGCCGCACGCATCGAACGCCACTATGGGCGCACGGCGGAAGTCGTCAGTCCGCCTGTTGACGTGGAGCACTTCCTGGCCTTGGAGCGTGAACCCGAGGACTACTACCTCGTCTTCGGGCGCGTTGTCCCCTACAAGCGCGTCGATCTGGCGGTCGCGGCCTGCGTTCGTCTCGACAGGCGCCTGAAGGTGGCTGGAGATGGGCGTGCGCTCGAGGCTGTGCGCAGTGAGGCTGAGAGGTCGACCGGAGTGGAGTTTCTCGGGGGCGTAAGCGGTGCTCAGCGCGACGCGCTTCTGCGCGGTGCACGCGCGCTTCTATTCCCCGGCGAGGAGGACTTCGGGATCGTGCCGGTGGAGGCCCAAGCCGCGGGTGTGCCGGTGATCGCCTACAACGTGGGCGGGGCACTCGAGACGGTGATCGATGGCCGTTCCGGTGTTCTCTTTGACGAGCAGAGCGTCGCTGGGTTGATCGCCGCCATCGAGCGCTTCGAGGCATCCGATCTGCAGGAGCCGGCCATCCGTGAGAACTCGCAGCGGTTTGGCCGGACACGCTTTCGCGGCGAGATGACCGACGTTATCGAGCGAGCGTCGCGGGCACGCGCGACAGATCCACACTAGCTTTGGAATGCAGGCCCATCCCGGCTGCTCTCGGCACGCGTGGGCTTCAGCCCGGCGACCCAGCCGGGACGGCGCCGGGTCCTCCTGGCGCGGTCGCGGCAGCCGCATTGACGAGCCCGGCGCCGTAGCGGCTGCTGTCGGCGGGTCCCCCGAGTTTGGTGGCCGTGGCTATCAGGCGAGCGGTGATCTGTGCGGGTGTGGGATCCGGTCCAAGCACACCGCTGGCGATGATCAGAGCCGCCGTGGCGGCCACGTGCGGGGTGGCCATCGATGTGCCTTCATAGCCGGCGGGCAGACCGAATTGCCGTGGCGATGACCCGGTGAACGTCTCCTGGTAGATATCGGGGCCGGGAACGTTGGGCTGACAGTTTGGGTCTTCGGGTATGTCCGCGTCGGTACCGCCGCCCGGAGCGACGAGAGTCACGCGGCTACCGTAGTTTGAGTAGTTGGCCAGACAGCCGTGTTCGGTGGTCGCTCCGACGGCGATCACGTTCTGGGCGCGGGCGGGGTAGGGAATCAGGTCGTCGCCCTCGTTGCCCGCGGCTGCGACCACCAGCACGCCGCGGTCGTATGCGTAGTGCAGCGCCTCGATCAGCTCAGGGACATCAGCGGCGGTGACGTCGCTCGAGAACTCGAGGCTGAGATTGATGACGCGGGCACCGTGATTGACGGCGAAACGCACACCTTCGGCTATCACCGACGCATCGCCTTCGCCCGCGCCGTCGAGCACTCGGACGGGCATGATGCGAGCACCGAAGGCCAGTCCTGTTACACCGATGCCGTTGTTTGTGGCCTCGGCGATCGTCCCGGCCACGAACGTGCCGTGTCCGTTGTGATCGTTGGGGTATGGGTTGCGGGCCACGAAGTCATAGCCCTTGACGAATCCGTACTGGCTGAAATCCGGCGAGCGCAGAAAACTGCCCCGGTTGGCATAGGCGACCCCGGTGTCGAGCACGGCCACGACAACGCCCTTCCCGCCCGGAGCGCCATCGGCGGCCACGTTGGCCCAGGCTTGCAGCGCATCGACCCCGTATTGCCCGACGAAGTTCCACTGCAACTGCTCCCAGCCGCCCGGCGGTCCCCCAGGCAGACCGGGATCGTCTGGAACAGGCAGACCCGCGGGAGCAGGCACAGCGGTCGGAGCCGGCAGAGCCGAGGCGTGAGCCTCGTAGTTGGGGACGGCCCACAGCACGTCGTGCTGGCGGCGCAGGCGAGCGAGTGCGTCAGCGACGCTCACGCCTGCTCGCAGATGCAGGAGCCTGGTGTGGGGGGCGAGTGCTGAGGGAGACTCGGCCCCGGCGCTGCTCGCGATCGTGGCCCGTAAGGCTGAAGGCGCACCTGTCGCGTACTTCACGACTATCTGCTCCGGCGCGTAGGCGCCAGCGGACCGGCCGCCGGAAACTTCAGCTCGGGCCATCCCCGGTGCGACAACGATGGCTGCGCAGAGAAATACCGCCAGCGCGAATCCGGCTGACAGGAGTTTGGTGTACTTGGGGATGATTGAGGGCATCAGGGCGCGCTCGGGTAGTGATGGTGTGCTCGATCGGAATCGGCGGCGCTTTACGCGGCCGACGATCATGATGAGGATATGAGTGACCGCTTCTTTCCGCGCGATGAGTACTTCATGCACCTGGCCCTGCGCGAGGCCGAGCTTGCGTTAGAACACGAGGATGTGCCAATCGGCGCGGTGGTGGTCCGCGACGGCGAGGTGATCGCGGCGGCCCACAACGAGCGCGAAGTTCGCCAGGACCCAACCGCCCACGCCGAGGTTCTCGCCTTGCGCGAGGCAGCGAGCGTGACGGGTGGTTGGAGGGTGCTCGACGCCATTCTGTACGTGACGCTCGAGCCGTGTGCGATGTGTGCGGGGGCCATCGTCCTGGCGCGCGTGCCGCGCGTAGTCTATGGCGCGAGCGATCCCAAGGCTGGTGCCTGCGGAAGCGTGCTCGACATACTCGGCGAGCCTCGTTTGAACCATCGTCCCGAGGTGGCCGGAGGCTTGCTCGAGATCGAGTGCGGATCGGTGCTCAGCGAGTTCTTCAGGTCTCGCCGGTAGTCAGGCGGTTCTGATCGGCCAGAACCGCGAGGACAGATCCCGCTTGGCCTGCGAGCAGGGTCGATGTGGGTTGGCTGTCCTCTCTTCTCACTCTCCTGGATCCGCCGGTGCTCCCTGCGCGGCGCGCGAGGCGAGTGGGTCGTGGCCGCCGGGACCGCGAAGAACTCGCGAGCAGGCGACCGCTAAAAGCGCCCCGGCGAATGGACCGACGAGATAGACCCAGAAGTGCGAGAAGTCTCCGAGGACTAGGTCGGGAGCGAATGAACGAGCGGGGTTCATAGAGGCGCCGGAGATCGGGCTGGACCACAATCCCGCCAGAACGATGTAGCCCGCAACCCCAAAGGCCGAGATCGGCCCGAGGTTCTGCGCCCGCGAGGCCGTGCCTAGAATCGTCGAGACCAGCCCCGCGGTGAGGACGAGCTCCACCAGCATCGCCTGCAGATCTGTGATCCCGTGTCCCGGCAACGTCGCTCCCAGCGATCCCTTTAGCCCGAATACCGCCGCCAGGAACAGAACCGCGAGTGTCGCCCCGAACAGCTGGGCTAGCACATAGCCCCCAACACGTCGCCACGGAAAGTCACCGCGCAGGGCAAACGCGATGCTCACCACGGGGTTGAGGTGGGCGCCGGAGACCGCGCCCATCGACAGGATGATCGCGAGTACAGCCAGCCCAGGCGCGCTCACCGACGCCGCCCTGCCGATGGCCACGTGGCTTGCGGCTGCGACCACGCCAGCGCCGGCGCCGGCAATGACGAGCAGAAAGGTTCCGAGCGTCTCAGCGAACAGGCGGCGTCCTTCGAAGGCTGGATCGGGAAACCGGTGCACCCACCATGCGTCCCGCATATGACGCCCGCCAGGGCCGCGGTCGAGATCGTCCTGCACACGGGGGCGCGAGTCGGGTGCGGCGCTCAACTCAACCAGAGCAGCCTGCCTGGAACGCGGGCGTCCTCGTCCACCCGGTAGGCGGCCGAGGTACGGTGATATCCGTCGCCGATGACCAGGTAGTCCCGCACGCCGCCCACCAGGAGGACCGGCGAAATCGCGATGCCCTTTTTGATCTTCGCCAGCTTCTCGGCGACCTCGGCGCTCTGCTTTCCACGCAGCGGCGGCAACCCGGCGGCCCGCAGGATATCCTTCGCGGCCCAGTGGCCCAACGGCGCGCCGCGCAGCGCTGCGACCGTGTCCGCAGCCGCTGTTGGGGCCAGCACCATGCTGAGGAAGCTCGCGGCGGCCACGTAGTCCTTCTCCTCTGGCTCATCGAGCCACTTGATCCTCGGAGCTTCGGTCATCGGATGAGTCTAAGGCTTCCGTGGGGCGCCCAGCTAACGTTGATGTCGTTGGGCAGCCTTGATCTATTAGCCTTCAACAGGTTCCCCCTGGAGGGGTGGCAGAGCGGTTGAATGCGGCGCTCTCGAAAACCATCAAGCGGCTAACCCCTAGCGCGAGTGCTCGAAATCTGGCTCAACAGAGCCAAATATTAACGGTATTGAAAACCATTGCATGCCCACCGGGCGCGTGTGGATGCTCCCAGCGGCAGTAGCAAGTCGAAAATGGCTATTTACCATAGAAACGTCACCTTGATCGAGGTGGCGAGTCCCAATCGCGGTGCGTCAACGAACGTAAGCAAACGACACGTTTTGCAGAGGTACGTTCCCCCGACGTTCCCCCGAGAGGCGCCGACGCACCCCGATCGGCCAGCCGGAGCCGCGGCGATCACGCTCGCCCGCTACACGCACCTGATGCCGGATGCGCTCGAGTTCGCGCGCAAGCAGATGGACGAGTGGATCGTGGCTCAGATCCAAGGAAACTGAGGCGGAGCAGTCGGCGGCGGGGCAGTAGCAATTGTGCAGACGGTGTCCGCACAAATCGGACGAGAGGCGGGCGGCATCCTGTGTCGCATCCCAAGTGCATCCGATAAGACATTGAACTGATGTCTTTCCGGAAGGAAATGGGATGAACCGAGAGCAGCGCTTCTCCGATACCGACACAGCTGTGATTCGCAGCGCTCGGCGCCGTCGCCGCGAGGTCATTGTCCTACGCGAGGATCTGCCGTGGCTCGCTGAGTATTCGGATCGACCAAAGGACATGGTGCAGCGTATGGCCAGACGCGGCGCGCTCGTGGAGATAGGAGCGGGCCGCTATGCGATCCCAAAGGTGGGGCAGCCCGATGTCGCCTACCAAGCGTGGCAGTCGCTGATCCACGCTCGCCTTGCGCCGCACGGCGACTACTACGTGGGATTCTTGACGGCACTCATCGAGCACCGTCTCATGGACCTCAATGAGAGCGCCATCACGGCCGCGATTGGATTCGCAAACAGCACTCTCACAGATCAGCCCAGTCAGGTTGGCAGTCGGACCCTGCACGTGATGCACACCGACAAGGCAGTGTTCTCGCCCGAGAGCGGTATCGAACTCACCGCTGATCCGGCATACGTGCGCAGCGACCTTCAGCGAACTCTCGTCGATGCTTTGTGGAGCCCACGGCTGTTTGGCAGTACCGAAACATGGGCGACGGGTTGGGGACGTGCCGCAAGCCACGACTTGATCGACGCCGAGAAGGCCTGCCGGTACGCCCAGATCCTGGGTGGTGCAGTGCCGCGACGCGTCGGAGCGATGCTCTCGATGATCGGCCACGAGCTCGAGGCACAACATCACTTGCCCTCACGCGTCCGCCGAGCTGATCGGACTACAGACCTCGTTGCCGACGCGGCACCTCGAGACGACGCCGAGATCGATCCCTACTGGCGTGTGCGCTTCAACGTGCCACGCGACCGGATAGAAGGTTGGCTGCTGTATGGCAAGTGAGCCAATCCTCGCAGTTGGCACCGATATCGACGATTGGATCGTTGAGTTCTGCAACGGGTTCCCGACGCTGCAGCCAGCAGCCGTTGTTCGCGACATCGCGCGCATCGTTTGCATCGCGAATCTCGTGCGCAATGGAACGCTCGACGGGAAGAACATGGTGCTGTGCGGCGGCATGGCGATGCGCTGCTTGGAGAGCCCCGGGTGTCCATCTACGATGGTGACACGGCGAGCCGCATCGCGGCCGACCCCGAGGCGTTGCGACTAGCGATCAGCTACGACGAGCCCGAGATCGCGATCGCTGCCGAGGGGATTGAACCGGGTAAAGACCTGATCACGTTCCAGCCGGTGACGTACACGGCTCGCTTCTCTGAACTGCCCGGTACACGTGACCAATTCAGTTTGTCGGTCGCGCATCGTGGCATCGAGCTGCCATGGGTCACGCGCACTCTGCACCACCGTTACCCGTTCCCGTTGCTCGCGGAAGAGCTCGAGGTGCCGATCATGCATCCGGACGAGATCCTCGCGGAGAAGATCGTCGCGTGGTGGCTGTTCGGGCACGCCAAGCACTACAACGACATCGCATTTCTCGGGATCCTCCTCGGAGCGAGCGAGCAGCACATGGACTCGAGGACCCATAAACGGGTTCAGGATGTAGTCGCGAAGAAGCTTGCCGTGAACGCCAAAGTCTCGGAGCGGCACAAGCATCTCGTGGAAGGACTCACGCCGGGCGAGCGTCAGCGGCGATTGACCGACCCCGATGGTCACGTCGACCCCAAGCGATCCTTCAACCTGTTGTCGTTCTTTCTCGGGGAGCGACCTTCTCTCGCAACCCTGAAGATGAGTGTTGATCGCTATATAATGCCTGTGCTGTTCCAGTGACTACGTGGGCAGTGAGCCTGGAGTTCTACGAGCCCGAGAACAGAGTCCGGCCCAGCCGGGCCCACTACCCAGGACGAGTCGAGCCCTAGTCAAGCGAGGCGAGAAAGTCTGGGTCGGCGTCGGGATGTGGTGCGGGCTCGGGAAGCCCGGCAAGCGTGAGCCCCAGCTCGTCGATCGACGGCAGGTCGGAGATGTCTCCGACCGAGACGGGCTGTGCTTCACGCTCGATCAGACGCAGAACCTTCTGGTAGCCACCTGGCTGACTGGCAAGGAACGCCGCCGGGGAGAGGCCCGCCAAGCCGATGTGCGGTGCGAGCAGCCACTCGCCCACGAGCTGCTCGCGTGGCAGGTAGCCGGCGACCTCTTCAGCTACCGCACAGACCACATTCACGCGGGCGACGGAGCTCTGGCGCAGACGGGTAGCCTGGCCCTCCTGCCAGACGCGGATCGTGTCGCGGCGGACGCCAAGGGCTCTCGCGAGCGCGCTCTGCGAAGCGAAGAAGCGCTCGAGTCGCTTGAAGTTGGTCGGCCGGCCAACCGTCGTGACCGGATCGGATCCGACCGGCCTTCGCGGGCGGCGCGGCTGGGCGTTCTTCGTCTGAGAGCGTGTACGGGGCTGCGTCGTTCTGTGGTCTTGGACTCTGGTCATATAATGGTCATATCACTGAACTGGGCAGAAATCTGCTCGGTATAGGATGGCGTTGCGAGGTTGGGCCGTGATGCCGAGTCGCTTGATGTCGTCGCACAGCCTCGATCCATTAGCCTTCAACAGGTTCCCCTTGGAGGGGTGGCAGAGCGGTTGAATGCGGCGCTCTCGAAAAGCGTTGTGCGTCTGATTGGCGTACCGGGAGTTCGAATCTCCCCCCCTCCGTTAGCCAAGTCGCGACCTTCGCAGCCCGAGGTGCTGCCGGTGGCGTCACGGGCCACGTGAACTCGACCAAGTCAACCCGTGTGCACAACAACGGGGCGGTCCACTTCTCGCGATCCCCGCGGCGGCCGTCCCGCGCGCCGTGGCGGGATCAATCAAGCGATGTGAGCTCTCTGCGCGTCACGGCATCGCTCGATGAGGAGTGCTTTACAAGGCCACGGCGAAACACCCGAGCCCTCTTGCGAGCCGGGAGAGTACGCTACCTGCACCTTGGCACCCGAGCTCGTCCTCCACGTCCTGCCGCCATCGCATCCGTGTATGACCGCCACCGCGGCCCTGCGCCTCAAGGGCCTGGAATATGAGCGCGTCGAGTTCGTCCCCGGCCCTCACGTCGAGCAGATGCAGGCGATCTATGGCGAGGGTCATCACACCGTCCCGGGGATGCTCGTCGACGGTGAGCCGGTCCATGGCTCGCGCGCGATCCTCGACCGCCTGGAGCAGATTGCCCCCGATCCGATCCTCTACCCCTCCGATGAGGTGCGCGAGGCCGAGCGCTGGGGCGATGAGGAGTTCCAGGATCTCGGGCGGCGGATGCCCTGGGGGGCGCTTCACTTCCGTCCCGAGGCGATGGGCACCTTTGCCGGCGGCGAACCGCTGGACGCCCCGGGCACCGATTTCGCGATCAACTTCATCCGTCCCACCTGGAAGTACCACAAGATCACAGCCGCGCGCCTGCACGAGGATCTCGCCGGGCTGCCGGCCAAGCTCGCCCACGTCGAGCAACTCGCCGCCGATGGCGTGATCGGCGGTGAGCAGCCAAACGCCGCTGACCTGCAGATTGGCGCCACGCTGCGCATCCTGCTCAACGTCGGTGACCTGCGTCCCCTGCTGGCGGGGAGTCAGGGTGAGCGCATCGCCCGCGACCTGTTCGCGGATTACCCCGGCGACATTCCAGCCGGCGCGTTCCCTGCCGGCTGGGTGCCTACGCCCTGAGCACAGCCGGGCACCGGGCTCCGATGCCCGGATACGCATCGACGGGACGAGTTAGATGCCGCCGCTGGGAGCGATGATGTTCGCTGGATCGGGCTTGTCCTCGGCCGCTGCCTGGCTGTAGTCGGCAAATGGCCCGTCGCGCTGGGTGACCGCGGCTCGTACGCCCTCGCGCTCGGAGAGTGCCACGAAGGCGTGAGCATCGGGGGTGTTGCGCATCAGGCCGTCAAGGATCGGACCCAGAGTCTGGGCGCCGGCCAGACCCATGCTCTCATAGGCCTGGTTGATCATCAGCTTCTGAGCGGCGAGCTGAGATGAGGGAATCATGGTCAGCTGGGTGGCTGTTTCTCTGACCTGCGCCTCCAGGCGCTCAAACGGCACCGCGAGGTTGATCAATCCGACCTGTGCCGCTTGGATGCCGCTCAACGACCTGCCGGTCAGGCCGTACCACTTGGCTCGAGCGAGGCCCAGGCGATAGATCCACATAGCGGACAGATAGGCGCCCCACATGCGCGAATAGGGGGTGCCGAAGCGGGCATCCTCACTGGCGATCACGATATCCGCGCAGAGCGCAAAGTCACTGCCTCCGCCGACGCACCAGCCGTGAACCTGGGCGATCACGGGCTTGGGGGCCCGCCAAACGCTCATGAACTTCTGCGTCGGAGCGAGACTCGGGGCGGTCTGGGCCACGAAGTCCTTGCCGGGATCCCACTGCCCGTCGGTTGTGATGCCCTGATCCCAATGATGAAAACCGTCTCCGAAGTCATAGCCCGCGCAGAAGGAGCGCCCGATGCCGCGCAGCACGATCACCTTGACGGCCGGATCGGCGACAGCCCGGTGCACCGTGTCCTGCACCTCGTCTGGCATTGGCGGAACGATCGTGTTCAGCGTCTGCGGGCGGTTCAGCGAGATCGTGGCGATCGCGCCCTCGGCCTCGTAGATCACGGTCTCATAGCTCAACGTATCCCTCCTGCGCAGTTACTCGCGGCCACTCTACAAGACGGATTTCAGCCGGCCGCCGCGCTGCACGTCAATTCCCTGTCTGCTGCTCGCCGGATCGGCACCGGCGAGGATGGATCCGTGGTCTGTGACGACGTCAATCGCGGCGATCAACACCCAAGGGCCGCCGTGGATGCTCGCGGCGACATCGACGGACGTCGCAGCCCATCTTTGCGTCGGCGCCGAGGCTCAGGGTTTTTCGGAGCGACGCTGCGCTAGGTATTCCTGGTTCTGCTGGCGCTCACCGCGAATCTGGACCGCTATGTAGACGACGATGATGTTGACGACCACCCCGATCCCCCCGAAAGTGGCGATCAGACCTATGTCCTTGGTTACCGCGGCGCTGAAGGCGAAAATCATGTTCGAGGACTCCAATGGTTTGCCAGGCTCCATCAGGATACCGGGCCAGGACAACGTGTGAGCTGCCCGTGTCGTAGCCTGTGGCAGCACGCTCGAGCATCAAATCAAAGGAGAGGTGCCGGAGCGGTTGAACGGGCGCGACTGGAAATCGCGTAACGGGGGAAACTTCGTTCGAGGGTTCGAATCCCTCCCTCTCCGTTTTCGCCGGGTTGGCGACAGTTGCTCGAACCCCGCTTCGATCTGAGGATCGGCCGCTTGCTCGGTGGAGTGAGGCATAGACCTTGGTCTAGCGCCAACGCGGCACAAAGCGTCGAAGCGCCTGGGTCGGATTTCGACTCGCCAGGACCTCAGCGAGTGGCGATGGCGGAGACCTAGCGCCAGTTGTGTCCCCCGTTGGCCAGCCCGGTCGGACAGGGAATATGTGAGCACAACGAGCATGGACAACCGCCCGGTGAGTGACTTCATCCTGGAGAACCCGACGGTTGAGTTGCCGTCTCGATCCGCCCGCCAGCTCCTGGTCGACTGGGCTAACGAGCAGAACGGATGGGTGCGCCAGCTCGTCGGCGAGGTTCTCGCCACCAGGGAGGTCATCGAGGGCGAAGCACTGGGGGCCGTATTCAGGCAGTTCATGGCCGAGAGCAAGCTCACGGACTCCGATCCGCAAGCAGTCGACTGGCTCGAGCCCGGTCGAGAGGGCGAGGACGTTGAAGCGGACTTGGCTATCTCGAGTCTTGCCGAGGTGCGCGGAGTCAACGCGCTCTCCGTGGGTCAGAGGATCGAGTTCAACCCGAATCTGACGCTGCTGTTTGGCGAGAACGGAACGGGGAAGACCGGCTATGCACGGATCCTCAAGCAGCTCTCCGGCGCCCGGACAGTCGAGGCGATTCTCCCGAACGTCTATGACCCCGAGGACACGGGCTGGCCGCGGGCGAGAGTCTCCTACACCCTCGCCGGAGTGGAGCGCACACTGGATTGGACCAACAAGGAGCGGGTGCCGGCCCTGAGTCGCATGGCGGTGTTCGACACCTCCGCGGTGCGTGTGCATCTCGACGGCGATCTCTCCTACGTCTACACCCCCGGCGATCTCGTGCTCTTCCCGCGCGTGGTTGCGAGCATCGGCAAGCTGCGCTCGCTGCTCGAGGACGCGATCGTAAAGCGACGGCCACGCGATAACCCATTTACCGGGCGCTTTACGCCGGGTACCCGCGTATTCGCGATGATCGCGGAGCTGGGACCGCAGACCAACCCGATGCAGCTCTTTCAACTGGCGACTCTCAGCGATCAGGAAGCCGCCCGGCTGGAGCCGTTGAAGGAACACATGAGCGCGCTGCACGCTCAGGCGATCCCCGCTCAGCTGACAGTCGAGCAGCTGCGCCGGGAGCGCCATCGGCGGATCATCGCGGCGGCCGCGAAGATCCTCGAGTTCGACAGCGACGCCTACAACCAGGCGATCTCAGATGCCAGCGAGGCTGAGGCGGAGTACGGGCGACTGGCCGGCCAGCTGTTCGCGGGCGCCGGCTTGCAGGGAGCCAACGCCGAGACCTGGAACACCTTCCTGCTGGCGGGTGAGACATACAGCGGTCATCTCGCCGCGAGCACCTATCCGCAGATGGGCGACCTCTGCCTCTACTGTCGTCAGTTGCTCGGTGCCGACTCGGTCGCGCTGATCAGCAGCTACCACGAGTTCGCCAACGACGCCTCGCGTGCCCGCGCGAGCGCCGCTCGGGCCCGCGCGAGCGCGCTCGCGCGCGATGTCGCGAGGATCGAGCGGATGGGCCTCACCGACGAGCTGGCCCGCCCCTCGACTCGGGTGGAGGGCGACGCGGTGCTGGAGGAAGTCTCGCGGATGCTCTCAGCGCTCGAGTCTCAGCAGGCGGCGATCAAAGCTGGGCAGGTCGTGCAATGGGCGGAGCTCACCCCGCTCGCTCGAAGCCTGACGGAGGCGTGCACGGCCGGCCTCGAGGAAGCAGAGGGCCTGATCGCCGATCTCTCCGGCAAGGCGGAGGAGCGTGTCGAGGCGCTACGCAAGGCCAAGGCGCGGTACGCGCACCTGCACGACCGCCTCGAGCTGCGGCAGTGCATCCAGCAAGTCATCTCATACGTCGATGACTTGCAGTGGACACAGCGCGCCATCTCCGTCAAGAGCGGCTTTACCAAGCTTCAGCGCTCTTTCACGGAGACCGCCAAGACTGCCGGTGAACAGTTCATGAACGGTGAATTCTCCAAGCGTTTCACCAACGAGTGCATATCCCTGTGCGCGCCAACCGTCAGACTCGAGTTTCCGGGTCGTCAGGGACGCAGCGCACGACAGAAGACCGTCGCCCGCAAGCACAAACCCTCGACTGTGCTCTCTGAGGGAGAGCAGCGTGTCATCGCACTCGCGGATTTCCTCGCCGAGGCGCTGATGCGACCGGCTGGAGCCCCGCTGGTCTTCGACGATCCAGTCACTGGCCTGGACCGGCGACGCGCCGGCTACATAGTCGATCGTCTGACCGAGCTCTCCGCCGAACGACAGGTGATCGTCTTCACTCACGATGTGTGGTTCGTGAGCGAGTTGCTCGCGCGCTTTCAGGACAGCAGGGAGCGTTGCGCCTACTACGAAGTGCTCGACCAGCCGGACACGGGTGCGATCGTCAGGGGAGCAGAGCCCGGTGCCAGGCCGGCGGTTCCCGGCGAAGCGTCGCCGAGCGTAGCACCGTCTCCGGAGCTAGCTCCCAGGACCGTCTGAGATCGCCGCGAACACGACGTGCCGCCGGGCAACCGATAGAAATCTGTGGTGGCGCACCGGTCCGCCGGCTAGCGGCGTGACAGTCACGTCGGTGAGCGTCAGGAAGTCTCGCTCTGACGCATTCAGAACATCCGAGACGCGGCTGCGGTAGCCGTCACGAGCGAGCGTGAGCAGACCCTCGATGCTGTGGGCCTGGGTCTCGATCCGGATCCGCTCCTGGCGGTGATCCATGTTCGAGGTCTCCGCTTCGCTCTCTGCTCCCGGTTCGTTCATGCGCGCATTATCGCGCGCCATCGAACAGCATGTTCTGAGCAGGAGGACTCAGGCAGACACGGAGAGACCCACATTGGGGCCCCATCCATGTCTTGCTCTCAGGGAATGACGATTGTGAACGCGTAACCGCCGGCCAGAGTGGAAGTGCCGGGAGCATAGGTGTCTACCTCAAAAGTGCTCGACGGGCAGTTCTTGCGCTGAGCATTGAGTGCCACCAGACCTGGGGCTTCCGGCGTGCTGTAGGAGATCTCGGCGGAGACCACTGCCGAGTCGCCGGCTGGGTTGATGGGGGCGGCTGCTGTGACACAGTAGATGCCCGACTTGGGGCTGTTGACCGCAGTGATGTTGAAGCTTTGGGCGGCGAGGACTTCCGCTGAGGGCGTTATCACCGCATAGGCCCGGGCTGTGCCGGCAGGCCCTTGAATTCCCTGCGAGCCTTGCGGGCCCTGGACGGTCGCACCGTTTTTCCCGTTTGTCCCGTTTTTGCCGTTTTTGCCGTTTTTGCCGGGAATGCCTTGGGGTCCACGAGTGCTGGCTGGGCCGGGAAAGCCACGGGGACCACGTGCGCCGCGGATCAGACAGGCGTGGACGCGCCGGCCATGGCTGATGACGACGACCACGTCGCAGTGGCGGGTGCGCGCGCCATGGGCGACCGGTGAAGATGCGGCGAGCGCGGGAATCGCCGCGGTCGTGGCGGCGACGGCGGCGGAGAGGGCGAGTAGGCATAGCGTGCGGCTGCGCATGTTGATGCTCCCTTGCTTGGCGGGAAAGAATGGGCGAGTCGGCGGCAGCCACACCAGGGCGGGAGGCCACGGGTCGCTGTTCAAGAGAACAGCTGGGGGTGACGATCGGAGCGGTAAAGATTGCGCGACCTCGCGCGCGGAATCTGCGCTGGGCTCCGCACCCGATCGAGGCCGGAAGTCTCTAGCTGACGTTCTCGGGCATGCGCGCCGCGGGCGTGGGAGCCGGGAGGCCGGCGCGCGCGGGATGATTGCCCAGCGCTCCGTTGCTCGAGAGCCGGTGGGAGTTGTCATTCCCGGGAGCGTTACGCTCCTCGCGCACGATGTAGAGGGGCCGGTGCTTGACCTCGTCGTAGATGCGCCCCACGTACTCGCCGATCACGCCGAGGGCGATCAGCTGGATGCCGCCGAGCAAAAGAATCGCGATCGTGATCGAGCCGAAGCCCGGAAGGTAGGAGCCAACGATGCGCAGGGCGATAACGACCGGGATCGCGATGAATGCGACGCCGGCCGACAGCAGCCCGACGTAGGTGGCCAGTTGCAGGGGGAGATGCGAGAAAGAGGCGATAGCGTCCAACGAGAAGCGCAGCATCTTGCGCAGCGTGTACTTGGTCTCCCCCGCATGACGAGCGTCGCGCTCGTAGCCGATGGCGCTCTGCGTGAAACCAACCCACACGGTCATACCGCGCAGGAAGCGCGAGCGCTCGGTCATTGCCAGCAGGGCGTTCAGTGCGCGGCGGTCGAGCAGACGGAAGTCGCCGGAGTTCGGCTCGAGGTCGACCTGGGCGAGCTTGTCGAAGAGCTTGTAGAACCAGGAAGCTGTCGCGAGCTTGAAGGCCGTCTCGCCCTCACGCTGCTTGCGCACCGCGTAGACGACGTCGGAGCCCTGCTCCCAGCGCTCCACCATCTTCGGGATCAGCTCGGGCGGATCCTGCAGGTCGGCATCGATCATCGCGACGACATCGCCGACGGCGTGCTCGAGGCCCGCGGTCAGGGCCGCCTGGTGGCCGAAGTTGCGTGAGAGGTGCACAACGCGCACGCGCGGGTCGCGAGCGGCGATCTCATCCAGCAGCCTGGGCGTGTCATCTGAGCTGCCGTCGTTTACCACCACGAGCTCAAACGGGTAGCCCTCGACAGCCGCGCAGGCGCGCGAGACGAACAGCTCGACGAGCTCCTGCTCGTTGTAGACGGGCGCCACTACGCTGAGGAAATTCAACTGGCGCTGTGATTGATCGGGCATGGTGACTTTGAGTGGAGCTGGTTGCGCGACGCTAGGAAGAGTAGGGGACCCGCCGTATGCGGCGATTGGCGTTCTATCAGCGGAGCCTCAACCGCAGCTCGAGCAACAGCCTAACCACAGTCTTCCAACTTCGTTCATCCTGTCCATGGCAATGCGACGCGCTCGAGCCAATTCACCGTCACCCGAGAGGTCCGTCTCACCAGGCCGGCCGCTGAGCGCGACGCTCATCGCGCAGTTCTTGAAGTTCGGGATCGTCGGTGTCTCCAACACGCTGATCGCCCTAGCTGTTTACACGGTGCTGCTGAAGGTGTTTGGCGTGTGGTACCTGGCGGCGTCGGCGATCGGGTTTGCGCTGGGCGCCGTCAACGGCTTCCTGCTGAACCGTCGCTGGACGTTCAGCGATCACGTCGGCGACGCGCTCACGCCGGTGCGTTGGGGGATTGTGCAGAGCTGTGGCCTGGGTCTCAACGAGGCCCTGCTGTACCTGTTCGTCCATCACGTGCGCTTGGACAAGGTGCTCGCTCAGGTGTGCGCGACGGCGATCGTGACGGTGCTCACCTTTGTCGCGAATCGCGCCTGGACGTTTCGCAGCGCCCCACCGGCACCCGAGCCGGTGAGCTGAAGCAATCAGCGAAGAACGGCCAGCAGCGAGAGCCCGACGGGGATGCGCCGGCCGCTGGCGATCAATCTGGCCTCGAGATCTAGCGGCTGGCGCAGCAGCCAGTTGAGCGGGGCTGGCGGGACCCAGAGGTCGAGGCTGGAATTCGTGGCCTGCGGGGTGAGACGGTCGAGTGCCCGCAGCGCGATCGCCACCGGCAGCAGCAGAGAGTTGAAGTGGGTGCTCAGAACGCACTGCCATCCGGCTGCCTCGCAGGCGGCGAGCAGAGTGCTCGTGCTGTAGCGGCGATGATGGTGGTTGATCTCGTCGTGGCTCGACCACAGCCACTGGTATGCGGGCACCGTGATGAGCAGCGAGCCACCGGGTGTGATCACGCGGCGCAGCTCTTTGAGTGCGCCGATGTCGTCCTCGAGGTGCTCGATCACATCCAGGCAGACGGCCATGTCGAAGCTCTCATCGGCAAATGGCATCTCTGTGATCGAGCCTTCGGCGACCTCGCCAGCGTGACGTTCCTTGGCGATGCGGGCGCTTGTCTGCGACAGCTCGATCCCTGAGACGACCCCGTAGTGAGCCAGATCGATCATGTTGCGACCGGAGCCGCAGCCAGCGTCGAGGATTCGCGCACCATCCGGTGCCTGCAAGCGCTCGATCACGCCTTTCAAGACGCGCCGGCGACCCCGATACCACCAGTGGCGATCCTCTGCCCGATGCGTCTGCAGCTCATATTCACGCTCCATTGACACCGTGATCTTTCCTCAACACCGGCCACGGCGCAGTGCGACCCCCCAGCCACATATCTATGGCTTAGCTTGAAAAAAGATTTGGCATGCCATAATCTTGGCTGCGATGAGCACCACAGAGGCCACGCGCACCCCCGCCGTCGAGGATTACTGCAAGGCGATCTTCATGCTGCAGTCGCGCGCGGAGAAACCGGTCTCGACCAACGCGCTGGCCGAGCGGTTGAACATCACACCGGGATCGGTGTCGGCGATGCTGCGCAAGCTCGGCGAGCTTGGCCTGAGTACCCACCTGCCCTACCGGGGTGTGCGGTTGACAGAGGAGGGCCGTCTCGTGGCTCTCGAGATCATCCGCCATCACCGCCTGCTCGAGCTGTTTCTGGCCGAGGCGCTCGACATGCCCTGGGATCGTGTGCACGCTGAGGCCGAGGTACTCGAGCACGTCCTCTCCGAGGAGCTCGAGGCGCTCATCTCGGCCAAGCTCGGACATCCCACGCTCGACCCTCACGGCGACCCCATCCCGAGCGCCGACCTGGAGCTCTCCGAGAGCGAGACCCGCAGCCTCGAGAGCCTGCGCGAGGGGGAGCGGGGAACATTCGTACGGGTCTCCGACTCAGATCCCGAGATGCTCAGGTACCTGTCCGACCGCGGGATCTCTCCCGGCGAGCACTTCCAAGTGCTCGAGCGCCAGCCGTTCGGGGGGCCGCTGCTGCTGCGTTTCGGTGACGCTCAGCACGCGATCGGGGGCCAGCTCGCCGGCGCCATGCGAGTCGAGATCGACGAGGCGTCACAAAAGTCCCGAGGCCTCTCACGGAAGGAGCCTGGCGATGGCGGCGATTGAAACCGCTGGCGCCCCTGACCTCCTGCTGCCGCCTTTGACTGAGGAGGACGACGCACGCTCGCGCGACCGCTCGCGCGTCCATCACGCGCGTAGGCACGGCAAGCGCTGGTACCTGCTGTGGCTGCTCGTGGGTCCGGGAATCCTGGCCATGCTCGGGGAGAACGATGGCCCGAGCATGATCGCCTATGCCTCCGACGGCGCGCAGTACGGGCTCGGGTTCTTCGTGCCGTTTATCCCGCTGCTGTTTGCGATGGCGTTCGTCTGCCAGGAGATGTGCATGCGCGTCGGCGCGGTCACCCACCGTGGCTATGGCGAGCTGGTCTTGCAGCGCTACGGACGGCTCTGGGGCTGGTTCGGCGCCGGCGATCTCACCCTCACCAACCTGGTGACGCTCGTCGCGGAGTTCGTCTCGATCCGGGTTGGCCTGGCCTACTTCCACCTGGGCTCTCCGATCGCTGTCGCGCTTGGACTGACACTGGTCGTATTCACCCTCAGCGGCGGGCGCTACTGGCGCTGGGAGCGCATCGTGCTCGGCATGGCTCTCTTCAACGGCCTGTTCCTGCTGGCGGCGATCCTGGTCAAACCGCACGTAGGAGACGTTCTTTCCTCTTTTGACTTCACGCCTTTCCCCGGCGGGAGCTTCAACACGTTGTTGCTGCTGCTGGCGTCAACGATTGGCGCGACGGTGACGCCGTGGATGATCTTCTTCCAGCAGAGCGCGTCCGCCGATAAGGGCATGACTCCCGATGACGTCAGGCACGGCCGCTGTGACACCGCGCTGGGTGCCGTGCTTGCCGCGATCTTCGGCATCGGGGCACTGATCGCCGGGGCGGCGCTGCTCACACACAACGGGGGCGGCATCCAGGGGTTCGCCGGCGCTGGGTTCCCCGAGGCGCTCAAGCACGTCGCGGGCGGTGCGGCAGGAGCCGTGTTCGCACTGGGGCTGGTCGAGGCCGGCGCGGTCGCGATCCTCACGATCTCTGCCAGCACGGCCTATGCCGCCGGAGAATGCGTCGGCGTCTCGCACAGCTTCAACACCTCCCCGCGTAACGCTGTCGTGTTCTACGCGGCGAACATCGGCATCGCGTTGCTCGCCGCGGTCGTGATCCTGATCCCGGGCGCGCCGCTGCTCTCGATCGCGCTGAACGCCAACGTGCTCGCCACCGTGCTGCTCCCGGTCAGCCTCGTCTTCGTGGTGATGCTCGCCAACGACAAGGGACTGATGGGCTCGTGGGTGAATAAGCGCTCGACCAACGCGATCGGGATTGCGGTGATCGCGTTCGTCGGGCTCTGCGGAGCCGCCTACGGCATCGACTCCTTCCTGCTCACCGTCCACCTCATCGGCTCATGAAGGCAGACGCGCTCGTCACGAACGACGCACACCAGAACAGCCCCATCCGAGAGCGGGATCTGCAGGCGCGGGAACGCGTCGAGGAGGAGCTGATCATGGACCTCGAGCGCGACCAGCTCGTGGTGGAGACCTCCAGACCAGTTCGGAAAGCCGCACTCGGCGCATACGCAACCGCGGGACTCTGGGCGCTACGAGTATTCGTCGTGCTCGTCAGCCTGATGGTCATCTACACCTTCATCGACCAGCTGCGCTAGCGAGTCAGCACCGGCAGATCAGCCTGGGCCCAGCGCGCCGGGTGGCGTGGCGCTTGCGGATGTTTAGGGCTGGCGGGCGGGTAAGAACAGCACGACAGAGGGTTTCCGCGGAAGTTGATCGCGAGCCGTGGGCACGAAGGACCGGCACAACAACTCGGGCCACGGTGTGCCCGGACCCCCTTCCGGGCGTGCCGTGGTTGCTTCTAGGCTTGCGCGCCCTCCGGCGCGGCGGCGCCCACGGCGCTCTCATCCTGAGCGGTGAGGGATGAGTCGATCCCTGCCTTTGGCACGAGCACCCCGGCGAGCAGGCAGACGAGCAGGAAGCCGGTCGCCATCAAGAAGGTCTCGGTGAAGCCCGTGACCGCCGGCTGCCCACGGATCATGTGTGCGGCGATGAACGTCGCCGAGAGTTGGCCACCGAGCGCCCCGCCGAGCGTGCGCATGACGGTGTTCATGCCGCTCGCCACGCCGGTCTGATGGGGCGATACCGCCTGCACGATCAGGTTGCCGAGCGCCGCGAAGGCGAGACCGACGCCGACGCCGAGCAGCCCGGCGGCGATCAGCAGGTCGTAAGGATGGCTGTGAGCGACGGCGAGCAGAGCAAAGGACGCTGTGCTGAACGCGGTCCCGGCCAGCAGCGCCGCGCGTGAGCCGAAGCTGGCGGAGATCCGCCCGGCGTACAGGCCGAGGATCGTCATCCCGATCGTTGAGGGCAGCAGGTACAGACCCGATGTGACGACGGAGGCGCCAAAGCCAAAGCCGGTGCTCTTTGGCAGCTGCGCGATCTGGGGAATGACGATGAAAGACGCGTACATCCCCGCGCCGAGCAGGAACGCGGACGCGTTGGTCGTCCACACACCCCGGATCCGCATCATCGTCATGTCGACCAGCGGATTCTTGCTGCGCACCTCGACCGCTATCCAGGCCAGCGAGACGGCGAGGCCGACGGCGATCAGACCGAGCGTCTTTGCCGATCCCCAACCCCACGTCGTGGTCTCTGAGATCGCGATCAACACGATCGACATGCCGGCGGTCATCAGCGCCGCGGCGAGCCAGTTGACGCGCCCAGGCAGCTTCACCGGAGACTCCGGGATGAACCTCCATGTCGCGAGCGCGGCGAAGACAGTCGGGATCAGCGGCAACCAGAACAGCCAGTGGTAGTTCAGGTGCTCGATGATCAGGCCCGCGAGCACGATCCCCGCGCCGGCGCCGGCGCCGAGGATCGCCGAGAGCAGGCCGATGCTGCCGGCCACCTTCTCGCGCGGGAACTCGTCACGGACGATCCCGAACGCGAGCGGGAAGATGCCGCCGGCGGCGCCCTGGATGAAGCGGCCCACAACGATCACCGCCAGCGAGCTCGACAGGGCAGAGAGGAGCGTGCCCGCCGCGAGGATCACGAGCGTCCAGGAGAGGATCTTCTCCTTGCCGTACATGTCGCCGAGGCGGCCGAGGATCGCGGTGCCGACCGAGGCGGCGAGCAGGTAAGCGGTGAGCAGCCAGGTGACCCCGGTGACGCTGGCGTGCAGCGCGTGCTGGAAGGTCGGCAGCGCCGGCAGCACCGCCGAGCTGAGCATCGCGTAGGCCAGCCCGCCGAGCGCGAGCACGGCGAGGATCAGGTTCGGGTGGGTGCGGTCGGGGTCGGTGGTCGTCGAGGTCATGGGTGATGCGCCGCTACGCGGGAGTCATCGCGGCCTGGGCGGCGAATTCCACTAGGGTAGCGGAATGGGCATTCCGTCATCGGCGTCCAGGATCTCCTGGTCAGAGCTCGATGCTTCGCAGAAGCGGGCGAGGTTGCTCGATGCGGCCGGCGAGGTGTTCGCCCGAGACGGGCTGGATGCTGCCATGCCGGTGGTCGCTGCGGCTGCTGGCGCCGGAATCGGCAGCGTCTATCGGCAATTCCCGGCAAAGCGCGATCTACTCGCCGCGCTCGTCGTCAAGCGCCTGCGGGACGTCGAGGATCAGGCGGAAGCGGCTCTGGCGGGCACCGAGGGACCGTGGCAGGCGCTGAGTGGATTGCTGTGGGAGCTGGCCGAGCGCCAAGCCGAGGACGACGTACTCGGTGAGGCGATGGCGACGGTCTCGGCGCACCCAGCGGTGCAGGACGCGCTGGCGAGCACGATGCTGACGCTGGAGCGTCTGCTGGCGGCCGCGCGGGAGGAGGGCACGCTTCGCCCCGATGCCACCACCCACGATCTGCGGCTGCTGTTCGCGGCCACTCGCGCCTCAGCTCAACTGGACTCGCGGGCATGGCGGCGCATGCTCGTGCTGGCGCTCGATGGGCTGGCCCGCCAGCCGCCCGCGAGGTGAGTCCCAGGATGCTCCTCTGATAGTCCCCGCGGGCGATTTGCCAGCCCGCCGGTGCGCTCGTCTGCGTGATCGCTCGGCGCGCAGACCACGATCGTCACGGGGCGGAAGTGCTGTGTGGCCCTGCGCAGACGGTCCGCGGAGCACTCCCCAGAAGGTTGCCCGGGGCAGTGCAGATCCTCTGCAACTCGAGTGCCGGCTGTTCGTTTTGGCCCAGTTTGCTGCTACGGTCCTGATATGGACGGCGACGTCGTCCGTGAGGTTCTTGTCTTTGTTGGCGCTCACAGTGCGCGGATGGGGCCAGTCGAATCTCCATCCGTACCAGCGGCCACAGGGTCGCCAGAAGGAGCATCAACACATGAAGTCCGCAACTTTCGCCGATCTCGGCGTGTCCGAGGTCGTCGTCAGTGAGCTCGCCAAGCGCGAGATCACTGAGCCATTCGCCGTTCAGCGAATGGTCATCCCCGACATCCTCGCGGGTCACGACCTGCTTGCCAAGTCACCGACGGGCTCGGGCAAGACGCTCGCGTTCGGCGTGCCGCTTGTCGAACGCCTCAAAGACACCGACGCTCGACCGTCAGCGTTGGTGCTGGCACCGACGCGTGAGCTTGCGCTGCAGATCGTCGACGATCTGCGCCCGATCGCTCACGCCCGGGCGCTGTCGATCGCGGCCGTCTACGGCGGCGCGGGAATCGTCAAGCAGTCCCGGCTGGCCCAGCGCGCCCACATCCTGGTCGCGACCCCCGGGCGCCTGGTCGACCTGATCGAGCGCCGCGACATCTCGCTCAAGCAAGTCAAGCTGCTCGTGCTCGACGAGGCGGATCGCATGCTCGACATGGGCTTCCGGCCGGTCGTTGACCGCCTTGTCAAGATGACCGCCAAGCAGCGTCAGACGCTGATGTTCTCGGCGACTCTCGAAGGCGAGGTCGGACGGCTCGCCGCCGTCTACACGCACGATGCGCGCCGGCACGAGTACAGCGCCACGGCCGAGAGCCGCGGGCAGATCGAGCACCGCTTCATCGCCGTCTCTCACGCCGGCAAGATGGACCGCCTGGTCAGCGAGCTGTCTGAGCTCGAGCGAGGTCTGACGCTCGTGTTCGTGCGCACCAAGCGCGGCGCCGACCGTCTGGTCAAGCGACTCGCCGCGAGCAACGTGCGGGCTGTGGCGATGCACGGCGACAAGTCCCAGGCGCAGCGCGAGAAAGCGCTGGCCCGCTTCGAGTCCGGTCAGGTAGACACGCTGGTGGCCACCGACGTGGCGGCACGCGGCATCGACGTAGCCGGCATCACACATGTCATCAACTTCGACATTCCCGCCACGCAGGAGGACTACGTGCATCGCATCGGGCGCACTGCCCGGGCTGGCGCGACTGGGGTCGGAGTCACGTTCGTGCTCCACGACCAGGCGTCTGAACTGGTGAGCATGGTCGATGACCTGGGCCTGCACTCAGAGCTCGAGCTCGGTGGGCTGATGAGCGACGCCACTCGTCCCCGCCCGGCTGGCCCACAGCGCTCATCTGCCCGACCGGGTAGTCGCGGCTCCTCCCAGCGCGGCGGTGGCACACCACGTGGAGGCTCCTCCGGAGTCTCGTTTCGTGGCGCATCGGCCAATGGGCGGTCTTCACGCGGGCGCTCCGGCCGCAGCGGCGCATCGCGTGGCGGGCGCAGCGCGAGCGGCTCGAGGTAGATCTCTACTGTCGGCAGCCGGCTCTCTTCTGAGCCGGCTGCCGGTCTGTGAGGCGCGTTCGGCAGCGCCCGTCTCTGGTTTCCGTAGAGGAGCCCGGTTCCGAAGATGGGTTCCCGCGGAGGATCCCGGTTCCAAAGATGACCGATTCGTGAGGCGAGCCTGCCGAGGGTCCCTGCGAGCGCTGGTTTAGGTAGCGGATCTCAAACTCATCCGCGGTGGCACACAGTCTGAAGAGCCCGGTGGACATGGTGTACACCGTTTCGGCTCGCTTGATGTCGTGGTTTATCCCCCAGCTATTCGGTCGTGCGTTCTTGCAACGCGAACTCGTTTCGATGGCGTATTCCGAGCCGGCGCTGCTGACCGCATACGGCGCTTGAAACTCGACCTCGGCCCGGTAGCAAGGGTCGAGCAGGAAGGCCTTGCTGCAGGCAGCTGGGGACTGGAGCACGGTCTTGACGCTCACCGGTCGATGCAGGCTGCGGGTCGGATTGAAGGCGCTCATGGGGGTAGGAGGGGGCATCGGGCAGCTTGTTGTGACCGGCGCGCCGTAACCGATCGAGCAGGTGAAAGAGCCGAAGCGGTAGGTCGCCGCGATCACGGCGCCGCTCGTGTCGCCCGGGGGCGGAAACCCGGCGGCGACCTCGTGCCCCGAGGTCCATCCGAGAGCCTCCGCCCCCGCGCCCAGGCTGTTGAGGTCGCGGGGCACGTGGCTCACGCCGCTGACTATCAGGTACGCGCCCGTCCCGGGGGCCACCGAACGGGTTTGCACGCCGGCGGCGGTGTGGTAGGTGATGCTCAAAGCGTGTGGCCCCAGCAGCCCCCACGAGATCGATCGGAGATCCTTGGCGGTCGGCTTCAAGCGGGTGAGTTCCAGCGAGTCCGGGGCCGCGCTGCGGTCTCCGCTGCGCCAACTGCCGAACGCGATCTGTCCGTCGAGGATGCAACTGACGTCGCCGCTGTCGCCGTATTGGGGGAGAATGTCTGGCGCGAGCGCATGAAAGCGCGCGTCGTCGTGGAATGCGCCATCGATACCGAGCTGGCCGAGCTGATCGCCGTCGAGGCGCCCGACCTGTACGCAGATCTCTCCACGGGTGGTGTGGACGAGCCGCATGCCCCACGGCAGGCCGCCCTCGGGGTCCGCTGCACGCAACGTGAGCAAACGCGACCCGCCGGGGGCGGGCAGGCCGAAGCCAGCGTTCGGGCTCAGCTTTCCCTGCTCCTTCACCGGGCTGCCGGTGAGCACACCGGTCGCGGCGAGGGCGATTGCCGCCCCCACCATGGCCAGCGCCACGGCGATTACCGCGGCTCTGAGCGGGCGCAGTCGACGTGTCCGGCTCGCAGGGGACTTCGAGCCGGACGATCGCGCACCGGCTGAGAGCCTGCGGTTCGCCGCCTCGAAAAGGTCACGCTCCAGCTGTGGCAGGATGCTCATCGTTCACCGGCCAATCTCGTTCGTAGGGTGCGAAGTCCGCGGCTGACCCGTTGGCGTACGACCGCCTCCGAGCACTGCAACTCCGCAGCTATGTCCGCGTAGTCGCGGTCTTGCACCACGTGCGCTTTGATTGCCTGCTGCTGCTCCTCTGAAAGCTGGGCGAGGGCGATCGTCGCTTGCTCCTCCTCCGCGGTCAGTCGCTCGATGGTTTCGGTGGCAAGGTCGTCGAGGACCAATCGCGGTAGGCCGATTCGCCTGCGGGCCGCCGACTGCACCCGGCCTTCGCGATAGCTCGCTCCCAGAACGTTGCGTGCGATCCCAAACAGCCACTGATCGGATCGTCCTCTGGAGGAGTCATAGCGATCGGCGGCCTCGAGTGCACGGGCGAAAGTCTCAGCCGCGAGATCTGCCGCCAATTCGGGGCGACCAGTGGCCCGCATGAAGAAGCCGAGGAGCGGCCGCTCGAACTGGCGGTAGAAGGCGGCGAAGGCGTGCGCATCTGTGCTGAGTGATCTCAGGAGATCGTCTTCGTCGTGGCTGTGAGAGTCGATCATCCACATCTATTAGCTCAAAGACGCGTTGTTGTGACAGCAATCCGCGAAACCTTGCCCACGCGGGCCGCGCTCGGCGTCAACTGTGGCCGGCGAGTCGATCGCCGGTCCTTCGGCGCGCACCGCCGGAGCGGCATTTCGGTCAATCGTGCGCGACGGTCCTCGTACGACTAGCCAGGAGCTCGAGCGTGCCGGCGTGGTCGCGAGCGTATCGTCGCCGGCGAGCCGGCCCGGGCGTCCGGGCAAGACCTACAGTTTGTGTGGCCCGACGTGACTGCACGGCTCATCGGGCAGCTCTTCGATGCTCACGCATTTGACGCGATGCTGCTCGACATCGACATGCGCGGCTATCGACTCGACGGGCACCAACGCGAAGCCGGAACCGATGACGCGATGGTGCGGCAGCCCGGCCGGTAGGAGCGCAGTAGGTCTTCCGTAGATACAGCTTGACTCTTGTGGATAGAGCTGCTTAGATACATATTGTCCCTAATGGGATGAGGCAACTGACCTAACAAGGAGACCATCATGATCCTGCTCATCAAGGCCGTCGTGCATCTGTTCAAGCGCCACAGGGCACAGGTGCAGAGCTGAACGACGTCGTTGCTCGTGGCCTTCGACTCCTAGCGCGGACACTGCGCGCGCTAGGAGTCGGGCCAACGCATGGGCATCCGTGCGCGGCACCGATCTGGCCGATCATCGCGTCTCGCCATCGCGTCTCGCGTCTCGACGTGGACTTCAGCCTTCCGAACGCGTAGCGTGATGGTCTCCTCCTTGTCGTTGCCTTTGGCAGAAGACACCGGCGGGCGTGTAGCCGTGACAGTAGATTTCGCGGCTCCCGATGACGCCCAGGCCCGGTCGTCTGTCGTTGGTGGGCGCTCAGGAATTGCGCAGCACGAGAGGGAGGAAGATCTCGTCGACGATCTCCTCTAGCGTGCGTTGCGAGGGAGGCTGATGGGTGAGGATCAGCTCGTGGCGAAGCAGGTCGAGCGGTAGCCGGGCGACCCGGGGGTTGATGTCCGCGCGGGCTTCGCCTCGTGCCGCGGCGCGGTCGAGGATGGCGGTCATTATTTCTCCGCCACCACGGGTCACCTCGTGGAGCAGCTCCTCGGACGCGTCTTCGTCTGAGAGCAGGTCTGAGAGCATGCCGATGACGGTGCTGGGGCCGCTCGCGGCGATCCGTGTCGATGCTCGGCGCAGCACGGCGAGGACGTCGCCGCGTAGCGTGCCGGTGTCGGGGAGGGCACCCGAGAGGACGGGCTGGTGGTGGCGCATGGCGGCGAGCACCAGCTCGGTGCGGTTGCGCCAGCGGCGGTAGATGACGGCGCGGCTCGTGCCGGCGCGGTCGGCGACGCGCTCCATCGTGAGCTTGGCGTAGCCGGACTCCCGCAGCTCATCCCACGCCGCGTCCAGGAGGGCGTGCTCGAGCGTCGCGCCGCGGCGGCGGGTGGCGCCCGGCGGGCGCTTGGGCCTGGTCTTGGGCTGTGCCGGCTTTGGTTGCGTGGGCGCCATCAAAATCTTTTAGGAGGCATCTTGACTCTTATTATGCAGTCTGCTTAGATACGACTCGTCCCTTACTCTAGTTCTCGGAGCCGCGCATGTCAAACATCACAGCACCAATCAGAGCTCAGGTTCGCGTCGAGCGTCCCGTTGAGCGTTGGTTGCCGCTTGGGGTGATCACGGCCGCGCACCTGATGGCGGTGTTGGACATCACCGTGATGTTCGTCGCGCTGCCCTCGGCGCAGCACGCGCTCGGCATGTCGGTCGGCGCGCGTCAGTGGGTGTTGAGCGCCTACACGCTGGCCTTCGCGTCTCTGCTGCTGCTCGGCGGGCGCCTCGCTGACCGGCTCGGTGCCCGGCGAACGCTGATCGTCGGCGCGGTCGGGTTCGCCGCCGCCTCGGCGGTCGGCGGGGCCTCGCTGGACGGCGCGATGCTGATCGCCGCGCGAGCGGTGCAGGGGGCGTTCGGCGCCGTGCTGGTCTCCTCGACCAAGTCGCTGCTCGTGACTGTCTACAGCGGCGAGCACGAACGGACCCGGGCCGTGGCGATCTTCGGCGCCACCCTGACGGTCGGGATGGCGCTCGGCCTGATCCTCGGCGGCGTCCTCACCAGCTGTCTCGGCTGGCGCTGGTGCCTGTACATCAACCTTGCGGTCTGCCTCGCGGTGGTTCCCGGCGCGCTGCGGACGCTGCCGCGGCTCCCGCCCCGCCCGGCTATCCAGATCGACCCGATCAGTGCCGTGCTGTGCTCGCTGGGGCTGGTCGCTCTGGTCTACGGACTCGGGGACGTCACCTCCGCCGGCTGGGGCTCTGGCATGGTGATCGGCTCCCTCGCGGCAGCAGTGGTGATGCTTGGGCTGTTCGCGGCGCGTCAGGTCGGCCGTGTCAACGGGCTGCTGCCGCTGCGGGTCGTGCGCGACCGCAACCGTGGCGGCGCGCTCATCGCGATGATCTTCAACGGCCTGAGCACGGTCGGGATGATGCTGATCCTCACCTATCAGCTGCAGAGTGTCCTGCACTACTCGCCCCTGCGGACCGGGCTGACGCTGATCCCGTTTGCGTTCGCCGCTGCGTGCGGCTCGATGCTGATCGCACGGCGGCTGATGAGCAGCATCGCCCCGCGCTGGCTGATCACCGCCGGAATTGTGCTCAGCGCCGCCGGCCTGATCCCGCTGATCGGGTTGACGCCAAGCGGCCACTGCCTGGCGTTGATCGTGCTGGCCGAGCTGATCGAGGGAATTGGCAGCGGATTGGCCGGGCCGCCGATCCTGGCGACCGCTCTACGGGCGGTCGCCCGCGAGGACACCGGTGCGGCGTCGGCGGCCTCCAGCGCGGCCGGGCAGCTCGGTTCCTCGATCGGCACCGCGCTGTTGAACACGATCGCCGCGACCGCGACAGCCGCCTACCTGACGGCCGATCGCTCTAAAGGCGCGCACGTCGTGGCCGCTGCGACGGTCCACGGCTACGTCGTCGCGGTCGGGTGGGGCGCCGGGATTGTGCTCGCCGTCGCGATCCCGATCGCATTGCTCATCGACGCCGGCGCCCCACGGCGGGGCTCACACGCCCGAGCCGCCAAGATCCAGCCGATCGTCGCGGAGGCGGCGCGATGAGCCGCCAAACCGCGTCGAACACGGCTGGCCCTGTGGTCTGCATCCAAGGGCTGCGGAAGTCCTACGGCGACCGGCAGGCCGTCCGCGGAATCGACCTGGAGGTCCGCCGAGGCGAGATCTTCGCCTTCCTGGGACCCAACGGCGCCGGCAAGACCACGACCGTCGAGATCCTGGAGGGCTTCCGCCGGGCCACCGGTGGCACGATCGAGGTGCTGGGCCAGGACCCGTGGCGCGCGCCCACCAGTTGGCGGGCGCGGATCGGGATCGTGCTGCAGGAGTCAGAGGCCGAGCCCGGCCTGACCGTCCGGGAGTGCCTGCAGCTCTACGCCGGCTACTACCACGAGCCACGCGACGTCGAGGAGACCCTTGCGCTGGTCGACCTGGCCGAACAGGCAGACCAGAGCGCCACGGCGCTGTCGGGCGGGCAGCGGCGCCGGCTGGACGTCGCGCTGGCGCTGATCGGCGATCCCGAGCTGATCTTCCTCGACGAGCCGACGACCGGCTTCGACCCCGCCTCGCGGCGTGCCGCCTGGGAGGTGATCGCCGGCCTCCGCGACCTGGGCAAGACCGTGCTGCTGACGACGCACTACATGGAGGAGGCCGAACGGCTCGCCGACCGGATCGCCGTGATCGCCGCCGGCGAGATCGTCGCGCAGGGCACACCCCAGACGCTCGCCGGCCGCCAGCACGAGGCGGCACAGATCGTCTTCTCAGCGCCGGATGGCAGCTCCGTGAGCGACCTTCCCGCCGATCTACCCCAACGGATGCAGTCCCAGCCCGACGGACGGCTGCTGCTCGCAAGCACCAGCGTGGCCGCCGACCTATATGCGCTTGCGGGTTGGGCGCTCGAACGCGACCTGCGGCTCGATGACCTGCAGGTCACCCGCCCGACGCTCGAGGACGTCTACCTGCAGCTCACCACCGAAACCAACCACGATCCCAAAGGGAGCAACCCATGATCTGGCTGCTCGAGTTCATCGCCCGCAAGCTGCAACCAGCTCGCCGCCAACCGCAAGAAGAACGGGTGAGGGCGATGCCAGCCACAGCCCGACGCCTCCCAGCGCAGCGGCGATCCGCCGCCGCGCGCGGGCCGATCACGCTGCTCGCTCATCAGACCCGCTACGAGCTGCTCACCGCTCGGCGCAATCCACGCGCACGGTTCTTCACCCTGCTCTTCCCGGTCATTCTGCTGGTGATCTTCGCCGGCGTCTTTCATGGCACCGCGACGCTCGACGGAGAGCACGTGAAGCTCGCGCGGTTCTTCACATTCGGGATTCTGACGATGGCGATCGTGCTCGCCTGCTACGGCAATCTGGTGGTCGCGATCGCGACGCTGCGCGCGACCGGGGTACTCAAGCGGCGCCGCGCGACCCCGGTCCCGGCCGCGATTCTGATCGGCGGCCAGGCCATCAGCGCGGTGGTCACCGTGGCGATCATGACCACGATCATGCTGGTCATCGCCAAGCTGCTCTACGGCATCGGGATCGCGCCCGGGGCGATCGCCGCGACCGCCTGCACAGCCGTGCTCGGAGCGCTCGCGTTCGCCGCGATCGGCTACGCCGTCGCCGGTCTCGTCGGCTCCCCAGACGGGGCCCAGCCGATCGTCCAGCTGACCACGATGCCGTTGTGGTTCCTCTCCGGTGTGCTGATCCAGACCGACAACCTCAGCGGCCCGCTGCGCACGATCGGCGAGATCTTCCCCGTCGAGCATCTCGCCGCCGGACTGCATTGCGCATCCGTCCACGCGTCCTTCAGCGGCGCCATCTCGATCACCGACCTGCTGGTGCTCGCCGCATGGGGAATCGGCGCCGCCGTCTTCGCGGCCTGGCGCTTCAGCTGGCTACCGGCTGGCGCCGCCACGTGAGCACAGCGCAGGCAGGGGAGTCGAGGACAACCGCGGTGTCAGCTCATCGAACAGCGAGCCGCACCGGCTAACCCGACTCGTGCGCTGCCCGTATGCGATTGGTGAGATGCCTGATGCGACGCGGCTGGCGGCATACGCAAATGTGGCGAGCCGCCAGGCGCTGAGTCGCAGCGTGTTTTCGGTTCTTCTTAGCTTTATCTGGCAACTTTCATCTCGCGCTCATGTTCTGCGGTGTAGTTGAACAGTTCGAGTGTGAGCCTGGCGCGGAGGCTCTACCAGAGGGTTCTACGAGAACGTATGTGGCACGACCTGCTCGCCAAACACACGATCAACATGCGCCCGGTGCGCAGAGTGATCGCGCTGCTCGTGCTCGCTGCCGCGGTTGGCACCGTGACCTCGCTTGCCTTGGCGGCCAAGCGGATCGTCGCGCACGTCAGCGCCTACGAGACGCCGACCGCGCCGCGGTGTGTGCCAAGCCAGCTCGACCGCTCCGATCTGCTGCCGGGTACTCACCTGGCGGTCTCGCCGCTGCCGGACTCTCTCGACGCTTCGTATCGCACGCAGATCAGCCTGCTCGGCTACCCGGCGAGCGCGCTGAGTGACATCTCGGTGAGTGGGTCGGCATCGGGCGGGCACCCCGGGCGCCTGGAGGCCTACTCGCAGGGCGACGGTGCGAGCTTCGTGCCGAGCACGCCGTTTCACCAGGGCGAGACCGTCACGGTGCGCGGCAAGCTGACGATCGCCGGGCATACGACATCGTTTGGGTTTCACTTCACGACCGACGTCGTGGATCCTCTGGCGCGACCCGCATCGACCGCCAACCAGACCGCCAAGACCGGTGAACTGTTCGTCTTTCACTCGCGCCCGGAACTGCACGTGCCGCGGGTGACGGTGGGCGAGGACGCCCCGTCTCAGGCGCCCGGGGACATCTTCGTGGCGCCTTACTCCGGGGTCGGCCAGGATGGTCCGATGATCTTCGAAGGCTCTGGGAATCTCGTGTGGTTCGATCCGCTGCCGGCCAACACCGAGGCGACCGACCTGCAGGTGCAGTCCTATGAAGGCAAGCCGGTGCTGACGTGGTGGCAGGGCTACATCCCGCCGCAGGGCTTCGGCGAGGGGGAAGAGGTGATCGCGAATTCCTCCTACCAGCAGATCATGAAATTCCCGGCCGGGAACGGCCTGCCCGCCGATCTGCACGAATTTCGCATCAGCTCCAACGGCACGGCGGTGTTGACTTCATTTGACCCGATTCGCTGTGACCTCTCGAGCGTCGGGGGCTCCCGTGAAGCCGCTGTCACCAACAGCGTCTTTCAGGAAATCGACCTCGAGACACACCTCGTCAGACACGAATGGACTCCGCTCGATCACGTCGCGCTCTCGCAGTCATACTCGAGCGGCAAATCGAGCAGCAGGGCGTGGCCGTTCGACTACTTTCACCTCAACTCGATCGACCCGCTGCAGAATGGCCAGACTCTGATCTCCTCGCGCAACACCTCTGCGCTGTATGAGCTGAACCCGACTACTGGGCAGGTGACCGATCAGATCGGCGGCAAGAGCAGCACGATCAAGCTCGAGGCCGGCACCGCCACCGCCTACCAGCACGACGCCACGGAACTGCCCAACGGGGATATCAGCATCTTCGACAACGGTGGAGTGCCGATGGTTCACTCGCAGTCGCGCGGGATCGTCGTCTCGATAGACTCGAAGGCCAACACGGATACGCTCGTCAGCTACTACGAGCATTCCCAGCCGCTGTCAGCCGGGAGCCAGGGCGACGTACAGGCGCTGCAAGACGGCAATCTGTTCATCGGTTGGGGTGCCGAACCGTACGTGACCGAATACACACCGAGCGGCACCGTTCTCTACAACGCGCGCCTGCCGGCAAAGACGGAGTCCTACCGCGCCTTTCGCTTCCAGTGGACCGGCACTCCAACCGGGACCCCAGCGATTCTCGCCAATGCAGGATCAACAGGAACGACGACCGTCTACGCCAGCTGGAACGGCGCGACCGAGGTCGCTAGCTGGCGGGTGCTGACCGGGACGAGTCCGAGCACGCTGACGGCGAGTGCGAGCGCTCCCAAATCGGGCTTTGAGACGCAGATCTCCGTGCCCGGCGTGGCGGCGTATGTGGCCGTGCAGGCGCTGGACGCGGAAGGCGATCTGCTCGGCACGAGCCCGGTGGTCAAAAGCTAGAGCTGCGCCCGATGCTCTGGCGTGACGCGCTCAGTCATTCCTGTGTCTGCGCCGTCTCGAGGTGACCGTGTGGATGCAGCCGACCGGTCTCGGCCGCAGGACGTCTGGTTTACCCACTGCGGGTTCAGGATCATCTCGCGGTCCTATCCACCGGGCACTGCTGCCAGCAGTGAGCGACCACCGGCCGAGGTGCCGTCCGTTGGAAATCGTGTGGTTCAGATAGCTTGACCAAGCTTGGCCGGGCGTGCTAGTGCCAGGTGTCGGCGGGGTCCGGATCGCGGGCGAAGTAGGTATGGCGGATCCTCGCCCAGAGCGAGCCTTGCTTGGCGGGCCTGACGGCGCCGAGGATCCAGAGGAACGGGAGCACGATCCCGACGGCCGTGAAGCGGTACTTGCCCTTGGCAGCGCAGATCGTCCCGCAGGCGAGGAGGATCGCGTAATAGGCGATCGCGTGTCCCACCGTCATTGCGATTGTCATTGCTCTGGGAGTATCGGAGCGAGTCGTGGGGGAGCTTTAGCGGGAGGCGAGGACGCGGACTACGTCGATCGGTGCGTCGGGATCGAGCGGCGGCGCATCGGGGTCACTCACGCGCTCGGGCGGGGCAGGTAAAGCCCTCAGCTCGCTGTTGCCTGGAGGGGGGGTGCCGGCACCACGGTGTTCCGGTGAGGACCGGGTAACGTCTGGGCGGCGCGGAGTGCGATCGGTGAGTCAGCGGTGGTTGGTTACATCGGCGGAGTGCAGGAGCGCCGAGATCTGGTGTGCGGTGTCGAGGAGGGCTTGGCCGTGCGCGGCGCGGAGTTCATCGACGTTCGTTGCCGAGCGGGACCCAAGCAGGCCGATGGCGCCGGCGATGCGATCGTCCGCGGTGTGAATCGCGGCGGCGATCGCTTGCGCATCGCGCGCGGACTCCTCGTCGTTCGAGGCTAGGCCTCGCCTGCGAATGCTGTCGAGTTCGGCATGGAGTGTCTTCTTGGAGATGATCGTGTTGGGGCCTTGCTTGGCGAGCTCGACGTGGTCGAGGAAGGCTTTCTGCTCGTCCTCGGGTAGATAGGCGAGTAGAACCTTCCCGATCGCGGTGCAGTGGGCGGGGAGATTGGAGCCGACCGTGAGATCGAGATCGACAGCGTGTTGACCGCGGCGCGAACCGCGCAAGGTGTCGAGACAGAGAACGCGATCTGCGGCGGGGATCCCGAGTGTCACGGTGTAGTTGGTGTCGAGCCGCAGCTTTTCGAGCAGCGGACGGGAGAGGTGGCGCAGGGGCATGGTGTTGAGCACAGCGAAGCCGACGTCGGCGGCGGAGGCGCTGAGGTGGTACTTGCGAGAGGAGTCCTGCTCCAGGTAGCCGATCTCGACGAGGGTCGTCGCGTAGCGGTGAGCGGTCGAGCGGCTGGTGGCGAGATGATCGGCGAGGTCAGCGATGCCCATGAGAGGGCGATCTGCGGTGAAAGAGGCCAAGATGGCCAGTCCTCGCTTGACTGACTCTGAGTAGCGGGGCTCGGGGATGCTGGATTCGGGCCAGTTGGTCATGAAGGCGTTCTTGCTGGCGTTGGGGATTGACTGTTTTAGCCTAGCGGCCCGAGGGGAGGCGGTGCTCAGACGCCGCATCAGAGGTGGAGGGTATCGGCGGTTGGGCTGGTGGAGACGGGTTGCGATGCGATGCCGCGGCGAGGGCGACGTAGTCGATCGCGACAAAGACGCGTCCCAGGGGCGTCGGGAGGGCCCGCTGAGATCGGCCGCCATGTAACACTCGGGCGGTGTCCGGCAACTAGTGGGTGTGGAGCGTCGGGTCCGCTTTGAGCTGATCTTCCGCCGGTATGAGCCGGCGGTGCGGGCCTATGCGATTCGTCGTGCCGGCCCGACGGTTGCCGATGACGTCGTCGCCGACGTGTTCGTGGTCTGCTGGCGGCGGTTCGAGCAGATGCCCGCTGATGCACTGCCATGGCTGCTCGGTGTCGCCCGCCACGTTCTGGCCACGCAGCGGCGCTCGGAGCGTCGGCGGTCCGCACTGCGATCGCGGATCGTGCAGGAGGATGCCCAGTACACAGATGAGGATCTGCCGTTCAGCGAAGACGGCGTGCTCAGGACCGCGCTCGAACAATTGAGCGACACAGACCGAGAGCTGTTGCTGCTTGTGGCGTGGGAGGGACTATCGACCGCCGAGGTCGCGGTTGCTCTGGGCCTGAGGCCGTCGACCGCTCGGGTTCGCCTGATGCGTGCACGGCGGCGTCTACGGGTCGAGCTGGCTCGCGCCGGAGCCACTGAGCACCGCTGTGTGCCCGCGAGGATGGAGGTGTCCTGATGGACCGAGACCCGTTGCAGCGTCTGCGAGCAGCGAACCCGCTACCCGATCTCCCGACACCCGGTTCATCCGAGCGCGTTCGCGGTTTGATCGACGACGGTTACGAGCCGCCGCCCCCACCTTTACGTGCGTCGCGGCGAAGCGCCGGGCTGCTGGTCGCGATGACCCTGGTCGCGCTGCTGGTGGTGGGCACCATTGCTCTCGCGGCGACGGGTGTGATCTTGACCGGCGCACCCGTGCATCCTGAAGAGATCCTGAACCCCAGCGTCGGGCTGGGGGTGCCAGCCCCCGGTGGATCGCGTCTGCTCACGCTGCGTGTCGCTGATCCGGGGGGTGGGCCGCCTTGGGGGATGCGGATCGTCAGCACCACACGCGGTCTGGAGTGCGTGCAGATCGGCAGAGTCCAAGATGGTCAGCTCGGAGAGCTTGGTATCGACGGCGCATTTCACGACGACGGGCGTTTCCATCCGATCCCGGCGGCCGCGCTGCCTCGAGACGAATATCACCACCAGGTCTTCGACTCGATGCTCGGGTCGGCGACAACTAGCTGCCACCTGGCCGGGCAAGCCATCTCGGGTGAGCACATCGGGGTCTCTACCAGCGCCGCGGCCGAGACACCTCGCACGCATGGCCCCGTGAGCGGACTGCGAGATCTGTTCTACGGCCTGCTTGGGCCGCAGGCGGTCAGCGTCGCCTACCGCTTGGGGGGCAGCAACTCGAGCGTGCCCGTCCTGGCGCCGATCGGTGCCTATCTAATCGTCGCTCCCACCAGCGGACATCAACAGATTGGCTATGGCGATGAAGCGCTAGGCACCGACGGCGACCTCGCGCCCGGTGCGCCTCTCATCACGATCACCTACCGGATCGCGGGAAAGCTGTGCAAGCGCGGCCCGAGTCTGGCGCCGTGGGAACACAGTCACATCACCGATCCATGCTCATTCCCGCACTTCCCGCAGAGTTCCTCGCCGGAACAGAACCTGCATCAGCCGGTGAACGTGCGTCTGCAGGTCGATCGCGGCCTGATCACAGGCTCCGTGGTGACGTTCAGGGCGCCGTTCGCCGTGAGGAGCGCACGTCAGCGCTACAGCCTGTTCGTGCCCAGCGTCCCCTGCAAGCCTTCCCGCTTCGGCGGCGCCGGCGGCGGCATCGATTCGACCGCGAGCAACATCGCCCGTGGCAGCCTCGTGGCCTTCCACTACACCGACCCGCTCGTCGGCGTCTGCGCCGGTCGCCCGGCGACGGTCGAGGTTCGCTTCGAACCCTATCCCGGAGGCAGTGAGATCGTGGGCATCGCAACCGTTCAGCGGCCGCCGGGAACGCGCTCGCTGCCGCCCTACATCCCGCGCCCACTGCGAGGCAAGCACGGCTGAGCAAAGTCGTAGGTCTTCAGGAGCCAATGGTGGCGGCGCCTTATTGGCGGTTTGCGGTCTTGTGCTCCGCTTACGGTTTTGTCCACCAGGCGATTTCGGGGAGTTCAGCAGCCATTTCCGCTGAAACCGAGAATGGTTCTGCAGAGCCAAAAATGGAGGATGGGCACGGAGGTTTTCGAACCTGCGACCTCTCGCGTGTCCTCTTCCGCCTCGATCCCCGCAGATGCAGGGTGTTCCCTGCGGATTTAGCCCACCAAGCTGGTTCGGTGGGCAAAAAGTCAGCGGTGCTGGTGTGGAGCCCACCTGACGGCGCAAGCTGGCTTCATCAGCGAGTCGGCAGCCGCCGCGGGTCGAGTGGAAGGCCTCGCCAGATGTCGCGCTTGGTGACTCCGGGCCCGCGCTAGGCGGGGCGCACGGGCCGAACAAACGTAGTGGAAGCGCTCATGCCAAGTGATCTGACGCGACTGCCACTCGCAGCGTCCACCGAGTGGCTGCCGTGACGATCGAGCCTCCACGGCTGACCCCGTACGAGGAGTGGAGGCTTGCCGTCACCCAAGCAAGCGGTGGTGTTACCAGAGGTGTTTTTTGAGGATCTCGATGATCTCTGAGACGACCGTGTACGCGGCGTTACGAGCTTGCTCGTATTCCTCGTTGCCTGGCTGAAGGTCGGGGTGCTTTTCGCGGGCGTAGCCGTCTGGTCCGGGGTAGTCCGGGGCGCGAAAAGCGGCGTGTAGTTGTGCAACGCTCTCCTGAAAGAGCTCCTGCTTGAAGGCGACCCGTTCGGTAACGAGGGCGGCCACGTCAGTGCCGGAGGGCTTGGCGTTTAGACACCACCAGGACACGTCATAGCCGTCCTTTGAATCGTCGCGGCCTTGGAGCGCGTCGGCCTTGGCGGCGAGGAATCCGACGGGGCCGGCGTGGCGGATTTGGACGTCGGCTCGGGCTCCGGGGCGGTAGATGAGTTGTATGCCTTCAAGGGTGCTCGCAAGGGCGTCTTCGTCGATGAGCCCGCCGGAGCGGATCGGGAGCGGGCGGAGGCGTGGACCGGCGTTCTGGGCTGCGATTTCCTCATCAAGCACGCGTGTACCGTCGGCGAGCAAGGTGTCGTCCTCTGCGGCCGGGGCGAGGAAGTCGAGGATGAGGGGCAGGCCGGGCGCACTCTCCTTCTTGCGCCAGCGAAAGCCGCTTGCGTGCTCCAGTTCGAAGTGCGGCTCGAGGGTCTCCTCGATCGACTTGTAGTACTCGCGTGTCGCACCATTGGTGATGGCGAGCGACAAACACAGATCGATGTCCGCGCTTCCGATATGTGCATCGGCGGCTTCCGGGACAAGCAGCGGAGGAACGAGGCCGCCGACGATGACCAGATGTTTCGCGGCCATGCCCCCGAGGAGATAGAAGAGGCTTGCCGCCTCGCCTATCAATGCGCTCGGTGGATGGTTGATCTCGTCGGTCACGTGATGTCCTTCGATCCCCATAGATCGAGGAAAACGCCGACTGCGGCCTCTCCTCTGGGCTCAAGGTACAGGTCGAGCATGACTCGACTTGGCGGAGCTATCACTCGCCCGGCGGCGTCGGTACGTGCGTCACCGCTGGCCAGGTGCTCCGGGTCGGCGATCAGCGTGAGGTTCGCTCCCCGCTCCGTGCGGAATCCACCGAGTGCCTGGGGGATCTGCTCGAGGTCCTCGCCGGAGACCTGGGCTCGATACAGCGGTCGTTGTATCCCGGTCAGGACCGGCAGCCCCATCCGTTCGGCTGCCGAGGCGCCGGTGAGAACCAGATCATGGCCAGCGATCGATGCCGGGAGGGTGTCGGGATCCCTGACGAAGCATGACAGTCGCTGCGCGGAGGAGGGACGGCCATGCTCGGCAAGCCAACGCCGTACACCTTCGACATCGACTACACGCCGCTGCATCCCGCGTCCGCGCCCGTGGCGCTCAATCAGGCGCGCCTCCTCCAAGGTTGTGAGCAGACGGTGGGCCGTCACCTCGCTGCTCGCGCCCCGCTCGGCGAGTCGCCGGATCGTCCAGGCTTCCTGGGGGTGGTCGGCGATCAGCTGCGCGGGGCGCAGACTGCCTGCGCGCAGGGCACGCCGGGGAGCAGGCAGCCGGTCATGCACGCGCTTGGTTAGTGTCTGGCCGGGAAGCCAAGCTCGACCCGTAGCATCCACGAAGGCGATATCGGCGTCCTCTAGACGCGCAGCCGTAGCGTCGTCCAGCACGGCGTTGATCATCAGCAAGCGCCTGCCGTCGCTCCTCTCACGCTCGAGTAGTCCTGCCAGCTCTCGGTTTTCGATAACCCCGGCCTCCACAGGAAAGGCTTGCCCCGCAATCACCACAGCGGACTCTGGCGCGTCACGGATCACATCCACATCGGGTAAGCGGCTAAACGCATCCGCTACCCGTGGGTCCACCTTTGAGCGGAGCGTGATCAAAGCGGCTTGCGCTATAGCATTAGATGCCATGCCACATTAAGTATAGCGCAAATCAAAAAGTTACAGCTTTAGGGGAAAAGCACCCTACTTAGACGCTGTATTATAGCGATACTATAATACAAACCAATGGGCGCGGCGGGTTTCGAACCTGCGACCTCTCGCGTGTGAAGCAGAAGTGCGGTTGGGTGGGTTGGGGTGGTTTTCGCTGCAAATCCGTGTGGTTCAGGTCGCTGGCTGATCTTCGGAAACCGGCTGATTTGGGCTCGATTCGGCTGGGTTTGGGCCAGCGAGCGGCTCCACTGGCCTAAACGTTTGGAGGCCCATCCGGCCAAAGCAGAGGAATGAGGTGCTTGCGAACGGCCGGTCGCTCGTGGGACATCGTGACGGAGGGACCGATGTACCGGATGATCGACGCCGCGCGTCCGGGTTCGCTGGTCAGCGGAGCCATCCAGCTGTCCCCCTCTTCCAGGGGTTTGCGGAGATCATCCACACTCGCAAACGCCGCGTAGTTCGAGGGCTCACGTTGCTTGGCGTCGTCGAGCTTCTTGGTCAGGCACCTGATGACCGTCTCGCGCGAGATCTCGGCGCGCATCTGGCCTGAGATCCACGCGCAATCGAGGTAGTGCTTGGCCAGGCCGTTGGCCGACCAGCCGAGGATCTTCTCGGCCAGCTGCTCGTTGATGTCCATGATCGGAACCACGACATCCTCGATCCCCATGTCGGGATAGTCATGGACGATGGGGCGCCAGCAGGCCGGCTCTATCAGTCCTCGACGGCTCACCGTCACCTTGAACGTGCGCTGTCTGCGGTCAGAGCGAAAGTTGGAGAACTCCTCGGAGAATTCAACCGGCTGGGCGGTCGTGAGTCGGTTCTTGCGCTGCCAGTAGGCCGGATCGCCAGCCTCGATGGTGAGGTCCTCCACCTCGATGTCCAGGGCGGCCTGGAGGTCAAGCTCGTCCCAATCATCCAGCCGGTAGCTCGCGTCGGTGTCGGTGACCGTGAATCGCCGAGAGCCATAGAAACGCATCGCCACGCCGCCGCACAGCACGCAATTGTCGTTGAGAAATTGCGTCTCGACGGTCATCTGGTGGATCGCGACCAGCCGTGCGATGTCGCGGAGCACGTCGGCCGGCGTCAGCCGGTGGGTCCTGGCGAATTGCGCGATGAATGCGTCGCTGGGGTAATCGAGCTCGAGCATCACTTGTCGTAGCTCAGCCAGCCGCGCAGGCGCGACTGCGGGATGTTGATCTGCAGCCCCGTGGTCCGGTCTCGGGGCCACTCGCCGGGACCGAAGGCTCCGGTGAGATCCAGCCGCGCCTTGGAGCTGCGCGTGCGTGGTACTGCCGCCAGGATGCGCTGTGCGAGATCGTGCTGGTCCAGCTGTTGGCTGTAAAACGCCGCTCGCAGCGCGCTCACCCCGCCCAGCCGTGTGGCGTAGTCGACCAACCGGTCGGAATCCAGGCGCTCCTCATGGACCGCCCGCCCCCACGCCCGCGCCACCAGCTCGTTGCCCGCGCAAAGGTCGGGACGGTCCACGGCATCGAGCAGCGTGCGCTCCAGGTCCGAGCGCCAGTACCCCGAGCGGGCTTCGCCCTTTACCCGCTCGCGCCCGAACCACCGCCGGTCGCTGCTGACGCGAACGATTGTCACCTTCAAGCCCTGCACGGACAGTGCGTCATGGCCACCCACCGCGCTGGCTCGTGCCGCGATGATCGGATCTACGTTCTCGTCGATCAGGCCGTGGTCGGCCAGTGCCGACCCGAAGGCGAGGTAGTACTCCCGGCCACCCATCGCGACGTCCAGCGCAACCGAGAACGGCAACGCCTGACTGACGTCCACGCTGCCGCGCGGCGCAACCGCGTAGCGACCTCCGCCCAGCTGAAAGAGCGAGCCCTTGCCGGCCATGCGGTCCAGCAGCTGCCGTAGATGCGGCGTGCCGACCTCTTCGGCCAGCCACGTCTTGTCCCGGCGCAGGTCGAGCCAGTCGCGTGGTCGATCGGTCGTCCGGTCGCGCCGGCGCAGGGCCTCCAGGACACGAGACTCGGTGCGGGAGACCCGTCGGTCGGGGGCTATCGGGGATTGGGCCTGCGTCATTGCATGCATCTTACGTGGAGTGAGCGTCACTATAGTCGCGACGATCTCTCCACATAGTACGCGATCTCCCTACTTTTGTGGAGTGCTTGTCGCTGATGTGGTGACTTGCACTCCATGAAGTATGCCGAGGTTCCGAAAGTTGAGGTCGGCGAGGGCGGGCTGAAACACCTACTCATGGTTGCCCGTCGGCTGGCGACGTGAAGTACCGCACGTCCGCAGCGTTCCGCACAGCACGGGTCCGGTGCCTGACGTACCATCTCCTGCGTGTTGACTGTCGCTGAGGCTGCCGATCGGCTGGGTAGGAACCCCGAGACTGTTCGTCGCTGGATTCGTTCGGGGCGTCTACCGGCACGACGTGTCGGCGCCCGACACGCGATCGATGCCCGCGACTTGCGTGTGATCGAGGATGAGCTGTATCCGATGTCCGAGCTGCCGGAGGAGTGGCGGGTCGGAGATGACGGCACCCCGGCGCTCAACTGGGTCGCCGCGCTTCATCGCTCGCGCAGCGGCCATTGACGAAGCTGTTGGTTGTTGACGCCTTCGTCGCGGTTGCCGCATGCCACACGCCGGTGGGCTTTGCGAGCCTGCGCGGGCACAAGCTCGTCGCGCCGCTGCTCATGGTCACGGAGGCGAGTTCGGTGCTGCACGAGATGGCCTGGCGAGCAGAGATCACCGGTCCCCGCGCAAAGACGATGCTGGCACGGCTTCTCAAGGCCCCGGTGGAGATCCGCATGCCCGATGACCTGGTGCGGGCTGCGTGGAAAGTCGCTGACGAACTTGGGTGGGCGAAGACATACGACGCCCATTACGTCGCGCTCGCGCAGCTACTGAAGTGCCGGCTGGTGACGGTCGACGAGCGGATGCTAAACGTCTCGCTCGACTACGTCTACGCGCACGCCGCGGATCTCGACGCGATGCGTCTCGGCGACGGTCCAAAGGCGCGGTTGCGCTTCGATCTCCAGACCGCGCAACGAGCGATGCGGGCGCGCAAGCAGCCCCCCACGGCGCCGGTAAGGTTGATCGCACCGCGAAGAAGCCGGGGCGCCGCGGACACGCACCCCGGCACGAAACCGGGAGGTGCCCCCGATGCGTCCGAACCGTACATCCCGACACGATCGGCGGCTCTGATGGCCCGCCCCAGCACCGGCGAGGTCACGCAATGGCCGTGGAAGAACGGCAAGACGATCACCTACGGCGCGCGCCTCTACGCCTACGGCCGTCGCCACCGGCTGGTGTTCGGCACCAACACGCAGGGCTGGAACGACGTCCGCGCCGAGATCGAGCTCGAGTCGATCCTGCAGCAGGTCGAGCGCGGCACCTGGCGGCAATGCAAGCCAGCCGTCACCGTTACGGCACATCTCACGATCGATGAGCCCGAATCTTAGGTTTACAGGACATTTACGACCATGGGCACGGCGGGTTTCGAACCTGCGACCTCTCGCGTGTGAAGCGAGCGCTCTCCCACTGAGCTACGTGCCCTATCTGTCCCGCCATTCTATGTGACGAGGGCTTGCACGGGGAAATCGTGCCCTCACGCGGCGGGTAGGCAGTTGTACGGCAGTGAGACTCTCTATAGCGTGTGACCAACCACGTGGGGCTCGACTCTCAACCCGTCTGCGTAGAACCGCGTCAGCCTGTCGACTTCCCCAGCTTGCAACGAGTCCCCAAAGCCGGAACTCCCGCCAAGCTTCCGATAGGCCTTCAGCAGATCCTTGCCGATCGACGCGAGATCGAAATGGCCGTCGTAGATGCTTGCGATGTACAAGGGCGCGTCTGCGCGCAGGAACTTGGCGGTCGTCGTGGAGCTGTGCCCGATGCCCTGGATCGTGGCTGCGATCAGCTTCCATCCATGTTCTGAGAGGACGCTGAAGGACTGGAACAGGCCGGCGATTCCCGCTGCCGGCCCTGTCAGCTCACGGCGTGGCTTTGCGGTCGGTCCTTCTGCGTGGGTCATGAACGAAGGGGCCTGTATGTCGCTGGCGGCGGCGCTCGCAGTGGAGGCATCCAGTTGCAGTGAGGCTGAGATTTCGCCCGGAAGGCCGTGCGCTATGGCGGTCCACACCCGCTTGGAGGCAGTGACCTCGTGTTGAACCGACGTCTCTGCGCCTCGCAGCGCTCGAGCGACCAGCAGAAGGTCGGAGCGTTCCAGTGCCAACACGGTGCGACTGGACGCGGACGTTTTCGAGCCGCCTGAGCCGCAGGCGCTAACCGCTAGAGCAGCAAGCACAATGAGCGCCACCGATGCCAAGGCCCGTGGCGGGTGGGCGGCGGTGAAAGCCAGCGTGTCTGCTCGGGCCCTTCGCTTTGGAGGCGATGGCTGAGCGATTGCTCGCGGCACTCGATCTCGCGGCAAGTCAGGCGCTCTAGAGCCTGCGCGGCATGGTCACGAGCACGAGCGAGGTGTTCCTCGCGGCAGCGCGCGGCGGGGAGGTATGGGAGCTCGGCTGCTTGTTCCTCACGGCATGGGCAGCCTAGCCGAAGGAGTCACGGTCGTGAGTCACCCGCACAAACTTCGTAGGTGTCCTCTCGGACGCCGCCCTGATCGCGCTAGGATCAACGGCGGACCGTGCTAGGCGGGGAGATAGCGGTGCCCTGAACCCGTAATCCGCTCTAGCGGGGCTGAATTCCCCTCCCAGGGGTCTCGCCCCGGTCGCTCCGTCGTTTGGGGCGTCGATGGTTCGGGTCCCGCGCGGTGTCGGCTTGTGAACCAGGTCAGGTCCGGAAGGAAGCAGCCTTAAGCGATCCCCGGCAGGCGCAGCGGGAGCTCCCGAACCGGAGCCGCGAGCGACGATAGGCGTCCGGTGGCGTTGATCTCAAAGCGGGGTGCACGGTCCGTTTTTTTGAGGTCTCGATCCTGCTCGAGACGGCATCGTGGCGGTCGAGCACCTGACGGGGTGCCGGCACCGGTCAGCAGCTTTCAAAAATGAGCCATGAGCGGCTCGTGCTGCTCGCTTTGAATCCAGGCGGGGGATTGATATCGCGTGCTGGTGGATCGTGTGGATCGAGGATGTAGTCAGTCTGGACTTCCGTGTCGGCCGGCTCCACATAGGTGCCCTTTGTGATGTGCCCAGACTGGGCGCTCACGATTCGCGCGGGGCTCGTTTTCAGATACAGAGCAAGCAGCGGGATCGGGGCGTGGTTGGTCACCTCGACCCCTCCGCAGCGAAGGCTGATCCGCCCGCTGTTGACAAGCGCCAGCAGTTCGTTCTGGATACGCTGCTGGCGGCCCAGCGCCTGCAGCTGGGATCTGACTTCCCGGTACTGGGATGGGATGAAGGCGACGAAGGCAAGCAGCACGGCGCCACCGGCCAGCATCCACCGCAGCCGTCTCGGATCGCCAGCCTCTAGGAGCATCCAGCCAAACGCGCCAGCCCCGCAGAAGATCGCGAGGATCGTGGCCGCCAGGAACGCGTAGCGGCTGTTGATCGGCAGTCCTACGCTCGCCAGCGCGGCGAATACCAGCACTGCCACCACACCGACGATCGCTCCTGGGCGGGCACGTTGGCGGAGCCACAGCAGCGACAGCACGCCGCCGATCGCCGCTCCGAACAGGACCGGGGGACGCAGGATTTCCCCGATGCGCCGGGGTATGTACTCGGGCACGTTGCCGATCCCCGTGACACGGTCGAGCGTTTCAGCGGTGTGGCGCGTGTTGGTGAGTGACCACAGGGGATTGCCGGTCACCAGCAGGTCGCTTGCCACCCAGAACAGGGCCGCAGAGCACGCCAACAGCAGTGTGCCCAGCATCTCCCCGCGCGGGGGCGGCTTCGAGCCCGCGAGCACTCGCGTGTGCAGCGAGCGCTCTCTGACTGAGCTATACGCCCACCTGGGCGTGAACCCGTTTACATACAGCCAGTAGAGCCCCGAGAAGAACCACGCTTCGGGGCGCAGGAGGCCGGCGAGCGCCAGCAGGATCAGCACCGGCTGCCCGCTGTGCCGACGGCGTGTCTCGAGAAGCGTCGCGCACAGCACCAGCAGCAGGTAGGGAACGTCGATATAGGCGCGCGTGCCGTAGGAGAGCACCGGCGCGCGCGTCAGCAGGATCAGCGCGGCGAACAGGCCCACCGCTTGGTTGAACCACTCGCGGCCGAGTCGGTAGACAACCAGACCGCAGCCGGCCAGCGCCAGATAGGCGAGCGCCGCCGTCACCTCGACGATCGCGTGCGCGCCCAAAAACGACAGCACCACCCCCAGCACCTCGATCAGCGGATGCGGGGTGGGCGCGATCGCCGTCCCGTAGCTGGGGGTTTCCCCGCGCGAGAGCTGTCCGCCCCAGACAAGTGCATACAGCGTGTCGTAGTTGGCGAAACGCACACCGCAGATCAGCCGCAGCACCAACGCGCCCGCGCCGACCGTCAGGCAGTCGCGCAGCCACGCCGCACGCAAGTCCAAGCTCACCTTCAGCCGCGGAGCGGATGATGAGAGTCGCTGTTTGAGGCTCACGGACACAGAAGCTATCCGCCGCGCGTCCCGAGCGCCGCACGCAGCCTCCCAGCGCCTGGCCTGGAAATGCCGGCTAGCGGGTCAGAATGTGCAGCGGAACTGTGTCCGTGCGCGTCGCTCGAGGCGGGCTCGCCGACCTCGCCTCAAGCCGTGGGTAGACTCGGTGGTGCCGTGTCGAACGCGCCTTCGTTATATCGCCGCCACCGCCCTCGGAGCTTCGCCGATATGGTCGGTCAGGAGCCCGTCGTGCGCACTCTGCGCAACGCCGTGACGCTCGGCAAAGTCCACCACGCCTATCTGTTCGTCGGCTCGCGAGGGACCGGCAAGACCTCCACGGCAAAGATCCTGGCGGCGTGTCTGAACTGCGAGAGAGGTCCCACCGTGGAGCCCTGCGGCGTCTGCGAGTCGTGCTGCTCGATCGCCGGGGCGACCTCGCTCGACGTGATGGAGATGGACGCCGCGTCGAACAACTCGGTCGATGACATCCGCGAGCTGCGCGAGAGCGTGGTCTTCGCGCCACTCTCCGGCCGCCACAAGGTCTACATCCTCGACGAGGCACACATGCTCTCCCAGGCGGCGTGGAACGCCTTCCTGAAGACGCTCGAGGAGCCGCCCCCCGCAACCGTGTTCGTGCTCGCGACAACCGAGGCGCAGAAGGTGCCGGCGACAGTCGTCGATCGCTGCCATCGCTTCGATTTTCACCGCCCAACGGTTGAGCAGATCGCGAGCGTCATACGCCGGACGGCGCAGGCCGAGCAGATCGAGATCCCGCCGCAGGCCGTGGTCGCGATCGCACGCGCGGCAACCGGCAGCTTTCGTGACGCGCTCGGCACGCTCGAGCAGTTGACCACCTACAGCGGCAAGGAGATCCAGCTGGAGGATGTCCTCGCGGTGCTCGGCGTGGTCGACTCAGAGCTCCTCGTCGAGGTGTTCGACGCCGTCGGCCAGGGCGACCCGCGGCGCGTGCTGATCGCGCTCGCCAGTGGCGTCGATGCGGGACGCGACGCGGGCTCCTTCGCCTCAGATCTGGAGGTCCGCGCGCGTGAGCTGCTGATCGTCCAGAGCCTCGGCGAGGTGCCGGACGAACTCTCGCTGACACCCGAGAGCGATGCCCGTCTGGCCGCGCAGGCATCGTCCCTGTCACGCTCCGCGGTGGTCAGGGTGATCGAGCTGCTGGCGGGCGCGATGGAGGCGATTCGAGCCGGTGGCGACTCGAGAACCCAGCTCGAGCTGGCGATCGTCAAGGCGGCGGCCCCCGAGGTGGACTCCTCCACCCAGGCGCTGCTGGCAAGGATCGAGCGGCTGGAGGGGAAGCTATCGGGCGCTCCCGCGAGCGTTTCGCCACCACAGCCACCTCCCGCGCAGCGGCCGGCCACAGCCCCACCCGCATCGCGCGTGCGGGAGCCCGAGTTGGCGGGGACCGGGGCTGCCGAGCAGCCTCGGGAAGAGCCTGCGCTCGGGACCCAGCCAGCTCCGGAGACTCCCGCGGCCGCGCCCTCGATACCGGTCGCGGCTCCTCACAGCGCGCCCCCCGTGCTCGCCCCCAGCGATGTCCCGAGCCCGATGAGGACGGCCGTCGAGGTCCCTGCGATCTCCTGCGATCTGGAGTCGATCGCTGCGCTGTGGCCCGCGGTGGTCGATCTGATCCGCTCAGAAAACGGCCTCGTGGGTGCGCTGCTAGCCGACGCGAGGCCGGTGGCGCTGAACGGGGAGGATCTCGTTCTGGCGTTCGCTGCCAGCGATGCCTTCCTGAAGAAGAAGGCCGAGGATCCAGGCAACCGCGCGCTGGTCATCACCGCTCTGCAGCAGCTCGCAGGCCTGCGTCTGCGGATCTCCTACGAGCTGCGTGAGGAGCTCTCCAAACGCGATCAGCTCGCCTCCAAACCACCGGGCGCCGAGGATCTGGTGTCGCGGCTGATGGCCGAGTTCGACGCCGAGGAGCTACCACGCGATCCGGCCGTATAGCACAGCGCCGCTCACACGGCTACCGTCTCGGCAAGGACAACAGGGCACGATGTGCCCCGACCAGAAATGGAGAGCGGATGCCCCAACCGAAGATGCAGGGCATGCAGCAGATGATGCAGCGCGTCCAGAAGATGCAGCGCGACATGGAGATTGCCCAGGAGCAGCTCAAGAGCGAGACCGTGGAGTCTTCGGCGGGCGGGGGCATGGTCACTGTGACGGTCTCGGGCGATCTGCAGGTCAAGGCGGTGAGAATCGACCCTGCGGCTGTCGATCCCGAGGACGTGGAGATCCTCTGCGAGATGGTGCTGGCGGCCACCAACGAGGCGCTGCGCTCGGCACAGGACCTGGCCGCGCAGAAGATGGCCCCGATGACCGATGGCTTGGATCTCGGCGCCCTCGGCTTGCCGGGAATGTAGGGGCGGAGCGCTTTGAACACGTTCGCCCCCCCGGTTCAGCGGCTCGTGACGGAGCTGTCGAAGCTCCCGGGTGTCGGCAATCGCACCGCCCAGCGCTTGGCCTTCCACATTCTGCGGGCCTCCAGCGAGGACGCCAGCGCGCTCGCTGAGTCGATCCGCGAGGTGAAGGAAAAGATCGGTCTGTGCGAGGAGTGCTTCAACCTGGCTGACGAACCCCGCTGTCGCATCTGTCAAGACCTCCGCCGCGACCACAGCACCATCTGCGTCGTGGAGGAACCGGGCGACGTGATCCCGATGGAGCGCACACACGAATATCACGGCGTCTATCACGTGCTCGGCGGAGCGCTCTCGCCGATCGACGGCATCGACCCCGAGGATCTGAAGATCGCCGAGTTGCTCAGGCGAGTCGCGGGCGCCGCTGTCACGGGCGAGGGCGGCCCCGCGAGCGAGGTGATCCTGGCGACCAACCCGACCACGACGGGCGAAGCGACGGCGCTGCACATCGCCTCGCAGCTGAGGGCGCTGCTGCCGGAGCTGCGGATCACCCGACTGGCCAGCGGACTGCCCGTCGGCTCAGATCTCGAGTATGCCGATGAGGTCACGCTCGGTAAGGCGCTGGCCGGACGCTTGAGCGCCTGAGCAGACCTCGCCGCCGATATCCGTCGTTGCGCATATCGTGCGCGATGAATGTCTATGTTTGCCGCACTGGAGGACGGCGAGGCCGTACTTCGGTTTCCCTACGACGAGTGGTTGCGAGAAATGCTGCGCGCGATCCCGGGACGGCGCTGGGACCCGCGCGCGCGGGCCTGGTGCGTGCCGCTGGACGGCGAGCGGGCCTCTGCGCTCGCACAGCTGTTCTCGTGGCTGGCCGAGGCGCCGCAGATCAGCGACGAGCTGACGCGCGCGATCACCCGCCGTGCGGCCAGGCGCGACCACGCGGAGTGCGTGATCGATCTCGCGCGGCCAGACGACGACTGGTGGCTCAGCTTCGCGACAGACACCGCGCCCGAGCTCGTGCGGGAGCTGCTCGAGCATCCCGCCGCCTACCGCCTGCCGGCGATCGGCCGCGCTCTGATCCCCCTGGACGACGAGGCCGTGGCGCTCGTCGAGGGCCTGACAGAGCGCGGTGCGCGCGTACGGTTGAGCGAGCACTGCGCCAACGCGATCACCGAGCTCTCGCGCGGCACGGCCGCGGGTCCCCGCCACCAGGAGCTGACGCACGATGTCGAGCTGCGCGCCGATCGCCGCGGTAAGAACTGGGTGATGCTCTCAGCCGAGCACGCGCCGCTGGCTCGTGTGCTCGCCGACCGAGCGCACCTGAGCACGCTCGACGGACCGGCTGGGACCCTCGGTCTGCCGGCGCTGCCCGGCAGCGCCCTGGAGATCGCCGATCTGATCGCCTCGCTCGAGCTCGCCCACATAGACCCGCGTCTGCAGGGCTGGCTGGACCGCGCGAGCCGCTGGGATGGCACCGTCGATGTCGCGGGTGGCCCCGAGCAACCGATCTTCCTCTTGCACGGCGACGAGCGGCGCCTGCCGCGAGCGCTGCGTGAGCGCGTGGAGAGCGCGCGCGGAGGTGCCGGCATTGCCCTGACGCTCGAGAACAGCCGGCTGATCGAGAGGCACCTGGGTGGGCAGCTCAGCGGCGCCGCGAGGCGCTGCGTGACGGCGCTGAACGAGGGCCGGCCGATCCCGCCGGCGGTGCTCGCTTGCTCGGCGGTTCACGAGGCCGCCACGTTCGTGTTGCTGGCGGGTCACGAGCCCCGCTTGGTCGAGCTGTTCGATCAGCTCGCCGGCATCCTTCCACGCAAGACGCCGCGCAAGGGGGAGCACGAGCACGCACGCCTGCCGGCGATCCGCGCCGATCCGTTCTGCGTCCCCGAGCTCGACCGCTTCCTCACCGCCCACGAAGTGTGGGTCGAGCCCGATGCGCTCGAGCAGCTGCAGGAGATCCGCGAGCAGCACGCGCGCGCCGCTGGGATCGTCGCCCTGTCCGCCGCGACGGATGCGGACCTCGAGATTCCCGGCCTCGTCGGCGAGCTGAAGCCCTTCCAGCGCGCGGGCGTGCGCTACCTGCTCGCGCAGCGCCGCGCGTTTCTCGCCGACGAGCAGGGACTTGGGAAGACGATCGAGGCGATCGCGGCGATCGAGTGCGAGCACGCCTATCCGGCGATCGTGCTGTGCCCCGCGAGCCTGAAGCTCAACTGGCTCGCGGAGCTCTCCAGCTGGGTTCCCCAGCGGACCGTGAACGTGCTCAACGGCCGTGGCGGGGATCCGCTGGCCGCCTGCGATGTGACGATCGTCAACTACGACATCGTCGCGCCGCGGCTGTCGGAGCTCCGCGCCGTGCGCCCGCGGGCACTGGTACTCGACGAGTCCCACTACTGCAAGAACTCGCGCGCGAAACGGACCAGAGCCGTGCAGAGCCTCGCCTCCTCGCTGGATCAGAAGGCGCTCGTGCTGGCATTGACGGGGACCCCGGTGATGAACAACCCGCCGGAGCTGATCTCGCAGCTGCGGATCCTCGGGCGGCTTGCGGACTTCGGCTCTGGCGCCGCGTTCAGCCGCCGCTTCAAAGGAGCCGACGCGCACATGCGCCTGCACTGGCATCTGCGTGCCCGCTGCTTTGCGCGGCGCCTGAAGCGCGACGTGCTGCCGCAACTGCCGGCAAAGACACGCGGCATCGTTCCGATCGAACTCGACAACGAGGCCGAGTACCGCCTCGCCGAGGAGGATCTGATCGCCTGGCTGCGCAGCCAGCCGCTCGATCTCGGTGAGCTACAGGCGAGGGTCGCCGCGGCCTTGCGCGCGGAGCGGCTGGTGCGCTTGAACGCGCTCAAGCTGCTTGCGGCACGGGGCAAGCTGCACGCGGCGCTCGCCTGGATCCACGACTTCGTGACGACCGGGGAGCCGCTGGTCGTGTTCGCCCGCCACCGTGAGATCCAGCGTGCGGTGATCGAGCGCTTCCCCGAAGCCCTGCACATCCTCGGCGAAGACAGCGCAAGCGCCCGTGATCGAGCGGTGCGTGACTTCCAGGGCTCCGCGCGGCCCGGCAGCGGACTGATCGTCTGCTCGATGGAGGTCGCGGGTCAGGGACTGACGCTGACACGCGCCTCCAATGTGGCTTTCCTCGAGCTCGATTGGACTCCGGCAAAGCACGACCAGGCCGAGGATCGCTGTCACCGGATCGGCCAGGAGAACGCCGTCAACGCCTACTATCTGCTGGCGGCCGAGACGGTCGATGAGACGATCGCGACGCTGCTCGAGCGCAAGCGCATGGTGATCGCCGCCGTCACAGATGGCCGCGCCGAGGATGAGCAGCAGGTGCTCGACGCGCTCGTCGGTGAGCTGCGCGGCCGTCCCTACCGCCACCTGCGCGCAGTGGCCTGAGCGCCCCGAGCGTTTATCCTGCCGAGGTGTCCCCGATACTGGTCATGAAGTTCGGCGGTACCTCGGTCGCCGACGCCGGGCGGATCAAGCGCGCCGCTAGGCGGATCGTCGAGAAGCGTGAGGCGGGCTACCAGGTGATCGCGGTGCTCTCGGCGAGGGGCAAGACGACCGACGAGCTGATCACGATGGCCGAAGAAGTCTCACCGGCCCCCGACCCGCGCGAGATGGACATGCTGCTGTCCACCGGGGAGCGGATCTCCTGCGCCTTGTGTGCGATGGCGATCAACGACCTCGGGCACCGCGCGATCTCCTTGACCGGATCGCAGGCCGGGATCGTGACCGACACCTCACACACCAAGGCGCGCATCCTCGACGTGCGGGCCGACCGCATCACGACGGCGCTCGCCGAGGACCAGATCGTGCTCGTCGCGGGCTTCCAGGGCATCTCCACCGCAAGCGACGTGACGACGCTCGGCCGGGGCGGCTCGGACACCACCGCGGTGGCGCTGGCGGCCGCGGTCGGCGCTCAGGAATGTGAGATCTACACCGATGTGGAGGGTGTCTTCAGCGCCGATCCGCGGATCGTCCCGAGCGCCCGCAAGTTGGCTGTCGTCTCGTTTGAGGAGATGCTCGAGATGGCCGCCTCCGGAGCGGGAGTGCTGCAGTTGCGCTCAGTCGAGTATGCGCGCAATCACGGTGTGCGCATCCACTGTCGCTCCTCGTTTGATGACGCTCCGGGTACCGTTGTCCTGGCAGAAGGAGAATCCATGGAGAAGCCCCTGATCACAGCCGTCACGCACTCGACCTCCGAAGCGAGCGTCAAGCTCATTGGCGTGCCCGATGAACCCGGTGTCGCGGCGCACATCTTCCGGGCGCTGGCCGACGCGAACATCAACGTCGACATGATCGTCCAGAACGAACCGAGCTCGGCCGGTGGCAGAGCCGAGATCTCATTCACGGTCCCGCGCGAGGATCTGCGCATCGCCCGCGCGGCGCTCGAGCCGCTGGCCGAGAAGATCTTCACCGATCTGAGCGTCCAGGAGCACATGGGCAAGGTCTCGATCGTGGGTGCCGGCATGCGCTCACATCCCGGGGTCGCCGCCAAGGTGTTCGAGGTGCTCGCCTCAGAAGCCATCAATATCGAGATGATCTCCACCTCGCCGATCAAGATCTCCTGCGTGATCAGCGGCGAGCACGTGGAACGTGCCGTGCAGAGCCTGCACGGCGCCTTCGAGCTCTCTGGCGCCGAGGTGCAGGCGGAGAGTTAGAGGGTACCCGGCTCGAGAAGGTCGAACCGGATGTTCCGCGTCTGCGGGTGCGGTACCAGTGGGGTTGCGCGGATGCACCTCCCGAATACGAGTGTTCCTGTAGCGTTCCGTCCGCATATCGTTCACGTGGAGGCACGAGCCGGTGGTTTCGCCATCTTTGACAGCACCGGCGATCTGATCGAGTCCTTCGAGGACGAGCGGTCCGCACACGAGGCTCTCGATCGCATCGTGGCCGGGCGAGCCTGAGGCCGCTGAGCACGTCGCGCTGTTCGTCTGTGGCGAGGACGGGATGCCAGTCGGCGAGCCGATCTTCGCTCGCACCGTATCTGGCGTTCGCCGAGGTCTGCGCGGACGCTGCCCCCAAGTGCGTTTATGCAGCCCAGTTTGGGCGATCGAGCAAGAGCGGTTGAGCGTTTACGCAGGCCAGATTGTGCATTTACGCAGCCTGGAGTGTGCGTTTACGCATGCTAAGGCAGGCGCGTAGTGCCTGCAAACCACCCTAAGCTGGCAATGTACGTTATCGGATCTGATAACATAGGTATATGAAGCCTTCGCTGGAGGACGTACTGGAGAAGGCCGCGCAACTACAGGAACTGGTGCCCGGTGCCGTGCTGGTGGGAGGATCGGCGGCAGCGCTTCATGCCCACCACCGGCAGTCGTTCGACCACGACCACGTCGTTGTGGACCTCGTGGAGCGCTTTGACACGATCCTCGAGAATCTGGAGGCGCTGGGGGACTGGTCGATGACACGGGCACAGCCTGGGAAGATCATCCTCGGCGAACTTGGAGGCATCGAGACGGGGGTGCGTGAGCTGCTTCGCGGCCGGCCGCTCGAGACCGCCGACATCGAGGTGCGCGGCAAGCGGCTGGTGGTGCCAACCGCCGCAGAGATACTTCGGATCAAGGCGTGGCTTGCGCTGAGCCGCAATCAGACTCGCGACTATCTCGAAATAGCGGCCCTCGCGACCCAGATCGGGCTTGATGAGGCGGCAGGCGTACTGGCTGGCATCGACGACTACTACGCCGACATAAACCCCCGACCGGAGACGGTTGCCACACAACTGGTCAAGCAGCTCGCTGATCCCCAGCCGCGAGACGCTGAGGTCACCACGCAGCTCGCTAGCTACAAGGCGCTGGACCCACGCTGGCACGACTGGTCGGCGGTCAAGGCGGTGCTTGCCGATCTCGCGGAGAGGATGGCGCTGTGACGGTGCAATTTCGCAACCTCGACTTCGACACCGCCCTGCCGATGGACCAGTGGCCGGCCGAGGCGATCGAGACGGTCATCGACCGCGGCGTGTTGTCGGATTGGCGCCGACTAGCGCGGGCGATACGGCGCAACCCCTGGGGCGCGGCCGCGCGTACCACCGAGACTGTGGTCGGATGGGGCGAGCACTACGGAATCGACGCCCTGATGGGCCGCGTGATTCGCAAAGCGCGTGAGGACGTCACCCTGGAAGGACGAGCCGAGTATGCCGCGCAGATTCGCTCCTGGCGCGCGCAGTGTGGGATGACGCTGCGCGAGTTCGCCCGCGCCGCCGGCACCTCAGCATCGCGTCTATCCGATTATGAGAACGCGAAGGTCGCCCCCACGACCGACGTGCTCGGCCGACTCAGTCGAGTCGATCAAGTGACTCATTCCTCGAGCGAGCGCTGAAGCGCCTCCAGCACGCGCACAACGCGTAGCCCGCTGTGACCGTCTGAGCGCGGGGTGTGGCCCTCGCGGATGCAGTCGATGAAGTGCTCGCACTCGAGGCGCAGCGGCTCGGCGTTGGCCAAGCGCGGGGAGAACGACTCGCCAGCGCGGGTTATGTATTCGCCCCAGGAGTTTGCGTCCTCGTCGAAGCCCTTGTCGTAGACGGTGAGCTTGCCTTCGGTGCGCATGTCGTCGAACGTGGCCATGCGCTTTGAGCCAACTACGGTGATGCGCCGCTCCTTGTGGGGGTCGAGCCAGGACAGGTGCAGGTGGGCGACCTGGCCCGAGGGGAAGCGCAGGTAGCAGAACACCACGTCCTGCACCCCGTCGCGCACGTATGACTCGCCGTGGGCGGAGCACTCGACGGGCTCCTCTCCGACGAGGTGCAGCACGACCGACACGTCGTGCGCGCCGAGGCTCCACAGCGCGTTCTCCTCGGCGCGCAGCTTGCCGAGGTTCACGCGGTTGCCATACACGTAATAGAGCGAGCCCAGCTCACCCTCGTCGGCCAGCTCCTTCAAGCGTGTGACCGCCGGGTGGTACTCGAGCAGGTGGCCCACCATCAGGATGCGCCCCGCCGCCTCGGCAGCGTCCACCGCGCGCTTGGCGTCGGCGACGGTCGTGGCCAGCGGCTTCTCGACGAAACAGTGCTTGCCGGCGCCCAGCACCCGCACCGCAAGCTCGGCGTGGGTGGGCACGGGCGTGGCCAGCACGACCGCGTCGAGCGTTGGGTCGGCGAGCAGCTCGTCGAGCTCGCCGCTCGCGCGCACATCCGGGAACGCGCCCGCCAGCTTCTCGCGCACCTGCGTGGAGTCGTCGCACAGCCACTCGAGCTCGCAGCCGTCGATCGCGGCGAAGTTCCGTGCCAGGTTGGGGCCCCAGTAGCCGAGGCCGACCACGCCGACGCGTATGGGCGCGCTCATCGTGGGAGTCTCCCAACCGCGGCCACGACCTGCTCGGCCGCTTTGCCATCGCCATACAGCTGAGGATGATTCTTGGGGATCGGGCGATCCAGCGCCGCAAGCACGCGTTCGCGATCGAGGTCCACGAGCGTGTTCCAACCGGCATCGACTGTCTCGACCCACTCCGTCGTGGACCTCAGCGTGATGCAGCGCACCCCCGCGAGGTACGCCTCCTTCTGGACGCCGCCCGAGTCGGTCAAGACCGCGCGCGCGCCCCGCAACAGCGCGCCGAACTCCACATAGCCGAGCGGATCGCACAGCAGCACGCTGTCGAGCATCTCCAGGTCCGCCAGCAGACCCGTCTCGTGCAGGCGCGCGCGAGTGCGTGGGTGGACCGGGAATATGACGCGCCCGGACAACGAGGCCACGACATCTACGAGCAACTGCAGGCGCCTCGGATCGTCGACATTACCGGCGCGGTGGGCGGTCAGCAGCAGATACTCGCCCGGCGTGAGATCGTAGGCGGCGAGAGCCTCGCTGGTGGTCGTGCCCACCGATTGCCATTGGCACGCCACATCAATCATCACATCCCCCACCACCTCGATCACGCCGCGCGCCGACTCCGCTCTCAAGTTCTCGGCGGAGGTCTCCGACGCGCACAGCAGCAGGTCGCTCATGTGGTCAGTGAGCACGCGGTTGAGCTCCTCGGGCATCGAGCGGTCAAACGAGCGCATCCCCGCCTCCACGTGAACGACCGGCACGCCGCACTGCGCAGCCGCAAGCGCGCCGGCGAGCGTCGAGTTGGTGTCGCCGTACACCAGCACAGCATCCGGCTGGATCTCGATCAGCAACGGCTCCAGCGCTGCCAGCATGCGCGCTGTCTGTGAGGTGTTGGACCCGCCGCCGATCCCCAGCTCGTGCTCGGGCACCGCCAGCCCGAGCTCTGAGAAGAACACACCCGAGAGCGCGTCGTCGTAGTGCTGGCCGGTATGCACCAGGATCTCCTCGTGCTCGGCCCGCAGCGGCCCTGAGACGGCCGCCGCCTTGATGAACTGAGGACGGTTGCCTACGACTGTGAGGATCTTCATGTGCTCGCGTTCATGGTTTCGAGGTCGGCTCGTCTGCGCAGATAGTCGCGGAACTTAGGCGCCGTGTAGGCGTAGGAGCCCTTGCGGATTCGGTAAAGCGCGCCGGCGTCGACGAGGCGGCCGAGCAGGACGTTGACGTTGCCGGGAGTCTTTGCGGAGGTACCGCTCAAGTCGGCAGAGCGCAGGGGGGGATAGGGGCATTCGGCGGATGCGAGCAGGAGATCCTGCTCGGCGGGGGTGAGGGTGGCCAGGCGTGGGTCGTAGAAGTCGCGGTCCAGCCGTTCGTAGATGTCGGGGCGCGCCGCGTCGAGCAGCTTTCCCGTCAGCCGTTGGATGCCGGCGTGCTGGGCGGCGTCCCACAGCTCCGATCCCCACAGTTGCAGGAAGTACGGGTAGCCCTCGACCTCGGCGGCGACGGTCTTGGCGAGTGCTTCCTCGGCGCTGCGGACGGTCTGCTCGAGCGGCTTGGTGAAGGCCTCCAGCGCCTGTTCGGGCGCAAGCGAGTCGATTTCCTCGCCGCGGAACAGCCGCTCGCTGTAGGAGCGCGCTTTTTGCAGGTTGCCTGTGAGCGTCGGCAGGCCGCAGAGGACGAGTCCGAGTGGGAGCTCCCGGCGTTGCAGCGCAACGATCGGAGCGATCAAAAGCGACAGTGGGTGCTCGCCGTGGCGGTTGCGCTCGTCGTGGATCAGCTGTGCCTCGTCCAGCAGCAGCACGACGCCCGCCCGTCCTTTGGCGAGGGCCACCTCGACGGTGGCGAACAGCTCTCGTGCCAGGTCCTCCTCGCGTTCGGAGCCGAACGAAACCGACAGCGAGACTTCCTCCCAACTCACCGACAGGCTGCTCGCGCGCAGCGCTCTGCCGGCGGCGGAGCGCAGTCGCGCCATCCGCGAGAGTCGCTCGCGTGTTCGTCCCAAAAGCGTTCCGATCGCCGCCGCGAGGAGCGTGTCGGTGTTGTGCGCGGGCTGAAGCTCCATCAACGCCGGCTCCCAATCGTGCCCCTGGGCCCGCTCGGCAAACGTCTCCAGCAAAACGGTCTTGCCAACACCCCGGAGCCCCGTGACCCGCATGTTGGCCTGCTGCTCGGGCGCGGCGCGGAGCATCGCGTCAAAGCGCCGGAGCGGCGCTTCACGACCAGCGAGATACAGGGGGCGCACGCCCACGCCTGGCCGATAGGGGTTCTTGCCCGAAGCTTCAGTCATTACAGATTCTTGTAATGATCGACGATTCTAACAGAAGCCTGTAATGACCCGTAAACCGGACCGGTGCTGCCGTCCCACGCTCGGAGCCTGCCGCAGCCGGCGCCGCGAGAATCGCGTCGAGGTCGGGCTCATGGCGCGACAGCGCGATCGGCTGAGCGACCGGTTTGACGGTGCGTGGGATCTGGCGCGCCCAGCAGGTCGTAGTCCTCCGGGCACAGCAGACGGGTGCGCTTGCAGTAGTCACGCATGTACCCGGGCCAGTTGGCCACGATCCGTCCCTGCTCGTCGCGGTACCAGGAGTCACAGCGTGTCCAGGCGGTCCCGGCGAAGCGCGCCTGCAACTCGCGGTCGCTCGCCGCCTCGACCTCGGGGCGCACCGCGATCGCGCCAGACCGCCGCTCGCCCAAGAGCTCGAGCGCCTGGCGCAGGTACGCGGCCTGTGCCTCCAGATAGACGATGATCGAGCCGCCCGAGGTGTTCGTGTTGGGCCCATACATCAGGAACATGTTGGGGAAGCCCGGCACGCACATACCGAGGTGCGCGTGTGCGCCCCCCGACCAGTACTCCTGCAGCTCGACGCCGTGCTCGCCGCTGACGCGCATCGGCAGCATGAAGTCGTTGGTCTTGAAACCAGTGGCCCAGATCACGCAGTCGACCTCGTGCAGCTCTCCGCCGGCGGTGCGGATGCCGGTTGGCTGCAGGCCCGCGATAGCGTCGGTGAGGAGCTCAACGTTGGGTCGCTGCAGCGCCGGCAGGAAGTGGGAGCTGAAGAGGATGCGCTTGCACCCGAAGGTGTAGTCCGGCCACGCCTTGGCCCGCACCCGCGGGTCGGTGAGCTGCGAGCGCATGAACGCCGCCGAGCGCGCCGCGGCCAGTCGCCCGATCGTGTCGGGGTGGCGGATCGCGAGCGTCAGCGACTCGGTGTACTCGAACACGAACCCCCGGCGCAGCCGCTGCAGTCCGGGGACGCCTTCGATCACGCGGCGCACCGAGGCGTTGTAGCGGCGGTTGCGGCGTGGCATGAACCAGTTGCCGGTGCGCTGGAAGACCTTCAGGCGCGCGACCCGCCCGGCGATCTCGGGCACGAACTGAACGGCGCTCGCGCCGGTCCCGACGACCGCCACGCGCTTGCCCTCCAGTGGATACTCGTGATCCCAGCGCGCCGAGTGAAAGCTGTGCCCGGTGAAGCTCTCGATCCCCTCGAGCTGCGGCACCGCCGGCTGGTTGAGCTGTCCCGTGGCGAGCACCAGTGCGTCGGCCTCGTACACCTCGCCCGCGGTCGTCTGCACGCGCCAGCGAAGGCGCTCGGCGTTCCACGAGCAGGAGCTGACCTCGCTCTCGGTTGCCACCAGGCGCTCGACGTCGTGCGCGCGTGCGACCTCGTGCATGTAGGAGTGGATCTCCGCCTGCGGTGAGCACAGTCGCGACCAGTCGCGGCGTTGAGCGTAGGAGAACGAGTACAGATGACTGGGGACGTCGCAGGCGGCTCCCGGGTAGCTGTTGTAAAGCCACGTCCCGCCCAGGTCGGACGCCCGCTCCAGGATCGTCACGTCGCGGATGCCGTGGCGGCGCAGCTCGATTGCCGCCGCGATCCCGCCGAAGCCGCCCCCCACGATCACCACCTGGAGTTCGCGAACGGGCGTCACCAGCTCATCGTAACCGGCTCTCAAACGATCCACCCGCAGACCCTGCGGCGCCCCCGGCGGTGGCGTGCCGTGCCGGGGATCTACGCTGAGCCCGCGATCGCGCTACGCGGCCGCGCCGACCACCGAGGTCGACCAGTCGATCACCGAGGTCGGCTTCACGACGTGCCGGCTGAGGCCGAGCTCCTTCGGCTCCAGGCCCAGCGCGAGCCCCACGAGCTGGGGCAGGTGCAGTACCGGCATGTTCAGGTCGCGGCCGACGATTTTCTCGGCGAGCGGCTGCTGCAGGTCGAGGTTCAGGTGGCACAGCGGGCACGGGGTCACCAGGCAGTCGGCGTCGGCGTCGGCGGCGTCGCCGAGGTGCCTGCCGGCCTGCTTGAGCGAAGCTTCCTTGTTCATCGTGATGATCGGGAAGCCGCAGCACTTGCGCATGCCGGCGTACTCGATCACGGTGCCGCCGAGAGCGGCGATGACCTGGTCGAGGTAGTGGTCGCGCGGGTGCTCTGAGTCGATGCCGAGGCGATCGCGCGGGCGCACGATGTAGCAGCCGTAGAAGGGGCCCACTTTGAGGTTCGTCAGCGGCCGCTTGACGAGCGAGCTCAAGCGCTCGAGGCCGATCTCCTCGACGAGCAGCCACAGGAAGTTCTTGTTGGTCAAGCCCAGCTCGTAGGAGAGGCCCTCGGCGGAGAGCGTCTCGTTGACGTGCGAGCGGTACTCGGCGCTTGCGTCCAGGCGCTCCTGGCACTCGCTCTGGGCGCCCTGGCAGGTGGAGCAGATGTTCATCATCATCGCCGCGCCGTCCACCTGCTGGGCGAGCGCGAAGGTGCGCGCGTTGAGCGTGTCGGCGAGCTCCTGGTTGTGCTCGGCGATCACACCCGCGCCCGTGCAGCAGGCGCGGTCGAGTTCGACCAGCTCGATGTCCAGCAGCGGAGCTACCTTTGCCATCGAGCCGTGCAGCTCCGGGGTGAAGCCGCGGCTGACGCAGCCGGGCCAGTAGGCGACCTTCATCAGTTGCTCCCCTCTGGGCCGGACGCCGTGCTCGCGTCGCTCGCCGCGAGCACGGCGGTGCTCCGCGCCTCGTCGTTGTCCTCGTCGGTGCCCGAGATGTAGAGGTTCAGCTCGTAGCGCTGCGGGCGACTCTCGATCTTCTCGTAGATCCGCTTGACGGCGTTCAGGTCTCGCTTGGGGATCTTGTGCGGCTTGAGGATCCCCGGGATCGTCATCTTGCGGCGAAGCAGCCCCCTGATCGCGGTCGGCAGCGAGCTCAACAGCTCCTTCCCGGCCGCGGGCGCGAATTTCCCGAACCACGAGTCCCCGCCGTAGGAGCGAGGAATCAGCTCAGCCTCCCACAGCAGGCCGTTGCTCTTGATCAGCGACGTGAACGCCGCCTCGTGGCGCTCGCCGTTGTTCTGATCGACGATCTTCTGGTCGTTGCCGGCGATCCGCCGCAGACGCATGATCTGACCCATCGGGTTGACTCCCTTGGGGCAGGCCTCGACGCACTTGAAGCAGTGGGTGCAGTCGTAGATGCCCTGCGGGTCTTCGGCGAGGTCCAGCAGACGCGCATGCTGAGAGTCATCGCGCGGGTCACCGACGAAACGGTAGGCCTTGGCCAGTGCCGCAGGGCCGATGAAGCCGGGATCGACCTCCATCGCCAGGCAGTCCGAGACGCACGCGCCGCACTGGATGCAGCCCATCGACTGGGTGACGTCGACCATCGACTCTTTCGAGACGATGTACTCGCGCTCGGGCACCGGCTGCTTGGCCAGCAGCCACGGCGTGACGCGCTGGATCTTCTTCCAGTGCACGGCGTCCATGTCGACGATCAGATCCTTCAGCACAGGCATGTTGCCCATCGGCTCGATCTCGATCACGCCGTCCTTCGCGCTCGCCTTGGCCGCGTCGAGGTGGGTGTGACAGGCGAGCGCCGGTTCGCCGTTGACGCGGATGCCGCAGGAGCCGCAGATCGCCTGGCGGCACGAGCAGCGGATGCCGATCGACCCGTCGAAGCGGTCGCGTGCCTGCAGAATGCCCTCCAGCACCGAGCGGTGTGGCTCGAGCTCGATCTGGTGCTCGTCCCAGTAGGGAGCGTCGCCCGACTCGGGGTCATAGCGGCGCAGCCGCAGGGTGAACTGCTCCGGTGGCTTGTGGGTCTCGGCCATCAGTACTTCCTCTCCTCGGGCTGCCACTGGGTGATCGTGACGGGCGAGTAGGTGACTTTGGGCCCACCCGCCTCGCCGTCGCGGGTGATATCTATGTGCTTGAGCCACTGATCGTCGTTGCGCTCGGGGAAGTCGGTGCGGAACTGTGCGCCACGGGACTCCTTGCGCTCGATCGCCGCGACTACGGTGGCCTCGGCGCAGTCGACCATGTAGCCGAGCTCGATCGCGCCGAGGACATCCTGGTTGAAGACCGTGCCCTGGTCGTCGATCCAGGCGTGGGCGGCCTCCTCTTTGAGGCGGCCGATCGTCTCCAGGGCAGTCTGCAGTCCGGCCTCGTCGCGGAACACCGCCGCGTAGCGGTTCATCAGCTCGCCCAACTCGTTCTTGATCTCCGACACCCGCCTGCCATCGCGCTCACGGCCGATTATCGAGTCGATTTTGGCGACATCCGAGCGCAGCTGGGCGTCGGCGTCGACGTGCGGCATCCTCATGTTCGCCGAGCGGGCAGCCGCGTGTTCGCCGGAGCGGCGGCCGAAGATCAGCGTGTCGAGCAGCGAGTTCGCGCCGAGGCGGTTGCCGCCGTGCACCGACACGCACGCGACCTCGCCGGCGGCGTAGAGGCCCTCGATCGGTGTGCGCCCATCGACATCGGTCTTCACGCCGCCCATGATGTAGTGCTGGCCCGGGCGGATCGTGATCGGCTCGCGCGTGATGTCCACGCCGGCGAAGTCGCGCCCGAGGTTGACGATCTCGCGCAGCGCCTCGAGCGTGCGCTTGCGCGGCACCACGGTGACATCCAGGTAAATCCCAGAGCCGCCCGGCCCGACTCCGCGACCCTCGTTGATCTCGATCTGCTCGGCGCGCGAGACGACGTCGCGAGAGGCGAGCTCCATCTTGTTGGGCGCGGATTTCTCCATGAAGCGTTCGCCGTTTGCGTTCAGCAGGTGGGCTCCCTCGCCGCGGGCGCCCTCGGTGATCAGGATCCCCGTCTCGACCAGGCAGGTCGGGTGGTACTGGACCATCTCCATGTCCATCAACGGAGCACCGGCTCGGTAGGCCATCGCGATTCCATCGCCGGTCACGATCAGGCCGTTGGTGGTCGGCTTGTAGACCTGGCCGGCGCCGCCGCACGCGAGGATCACGTTCTTGGCGTGGAAGACCTCCATCGCGCCCGAGCGCACATCGCGTGCGATCACCCCGCAACAGGTTCCGTGCTCGTCCTGCAGAAGCGAGGTCGTGAACCACTCCTCGTAGCGTGTGACGGTCTCGTGGTGCTTCATCAGCTGCTCGTAGAGCACGTGCAGGAGCGCCTGCCCGGTGATGTCGGCGACGTAGGCGGTGCGCTTCATCGAGGCGCCGCCGAACGCGCGCAGGTCCATCTCGCCCTTGTCGTTGCGGTGGAACGTGACACCGATGTGCTCGAGATGCATGACCTCGCCAGGCGCCTCTGAGCACATGATCTCGATCGCGTCCTGGTCGCCGAGGAAGTCCGATCCCTTGACGGTGTCATAGGCGTGCGAGCGCCAGTCGTCGTCGACGCTGATGGCGGCGTTGATGCCGCCGGCGGCCGCCACCGAGTGTGAGCGCACCGGGTGGACCTTGCTCATGATGGCGACGCTCGATCCAGCGTTCGCGGCGGCGAGGGCGGCGCGCTGGCCGGCGAGACCGGCGCCGATGATGAGAACGTCGTGCTCTGGCATTTGTGTCCTGGGGTTGCGCCGCGGCTCAGATTGGGAGCGCGGCTCGGGTTGGGAGGCTACAGACGGGACTCTATAACGCGCGCCGTCGCGGGCCGCTCCCGACAGTCGGTCGCTGATGCTTTGGCATTCGCGCGGGGCCCGCCAGCGGCGTGAGGGCGGGTGCCTGCTTCAGTCGCCAGTGCCGAGCCGGCGCGGGCGCGCGGGCAACAGCGGGCGACTCACACGGACATTCGCATCGCCCGGCGCACCTGCGCGACGGTTACGACGCCCTGCAGCACGCCGTCGGTGTCGACGGCGACCATCGCCCCGAGGCGGCCGAATCCCTCGGCGCCGAGCAGCGACTCCAGCGGCGCGTGCGTGCCGATCCGCACCGGCAGGTTCTCCTCGAGCACATCGATCACCGCCAGCACCGGCCGTCCCGCCGCGATCTCGTCCTCGACGCGCCGCTCGCGCACGACCCCGAGAAAGTGGCTCGTGGGGTCGACCACGGCGAACCACGGCCAGCGGTAGCGCATGAAGAACTGCTCCTGTGCGTCGAGCAGCGTGACCTCGGCGCCGATCGTGACGGGTTCGCGATCCATGATGTCGGCCACCGTCATGCCCTGGATGCGCTGGCCGAGCGAGCCCTGCGTCACCGCCTGACCGGCCGCCTGGTAGAGGAAGAAAGCCATCACCGCGATCAGCAGCCCGGATGAGGTGTCGCTCGCGAGCACCAGCAGCCCAAGCGCGCCCAGGGCCAGCGCGAAACCCTGGCCGGCGCGCCCGGTGTAGCGCGTCGCACGGTTGCGATCGCCGGTTCGCCACCAGATCGCGGCGTGGGCGAGCTGTCCCCCGTCGAGCGGGAAGGCCGGGATCAGGTTGAACGCCAGCACGAGCACGTTGATCGTCCCCACCCAGCTCAGCCACACCAGCGCGGGCGTGGCGTGCACGCCCGTGTTGCCCACCGCAATCTTGAAGAAGTGACTGCTGTCGCTCAGCAGCCCGCCGGCGAGGATGCACACGACGACCACCGCCAGCGTCACCAGCGGACCCGCGGCCGCCACGCGGAACTCGGGCCCCGGCCGCTCGATCGGGCCGCTGGTGCGGGTGATCCCGCCAAACGCCCACAGGTCGATTCCCACCACACCGAGGCCGTTGCGGCGGGCAACGAGCGCGTGACCCAGCTCGTGCAGGATCAGCGACGCGAAGAAACCCAGCACCGAGGCGACGGCGACCAGATAGGCGGTCGTGAGTGAGCCCCCGAGCACTTCGTGGAAGTAGGGGGTGGTCGCGAAAATGAAGAAGAACAGCACCACGAACCAGCTGATCCCGACGCCGATGCGGATCCCGAAGATGCGGGCGAGCTGGAAGTTTGTGGGAATGCGCATAGCCCAATGGTAGGGCGCGCGCGGGCACGGAGCCCAGATTGCCGAGGATGCGCGGCGAAAAAGACACACGGTCACAGACGCTCACAGAAAACAAGTGGCGGTCTCCGGGGTCTATCGGCGAGTATCGACGCCTCCCCGGTGACCGCTGGCGTGCACGGATCCCTACAGCTGCGGGCGGCCGCGCGCGATGATCGTGTCGAAGTCCGACCCGGCTGGCAGCGTGCCGTACTCGAGGCCCCCGTTGCCGCCGAGGCGCGCGGCGCAGAAGGCGTCGGCGACGGCCGGCGGGGCGCCGCGCACGAGCAGCGAGCCCTGCAGCGCCAGGGCCATCGCTTCGACCACACGCCGCGCGCGCGACTCCAGGGTGGTGGGATCCTCGTTGAAGAGCTGGGCCTTCAATCGCTCGACGTGCGCGTCCAGGCGCGCGTCGGCGCCCTGGGCGAGGGAGACCTCGGCGAGGAACACCTCGAGCGCGCGCGGCGAGCGCGAGAGCGCGCGCAGCACGTCGAGGCTGATCACGTTGCCCGAGCCCTCCCAGATCGAGGTCAGCGGCGCCTCGCGGTACAGGCGCGGCATGCCCGAGTCCTCGACATAGCCATTGCCCCCGAGGCACTCCATAGCCTCGAACGCGTGGTTGGGCGCGCGCTTGCAGGCCCAGTACTTGCCGACGGCGGTGGCGACGCGCTTGAACAGCTGGGCGTCGCTGTCATCAACGCCTTCGCGCGCGTCGTTGCCAGCTTCATCGTAGGCGCGCGCGAGGCGCATCGCGAGCGCGGTCGCGGCCTCGGACTCCAGGCACAGGTCGGCGAGCACGTTCCTCATCAACGGCTGGTCGACGAGCGTCTTGCCGAACGCGGCGCGGTGCGCGGCGTGGTGGGTGGCCTGCACGACCGCGGCGCGCATCCCGGCGGCGGCGCCGATCACGCAGTCCAGGCGCGTGTGGCCGACCATCTCGATGATCGTCGGCACGCCGCGGCCGGGCTCGCCGACCATCTGCGCCCAGGCGTTGTGCAACTCGATCTCCGAGGAGGCGTTCGAGCGGTTGCCGAGCTTGTCCTTGAGGCGCTGGATGTGCATCGCGTTGCGCGTCCCGTCGGGCAGGATGCGCGGCATCAGAAAACAGGACAGGCCCTCGGCGTCGCCGCTGGGGGACTCGGCCTGGGCGAGCACGAGGAACAGGTCGGACATCGGCGCCGAGCAGAACCACTTGTGGCCGGTGAGCTGGTACTCCGCCCCTGCGCCCCCACCGTTTAGAGGTCGGGCGTAGGTCGTGTTCGCGCGCACGTCCGAGCCGCCCTGCTTCTCGGTCATCGCCATCCCCGCGATCGCCGAGCCCTTCTCGGCGGCGGGGATCGAGCGGGGGTCGTACGTCGTGGCCGTCACGAGCGGCTCCCACTCGGCCGCGAGCTCGGGCTGGGCGCGCAGCGCTGGCACTACGGCGAAGGTCATCGTGATCGGGCAGCAGAAGCCCGCCTCGGCCTGCATCCCAGTCATGTACAGCGCCGTGCGCGCTGTATGCGCGGCCTCCTCTTCGCTCGTCCAGGGGAGCGAGTGCAGCTCGTGCTCGACCCCCATCGTCATCAGTTTGTGCCAGGCGGGGTGAAACTCGACCTCGTCGATGCGGTTGCCGTAGCGGTCGTGGGTGTGGAGGACCGGCTTGTGCTCGTTCGCGAGCCGTCCCCATGCATCCTGCGGGCCGTCGGCCTCTCCGACGAAGCGGCCCAGAGCCGAGGCGCGCTCGCTAATCCAGCCGGCGCCCTCGCGCTCGCTCGCCTCGACCAAAGGGAGGTTGCTCGAGAACAGGTCCAGCCCGGTGAGCGGCGGTGGCTGGTTGGCTACTGTGTGCGTCCGCCAGGGGGCGGTGTGCTCGCCGGTTGCTGCCTTCGGCATCGTGGCCATGGACTGAAGTCAAGCAGAGAGTAGCCTGCGAGGCCATGCGCTGGCCAGCCTTCGCCGCACTCGCCCTGTTGCTGGCCGCCGCCGCGCCGCTGGCTGGGAGCGCGGCCTCCGAACCGGCGGCGGACCTGAACCCCGAACCGCCGGTCGCGCGCCTTGCGTATGTCAGCGAAACAGCCTCGGTCTCACGGGTGTGGCTGGCCTCCGCGACCGGCACCGAACCGAAGCTGCTCGGCCCCGGCGATCAGCCGCTGCTCGCGCCAAACGGCCAGTCGGTCGCCGTGTCGCTGTTCGGCTCCAAACCCGGCGTGCAGGAAAGCGGCCCGTCGATCGGCATCTACCCTGCCGCCGGCACCCCCGCCGCGACCTATCTCAGCCTCGAAACGGCGACCGCGACGCCGCTCGCTTGGTCGCCTGACTCACGCTATGTGGCGGTCTACCGGCAGTCCAACGAGCCGGCCCTGGGAGTGTCAGCCTCGGGCCTGGTCGTGATCGACACGCAGACCGGGACGGTCGCGTCGATCGCCGAAGGCGCGATCTACGGTGCGAGCTTCGCGCGCGATGGCAGCGACAGGATCGTGTTCGGGCTCTCGCACGCCGAAACGTTCGCCGGTGGGGTGAACCTGTACGAGAGCGAACCCGACGGCGCGGGACTTCACCGTCTGAGCAGTGACGGGCGCAGTTTCAACCCGGTCTGCGGCCCGCGCTACATCGCGTATGACCGCGAGCGCAATCGTGAGCTCTCCCCCGAATACCAGATCTGGCTGCAGGCGCTGGGCGGGGGCGCGGCGGCGCGCAGAGTCACGCACATTCCGGTGAACGCGCTGTCGCAGGGTCTCGTGCCGCTTGCGTTCTCGGGCAGCGGCGAGCGGCTGCTGGCGGAGTTCGAGGGGCAGGACAACAGCGAGGCCTACGCGGTGAACGTCCTCTCCGGCCACGCACGCCTCGTGACCGTCAAAGGCCAAGCCGTTCAGGGCGCGGGTATCTCCAGCGACGGCGCCACGCTGCTGATCGACGCGGGCGCCTTCGAGCAACCGCCTTCGCACGGCGCGATCGCGACGATCCCCTTCGGCGGCGGCCGCCCGCACGTCCTCGTCGCGCACGGCTCACAGGGCAGCTGGAACCGCTGAGCGCTCGGGCGATAGCATCGGCCGCCCAACTCAGAGACCCCGAGGACCCCAATCATGGCCAAGATCAAGGTGAAGAACCCCGTCGTCGAGCTAGACGGCGATGAGATGACACGGATCATCTGGTCGTTCATCAGAGAGCAGCTGATCCTGCCCTACCTCGACATAGACCTCGAGTACTACGACCTCGGCATCGAGAGCCGCGACGCCTCAGACGATCAGATCACCGTTGAATCGGCCGAGGCGATCAAGCGGTACGGGGTTGGTGTGAAGTGCGCCACGATCACCCCCGACGAGGCTCGCGTGGAGGAGTTCTCTCTGAAACGGATGTATCGCTCGCCCAACGGCACCGTGCGCAACATCCTCGGCGGCGTGATCTTCCGTGAGCCGATCGTGATCGCGAACATCCCGCGGCTGGTGCCCGGCTGGCGCAAACCGATCGTGATCGGCCGCCACGCCTTCGGCGACCAGTATCGCGCCACCGATCTCGTCGTGCCGGGCGCCGGCTCGCTGACGCTCACGTACACACCGGCCGACGGCTCCCGTCCGGTCGAGCTCGACGTCTACGACTTCCCCGGCGGCGGCGTCGCGATGGCGATGTACAACCTCGACGCATCGATCCGCGACTTCGCCCGGGCGTCGTTGCGCTATGGCCTGGACCGCGGCTACCCGGTCTACCTGTCGACCAAGAACACGATTCTCAAGGCCTACGACGGGCGTTTCAAGGACATCTTCGCGGAGGTCTACGAGACCGAGTTCAAGGCCGACTTCGAGGCCGCTCACATCACCTACGAACACCGCCTGATCGACGATATGGTCGCCGCCGCCCTGAAGTGGGAAGGCGGCTATGTGTGGGCCTGCAAGAACTACGACGGAGATGTCCAGTCCGACACCGTCGCGCAGGGCTACGGCTCGCTCGGGCTGATGACGAGCGTGTTGATGAGCGCTGACGGCAAGACCGTCGAGGCGGAGGCGGCGCACGGCACCGTCACGCGTCACTACCGCGCCCACCAGCAGGGCAAGCCGACCTCCACGAACCCGATCGCTTCGATCTTCGCGTGGACACGTGGCCTGTCGGCGCGCGGGCGGATGGACGGGACCCCCGAGGTCTCGGACTTCGCGCAGACACTCGAGCGTGTCTGCATCGAGACGGTAGAAAGCGGGAAGATGACCAAGGATCTCGCCCTGCTCGTTGGCGCAGATCAGGAGTGGCAGACCACACAGGAGTTCCTCACTTCGATCGACGAGAACCTCTCTCGCGCGATGGCCTGAGGCCGCAACGACCCCAATTGCCTTGCAGCAGCAGACAATTCACCCCCTACTCAGGAGCTAGTGACCCGTGAGCAATCCCGTACGAGTCGCCGTCACCGGCGCGGCCGGCCAGATCGGCTACAGCCTTCTCTTTCGCATCGCCTCAGGGCAGATGCTCGGACCCGACACCGAGGTGCAGCTGCGCCTGCTGGAGATCCCCCAGGCGGTCAAAGCGGCCGAAGGCACCGCTATGGAGCTAGACGACTGCGCCTTTCCGCTGCTGTCCGGGATCGAGATAACCGACGATCCGAACGTCGCCTTCGACGGTGTCAACGTGGCCCTGCTGGTCGGTGCCCGTCCCCGCGGACCGGGTATGGAGCGCAGCGACCTGCTGGAGGCCAATGGCGGCATCTTCAAGCCCCAGGGCCTCGCGCTGAACGCCCACGCCGCCGCTGACGTGAAGATCCTCGTGGTCGGCAATCCGGCGAACACCAACTGCCTGATCGCGAAGAGTCACGCGCCCGATATACCGGCGCAGCGCTTCACCGCGATGATGCGCCTCGATCACAACCGGGCGATCGCGCAGCTGGCCGCGAAGGCCGCCGTGCGGGTCGCCGACGTCAGCAACGTCAGCGTCTGGGGCAACCACTCCGCGACCCAGTACCCGGACATCGTGCACGCCAAGGTCAAGGGCTCGAGCGCGGCCGAGACCGTCAACGACCAGGCCTGGATCGAAAACGACTTCATCCCGACGGTGCAGAAACGCGGCGCGGCGATCATCGACGCCCGTGGTTCCTCCAGCGCCGCCTCGGCTGCCAACGCCGCGATCGAGCACGTCCACGATTGGGTCAACGGCACAGCGGCCGGCGACTGGGTGTCGATGGGTGTCGTCTCCGACGGCTCCTATGGGATCTCTGAGGGCCTGATCGTCGGTCATCCCTGCACCTGCTCCGGCGGCGAGTTCTCGATTGTGCAGGGTCTCGAGATCGACGAGTTCTCGCGCGGGCGGATCGACGCGAGCGTCAAGGAGCTGAGCGAGGAGCGCGCGGCCGTGCGGGAGCTCGGCCTCGTCTAGGAGCGCGCTCGAGCGAGGGGCTCGCCTGAGCGGGTGGAGCTCCTCGCCGCGGCGGTCTGCCGCCGTCGCTAGCGCTCAGCCGGGCGCTTCTTCAGGTACGCGCTGAGCCGCTCGAGTGAGCGTCTGGCCTCGCGTTCGGGCATCCCCCCGACCAGCGCGCGGCTGGCCAGCGCGCCGATCGGCCCGAGCGGCGCACGAAACTCGTTGCGGTAGTCGAAGCGCGTGCCGCCGTCCTCGGCTGAGAGCTTGTATTCGGTCAGCGCGTGCGAGTGGGCCGGCCCGCGGCCCTGCCAGACCGCGAGCTCGTTGGTGGCGCACTCGATCAGCCTCCAGTGGATGTCGAGGCTGACGCCCCGCATACTGATCTGCTGCTCCATTTCATAACCGACCCGTGCGGAGCCGCCATCGGCGTGCAGCAGCCGGCGGTGGATACTGACCCAGTCACCCAGGCGAGCCGGGTCCATGACCAGATCCCAAACCTCGGCTTGCGGGGCGTCGAGGCGGATCGATGTGTTGACGACGCTCATCGCGAGTTGACACCGTAGCGGCAGCGCTCAGCGAGCGGCCAGCCGCTCGGTCGCCTCCCATTCACCGAGCGCATGCTCCACGGCCGAGTCATAGCTGTGCAGAGCGATGCCGAGCAGCTCGGCCGCGTTGTCCTGTGCGGGCAGCAGGTCTTCCTGCAGGCCCTCCATCAGGGCGAGAATCAGCTCGGGGTCCTCCGTCGCGATGGCGGCCGCGACGCGAGCCGCGATCGGCGTGAGGCTGACTCTCAGGCGCAGCCCGGGGCGGCGCACGAGCATGATCGCCGCGATGCGCTCGATCATCTGCTCATAGGTGAGCGTCTCCGGGCCGCCGATCTCCAGGCGACGGCCGGCGAGCCCCTCGACGCTCGCGGCGGCGATCAGCATCTCGATCACGTCACGCGCGTCGATCGGCCGCGTCGCGAACCGCCGCCAGGCCGGCAGCGCGAGCACGGGCAGGCGCTCGATCAGGCGCACCAGGAAGCGAAACGAGCGCGACCCGGCGCCGATCACGATCGAGGCGCCGAGCGCCACCGAGCCCGGGACGCCGTCGAGCAGGATCCGCTCGACCTCCAGCCGGCTGGCCAGATGGACCGACGGCGGCCGTGTGCCGCCGGCGAGCCCGCCGAGGTAGACGATGCGCCCGACGCCCGCGGCGGCGGCGCCAGCCGCAAAGTTCCGCGCGGCGAGGCGCTCACGCTCGGGGAACGAGCCCCCCGCCGTGGATTCCATCGAGTGGATCAGGTAGTAGGCGACATCGATCCCGTCGAATGCCCGAGCGAGGCCCTCGCCACTGAGCACGTCGCCTTCCACCAGCTCGATTGCGCCACTCGCTCCGCTCATCGCTTCGAACCTGCGCTCGCGCAGCAACTGCGCGTCGAGAGCGCCATGAACACGCTCGGGGTCACGTGCCAGGGCGCGCAGCTCGTGCTCGCCGCGGAGCAGCCGCGAGGTCAACATCGAGCCAACGAATCCGCTCGCTCCGGTGATCAGCATGCGCACGCCCGCAATGATGACGAGAGCCGGCGGTTACAGTGGCGGCGATGGCACAGGCCGACCCGGACCGCCCACCACAGCCGCCTGGCCGCTGTGAGGTCGCGGTCATCGGCGGCGGGATCGTCGGCCTTGCAGTCGCGCGCCAGCTGCTGATCAGCTTCCCGCGCCTGTCGGTCTGCGTGATCGAGCGCGAGCGTGAGCTCGCGAGCCATCAGAGCAGCCACAACTCCGGGGTCGTTCACGCCGGTGTCTACTATGCGCCCGGCTCGTTGAAGGCGCGCCTGTGCGTGCGGGGCGCGAGCGAACTGTATGAGTACTGCGCGGAGCACGGGATCGCCTTCGAGCGCTGCGGCAAGCTGATCGTGGCCCGTCAGGCCTCCGAGCTGGCGCGTCTGGACGAGCTGCAGCGCAGAGGCACGGCCAACGGTGTCCTGGGTCTGCGGCGGATCGGCGCCGATGCCATCAGCGAGTACGAGCCGCACGCACGGGGCGTCGCGGCTGTGCATTGCCCGCAGACCGGGATCGTCGACTTCGCGGCGCTCGCCCGCTCCTATGCCGCGGAGTTCGTGGCGGCGGGCGGGACGATCGCGACCTACTGCGAGCTTCAGAGCACGAGCGCTGGCGGGCATTCTCTGACGCTTCGCCACTCACGAGGCGTGACTGACGCAACTCACGCGATCTTCTGTGCGGGTGCCTGGTCAGACCGGCTTGCGCTGGCCGCCGGCGCCGAGCGCGATCCTCGCATCTTGCCGTTCCGCGGTGCCTATCTGCGCCTGGTCGACCAGCGCCGGGATCTCGTGAGATCGCTGATCTATCCAGTGCCCGATCCGTCGCTGCCGTTTCTCGGCGTGCACCTGACGAGGCGCATCGACGGCGATGTCCTGATCGGCCCGACGGCGCTCCTGGCCGGCGCGCGTGACGCCTATCGCCTGCGCACGATCCGCGGCCGCGATCTGCTCGACACGCTCGCCTGGCCGGGGTCCTGGCGGATGTTCGCCCGCTGGTGGTCCACTGGGCTGACCGAGATTCACCACGCGGTGCGTCCGGCGGCGCTGCTGGACGCCGCGAGGGGCCTCGTGCCCGAGCTGCGGGCTGAGGATCTGCGCCCGGCGTTCGCCGGTGTGCGAGCGCAGGCGGTGCACCGCGACGGGCGCCTGGCCGATGACTTCGTCTTCTCCTCGACTCCGCGGGCGCTGCACGTGCGCAACGCCCCGTCACCCGCGGCGACATCGTCGCTGGCGATCGCCCGGCACATCGTCGAGCAAGCGCGGCGGGCATTCGACTTGCGGCGTCCGCAAAGACCGTAAAAAACCGTTCGCTTGTCACACGAAAGTGACGATTAGGAGGCTCTTTACGGGTAAGTGTGGTTTTCTCTGCGATTTGCGGAAAGCACTCGCGGCGAGCCCTTGAGCGCCCCCGCCGGGAGTGCTTTGATGCCGACTCTGCGGTCCTTCGCCGGAGGACCGCGTCAGTGAGATTCAATCAAAGCCGCAAGGGGGAGTGAGTGTCAAAGACGCAGACGAAGAGAGCTGTGCGCAAAGTCAGCTGCGAGGAATGCTTCTTCCATTGCAACATGCTCTGCGCGCTCGGCCTGGACGAGCCGTGTTCCACCTTCCGTCCCAACGAGGCGCAGTTGCGACCGCCGCAGCAGATGCGCTTCGTGTTTCGCCAGGAGCGTCGCAGACAGACGGCCTGGGCCTTCCCGTCCGCGCAGGAGCAGGCGGCCCTGCACGCCTAAGAGAGCGGGCCAGCGGAGCTCGACGAGATGACATCTTGTCGGCTCGCTACCTTGCATAGAAATGATCTCTCCCGTACTCGCCGAGTCCCCAGCGCTGCTTGCCCACCACCCGCTGGGGGTCTCGACCGGCTACATGGACGACCTGCGCGGCGACTGGTCAGCGCAGATCGAGCAGGCCTGGAGCTTCTCGCCGTTCGCGGTCGAGCTCTCCGCCCTCTCCGAGGATGAAGTCGATGGTCTGGAGCGCTATCTGCAGAACGCTCCCGCGCTGCCGTTTCGCTACCTCAGCGTCCACGGTCCCTCGAAGGGACGCTCGATGTCAGAGCCGGCGCTGGTCAGATCACTGAAGCGGCTCGCCAGCGGCGCCGAGGCGATCGTCATGCACCCGGACACGATCGAGGATCCGGCCCCCTACCGTGCGCTGGGCAGAAAGCTCGTGCTCGAGAACATGGACGCGCGCAAGGAAGACGGGCGCAGCGCTGATGAGCTCGAGCACTGGTTCTCCGAGCTGCCGGCCGCGGGCTTCTGCTTCGACCTCGCGCACGCCTGGTCGCTGGATGAGTCGATGCTCGCCGCCACCGAGTTGCTGGACGCGTTCAGGACCCGCCTGCGTCACCTGCACGTCAGTTCCCTGTCCACCGACTGCCACCACGTCGCGCTGACCGAAGAGCACGAGGATCTCTTCGGGCCGCTGCTGCAACGCTGCCTGGACGTCCCCTGGATCCTCGAGGCTCCGCCGCGCGAGCCCTGAGCGGGCGGGGGATGACCGCCGCCAGCCCGCTCGAGCTGCTGGCGCAAGCCAGCGGACGTGAATTCCCGAAGCTGATGAAAGCCAGGCAGGCCACGGCGCGGGAGCTGGTGGCTCGCAGAGCGCGCCTGGCGGCACTCGAGCACGAGCCGGACGTGTCGGTCGTGCTGATGGGCTCCTGGGGGCGCGCGGAGCTCACCAGCGGCAGCGATGATGACTTCATGATCCTCGTGCGCGGGGCCGGACGCGAGCACGTGAGCCCCTCGATCGAGCAGATCAAGACGGTGCTCGACAAAGCTCCCGGCAATCAGGGGATCTTCGGCACCCCGGTCGCCAGTCAGCAGCTGGTGCAGAAGATCGGTCTCGAGCGCGACAACAACTCGAACCTCAGCCGGCGTATGCTGCTGCTGCTCGAGTCGGTCTACGCGACCGGCGAGGCGATCCACGAAGCGGTGCGCGTCGAGCTCATCGGCCGCTACCTGGACCAGTCGGTCAAGGGCTTTCGTCCGCCGCGCTTTTTGCTCAACGACGTGATCCGCTACTGGCGAACGATCTGTGTCGACTTCGCCGGCAAGGAGCACGAGGGGCCGGAGAAGTGGGGGCTCCGCAACGCGAAGCTCAGAACCTCACGCAAGGTTCTGTTCGCGGGCGGGCTCTTGCCGGTGTTCGAATGCGCGCGCCTGGAGCGCTCGCAGATGCCCTCGTTTCTGGAGCAGCAGCTGCGGATGGCGCCCACCGACAGGATCGCCGAGGCATTTCTGCGCCACCAGGCCTCCGATCCCGGCGGACGGGCGCTCGGCGCCTACGACGATTTTCTCGGGCTGCTCGACGACAGCGCCTTCCGTGACGAACTGGAGCTCGTGACACGGGAGAGCTCCGCGCGCTCGGATGCGTTCGGCGAGGCGACGCGCCTGGGCAAGGAGCTCGAGCGGGGGCTCTCCGCGCTGCTGTTCGAGACCTCGCTGTATCCGCTGGTGCGCGAATACGGGATCTTCTGAGTCCCGCGGCGGACTCGCTGCCTGCAGAGCCCGCCGTCGGCTACCGCTTTCTGCCGCCGAACGCGTATCGTTTGCGCAGGTGAGCCGGGAAGACTGGTCGGCGCCGCTTTGCGCTGCCAAAGTCCCATGCGCCACGATTCCCAACTCTCCACCTGCCCGCACACCGCTGCGGGCGTGCTCGCCCACTGGGCGCCTCCGTGCTGAGGCCGCGGATCGCGCTGCCGTCCGCCTGGCGGCGCGAGGCGCTGCGCACGAACCTGTGGCTGGTGCCGACGGTCGAGATCGTGCTCGCGGTCCTGCTGTTCGCCGGCACATACGCGCTCGACCGGGCCGCATACGACGGCTCGTTGCACCTCCCCTCGTTCGTCATCAGCGGTAGTGCGGATGCGGCCCGGCAGATCCTGACCGCGATCGCAGCGGCCGTGATCACGGTGGTGACGCTCGTGTTCTCGATCACGATCGTCACGCTGACGCTCGCATCGACCCAGTTCGGGCCGCGCATGCTGCGCAACTTCATCCGTGACCGGATCACGCAGTTCACGCTCGGGAGCTTCGTCGCGACCTTCGTCTACGCGATCCTCGCGCTCGTCTCCATCGGTCCGGGCAAGCACGGGGAATTCGTGCCGCACCTGTCGATCACGGCGACGATGGCGCTCGTGATCCTGGACGTCGCGGTGCTGGTCGTATTCATCGACCACATCGCCAAGTCGATCCAGCTGCCGCAGGTCATCGCCAGCATCGCCAGCGACCTCGCGCGGGCGATCGAGACCGAAGTCGCGCTCAACGCCGGCTCGGGACCAAAGACCGGACCGTCGCTGTCGGAGATGCTCGTGCGACTGGACGAGGACAGCGGCGTCGTCCGCGCTCCTGGGAGCGGCTACCTGCAGTACGTGAGCATGAGCACGCTGATCGACATCGCCAGCTCCAGCCATGCGGTGATCCGCCTGCTGCATCGTCCCGGCCACTTCGTCGTCGAGGGCGAGCCGCTGGCGGACGTCTGGCCGGCCGCTGCCGCGCCCGGCGTCGCGCGAGCGCTCGGCGGCGCGCACGCGACCGGTCCGCACAGGACACTCACACAGGATCTCTCATTCGCCGTCGATCAGCTCGTGGAGATCGCCATCCGGGCGCTCTCGGCCGCGGTCAACGACACGTTCACCGCGCTGGCCTGCATCGACTGGCTCGGCGACGGGCTGTGCAAGATCGCGGATCGCTGGCGGCCGGCGACCGTGCATCGCGACGCCGCGGGTCACCTGTGCGTGATCACCGTCACGGTCGGCTTCGACCGGCTCGTCGAGCGCGCGCACGACAAGATCCGCCAGGCCAGCCGCGGGATGCCGGCCGTGATGATCCGCCAGCTCGACGGGCTCGCGAAGGTGATGGCGCATACGACCACTCAGGCTCAGCGCGATTTGCTGATCGAGCAGGCCGCCATGATCATGCGCTCGTGCGATGAGTCGGTGCCCGAGAAGTCCGACCGCGAGGACGTGCGCCGCCGCTACGACGCCGTGCTGGCCGCGGCGGGAGCCGCCAGCGCAGCGGGCAGCGCTGGCACGGCGGGGGATTGAGTCGCGGCGCCCCTCAGCTCGTTCTGGACACGCGAGGATCGGTCGTGCCTGCGCAGCGGAGCGCGAGGTTCGGCTCGGACGGCGGCGCGCCCGGCGCGATGATCCTGTCCCGCGATTGCGGTGCTCACGATGGGAGGTATATTGAGTGTGACCGGCAAAGCGTCAGTAGAGGTGGTGGCATACATGGCAGCGAAAGATCACATCGGCAAGGCGAGCGAGGCGCTGAGCAGCAACGAGTACCTCAAACGCCTGATCGAGGACGAAGAGCTCAGAGACAGCCTGCTGGCTGCGTACGGAGCGGCCCGTGGCGCCTACGGGCGGATGAACAACGGCAAGCCAGCGAGCAAGGCGATCTTCGAGGACAAGAAGCTTCAGCGTGAACTCTCCGAGGCGGCGAGTGCTCTGCGCAGCGCGGCAAGCACGCTCAAGGCGCCGGCGCCTCACAAGCGCTCGCGTGGAGGCTTCGGCCGCTCGCTACTGGTGCTGGTGGCGGGAGCGGTGCTCGCGATGGCCCTCAGCGAGGGGTTGCGCACAAAGGTGCTCGACCTGATGTTCGGCGCGGAGGAGGAGTTCGACTACAGCTCGACCACGATGCCGGCGCAGGAGAGCCCGGCGGCGGTCGGCGCCGAGGTCTCCTGAGCGTTTCGCTCATCGATCGGGGGTAGCCGTCAGTGGCGAGCAGTTCTGAAGCGACCAAGTCGCTCGCTGGCGAGAAGCCCCAGCGCATCGTCGAGGCGATGCGCCGCAGCGTCGCGCGGCGTGGTGCGGCAGGGTCGACGTTCGACCACGTCGCGCGCGAGGCAGGTGTCTCCCGTGGCCTGCTGCACTATTACTTCGGCACCAAGGAGCAGCTCCTGGTCGAGGCCGTGCGCCGCGAATGCGAGGTGCGCATGGACATGCTCGAGCGTCAGCTGGCCGGCGCGCGCACCGCTGATGACTTCATCAACCTGATGGCGCGCAACCTGCAGGAGACCGTCAGCTCCGAGCCGGATTTCGTGACGCTGGTATTCGAGCTGTTCTCGCTGTCGCGGCGCAACGAGGAGATCGCGATCGAGTACGCGGAGCTGTTGCGCCGCACCCGCGAGCAGGTCGCCGAGTTGCTCGCGGGCGCCCAGCAGCAGGGTGTGCTGCAGCTGCACGCGGAGGCCGAGGTGGTGGCGGAGATCCTCTTCTCGCTCGCCGACGGGTTCGCCTTGAGGATGCTCTCTGAGCCCGACCGCGACTTCAGTGCCACCGTGCGAGCCGCGATCGTCTGCGTGCGGGTTCTGCTCGCCGACTGACCGGCCGCTTCTGTTGGCCGCTCACTCGCGCTAGCCTGAGTGGTGGTGAACCGATCGATGGAGGCGCAATGAGGATCGCGATCTTGGCGTCTGGCGTGGCAACCGGCGCGCTGATCGCAGCCGGCGTCCTCGGTGTCGCCTCGGCGGAAACACAGACGGCTGGACAGCCAGCGGTCCTCTCGCCGCCGCCCTTTGTGAGTGTTCAGGGAGTCGCCGCCGAGCCGCTCGCGCAGAACGCGAGCGCCCAGAGCGCCACCGCCGTATACCACCAGGCGATGAGCGAAGCCGTCGCCGATGGTCTGGCCAAGGCGCAACTGCTGGCCGGCAAGGCAACCGCCACACTCGGCGCCGTGCAGAGCATGACCGAAGACGGCGGCGCCATCCAGTGCGCCGGGGAAACGCAGTATGAAGGCGAAGCGGCCGACTTCGGCTCCCCCGGCACAGACGACACGAGCGTGGGGTTCAACACCGCGTCTCGCTCGGCGGCGCCGGCCGGGAAAGCTGTCTCCGGTAAACCTCCGAGCGCCCACGCCAAGCACAGGAAACGTCACGCGGCCAAGAAGTCGAGCGTCACGGGCTGCACTCTCTCGGCAGAGGTCTCGCTCACCTACGCGCTCAGCTGAGCGCCACCGCCGGCCGGCCGGCGAGGATCGCCGCGACCGCGTCTGGCACGCCATCCCGGGCGCTTGCGAAGCGCGGCTGCCAGCCCAGCTCGCGCTTGATCTTGGCGTTGGACGAGCGCGCCGAGCGCACGACCGCGTCGACCGCGCCCCGACCCGCGATCAGGCGCGCGAGCGCCTGTGGCACGCGGCGCGGAGCACCGACCCCGAGCGCCTGCGCGGTCAGCGCCATGAAGTCGTAGAAAGTGATCGGCTCGTCGTCGGCGACGTGATAGATCGAGCCGGCCGGCGCGCGCTCGGCGGCGTCGGCGATAGCGCTCGCGACGTCCTCGACGCGCACGACATCCCAGAGGTTCGCGCCGCTGCCCACGACGGCGAGTCTTCCCGGCCTGCGCAGCTGAGTCACGAGATCGTTGGCGTACCAGCCGCCCGCCCCGTAAACGTGGGAAGGGCGGATCACGACAGCCTCCAGCCCGCTGCCGAGCACCAGGCGCTCGCCCTCCTGCTTGGATCGCCCGTAGGGAGTCTGCACCGGCAGCGGTGCCTCCTCGGTGAGCAGCGCCCCATGGGCATCGCCGGTGACGACCGTCGAGACGAACACGATCCGCGGTCGCGCTCCCCGATCGCCGCCGCTCTGTGCACGGCACGCCTCGAGCAGCCGTGCCGTGCCCGCGATGTTCACGGCGGCGATCTTCGCCGCGCTGCGCTGTGAGGCGATCTCCGCCGCGAGATGGACCACGCAGCCGGGTCGCTCGGAGTCCAGGATCCGAGTGAGCGCCGCCGCGTCCGCGAGATCGCCGCTCACGGGGCGTGTTCGCGAGGGCTCAGAGCCCGCGCGACGCACGAGTGCGCTGACCTCGTGACCCCGGTCGAGCAGCTGCGCGCAGAGCACCTGGCCGATGAATCCGCTGGCGCCGGTCACGAGGGTTCGCATCTCGCGAAGGGACGCTAGCGCAAGGCGCCGTGCGTGCCACATCCAAGATAGGCATTGGCACTCTTATAATCAGAGTGCCAATGCCTATCTACGAGTACAGACGCCCGGACGGGACGACCTTTGAGATTCAACAGTCCTTCAGCGACGATCCGCTGACGCACGATCCCGACAGTGGCGTGGCGGTGCAGCGAGTGCTGCACGCGCCAGCCGTCCACTTCAAGGGCAAAGGCTTCTACAACACCGATTACGGAACTCGTAACCGCCAGCGCGAGACCATCGCCGCGGCGGAGGGCTCGAAAGACTCCTCCGCGGAGAAAGACTCTTCGGGCGGTGTCTCCAGCGCCTCTTCTGAGAACAGCTCCGCGAGCTCCACGGAGAGCAAGCCAAAGCCCGAGAAAACCTCGAAAGACTCCTCGGGCTCGAAGTCTGAGGCCGCGAAGCCCTCCTCGCCGAGCAAGGAGTAGCGCCACCGCGCCGCCGCCGGACCGGGCCGCGGGTCAGCCCGCCATGAACCGAGCGACATCCGCGCGGCGGGCTTCTTCTGAGATCGTCAGACCTTCTTCGCCGTCGGGCAGCCTGATCTGCCCAGTCGGCTCGAGCACGTGCGTCGCCGGTGTTCCCGTGATCGCCAGCGCGGCGAACATCCCCAGCAGTTCCTCGCCGCTCATGTCCGAGATGATCGCCGGCGGGGCGTTCCAGGCGATCACGGGCAGGCGGAAAAAACTCGACAGGGACAGCAGCTGGTTCTTCATGTCCGTGAACAGCGCCTGCTGGTGTTCCTCGCGCTGGATGTCGGTCTCCTGCGGCGCGCAGAGGTTCTCGCGCGTTCGCGCCAGCGCGAGCGCCTGCTCGCCATCGATGTGATGGGTGCCGGCACGCAAACGCAGCGTGTAGCCGCCGCGGCTGAAGCCGCCGTCGAGATAGGAGACGATGCAGCCGCCGGTGTAGGTGACCCCACCCATCGCATCGATCAGCGCGGGGAAGTTTTCGAAGTTGACTTCGACGACGTGGTTGATGGGGATGTGGAGCCAGTTCTCGATCACGGTGACCGACTCCGCCGGACCGCCGAACTCGTGGGCCGCGTTGATCTTCTGCAGGCCGTGCCCGGGGATTTCGATGACCGTGTCGCGCGGGATCGACAGGCGTGCCGCGTGCCCGCCGCCGGTGCGGATCAGCATGATCGTGTCCGAGCGCCCAAACCCGGTGGTTTCGGCTCCCGGTTCCTTTGAGTTCTTCTGGCGGCGGTCCGACCCCAGCACGAGGATGTTGCCGGCAGTGCTCAGCGGATAGCCGGCCGGGTCCAGCACGCCCGCGACATTCGCGGGCAGGGAGGTGCGGTCGAAGTGCGAGCTGATCAGAAACAGCGCGAGCGACAGCGCAAGCCAGCCGACGATCAACGCGGCCAAGACGCCCAGCAGACGCCGTGGCGTGAGCCGGGAGAACCTCGACCTTCGTTCCCGGCCGCCTCGGTCCGGCGACGTCGAGGCTTCCGAGCCGGCGCGGGCGGGACGCTTGCGGCTCGCGCGATAGCGGGTGTAGGCGGGCTCGGGAGACTCCGCGGAATCTCGCTCCGGGTGCCGCGTGGGATGCGCCGCGGGAGCGGGCGGAAATCGCGGGCGGCGCGCGCGAGGGTCTCTGGAAGGCGGATCGGAGGGCATCGGGTTGCCTATAAGTTGGGCGAGCGAGCTCACGGTCCTCTAAATCCAATGCCAATACCGTTGGCTTGAGAGCGGAAGCCCGGCCCACCGACCGGCGTGCTGTCAACTCGCGCGAGCCGCGAGCCGGGGCGACCAATGGCCGGCATACCCCCGCTTGCGTTAGGCGACGCGGAACCGCGCTGGACTAAGGATCCCAACGCTCTGCTGGGGAGCATGGCCGACAACCAGTTGCTGTACCGCGTTGGCCGCGGCCGCTACGTCGTCGCGCCGCGCGGCACGTTCTCCGCAACCCAAGCCGCTCCGGCTGAGCTCATCGCCGGGCTCATCCTGGGCGCCCGCGGCGAGTACTTCATCAGCTACCTCACCGCGCTCATCGACTATCGCCTCACGGATCTGCACTCCACCACCGTCTACGCGGCAATTCCGCAGGACAGCAGCTTCGGCGAGACATCATTCGAGCTGCCAAGTGGCTCGCTGCAACTCACCCGCCTCAGCCGCTCAAACTGGCCCACCGATCCCGACAAGGAGCTCGTCCGCCTCCGCGCCCTTCCCGAGACCAAGGAGTTCTTTTGGCGCGCCTCGCGCGAGCGCGCGCTCGTCGACAGCCTCTCTCGCCCTGACCTCGCCGCCGGGCTCGAGACCGTTGTCGGCTGCTGGGCGCGCGCCCGACAGACCGAGATCGATTGGAACCTCGTGTGTGTGATCTCGGCGCGGCGCGGCAGGAGCATGGAGTGCCGCTGCGCATTCCTGTTGCGACTGCTCGGTCTCGGCGCGGTCTCCAGGCACAATTTCCCCCGGCTCACCGGCCGTGGCGCAAGTACGCCTCTGGATCGCAGCAACAGCTTTCAGATGAACGCCGGGGAGATGACACGCGACCGGGAGACCGGCGTGCTGCTCAACGTGCCTGAGGACCACCTCCGTGGCTGGGCGAGCGCGTCGTCGTCGTGATCGACTACCCCGACGATCGCAGTATCGCTGCTGAGTGCCGCCGCCACGACATCCCCGAGCCGGTCCTCGTTCGTGACCTCGTCCGCGTCGTGGAGGTCCTCGATCTCGAGGCCAAGGACTTCTTCTCCGAGCGCAGCGTCCTCGCCGGCTCGATGGCGCTGCGCTGCTTTGACAGCCCTCCCTTCACCGTCTACGACGCCGACTTCTCCACCTCATCGCAGACCGTGAACCCCGCAACGGCGATGAAGGACGAGCTCGCCTACCGCGACGACGACCTCGAAATCATCCCCGCTGATCTCGTCCCCCACGACGAGGGCGGCACCGCCTGGCAATCGGCGCCGATCTCGTTCACGCCAATCTCCACCTCCCTCGTCCCCGATCACGATGACCGGAGCCTCGAGGCCGACGTGTCGTTCCGGGGAATGCTCCTCTACGGCCTCGAGGTGCCGTTCAAGGTTCCCTACGAGCTCGGCATCTGGGAGAAGGACCCGGCCATCTTCATCATGGACCCCCACGAGACGCTCGCCGAGAAGATCCTCGGTTGGTGCGCCCACCGGCAGGTCAAGCACTATGCCGACCTCGCCTACATCGCGCTGGTCTCTCGCCCCGGCGACAGCCAGCTGATCGAGCTCGACTACGCCCTCGCACGCGAGGTCCTCGACGGCAAGCTCTCGACCCTGAAGAACCTCCAGCCGAACATCTACGCTCCGTTCCCGAACATCGAGACACTCATCGAGGACCTGGCCGACAAGCCCCAATTCAACTCGATGCAATGAGCCGAGATCATGTACTTGCGCAACAAGCGCGACCGGTTCTCCCAGGCCCATCTAGCCGCGGCGGTGATGGGCATCCTCGTCCCGGCGCTGAAGGGCACCTGACTACCGGGCGGATGTCCGCGCCCGTGGAATCGCCGCGCCGGGCCGGAACACAGGCACGTCCTCGACAGCACGTCCGCTTCGCACGAGGGGAACCAGGACTGTCCGTCGGCCCCGGCGGCACTGACGCTCAGGACGAACTGCGAAAGCCTGGGTCGCCCATGGTTGGCTGCTCCTTTCCACCGGGAGCGCAAGCCAGTTACGACCTCGAGTAAACGACATTGCCTCTGAATCCCAATATCCGCCGGAGGTGTCGCTTACTCATAGTGCGCCACCACCGCTTGATTCATGCGCTTGTGGATTGCCGCCACACCGGCGTGGTCGGCGGTGTGGCCCACGACGGCGAACAGGTAGGTACGGGTCCCGTGAGCGGAATCGAGCTCCGCTCCCGGGTTGTGGTGCATCAGCACGCTCTCGACTCCGGGCAGGCCGGCGACTGTCTGTATGCCCTCCAATGAGAGCAGGCGGCGAGCGCTGGCTGGTGGTTGGTAGAAGAACCTGTAGGCCACGCCGGAGGTGGCGGGCATCGGGGCCACCTCGGGCTCGAGTGCCAGCGCCACCCGCATGCTCTGGCGAATCACATCTACGCCCGTTGTCAGGCGCAGCATCTCCTGCACGCCGCCGCCCACACGACCGTTGATCTCGATCACGCGCGGGCCATCGGCGGTCAACTTCAGCTCCGTGTGCGCGCAACCCCACTCCAGGCCCAATGCCCTGAGGGCTTCTGTGGCGACAGACAGAGCCGCCTGCTGGGACTTGCCCCGCAGCGTCGAGGGAATGAAGAAACCGGTCTCCCGCAGGGGCTCCACGAGTGGCAGGCGCCCCGTGATCGCGAGGTGGGTGAAGTTACCGTCGCAGGCGAGAGTCTCGACCGATACGTAGTCGGCCGCGAACCCGTCCAGGGCCGGCCCGTCGGGGATGAGACCCTCGAGGATCATCTCTTCCGCGGGCTCGTGGGCGAGCCGCCCGAGCAGCCCAGTCAGCTCCCCCGCGTCGTGTACCGGGAACGTGTGGTAGCTCCCCGAAGCCCTCCTCGGCTTGAGAATCGCCGGATAGCTGACGTCGGCTGTGAGCGTGCGCAACCTTTGCGGGTCGGCTGCGGCCGGCAGGCTCACCACGGGCGGGGTCGGTAATCCCGCCGACCGCAGCGCCTGGCGTTGATGGTACTTGTCCTCCAGCCGGCGAGCCGTTTGCAGGCCGTTGAACGGCAGCCCGAGCTCGGCCGCGATCGCCGCCACGTGTTCCATGCCACTGTCGTAGAAGGTGATCAACCCGTCTGGCGCGTGTGGCCGCAGCGCGCGTGCGGCAGCCTCGGCTGAGTGGCCCAGCGCCTTCACCACCGGGCCGCTTCGCGCCAGCAGCGGCGCGATCGCCGCCGCTGCCTCGTCGTGCTCGTCGATGAGCCAGATCAGCTGGCACAGACCCCTGGCGGCCTCGCGCAGTTGCATTGCATCCAGCGAACGGTACCCGTACGCGACAACGAGCCGTGGACCGTTTTCATCGCTGTTGTCCACGAGGCCAGCCAGGGTAGCGCCCGTGTCCTCCGTGTCAAGCGGCGGAACCGCCTCCTCATCAGCCTCGACGCCGCGCCCCCAGGTATCTTGAACTGTGCTGCGGCCGGTGGTCGTGCGATCAGCGATCCAGGACAGATGCACTCTTCTTCTCAACGGACCTCCGGCGAGCACGTCACCGTGGCGCTAGTCAACAACATGCCAGATGCCGCGTTCGCGGACACCGAGCGGCAGTTCCGGGGCGCTCTGGCGTCGGGTGGCGTACATCTCGATCTCTACACCATGCCGGGGCTGGCGCGCGGCGAGACGGTGGCGGAGGAGATCCGATCCCATTACAGGGGCTTGGAGGATCTCTGGGCCAGTCCTCCCGACGCGATGATCGTGACTGGCACCGAGCCGGTCCAGTCACAGATGCAGTACGAGGCCTACTGGCCGGAGCTCTCACAGTTGCTGCAGTGGGCCGCGGCGGAGGTGCCAACCACGCTGCTGTCCTGCCTGGCCGCCCACGCCAGCTTGCTGATGTTCGACGGGATCGAGCGCCAGCCGCTGTCGGAGAAGTGCAGCGGTGTGTTCGATGGCGCCGTCGGGGCGACAGCCGGTCCACTCGCCGTTGGCCTGCCGGCGACGGTCGCCGTTCCCCATTCGCGTGTCAACGACGTACCGCAGGAGGCGCTCCTCGAAGCCGGATACGCGATCGTGATCGGCGCCGGCGGAGCCTTTGCGGGCTGGTCGGTGGCGGTACGAGAGCAGGGCTCGGGAACGTTCGTGCTCTGCCAGGGGCATCCCGAGTACAGCACCGAGAGCCTGCTGCGCGAGTATCGGCGCGATGTGCGCCGCTCGCTGTTCGGACGAGGGGCGGTTCCCTATCCCGCACCGCCGCACGGCTACCTGACAGAGCATGGTGCACAGCTGCTGGAGCAGTTCGCGGCGGAGGCGGCCCGGATCGAACGCGATCACGACTCGCTGGAGCTCTACCGGCGGTTTCCCTACGAGCAGGTTCAGCACGAGCTGGCCAACCGCTGGGCGCAAAGCTCGGCGACCCTCTACGCGAGCTGGCTGGCGTCGGTTCGGGCCAGCGCCGCCTCGATTGCCGGCGCGCAGGGCCGGGACTGAGCGAGACGGCCGGCGGCATGCGCGACGAGACCCTGGCGATTCACGGCGGCTATGGTGGCGACTCGACGCGTGCGGTCGCGGTCCCCATCCATCAGACCGTCGCGCACGACTTCATCGACCACGAGCACGCCGGGCAGGTGTTCGACCTGCGGACACCCGGGTTTCACTACAACCGCATCAACAACCCGACCTGCGACGTGCTCGAGCAGCGCCTCGCCGCGCTCGAGGGAGGCGCCGCAGCACTGGCTGTCAGCTCGGGTATGGCGGCCGTGACCATGGCCGTGCTCAACCTGCTCGAAGCCGGCGACAACCTCATCACCACGCCCCAGCTCTACGGGGCCACCTACACCTATTTCGCGCATGTCTTACCCCGGCTGGGGATCGAGGCGCGTTTCCCGGCCGATGATCGACCGGAGTCGATCGCGGCGTTGATCGACTCCGGCACCAAGGCGGTCTTCTGCGAGAGCGTCGGCAACCCGGCCGGCAACGTGATCGACCTCGAGCTGGTCGCACGGGCGGCTCACGAGCGCGGCGTACCGGTGATCGTCGACAACACCGTGCCAACTCCCCTGCTGCTCAAGCCCTTTGCCTACGGGGCCGACGTGGTGGTCCATTCGCTGACGAAGTTCATCGGCGGCCACGGCACCACCACGGGCGGGATGATCATCGATTCCGGGCGGTTTCCCTGGCAGCAGTACCCCGAGCGCTTCGGCAACCTGATCGAGCCTGAGCCAGCCTTCCATGGTGTGAGCTACACGGACGAGTTCGCCGCCCATCCCTACATCACCCGCTGCCGCACCGTCGGAATGCGCAACACCGGAGCGTCGCTGTCACCGTTCAACGCCTTTCTGTTCCTGCAGGGGCTCGAGAGTCTGGCGGTGCGCCTGCCCCGCCACGAGGCCAATGCCCGCATCGTCGCTGAGCATCTGGCCGGGCATCCACGTGTTGCCTGGGTGAGCTTCCTGGGCTTTCCCGAGAACCCCTACTACCAGCTCGCCAGACGCTACCTCGGCGAGCGGGTACCGTCGATCATCACCTTCGGGGTGCACGGCGGCAGGGATGCCGGGATCGCCGTTTTCGATGGCGTCAGGCTCTTCAAGCGACTGGTGAACATGGGCGATGCCAAGTCGTTGATCGCACATCCGGCCTCGACCACCCACCGGCAGCTGCGCTCCGAGGAGCTCGAGCACGCAGGCATCACGCCGGACATGCTGCGGCTGTCGATCGGCCTCGAGCACTGCGAGGATCTGATCGAGGATCTCGACCAAGCCCTGGCTGTCTCAGGTTGAGCCGTCAAGGCGCGGACTGCAGGATCTCCGCCACGCAGCGCCCGATTTCCTCGAACGCCCTGATGCGGCTTTTCGGAGAGGGCAGGTAGTGGGTGAAGTGGCGGATGCCCTCAGTCAGCACTCCGAACATCCAGATCCGCTTCTGCGGATCGCCGGTCGCGTCGATCGGATGCGAGTCTGGAGTCAGATCGACGCTGCCGACGGTGACGGCGCCATAGCGGAACTGGCTGATCCGGCCCCTGCCGTAGAGGCGGCGGAGCAGTTGCGAGGCGGAGCCGTCGACGTGTGGCTCTTCGAGGTGTCCGCGGATCACCAGGGCCAGATCGCGTCTGAACGGGTGCTCGAGCATCGTCGAGCTGACCCGTGCGGGACCGTGCCCGAGCGCGCCCACCCCCTCGCCCGGGCCGATCGCGGGAGCCGCTCCGAACGGCACCCTCAGCAGCCCTGCCTCCATCAGCGCCATGAACTGCCTCGTGCGCAGCGCCGGGGGCCCGGCCACGAGCCTGGTGATGCGAGAGCGGATGTCGGCGTTGAAGTCCAGGTAGGAGTCCAGCGAGAGCCCCCCCTGCTCGACCACAGAGCGCATCGGGTCCCGAAACACGCGGAATACTTCGGCGGCCAACTTGACCGGGCTGTTGCCTGCCGGTACCTCGGCCTCGCGCAGATCCCGCTCGAGCATGTCATAGACGGCGCGCTCGTAATCCTCCGAGCTCGAGTCCGCGAGCTCGGCGCCGAAGAACAACTCTTCGGCATCGAAGGAGCCGTAGCGCCCGGCGAGGCTCTCGAGCTCCCGATCGTACTCCCGTCGCTGCCAGGCGACGCTCAGCCGATCCCTGACGCTGGCCCCCTCGGCGCGGCCCGCGGCCTGGAAGGCGGCCTGGGCGTAGTAGCGGGCGTACATCTCCGCGAACATCAGCGCCAGCAGCTCTTTGCGCACGTCGACCTGCCGGCGGATCTGGCCCGCGTTGGTGGTGAGCGACTCGAAGGCCTCTGGGGTGCCGATGATCGGCCTGTAGACGTCGGTCCGGTCGACGCCGGTCACGGGCTTGGCGGTGAACGGCAGGCCACTGCGGGAATACAGATGGATCACGGGCTCGCGCCGGCTGGGCCGGTAGTGAAGGCGACCCTGTTGCTCACTATAGGTTCCGCCGCGCCCGATTGTGAGCGCGGTGACGACGTCGATTGCCACCAGCCCCATGCCGGCCACGCCGACATCGAGTCCGGGGGGCAGCTGATCGACATAGCGATCGACCGGGTAAGCGCTCAGCTGGCGCAGGTGGGGGACGACATCGTGAGGATCCTGATTGGCGGTGTGTCCGGAGGTGAGGATCACCTGATCGACGGGAAGCGATTCTCCGCTGGCCAAGTGCACCAGCTCGGTCTCGTCGTGGCGCTGGATCACGTCGACCGCGGAGGTGGCGTAGTGAAGTACAGACACGCTTGCCGGCGCCTCTTCGATCAGCGTCTGCCAGAACCAGTTGAGGTACTCCCCCATCAAGCGCCTGGGCAGGAAGTGATGGGGCTCGATCGGTGCTCCGGAGGCGTCTCGCAGGCACTGTTCGCCGACCCACCGGTAGTTGTTCTCGACAGCCCACTCGTATAGGCCGACGCCGTAGCGGGGCCCCTCGCCCTCATCCTCGAAGGGATACAGCGACAGCTGAGCGCAAGGATTGTTGAGCAGCAGGTAGTCGGGCTGGGCAAGCGCGTATACCCCCGAGCCGGGAGGCCCCGGGTCGATCGTGTGGATCTCGATCTGCAGGCCCGCCGGCAGCCCTCGACGAGCGCTCGTGATCAGCCGCTCGAGCGCACACAGACCCCAGGGCCCGAGCCCGATGATGGCTATTCGCAGCACGAGGGTCAGATATGCGCAGGGATGGACATGTGTGCAGTTTCGGCCCCCGCCGGGCATCGCTTGAGGAGCGATGTCGCTCAGCCTTCGAGCGCTCTACACTATCCCCAAGCGCCGCGTATTCGTGAAGTCGCGGGGCGTTTTGAGGCCGCGTCGGGTATCAGGCTCGCCTGCGCCGATGTTTGGCGAGGAGCCAGCTCGAGCCGGGAACGCGGTGTTGCCTGCAGATCCATCGCCGCGGCCTCGTCTCGGTCGTGCCAGTCGCGACATCGGCGGCCGCGACCTATAGTTGCCCGATGAGCGAGAAGTGCGTGATCGGCGTCGATCTCGGCGGCACCAAGGTGATCGCCGGCGTCCTCGATGAGCAGTTGCGCGTACACCAGCGTGTCCAGCGCCCTGCTCCAGCCGGCGAGCAGGCGCAGGTGCTCGACGCGGTGCTCGACGCCGTCGCGGAGGTTCGCGCCGGTGCCCCCGGTGAGATCAGCGCCGTCGGCTTCGGCATTCCCTGCCTGATCGACCAGCAGCGGGGCAAGGCGGTCATGGCGGTCAATCTCCCGCTTGCCGACCTCGACTTCCGCGCCGTGATGAGCGAGCGGCTCGGCCTGCCGGCGTTCGTGGACAACGACGCCAACGTCGCCGCTCTGGCCGAGCACCGCGCCGGCGCCATGCGGGGTGCTGATCACGCGGCGATGCTCACGATCGGCACTGGCATCGGCGGAGGGCTGATCCTCTCGGGTGAGCTCTACCGAGGAGCACATGGCGCCGCCGCGGAGCTCGGCCACATGGTGATCGACGAACACGGCCCACCCTGTCAGGGCAACTGCCCGAACCGCGGCTGCCTGGAGACACTGGCCTCTGGCACCGCGCTGACACGTGAAGCCCGCAAGGCGGCAAGCGAGAGGCCCGAATCGGATCTCGGCCGCTCGCTGGCGGCGGGACGGGAGATCACCGGTGGGCTCGTGACCGAGCTCGCCCACGATGGCGCAGGCCAGGCGCGTGAGGTGATAGAGCTGATCGGCACGCGTCTGGGAGTGGGGATCGTCAACCTCGTGAACATGCTCAATCTCGAAGTGATCGTCGTCGGCGGCGGCGTGATCGCGGCCGGCGATCTGCTGCTCGACCCGGCCCGCAAAGTGCTGGCCGAGCGTGGCCTGCGACCCTCACGTGAACAGGCGCGGATCGTGCGCGCGCACTTCGGTGCGGAGGCCGGCATGATCGGCGCGGCGGCGCTGGCGCTGGAGGGGATAGCCGGGAAGCGCCCGAAACACATCGATGAATCCTGAGCGGCCAACGCCAGGGGAACTGATCGTCTGCCCGACGCCGATCGGCAATCTCCAGGACGTCACGTTGCGGGTCCTGAGTGAGCTTGCGCGCGCCGACGTGCTCGCCTGTGAGGACACGCGCCACACGCGGCTGCTGCTCGAGCGCCACAACATCACCGCCAAGGAGCTCGTCAGCTACCACGAGCACAACGAGCGCGATCGCAGCGCCGCTCTGATCAAGCGGATGCGCGAGGGAGAAACGGTCGCGCTGATCTCAGACGCCGGGATGCCGCTGATCTCAGATCCCGGCTTTCCGTTGCTCTCGGGCGCTCTGGCGGCGGGTCTCGAGGTGTGCGTGCTGCCGGGACCGAGCTCCGTCCTGACAGCGCTCGTGGCGTCGGGGCTGCCGGCCGACCGCTTTCGCTTCGCCGGGTTTCTGCCGCGCAGGGGAGCAGAGCTCGAGCGTCAACTGATCCACACCCCCGAAACGCTGGTGGCCTTCGAGTCTCCCAAGCGCCTGGCGCGCACCCTTGCGCTGCTCTGCGAGCACGACCCCACACGGCAGGCAGTCGTCTGCCGCGAGCTGACAAAGCGCCACGAGGAAGTGCGTCGCGGCGATGTCGCCCAGCTTGCCGCCCATTACCGTGAGCACCCCGCGCGAGGCGAGGTGGTGCTCGTCGTGGCGGGGGCCCCGCGTCAGTCCGGTGACCTCGCCAAGGCGGTCGGTGCGCTCGAGACACTCGTCCAGGCCGGTGCCCGCGCACGCCCCGCCGCGACGGCGCTCGCGAAGCTGACGGGGATCAGCGCGAATGAGATCTACCGCGAGCACATGCGTCGATCTTCGCCCTGAGCGCTAAAGAGTTCCAGGGCGCGTGCCGAGTCGGGAGCGATGGCCGCGACGAGCGTCATATACATAGCGGTGTTGCTCACCGCGTCTGTGCTGGGTCTGCGGGCGGTGATGCTGTATTTCTATCGTCGCGGACGTCAGGTCGAATTTCGCCTCGCCAGAGGAACGGGCACCGGCGAGGTCATCGGCTTCAGCGGGCTGCGAGTGCGTGTCCGCTCGCTGAGCTCCGGGCGCGAGCACACCGTCTCGATGACGAACGTCCGGCGACGCTGACAGCTGCGCATCCTGCCCCGGGGTGCGCCGAGAGAGCTCCGCGGGGTTCCCAGAGGTGACGCGCCGGAGCTCCAGAGAACGACGATCGAGGCGGGCGAACAGGAGCTCTGAGCGCTCGTGAGCGGTCCACGTGAACACCGACCGGCGATCGGTAGCCTTCGCTCTGTGTCCTTCTATGTGACGACCCCGATCTACTACGTCAACGCGGCTCCGCACCTCGGCCACGCCTACACCACGATCGCAGCCGATGTCCTGGCGCGCCATCATCGCCAGCGCTCCGAGCAGGTGTTCTTCCTGACCGGCACCGACGAGCACGGCGAGCCCGTCGCCGACGCGGCGCACGCGCTCGGTGTCTCGCCGCAGGAGCTGGCCGATCGTAACTCTGAGCGGTTCAAGGCGCTGGCGCCGCGGATCGACGCATCCAACGACTTCTTCATCCGCACCACCGATGCCGAGCACGAGGCGATGGTCCAGCAGATCCTGACGCGCGTGAAGGAGAACGGATACGTCTACGAGGGAACCTACGAGGGCTGGTACTGCCCTCGGTGCGCCGACTTCAAGGCGGAGAACGAAATCGACGAGGACAGGCTCTGCCCGATCCACCACATCGCTCTGATCCGCGAGCAGGAGGAGAACTATTTCTTCGAGCTGTCCGCCTTCCAGGAGCCGCTCGAGCGCCTCTACGCCGAGCGTGAGGACTTCGTCGCGCCGCGCAGCCGCTACAACGAGGCGCTGTCGTTCATTCGCTCGGGCTTGCGCGATGTGCCCCTCACGCGTCACAAGCTGACATGGGGAGTGGCGGTGCCGTGGGATCCCGAGCACGTCTTCTATGTCTGGTTCGACGCGCTCCTGAACTACTACACGGCGCTCTCCTACGCTCGCCCCGGCGAGGATCTCACCGAGACCTTCTGGCCGGCCGACTGCCATCTGATCGCCAAGGACATTCTGCGCTTCCACACCGTCTACTGGCCCGCGCTGCTGATGGCCGCCGAGCTGGAGCTGCCAAGACGCGTGTTCGTGCACGGCTACCTGCTGATGGATGACGAGAAGATGTCAAAGTCGCTCGGCAACGTGCTCGACCCGTTCGAGGTGATCGATCGCCTCGGCTCCGACGCGCTGCGCTTCTATCTGCTGCGCGAGGTCACCTTCGGCCAGGACGGCTCGGTCTCCACAGCCGCGTTTGAGCAGCGCTACGAGTCGGAGCTCGCCAACGAGTACGGCAACCTCGCCAGCCGCACGGTTGCGATGATCAACCGCTACCGCGACGGGACGCTCGCGCCGGTGGCACCCGATCCGGCTGTGGTGGGGGACTTCGCGGGCCTCACCGAGCGTGTCTGCGAGCTGATCGACGGGGTGCAGCTGACCGCCGCGCTGGAGGAGATCTGGCAGCGCGTGCGCCGTCTGAACCGCTATGTCGAGGAACGGGCGCCATGGCAGCTCGCGAAGGATCCCGCGGACGCCGCTGAGCTGGATCGTGTGCTCGGGACCCTCGGCGAGGGGCTGCGCGTGCTCAGCGTGCTGCTGCACCCCTATCTGCCCGCGAGTACCGAGAAGCTGCTCGCGGTGCTCGGTGCTCCCGACGTCTCGCTTCAGGGCGCGACCCTCGGCAGCGGTGTGGTCGAGCACGTCGGCAAGCTCGAGCCGCTGTTCCCGAAGACGGGCTGAACAGTCCTAGGAGAATGCGGCCGCTCTCTCGCGTGCCTGTTGGCTGAAGGCTCAGTAGCCTGAGTCATCAGTGTCCAGGCGCCCAGACCAGGTAGAGACGATCTCGCTGTGATCGACAGCCACACCCATCTGGACTCGTGTGAGCCAGCCAACGCGGATCTCGTCGCCGAGGCGGTGCGGGCCGGGGTCACACGGATCCTCACGGTCGGCATGGACAGCGCCTCCTGCCGCAGCGCGCTCGCCGCCGCCGAGTCATTCCCCGAGGTCTATGCGGCGATCGGCCGCCACCCCACCGCCGCACGCGGTTTCGATGACGCCGCGCTGGCGGAGCTGCGTGCGCTTGCGGCGCACGAGCGCTGCCTGGCGATCGGTGAGAGCGGCCTCGATTTTTACCGCGACAGTGCACCGCCGCGTGCCGACCAGGAGCGCGCTTTCTCCGCGCAGATCGAGCTGGCCCGCGAGCTCGGCAAGCCGCTGGTGATCCATTCCCGCGCGGCGGAGAATGAAACACTCGCACAGCTAGCCAGCGAGGCCGATGGGGTGAGCGTGGTGATGCACTGCTTCTCGATGCCCGGGCGCCTGGAGGAGTGCCTCGCGCGCGGCTATGCGATCTCGTTTGCCGGCAACGTCACCTACCCAAAGGCCGGCGACCTGGCCGAGGCGGCGCGGCGCGTGCCCGGCGAGCGGCTGCTGATCGAGACCGACGCGCCCTATCTCACCCCCCAGGTTGTGCGGGGGCAGCCCAACCGCCCGGCGTTCGTGGCCCACACCCTGGCGTTCCTTGCCGAGCTGCGTGGTGTGGATCGCGAGGAGTTGGGCGCCGTGGTCGAGCGCACCGCCGCGCGTGTGTTCGGCTGGTGAGCGACGCCATGGCGGACCTGCCCGCCCAGCCCAGCCTGCGCCGCCTGCGCCAGTTTCAGATCCGCCCCGACCGCGATCTCGGGCAGAACTTCCTCGTCGACTCCAACATTCTCGGCGTGATCGAGCGCGCCGCCGCTCTAGCGGGCGAGGACGTGGTGCTGGAGATCGGCGGCGGTCTCGGAGTGCTATCGGAGCACCTCGCGCAGCGCGTGGCGCATGTGCACGTGATCGAGATCGACGAGCGCCTGCGCGGAGCGCTCGGTGACGCCGTCGATCGTTTCGCGAATGTCAGCGTGCACTGGGCGGACGCGATGAGGGTCGATCTCGCCGCATTGCGCCCACAGCCGACGAAGGTCGTCGCGAACCTGCCCTACGGGATCGCGGCCGGGGTGCTGCTGCGCACAATCGAGGAGCTCGAGAGCGTCGAGCGCTGGGTGGTGATGGTGCAGCGTGAGGTCGGCGAGCGTCTCGCCGCCACCCCCGGCGGTCGCGTCTACGGAGCGACATCGGTCCTGGCGCAGCTGGCCGGCGAGGTGCGTGTCGTGCGCTCGATACCACGCAACGTGTTCCGCCCAGTTCCCAATGTCGACTCCGTGCTGATCGAGGTGCTACGCACCGCGCCCGCCGCCTCACCCGCGCTGCGCGCCCTCGTGAGTGGAGCCTTCGCGCACCGGCGCAAGGCGCTCGCTCGCTCGCTGAGCCTGGCGGGCGCCGACGCTCACCGCTCCCGCGATGAGCTGCGTGAGGTGCTGGTCGGGATCGGTCACCCGCCGGATGTCCGCGCCGAGCGCCTGGGAGCAGAGGACTTCCGCGCGCTGGGCGCGATACTCGGGCTATGAGCGAGCTTGCGCTGCGCACCCTGGCACCGGCAAAGATCAACCTCGGCCTGTTTCTGGGAGGGCTGCGCGCCGACGGCAAGCACGAGCTCGCCACGGTGATGCAGGCGATCTCACTGGCCGATGAGCTGACACTCGAGCCGGCCTCTGAGCAGGCCACCGGCGACGAAATCATCTGCCCCGGTGTCGAGGGTGAGAACCTGGCCGGCACGGCGCTGCGGCTGTTCCGCGAGGCGAGCGGCTGGGACGCTCCGGCGCTGCGCCTGAGCATCGTCAAGCGGATCCCCCTCGCCGGCGGTCTGGGAGGCGGCTCCGCCGACGCGGCGGCCGCGTTGCGTCTGGCGGCGCGGGCGTCGGGGCTTGGTGAGGCGAGCCTGCTGAGCGAGCTGGCCGCGCGGCTCGGGTCAGATGTGCCGGCGCTCGTGAGGCCGGGGCGCTGGCTTGTCGGCGGCGCGGGCGAGCGTCTGGTGGAGCTGGCGGACCCCAACCCGCCATTCGGGGTGCTGGTGCTCCCCTCGCGGCTGCAGCTGTCCACCGCGGCGGTGTATGAGCAGGCCGATCGCATGAACCTGCCGCGCACCGACAGGGACCTCGCCGACCGCCACCGGGAGCTCGGCTCGGCGCTTGCCTTCGGCGCCTCGGCGCCGCCACCGGAGCTGCTCGAGAACGATCTGCAGCGGGCCGCCGTCAAGCTCTGCCCGGAGATCGGGCGGCGCTTGAAACTGGTCGATGAGGCGGGCGCCGACAGGACTCTTCTGAGCGGCTCCGGTCCCACCGTCGTGGGTCTGTTCCTGCGCGCCAATCCGCTCGTGCGAGCCGAGCGCGCCCGCGACGGCCTGGCGCAGTGTGAGCCCGCGCCGCTCGTCTGCGGTCCAGCGGGAGACCAGGCGGGTGCCATCTGGCCTGGCGGTGCGTCACAATTGGACCGCACATGAGCCGCGAAACAATCAACTACGTGGTGGCCGTCGGCGCCGCCGTGCTCGGGCTAGGGGCTTATGTGGGGTTGATCCTCGCACCGGCGTGGTCCTCCTACTCACGTCTCTGGGAGCGACTCGCGGCCACCGTTCTGTCGCTGTACGTACTCGGCGTGCTGATGGCTATCGGTGTCGTCGCGGCGCTCGTCGTCATCTACTTCTGGGGCTAGCGGTCAGCGGCCGTGAATTCCCTCGGCGGTGAGAACCCACATGACTGACTCATCACCGCCGAACGCCGGGAGTCTCGACCTCGCGGCGCTCGAGGAGATCACCGAGGCGGTCGAGTCCGGCGCCGGATTGCCGGAGGTCGTTCGCGCGCTCGCACGCATCCTGGACGCGAGCCTCGCGGTCACCGACGCCTCCGGGGCGACGCTGGCGGTCGCGGCCCGCTCGCCGGCCGATGAGAGCTCGCTGCTCGGCGACGCGCCTGACGTGAGCACGGTCGCCCTGCGCGTCGCCGATACCGTCGTCGGCTCGCTGTATGTGAGGGTCAGAGGTGATCAGAGCCCCTCGATACCGAGGCTGCTCGTGACCCTGATCGCCTCTGAGGTTCAGCGTGTGCGAGCGCCCGAGCAAGCGTCGGAGTCCGCCGCCGCGGAGTTCCTGGGCGGGATCCTCAACCGCGAGTTGCAAGGACGCGAGCAGCTGATCGCCCACGCCCGCGAGTTGAGTCTCGACATCGAGTCGGGCGCCAGCATGATCGTCGCGCGCGCCCACCCGCAGTCCCCCACCGAGGAGGGCTGGAGATCCAGGGTCAGGACGATCGCCGAGCGTGGCTCGAGGGCTGTCGCCAACCGCTCGATAGCCGCGCTGTCAGAGCGCGAGCACGTCGTCGGCGCGGAGGTGCTGCTGCTCGTACCCGGCGGCGAGGATCTGCTCGCGAGCCGCGCCTGCGAGGCGGTCCTGCGGGAGCTGCAGTCGGCTCTGCCCGGCTACACCTTCGCACTCGGGCGCAGTCGCATCGCCGAGGACCCGGCCGAGTTGCCGCGTGCCGCCAGCGAAGCGCTGCTGGCCGCCAACGTCGCCGAGGGCGCGACGGACGGCCCGATGCTCGCATTCGAGCAGACCGGGGCCTACCGCCTGCTGCTGTCGACGATGAGCGACAACCCCGCCGAGCTGCGGCGCTTCTATGCCGAGACGGTTGAGCCTCTGGCCGCCTACGACGAGCAATACGAGACGGACCTCGTGCGCACACTCGAGACGTTTCTCGAGGCGGACGGCAACGTTGCGGGCACCGCTCAGCGTCTGTTCACCCATCGCCACACCGTGTACTACCGGCTCGAGCGTGTACGCGAGCTCTCCGGCCTGGACGTCAGCTCCAGTGATGGACGCGAGAAGCTGAGCCTCGGCTTGAAGTCGATGCGGGTGCTCGGGATCTCATCAGCCAGAGGCCCAGCCTCCGAGGCGGGAGCCGGCGGCGGACGGGTTCCGCGGGGGTCTGGAGGCAGGGCCTGACGCAAGCGCGAGCATCCCGGACTCATGAGATGATGCATGGGTAATCGACGCCCGTTCCTTGGGGAGTGGGGTAACGGCAGCCCCCGGCGCTTTGACCGCCGTAGTCCCGGTTCGAATCCGGGCTCCCCAGTTGGCATGAGCACGGGCGGACGCCCAGGATGAGGTATGCCGTGGCGACTGCAATAGCATCTTTGCCCGTGAGCGCTCCAACCGTTCTGATTCTCGCGGCGGGTCAGGGCACACGTATGCGCTCGAAGACCCCGAAGGTGCTCCACGATCTCTGCGGTCGTGCAATGGTCTGCTGGCCGGTGCAGGCTGCTCTGCAAGCCAACGCCGGCAAGGTGGTTGTCGTCGACTCGCCCGCCCGCGCTCTAGAGGGAGTACTGCCCGCGGGTGTAGCGCTGGTTGTGCAACCGCGGTCCAACGGAACGGGTGGAGCCGTGGTCGCGGCCGCCGAGCAGATCGATCGCCAGGCGCCCGTGGTGATCCTCAGCGGCGACGTTCCGCTCGTGAGCTCCGAGACGATCGCGGATCTCCTGGCCGCGCACCAGGCAAGCGCAGCGGCGGCGACGATCGCGAGCATGGTGCTCGAAGACCCCGCCGGGTATGGGCGGATCGTGCGCGACGAGCACGGCGCCTTCGAGCGGGTGGTCGAGACGAAGACGGGCGGCGATGCCAGCGAGCATGAGCTGAGCATCGGTGAGGTCAACAGCGGCGTGTATGTCTTCGACGGTGGAGCGCTGCTCGACGTGCTCGATCTGCTGAGCTCAGACAACGCCCAGGGCGAGCTGTATCTGCCGCAGGCGCTCGACCTCCTGCGCGCAAACGGGACGGCCATCGCCGCTCACAGGATCGAGGACCAGCGGCTTGTGCTCGGCGTCAACGATCTCCTCCAGCTGGCCCAGGTGCGCTGCATCGCACAGCGGGCGATCAACGAGCGCCACATGGTCGCGGGTGTCAGCATCATCGACCCGGCGAACACCTACATAGACGTCGATGTGCAGATTGGTGGCGACACCGTGATCGAGCCGTCCACGACGATCCGGGGAACCACGAGGATCGGCAGCGGATGCACGATCCGGCACTCCTACCTGGTGGATTGTGTGCTCGAGGATGGGGTGAGCGTCGGGCCGTTCGCGTACCTGCGGCCCGGCACGGTGCTGCACGCGGGCGCCAAGATCGGCACGTTCGTGGAGGTCAAGAACTCCGACATAGGTCCCGGAGCGAAGGTCCCGCACCTCTCCTACATAGGTGATGCCGATGTCGGCGAGCGGAGCAACCTCGGCGCGGGCACGCTCACTGCCAACTACGACGGCGTCGAAAAGCACCGGACAACGATCGGCAGTCGCGTGCGGGGCGGCGTCGACACCGCGTTCGTGGCGCCGGTCACGGTCGGCGACGACGCAACCACGGCCGCGGGCTCGGTGATCACCGAGGACGTCCCGGCGGGTGCCCTGGCTCTCGCGCGAGCCAGGCAGAAGAACATCGAGGACTATGCCGAGCGGCGCAAGCAACGCTCCTAGCGCGCCCGGGGAGTGGGCAGCGGCGTGCACGGACGGCCTCCCACGACGCTCTCATCTACACTCACCCCCATCATGAGCGCGATGGATACGCGCACGCAGTCCGCGCCGACAAGCCTGCCGATCGACTACAACAAGCGATTGATGCTGTTCGCCGGGCGTGCCAACCCGCAGCTGGCGGCTGACATCGCGACCAAGCTGGGCGTCGATCTCGGCCCCGTCATACAGAAGACGTTCTCCAACGGCGAGGTCTACTGCCGCTTCGAGGACTCGATCCGCGGCGCCGACGTCTTCATCGTGCAGCCGACCTGCGGCAACCCCCAGACGGGCGTCACGGCCAACGACTCGCTGATGGAACTGCTGTTCATGATCGACGCCGCCGTCGGTGCCTCCGCGCACCGCGTGATCGCCGTGACGCCCTGGTTCGGCTACTCCCGCCAGGACAAGAAGTCCGCCCCCCGCGAGCCGATCTCGGCGCGCCTGGTGGCGCGCATGCTCGAGGCGGCGGGCGCCGACCGGGTGTTGACGATGGACCTCCACGCCGGGCAGATCCAGGGCTTCTTCCAGAAGCCCGTGGACCACATGACCGCATTGTTCATGCTCACCCAGTACTTCGGCGATCTCGGCCTCTCGGACCTCGTCGTCGTCGCCCCGGACGCCGGCCGCGTGAAGCTCAACAAGAAGTTCGCTTCGAAGATCGGCGCCGAGCTGGCGATCCTCGACAAGGAGCGCCCAGCCCAGCAGGTCGCCGAGATCGGCTACGTGATCGGTGACGTGAAGGGCAAGACGGCGGTGATCGTCGATGACATGATCGACACCGCCGGCACCCTCGCGGCAGCCGCACGCACCGTCACCGAAGCGGGCGCCACGAGCGTCTACGCGGCCGCCACCCACGGCGTGTTCTCCGGGGATGCGTTTGAGAATCTCGTGCGCTCGGGCCTGAAGGAGATCGTCGTCACCGACACGATCCCCGTACCCGCCGATCGCCCCGAGAACATCCGTGTGTTGCCCTGCGCGGAGCTCCTGACCGACTCGATCAGGCGAATCTTCACCGATGACTCCGTCAGCGAAGTGTTCGGCGGCGAGAACCAGCTCTTCTGAAGCTACTCCTCTGGCTCAGGCGGGCGCTTGGGTCCCGGCCAGACGCCCGTCAGATACCTGAAGCCCTTGGCGCCGAACCTGTCGACCGCCGCGCGGGTCAGGGAGAACGTCAGTGCCTGCAGTGCGGTTGCGCCGAGCACCTTTGACCACGTCGTCTCCTCGGTCCTCGCCTGCGGCGGCTCAGCGTCGTCCACCTTGCTCCACAGCGACTCGAACAGGTGCCTGGAGAGAAAACCGGCGATCAGGCCGAAGATCACCCCGAACGGCTTGTAGAGAAGCTTCACGACACACAGGGTATCCACCCGCGCGGGTGGCGAGCGAGCTGCTCGCGCGAGCTGAGCTGCGAGCAGCCGAAAGCGGTCATGATCTCGGGCATGTCACGTCCTCTGCGCATCGCATCGATCACCGTGGCAGTGATCCTGTTCCTCGTCATCAGCGGCCTGCTGACGCGTTTTCTGTCGGTCGAGAACGCCGAACGCGAAGACGACCTCGCGCTGCTGCGCTCGGAGGTCGCCGGCAGCGTCGCCGGCACGGTGGCAAAGCTCTCCGGTTGTGCGCAGAGCCCGTCCTGCGTGGCCAAAGTCGAGCTCGACACGACCAACCCTCGAATCCTGCACAAGGGCTCGGTGAAGATCATCGAGCTGAACTCGAACACGGCATATTCGCTGACCGGCTCCACCGGCGAGACGCGCCTGGCATGGACCGTGATCGGCAAGCTCCCGGTCGTCCAGTGCGTGCTCGTGAAGCGCAGCGGGAACTTCCTCACCGGGATCTCCGTGCATCTGCGCAGCCTGAGCACGCCGATCGTGGGCGACGCGGGATGCTCGCCGCATGAAAAGAACGAAGAAGAAGAAATCGAATGACCAAGCCAGCTGAGCGGCAACCGACGCGCCGGCGGCCGAGATCCGCGGCGCCGCCGGTCCCGCCTCGCGTTCTGTGCGAGCGCCCGGGAAACCTGTTCAGCGAAATCCCGGTGTGCCCGCTCGGCCGCGGCACGCCGATCCCAAGCGAAGTGTCTTGCTAGAGTCCCCTCCTGCCGATGGCCGACTCGACCTCCACCAAGCTCGCCGCAAACACCCGCGCCGCCGAAGGCTCGCGCCAAGCCAGACGCCTGCGCCGATCCGGTCGCGTGCCCGGGACCCTGTACGGCGGCGAGATCGAGCCCGTGAACTTCGATGTCGACGCTCGCGAGCTGCGCCATGCGCTGGCGAGCTCCGGTGCGGTACTCGACCTCAGCGTCGACGGCTCGAAAGCCACCCCGGTGGTCCTCAAGGAGGCCCAGCGCGACCCGGTGCGAGGCGAGACCACCCACATCGACCTGCTGCGCGTGCGCCTGGATCGGGCGATCCACGCGGTCGTGCAGATCGAACTCACCGGCGTCGAGGACTCACCGGGTGTCAAGGAGGGCGGGATCCTGGAGCAGATCACCCGCGAGTTGAACATCGAAGCCTTGCCGAACGCGATTCCCGAGTCGATCTCCCACGATGTCTCAGATATGCAGATCGGCGACACCCTGACGCTCGAGGCGTTGAGCGCCGGCGAGGGAGTGACATTGCTCGACGATGTCCACGAGCTGGTCATCGCGACCCTCTCGGCGCCGCGCCTGCAGACCGAGACGGCGGAGGAAATCGAGGCTGAGACCGAGCTCGTCGGCGAGGCCGGCAGCGCTGAGAAGGGCGAGGCGGCTTCCGCCGAGGCCGACTCCTCTGCGGAGTGATCCGCCCCTTCAGTGGCGCGGCGGTGATCGACTGGCTGATCGTCGGTCTCGGTAACCCGGGCCGCGAGTATCAGCAGACGCCGCACAACATCGGCTTCCAGGTAGCCGAGACGCTCAGCTCACGCTGGGATCTGCCACGAGCGAAAAAGCGCTTTGCCGGACTCCTCCGCGAGGGACGCGCAAGTCTTCGCGGTGGCTCGGCGCCACGCGTGGCGGTGCTCTGTCCGCAGACCTTCATGAACGACGCCGGCCGCTCGGTCGGCCCCGCTCGCGGCGCCTACAAGCTCCCGCTGCGGCGCCTGATCGTCGTGCACGACGAGATCGATGTTCCGTTCGGGGAGATACGCCCGCGCCTCGGCGGTGGGCTCGCCGGCCACAACGGCCTGAAGTCGCTCAAACGCGAGCTCGGCGGGATCGACTTCTGGCGCGTCCGAGTCGGTGTCGGCCGCCCCGACTCGACCGATCCGGAGATCGTCGCGGCGTACGTGCTCGGGCGCTTTCGCCAGAGCACGAGCGAAGTCTCAGACCTCGTCGGCAAAGCCTGCGAGGCGGCGGAAGGCTTGATCGAGGAGAGCACGGACTAGATGTCCCTGCGCAGCCTGCTCTCGTTCGTCGAAGACGACGCCGCCGCCGTGCGCCTGCGGCGCGACGGCGGCCGCGCGTTCGTATCGAGCTCCCTGCGGGCCTATCTGATCGCCGCGCTGGCGGACATGGGAGGATCGGCCGAGAAGCCGGGGACTCTCGCACCGACGCTCGTCATCGTCGGCGACGATCGCTCGGCACGGGAGATCTCCTCCGACCTGCGCGGCTGGCTGCACCCCCGCCGGGTGCGCTACTACCCCTCCAGGGGCGTCGCCTATGAGTCCCACCTCACACCGCCCGCGCACCTGGTTGGTCTGCGGGTCGCGGCGCTCGACGCTCTGCTGGACTCCTCGCAGAGCGCCCAGGAGCCGCCGGTGGTCGTCATCAGCGCTGTCGCGCTGTCGGAGAAGGTGCCCGACCCGGCGCTTCGCCCACACTCCTTCACGCTGCGCGTCGGCGAGCTCCTGGACCTGCAGGAATGCGCCTCGGAGCTCGTCGCGGCGGGCTATGAGCGCACCGAGCAGGTCGAGGAGCGAGGCCAGTTCGCCGTCCGCGGCGGGCTGCTCGACGTGTTCCCGGCGACCGAGGAGCGGGCCGTGCGGGTCGACCTGTTCGACGATGAGATCGAGTCGCTGCGGTGGTTCTCGACGTTCACCCAGCGCTCGCTCGAAGAGACCCTGGAGATCGAGATAGCGCCTGCCGCGGAGCTCGCGGCCGAGCACCGTGAACTCGCCGAGATAGCGGCGCTCGAGGATCCCTCCAGCCGCCCGGACGTCGCCGAGCTGCTGCCGGTGGAGCGCTTCGGCGCGCTGCTCGATCTGCTGCGCTCAGACACCGAGCTGCTGGTGGCCGGCGAGGAGGACGTCACGGCGGCGCTCGCCGATCACTGGTCAGACGTGTGTGCCGCCTTTCAGGACCACGATGCCCACCACCTCTATGTGAGCCCCGAGCAGGTGCACAGCCAACTGCACAGCCGGGCTCGGATCTGGCTGTCTTCGATCTCCTCTGGGCAGGAGCTCGAGTTCCGCGCTCAGGCGGCGGACACAGCGGCGCGCTCGTTCGCCGAAGCGGAGGGCGAGCTCGAGAAGCTCGTGCGCTCCGGCTACCGAACGGTGGTCGCGTTCCCACGCCGCGGCGAGGGTGAGCGCGCCGCCTACAACCTCGCGCGGGTGAAGGCCAGCTGGCTGGGGGAGCAGCTCGACGTCACGGCCGCGCCGCTGGAGCCGTCGCTGCGCTTCGCCGCGGTCTCGCTGCGCGAGGGCTTCGTCGCGCCCTCGTTGAAGCTCGCGGTGTTCCCCGAGCATCGCCTGCTGCGCCGCCGCCGCTCACAGCGGGGTGCCGAGGGCCCCGGCCGGCGCCGCGGGGCGCTGCGCTCGTTCACCGATCTGCGCACCGGGGACATCGTCGTGCACGAGGATCACGGCGTGGCGCGCTTCTCCGGCTTCGAGACGCGCACCGTGGCCGGTATCACCCGCGACTACCTGTATCTGGAATACGACGGCGACGACCGGGTCTTCGTGCCCACCGACCAGCTGGCGAAGATCTCCCGCTACGTCGGCGGCGGCGGCGAGCACCCGCCGCTCTCAAAACTGGGCGGCACACGCTGGGAGACGATGAAGGCACGCGCCAGGCGGGCCGCTCAGGAGCTCGCCGGCGAGCTCCTCAGCCTCTACGCCGAGCGCAAACGGCGCACAGGCCACGCGTTCGAGCCAGACTCCGAGTGGCAGCGCGAGTTCGAGGAGCGCTTCCCGTTCTCAGAGACGGCCGACCAGCTCGAGGCGATCGAACTGGTCAAGGCCGACATGGAAGCCCCGCGGCCGATGGATCGCCTGATCTGTGGAGATGTCGGCTACGGCAAGACCGAGGTGGCGCTGAGGGCGGCATTCAAGGCCGCGACAGGTGGCAAGCAGGTGCTGATGCTGGTGCCCACCACGATCCTCGCCCAACAGCACTTCGGCACCTTCTCCGAGCGCTTGGCGGACTATCCGATCACGGTCGAGCACGTCTCGAGGTTTCGCTCGGCGGCACAGCAGAAGGAGTCGATCGCCGGCTTCGCCACCGGTCGCGTGGACATCCTCGTCGGCACGCACCGGATCCTCTCGCGTGACGTGCGTGCCAAGGATCTCGGTCTCCTGATCGTCGATGAGGAGCAGCGCTTCGGCGTCAAGCAGAAGGAGCTGCTGCGCCAGCTGAAGCTGCGCATGGACGTGATCTCGATGTCCGCCACGCCGATACCCCGCACGCTGCAGATGTCGCTTGCCGGCCTGCGCGAGATATCGGTGATCGAGACCCCGCCGGAAGGCCGCCGCCCGGTGAAGACATACGTGGGGGAGTACGAGGAGGAGCTCGTGCGCGGTGCGATCATGCGCGAGCACGGGCGCTCCGGGCAGGCCTTCTTCCTGCACAACCGGGTCGAGTCGATCGACGAGACAGCCGAGCGCCTGCGCGCGCTGTGTCCCGGGGTGCGCTTCGCCGTCGCGCACGGGCAGATGGGCGAGGGGGAGCTCGAGAGCGTGATGATGGACTACCTGCAGGGCGGCGCCGACGTGCTCGTCTGCACATCGATAATCGAGTCCGGGATCGACATCCCGCAGGCGAACACGCTGATCGTCGAGCATTCCGACGCGTTTGGGCTGGCTCAGCTCTACCAGATCCGTGGGCGGGTGGGACGCAGCCGCGAGCGTGCTTACGCATATCTGTTGTATGACTCGGCGGCGACGCTGACCGCGGAGGCCGCGCAGCGTCTGTCGGCGCTGTCTGACTACACCGAACTCGGAGCCGGGTTCAAGGTCGCGATGCGGGACCTCGAGATCCGCGGCGCCGGAAACCTGCTCGGCGACGAGCAGTCCGGGCACGTCGCCGCGCTCGGCTTCGAGCTCTACATGCAGATGCTCGACGAGGCGGTGCGCGAAGCCGGGCCGCAGGAGGAGGGCGAGGAGCTGGCGGAGCCGGTGCGCCTGGACGTCAGCGTCGACGCCTACGTGCCCGCCGACTACGTTCCCTATGAGCAGGCGAAGATCGAGATTCACCGGCGCGTCGCCGGGGCACTGGAGGTTGCCGACGTGGAGCGGCTGCGCGAGGAGCTCGAGGACCGCTTCGGCCCCGTCCCCGAGCCGCTGGCAAACCTGCTGGCGCTGCAACGAGCTCGCATCAAGTTCGGCCAGGCCGGTGCGCAGGCGGTCAGCTTCAAGGGCGATCGTCTCGCCGTCACGCCGATCGATCTGGACTCCGTCCGGGCCAAGCGTCTGCACGAACAGCTGCCCGAGGCGCTCTATGAATCGGGACGTTCACAGGTGTCGGTGCGAGTGCCGCGCGAGGGGGCCGAGCGTTTCCCGGCGGTCGTGCGGGCCGCCGACGTGCTGCTCGCGCTCACCCGCGAGGCGGCCTGAGGTATCCGTTCAGCACCAAACGAGCGCTTTTCGCTAGCATGCCCGCCTCGTGTCCAAGGTGACCATGCGAATCTCGGCTCTCGCGAGCCTCGCCGTCGTCTGTCTGGTGCTCGGCTCATGTGGGGGAATTCCCAGTGACGCCGTGGTGCAGGTGAACGGCACGTCGATCACCAAGACGACGCTGAAACACTGGCTCAGTGTCGCGGCCACCTCCAGCTCGGCCACGGCGCAGAGCGGGTCGGCGCCGGTGCTGCCAGAACCGCCCGCCTACAGCGCGTGCGTCGCGCACCTGCAGGCGACCGCCGCCAAGCCGGCCAAGGGCCAGAAGCCCCCTACCGCGGCAGCTCTGAAGACCCAGTGCGAACAGCAGTTCCAGTCTCTGAAGACCGAGGCGCTCGGCTTTCTGATCTCATCCGAATGGGTGATCGGCGAAGCCAACTCGCTGGGCGTCGAGGCGACCGACGCGGAAGTCGAGAAGGAATTCGCGAAAATCAAGGATCAGGAGTTCCCCAAGGAAGCCGAATTCAAGAAATTCCTGGCCACCTCCGGGCAGACGGTCTCCGACCTGCTGCTGCGTGTGAAGCTGGATACGCTCTCGTCGAAGATCCAGAAGAAGATCAGCGCCGAGAAGGCCAAGCCGCCGAGCAAGGCGCAGATCGCCAAGTACTTCAACGAAAACCGCTCTCAATACGGTAAACCGGAATCGCGTGATCTGCTGATCGTCCTGACCAAAGGCGAAGCGGAAGCAAAGAAGGCCAAAGCGGAAATCTCCTCCGGTAAGAGCTTCGCCAGCGTCGCCAAGCGGGTCTCGATCGACCCGACGAGCAAGGACACCGGCGGCGAACTCAAGGCGGTCGTCAAGGGCGAGGAGGAGCAGGCGCTCAGCGAAGCCGTCTTCGCCGCCAAGCAGGGCGTCCTCAGCGGCCCGGTGAAAACTCCCTTCGGCTACTACATCTTCGAGGTCGAGGCCACCCACGCCGGCAGCGAACAGACCCTGGCGCAGGCGCAGGCGACGATCAAGCAGACGCTGAGCACCACCGAGCAGCAGTCGGCGCTGTCCTCGTTCGTGAAGGAATTCACGAAGAGGTGGAAAGCAAAAACGGACTGCCGGGCGGAATACGTGGTGGCGGACTGCAAGCAATACAAGACGCCGAAGAGCGCCACCACGGCGCCGAGCACGGTTACCACGACCCCGCAAACGACCTCGACGCAGAGCACGACGACCAAGGCGCCCGCCAAGACGTCGAGCTCGGGCGCCAAAAAGAAATAGGACCACGGCGGGCCGACGGTGCCCGAGCCCGACATCTCTGAGGCGCTGCTGGCGCTCGACGCGCTCACCCGCCGCCTGCGGAAGGAGTGCCCGTGGGATCGTGAGCAGGACGAGCGCTCGATAGTCGCCCATACGGTGGAGGAGGCCTACGAGCTGGCCGACGCCGCTCACACAGGCGACGACACCAAGCTGCTCGACGAGCTCGGCGACGTTCTCTTCCAGGTCTACTTTCTGGCGCTACTGCTCGAGGAGCGTGACGCGGGCGACCTCGGGCGGATCGCCGCTCACGTGCGCGAGAAGCTGATCCGCCGCCATCCACACATCTTCGGCGATGTCGAGGTCGCGGATTCCGCGGAGGTTCTCTCCAACTGGGACGCGATCAAGGCAACCGAGCCGGGGCGCGAGAGCGGGCTGTTCGGCGAGGTGCCCGAGAACCTGCCGGCGCTGCTCTACGCCCGCAAGTGTCAGCGCCGCGCCGGGAAGGCGGGAGCGCCGCTGGACGAGCCACAGCGTTCGTTCGTCACGCTCCGCGACGAGCTCGCGCGCCTGGAGGCGACGATCGACAACGAGCGCCCGCCGGGCGTTGAGGAGCGCCCGGCGTCCGGCGCGAGCGCCCGTCCGCATACTTTCGAGGGGTTGGGGGACGTGCTGTTTTCGATGGTCGCGCTCGCGCGCGTGCTGAAGCTCGATCCAGAGCTTGCGCTGAGAGCGGCCGCACAGCGATTCCGCGAGCAGAATGGAGAGTCATGAGTCAAATCGAGAGAGTCCACGCACGCCAGATCCTCGACAGCCGGGGCAACCCGACGGTCGAGGTCGAGATCGGGCTGCGATCCGGCGCCAGTGGCCACGCGGCGGTGCCCTCGGGCGCCTCGACCGGTGAGTTCGAGGCGACCGAGCTGCGCGATGGCGGCGAGCGCTGGGCGGGCAAGGGCGTGACGCGGGCGGTCGCGAACGTCAACGGCGAGATCGCCGCCGCCGTGGCCGGCCTGGACGCCGCCGACCAGCGGTCTCTCGACGCCGCGCTGATCGCGTTGGACGGAACGCCCAACAAGGGGCGCCTCGGGGCAAACGCGATCCTCGGCGTCTCGCTGGCCGCCGCGCACGCCCAGGCGGCCGAGGAGGGGCTCGCGCTGTGGCGTTATCTCGGGGGCGAGTCCGCACGAGTGCTGCCGGTGCCGATGATGAACGTGCTCAACGGTGGCGCCCACGCCGACAACAAGGTCGATTTTCAGGAGTTCATGGTCGTCCCCTGCGGCGCGCAGACGTTCTCTGAGTGTCTGCGGATGGGCGCTGAGGTGTTTCATTCGCTGAAGGGGACTCTGAGGGCACGTGGCCTATCGACGACGGTCGGCGACGAGGGTGGCTTCGCTCCCGACCTGGACTCCAACGAGCAGGCTCTGGAGATGCTTGTCGAGGCGATCGCGGCGGCCGGATTCAAACCCGGTGAGGACGTGGCGATCGCGCTCGACCCGGCAACCAGCGAGATCTATCGCGATGGCGCCTATGTGCTCGAGCACGAGGGCCGCACTCTGAGCTCCGCGGAGCTCGCGGACTATTGGGGCGAGATCGTGGAGCGCTATCCGATCGTCTCGATCGAGGATGGCATGGACGAGCAGGACTGGGAGGGCTGGAAGGAACTGACGGAGCGCATCGGCGATCACACACAGCTCGTCGGCGACGACCTGTTCGTAACCAACACCGAGCGCTTGAGCAGAGGCATCGAGCTCGGTGTCGCCAACTCGATCCTGATCAAGGTGAACCAGATCGGGACGCTGTCGGAGACCCTGGCCGCGATCGCGATGGCGCGGGAGGCCGGCTACACCGCCGTGATGAGCCATCGCTCCGGAGAGACGGAGGATGTGACGATCGCCGATCTCGCGGTGGCAACCGGCTGCGGACAGATCAAGACGGGTGCCCCCTCGCGCTCGGACCGAGTCGCCAAGTACAACCAGCTGCTGCGCATCGAGGAGCAGCTGGGATCAGACGCGCGGTTCCCGGGACGCTCGGCGTTTCGCGGCTGATCGGGGTTCGCCTCGTTGCAGGAGAGCCCAAGGCGGCGGCGAATGCGCAGGTCATATGGCGGCAAGCACGGCTACGACTGCACCCAGGCGCGCGCGCGCCCGGTCCGCGCGGCACGAGCTCAACCCCCCCAGAGTGCGCTGGGACCGCCTGGGACGCCTCGCGATGCTGTGCGTGCTGGCGGCGCTCGTCTATCTGTATCTGAGCGCTGGAGCCACTCTGCTGTCCACCTGGCGGGAATCCAAGCGTGCCGATGCTCAGGTTGTCAGCCTGCAGCGAGCGCATCGCCAGCTCGAGGCCCAGCACGCGATGCTGAAGAGCCCCGGCACCGTCGAAGCGGAGGCGCGCCAGCTCGGCATGATGTTCCCCAACGAGCACACCTTCATCGTGCGAGGACTGCCTGAGAATTGAAGTGCCCTGCGCGCTGCTAGCCTCGGCGTCGATGGCAGGATTCGAGAACGCGATCTATCAGTGGCAACGGGGTGAGCGCCGCCTGAGGCAAGCGGCGCCGCCGCGAGTGGCGGTGCTCGAGCGTGTCGCCGAGACACTCGTGGATGAGCTGCGCAGGCGCCTGGGCGGAAGGTTCTCCGCCGATGAACTCGTGGAGCTCTACGAACAGGGCACTTCGTGGTGCCTGGCGGTCGCGATGCAGTCAGCGCCGCAGGACCCTTGGGCCTGGGACTCGGGTGTCGTGGCCGACGCCGCCTTCGGGCGCTATCTGCGTTGGGCGACCGACTACGCCGGCGGCAGACGGATCCTCGCGGACTGAGCTAGCTAAAAGACAGCCAGGCGTATCGCCTAGCCGGCCTCGCCAGCCCGGCGAATGACGATCTGCTCCTCTTCGACCGTGACCTCGACAGGACGATGTCCAGCCCAGTGCTCGGCGTAGACGGGATTGTCCGCGACGGCTGGATCGAGCCACAACCCGTAGCCCTCCTCGCCGTGATCGAACGTGCCTTCCAGAGGACCGCCTGAACGTCCCGGCGAGCGGCGCCCACGGCCGCCGCGGCGCCCGCGGCGGCGGGACGGGGCGCTGTCGGCTTCCTCCTCGTCGTCCTCATCCTCACCGCGAGCATCGGCCTTGGCACGCTCCTCGGCGGCCACGAGCGCAGCCGCCTCGAGCTCCGCCGCGATCAGGGCATCGTCCTCAGCGCGGAGATCGATCTCCTCCGGATAGTCGAGGGCGGTTGGATCGTTGGCTGTCTCCTCGTCGCTGGCGAGCTCGTTCTCGCGCTTGAACACCTCGATGTCCCGGACCGGAACCTCCAGCTGATGCGCGACCCATGCGTCAGTGCGCCCCTGCCGGGCCCAGGCGCGAATCTGGTTCAAGTGCGGACGTAGCGATCTGCGAGCCATCAGCGGTCCGGGAGACTAGCATCGTCCTTGCGATCACGATGCTTGGCCGCTCGATCGGCCCGCGGATCGCCGGTGTTTGGGCGCTGTTGAGAGATCGGAGTCGCTTTCCGCTGCCTCTGAGACTATGCTTGCGCTTCGGGCGAGACGCAGGGGTGTGAGCTCGCCGCTCAACGGGAAGGGTTCTTCGTATGCTGGTCCTGACGCGCAAGTCCAATCAGAGCATCATGATCGGCGACGAAGTCAAAGTGACGGTCCTATCCGTGATCGGCGAGAAGGTGCGCATCGGTATCGAAGCACCCACCGATGTCCCGGTCTTTCGCACCGAGATCTATCTCGAGATACAGAACAAGCAGACCAGCGAGGACGTTCAGGACAGCGACTCGAGCGTCAATGTGGACGACTCCCTGCGCAAGCTGGGCGAATCGCCCTAGCCTCCAACCCGGGGCTCAGGGACGCGGCGGCTGGCTTTCAGCCCAGCAGCAGATACAGCGTGCGGAACATCACCACGGTTACGATCACCGCGGTCAGGATCAGCGCTAGCACCAGCAGCCCGAAACGGATCGAGCCGTGCTTGTGACGCCGCTCGGCTTCTCGTTTCAGGGCACGCCGCTGGGTCGTATTGCGCAGCGACGCGCGACGATGGCGCTCGCGTGAGATCTCCTTGGCGAACTGGTGCTCGAGCTCTGAGAGGCTCTGTCTCATCTTCATGACTCGGCCAGCCCCCGTTCCTAGCCGTTCTCGGCACGCTCGTAGACATCGACGAAGCGCAGGAAGTTCTTCGCGATCTGCCGCGCCGCCACCGACCGTTCGGTCTTTCCATCCACATAGGCTTTGAGCGGATCCCACCAGATCGAGCGGCCGATCGCAAAGCCGACGAAGCCCTCAACGGGCGCCGCCTGCGTCAGCCAGTGATCGACCTTCTCGTCGTTGGCGCCACGTCCGAGAACCACACAGGCGACGCCGTCACGCCCACCCGAGCGAGCCTGCTTGGCGAGCATCTCGCAGTCGGAGCGCTCGTCGACACCCTCGATCTTCCAGATATCGACCTCGATCTGAGCATTCTGGATCTCGGCGATCGTCCGCCGCATCAGCTCGGGGCGCAGCTCGGCGTCGTAGCGCTCGGCGTCGCCTCCCACCGAGTCCAGCTGGCTCTGCTCAGCCGGTACGAGCAGCTCGAACAGGAACTTGCGCTCGTGTGCGTGCAGCCAGTCCGCCAGCCGCTCGAGCTTCGTCAGCTGCTCGTCGTTTTCGGCGCGATCACCGTCCGGGTTGTAACGGACGAGCACCTTCGTGAAGTCGGGATCAAAACGCTCGATGTGCTCCCCGAACTCCTCGCCGTACTGGAAGTCGAACATGTTCTGCCCAGAGCGCTCGGCCGGCATCGCGAGCTTCAGGCCATGCGCACGCGCCTCGGCCGGCACGGTGGAGCCGAACTGCTCGTCGACGAGCACGCCCGCCGCCGACGGGGCCGCCCCGCCGCTGACGGCCTGCAGCATGCCCTCGAAGATCAGGTGCTTGGCGTCGGCGATCATCGCCGTCTGCTCGGGATCGGGGTCACCGTCGATGGCGAAGAACTTCTTCTGGAACGAGCCACGATGGTCGAACGCGAGGATGTAGAGCTTTTGGTCGTAACCGAGTTGCATCCGTTTCCTTTGGGAGTCGCCGATGAAAGCAAGTGAATTTCGCCCACCGTCGAGGATGGGCTTCCAACGCAACGACGGACTCTAGCGCTGAAGGCGATTCCGGCGGCGGCAAAGCACGCTTAGAATGAAGCAGGATGTCCTCCCACGCCGATCTGTTCGTAGTCTGCAAGCAGTGCGGATCCGAGGTGAGCCCGTACATCACCGAGTGCCCCTACTGCGGCTACAGGCTGCGCCGCCGCGCCCCTAAGCTGCCTCGGCCCGGGGCTCCCGCGGCGGCGCCAGGGCCATCGCGGGCGCCGTCGCTCGGGCGTCTGCGCAAGGGCGAGATACACGGGATCCGGGCCGACTCGCGCCCATACGCCACGATCACGCTGGTCGCGCTCGGCGCAATCGCCTGGGTCGCCGTGCACTTCGAACCCCTCTATTACGAACAGCTGCTCGTCCTCGGCCCTCTGCACGGCGACTGGTGGCGCCTCATCTCCAGCCAATTCATCTACGGCAACGGCGTCTATGAGTTCGCCACGGTCCTCGCGATCGCGATCTTTGGCTGGCTGCTCGAGCGCCGTCACGGGCCGCTCCTGGTCGCGACGCTGTTCCTCGGCGCGGGAGTCTTGGGTGCGCTCTTCACGCTCGCGATCTATCCCGCGGCGATCCTTGGCGGCGGGAACGGCCCCGCACTCGCCCTGCTGCTCGCCTGGGCGACGCCGGATCTGCTGGCTCTTGCGCGCGGTCGCGACTACGACGGAGATCTGCTGGGCGCCGGCGTGATCGCGTTGGCGCTACTGGCGATGCCGGTCGCGCTCGGGGAAGTGAGCTGGGTCGCCGGCGTCAGCGGCGTCCTGCTCGGTGCGCTGGCCGGCCTCGCTCTCACCCTCCGCGGCTGAAGCGGCGGGTGACATGCGCCCGCTCGCCGACGATGGCGCCCACGGCGCTGGTCGCTGCAATGATGGGGCTGTGTCGGATCCTCCCTACACCGCAGCTGAGGTCGACGCGGCCGTCGATGCGCTGCGCGAGCCCGAGCGCCTCTCCCATGCGCAGGAGATCGTCACCCATGCCGCGCCCAGCCTGCAGGGTGTGCTGGCGCAGGCTCTGCAGGAGGGGGGATGGTTCTCACAGGCACACGAGCAGCAGACCACCCAGGCGGTTCTGCAAGGCGACGAGCGGGAGCGCTTGCAGGCCGTGTCCACGTTGATGGCAGAGGAGACTCGCCTGGGTATGCTCGTTGGTGTAGCGGTTGGATTCGAGCTCGCGCACGAGCTCAGGCGAGCGCGCGAGAACGCCGGAGCAGACCGGGACCCTTCAGACATGCCTTCACGCGAAGGCCTCGACAGATAGGAAGTAGCTGTGGATATCCGTTTTCTAGGCCATGCGGCCTTCGAGTTGACGAGCGACGGCACGACAGTGCTGATCGACCCATTCCTGACCGGCAATCCCAAGGCGGCCGTGGCGGCGCAGGATCTGAACGCCGACGCGATTCTGCTCACACACGGCCACGCCGATCACATCGGTGACACCGTGGCGATCGCCAAGCGCACCGGAGCGGATGTCGTGGCGATCGTGGAGATCGCCAACGAGCTCTCCGAGGAAGGCCTGCAGAAGGTCCACGATCCCAATCTCGGTGGCACCGTCGAGCTCGACTGGGGCACGGTCAAGCTCGTGCCGGCCTGGCACACCTCGACGACGCCAAAGGGCACCGTCAATACGCCAGCCGGGCTGATAGTGACCTTCGCGGGCAAGACGATCTACCACCTGGGCGACACGGCGCTGTTCTCAGATCTCGCTCTGAACGCCGCACGCGCCGGCGAGATCGACGTCGCGCTCGTGTGCATCGGCGGGCACTACACGATGGACCGCTTCGACGCGGTGAAGGCCGCTGAGCTGATCGGCGCCAAGCAGGTGATTCCCTGCCACTACGACACGTTCCCGCCGATCGAGACCGACGCGCAGGCGTTCAAGGCCCATGTCGAGGCGGCCACGTCCTCGCAGGTCATCGTGCTCGAGCCGGGCGGGAGCCACAACTTATGACCATGACCCACGCCGTTGTGCTGATCGAGGCCGAGCGCGATGCGCTCTCGACCCTGGGAGGCGCACTGGCCGATGTCGAGGGCGTCGCCGAGGCCTATTCGGTGACCGGTGAGTGGGACTTCGTGGCGATCGTGCGAGTTCCCCACCACGAGCAGCTGGCAGAGGTCGTGACGACCGCGATCGGTCAGCTCTCCGGTGTGCTCCGCACCCAGACGATGGTGGCTTTCGCCGCGTTCTCCAGACACGATCTCGAGGCCCTGTTCGCGATCGGCGAGTAGCGGAGCCCCGCCGATCTCCTCGAGGGCTCCACGGTCTGCGCGCGTGGGTCATCCGCGCTCGCGATCGGCTGGCGGGAGCCCTCAAAGCCAGTCCCGGCTTCGCCTGGCCTAGACTCACCCCGATGGCATCGATCCCACTCGAGCCCCAGTACGGTCCCACGCTTGGTCAGCTGCTCTCGCCGCGTTGGCGCGCGAGTTCGCGGGCGCTGCGAGGGTTGGTGGTCGTGCTCCTTTGCGGGCTAGTCGTGCTGGCGATAGCCGCCGCCCTGACCCTCCAGCGCGCCTCCTACTCACACGGCGGCAGGCTCCCCTTCCACTTCGAATACCGGGGCCTCTACAGGACCGTGCCGCCGCCGGGCGTCTATGTCGACGTGCAGCGGCGTCTGCCGAGCGGACAGCTGGAGGACTCCTTCGCCGTCTCGCCGCTGCTGCTGCCGGCCTATCAGGGCAGCCTCAGCGGCGAGCTGCCGCTGTACGCGGCGGGCTACATACGCGGGCTGGCGGCGCGTTACCGTGACTTCGATCTGCGGGGCGAGGGCAAGACTCGCATCAGCACCGTCCCCGGCTACACGATCTTTTACACGGCTACAGTCGGCGGCCGTGAAATGTACGGTCGCGACGTGTTGCTGCTGCCCGAAACACCCGGCGTCCGCCGCGGCGTGGACATCGTGATGCTGACCGCGCCGCACGCCAACGCGCAGGTCAAATCAGCCCTTGAAGTGGCGAGCGAGGGTGTCTTGAACACCGCTCTGCACACCTTCGAATTCGGTTAGGGCGTGTCCGGTGTAGTCGCGGGCGCGCCCGTTGACGGATCGGTGGGAGGCGGGTCGGCGCCGGATTGGGGAGAGCCGATGCCTTCTGAGGTCCCGCCGCTAGGTGGCGGTGTCACCGGCGGCGCTTCGGGGGTGGTGCCTGCAGCGGCCGGCGGCGTCTGTTCTGGCGTGCTCGTCGGAGGTGTCGCCGGTTCTGGCGACGGGGTGGCTGTGGTTGAAGGCGCAGTCGTGGGCGGCAATTCGGTTGTCTCGGTCGTGACCTCCGTCACCGCTGGCGCCTTTGTAACGGCCGGTTTGACCACGGTGATGGGCGGCGGCGTGGGCGAGGGCACCGGCGTGGTGGTGCTCGTGGAGGAAACCGGCGGCTTGATCTTCTTGACCGCATGGCGCCGGCGGTGAACGGGCCGGCTGCTTGCGGCGGCAGCGACCACAGGTGGGCTCGGCGTCACCGGCTGAGGCTCGGAGCGGACCACGATCGGCATCGCGGAGTGATGTGAGGCGTCGTTCGCGGAAGCCGAGAGCGCCGCCGCACGATGATGGCGAAGATGCTGAGTGGTGGCGTGATCGGCCTCGACCGCGCCGGCTGTGACCAATGCCGCGGCCGCCAGCCCCGCGACGGCTTTGGTAGCCAGCGCGCCCGCGCCGAGGCCCGCAAGGCTCCCGATGCCCCCGCCTGTCGCGGCGGCGCCGGCTCCGACGGCCGCCGTCGCGCCACCGCTCGCGGCGGCCGTTGCTGTCGCGCCACCGCCAGCGGCGCCGGCGACGTGACTGGCGCCAGCTGACGCGGTCGAGCCCAGCTTTGTCAGGACCAGCTTCTTGAGCATCAGCAACGGGGCGACCGGCAAGATCGCGGCGAGCGCATGGTTGTTGTCCTTCAGATGCTTCTTGAAGGCGCAGCAGCGATCGCAGTCGCGCACGTGGCGGCGAGCCGGCGCACTGATCTTGATCAGCCCCTCGGCAACTTCCCCGAGCTCCAGGCGAACCTCCTCGCAGCTCAGCTTGCGTGCCTCCGCGGCCTCCGCCAGCGATATGCGGGCGCGCACCAGCAGCGACTTCACGCTTGGCACAGTGGTCTCCATGGTCTCGGCGATCTGCTCGTAGGAGAGTGCGTCGATCTCGCGCAGAAGCAGCGCGGTGCGCTGCGTCTCGGGAAGCCCCTGCACGTCGCCGATCAACTGACGGAAGCTCTCCCGCCGCAGGATCTTCTCGCCGGTGGATTGCCCGTTTTCGGCGTAGTAGATGTCCATCGAGTCAACGCCGACAGGAGTTGCCCGGCGCAGATGGTTGAGGCTGCGGTTGCGCGCGATCCGGTACAGCCATGGGCGCACGTTGATCTCGCGCTCGTCGGCGAGGATCGCGTTGAAGGCGGCGGTGAAGACCTCCTGCAGAACATCCTCGGCATCCTCTTTGGAGCCGAGCATGTGCCGGCAGAACGACAGCAGACGCGCTTCGTAGCGAGATACCAGTGCTTCGAAGGCGGTGTGGTGGCCGCGCCGGACGAGTGCGATCAGCCGCTCGTCGGACTGCAGGCGCAGCAGCGAAACCGACCCCGGGAGGCCGGGCATGCTCGCTTGTCGTAGTGCGGAGACCTCCATGATTCCTCCCTAAACGCTGCTTACCCTCATCTACACCGTAGCAACCGGGAAGTTGCGGCCTGGACGGTCACAGGGCCTGCACGATATGTGCCAGCAAGCCAGCCACCGATCCTTGTCGATAGCGCTCGTGGCGCAGTCCATGCCCGGGGTGGGACTCGAACCCACAAGCCCTTGCGAGCCGCGGATTTTAAGTCCGCTGCGTTTACCGATTTCGCCACCCGGGCCGTGACATGTCGAGTCTAATCTGCCCTGCCGGTATCGCGCGCGCCAAGACGGCGCATGGGCCTCAGGAGATAGAGTCGCGAAAATGGCCACAGAGAGCGTTTCTGAGACCGATGTGTTCCACGGTGGACGTCTGATCGCCCGCCGCCTGAAGGCACACGGAGTGAGCAAGCTGTTCACACTGTCGGGTGGGCACCTGTTCTCGATCTACGATGGCTGTCTGAAAGAGGGGATCGAGATCGTCGATGTCCGCCACGAGTCGACCGCGGCGTTTGCGGCCGAGGGCTGGGCGAAGGTGACGCGCGAGCCCGGGGTGTGCGCGCTCACCGCTGGACCCGGGGTGACGAACGGGATGAGCGCGATGGCCAGCGCGCAGTCAAACCACTCGCCGATGGTTGTGCTCGGCGGTCGCGCGCCCGCGGGACGTTGGGGGATGGGCTCATTGCAGGAGATCGATCACGTTCCGTTCGTACGGCCGCTGACCAAGCTGGCGAGCACGCCGGAGAGCACCGCGGAAATCCCGGGCCTGCTCGACGAGGCGTTCAGCGCGGCGCTCGCTCCACACGGCGGCCCCACGTTCATCGACTTTCCAATGGACTACGTGTTCATGGAGGCCGCTGAGCCCGAGGGGCTGCGGGAGGGCCTGCCGCGATCGGCTGGACGAGCCGCGGACGGCGCGAGGATCGAACGTGCCGCGGAGCTGCTGGTGGGCGCCGAGCGCCCGGTGATCATGGCCGGCACGGATCTCTACTGGGGTCACGGTGAGCAGCAGCTGCTGGAGCTCGCTCAGACGCTGCGCGTGCCGGTGTTCCTCAACGGACTGGCCAGAGGATGTGTGCCGGCCGATCACGAGATGTTCTTCTCGCGTGTACGCTCGCGGGCACTGAAGGGCGCCGACGTTGCGCTCGTGATCGGTGTGCCGATGGACTTTCGACTCGGCTTCGGCGGCTCCTTCGGCGAGGACACCGAGATCGTCGTAGTCGATGTCGCCGAGCCCGTCCGTCCCCATCCTCGCGCTGTCGCGGTCGAGTTGTATGGGGCCCTTGGTGAGACGCTTGCCGACCTGCGCAGCGGTGTCGGTGGGAGGGCGCTGGCCAGCGAGGATTGGATCCAGCAACTGCGGATGGCCGAGACCGAGGCGCGCGAGGCCGAGCGGTCAGAGCGCGAGGACGCCCGCAGCCCGCTGCATCCGATGCGGCTCTACGCGGAGCTCGGCGAAGTGCTCGACCGCGACGCGATAGTGATCGGCGACGGCGGCGACTTTGTCTCATACGCCGGTCGCGTGATCGAAAGCTTCCAGCCCGGGTGCTGGCTCGACCCTGGGCCGTTCGGGTGTCTGGGAACCGGTCCGGGTTACGCCTTGGCGGCCAAGCTCGCCCACCCTCAGCGCCAGGTGGTGCTGCTGCTGGGTGACGGCGCGTTCGGCTTCTCCGGCATGGAGTTCGACACCCTTGCCCGGCACGGGATCAACGTCGTGGGCGTGATGGGGAACAACGGGATCTGGGCACTGGAGAAGCATCCGATGGAGTTCCTGTATGGATATTCGGTGGCGGCTGAGCTGCGCCCCGAAACTCGCTATGACCAGTTGGTGCAAGCCCTCGGTTGCCACGGCGAGCTGGTGGCCGGCCCGGCGGATTTCAAGCCGGCCTTGGAGCGTGCCTTCAGCGCGGGCAAACCGGCGCTCGTGAATGTCATCACCGATCCGACGGTCATCTATCCGCGCAAGTCCAACCTGGCGTAGGCACCTTAAAGCGAGGAAGCCGCCCGGGAGGGAGCGACTTCCTCAGTGGGCCTAGGACAGGCAGGGGACGTGTCCAAGGCCGCGTGGTATGTCGGCTAAAGCGGCGGGAGCTGCCACTACGGCAGACGCTCGAGCCTATGAGCAGACGAGGAGGCAGAGCACGATTGGCTCTTCCCTTCGCCCGCAAGACGGCAATCGGAACGCCGGCGGATAGCTTGAGTCGCCGATCACGGCGCTGGACGGATGTTTGCGGCTTTGCGTTGAGGGATCGCGGCGGGCTCGAGACTCAAACGACGTCAGCCAGCCGCAGAAGCGCCCCGTATAAAATGTCGTGCTCGGAAACTTCGACCTGGTCGAGCTCGAAAGCCCGCATCGCCTCGCTCAGCAGGATCATGCCCGCGACGATCGTCGGGGCTCGATCGGGGTGAAGCCCAGCTACCTGCCGGCGCCGCTCTTCGGTCATGTCCGCCAGGCGGGCCAGCAGCAGCTCAACAGTGGCGAGCATCAGTGGGTACCCCTGGACGCGAGTCGGATCGTATGGATCGAGCTCCTGGTCGATCGCCGCGGCGGCGGTGGCGGTGCCGGCGACCGCGACGCCAACCTTTACCGGAGCGCGCTCCTGAGACGGCAGACCCTGCAGGAAGATGGTGCGTGTGTCCTGCGCCAATCGCTGCAGATCCCCCGGAGCGGGCGGATCGGAATGGATGTGGCGCTCACTCATGCGCACCACGCCGGCCTGCAGGGAGGCATGGAATCCGCCATTGCGGGCTTGGCCGACGACGAACTCCGTGGAGCCGCCGCCGATGTCGATGACGACCACTGGCTCCGCGGATAGCCGCCGGGCGCTCATTGCGCCGAGGAATGTCAGCTGAGCCTCTTCCTCCCCGGAGAGAACGCGTGCGTCGAGCTCGTAGGCCTGACGGATGCGCTCGCGGAAGCCGGTTCCGTTTGAGGCGTCCCGCACCGCCGAGGTGAGCACAGCCATGTTGTCCTGGCAGCCATACTCGTCGATCAGTTGACGATAGGTCCCCAGCACCCGGCACGTTCGCTCGATTGCCTGGTCTGACAGATGGCCACTGGAATCGACGCGGTCGCCGAGACGGGTCACCTCCGAGCGCCGGACCAATTCGGCGATCGCGCCTGAGGGCTGCTCGACATCGGCGATCAGAAGGCGCGTCGAGTTGGTCCCGATGTCAACGGCGGCTACGCGCATGCGCCGGAATGCTAGGGACTTGCGCCACTGGCCGGTGACCGGCTGCTTTGCAAATAGGAGACCACACGACGGTTGGCCGCGGCTTCATCCGGCGAACCCTTGCGGCACCACTGGGCTCGACAAACAGCAGCGAGCCCCCGGAGCTGAGTCACGGCCTGCCGGGAGAGGTCTGCGGGGGCGACGGGAGAGCCATCGCCCCCGCAGCGAGGGGGAAGGATCTGAGGAACTCTTCGTTCGACGAGCTCTCAGATACGAGGAGAGGCGTATCTGTGCTTCCCATTGCCGCTCACGTCAGGAGAAGAACTCCCGTATCGTAAAGCACACAATGTCCATCGACTTTATCAGTTGTATCCCGCATGTCAAGTCGGGACGCGCCGAGCGAGCCTGGGCTCGTATCCTCGAGCGGTGAGCGACCCAGCAATCTCGCTGCGTGGGGTGGTCAAGCGCTTCGGCGAGATCACCGCCGTCAACGGCTTGAACCTCGAGATCCCTACCGGCGTGTGCTTCGGCCTGCTCGGACCGAACGGGGCGGGCAAGTCGACGACGATGCGGTTGCTGACTGCGCAGGCGCTTGCGGACGAGGGAGAGATCTCGGTACTGGGATATGAGTTGCCGCGCGAGTCCAAGCAGTCACGCCTCGAGATGGGGGTCGTTCCGCAACTGGACAACCTCGACGTGGAGCTGACGTGTCGGCAGATCCTCACGGTCTTTGCGCGGCTGTATCGCGTCGCCCGTGGTGAACGCCCGGCGGCGGTGGAGCGAGCGCTTCAGATCGCCAATCTCGTTCCGCGGGCCGACACGATCGTGCGCGAGCTCTCCGGGGGAATGCGCCGCCGGCTGCTCGTCGCCCGGGGTCTGATCCATCAGCCCCGTTTGGTGCTGCTGGACGAGCCCACGGTGGGCCTGGATCCACAGGTTCGCCAAGAGTTGTGGTCGCTGATCGATGCGCTGCGACACAGCGGCGTCACCGTGCTGATGAGCACCCACTACATCGAGGAGGCCGAGCGCCTGGCGGACACCGTGGCGGTCATGTCGGCCGGGCGGATCATCGCGCAGGGGACGCCCGCGGAGCTCGTCGAGACTCATGCGGGTGAGCAGGTGCTGGAGGTCTACGGTTCGCCCGAGCATCTCGCGCAGATCGGGGAGCTGGCTACGACGAGCGGCTGGTCGACCAGACGCAGTGGGCCGGCGATCGCGATTCTGCACGCTGAGACGCTCGATGGCGCCGCCCCCGACGGCGTGCGCCGCCCGGCAAACCTCGAGGACGCATTCGTGGCGCTGACCGGCGAGGAGATCGAGTGAGCACCGAGCCGAACCCAGCGCCCGAGCCACGTACCGTTGGGCGCCTGGAACCGGCGGCGCTCGCTGGTGTGATGAGCCGCGATGTGGCGATCTTCGGGCGTTACTGGAAGGCGACGACCTTCTCCTCGATCGTCCAGCCGACGATCTACCTGCTGGCCTTCGGTCTGGGCCTCGGCTCGCTCTTACACAACGTCGAACATCAGAAGTACATCCAGTACGTGGCCACGGGCGTCGTGGCCACGGCAGTGCTGTTCTCCTCGGCCTTCCCGGGCATGTTCAACACGTTCATCCGCTGGCAGTTCCAGCGCACCTACGACGCGATGCTGGCGGCTCCGGTCGACGTGGAAGAGCTGATCACCGCGGAGATGCTGTGGGTCTCGCTGCGCGCCGGTGTCTACGGGCTGGCGCCGCTGCTGGTCGGCTTCGTCTTCGGTCTGACGCCGGAACTGGGGATGCTGCTCGTGCCCCTGATCGGTTTCGTCACAGGCTTTGGATTTGTCGGTTTCGGTGTGACCGTCGCGGCGATCGCCAAGACGATCGACAACTTCAACTACGTAACCAGCGCCGTCCTGACGCCGATGTTCCTGGTTGCCGGCACGTTCTTCCCGATCACCAACCACACACTCGAGGTGATCGCCGAGTTCAACCCTCTCTATCACTGTGTGCAGCTCGTCAGAAACGCCTCGCTGGGTCAACTCGGCACGGCTGACCTGGGCCACGCCGCGGTGCTGATCGCCTTCGCCCTGCTGATGTGGCGCCTGGCGATATCCCAGCTCGGCAAACGGTTGATCGATTGACGGCTAAAGCCGTGTGGCTGGTGTCGAATATGCCCTTTCGATCTCGGCGTTGACGGTCTCGAGGACATCGACCCTGGCATAGTGCTTGGAGTCGGCCGCGACGAGGTGCCACGGCGCGGCCTCGGTGTCGGTCCGCTCGAGCATCTCCGCAATGGCGCGCAGATAGGACTTGCGGCGCTTGCGGTTGTGCCAATCGTCCTCGGTCAGCTTCCAATTCTTCAGAGGATCAGCGGCCCGTGCCTCGAAGCGACGCAGCTGCTCGGCACTGGAGATGTGCAGCCAGAACTTGATCAACACTGTGCCCTCGTGCGCGAGCATCTGCTCGAAGCCGATGATGTCTTCATAGGCGCTCTTGTATTCGCCCTTTGTGATCAAGCCCTCGACGCGCTCGACCAGCACTCGCCCATACCACGAGCGATCGAGGACCGCCATGCCTCCCCTGCCGGGTAGCACTGGCCAGAAGCGCCACAGGAAGTGGTGGCGCAAAGCGCTCTCGTCTGGTGCCGAGAACTGAGCCACGCGGACGTGACGCGGATCCAGCGGTGCAACGAGCCGCCTGATCGCGCCACCCTTGCCGGAGGCATCCCAACCCTCGAACAGCACACATACAGGCGGTCCGAGGCTGCCGTCACCGAGCAGACCGCCAACCCTGAGGCGCAGCTCGAGCAACCGCCGCTGCGCTTCGGCTACGCGCCGCTCAGACTCTGAGCGCGAGAGCTTCAGACGCAGATCGACGTCGTCGAGTGCTCCCATTGCCCTGATGGTGGCAGCTCCGGCGTGATCGCGAGCGGACGTGCGCACGCGGCGGCTGCCTCTGGGTTGAGGTCGGTCATCGCTTACCAGCGATCCCAATGCGTTACGTCTGCCGCGGGCTTGCGGCGAACGGGTCCGAATCGCCCGAGCGGCCAGCCGACCGGGATCGCGGCGAAGGTTGCCACTGTTGGCGGGATTCCCAGCGTTCTCTTGAACTCCTCCTCGAACATCAGATGCCAGTTCGTCAGCGTCGCCCCGAGGCCGAGCGCGCGTGCGGTCAGAAGCAGGTTCTGTACTGCCGGGTAGACGCTGGCCGCTTCGACCATCGCTGTACTCCGGCGCGCGCCGATCGTGATCGCGACCGCGTCACTCAGGCTGAGTGCAGCCAGCGCCTCGAGAAAGCTCCGCCACTCACGCAGGAGACGCTTGGGTGGCGCGATGCGCGTGTGGCAGGCTGTGAGCAGGGCCGGGATCTCTGTGAAGTGATCGCGCTGGTGGGTCACGGCACGACGCAGCCCCGCGAGTCGCGCGTCGTCCATCGTGTCGCCTGGGCTGGGGGCGAGCGTCGCGTCGTAGAACTCGAAGCACTTGGTCCACAACGGGTCGAGCTCTTTCAGGATCTGGCGGTCGGTGATGATCACCCACGAGTACGCCTGACCGTTGCTGGCATTCGGTGCCCAGCTCGCCGCTTCGACGAGCTGTTCGAGCAGGTCCCGAGGCACGGGATCGGGCTTGAGCTTGCGCATCGCCCGCGTCGTGGACATCACATCCCACAGGCCAGCGTCGGTTCCGAAGCCGAGCGCCTCCGAGGCGGAGGTTCTCATGAGAGCGTCGTCGCCGATCATGAGGCGGGTCGGGTCATCGTGCTGGGTTGTGCACTTTGAGGATGAGTGAAGCGATCTTGTCGATGGCGGTGAACAGGGCCGGCAGTGGGATCGTCAGTACGTGGACGACCGGCCCGCGGAACTTCCCGCGTTTGGCGGCCACCGGCGGTCCTACTGCCTTCGCGAAGGCAGCGACGCCCGCCAGCGGCCGGATCATGACCTTGATTTCACAGACCTTGCCGTGCTCGTCGCGGCGGACGAAGTCGGCGCCTTCGATGTCTTTGCCGCGGATCTCCGCATGCCACGAGAACACACTCGAATTGCCGTCGTGGAGTTCGCTTGTGATCTTCAGTCCGGGGAGTACGTCAAATAGGACGCTATAGAGATCGATGGCGATCTCTCGTCCACTGAACAGTGAGGTCGCTGTGAAGATAGGCGAGTGGATCGTTACATCGGGTGTCAGAGCATCGGCCCAGGCATCCAGATCACGCGTCTGCCAAAGCTTCCGGAATGGATGGGCATTCACGGGGTGGGACTCCTCCCCGCCCGCTTTGGCGGGGATTGTCTCGTCCTCTCGGCTCATTCGATCTTCCTCTCTGAAGTCGGTGCGGCAATCTTGCTTGGATCTGTTTGGTGGAGCAGCGGTAAAGCGACTTCTGGGCGCAATTAGGAGAAACATACCAAACGCGACCGGTTGTCGCGTTAGATTGTTCGTATGGCATCTCGCAGTCCGAAGAAGAAGGCCGCTGTCACGCGCCGGCCCGGCGGCCGCAGCGCCCGTGTTCGCGTGGCCGTGCTCGCCGCCACCGTGCAAGAGCTCGCGGCCGTCGGGTACTCCGAGTTGACTCTCGGAGGGATAGCTCATCGAGCGGGAGTGCACAAGGCCACGCTTTATCGCCGCTGGGGCACGCGCGAGGCGCTGATCCTCGACGTGATGCGCGAGCGCGCAAGCCAGGTAGTCGAGGTTCCCGACACTGGCTCGCTGCGCGAAGACCTACTGCAACTGGCTCGAAACGCAGTCGCAAATGCTGGCAACCCATTTGTCGAAGCCGTGATCCGCGCGACCATCTCGGAGCTGCGCGGTAACGCGGCGATCGCCCAGGCATCCCAGCGATTCTGGACCGAGCGCATGCGCCTCGACGGCGAGATCGTCGAGCGGGCGATCGCACGAGGCGAAGCGCCCGCCGGCACGGACCCCGGCCTCGTGATCGAAGCGGTGCTCGGCCCGCTGCATTTACGACTGCTACTCAGCGGCGTCCCTCGGGGGGAGAGCGTCATCGAGCAGGTGGTCGACCTGGTCATCAACGGAGTCACTGACGGCGGAGACCTGCATGACCAGCGGGACACACGCAAGCTAGGTTCGTGACTTCGGCGGAAGCATCGTCCTTGCGCTGCTCGCCGCCGGCACGATGGGCGCCCTCGCCGCGCTGCGCGCCGCTCTCGCACCAAACACCTCGTGTCGCTGGCGGCGGTTCTGCGATGCGCGGCAATACACGACGATCCGTTAGCTTTCGCGGACGTGGGTGATTCGACGCCGACGATCTACGAATGGGCGGGTGGCCGCGAGGCTTTCGCACGCTGGATGGACCGTTTCTACGATCTCATCGAGTCCGATGCCCCCGATATCGCGACGCTCTTTGGCGGCAAGGTGAGCGAGGAGCACCGTGCCCATGTGACCGACTGGTGGGCCGAGGTGATGGGCGGCCCCGCCGTTTACACCGAGCAGCGCGGGGGCTACGAGCACATGCTTGCCCGTCACCGCGATCTGGCGATCACCCCCGAGCAGCGACTCGCGTTCGTGACCCTGCTCAGCCGTGCCGCCGACGATGCGGGACTCCCGGCGGACTCGGAGTTCCGCGCCGCGATCATCGGCTATGCCGAGTGGGGCTCGCGTCTGGCGCTGCACAACTCCCAGCCCGACGCGCAGACTGTCGCGCACGCCCCGGTGCCGCGCTGGGGATGGGGAGTCGCCCCGCCACACCAACCCGACAGCGACCCCGGCACCTGACGTGGTCGAGAGCCCCATTCGTCTGTACGGGATCGCGCTATCGCACCCGGTCCTCGCGGTGCAGGGAATGCTCGAGCGAAAGGGGCTCACATACCGATACGTCGAGCTGCTCGGTGGCGCCCACCCGCTGGCCTTGTTCGCGCTCGGTTTCAGGCGGGCGACAGTGCCCGCGATGAAGCTTGCAGATGGCCGTCGGGTGCAGGGCTCGCTCGCGATGGCCAAGGCGCTCGAGGAGCTTGTCCCCACACCATCCCTTTACCCGAGCGAGCCCGCGGCTCGCGCTGGCGCCCAGGAGGCCGAGCGCTGGGGCGAGGCGGTCCTGCAACCGGTGCCACGCCGCCTGATCCGCTGGGGTCTTCGACACCATCTGAGTCAGCGTCGCTGGTTTGCCGATGTCGCCAGCCCTCTGCCTGCACCGGCGCTGATGGGCATCCTGCTCACACCAGTGGTGCCAGTCTTCGTTCGCCAGGCTGGGGCGAGCGACGAGCGGGTCAAGCGTGATCTAGCCGAGCTGCCCGGACTGCTCGATGAGGTGGACAGCCTGCTTCAGAGCGGCGTCATCGGCGGCGAGCAGCTCGAGGCAGCCGACTTCCAGATCGCCTCCTCGGTGCGAGTGCTGAGCGCGATGGAAGACGTAGGCCGTCTCGTTGCTGGACGTCCGGCGGAGTCCTTCGCGCGCAGGGTCATCCCCCACTATCCCGAGGTGCCCGCCACGCTGCCCGCGGACTGGCTGCGAACGCGTTGAACCCCGAAGGAGTCTCAATGAAGAAAAGGCGGCGGCGTACGTCGAGAGCCATGGGCAAAGCTGGTTACAGCTACCAAGGGAGCCTGCGCGGCTGCGATTGCGGGTGCCCAGCTACTTCGCGTGCCCATTCCAGAGCATCCGCCATTCGTTCGTAGAGGTCGCCCCGCGCGCAAGCGTGTCGTCGTAGCCGAGCACGAAGCCGATGCGCGGTCCAACGCCTGGTGTGAGGCGTACCGGTCTCCCCGCCGTGCGCACCGGGACCGCTAGCACGGTCCCTTGACACGGGCGCAGCCCAACTAGCTGGGGTTGGTGGCCGCGACGATCCAGACTGACCCGCGGCCGGTTATTGAGCCATCGGGCTTCTGCCAGGCGGCGTAGTGGCCTCTCAGTGCCTCGGCGATCTCGCCTCGACGGCTCTCCCCGTAGTCGCCGTTCAGGCGGATCAGCTCGGCGCCAGGCCCGATCGCGAGCATGGCGTCGATCGCCTCGTCTATGTTCGCGCCCATGAAGTAGTCGAAGTCGCGCTGATGCAGCTCGATCTGCTCGAACCCGGCGGCTTGGAGAATCCCATGGGTGGTCTCGGGGTTACCGAGCGAGAACGGCCCGGGCCCGCAGGTGTCGGCCTCGTACTCCTCGGGGCGCGAGAGGAACCGCTCAACGACCTGCTGGGTCTCCGCCCACATCGGGCTATCGGCCTTGCGCCGCCAGCAGACCTTGGCGAGCCTACCACCGGGCTTCAGCGCACCGCGGATCGCGCGCATAGCCGGGACCGGCGCTGCGAAGAACTGCGTCCCCATGCGTGAGAAGGCGTAGTCGTAGATGGGATCCCATTCAGCCGTCTGCGCATCGGCGATCTCGAACTGGGCGTTCTCGACACCCGCCTCGAGGGCCTCGCGACGGGCGTCCTCTATGAACCTCGGCGAGGAGTCGACGCCGAGTGCGAAGCCGTCAGGTCCGACGAGCTCAGCCAGCTGCTGAGTCGTCTCGCCGAAGCCGCAGCCGATGTCGATGCAGCACCCGTGCTCGGGCGGCGCAAAGAGCCCGAAGGCGTCCTCGGTGATCTCTGTCAGTGCGCTCACGAACACGTTGCGGTTCGACTTCCACCGCTCATACAGCACCGTGTCCCAAGCACGCACCGCTTCCTCGTTGGCGACCGCCACTGCACCCGCACCCTGCCGTTGCGTCATCGGCCGATATTACAACTCAACGCTGCCTCGCAGGAGGCCCGACGCCTATGCGGAGCGCCGTGTGGAGCTCGTCAAGGTCATCGGCCAAGCGGTAGAGGTCTCGGTGGTGAGGACGGTCGCGTCGAGGCGGCTGTGCACGCCGAGGTTGACCATATAGCCGCCGGAAGCTTATGTACCAGAACACAGCTCCGCAAGCGCTCTACGCGAATCGCGAGACATCTGGCCTCGAGTAATGACAAGACCAGTCGCCAGCCCATCGCGAATCAAGCGCCACCAGTACGCAAAACCCTGTGAGCGCACATGTCGACCTCAGCGGCTCGCCCACGCTTTTATTGAAAATTGTGACGCGCCCCAGCTGACAGCGCTCTCCAACCACCACAAAAAAGCCCTCCATTTGGAGGGCTTTCTTGTATAGCGGGGGCGGGATTCGAACCTGCGACCTTCGGGTTATGAGATTTACCTGGGGGGTGTTGGTGGGTACTGAGATGGCTTTCTAGAGCCGTTCTTGTGTCGTTCCGTGCCCCTCACTTTCGCTCAGATTGGTACACAAATTGGTACGCGCTCCTCAACATCGGTAGGTCAGTTCCAGTCCAGCTGGGGCTGCGGCGGGACCGCCAGGGCGACCAACAAAAGCTCACCACCTGCCGATGAGGTGGTTAGGATTTGTCGTATGCCGCGTTCTGAGCTGAGGATCATCAAGCAGCACTTCGGTAACCGGCCGTTCCGCGTCCGCGAGGCCGTCGACGCCGGGATCCCGCGGCACCAGATCTATCGGCTGCGTGACGAGGGCGATCTGGTCGTGCTCTCGCGCGGCGTGATGCAGTCAGTTGACAGCGACCCGGCCATGAACACCGAGTTCGCGGCGCTCGCCGCGCGGGTTCCGGACGGGACGATCTGCCTGAGCTCGGGCCTGTCGTACTGGGATCTGTCCGACGAGCTGCCGGCGAGAATCGACCTCGCCGTTCCGCGCGGCGCCCACTGGCCGAAGATCGACATGCCGGCAACCCGGCTGCATCGGTTCGCCGCCGAGACGTTCGGCCTGGACCGGCTTGCTCAGCACACCGACGCCGGCGAGCCGTTCTGGATCTATTCGGCGCCGCGGTGCATCGTCGACGCGATGCGCGTGCCCCACGTCGTTGGGCGCGACGTGGCGCTCGCGGCGCTGTCGCGCTACACGCGGCAAGCCGGGGCGAACCCGCTGCGACTGACCGCGCTCGCGCGGCAGCTCGGCGGGGAACGCCGGATCCGGGAGGCGCTCGAGGTGATCCTCGCGTGAGCGACGACACCGTCGAACGCTCACAGAGCGCCACACGGATCTTCCGCCAGATCCAGGCACTCGCCCGCTCAGACTACGGCGGCAACACCAACGCCCTGCTCGTTGTTTACGCCGTCGAGGGGTTCCTGCGGCGTCTGGCGGCGTCGCAATACGCCGACAAGATGACCCTGAAGGGCGGGATGCTGATGGCCGCGATGTCGGCTCGCCGGATAACCAAGGACGCCGATCTCTCCACGGTGGGCGTCGGAAACGACGAGGCCGTCGTCGCGGCCGCCGTCGCCGAGATCGTCGGCACCAAGCTCGATGTGGACGACGGGCTCGCATTCGATGCCGACAGCATCCGAACGGAGGTCATGCGCGAAGACGCCGAGTATCACGGGGTGCGGGTGAAGCTGATCGCGCATCTGGTGACGGCGAGGATCACGACTACGCTCGACTTCTCGTTCGGCGACCCGCACCGGTCCACGGTCATCGAGCTGCCCGAGCTGCTGGGCACCGGCACGATCCGGCTGGCGTCCTACCCGCCGGAGATGAGCCTGGCCGAGAAGGTCGCGACGATGATGAGCCGCCGCGAGCTGAACACGCGCGACCGCGACTTCGCCGACACCTGGGTCCTCAGCCGCGTTCACAGCTTCAGGGCGAGCGAGCTGCACTCGGCGATCGTCGATGTCGCTGCCCACCGCAACCACGAGGTGGTGACCCTGGCAGTCGCGCTCGCCGACATGCCGGACCGCCAGCAGATGTACACGGCGATGCTCGGACGGATGGCCTACCAGCGGATGCCGCCGGCATCATGGCACGAACTGCTCAATGAGATCCGCGCGTTTATCGACCCGCTGATTGAGGATGCCACCCGCCAACTGAGCAAGTGGGATCCTGCAACGCAGATCTGGACGCGCGCGGACAGCTGAGACGCGGGCCTGCATCGCCATATGACCGGCCCTGGACCTGCCTGGGGTTGACGTGGGCCGACACGCGCACCGGCCCTCTCCCGCGCGGTGTAGACCGTCGGCACTACATTGGCCTGTAGATCGGCGGCGACCGGTCGTCAGCAGCTTCGGACACGTACACGCGAGGACACCGGTGACGAGCGCAGACCAGTATGAGGAGGGCCGTGCAGACACGGGCCACGAGCTATGACACGTACACCAACAGCCTGCCATGAAGTAGCACTCGACATCTTGGCGTACCGAGCGTCTCATTGAACGTACGTTTGGGCGACGGTGTATTCAGCCGGTCCGAAATGCTCTGCGCGAGCCGATGACCCCCAAGAGGCTACGCGACAGCAGATGTACTTCCGTGCCCTGGCGACCCGCGACATTGAGATCTTTCTCGGTCAGTTCCGCAGCGGAGCCCGTTGGATGCGGCGCGCCGAGCCATGTCCAAAGGGGTCCGACTGTCCGGTAAGCGGAGACAACGTTCGGGTCATCTCAACCGAGGAGAAGGGCTCCGATGTCAACTTCGCCTCACATCTCCTGATCGACGCGTTCCGGCGCGACTGTGAGATGGCGATCGTCCTTACCAACGACACCGATCTCGTCGAGCCAATCCGTCTGGCACGCAACGAGCTTGGACTGCATCTCGCGCTACTCAGCCCAAGTGCGAACCCGGCTCGCAGCCTGCGCACGAATGTCGATGTGCTCAAGTCGATTCGCCACGGACCACTTCAGGCGAGCCAGCTCCCCGATGTGCTTCGTGATCACCGTGGCGAGATTCACCGGCCCCGGGCATGGCGTCCTGTTAAACGCTGAGACCCGACCGAAGCCGGGTCTCGCACCCAGACGCCGAAGCAACTGGGGATATCGTGCCTCCTAGTGCTGTGTCTCGGTTTTAGTTGGTGTTTGTTTCGAGTGCGACGCGGCCGCGGCGTACCTTGGTGAGGATTTGCTCTGCTGTGGCGGTCCAGATGAATGGCTGAGGGTCCTGGTTGTTGGCTTGTAGGTACGTCTCGATCGCGTTGATGAGCTCGGGTACGGAGTGGAAGATGCCGCGCCGGATGGCCTTGTCTGTGAGCTTGCCGAACCATCGCTCGATCAGGTTCAACCATGAGCTGGCGGTGGGCGTGAAGTGCAGATGAAAGCGGGGGTGCTTCGCTAGCCACTCCTTGACCTTTTCGTGCTTGTGCGTGCTGTAGTTGTCGAGGATCAGGTGGATCTGCAGGCCCTTGGGGACTTCCCGGTCGATCGTGCGCAGCAACCGCAGAAACTCGATGTGACGGTGGCGGGGTAGGCACTCACCGATCACTGTGCCCGTGAGCACATCGAGCGCGGCAAACAGGGTGGTCGTGCCGTGACGCTTGTAATCGTGGGTCATCGTGCCAGCCCGGCCCTTCTTCATCGGCAGGCTCGCCTGGGTGCGGTCCAATGCCTGGATCTGGCTCTTTTCGTCCATCGATAGGACGATCGCCTTCTCCGGCGGATTCAAATACAACCCCACAACATCGACGAGCTTCTCCTCAAAACGCTTGTCGTTAGACAACTTGAACGTCTTCACACGGTGCGGCTGGATGTTCCGCGCGGACCAGATCCGTTGCACCGTCGCCGAACTCACACCCTGGGCCTTGGCCATCGAGCGACACGACCAATGCGTCTCACCCAAAGGCTTCTCGTGCAAAGTAGCGTGCACGACAGCCTCCACCTTCCCGGCAGGGATCGATGGCTTACGACCACGGCCCGGACGGACCCCACCAAACCCGGTCAATCCATCCTCCGCGAACCGTTCACGCCACGCCTTCACACTCGCCGGCGAAACCCCCACCCTCGCCGCGATCTGAGTATTCGCGACGCCATCAACCGCGAGCAGCAATACACGTGCCCGCTGCACATCACGATGCGCCGCGACATGAGACCTCGCCACCCCCTCCAAGATCTCCCGTTGGCTGTTCGTGACAGGCATCGGTGCCGTAGCCGGACGCATACGACACCCTACCACAAACACCAACTAATTGCGAGACACTACACTAGTATACCGGCTACAGCCGGATACTTCTACTGGGAGCGATCAAGCCCGTCCGTCCAGATCGGCGTTCCCGCTGCCCGTCACGTCGTGCTGCTGCTCGACCACGCCGTTCTCTCCCTCCTCCGGCTTCTTCGCCGTGAACGCGTCTTCGGCGAACTTTGCTCCGTAGGCCGGATCGGGGGCATAGTCGGCGTAGATTTCGGTGGTCGCCAGGTTGCGGTGGCCCATCCACTCCTGCAGCGTGCGCATCGGCACACCGGCGGCGGCCATCCGCGTCCCGAACGTATGCCGCAGGGAGTGGAAGGTAATCCCGCCCTCGCGTCCGCAGCGATCACCCAACTTCGCTGCCTTCATCGCGTCGTAGAAGCGTTTGCGGATCTGCGAGTCGTCGTACGGATCCCCTGTCTGCGGGTGGCAGAACACCGAGTCGTCATCGCCTTTGTATACCGAGCGCTGGAAATGACGCTCCAGCTCCCCGCCAACGCGGTCGGCCATCGGCACCGCTCTGGACGAGCGCTTTGACTTCGGGCGTCCCAGCTTCCCACGGGTGTAGCTGCGCCGGACCCGGATCACCGACGCCGGCCAGTCCACATCCCGCCACCGAAGTGCTCTGAGCTCTCCCTGACGTAGACCGGTCATCGCTGCGGTGAGATACATCGCATAGTCCGTGCGAGCGCGCACATCGGGCTCGATCTCGCCCTCTGCGGCGCTCGACGCGAGCGTTGCGGTCGCGCGCAAGACGGCCTCCAGCTCGGCCAGGTTGAGGAAGCGGATGTCCGCGTCTGCCTCCTCCTGCGCCGGTCGGTCGGTCATCGCCACTGGATTGGAAGGGCACCATCCGTGCTTCACCGCAAAGGCGAACACGCCGTGCGCGAAGTTCAGGTGGTTGACGATCGTCTTGCGGCTCAGGCCGACTTTGTCCTTGCCCTTGCCCTTGTCCTTGCCTTTGCTTTTGGCCGCATCCTTGCCTGTGCTCTTCGCCGTGATGTAGCTGGCGATCTCACGCGTGCCGATATCGATGACTGGCTTGTTCTCCCCGAAGTGAGGGACGAAGTGCTTGTTGTGGACGATCTTGTAGTCCTGGCGAGCGGAGGTAGCGTGACGTCATTGCACATCCTGAGGTTCCGTTCATCCACAATCTCCGCACTACGTCCTGCATCACTCGCTCCCGTTTATCGGGCATGAGGTCCGTTTGCAGCCTCAACCGGGAGTCCTCGCGACGAGCGAGATCCAACTGAGCGTTCAGCAACTCGCGGCATGGGATGGCTGGTCTGCACCGGCCAGACGGTTCGTCGAGTCGCAAGGCCAGGTGCTCGTGTTGCGTCCTGTTATCGCGATCCACGCAGAGCTCACGGTCGAACTCAACCTATGGCTTTATGATCAGCTGGCCGCCGCGAACGAGCCGGCTTTGTCGGAAGTGAATCGTCTAGTCGTGGAGCGCAACGCAATCCTTGGTGGCATGGACCTTGAGGAGGCCACACGCGTGACCGAGGAGTGGACCAAGCGACGCGAAAGCTCTTGGCCTGACCCAAACGTCGACACAAGGACGTTAATGCCGAGACAGAAGGCCTCTGACTGAGATACATCGCATGGTCTTCAGCGACTTACGAGAGCTGCGCAATCCCGTAGAAGATGTCGTCGCGTAGATAGCCGATTGACTCGTTGTAGACCGCGATCTGCCACGGCCCCGTGACCGGCAGTCCTGTCGCCTTCTTGTGAGCGCGGAGGATCGTGGCCACACGTTCGTCGCCCTTTTCCCGCCATTCGCGGAACGTATGCATGACGACGTTGCTCATCTGCACCGCACGCATCGGGGTGCCGACGAGCGTCTGCCCGATCGTCATGAAGAACCTACCGTCCACCTCGACAGGCGCACTGGCGATTCCGCCCTTGCGGAGCTCCAGACGCTGCTCGTCGGTGGGGTACGACGTCAACCCGATCACGGACCGCAACTCGTGCACGATGCCGATGTCTGGCCAATTGCGGGCAACCGTCTTCAGAATGTCCTCCTTGGCCCAGTCGGTGAGGTGTTGGTAGATGCCGATCAGATACGCGTCACCCGGCCTGAACACGGCGAACAGCAGCTCTTTGGTGCGTTTGACAAACCTGTCGCTCTCAAGGTCTGTGGACAGGTGCAAGTGATGCACCCCGTAGTCAGAGAGCATCGGGTCTCGATCGGTGTGGCCTTTCGGGTCGTGGCCTACCAGGACTGCCCTGCTCGGATGCGGTTTGAGGTCGTCGCCGGCCTCGACCTTGGCGATGATCGCGTCGAGTGCATCCTTGTGCTCGACCGCCTCTTGGCTATCGGATAGTTCAGGCGATACGTGACAGCGACGTGGTTGAGCCGGTATGAGCCGGCCGCGCCAGGTGTTGTAGCTGATCAACATGGCCGCGAGATCCATCGCTGCAAGCTCCCCGCTGGGATCGTCGGGCATGTGCGCGAGAACGTGTTCGCGAGCGGCTCGTTCGAGGTGCTCGACCGAATACGTCACCCATCCATCTTTACAAGCCACCTGCTCGGGGATCACGCCGGCGGCAGACCAAGCTGCTTGCGCACCTCGGCAGAGATCAGCACCTGCCGATCGACCGGGGCTCGTGCGGCGCGGTGGGGTCTCGAGCGTATCGCGCGAGACCGCTACCGGCTGTCGCCGTTGAGTCGGGCGACCAGGTCGAGCATGGCGTCGAGCGCGGCCTCTAGCGGCTTGGTGTCGCGTTTGACCTGGGTGAGGAGCAGGCCGCCTTGCAGGGCGGCTAGCAGCGCGAGGGCGAGGGTGTCGGGGTCGGTGTCGGGCGGGAGCTCGCCTCGTGCTTGCATCTCTCGTAGACCGCTCTGGATCGTGGCTTCCCATCGTTTGAAGCCCTCGGCGACGTGGGCTCTTGCGTCGGGATCGGTCTCGGCTAGCTGGCCTCCGAGAGAGCCGATTGGGCAGCCGCCGCTGCAGTGGTGCTCGCGCTGGGCCGCGATCACGAAGTCGCGCCAGGCTCGGAGGCCCTCCAGCGTGCTGAAATCGAACGTTCTCCTGCCCGCCGACCATCGTGTCGGCCTGGTGGTCGACCACGGCCCAGACCAAAGCCGTCTTGTCCTCGAAGTAGTGGTAGAGCTGCGAGCTCGAGACGTCCGCTGCCGCGCGTACGTCCTCGATCGTCGTGTGGGCGACGCCTTGTCGGAAGATCAACCCGGCGGCCGCGTCGACGATGCGCTGACGGGTCTCCTGGCCCTTGCGCGTCAACGGGCGAGGGGAGGGGCTAGTCGTGTTCATATCGCAGATTCTACCAACAGAATGGATCGCCCTATCCATTCTGTGTTAGAGTGGAATGCACGATCCATTTCGAGGGTCGCGACAACCATTCAAAGGGAGAACGCGATACATGTCACTCCAAGGCAAGACCGCCCTCATCACCGGCGGCACATCAGGGATGGGTTCCGCCACCGCACTGGCGATGGCCGAGAAGGGCGCGTCGGTGATCATCACCGGCCGCGATGAGACCCGCGGCGCGAGCACCGTGGAGAAGATCCGGGCGGGTGGGCACGATGCGCAGTTCATCGCCGCTGACTTCTCGGAGATGTCCGAGGTGAGGCGCGTTGCCGACGCAGCGGGCGAGATCGATGTTCTGGTCAACTGTGCCGGCTTTGCCGCCCTCGCACCGACGGCCGACACCGACGAGGCGGCGTTCGACGGGCTGTTCCAGATCAACGTCAAGGCGCCGTTCTTCCTCGTCGCCGCGCTCGCCCCGAAGATCGCCGCCCGCGGCGGCGGATCGATCATCAACGTCTCAACGATGGTCGCGAGCTACGGCCAGCCAGGCATGGCTGCCTACGGCGCCTCGCGCGCCGCGATCGAGCTGCTCACCAAGGCGTGGGCTGCCGAATACGGGCCGCAGAACGTCCGCGTCAACGCGGTCGCTCCCGGTCCGACGTTGACCCCGGCGGTGGAGCCGAGGTTGGAGATGGCCAAGGAGTTTGCCAAGACGATTCCGCTCCGCCGCGTCGCTGAAGTGCACGAGCTGTCCGACGTCATCACATTCCTCGCGACCCCGGCGGCCGGCTACATCAACGGGGCGATCATCCCCGTCGACGGCGGCCGCCTCGCGATCTGAGAGGGAGGAGATGAGGCTGGTCGCTCGCCCCGGCGGCCACGGACCCGAGGTCCGCCAAACACCCACGGCATGACCGACGAGACGCAGCCGGATCACCAATGACCATGTCTGTACCTAAGGAGCCAAGCACAAATGCAAACCACCGAAGAAAAGACCGTGTTGATCACCGGCGCCAACGTCGGGATCGGCAAGGACGTGGCCCGGCAACTGGCATCACGTCCCGAGATCGCCCGCATCTACCTGGCGTGCCGCAACCAAGACCGGGCGGCAACGGCAAAGGCCGAGCTCGAAGCGGAGACCGGCCGGCGCATCTTCGACATCGTTCTCATGGACGTTGCCGATCCGGGCTCGGTCCGCGCTGGCCTGGCGGGCATTGACGGATCGCTCGACGCGGTGGTCATGAACGCCGGTGGAATGGGCGGCAAGACGCCGATGAAGTTGACCGCCGACGGGGCCACTTACATGTTCGCGCAGAACGTTCTTGGCCACGTCGTCCTCCTCGAGACGCTTCTGGCCGAGGAGCGACTTGGCGAGGTGGCGCTCTTCGCCGGAAGCGAGGCAGCCAGGGGAATCCCGAAAATGGGGTTCAAGCGGCCGTCGTTTGACTCAAACTCCGCCGACGAGCTCGCCACAGTCATCGACGGCAGCTATTTCGCCGACCGCAAACCTGACGTCAATTTGGCCTATGGGCAGGCCAAGCTGCATCGGCATCCTATGGATGGCCTACCTGGCCCGCCAATACCCCGACCGCCGATTCATCTGCGTGAGCCCCGGCAACACCACCGGCACCCAAGCACCCAATGACCTCAAATTGCCGCTGCGCATAGCGGCCAAGTACGTCATGCCCCGCCTCGGCATCGCCCACAAGCTTGACGTGGGCGCGAAGCGACTGGTCGACGGCGTCACCGACCCGACCCTGTCCAGCGGCGTGTTCTACGCCAGCGCGGGGGAAGTCCTCAAGGGTCCCGTGGTCGACCAAGCAGACATCTTCCCCGACCTGGCCAACCCGTCGTTTCAGGACCACGCCAACGAGGCCATCCACCGCTTCATCACCTAAAAGACACCGCGCTCGTTCGTTCAGGGAAGGACCACATGGATCTAGATGTCTTCGCCGAAATGCTCCGGCGCTTGGCTCAAAACTCGTCGAATACAGGCGAGCGGGTCGGGACGCTCGTCGACAAGGCAACCTCGGCTGCTGTGGCGGCGTTGGCGGCCGAGCTCAATGTCGATCTGGGACGGGCTGATGTCATCGGCGTAAAATCTGACCTGCTCGGTAGACCGAGACCCGGGGGTCCTCCGAGCCACAGTTGTGCGGCTCGAACCCAAGACGGGGCTCAGAGACGAGTTGACTCGACACGGCCAAGCACTCGCCGAGGTGGAGGTGCAGATCGACGCCGATTCGCAGCCGCGAGGTGCTGTGGTCCTCACCATCGAGATTGGCAGCGAGCCGGCGTGAGCCTCGGGAGCGCTGCCAATACCCGTCTGCGGGCGCCAGCCGAGTAACACCGAACCACAGAATCAGGACATGCCGACGGCAACGGTAGCCGTCCTGAGATTCGCCAGCACGGGTTTCGACGGTGGCACGACGTCGTCGCCAGCAGCAGCAGGCTCGCGGGGCTCGCCCCTGCAGTCCGCGCGAAGGAGGTTCGTCGACGCAGTCGGGCAAGAGGCCCGTCGCGGAACGGAAGCAGGTCCGGGCCGGTCAGTCGTGGTGCAGCGGTCTGGAGGGAGACTTCGCTCGCCGGCGCGGTTAGGACCCCGCGGAACGATGCAGCCCCTTACTCGGCGTGCTGGATGGCTAGGTGGCGCGATGCGGAACGGACGTTGCGGAATCAGCCGTTCCGGCGGATCCGCTGTATGTGCGCTCGGACGCTAGACGCGGTCGAAGCGTCCTCGGGAGGTCAGCGGCGTGCTCTGGGCTACCTCGGGGAGGTACTCGTCGAGGAATACCCGGGCGACGAGCTCCTGGCGCGAAGCGACGCCGACCTTGTTGTAGAGGCTCTTGGTGTGGTCCTCGACCGTGTGCGGAGAGAGGACCAGCGACTCGGCGATCTCGGAGCGCGACAGTCCGCGTGCGAGGAGCGTGGCGACCTCACGCTCGCGGGCGGTCGCACCGAACGCCTCCAGGCGGACGGTCGCTGAGCGGGCCGCGCTGGCGCGCTCGATCACGATCGCCACGCGGCCGTCGGACGCCGAGCCCGGGCGGGACGCGTGGAGGGTCACCCAGCCGTCATCGGCCGGCACGGTGACGACGTTCGCGCCGCCCTGTGCTGCGTGGGGTGCACTGCGGACGAACCCTGCCAGGGAGAGGACCGCGACGGGCATGTCGTCGTCGGTGTACGGGATGTCGCTGGCGGCGATCGAGGCGAGCAGCTCGCGGGCCGGCGGGGTGATCATCTCGACCTCGTCGCCGGGGCCGAGGACGACGAGGCCGGGCGCCTCGAGCCCATTGACGCGCCGGGCCGCGTCGAAGCGCAGCGACGTGCGGATCCCACGCGCGACCGCGCCGGTGATCGCGGCGAGGGCGTCGGCGTCCTTCGGTTGGAACGGTCCGCTCGACCCGCGGCGGGCGATGTGGACCGCGCCCCACACGCGCCGGCGGATGACGAATGCGGCACGGAGCTCGTGCGGGATGTCGGACGGCAGGAGCAGATCGCGGTAGCGCGGGCTGCTCTCGGGATTGCCGCGGGTGGCGTGGTCGAGGATCCCGACCGGCACCCGCTTGGCGGCGAGCCCGGCGAACGTGTTGACGTCGTCGATCATGTACTCGCTGCGGATGATCAGCTCGCCGGCGCCGGGGGCCTGCTCCGCGGTGAAGATCCCGCGGCCGATCAGCTCCGTGGGGTCGTCGCTGGTCAGCAGACGCGTGTGCGGGTCGAGCGTGTGCCAGCAGCTCGCGTCGTTGTCGACCACCGTGCGGACCCTCGGAGCGAGCTCGGCGAAAAACTCCTTGCGCGGCAGTCCCCTGGACGCGAGGAGGTCGATCTCATCAATCAGTCTTGCGACGGACCGTGTCATCGTCCCAGTCTCTCACCGCGTGCAAGAAAGATCCCCGCGCGCGGGGGATGGTCGCGAACAGCCGCGCGGAGCATACTGCGCACATGACAACTCTCACCCCCATCGCACATCAGCCCGGCACGGGCGAGCACCTCTGGTTCTTCGGCGGGCTGACGACGATCAAGGCGGCCGGCGACGGCGTCATGGTCACCGAGCAGACGGCCCCACGCGGAAGCGGCTCGCCGCTCCACGTCCACCACAACGAGGACGAGTGGTTCTACGTCCTCGAAGGTGAGCTCACGATCTGGGTCGACGGCGAGACCCATGTCGCACCGGCCGGCTCGTTCGTCCTCGGGCCGCGCGACATCCCGCACACGTTCATCGTGAGCTCCGAGATGGCGCGGTTCCTCCTGGTCACCCAACCGGGTGACTTCGCGGGCTTCGTCCGCGCGCTGGCCGAGCCCGCCCCCGGCCCGGAGCTCCCGCCCGGTCCCGCAACGCCGCCCGACATGGAGCTGGTGATGAAGACGGCCGCCGAGTACGGCCTCGAGATCCTCGGCCCTCCCGGCATCCCGGCCTGACACCCAAAAAGGAGCCACGATGAGCACTGAGACAATCAGCAAGCCGGCATCGGCCGGGGACAACAAGCTGGCTGCGCGCCAGTGGATCGACGCCTTCAACGCCCGCGACGACGAGGGCGAGGCCGGCGCGCGAACCGCCGGCTACACCGCACACGCTCCCGAGAGCATGCAGCTGCCGGCACTCGACAGCGACGCGTGGGTTGAGTTCCTCGGCACCTTTCTCAAGGGCTTCCCCGACCTACACCTCGAGGTGCAGGACGCCGTAGCCGACGAGGGGATGACCGCGCAGCGGATCCTCTTCACCGGAACTCACACCGGGCCCTTCCGGGGGCTGCCACCGACCGGCCGCGAGGTCCGTTTCTCCGGCATCGAGATCAACCGGATGGCCGGCGGGAAGGTCACCGAGCACTGGTTCCAACTGGACGCGCTCACGCTCTTCGAGCAGCTCGGCCTGCGCGTTGTCCCGGGCCCGCGATTGCTGCCACGGCTCATGACCGTGCCCCTCATGAGGCTCTCGACGAAGTGGCGGCGTTGAGCTGGTCAACTGCCCGCTTGAGCCCGCGCTAGACCACCCGATCGGGCGATTGAGCCGCCCGTGCGACGCGAGCACCAGCGCCGCCGCGTGTATCGCGTGGACGCGATAGCAGGGCACTCACCGCAACTGGCGAGCAGACCCGCTCGTCGCCAAAAGCAGGCACGCTCGTTCGCGGCAGCGACACGCCCGCACAGGACGCAGTTGGTCGCCTTCCGCTGGTAGGTCGGCTCTGGCGCCGCTATCCGCTCAGCGTCTGGGCACCCAGTCCCGGTGGCGTGGGAACACTTCGACACCGGGGCGTGACCGGACTGCGAAACGTCGGGCAGCAGCCCAAGGCCCATGTTTTTTTTCTAAAATTGGGCCCCAATTGGGCCCCGCTCCACTTGTTACCGCGACCTCAGCCCGCAAGAAAGCCCTCCATTTGGAGGGCTTTCTTGTATAGCGGGGGCAGGATTCGAACCTGCGACCTTCGGGTTATGAGCCCCATTTGGGCTGTCCGGGCCGTTTTTCGTGGTCCTCCCGCGTACTCCTGATTTGGCTCTATGACTGGTGATTTTAGGTGATGTGCTGATCCACGCGGGAGGTTTGGATCGACGGTTGCGCGGCAGAAAGTAGGGATAGATTAGGGATGGCGTGGACCTTCGGGTTCATTGTCGGGCAACGGATTGGGTGTGTCGGAGCTGGGCTGCGACCCTCGGGTTCCGACCCCTACGGTCGGCGCTGGGGCGTCTGCGGCGAAGAGGGCGAGCGCCGCCACGGCATCGGGGGGCCGTGGATGGCGAAGCCGAGCTGTGGGTCTGTCTCATGGCTGCGCCCGCGCTTGCCGGACCTGCCGGCAGCGTTCGAGCGCGCGGACCACGCTGGTCAACCGCTGGCGCTCACTCCCTGGGTGCTGCTTGTAGGCGGTGGCGCTGCTACGGGCGTCGAGGTGTGCGGGCGATGGCGGTCTTGTGGCCCGTCCCTTCTCGGGGCTTCATTCCTGGGGGCTACCGGCCTGGGTCGCTGGGTGCTGCAAGGCCCAAGACGAGAGACCCTCGGGTCTGACCTGTTCCGCTGCGCCCAAAGGCCGGTGGGGTGGCTCCATGAATCCACCAATCATGGAGGGCACCACAATGTCCCGTACATCTTCTGTTCACACCATCTTCCGCGCCGTGACAGGCCACAGCCAAGCGGCGCGGCATCCCGAGGTCGTCTCGGAACGCCAGCTTGACTTGCCCGTCGTGATCGACGGCCCGGCGGACGCCGCGAGGGTCGCTCTCGACCTGATGCGCGGTCGCCGTCAGGAGACGACCCTTGCTCTTGTACTCGATGACCGACACCGCCTGGCGGGCCATCTCGTTCTTGCGACCTCGTGGGCGCAGGCGGCGCGGCTCTCTGCTCGACCGATCCTGACGACGGCAGGATCCAGTCGAGCGTCGGCGGTCATCCTCGTTCGCTTTCGCCACCACGGCGATGCCGTGGCGACGCTCGCAGAGCGTCGGAGCGCCGGGGCCATCGGGGCGGCGTGTGTCCGTCACGGCGTTCGGTTGCACGATCACGTGGTCGTGGTCGGCACCGGAGCCTACGCTTCGGCGTTCTGGCTCCCATGAGGGCACCCACGCCCCCCTCTCTGCCTGTCTGGCTGCCGCTACTTCTTGCCGTGCGCTGTGGGCTTGTGCTTCTTGCTCTTTTTCGGGCCGTACTTCTTCTTGGCGTTCGCTTCGCATTTGGCCCGCTTCTTCTTTGGTTCCTTCTTGCATTGCTTGAGCGCTTTGGCGAGCTTCTGTGCTCGGGTCAGCGGCTTGGGCGGCTGCGTCGTAGTTCCGCCGGGCGGGCTGGTGGGTGTCGTGGTCGTCGTACCTGTAGACCCTGTACCCGATCCGCCAGTCGGCGAGCCGGTCGAGCCGCCACCAGGGTTGGAGCCTCCGCCGCCAGTTGGTGTGCTTTCGTGGACGGTGACGGTGTACGGGGAGGATGTTGACCCGCTGTCGTGCGAGTCGCCGTCGTATGTCGCGGTGATGGCGTGCGTTCCGGGGGTGGGGGTAGGAGATTTGGCAGGTCGCAGTCGAGCTTGTGAGACCCTGTGTGAGCGGTTGTGCGGAGCAGGTGGGCAGCGGCGTCCCGCCGTCGAAGAATTCGACGGTCCCGGTCGGCAGGGCGGCGAGCGCTTCTGGCGTTACTGTCGCGGTGTAGGTCACGGTTTCGCCGACCACGGGGGTGGAGTTGGACGCAAGCACTGCGGTGGTAGTCGGCGTGAGCGTCGAGTGGTTTGATCCGATGACGGTTGCGGTCACGGTCTCGGGCGTGCCGCTGGTGGTGTAGTGGATTTCCAGTTCTTGTGTGGATTGCGGGCAACCGTAGACCAGTCCCAGCGGAATACGGGTGCCCTGGGCGGCATTGCCAAATGTCCCCGACAAGCCGTCTCTCGTTGAGACGAGCGTGTAGACGTGTCCCGTGGGAAGGCTCGTACCTTGGCGAGTCTGCCAAATCGGACTACGGGCGAGATTCGTCTCGTGGCCTATGGTGTTCCTGCCTTTTGAGCAAAGGAGGCTGACGATTGGAGGTGGTGTGACGGTAGGTTGATTCATGGCGTAGAGCGTAGACAATGGGTAAGATTAGTGATGAGAATATGTGGATATGCAGCAATGCAGATATGTGAATCGGCGCATCACTGACTTTCGTGTGTGAGTGCCCGGACTTTCTCGGCAACCGAAGGGTCTGCTTCGAGCATGGCGAGAAGCGTGCGAATGATGGTGCTGGCATCGCTGTCCGATTCCAAGGCGAATCGCTTGATGAAGCGGTGTTGGGCCTTGGGGAGAATCACGGTAAAGCGCTTCTCTGCGGCTGGCGCGGGGACCGCCGAACTGGAGTGGTGATCCTCTGTACTTGGACGGCGCTTTGCTTCGGGTCGGCTCCCTGCGGCGGTCGCCTTCATGCGGGCGGCAATCTCGGTGGCCTTGACGTTCATGCCGCAACCTCATGGGCCAGCAGCTCGTCAAGCACCTGGCCGTATCGGTGTCCATCCGGGGGCAGCAGACCGAACCCGGCCACATATGCCTCTCGAAGCGGAATCTCGGCTGCGATGACGGGCACCCCTAAATCCGTCAGCGTCTCCCGAGCGAGGCGGCCCGTGAGCGTGTTAGCACGTACTCGGGTGAGAAGCACGCGGATCGTTGGCGCGTTGATGGTTTCTAAGGCGGCGATCATGTCAATCGTCGGTCGGAGGCGGTTGATGTCAATGAGGCTGGGTGTCAGGGGGATGAGCACGTCCGTCGCCGACAGGATGGCGCTGCGAACGATTGTCTCGTGGCCGGGAGGCGTGTCAATCACGATATGGCTGTAACCCGGTAGGAGCTGAGACAGTCGATAGTGAAGGTCCGGCTCCGCATCCGTGACAAGATCGAATGGGCACTCGTCCCCGATCATGCTCGCCCATTCCGTGGCCGACCCTTGCGGGTCTGCGTCGATGAGCAGCGTTCGGTCTAGCCGTCCAAGGCCAGCCGCAATATGTACGGCGGTCGTGGTTTTCCCCGTCCCTCCCTTCAGATTGGTTATTGCAAGTCGCATCGTGGCCCCTTCTGTAAGTGGGATTCGTATATGCGAATAACTGAATCACTGTATATTCAGCTATTCGCTTCTTCACAGATTAGTGTGGGGTATGCGGGCGAGAACTGTCAATGCTTTTGTGCAGTTCTCCTACCCATCCTCGCCGGGCTGGTCGCATCCTTGCTCCCCGGCAGCTTCAAGCAGCCGGTCGAGCGCAACCTTGGGAACAAGTATGCGTCGTCAACGTCGATAGGGCACTCTCCGAGCAGGTGGGGATATACGGGTATCTCCTTGTGGACTGGCGAGCTGGCGCTCGAAAGTGGTGAACTCTTGAATGATGTCTGGGGCTTCAAAGGCCCGATTTCGTCGTCCGACGCTAACTTGGCGAATCACACTTGCCTCGACAAGGCGATTGACCGCCTCATTGGTGGCCTGGTCGCTGCGCTTGGTGAGGTCGGCGGCAGTTTTGACCGTGATGATGGGAGCGCCAGGCAGGTATTTGAGGATCAGATCAATGGCAGAACCTTTGCGAATCTGCCCTAGCTGGCCGCGCCAACCATCCTCTATGGCGCGGATGTGTTTCTCAAAGTTGTTGGTATCCTCGACCGCTCGTCTGCACGATCCAGCGAAGAATCCTATCCACTCGTTGATTCCGTCGTGAGCGGCTTTGGATGTCGCTGGCCCTCGATAGCAGGTTCCTGCCAAGCCCGATATGTAGTCCTTCGCCAACGTAGCAAGAACAAGCGACGCTGGGGGGAGAACGCGCGTGGCGAGTCCCCTGCGTCGTAGGACAAGATGGATCAGTGCTCGCCCAGTCCTGCCGTTACCATCTGCGAAGGGATGAATTGCCTCGAACTGCGCGTGAGCCATCGCCGCCTGGACAACAGTTGGCAGCATGTCGTCGTTGCAGAACGCGCATAGATCATCGAGCAGGTCGGCTACCAGCTCGGGTGGTGGTGGAACGTAGGTGGCAGAGCACGGGTTGTAGGAGCTTCCTCCGATCCAGTTCTGTTCGGTGCGAATTCTCCCGCCGTAGCGCTCGATCTGTGTCCCAGCCACAAGTCGTCGGTGAATTTCGAGCAATAGCTCGACCGTGATCGCTTCGCCCCCAGAGCTGCTTTCGACAGCGAAGCGCATGGCGTCGATGTTTCCCAGCACTTCGCTTGCCGTGACATCGGAGGGTGACTCGCCAAATTCTCGTGCCGCCTCAAACCGCAGGAGCCGTCGAGCGCCGATCTCAAGGCCCTCGATCCGTGACGACGCAACCGACTCGGCGCGCAGTAGAATCCGCGCAAGTGCCTCGGTGTCGATCAGAGCGGACGCTTCAACGTTGAGCCGGGCAATGGCCGCCTCTGCTTCCGCAACGTCGGCAGCTACATCACCATCGAGCATGATTGCTCGACCCGCGAGAGGGTCGGGAACATACGCCTCGTACTCGCAAGATCGTCGGTGTCTACGTTGGAGTCCTGAACCTGGGTCGCCGATCCAACGGCGACGGATAACCTTGGCCATAACCTCTCCTTAGTCAAGGTTATTGTACAACCTTGACCATACGGTAGCCATAATCAAGTTTGGGTTTCGCCAAGGTCGCCCTGCTCCCCGGCGCTCTCAAGCAGCCGGTCGAGGGCGACCTTGGGGACAAGGATGCGCCGTCCGATGCGGATAGCGGGTATCTCGCCACGTTTGACGGCTTCGTAGGCGAAGGTGCGCGAGATGCCAAGGGACTCGGCGGCTTCCTCGACGGTGAGCGTCAACCGCTGGGCGGGCCGCTCGATGGTCGGTCCCACATCCGAGCGCCGCTCGAAGTGCCATTCCTCCCACTCGGCGACGGCCAGCGCCTCGTTGAGCGCGTCGGGGTGGTCGGTCCACCACTGCTGCTGGCCGAACGAGATATGACCGACGTCAGAGATTCCGGCACCATCGGGCACAGCCCGAAGTGTGGCGGATCAGGCGGCAGCCTTCTCGCCTGCGGGCAGCTCCTTGGCTGCCTCGGGGCCGAGCACCTGCCCCATGATGGCTGCGGCTGCCCTGTCGCGCTCTTCGAGCACGTGCGAGTAGACGCGGAGCGTCATCGAGGGGTCGGAGTGGCCGAGCCGTCCGGCCACGGTACGGATGTCCATGTTGGCCGCGATCAACTGCGTGGCGGTGAAGTGGCGCAGGTCGTGGAGCCGCACGGTAGGAGCACCGACGGCATCCCGCACGCGGATGAAGAACGAGGTCACAGTGTCGGGACGGTAGGGGATGCTCCCGTCCATCTCCGGGGAGAACACGAAGGCGTCTGCGGGAAGCTCTGCCTGGGCCTGCTCTGCCCATTCCTCGACTCGGGCGCGATGCTGCGTCAGCAGCTCGACGCCTACCGGGTCGAGGGCGACCGTGCGGGAGCGGTCGGTCTTGGTGGACTTCTCTGCGACACCCTTCTTCACGACGACCACGGAGCGGGCAACCTCGATCTGCCCCTGAGCAAGGTCGAGGTCGGTCCAGCGCAGGGCGCACAGCTCGCCCCGGCGCATCCCGGTCAGTGCTCCCAGCATGAGCATCGCTGCGAGCCGTGGGTCGCGCTCTGCGGCGTTCTGGATGACCGCCCGCACCACGGCAACCGTTGGAGCCTGGACGCGACGCTGGGACACCGTGGGCGGCTTGGCAAGGTCGGCCACGTTGGCGCGGACCCATCCCCACCGCACCGCCTGGTGGAGCGCGGATGACAAGATCGCGTGATAGTTGCGGATGGTCTTGGGGCTGCTGCCCTGGGCCTTCATGGTCCCGTAGAGGTCGTCCAGATGCTTCGCCGTCAGGCGGGTGAGCTGGACCGTGCCAAGCCGGGGCCGGATCGTCTTGTTGATCTGCGAGCGGTAGGTCCGCAAAGTGGTCGGGGAGAGGTCAAGGCGTTCGCTCTCTTCCAGCCACTTGTCGAGCAGTTGGCCGATAGTCACGCCAAGGCCGTCCGTGCGCGAGGGCGCCTGCTTGTCGATGAGGTCGCGGATAGCGGCGTCGGCGTCCCGTGCGCCACCGTGGACGGTCTTGGATATCTGCCTTGGCTTGCCGGTCAGGGGGTCTTTGCCCACGTAGACCCGGACCTCCCACACGCCCTTCTTCTTCTGTCGCTTGGTCCCCTGCATTGCGAGGGATTCTACACGATACTAGGGACGGAACTAGAGACGCTGCGACGCTCTGTCGGACCCCTTCCACGAAAAAACCCCGCATTTGCGGGGCTTTCTCGCATAGCGGGGGCGGGATTCGAACCCGCGACCTTCGGGTTATGAGCCCGACGAGCTACCAGACTGCTCCACCCCGCGGCGCGACTTAGTTGTAGCAAAAATCGACGATCAACCAGTGACAGGCCTCATCGGGTGGATGGCGGGGTCTGATTTCCGCTAGACACCGCGGGCGAGGTGTGTCACGGTTTCAGCCCGAATCGACACGGATCGGCTTGTGTAGTACGAGGCTGCGCGGGATCGATCGTCATACGATGAGGAGGCTCACGCGATGAACACCGATGGTGATACGTTCGAGCGCTTTCTGGCGCTTCACCGCCAAGAGCGCCCGCTGCTGTTAGCCAACGCGTGGGATGTGGGCTCGGCGCGGCTGCTCGCCTCAATCGGCTTTCAGGCGCTCGCGACGACGAGTAGCGGCTACGCGGCGAGTCTCGGCCGGTTGGACTACTCGATCGGCCGTGAGGAGGCGCTTGCGCATGCCGGGACGCTGGCTGTGGCTGCCGACGTTCCTGTGTCTGCGGATTTCGAGGACGGTTTCGCGCCAGATGCAGCCGGTGTCGCCGAGACGGTCCGCCTCGCTGTCGAGGCGGGTCTCGCGGGCTGCTCGATCGAGGACTGGAGCGCAGCCGAGGGGCGGCTGTATGGGGCAGAGGCTGCGACCGAGCGTGTTGCGGCGGCGGCGGATGCAGCGCATTCCGGCCCCGTACGCTTGGTGCTCACCGCGCGTGCTGAGAACTACTTGCGCGGTAAACCTGATCTTGGTGACACGATCGCGCGTCTGCAGGCTTACCAGGAGGCTGGTGCTGATGTTCTCTATGCGCCTGCGCTCGATGGGCCGGAGGAGCTCCGTGAGTTGGTCGCATCGGTTGATCTGCCCGTCAATGTCCTCGTACGGCCCGGCACCCCCGCAGTGGCGGAGCTGGCGGCTCTGGGCGTCAAGCGTGTGTCCGTCGGCGGTGCGTTTGCGTTTGCGGCATATGCGGCGGTACTCGACGCGGGGCGCGAGCTGCTAGATGAGGGCACGTACGGCTTTACCGAGCTGTCCGTTGCAGGCGCGAGAGCCGCTCGTTCGGTGTTCGCCGACTGAAGTTCCATACGTAGTCGGCGAAGTGTCCTCGAGCTACTCGCAAACAAGGGCGGGCTTTCCATGCGGGCAACAAGGCTTGCTGTGACTGACTCGGCAGACGATCACGATCGCCTGACCCAGCCAAGCTGACTTCATCATTGCGAGGCCGCGCAAGGGCAGGCTCCGCAGGTTCAAGCTGATGCGGCTGTGAGCTCGCAGGCGCCGCCCATTACGCGACACCTGTCGGCACGAGTCGTGTGCCGTGGGCCGCAAACCGCGACATGTGACCGTTTTAGCGGGCGAAGCCCCTAGTTTCAGGGATTAACCAAATAAATTTATGAAATCGAGTTGACATCGTCTCACGCTTCGGCTACGGTCCTCTGCGGGTATGAGTAACTTCCCTCAAATCAATCCACGTAAGGCGTCGCGGTCGCTGTCCGGGAGCCCCTGCTTGCATGCGGGCATCCAGCGCGATTTCGATCGTCTCTGCCTCGCTCGGAGGTTCATGCGGTAACTCCACGGAGATCGCATGAAACACCGGACGAGGCGGCCCAAACGGGTCGCCTTTTTTGTTGCCCAAACCACACGACAACCGCCACATAGGTGATGCCCAGCTTGAAAAACACACGAATCGATACAGGCCCCTCCCGCGAGAGAAAGACCCGGCGCTGCGACGCCGGCATCGGGCTCCAGCACCCCTCCACGTAGGACACGATCCAGGGTCGAAGGGTGGGAGAGCGGCTCGGAAAATTAGGTGAATATCCTCGGCGTGACACGAGTGTGCTGCGTCGAGATCAAGTGCGCGGTAGAGAAACGGTATCTCGCGAGTCTCATGAGCTCGAGGCGCAGGTTCGACTCCTGCCCGCGCGATGTTGGGGATGTAGCTCAGTGGTTAGAGCACCCGCCTGTCGAGCGGGTGGTCGCCGGTTCGAGTCCGGCCATCCCCGTGTGACCGTGGTGTAGCGGCAGCATTCGAGGTCGTGATCCTCGCGGCGCCGGTTCGATCCCGGCCGGTCACCCTGCCCGGAAAGGCTCTAACGAGATGCGCCGACCCCCGGGCGGGTATAACAGCACGGTGCATCGTCAGTGAAGGGAGGCAATTTGCCGCGGGCCGGAGCGGTCCGGTTCTCTGGATGGTCTGGCCAGTCCTCTGTGGCCCGTGGGGTTCGAGTCCCCTAAACCTGTCCGCGATCCATGACCGCGGCGGCTCGATTGGCTGCTCTTGTTTGTCGTCGCGGGCCGGAGCACTCCGGTTATTGTCGGACCGCGTTTGGGTACCCGCCCGCGCGGCAGGGGGCCTCGAAACCCCAACCGGTGTGCATCACACGACCGCGACAACGCAGCACATGAGCACAGCGATGTAACACCTGCTGCGGGCCGGCGCGTTCCGGTTATCGGGCATATCGAGAGATGCGGGTTCGAATCCCGCTCGTCGGAGAGATCAGACGGTAGCTCAGTGGTAGAGCGCTTATCGGTCGCACACCCACGACCGCAGCAGTGAATAGATGGGCCGCGGGCCGGAGAAGGTCGGTTATCTCTGGAGAAGGTACACGCCGATCCTCGTTGCACGACCGCGTCCACGCATCACAACAAATCACACAAATCACCTGAAAAGGAGGTGAACCCATGTCGAACCTGAAGCAGTACTCCACACGCCGTACCCCGCAGACCGAGCCGATCCCTGGCGCCGAGCAGATGCCCAACAGCGCCGGTGGTTTCGCCTGGGGCGTCGATGACTGGACTCGTCTGCGTCGTTTCCTGATCCTTGGCTCGCGAGGGCGGCAGCTACTACGCGGGCGAGCGCGAGCTCACGCGCGAGAACGCCGGCGGCGTCGTTCGCTGCCTGAAGGCGGACGGTGCGCGCACGGTCGCGGAGATCGTCGCGGTCAGCCGGGATGGCTCGAGCGCCCAAGAACGAGCCGGCGTTGTTCGCGCTGGCCGCGTGCGCGGGCCTCGGCGACGAGGCCACTCGTCGTGCGGCGCTCGACTCGCTGCCGGCGGTCTGCCGGACTGGAACGCATCTGTTCCAGTTCGCGCGGTTCGTCGAGGACTTCCGCGGCTGGGGCCGCTCGCTGCGTCGAGCGGTCGGGCGCTGGTACACGGCGCAGGAGCTCGATGCGCTCGCCTACCAGGCGGTGAAGTACCGTCAGCGTGACGGTGTGAGCCACCGCGACCTGCTGCGACTCGCCCATCCGGGCGAGTCGGTGAGCGCTCGCAATCCGGAGCTCGAGGTTTCCGGTGAGCACGCAGCTTTGTTCGACTGGATCGTCCGTGGCGGTCGCACCGATGGCCTGCCTGCGGATCGTCGAGGGCTTCGTCCGTGCCCAGGCCGCGCCGAATGCTCGCGAGAGCGCCGAGCTCATTCGCGAGTACCGCCTGCCGCGTGAGGCGGTCGCTCCGGAGCACCTCGGCTCGCCCGAGGTGTGGGAGGCGCTGCTCGAGGAGCATGCCGATGGGAGCGATGATCCGCAATCTCGCGGTGATGACCCGTGTCGGCGTACTGGCTCCGGGATCGGCGGCGACCACGCGCGTGCTGGAGGCGCTCGGCGATGTCGAGCGGTTGCGCAAGGCGCGCGTGCATCCGATGACGGTGCTCGTCGCGCTGCGCACGTACGCGGCTGGCCGTGGTGTGCGCGGTCGCGGCACGTGGGCGCCGGTCTCCGCAGGTCGTCGATGCCCTCGATGCCGCGTTCTATGCGGCGTTCGGCAACGTCGAGCCGACCGGCAAGCGGTCGATGCTCGCGCTCGACGTGTCGGGCTCGATGAGCGGTGGCCAGGTCGCCGGCGCTGTGGGGCTCACGCCCCGCGACGCATCGGCCGCGATCGCGCTGATCACCGCGGCGACCGAGCCCAGTCACGAGGTCGTCGGCTTCTTCGCCGGCGAGAGCGGCGCCGACTTCGGTCAGGGCCGGCGCTTCGCGAGCTCGAGGACGGGCTGACGCCGCTGGCGCTCAGTCCCGCGCCAGCGTCTCGACGATGCCATCTCGGCGGTGTCAGGCCTGCCGTTCGGCGGCACGGACTGCGCGCTGCCGATGCTGTACGCGCTGCGGCGAGAGCGGGAGATCGACACGTTCGTGATCTACACCGACTCGGAAACCTGGGCGGGTGACATCCACCCGGTTCAGGCTCTGCGCAACTACCGCGAGCAGTCCGGGATTCCCGCACGACTCGTGGTGGTCGGGATGGTCTCGAACGGGTTCTCGATCGCCGACCCGGACGATCCAGGGCATGCTCGACGTCGTCGGCTTCGACAGCGCGACGCCGCAGCTGATCAGCGACTTCGCCCGCGGGACGCTCTGAGTAGAGCGCTCGTGGCGGGCGATGGAAGACGCGCCGCCGCCGAGCCGTCCAGGCGGCGGCGTCGGGCGGGCGTGGCGAAAGCGGCAGACGCACCGGTCTCAGACACCGGCGGACCAGGTCCATGGGGGTTCGACTCCCTCCGCCCGCACTTTGTAAGCACACCGAGCAAGGAGGCACCCATGCCACGCAAGAACACAGACCCCGAAACGTCCTTCTCCTTTTGAGCCGACGAGCAAGCGCCGCAAGGGCTTCCCGTCCGAGAGCCAGGTCAAGCGCGGTCCGCGCGCGATCAAGGGCGGCGAGGTCGAACTCTCAGAGCGCCTGGGCAACAACGACCCATGCCCGTGCGGCTCCACCAGACGCTTCAAGAACTGCTGCCGCAACAGCGGCCGTTTTTGACGGCGCCGGGCGAGACCACTACGAGCGAGAGCGCTAACACGCCGTCACTGGAGGGCAAACGCCCTCCACCTGCCCCTGTAGCTCAGAGGACAGAGCACCGGGCTACGAACCCGGGCGCGAAGGTTCGACTCCTTCCGGGGGCTCTTTACAACGTCCAGACAACGACCTAACGATGAAGGAGGATGCAAGCAAGCATGGACATCAAGACGTTCGGCCCCGTCGACGAGCGCAGTCTCGAGCAGCTCGAGCGTTGCATGCAGGTCGGCGATGCGCACTACGGCGTGCTGTGCGCCGACCATCACCCAGGCTACAGCCAGCCGATCGGGGGCGCCGTCGCCTATGAGGGTCATGTCTCGCCGTCGGGTGTCGGCTTTGACATCGGCTGTGGCAACAAGGCGGCCCGCACGGAGCTGATCACCGACGATCTCCAGTCGCTCGGAGGCGTCGAGAAGATCATGCGCGAGATCACGCGCCGGATCTCCTTCGGGATCGGCGTACCTGCCCAGGAGAAGGCCGATCACGCGGTGCTCGAGAAGATCGCGCAGGCGGACTTCGAGTCACAGCGCAAGCTCGCCCAGCTTGCGGCCAATCAGCTCGGGACCGTCGGGTCGGGCAACCACTACGTCAACCTGATGGCGGACGAGGACGACTCGATCTGGGTCGGGGTCCATTTCGGATCCCGTGGCTTCGGGCACAAGACGGCGTCGGGCTTCCTCGCGCTCGCTCGAGGGCTGGCGTTCGACGGGCGTGCTGTCGAGGGTGAGATGGACTCGCCCCCGGTGCTGTTCGAGGTTGGCTCGGAGCTCGGCGACGCCTACATCGCCGCGATGCAGCTGGCGGGCGAATACGCCTACGCCGGTCGTGATGTGGTCGTCGCCAAGGTGCTCGAGATTCTCGGCGCGGAGGCCGTGTGCGAGGTGCACAACCACCACAACTTCGCGTGGCGCGAGGAGCACAAGGGACGTACCTACTGGGTGATCCGCAAGGGCTGCACGCCCGCCCGTCCCGGTCAGGAGGGGTTCGTCGGCGCCTCGATGGGCGGCGACTCGGTGATCCTCGAGGGCATCGAGAGCACCGAGGCGCAGGAATCGCTCTACTCGACCGTTCACGGTGCCGGACGAGTTATGAGCCGCACCGAGGCGGCGGGCAAGGTCAAGCGGAGCACTGTGTATGCATGCGGGGTACGCGACTGCATGTGGCGGGTCCCTGCAAAGGACTACCGGGGAGAGCGCTGTGCACACCATCCCGACGCGAAGGTCCACAAGCTCCGCACCGAGACGCTCGTTCGTGCCGGGCGGGTCGACTGGGATGCAGTGCGTGCCGGTCTGCGCGAGCGCGGGATCGTTCTCATCGGTGGCGGTGCCGATGAGGCCCCGGAGGTCTACAAGCGACTCCCCGATGTACTCGACGCGCACGCTGGATCGATCCGCGTCAAGCACACGCTGCGACCGCTCGGCGTCGCGATGGCAGGACGCGATGTCTTCGATCCCTACAAGGACTGAGCGGTGCAACCGCTCATCGCGGGCTGGAATTCCGACGGGGGCGGGGCGGTAACCTCACCCCGCCCCCGTCGGCTCGGTGACCGTGGTGGCGCCGACGATGGCCGATTCGTGGGGGTAGCTGGCAGACGGGCCTTCGGGATTGATGTATCGAATCTGGACTGTCTGTATAGATCCGCATCTACCAGAGTTCTGGAATGTCAGCATGAGGCTGGCTTTGACTTTGTCTCCCTGTTTGACGTCGCGTTCCAGTGGAAGGCCTCTGTCGAAGTGCAAGCCGCAATGTGGCGGGGCTGGCTCGACGATTTCATAGAGTTGATGGGCGCTCGCGACGGTGTACGGGGCGGTAAATTCGACCTCAGCGTCATATGTGAAGCCATGGTGCGCCTGCAATGTGATGTGCAGCGGCCGATCCAGGCTGCGAGTCGGGGCGATGGTTCTCGCAGGCGCCGGGGTGGGCTTCGGACAGGGTCTTGCCAGTCCGGCACCCCTGCTTTCTGAGCAAACGAGATTGCCAAATCGATAGGTGATTGCGCTCACAGCTCCAATCGGACTGGGATGACGCCGCCCCGGATCGCCGTAGGCGCTCGAGAAACCAGGCTCGCCTTGTTGTGGTTGCCTAGCGCGACGGACCAGGAGATAGGCTCCGATGCCTGTGCTGAACGCTTGGCTGTTGGTTTCCGGCGGGCCGTAGTAGGTGATGCCGAGTGCGTGTGGACCAAGCACTCCGAACGACACGTCTCGTCGGCTGTTCAGGGGCAGCGCTGGTCCCGGTGGCATCGATGCGGCGCTCGTGGGTATGCCCGCCAATGTGGCTGTGAAGGTCTGTCCGCTCAACGCACAGACCGTGTCGGTGCTGGAAGGGCCCTCGATCGGCAGCACATCGGGCGCAAGCGGGTGGAAGCGTCCATCGTCTTTGAAGGCTCCGTTGGTCCCGAGCTCTCCGAGCTGTCCATGGAGTACGCGCCCGATCTGCACACAGATCTCTCCGCGAGTCGTGTGCACGATTCGCATTCCCCACGGCGGGCCGCCTTGCGGGTCCTGGGCGCGAAGCGACAGCAGCCGCGAACCGCCAGCGGCCGGAATCCCGTATCCCACGTCAGGATTGAGTGGCCCATTCCGCTGAACAGGAGAGCCACTCAGCCATTCGCTCGTTGCCAGAGCGATCGTTGCTCCCATGAGCAGCAGCACCAGAGCGATGATCGCCACGCGCAGGCGCCGGTCTCGCCAGCCATGCCGGTTGGCCGATCTGGCGGCTGCCGTCTGCCTGGTGGCCACATCGAGCAACTGCTCACCGAAGGCTGTGTATGGATCTGTCACGCTTCCTCCTCGATGTTTCGCTTGATCGCCGTCAGACCTCGGGACACTCGCTTTCGAACCACCTGCTCTGAACACCCGATCCGCTCGGCGATCGTCGTGTAGGACTCCTCGGCGATGATTCGCTGCTCGATCGCGTGCCGCTGCTCCAGCGGCAGGGCCGCAAGCTCGCTCTCCAACTCGAATCCGCCGTCGCGCTCGATCAGATCGAGATCGTTGTCATCGACAGCGATCCGTTCGAAGCCGAGTCGCCGACGCGACTCGTCAGCGACCTGGCCGCGGCGTACCGCGTCGAGCAGCAGATGACGGGCGATTCCCAACAGCCAGTTGACTGCCGATCCGCGCTGGGGATCGAATTGACCGCGGCGTTCCAGAGCGCGCGCGAACGTCTCTGCAACGAGGTCGAGTACGACGTCGGGCCGCGCCCCGAGGCGCCGGCGCAGGTAGCCGCGCACGAGCACGTGCCGACGCGCATACAACAGCGCGAAATCCCCGGCGTCCTCGCCGCTCAGCAAATCCTCGTCGCTCGGCTCATGCGTCATCTACGGACCATACGATCGGGATCGACCGGTTGTGACCGGATGTCCGCCGGGTGGATGTCGATGCCGGCCGTCGGTGGGCGCGGATGGCTTGCCCCCGGGGCGAACATTCGTCGATTTCTCGAGCGTTGCCTGTCCCACTAGCCGAGACTGACCGCTGTGAGCGCCGGCCAAGAAACGCCCCGAGAGGCTTCGCGACACGTACGGCTCAGCTGCCCGCGATGCGGCCTGATGCTCGACGTTCGCTCACGGCTCATCGGTGTCGACTACTGCCCCAGGTGCATAGCGCGCGCCAGACTCCTCACCCCGCTGAACGCGACCGAAGTGTCTGCTCCACCAAGCGAGAGGCCTCCGCCAGAAGCATTCGCCTGAGTGCCGGCACTCGGTTTGCGGCGCGGCGCCAAAGCCGGGAACCATGCTCACAAAGGGCATCGCCAGGGGACCCGATGCGGGCGAGTCCTCGAGGCCGACAGGGCTCATCGGTCGGAATAATGCGATCCGTCCGTCCCATGTCGCAGGATGCCGGGCTCTTTGACGGTTCTTACCCGGACATCCCTGCGCGCGTGGCAGCGCCTCGCGCTCGATCAGCTCGCCGACTGGCGAGATGGCCCGTTCCTGCTCTCGGCCGCCCCTGGGGCGGGCAAGACGCGCCCGGCGCTCGAGTTCGCACGTGGCATGTTGGATCGCGGAGAGGCCGAGCGGGTAGTTGTGCTGTGCCCGACGACACCGCTGACCCGTCAATGGGCGAGCGCGGCGGCCACACTCGGCCTGCAGCTCGAGCCAGACGCCGCGGGGCCTCGCCCACCGCGTGACTTTCACGGTGTTTCGGTGACCTACGCCCGTGTCGCCAGCGATCATCGCGTCTGGGCGGCGGGAGTCACTCCTGGCACGCTGGTGATTGCCGATGAGGCTCATCATCTCGGGGAGGAGCTCACCTGGGGGGTGAGCTTTCAGCGAGCATTCGCGGCCGCTCCACGCTGGCTGTTGCTCTCAGGAACCCCGTTTCGCTCGGATGCCACGCCGATCCCGGGGGTGCGCTATGACACCGACGGGCTGGCGGTGCCCGACGTGTCCTACAGCTACGCCGAGGCGGTCGCCGATGGGATCTGCCGCCCGGTGGCGTTTGTGACGTTCGACGGGACGCTTTCGTGGCGCAGCGGAGACGATGTCTTTGAATCATCGTTTGAGACCGTACTGAGCCTGCGTGAGGCGAGCCGGCGCTATCGCACGGCCATCTCCACGGAGCTGCCGGACGGACTGCCTCGGATCCTGCGCGAGGCCGATGGCAAGCTCCGGTCGCTGCGTGAAGGCGGTCACCGGGACGCGGCCGGGCTGGTGATCGCGGCCGACTCCACGCACGCGCGCAGGATCGCGAAGCTGCTGGGCGAGGTGACGGGAAAGGCGCCACTCGTGGTGCTGCACACCGAGGCGCGCGCCGCGCGCAAGCTGTCTGACTTCAGAGACTCACGCGAGCCGTGGATCGTCGCGGTGAACATGGTCTCCGAGGGAGTCGACATTCCCCGGCTGCGGGTGGGGGTGTATGCGACGGCGGCAAAGACCCCGCTGATCTTCCGTCAGATCGTCGGACGGTTCGTGCGCACGATCCGAGGACGCCCTCCCGAGCCGAGCTGGGTTTATCTGCCGGCCGACCCGCTGCTGTGCCGCCACGCCGGTGAGGTGGAAGGTGAGCTGCGCCACGTGCTGCGCCGGGTGGAGGCGGAGGAGGGCTTTGACGAGCCGCGTGAGCGGCGCGCCACCGAGCCCTCGGAGAGCGTTGTGTTCGTTCCCCTGAGCGCTGAGTTCGCGCCGCAGATGACCCTGTTTGGACCGGCGAGCACCGCGGTCGCGAGCGCGCCGAATAGAACCCAGACTTCCGAGCCGGCACCGCTGTCGGCCTTTGAGCGCCGTGCCAGTCTGCGCGAGGAGCGCCGCAGGCTGGTAGGCGACTTACACCGACGCGATGGACTCACTCACAGCCAGATCAACTCCTGGCTGAATCGTCAGGTCGGTGTCACGCGAGTCGATGACGCCACCCTCGAGCAGCTCGAGCGCTCGATCGCTGTGCTCGTGAAGGCACTCACCCGTCGCGGACGTTAGAGGCATCTGCTGGCTTGCCGCGAGGTGTTCCGACAGCGGACACTGGCACGGTGCGGCTCATGGCAGCACACCGGTATCCCGCGCACCGAGCGTCGTGTCCAACGCGCTTATCGCAAGGCGGCCAAAGAGTTCGGCGGGTGGGAGGTCGCTGCGTTCATAGGGACGCCCGTCGCGACGGTCTAGCACCGACAGCGTCCCGATGGTTACACCGTCACGCAGCAGCGGCACGACGACCATCGTGTGGGGGACATAGCCGGTAGCGCGCGCGACCTGCCGGGCAAAGCGTGCGTCGGAGCGGCAGTCGGGCACCCACTGCGGCTCGCCGCTGAGTGCGACGGCACCGGCGATTCCGTTGCCGACCGGCAGGCGAACTCCCACGATCTCGCTCGCCCCCGCGCCCCAAGTGCACTCGTACACGAGCTCGTTGGTTGCCTCGTCGAGAAGGGCGATGGAGGCGGCGGCCGCCTCGAATATCCCGGCGGCGGTCTTGACGACCGACTCGAGCATCGTGCGATCCAAGCCGTCTTTGACGCTCAGGGCCAAGGAGGTGCCGCCATACTCGCTGAGCGGCACGCCCAGCTCGCCAGCGAATACGGTGGCGGTTGGAGTGCGCCGCTCGGGCACCATCTCCAGGGCGCCGCGCAGCGCTTGCTCGAGCTCCTCGCTGACCCCCGCGACGCTCGCCGCCAGTTGGGTCTCCTCGCAGTAGACCGGCGGCGTGCCGGTGAGCAGGTTCCAGACAGTCGCCGCGAGGCTATAGATGTCGCTGCGCGGGGAGGCGATGCGCCCCGCGAACACCTCGGGAGCCATGAAGCGGGGTGTGCCCGCGGTCGCCAGAGAGGTGCCGCCCGCATCGACCGTCGTGGCGGCGCCAAAGTCGACGAGCACCACACCTTTGGAGCCGAGAATCAGATTCTGTGGCTTGATGTCGCCGTGCACGACCTGCTCGCCATGGATGTAGCTGAGCGCGTCGCACGCTTGGCGAGCCCACTGGATCACATCGTGGACGGGCAGGCCCGGCGCTCCCCGGTCCCACAACACGTGCCCGAGGTCTGAGCCGTGCTGCAGCCGCATGACGATGCAGTAGACGTTCTCCTGTGGCTGAAAGTGGTCGATGATCTCCACGACCTGCGAGTGGCTCAGGCGGCTCAGCAGCCGGGCCTCGATCTCCAGCTGCACCGTGCTGCGGCCGACGAGACGCTTTATCGCGACCTGCTCGTCTGATCCCGCGTGGCGGGCCCGGTAAACGGTGCCGGTCGCGCCGCTGGCGATCACCTGCTCGATCCGGTAGTTCCCGAGCATCTTCTCAGATGCGATTTCCGCCGAAGCTGAGGACGCCACGGTCTCAGCGTACTAGCCACACGTTCGCACCGGCAAGTCTGTCATTCTGCGTGATTGCGTGCCCGGACTCGACTCACCACAAACGGAGATCTCAGTGAGTCACATTCGGGTAAATATCGGTGGGCGCGAGGCGGTTTTCGGCGGTGCCCTCCCCGCAATCACATTTGGCAGTGATCCAGGTTGTCTGGTGCAACTGGACTCCCCGCATGTGGCCCCTACACATTTCGCTCTGCGGCGAGAGGAGTCGATCTGGATACTCGATGCGCTCGATGCCGACGGTCCCGTGTTCGTCAATGGGAGCAGTGTCGAGCGGACGCTCGTCGACGAACCGCTCTCGCTGCGGCTCGGCGACCCCGTTGCCGGACTGCTGATCGAGCTGCAGCCGGCTATCGAGAGCAGTGAGCACTCGGCGACCAAGGACTTTGCGAGTATCCAGGCGCAGGCACCGAGCGAGCCTGTGGCGCCTGGCATCGCAATCCCTGACGCAACCGAGCCAGCGGGCGTGCCGGGGGAGGACGGGTCGCGGAAGTCATTTCCGCTGTCGGGGTCGGTGATCCGCATCGGGCGCGACCCGGCGAGTGATCTGATGGTCGATGACCTGCTCGTCTCGCGTCGCCACGCCGAGCTGCGCCGCGACTCCGATGGCGGATATGAGGTAAACGATCTGGACTCTCACAACGGCACTTTCGTCAACGGCCACCGCGTCACGCGCGCAAAGTTGGCGGCGCTCGATGTGATCATGATCGGCCATCACTCCTACCGGCTCCTCGACGAGACGCTCGAGGAATCCGTCGACAGCGGCGAAGTCGCCTATGCGGCGGCGGATCTGTCGGTCCACGTGGCGGGCGGGGTGACGCTGCTCGACCGCGTCAGCTTCTCGCTCGAGTCGCGCTCGCTGCTGGGGATCGTCGGGCCTTCGGGATCGGGCAAGTCCACGCTCATGAACGCGCTCGCTGGATTTCGACTGGCCACCGAGGGAGATGTTCTATATGGCGAGCAGAGCCTCTATGAGCACTACGACGCTCTGCGTCACCGCATCGGCTTCGTCCCTCAAGACGACGTTGTCCACACCGAGCTGAAAGTGCGCCGCGCGCTGGAGTTCGCGGCCGAGTTGCGTTTCCCGGCCGACACCGAACCGGCCGAGCGCAGCCGTCGCGTGCAGCAGGTCATCGACGAGCTCGGTCTGGCGCATCGCAGCGAGCTGGTGGTCGGTCAGCTCTCTGGCGGCCAGCGCAAGCGGGTGAGCGTGGCGCTCGAGCTCTTGACGGAGCCATCGCTGCTGTTCCTCGACGAGCCCACGTCGGGACTCGACCCCAACTACGAGCGGGGCGTGATGGAAATTCTGCGCAAGGTCGCCGATGCCGGACGCACGGTGGTCGTGGTCACCCACAGCGTGCAGAGTCTGCGTCTATGCGACCGGCTGCTCGTGCTCGCGCCAGGCGGTCAGCTTGCTTACTTCGGTCCGCCTCAACTGGTGGCCGCCTACTTCGGGCACAACGAGTATGCCGAGGTTTTCCGTGACCTCAGCGACCCAGAGCAGAGCAGCGACTGGGGAGAGCGCTTTCGCGAGCATCCCCACTATCGCGAGTATGTCGAACGTCACAGTGCGCCTCGCGTCTCCCCACCCGTGGCGCCAGTGGCGGCTCAGCATCTGGCGAGCTCTCGTGGATGGCTCAGGCAGTTTCAGACGCTGACCCGCCGCTATTTATCGGTGATGTGCGCCGATCGACGTAACCTGGGCCTGCTACTCATGCAGGCGCCGCTACTCGGTCTGTTGATGCTGATCGCGTTGCCTGGGGGCGAGCTCGGTCCAGCGCCAGCGTCGCAGTTTCGCCTCATCTCTCAGGCCAGCCTCGTGCTGCTGGTGCTGATACTCGGCGTCACCTGGCTGGGGATGTCGAACTCCGTGCGCGAGATCACCAAGGAGCTTGCGATCTTCCGGCGTGAGCGGGCCACCGGACTGTCGATCTCGGCGTACGTGGCTTCCAAGGCGGTTGTGCTCGGACTGATGATCTTCGTGCAGTCCGCGGTGCTGATCGTGCTCGCCACGCTCAACCAGAACGGTCCGCGCTACGCCGTACTGCTGGACTGGCCGCTCGGCGAGTTGATCGTTCTCGGCACGCTCGCGGGGTTCGCTGCAATGGCGCTCGGGCTGCTCATCTCAGCGCTCGCCAAAACGACCGATCGCGCCACCACGATCCTGCCGATCGTGCTCGTTTTTCAGCTCGTGCTGGCGCTCGGCGGGGTGTTTCCCCAGATTGGCAACCGGCCGGTCCTCAAGCAACTGGGCTATATCTCGAGCACACGGTGGGGCTTCGCGGGGCTGGCCTCGACCTCGGACTTGAACAACCTGCAATCAGTCACCGGGGTGCTCACCCAGGTTCCCTCGGTCAATCTCAGCAATCCGGCTCCTCTGTTTCGTGAGTTGCAGCGTGGCGCGCGGGGTGATCCCGCCTGGGATCACACACAGGGTGCCTGGCTGGGAGACGCGGGCGCGCTGCTGGCGCTCACGATCGCCGGCCTGTTCGCGACCGGCCTCGTGCTGCGCCGCCAGGACCCTGGACGTCGTGCCGGCGGACGGTGATCGGTTGTGCGCATCCTCGTCGCGTTAGCGATGATTGCCCTGCTCGGATTGGCTGGCTGCGGCGCGCAGCAGCCCCTTGCGCCCTGGCCGCCTCTGCGGCCGCTTGATCCCCGGCAGCCGGGCGGATGGCCGGCGATCGCTGACTCGATGCCGGCGCATCTGCAGCCTGCCTCGGCGAACGTCTGCGGGCGGGGCGTACCCGCATGCATGAACGCGATAGTTGCCGAGATGACCAGGCGACTGGACACACTGGCCGAACACTGTGATCACCGCGCCCCCTTTCTGCTGATGTATCGACAGGTCTCCGAGGAGGTGGCTTTGAGCGTCAAGGCACGGCGCTATCAGGAACCCGGCTATGTTGCCCACCTCGACGCTGTGTTCGCGACACTCTATTTTCATGCCGCCGAAGCGTGGAACCGTGGCCGCGTGGCGGAAGTCCCGCACGTCTGGCAGATAGCCTTCTCGGCCGCCGCGCAACACCGAGTCACCACGCTCGGGGACATGCTGCTGGGGATGAACGCACACATAAGCCGCGATCTTCCGTACGCGATCGCCGCCGTCGGCCTGAAGCATTCAAACGGCACGGATGGGACCTCCGACGTGGTGGCCGTAAACGCCGACATAGCCAGGGCGCAGGGCCCGATGCTGACAGCGATTGCCGCCCGCTTCGACCCGGCTGTCGGGGCTCTGCAGCACGTGCCCGCCTGGGCACACCCCGATCAGGTCGGCAAGGTGATCGCCGCCTGGCGCTTGGAAGCGATCGAGAACGCCCGGCGGCTGCTCGCGGCTCACTCGCACGCCGCCCTCGAGCGCGTCGAGCAGGCCATCGACGACAACGCGACAATCCGCTCGCTCGTGATCCTGGCCGCGACGAGCTATCCCCATCCTGCGAGTGAAACATTGAGCCGCGACCGCTACTGCGAGTCTCATGCAGGCGCCGCCGGGGTGCCCTAGCCACGAGCGTGCGCAGACGCGTGCTTCCTGGCCTGGGCAGATCAGGCGGCTGGCTGTGGATGTCTGGAAGTTCTGAAGCTCGACGCTTGTAACGGGGGTGTTCACTGACGGTAGACTCGCGCCGTGGTTGCCACCCTCACTTTGCGTGCACGTGCCGAGTCGATCCTAGTGAGCGGCTTGGCGAGCCTGCCCGATCGTGTACTGCGGACGTTGGTTGGCCGCCCCGTAGTGGTCGACGGGCAGGAGCTTCATATCGAGATACAGCTCGTTCTGAAGTTACTCGCACTCACCGGAAAGACGACGCTCGAGCATCTCGACGTGCTAGAGGCGCGGGCTCTGATGGCGGAGGATGCGGCTGCCTTCGAAGGGCCGAAGCTGAAGCTCGAGCGGGTGCAGGAGCTGACCGTCTCGGGCGCGGTCGGCCCGTTGCCGGCGCGCATGTATGTGCCGCATGGGGTCGAGCAGGATAGTGCTCTGCTGCTCTACTTCCATGGTGGTGGTTTTGTCGTCTGTGATTTGGAGACCCACGACAACACTTGTCGATTCCTTGCGCGCGAGGCGGGCGTGCGCGTTCTTTCGGTCGGTTACCGGCTCGCTCCCGAGCACCGGTTCCCCGCGGCGATCGAAGATGCTTTCGCTGCGTTTCGGTATGTCACCGAGCACAGTGGCGAGTTGGAGATCGATCCGGGGCGTGTCGCGGTCGGTGGTGACAGCGCTGGTGGCAACCTTGCCGCGGGCGTCGCACGACTCGCCGCGGCAGAGAGAGGTCCGGCGCCCGCCTTTCAGTTGCTCTTCTATCCGTGGCTCGATTTGTCGAGCAAGCGCGACTCCCACCGTCTGTTCGGCGAGGGGTTCTTCCTAACCGACGGCCAACTCGACTGGTTCCAGCGCCACTACCTGGCAGAGTCCAGCGCGGCGTTGGATCCGCGTTGCTCGCCACTGCTGGCAGGTAACCTGGAGGGAGTTGCGCCAGCCTATATCGCAACCGCTGGGTTTGATCCTCTGCGTGACGATGGCGAGGACTACGCGCGAGCACTTCGCGCGGCGGGTGTTCCAGTCGCCCTATGTCGTCATCGTGGCTTGATCCACGGCTTTGCCAACGTCCTCGCTGTTGGTCACGCCGGACGCGATGCGCTACTCTGCGCCGCCGGTGCTCTGCGTGTTGGACTCACTCGCGGGCTCTGATGCCCGCCGAGGAGGCGGAACCAGAGCAGGGCCGCGGGTGGGCCGAAGGGCATTCTCGAAGCACCCGGGGCGACACGGGTCTCGGGTGCGGCTATGCGTTCGTGATCCGTGATCAGCGGCCCTCGACATATCGGACGTGGCCGTCGCCGTCGACCTCGGTCACCGAGAATGGATAGTGGCGCCCGTTGACCGTCGCGGTACAAGTGAAGGTGATCCCGGCCATTTGCAGGACCCTCCTCCGGGCAGCTCACAGTGGAGCGCAGGTGCCTCTGGCTGACAATGGACCGTGTGATGGCGCGTTCGACGGCTGCAACGTCCAGCGTCAACAGCGGAGCGGTGTTCCGGAAGCTGACGTGGCCGCGTCTGTTGGTCTCAGTCGCCACGACCGGGTAGGTCCCGACACTCAGCCTCGCTGTGCAGGTGAAGACAAATCCGGCTCTGCGGGGAACGACTGTTGGACAACGCACGGTCGCGCGGAGGTGGTGCTGGGTCAGAATCGAATCGGCGATCGCATGCTCGACTCTCCCGGTCCTGAAGGTTGTTCTGGTCGATCCGCATCCAGGAAGCCACAAAACCAGCAGCATGGCCGAGACTGTCAGAGGAAGAAAACGCGCACGCCAAAGAGCCGCGATGAGATCGCGGTCCACCAACGAGACTGTGCTTTTGATGCGCTCACACCAAGCCGGTGTGAAATTCCTCGATGGGAACACGATTGACCCCCCCAAACGTGAGCACCCAGCATAGCGTCGCGGGCGGGCGGACCGTCAACTGAGATGTGACGGGGCCAATCGCCTGCGTTGATCGGCAGTGGGCGCGGTTGCCTGCGGGACGTACCTCCAGATTGGGCGCGATCAGGTGGCCGCAATGAGGTTGGGTCTACTGAGCTGCTTTTCGAGACGGCAGGCAGGTCTTGGTCGCGTAGTGGCGAATCGCACTCTGATCATCGGTTAGCGACCCATATTCCCGGCCCGCGAGGCCACCAAAGTACAGTGCTGAAAGCAATTGCCCACCGCTCGGTCCCTATTTTGGTGGCCGTCTTTCTCTCAGTCAGCGGTGGAACGCTGGCGGCGAGTCACTATCTGATCAGCTCCACCAAGCAGATTAGTCCACAGGTGCGTAGGGCATTGGGTGACGAGCCGCGAGGACCGGTTAGTGGAAGGTCCGCTGAAGCGCAGAGCTGCTCCGCCCCCTCCTCCTCTTCCTCCTCTCAGCTACCGGGTGGATGTCAGGCGCCGCCGCGATTTTCCAGAGTTGCCGGGTCACCCACCGGGGCCATCGGCCATCCCGGTCCTCCGGGTCCGCCGGAGTCCGCGGAACTGCTCATATCGTCGTGGGTATTCGGCATTCAGACGCCTCCCTGCCCGGGAGGCATGGGAGGACCCCGAGGCGCTGACGGCAAGGAAGGCCCCAAAGGTGCAGCTGGCTCAGAAGGCAAGCAAGGACCCCAGGGCGAGCCGGGCGCAAAAGGGGTCATGGGGTCGCCGGGACCCGAAGGCGCAGAAGGCGGCGCTGGTGCCGCGGGGCCGCAGGGTGAAATGGGGGGTCGGGGCGTCAATGGTGACACTGGCGCCGCGGGCGCCATGGGGTCAGACGGTAAAGAAGGGGACGCCGGCCCGACCGGTCTGGAAGGTAAACAGGGAACCGCGGGCGAACGGGGACCACAGGGTGTCGCAGGCGCGAGCGGCGAAAAGGGCTCAGAAGGTAAGGAAGGAAAACCCGGCGCCAACGGAGCTACGGGCGAATTGGGCGCGACCGGCAGAGAAGGGGCCAAAGGCGCATCGGGCGACCCCGGACCGGAAGGCAAACAGGGACCGAGTGGTGGAAGCGGCCCTCCCGGCCCGAAGGGCGCAACTGGCGAAATAGGCCCGGCGGGCAAAGATGGGGCCGCCGGCGCGACCGGGCTGCAGGGCGAAAGAGGTCTTCGGGGAGTCGAGGGCGAAACCGGGGCGGCGGGAGCAGAAGGCAGAGAAGGAAAACTCGGTCTGCCAGGAGCGCGCGGCGAAGTGGGTTCCCGCGGAATCACGGGAGAAGCGGGGACGGCCGGCCCGACAGGAGCAAAAGGAGCGACGGGCAAAGAAGGCGCTGGAGGCAAAGAAGGAAAGGAAGGTAAATCAGGACCGTCCGGCGTCAAGGGTGAAACCGGCGTGAGAGGTCCCGAAGGCGCTAGAGGCGCGGCTGGAGAAACGGGCGGCGAAGGCAGGGAAGGTTCTGTTGGGGCGACGGGGCCGCGGGGTCGAGAAGGGCCGGCGGGTCCTGAAGGCGCGCGCGGTGCGACCGGTGAAACGGGCGCCGAAGGCAGGGAAGGCCCTGCTGGAGCGGTTGGGCTACAGGGCGTCAAAGGTGAAACCGGAGCTACGGGTGCCGCGGGTCCCGAAGGCGCTAGAGGCGCGGCTGGAGAAACGGGCGGCGAAGGCAGGGAAGGTTCTGTTGGGGCGACGGGGCCGCGGGGTCGAGAAGGACCGGCGGGTCCTGAAGGCGCGCGCGGTGCTACCGGTGAAACGGGCGCCGAAGGAAAGGAAGGGAAAGAAGGCCAGGTAGGACTGCGTGGTGAAAAAGGCGAAACGGGCGCTGCCGGAGCAACGGGACAGCAGGGCGAAGTCGGGCTTCAGGGCGTAATGGGCGAAACAGGGGCTGCTGGCGCGCCGGGCGCTGAAGGAAGAGAAGGGGTCGCTGGCGCGAAAGGTCCACAAGGTGAAGTGGGTCCTGATGGAGTCATCGGGGAAACGGGACCGGCAGGGGCCGCTGGCGCGAAAGGCACCACAGGCGAAAGAGGCCCAGAAGGCAAAGAAGGCAAAGAAGGCAAAACGGGCGCCGCTGGCGCTAAAGGCGAAGCAGGCGCGAAAGGCACCACAGGCGAAAGAGGCCCAGAAGGTAAAGAAGGCAAAACGGGTGCCGCTGGCGCTAAAGGCGAAGCTGGCGCGAAAGGCACCACAGGCGAAAGAGGCCCAGAAGGCAAAGAAGGCAAAGAAGGCAAAACTGGCGCTGCGGGCGCCGCCGGCGGCAAAGGGGAAAAAGGCGAAAAAGGGGAAGCGGGTGCGACCGGCAAAGAAGGCGCGACGGGTAAAGAAGGCGTCAAGGGCGCGGTGGGAGAAAAGGGAGAAAAGGGAGAAAAAGGAGAAAAAGGAGCGAGCTTTGTCTCCGGGGAATACGGAGCGTTGACAGAACGGGCTCAGAACACCGAATTCGAACCGTCTGCGAGCGAACCCGTGCAGGTGATATTGACCGTGTCCTGCAAAACAGCTACGGAAACAGCCGTACAGGTATCCGTCGGCGGCACTCTGATCGCCGAAGATGTAAACAGCGCGGCCGCTACTGGGACCACCAAGGTGTCCATCACCTTCATCGTCCCCCCTGGGAAGAAGTGGAAGGTGGCAACCAACGCCGGTATCACCCTCATCAGGTCGACATATCTGACTGCCTGACGCATACATGAGCTAGGGCGAGCCGGGCGCGGTCAACGCGATAGGTGTGTGGTCAGCACAAAAACAGCGTTCGGCGGCCAAAGAGAGGCAGTGTGGTATTCGCTCGCAGTCTGCGTGATGTGACCTAGCGCGGCTTCCCCGCAGGGCGATCCGGATCGGTCAGGCAGCCGCGAGCGCGTTCAGGGCGAGAGCTTGTCGGCCGCGGCGGCGAATCGCGCTGGGTCTCGCAGCGGTGGTCCGTGGCCAAAGCAGACCAGCTCCGGCTTCAAGGAAGCTAGGCGCCGGGCGGACTCGCGATTGAGGCGTGGATCTGGGCTGAGGACTGGGTACGGCTCACGGATAGAGCCGGCGAGCAGGAATGGGTTGTAGCCCCACAGCACGTCACCACACACCAGTACGCGGTCTGACTCGCGCCAGAAGGAGATGTGACCGGGAGAGTGCCCGGGCGTGTCGAGCACTTCGAAACCTGCCACTTGGTCACCCTCGTGCAGCGCCCGCTTTACGGGATGGGCCTTCGGACCGGGGACCATGCGATTGCCCGGACCGACCATCTTGCCTTTCTCGACTGCCTCGACATCGGCCGCGCCGCACCACAGCGGAATGTTCAGCTGCGTGCAGATCGCGTGGCTCGAGCCGTAGTGATCGAAGTGGGCGTGGGTCAGCGCGTGGGCTGTGATCTCGTGGTCGGTGATCTGCTTGAGGATGCGTTTACGATCGAGCGCGGTGCCGGCGTCTATCAACACGTCGCCGAGCACATAGACATTGATGTTGTTCTGTGGAAAGGGCGGAAAACCGGAAAGCTGGTAGACACCCTCGGCTAGAGATTGCATGTGGCGGATCCTATCCGTCCCGGCGCCGGCGAGTAGATACCCGTGCCGTGGCCTCTGCGTCGCGCCGGTCGGATGCTCGTCTTGCCGACAGACCGTATGCGGATCAGCTCAAAGGCGTGTGGATCGCGTGGAATCCACCCGGCGTCCCGTCGGCGTGGCGCACGAGGCGCGAGTGGCGCGCCAAGCGGCGTAGCATGAGGACATGACCGAAGGGCACGACAGCGCAAACGAGGCCGCCAGCTCGGCGCGCAACGACCCGCATCCGCCGATGGCACGCGATCACCGCGGCTGGCACGTGGCTCCCGCGCCCGACGGGCGAGGCGCGCCGGAGCAGCCGAAGGGCCCTCCCCCGCACCGCACACGCGGTTTCCTCTGGTTCGTGCTCGCGCTGCTGGTGCTGAATTGGGCGTCTTACCTGTTCTTCCAGCCGGCGACCTCTCAGCAGCGGGTGGCGGTCCCGTTCAATCCATTCTTCCTCTCGCAGGTGCAGGCCGGTCACGTCAAGTCGATCTCCTCGAAGGGCAACACCGTTCAGGGCACCTTCACGGTCAAACTGCGCTATCCGCAGGGTGATCGCAAGGCGACCCCGACGACGCTGTTCGCGACCGAGATCCCGACGTTCTGGAACGACGCTCAGCTCTCGGCGCTGCTGAAGGAAAAGAACGTTCAGATCAACGCGAAATCGACTGCCGCGACGACGTCGCTGCTCTCAGAGCTGCTGCTCGGGTTCGGTCCGACGCTGCTGATCGTCGGGCTGTTCGTACTGCTGGCGCGCCGTGCCGCCAAGATGGGCGGGGGAATGGGGGCGCTCGGCAACTTCGGTCGCTCCCAGGCCCGTCGCGTGGACCCCGAGAAGATCCTCGTCACCTTCGACGACGTTGCCGGGATCGACGAGGCCAAGTCGGAGCTCTCAGAGATCGTCGACTTTCTACAGAATCCCGAGCGCTACGGCCGTTTGGGTGGCCGTATGCCACACGGAGTGCTGCTCTCCGGTGCGCCTGGAACCGGCAAGACGCTGCTCGCCAGGGCCGTCGCCGGCGAGGCCCATGCGGCGTTCTTCTCGATCTCCGCCGCGGAGTTCATAGAGGCGATCGTCGGTGTCGGCGCCTCACGAGTACGCGACCTGTTCGCCAAGGCCAAGGAGGCCGCGCCCTCGATCATCTTCATCGACGAGCTCGACGCGATCGGCCGCTCCCGCCAGGGATCTGTGTCTGTAACCGGCTCAAACGACGAGCGTGAGCAGACGCTCGATCAGATCCTCACCGAGATGGACGGCTTTGAGAGCTCCCAGGCCGTGGTCGTGCTCGCCGCGACCAACCGTCCGGATGTGCTCGACTCGGCGCTGCTCAGAGCCGGCCGGTTTGATCGGCGGGTCGCCGTGCAGCCACCCGATCGCGGCGGGCGGGAGAAGATCCTCGAGGTTCACACGCGCTCGATTCCGCTGGATCAGACCGTCACCCTCGGGGCGCTGGCCGCCAGCACACCGGGCATGGTGGGCGCCGATCTGGCCAACCTCGCCAACGAGGCGGCGCTGCTCGCCGCCCGGCGAAATCACGAGAAGGTGCAGATGAGCGACTTCACCGACTCGCTCGAGAAGATCATGCTCGGCGCGCCACGCGGGATCCTGCTGTCCCCGGAGGATCGTGAGCGGACCTCATACCACGAGTCCGGTCACGCGCTGGTGGGGATGCTCACGCCCGGCGCTGACCCGGTGCGCAAGATCTCGATCATCCCCAGGGGCATGGCTCTCGGCGTGACGCTCTCCACACCCGACGCCGACCGTGTCTCGTATTCGCTGGAGGATCTGCTGGTCAAGATCCGCGTCGCTCTGGGTGGTCGCGTCGCTGAGGAAGTGGTGTACGGGACGATCACCACGGGGGCGGAGTCGGACATCCAGCAGCTCACTCAGATCGCGCGGCAGATGGTGGGACGGTGGGGGATGAGCGAGGCCATCGGCCCGATCGCGGTGCTGCCTGCCGATGGGCAGGGTCCACTGCTACCGGGTGTGAGCGAGACCTCGCCCGATACGCAACGGCTCATCGATCACGAGGTCCGGCGGATCGTCGAGGCGGCTCACCAGGATGTCACGGCCCTCATCAGCGGCCATCGCAGCCAGCTCGAGAGTCTCGCGAGGGCGCTGCTGGAGGCGGAGACCCTGGACGCGGCGGAAGCCTACGCCGCGGCTGAAGTGCTGGTCGCCCCCGAGCCGGTCGCGGTCACCTGATCGACGCTCGGTGAGCGCGGGCGCTGAGCGAGACGGCGCTGGCGATCCGCGCGAATCGAGGCTTCCAGATGGCTGGCACCCGCAATCTCCTGAATCTGAAGGGCGTGGCAAAGGGTTATGGCAGTCGCTCGGTGTTCAGCGACATCACGCTCGGCGTCAGCGCCGGCGAGCGTATCGGCGTGGTGGGGACGAACGGCGACGGCAAGTCGACGCTGCTGCGCCTGATCGCGGGAGTCGAGCAGCCCGACGAAGGGGCGCTCACACGAGCCGGTGACGTGGACGTCGCGCTGCTCGGCCAGGCCGATGAGCTCGATGCGCATCGCACGATCCGCGAGGCGCTGGTGGGAGAGCGCCCAGATCACGAATGGGCCGGCGATAGCGCGTTTCGCGCTGTGCTCGACGGCCTGCTTGGCGGCGTCGGGCTGACACGTTTTTCGCTGGGCATGGATACGCCGATCGATGGCCTGTCAGGAGGCGAGCGGCGCCGGATCGCGCTTGGTCGCCTGCTGCTCGACCCGCCCGAGCTGCTGCTGCTGGATGAGCCGACCAACCACCTGGATGTGGAAGGGGTCGACTGGCTGGCCCGTCATCTCGCCGCGCGCCGGGGGTCGATGCTGGTGGTGACCCACGATCGCTGGTTCCTGGATGCTGTGTGTACCGCGACGTGGGAGGTCTCCGACGGCGTGGTCCATCGATATGAGGGTGGCTACGCCGCCTATGTGCTCGCGCGCGCCGAGCGTGACCGCCAGGGGGCCGCGCGCGAGGACCGCCGCCAGCAGCTGATGCGCAAGGAGCTTGCATGGTTGCGTCGCGGGCCGCCGGCGCGCACGTCCAAGCCGAAGTTCCGCATCGAGGCCGCCAATGCCCTGATCGCCGATGAGCCGGAGGTGCGCAACCGTGCAGAGCTGTTGCGCTTTGCCACCTCGCGGCTGGGCAACAAGGTGCTGGACGCCGAGGAGCTATCGCTCGCCTTCGCGGGCCAGCAGGTGCTGAGCGAGGTGACATGGCGTCTGGGGCCTGGTGATCGCGTCGCGCTCGTGGGAGTCAACGGCTCGGGCAAGACCTCGCTGGTGAAGCTGCTCGCGGGTGAGCTCGAGCCGACCTCGGGTGAGGTGTCCCGCGGCGCGACGGTACGCCTGGCCCACCTCTCCCAGGACACCGCCGAGATCCCCAGCGACCTGCGGGTTCTCGAGTCCCTGGAGCAGGTGCGCGGCCTGGCTGTTCTCAGCGGCGGGCAGGAGATAACCGCGGGGATGCTGTGTGAACGCTTCGGCTTCCGCGGTGAGAAGGCCTACACGTTGGTTGGAGATCTATCCGGCGGTGAGCGCCGGCGCCTGCAGATGATGCGACTGCTGATGGGCGAGCCGAACGTCCTGCTGCTCGATGAGCCCACCAACGATCTCGATATCGAGACGCTCACCGCGCTCGAGGACCTGCTCGACGGCTGGCCGGGGACACTCGTGGTCGTCAGCCACGACCGCTACTTCGTCGAGCGGGTCTGTGACGACGTCTATGGCCTCGACGACGAGCACGGGATCCGTCATCTCCCGGGAGGGATCGATCAGTACATCGAGCAGCGTCGCGGCAGCGGAGAATCCCAGCCCGTGCGCGTGACGCAGAAGCTGGGTGTCTCCTCGGGGGCGGCGATACGCGTGGCGCGCAAGCAGACCCAGCGTTCTGAACGCGACCTGAAACGCCTGGAGCGGGACATCGAGGGCCTGGCTGAGCGAGAGACGACGCTGCACGAGCAGATGGCCGCCAGCGCAACCGACCATGCCCGGCTCGTCGAGTTGCAATCCGAGCTCGATGCGAATATCGCACAGCGCGAACAGGCCGAAGCCGCGTGGCTGCAGGCCTCGGAGACACTCGAGAGCTGAAACCCTTCGTGCCGGACGCGGCGAGATAGGAAAAACTCTCAGGCTATGAGCAGGATCTGACCGAGGGCGATACCCAGGCAGTTGCCGGCGACAGCGAGGTATCCACTGGGTCGTCGAGGGTCGGGGAATAGAGCCGATTCAAGGGGTAGTACACGGATCAGGCAATGGTGGCCATCGGGGGCACCCACGAGTCGGCTGCTGCAGCGCCGTCCGAAGTGGCTGATGAACTAGCGTGAACTGAGCGTCTACTCTGGCTGAAAGGACCCCAGTGACCTTCGATGTGGGTCTTGACTAATTGGAGGCGAGTCGTACCGAGACGCTGTGCGGCCACCTCTCGTGGGGTGGTTTGGATCATTCGTCCGATAAGATGGACTGTTCTGGCGCACGGTTGCGGGGATTGACGAGTGAGATTGCAGCCACTATGTTCGCCATGCCTTGTCCCAACGAGTTCCCGCATTTTGCGGGTATATGGATGACAGAGGACTGAGTAGTTATGCCTAATCCCAACGCAGATCGGCTCGATGAGGTTGTCGCGGAGCTAGTGAAGCATGGTCACGACGACCTGCCGGAAGGACCGTCATCGCCGTTGGGTGGAGAGGTTCGCCCGAACCTTCTGATTACTCGTTCGGAGCCGGAGATCAGGCGGCTCGCAGAGCTCGGCAGGGCAATTGTCGACAAGCGAATCTCAGCCCGAAGCAGAGACGCAGGCTAACGGGACGCCCGATGCGGGCGGACCCGCTCAACTGAGCGGTGACCAGCGCGAGACGCACTCACGTCTGTACCCCGACGCCCTAGAGAAGATCTCGACTATCTTCGGCGAGCACCTCAAGGATGTGCTCGACAGACATCGGCGAGTTGAGACTCTCACTGGTGAGAAGAATGTCATCGGCCGTCAAAATCTTGTCGAGGCGGGATTGGGCGGAGTGGAAGAGTGCCGCAGACGATTTGGAACAAGCGGCGAAAAAGATGAAGGTGCTCAAGCGTGAGATGGGAGCAGCAGTCGATGCGGCCGTGGAGCGCAGGTCTAACCGGCGCCTGATGGTCGTGGGCGCAATCTCGAGCCCGGCGCTCAGTGTCGGACTGACGTTGTTGGTCCAAGCTGTCACGTAACCGTCCGCACCTGGTAGCCGATCGCCGCGAGGATCGCGATCGCCCCTAGCGTCCTGTCAGAGGCGATCACCAGGACCTTGCCGGTGAGCGCGTGTGTTGCCGGTTCGCGGCGCGGCTTGAGGTTGGTCGTTCGGCCGGGTGCTCTGCCGGTGTCCCACCGCGGCTACCCCGAGAGGTCGATCTCGAGCTGGCGCGGCGAGGGCGCTAACGGCTCGCCGGTTGCGCGGGGACGCCCGCGCTTGGCCCAGTGACCGATGACTTCCTGGCTGCGGGCGCTGTAGTAGTTGACCCGCCGGTCGATCGGTGCGAGGGCGAGGCCTCCCGGAGATGGTCCGGTCACGGTCGCGTAAAATCGTCTGCCCTGGCGGTCTATCTCGACGATGTCGCCGGTCTGTATACCCTCGAGTCGCATGGTCAGTGTTGAAGTGTCGCGCGTGCTGCGGCGGGTTGAAGTGAGCTGCTGTGCAGAGCCGCGCATCAGTGTTTGATCGTGCGTCGGAGTTGTACCGGGGGAGTGCGTGAGGCGAATCTGAGGACGAAGCGAGAGCCACCGACATGAAAGCGCCGGTGAAGGTGCTCTCACCGGCGCTTTCGATCCGCGTTTGACGCGGGAAAAAAGTGAAACTCGCAACCCTGCCCGATGGCGACATCCCTTATAAAAGGGTGTTCCCGTTCGCTCCCATGGAGTCGAACTGACGAAACTGGCTAGGTCGCCAGTATCGGCCTCAGCGGCGAGTCAGCTTACGTACGCCATTGGACTGTCCCTCCTACATCGGGGATGCTTCTGAACACGTTACTCCCCTGCGGATCAGAGTGCAAGAGATTTCTCGCGGATCTCGGCCGGCGGGAATTTTGCCGGGGTGGACTGTGAACGGCATGCCAACGTCATAGTCTCTGGGGGTGCTCATTCGTGTCAGCCGAGAGGATCATCCCGAGGTGAGAGAGGTCATCGCGACCACTCACTGTGTGCAGCGCTTTCGCAAGCGCATGCGCATCCGCACACCGGGAGCCGATGCTGTCGCCATCGAGTTGCAACGCGCGTTCGAGGAGGCGGACCTCACCAACTGGACCCCGGCCTGGGTGTTGACGGATCGCCACACGCAGCTGTGGGCGCTGATCGACGACATCGCGTTCCCGCTCGTCCCGGCGGAGCAGCCGGGCGGTTGGCTGGCCGCCACTTGTCTGGTGCGTGGGCGGTGCTAGCGCCTCGAGCCGTTGATCGCGACGCTAGGGCACTCTCTGGGGCTCTGGCCACGGCACCTCGAGATAGCCGAGAATCACGCCGCCGAGCACGATCACGTCGCCGTCGTTGAGCTCTGTTTCGGAGATTCGCCGTCCGTTGACGTAGGTGCCGTTGGAGCTGCGGTCGTCGAGGATCCGCGTCGTACTCTGTCTACGTGTGATGATCGCGTGCCGGCGCGACACTCGTTGATCGTCCAGGCAGACCTCGCAGCTGAACCCGCGGCCGAGGTGTGTCACCGGCCCCTCGAGGGCCAGCAGTCTGGTTTCTTGGTCGCCCTCCACCGTCAGATATGGCCCGGGCGCCGGATGCTCCGGTGTGATCGCGCGGTGTCGTGAACGGTTATCCAAGCGTGGCAGGGCGTCCAATCTCTCGGTCTGTTCGCCAACTGTCGGCTTCTCGGCGGAGATCGTGCCCATGGGCTTCAGTATGCGCGGAGCTGTTAACAGACCTCTCAACAGAACCTAAGAGCTGATGAAGAGCTCCGTGCTTCGGGCAGGCGTTCAGTGCTGTTGCGGTGCCGCGCGGCGCTGCTCGAGTTCAAACGCCTCAGCCAGGAGCTCATAGGAGCGTCTGCGTGCTCCGTGGTCATAGGTGATGGTGACTACGATCACCTCCCCCGCGCCGTACTGATCGGCCAGGTTCTCTATCTCCGCACGAACTTTCTGCGGCGTGCCGAGGATCGCGCGCCGCTGCGGCTGGCCCTGAGCTGTGCGCTGCTCGGCGGCCAGGAATCGCAGTGCCTTCTCGGCAGGTGGGACCGCGATCAGCTGTCCACGGCGCAGCAGCGTGAATGTCATGCGCGCGCTCGCCGCCAGGTGCTCGGCCTCCTCTTGCTGATCGGCGCAGATCACCCATGCCGCCACCGCGGTAACCGGTTTCGTGGAGTGTTCGTGCTCGGCGAAACGCTCGCGGTAGAGCCTCGCCGCTGGCGCCCCCTGCTGGTTGATGAAGTCGGCGAAGGCGTAGGGGAGGGCGAGCTCCGCGGCCCACAGCGCGCTCTGGGAGGAGGATCCGAGCAGCCACGGCTGCGGTCGCTCGGGATCGCCGGGCAGAGCGTCCGCGAGTCGAGCGAAGGGATGGTCAGCGGGCAGGGTCTTGTCGAGGTATCCGAGCAGCTCGGCGAGCTGTTGGGGAAAGTCGTCCTCCATCGCTTGCCTGCGGTCGCGCTGCAACGCGAAAGTCGTCAGGGGATCGGTGCCGGCGGCGCGGCCGAGGCCGAGATCGATGCGGTCCGGATACAGGCCAGCCAGCAGACTGAAAGTCTCGGCGACCTTCAGCGGGCTGTAGTGGGGGAGCATCACGCCGCCGCTGCCGACGCGAATGCCGCTGGTGGCGGAGGCGATCGGCCCGATCAGCGCCTCGGGGCTCGGGCCAACGAGCATCGGACCGCCGTGGTGCTCAGCCACCCAGTAGCGGTGGTAGCCGAGGCCGTCGGTCAGCTGCGCGAGATCGATTGTGTTGCGCAGCGCCTGGGCGCGAGTCGAGCCCTCCGATACCGGTGATTGATCGAGGACCGACAGCAACAGGGGGGCGGACACACAGACCAGTCAAGCAAAGTGCGCGATCAGGGAGTAAGGCCCGTTCTCGGCGCGGCCCCGGCGCTATCCCGATCGGTCCGCGGAGCCGACGGATTTGTAGGAGTCCTCGAGCAGCGCCATGTGGATCACATCCCAGTAGCCGTCGCTGCCTTTGCGCGCTTGCCGGGCAACTCCCTCGCGGACGAATCCGATCCGCTCATAGCAGGCGAGCGCTGGCGCATTGAAGGAGAAGACGAGCAACTCGACGCGATGCAGCCCGAGCTCCTCGAAGGCCAGCGCCGTCAGCCAGCGCAGCATCTCCGTCGCGATTCCCGATCCGCGCGCGTGCGGTGCCACTGCGACACGGCCAATTTTGCCCAGGTCGTGCTCGTGCATGATCTTCAGCTCGACATGGCCGAGAACCTCCTCGCTCATACTGACGGCGCTGATCAGGCGGCGGTGCTCATCCCTGCCAGCCGCGTAGTCGGCCAGCTGACGCTCATCCAGCGGGAACGTGAAGATCGGGCCGGCCCACTGCAGTAGCTCATCGGCTGAGCGAGCCCAGGTGAGCAGCGCCTGTGCGTCGCTGTCGCGATATGGGCGAAAGGAAATGTGTGTGTGAGACATGGAACGAGGTTATCCAGAGCGCCCGGATTGACGTAGATCCTTCCTGCGTCTGCGTGGGGCGAGATACACTCGGCCGGTGGCAACGTGCACGCATCTCGATGAGGTTCGAATGCTCGCTCCAAGCGCGCCCGTCGTGGGCTGTGAGGAGTGCCTGAAGATCGGCGGTCGCTGGCTTCACCTGAGGATGTGCCAGACGTGTGGGCAGATCGGCTGCTGTGACTCCTCACCCAACCAGCACGCCAGTAAGCACGCCCACGAGCAAGCTCACCCGATCGCCCGCTCGGTCGAGCCGGGCGAGGACTGGAGCTGGTGCTACGTCGATGAGCTGATGTTCGTTCTCACACCTTGAGCCCAGCTTGCACCGAGCGTTGCGGGTCGGTGCGCCACAGTTCGATCAAGCTAGTCGCCGCCGCCGTGAGGCAGCCGGCGCGCTGGGGGCGAGGCGGTCGACCTCAGTGGCGGCAATTGGCCAGAGCGTCCGCCAGTGCACGATCGATGAACGGGCCGAGCAGTGTCATCACCGCGTCGGTGCTCCGTGCGGGCGGCTCAGATGGTAGCGCGGCATAGCTGATCGCCAGCCGCACGAGGCACTCGGCCAGCAGCTTGGCGTCGTCTGGGCGCACCTGCGGCCAGCCGGAGGAGATCACCTCGGTCAGACGCCCCGTGGCGTACTGCACGACCGGCGCGCCGTGGGTGGTGAACAACGGCAGCAGGTCGGCTGCGCCATCGTCGCGCACGATCGTACGCACCAACGGGTTCTCCGCGGCCGCTGCCATGAATACGTCAAAGGCCGCTGACAGCGCCGCTATTGGGCTGTCGAGATGCTCTCTGACAGCTTGCTCGACTTCTCCCAGGAAGCGGTCGCCCTCTCGCAGCACGAAGGCCTGGGCGAACTCGTCACGAGTGCCGAACTCCTTGTAGAGGGTCTGGCGGCTGACCCCGGCGGCACGCGCCACATCGGCCATGCTGATCTGCGTCCACGAGCGATTCTGCAGCTCGCCATGGGCGGCGTCCAGCAGCGTGTTGCGCAGCAGCTCACGGGCAGCCACGGCATACGGGACTCGCTCGCCGGATGCGCTCATCTCGCCCATGTTGGCAGGCCGCGCCACGCCGAGAGCCGCCGAGCGCGTGGCGACGCCCACGGTCATCGCTCCTGTGGCTCGACGGGCTCGAAGTCGACCTGCTCGCGCACGCCGCAGTCCGGGCATGCCCAGTCCTCAGGCACCTCACTCCAGCGTGTGCCGGCAGGGAATCCCTCGCGCGGGTGACCGGTCTGCTCGTCGTATGTGTAGCCGCAGCCGGGGCAGCGGTAAGCGCTCATCGCGACCCTCCGGCACTGGTCGTGGCTGTTGAGCCATAGCGTGCGAGGACACGCCTGCGGGCCCGCGGATGAATATTCACACGCTCCAGATCACCGTTGTAGTGGCTGAGCACGCGCCGGTCCATCACACGCCGCCAGAGCGGGGGGAATGCCGCGGTGACGATCATTCCCGCATAGCCGGTGGGGAGCTGCGGCGCCTCGTCGAAATGACGCAGTGCCTGGTAGCGGCGCATCGGATTGGCGTGGTGGTCGGAGTGGCGCTGCAGGTGGTAGAGCAGCACGTTGGAGGCGACGTTGTTGGAGTTCCAACTGTGCTCCGGGGCGGTGCGCTCGTAGCGGCCATCCTCGCGCTTTGAGCGCAGCAGGCCGTAGTGCTCCAGGTAGTTGACGACCTCGAGCAACGAGAAGCCAAAGACCGCCTGGATCAACAGATACGGCAGGATCTCCACTCCAAATACCGCACACAGCGCCCCGAACAGCACGACGGTCATTGCCCAGGCGTTCAGGATGTCGTTGCGAGGGCTCCAGTGCGAGACCCCCATGCGATCCAAACGAACACCCTCGAGCTCCCAGCTCGAGCGCAGGCTGCCGCTGACAGTGCGCGGCAAAAACGCCCAGAAGCTCTCGCCGAGCCGGGAGCTCGCTGGGTCCTCGGGTGTTGCGACACGAACGTGATGGCCGCGGTTGTGCTCGATGAAGAAGTGCCCGTAGCCGCTCTGCGCGAGCGCGACCTTCGACAGCCAGCGCTCGGAGCTTGCGCGCTTGTGCCCGAGCTCGTGTGCGGTGTTGATCGCGATGCCGCTGACCATCGCCATCGTCAAAGCGAGGCCGATGTCCTCGATCGTGCTCAGTTTGCCGCTGGACCACAGCCAGCAGGCGGCGATCAGCCCGGCGTACTGGATCGGTATGTAGAGGTAGGTGCACCAGCGGTAATAGCGGTCCTGCTCGAGCCACTTGATGACGCTGTCCGGTGGGTTCGCGGCGTCCATTCCGACGATCAGGTCGAGCAGCGGAAAGATCGCGAATACGAGGAACGGCCCATAGAACCAGAAGACGCCCAGGCCGGTGAGTTCGACCAAGCCCCAGGCGAGGAACGGCAGCGTGGGGACGATCAGGCCGAGCAGCCAGGCGTAGCGCTTGCGGTCGCGCCAGCGCGCTCTGGTGCTGGAGCTCTGCTCGCCAGCGGGGCCTGCTGAGACGATGTCGTGTGTGCTGGCTGTCGAGTTCATATTCCTAAGACTCCTCCGGGCAATATTGGATCGGACGTAAGTAAGGTATACAAACTACAGCTAATTGTCAACTAGCACTACATGCTCATGCTATTTGTCCTCAGCCTCGAGGTGTCGACTATCTCCGCGCCGTGGTGTTCTCCGGGCAGTGGGCTCATAGCGGGAAGCGCTCAGCCCACTCCTCCAGGGGGATCTTGATCCCGTTGCACACGTAGCTGATCACGTGGTACCAGCCGGCGGTGATGATCAGCTCGAGAATCTGATTGGAGTCGAAGTGGTGCGCCAGAACGTGCCAGAGCTCATCGCTGACGGTGCTCGTCTCGTGTAGCTCGTCCGCCAGGCGAAAGACGCTGCCCTGTTGGGCATCCCAGCACCGATCAGACCAGCGGCCGTGCACCGTGGAGCGCAGTTGCTCGTCCCCGAGGCCCAGCGGTCTTGCAAACCCCACGACGTGCACGCCCCACTCGTACTCCGCGCCAGTGAGGGCGCAGGTGCGGTGGATCATCACCTCGCGCAGCGCGGGCGGCACCTCGGCTGCGGCGCCAAGGATCCCCGCGCCGAGCGGGCGCATGCGCGAGGCCAGCTCCTGGTGAATCGTCAGGATGCGAAACAGCGCCAGTGGTTCTACGGGGCTGCCGGGCGGCATCCACTTCTCCAGCAGCCGCTGGTCCTCGGGTTGGAATGGAGGCGTGAGCGGAGCGATCCGCGGCTCGATCGTGGGGGTGTTCATCGGTCATCCTTTCTGCTTCTGTAATCGAAGCAGAAGGATAGCTTCTGTTTTCGGAGCGTGCAAGTGAAGCCCCCAAGGCTTGGTCAGCCGGTGCGTGGATCGCGCTCCGGGCGGCGATCGTGGTGGTCCTCGATCCGCCCCGGTTGGCGCTGTGGGAGGCCGTGTCGTGGCCCCCCACAGCGACTCCGCGGCTACATCACCGGGATCGTCTCGTATACGTCTACTTTCCCGCCCACTGCGAGGATCGGGCAGCCTTTGACCAGTCCCGCTGCCGCGTCGAGGCTGTCAGCGGCGATGACCGAGTAGCCGGTGAGGCCAGACGAGGCGGGTCCGTTGCTCCCCGAGGCGCCCACCGACGCTGAGGCGCCCACTGGGTTACCAGGCTCGACTACCGCCGAGCCGAGCTCTCCAAACCACTGCCCCCACGCGGCCATCGCAGCTTCGCGCTCGGCCTCAGTCGTTGCCATGCCGCCGCCGGTGTATGCCAGTAGGTAGTTCGCCATCTGATGCTCCTTTGTTGTTGGTGTTTGAGGGTCTTGGCTCACGCGGACTGACCGGCAAAGCCGCGCGTGCGGAAGATGTCCATGCAGGCGCTCCAGCCCTGGGCGTGGCGGTCGCGCGACTCGGAGTCGGGGAGGCCGGTGTGCTCGAGCACGACATCGGTGTGGTCGCCGCGCTGGACAAACTCGACCGTCACCGAACTGATGTGACCGGCCTCGCCGCTGTCGAGCTCCCATTGCCAGGTGTAGGCAAGCCGGCTGGGGCGCTGCACCTCGCTATATTCGCCGCCGACCGTGTGGCGTTCGCCATCGGGGCTGTCCATCGACAGGCGGTAGCGTCCGCCGACGCGCAGGTCAACCTCGGCGACGGGGGTGCTGCCGTCCGGGTGCACGGCCCACCAGCGCTTTAGCACCTCGGGGCTAGTCCACGCGTCGAACACCTCATCTGGGGACGCATCGAAGCTGCGCTCGATGCGCAGGCCGGTCTCGCTGATCATCACGGCATCGGCCGTGTCGGTCGCGTTGCTCATCTCGACTCCTTGGGTGGTGGGTTCTTGTGCTGTTGCTCTCTGGTTTTCTGCAGTTGTTTGCTTTCCCGCTGCTCGCGCAGGTACTCCTCGATCGTGTCGAGCTTGCGCTCCCACAGCTCACGTTGGCTGGTCATCCAGGCGTAGGCGTCATCGAGCGGCTGCTCTCTGAGTCGCAGCCTGTGCGTGCGCCCGTCGATCACACGTGTGATCGCGCCGGCCTCCTCCAGCAGCTTCAGGTGCTTGCTGATCGCGGGCTTTGACACGCCGAAGTCGCCGGTCGCCTCGCCCACGGTCATCTCGCCGCCGGCGAGGCGCTCGAGGATGCCGCGGCGGATCGGATGCGAGCAGGCGGCGAAGCTCCGATCCAGAACATCATTGTTAGCCATATGGTTAACAATATCGGATGTGCTGCGCGCGTGGCCGCTCGGCAGCGCAAGCAGTCCTCCTCCCACAGGCGAACCCTCTGAGTGCTCGACACACAAACGACCGTCCTCGATCGCTAGGTTGCACGACTTCTTATGTTCGCTTGCTTGGATGCGCGTACGTGCGCGCCGTGCTGACCTGCTCAATGCTCCCGGGCCTCGCCACGCTCGCGCTGGCGCTCGCTCCGGCGCAGGCGCGCCCCACGGCGCCCAGCTGCCAGTCCTCGACGCTGGACGTCTCCGCGCAGCTCGCCGGGGGCGACGTCACGGTCTCGCCAGCGCCCGATTCGATGGTCGCCTCCTACCTGACCCAGATCAGCTTCCTCGGCCCTCCCGCCGCCGGCATCACCCATGTCGCCGTAGTCGGATCACGCAGCGGCGCCCATCCCGGCCGGCTCGTCGCCTACTCACAGGGTGACGGAGCGAGCTTTTTGCCCGACAGGCCGTTCGCCCAGGGCGAGCTCGTGACCGTGCATGCGATCGTGCGCCAGGGCGCGAGCGCCACACCCTTCAGCTGGAGTTTCACAGTCGCGGATGTCGACTCCACGAGCCGCTCGCTCGAGACACCGCCACCGCCGCCGCCTCCCGCGAAATCAAGCGAACTGCAGCATTTCGTCTCGCGTCCGGATCTACAGCCTCCAACGGTCACCGTGACCGCGAACTCCGGCTCGCCGGCACCGGGCGACATCTTCCTGGCGCCCTACGCCGGACCGGGTCAGTACGGGCCGATGATCCTCGACGGGGCTGGCGAACTCGTGTGGTTCAAGCCCGTCCCGCACGGCGCCAGAGCGGCGGACCTGAGGGTTCAGGAATACGACGGCCAACCGGTCCTGACCTGGTGGCAGGACCCGCTGGTGGCGGACGGCCAGCGCGGCGCCGGAGTCGTGATCGCGAACAGCTCCTACCACGACATCGCGTTCGTGCGCGCCGGCAACGGCTACCAGACAGACCTGCACGCATTCGAGATCACGCCTCAGGGCACCGCCCTGTTCACCGTCTATGACGCGATTCGCTGCAACCTCAGCGCCTACGGCGGCCCGGCCGACGGAGCCGTCGCCGACACGCTGTTTCAGGAGATCGATTTGAAGACGGGCCTGGTTCGCTACGAGTGGCACGCGCTCGACCACGTCGCGCTCGCCGACTCCTACCAGCCGCTGGGTGGTGGTGGCACGCTGATATCTCCGTGGGACTATTTTCACATCAACGCGGTCTCCGAACACGGCGAAGAGATGCTGGTGGACTCACGAAACACCTGGGCCGCCTACGACGTCGATGCCCGCAGCGGGCAGATCGTGTGGCGCCTAGGCGGCAAGCAGTCGAGCTTCGCGATGGGCCCGGGCGCGAGTCCAGCCTGGCAGCACGACGCCCGCGAAGAGCCCGACGGCACGATCTCCTTCTTTGACAACGGCGGCACGCCGAAGGTACACCCGCAGTCACGGACGATCGTGCTTGCGCTCAACAAGCAGGCGATGACGGCCACGCTCGTCTCGAGCTTCGTGCACCCGACCGCGCTGCTTGCGGCCAGCCAGGGTGACTTCCAGCCGCTCGCCGGCGGGAACTGGTTCGTCGGCTGGGGTCAGGAACCGTTCTTCTCGGAATTCTCCCCCGAAGGCGAGGACCTCTTCGACGCGCACCTACCCGCCCGCTATCAGTCCTACACCGTGCTCAAGTTCCCCTGGTCGGGCCAGCCGAAGACGGCACCGGCACTGGCGATTGACCCCAGCACACACCCGATCAGCGCCTACGTCAGCTGGAATGGCGCGACCGAAGTGGCCGGCTGGCGGCTGTTGGGCGGCTCCTCCGAGAGCAAGCTCCAGCCGATCGCACAGGCGCCGCGCACGGGCTTTCAGACGACGATCGCGATCCCCGGCTCACCTTCTCACCTACAGGCGCAGGCGCTCGATTCAGGCGGCGTTCCGCTGGGGTCCTCCGCGATCGTCAACGTCTCCGGGGCGACCTAGCCCGAGGGTCCTGCAAAACGGGTCCCGAGTTCAAAACGAGGGTCGTGGCGCTGTTAGGCTGTGTGCCGATGCAAGGCTCTGATCGATCGTCGCGACGGCACTGCTCTCGCGTGGTTTGCTTCGCGGCGCGGTGAGCTCTCGATGAGCTCGGGCGCCAGATGGCCCTGGAGCAGAAGCGCTCATGGCCCGTTGCCATTTCTGTTGCTGATGCTGAGCGTCGTCACCGGCCTGGTCGACGCGGTCAGCTATCTCGGGCTCGGTCACGTGTTTGTCGCCAACATGACCGGCAACATCGTGCTGCTCGGCTTGGCTCTAGCGGGGGCCCCGGGCGTGTCGCTGCCAGCTTCGCTCGCGGCTCTCGCTGCGTTCCTGCTCGGCGCCTGGGCCGGTGGGCGGATCGGCGCCCGCCTCCATACCCACCGGGGCCGGCAGCTCAGGGCGGCGACGATGTGCGCGGCTCCGTTGCTGCTCGTCGCGTTCGTCGTGGCGCTGATCGCCGGTCAGCCGGTCTCCTCCGGCGCGCGTTACGGGTTGCTGATCCCGATGGGACTGGCGATGGGCCTGCAGAACGCCACCGCGCGACGGCTCGCCGTCCCGGATCTCACGACCACGGTTCTGACGCTCACACTGACCGGCATCGCCGCTGACTCAAAGCTCGCGGGTGGTGAGGGAGGGCGTCCCGCACGCCGGCTGATGGCCGTCGCCACGATCTTCCTCGGCGCGTTGATCGGAGCGCTCCTGGTTGTCCACGCCGAGCTGTTCGTGTCTGTTGCGATCGCCGCGGCGCTGTGCGCGAGCGCCGGGCTGCTCGCGCACTGGCGCTCGACAGATCACGCGGAGTGGGCCAGGCAGCCTGAGAAGCACTGAAGCAGAGTGGCGGCGAGGACACCCCCGCTTGCCGTTGCGGGCTTCGCTCACGACGCTCGGGGGGCCCGCCGCTCACATGGGTGCGGGGATCGAACAGATAGCCGTACTCGACTGTCAGGGTGCCCTTGGAGCCCGCTCGCCCGGCTTGCTCGTGCGCTGGTGTTCGCTCTGAGGTCTAGGCTGTAGCTGGATGCTCGCCGCCCTGGGAATCCGTGGGCTTCGATGAACGGCGCCGCCGCGGGTGTGGCTCTGGCGCCGGTGGCGCAGCACTATCTGCTGCAGGCCCGCCAGATGCAGGCCCTGTCCTTCGCGGTTCACATACCGCTCGTCTGCTTCGGGATCGCCTTCCCGGTGATGATCATGTTCGCCGAGTGGCGCCACCTGCGCACCGGTGACGATCTCTACCGGACACTCGCGCGGCGCTGGGGGCGGATCATGGCGGCGCTGTTCGCCGTCGGCGTGATCACCGGCACGATCCTCAGTTTCGAGATGGGTCTGTTGTGGCCAAATTTCACCGCGACCTTCGGCAGCGTGTTCGGGCTGGGCTTTGCGATCGAGGGGTTCTCGTTCTTCATCGAGGCGATCTTCATCGGCATCTACATCTACGGCTGGGATCGCCTCTCGCCGCGCGCTCATCTGCTGAGCGGCGTTCCGATCGTGTTGGCTGGCTTCACCGGGTCACTGATGGTGATCTCCGTGAACGCCTGGATGCAGCATCCCTCGGGCTTTCGCCTGCGCGCCGGCAAGGCCGTGGATGTTCACCCTTTGAAGGCGCTGTTTGACAACGGCTTTCTGTGGCACGAGCTCGTCCACATGTACATCGCCGCCTACATCGTCACCGGCTTCCTGCTCGCATCCGCCTATGCGCTCGGGCGCATGCGCGGCAAATGGGGACGCTATGAGCGCACGGCGCTTGCGATTCCGCTGAGCATCGCGGCGCTCGCCTCACCCGTCCAGGTGCTGGTCGGTGACTGGGCCGCACGCGAAGTCGCGACCCAGCAGCCGATCAAGCTGGCGGCGATCGAGGGACTGGCAAAGACCACCCGGGGAGCGCCCGAGCACCTGCTCGGCTGGTATGAGAACGGCCACGTGAAGTTCGGGATCGCGATCCCGAAAATGCTGTCGCTGCTGGCCTTTCACAACCCCGACGCGACCGTCCAGGGATTGGACGCGGTGGCGCCCGCGCAACGGCCGCCGGTCAACGTCGTGCGCGTCGCCTTCCAGCTGATGGTCGGGATCGGCACGATGCTCGCATTGCTCGGGATGCTCTACCTGTTCGTGCGCGTGCGCCGCAAGCGCCTGCCCGAAGGCGAGTGGTTCTACCGGGCGCTCGCGCTCGCGGGCCCGCTGTCGGTGATCGCACTGATCAGCGGCTGGGTGGTGACCGAGGTTGGCCGCCAGCCGTGGGTCGTCTACAAAGTGATGCTGAGCTCTGAAGCGGTCACCGGCGCGCACGGAATCGCGGTCGCCTACGGCACGCTCGCGGGCGTCTATCTGGCCGTTGCGTGCGGTGTCGCGTGGATCCTTCTGCGGCTGGCCCGCGCGCCGCTCGAGGAGACCAAGCCAGGTGTGGGGGAGAGCGGGGTGAGCGGTGCACCTGTATGACGTTCCGATGATCTTCATCCTCATCGGCCTGGCGCTCTACGCGGTGCTCGCCGGCGCCGACTTCGGCGCCGGATTGTGGAAACTGTTCGCCGGGTCCGGTCAGGGTGGGGCGCGAATCCGTGAGCACGCCCACAACTCTATGGCGCCCGTCTGGGAGGCCAACCACGTCTGGCTGATCTTCGTCCTGACGGTGATGTGGACCGCTTACCCCACGGCCTTTGGGTCGATCGCCTCGACGCTTGCGGTGCCGCTGTTCATCGCGGGGATCGGGATCGTGCTGCGCGGTGGCGCCTACGCGCTGTACTCGGGGTTTTCGCCACTCACCGGGCGATCCCACGGCGGACAGCGCGCCCTCGATCTCGTCTTCTCGCTGTCCAGCATCATCACGCCGTTTGCGCTCGGAGCGATGGTCGGCGCGATCGCGTCGCGTCGCGTGCCGGTCGGCAACGCGGCCGGCCACCTGTTCGGTAGCTGGACGGGACCGACCTCTATCCTGGTCGGCGTGCTCGCGGTCGCGAGCGCCGCCTACCTCGCCGCCGTCTACCTGGCGGCCGACGCCGTGCGGCTGGGCGAGCCGGCACTCGAGCGCCAGTTTCGCCTGCGTGCGCTGATCAGCGGCGTGCTCGCTGGCGCCGTCGCCATCGCCGGGCTGATCGTGCTGCGCTCTGACGCCCATCCGCTCTACCGGCATCTCCTCGGCGGCGCGGGTCTCGTGGGGCTGATCGTCTCGGTGCTCTCGGGCATTGCCGCGCTCGCGCTCGTGTGGGTCTCCCGCTTCGCTCTCGCGCGCTTCACCGCCGCCCTGGCGGTCGCCGCGATCATCGCCGGCTGGGCGCTGGCCCAGCAGCCGCTGCTGCTTCCGGGACTGACGATCGAGCAGGCCGCCGCGCCGCACGCCACGCTCGTGGTGCTCACGGTGGCGGTGATCGCGGGCGGGGCGATCCTGTTCCCCTCGCTGGCGCTCCTGTTCAGGCTGCTGTTGGCGGGAGCGCTCGATCACGACTCAGGCGGGCAGCGTCTCCCGCCGGCGCTCACCGGCACGGTGGTCTTGGCCGGCAGCTCGCACGGTCTGCTCGGGCGGGTCTGCGTGGTGAGCCTGCTCGCCGGTGTCGTGCTGCTGACCCTCGCCGAAGGCGCCCTGCCACATGCGGTGGGCGTCATTTGCCTGTTTGTTTTTCTGCTCAGCGGCTTCTTTGCGCTGGAACTCGGCGAGCAGACCCACGCCGGGGAAGGCCACGACTAGGCGTTTGTGGAATTGTTCCACCGGGCTCGAGATAGTGTGAGATACTGCCATCATGAAACAGATACTGGAGCGTGGCACTCCGGTAATGGCGAGTGTGAGCACAGAGCACGGCGAGTCACTTGGCGAGATCGACGCCGCGGTCGATGCTGTTTACGCCAAGCGCTCCGCCTGGGCTGAGACCCCGCCCGCCGAGCGCGTCGAGCTGCTCGAGCGGATGATCGCTGACACGCTGGCCTGCAGCGAGGCGTGGGTCAACGACGCATGTGCCGCCAAGGGCCACGAGCCCGACTCTGTCGGCGCCGGTGAGGAGTGGATCTCGGGCCCCGCGCTGTTGATTCGCAACATGCGGTTGCTGCGCGACTCGCTGAGGGATCTCGCGGCCGCTCACAAGCCGCGGATCCGCGGCGCGGTGCGCGAACGCGACAACGGGCAACTCGTCGCCGAGGTCTTCCCCACCAGCCGACTCGACAAGGCGCTGTGGGCCGGCTATCGCGGAGAGATCTGGATGGCACCCGGCGTGAGCGCCGAGGATCTGCCCTCCACCCAGGCGCTCCTCTACAACGAGCAGGCCGACCGCAACGGCGCTCTGGCGCTGGTGCTCGGCGCCGGCAACATCGCCTGTCTGGGACCGCGCGACGCGCTGAGCAAGCTGTTCGTCGACAACCGCGTGGTTGTGCTGAAGACCAACCCCGTCAACGCATATCTGCGTGTGCATTGGGAACGCGCGTTTGCCGCGTTGATCGAGCGAGACTTTCTGGCGGTTCTCGACGGCGGCCCGCGCGCTGGGGCTCAGCTCGCCGGCGATCGGCGCGTGGAGGAGATCCACCTCACCGGCTCTGACAAGACCCACGACGCGATCGTCTTCGGGACCGGTGAGCAGGGACGCACACACAAGCAGCGAGGCGAGCCGCAAATGCACAAGCCGATCACCTCCGAGCTCGGGAACGTCTCGCCGGTGATCGTGGTGCCGGGCCCATGGTCGGCCAAGGAGATCGCCTACCAGGGCGAGAACATCGCCTCGATGTTGATCCACAACGCCGGCTTCAATTGCCTGGCGATCAGGGCTCTGCTGACCAGCGCCGGTTGGGCGGCACGCGGGGACCTGCTGCAGAGCGTGCGCTCGAGTCTCGCCGCGACACCCAATCGCGACCCTTATTATCCCGGCGCCGCGGAACGCCATCAGGCATTTCGCCAGGCTCATCCCGAGGCGGAGAGTTTCGGTGAGAGCGAGGTGCCGTGGACGCTGATCGCGGACCTCGACCCGGATGTCGCGCAGGACATCTGCTTCACCACTGAGGCATTCTGCGGGACTTTTGGTGAGGTGGCGCTGAGCGAGGACGATCCGGTCGAATTCCTGGCGCGCGCGGTGCAGTTCTGCAACGAGAAGCTCTGGGGCACCCTCTGCGCGACGATTCTCATACATCCCCGGTCGCTGAAGGATCCGCGCCTTGCGGCGGCGCTCGAGCAGGCGCTCTCAGATCTGCGCTATGGCGGTATCGCCGTCAACACCTCCCACGCGCTCAACTTCGCGGCGACCGTCACCACCTGGGGCGGCTATCCCGGGCACACTCTCGACGACATCCAATCCGGGCGCGGAGTCGTCGGCAACACGCTGATGTTCAGCCGCCCGCAGAAGTCGGTCGTGCACGGCAAGTGGTGCGTCTCGCCCAAGCCGCCTTGGTTTCCCAGCACTCGCGCGGCGGTGCCGGTCTGTCGGCGGATCACTCGATTTGAAGCGGCTCCCTCCTGGGGCAAGCTTCCCGGGGTGATCGCCGCCGCGCTGCGCAGCTGAGTGCGCAAGGCGCTGGCGCAATGAGCTCCTCAACTCAGCAGCTTGACGATCGCGGCCACGCCGACCACCAGGATCAGGCCACGCAGCGCGGTCGGGTTCAGGCGTTTGCCGACGCGGGCTCCGAGCACTCCTCCGATCGATGAGCCGATCGCGATCAGAGCCACCGGCGCCCACGCCACATGCGCCACGAGGATGAACACGATCCCAGCCATCAGATTCGCCGACCCGGCGAGCACGTTCTTGATCGCGTTGATCCGCTGCAGGCGCTCTGGCAGGCTGACGCCGAGAATCGCAAGCAGCATGATGCCCTGGGCGGCGCCGAAGTAGCCACCGTAGACGCCGGTCGCGAGCACCGCCGCGAGCGTGCCCGGCCCGCCGTGGCGCGAGGTGGGTTCGCGTCGAGCCGCCAAGCGCTTGGCCAGGCGCGGCTGCAGCACTATCAGCAGGAGGGCAAGCACGATAAAAACCGGGACGATCGCCTTGAAGGCCGAGCTCGGCAGCACGAGCAGCGCCACAGCGCCGATCGTGGCACCCAGCAGCGACGCGCACGCCAGAGTCAGGACTCGCCGGCGCTGGCCGCTGAGCTCATCCCGGTAGCCGATCGCTCCGGCAACCGACCCGGGAACCAGTCCGATCGTGTTCGAGACGTTCGCCGTCACGGGGGCATAGCCGAATGCCAGCAGCACGGGGAACGTGATCAGCGTGCCGCTGCCGACCACCACATTGATAGTGCCCGCCGCGATCCCGGCCGCGAGGATTCCGAGCGCTTCAAGCATTGCCGCGCGGGGAGCGCTCGGATGGGCTCGAGAGTGTCACGAGCCGCCGATTATGCCCATCGTGGTCTGGATCGGGGCGGACCCGCCCCGGGCGAGTCGGTCCTCTGTGCTCCGCTGGGTCCGATCAGAATGGGCGGCGGCGATCAGCACATATTTTCTCGAGCTCGTGAGAACGCCACGGCGGATGCCGGCTCGGATGGCCTCCCTCTTGCGGAAACTTTGCGGGAGGGCTATGAGGTCGTGACGTCAGCCCCAGCCGCCGGCGGATTCGTTGACGATCTCCGCCGTCTCTTCTAGACCCTTCACTGCTCGGTCGCGCCGCTCGCGGAACGCCGCGATGTCGGCAACGCGTATGCGGCGCTGGTTGCCGACCCGCCGGTACGGGATCGACTCGATGTCCAACAGCTCGTTTAGATGCGGACGCGACACCCCGAGCATGCTCGCCGCGACCTCCGAGGACACCTCCTCGTCGGAGTCGAACACGAGCAGTTCGCGCCCTTCGACCTCCTGGGCCTCCAGGTAGCGGCGCAGCAATCCCACAGGCACCAGAGCCTTGGTAGCAGCCGCCTTGGTGGAGATCTCCACCTCGATCATCGCCTCGTCGTCGAGGCCCGACAGCGCTTCGCGCGCGCTGCGCTCCACACCGAGCGCCTCTCTCGGCGCCGGAGCGAGGGCCGTGCCCGCCGTGATGCTGCGTGTCGTACGAGTCGCGTTCATCTCACGAAGCCTATCATCTTCTCGCAATACTCGAAACGCGCGCTGACTGATGCCGAGACACCGGCCAGGCGGATCTCGGCGTGGGATGGCCGCCCTTTTGTTTGAACTCCTCAGATAAGCGCCGGGGGCTGGCTCGGCTGAGAAACGTGACACTCGGCAGGGCTGCGCGAGCAATCTGTAGTTGGGTGGGACGCCGGTCTTGACGGCGCGCCGCTGAAGGCGGAGTATTGCCGCGTGCCGCCGCCGGGCGAGCTTGGCTCTACCAGGAGGAAGAGGGTGTGACCGGATGTATGACTACGTGATTGTGGGGGCGGGGTCGGCCGGCTGCGTGCTCGCCAACCGTCTCACCGAGGATCCGTCGGTGAAGGTTCTGCTGCTGGAGGCCGGCAAACGCGACCGTCACCTGAATATCAAGATTCCGGCGGCGTTCGCCAAGCAGTTTCGCACCAAGCTCGACTGGGACTTCAACACCGAGCCGGAGCCGCACTGCAACGAGCGATCGCTGTACATGCCACGAGGCAAGGGACTCGGCGGATCCTCGTCGATGAACGCGATGCTCTATGTGAGAGGCAGGCCGCTGGACTACGACCAATGGGAGGCCTCGGGCGCGCCCGGCTGGGGCTGGCAGGACGTGTGGCCGTATTTTCTGCGCGCCGAGGACAACGAGCGCGGCGCCTCCGAGCACCACGCGGTCGGCGGCCCTCTGCGGGTGGAGAACGAGCGCTCTCCGCGCGCGTTGTCGGGGCGCTTTCTGGCAGCTTGTCAGGCCGCTGGGATCCCGCTGATCGACGACTACAACGGCCTCGAGCAGGATGGCGCCTCGATGGCTCAGGTCACCCAGCGAGGTGGGCGCCGCTGGAGCACGGCCGACGCCTATCTGCGCCCCGCGATCAAACGCGCAAACCTCGAGGTCTCGACCGGTGCGCAGGTTCTCGGTGTGAAGCTGGACGGCACGCACGCCAGGGGTGTGCGCTACCGCGACCGCCGCGGCGCAGAGCAGCTCGCGCTCGCCGAGCGCGATGTGATTCTTTCGGCTGGCGCACTCGTTTCCCCACAGCTGCTGATGCTCTCAGGCATCGGCCCAGCCGATCAGCTGCGCGAGCATCAGATCTCTGTGTCGGCGGATCTTCCGGGTGTTGGCGAGAACCTGCAGGATCACCCCTATGTCGTGTGTGTGTGGGACATACCGGGCGGCGGCTCGCTGGCGGACGCCGAGAAGCCGAGGGCTCTGCTGGAGTATCTGCTGCGTAAATCGGGACCGCTCAGCTCCTCGGTCGCCGAGGCGCTGGCGTTCGTCCGCAGCCGTCCCGGTCTGCCGGCGGCCGATCTGCAGTTTCACTTCGCGCCCGCCTACTTCGTCGACAACGGCTTCCAGGAGTACGAGGGCCACGCGATCACGATGGGCCCGGCCCTGATCTCGCCACAGAGCCGCGGCTGGGTGCGCCTGCGCTCAGCCGATCCCTCTGCCAAGCCGCGCATCCTCACCAATACCCTCGCCGCGAGCGAGGATGTCGCCGCGCTGCTCGCGGGCGCCCGCCTCACACGTCAGATCGCGGCATCTGAGCCGCTCCGCACGGTCGTCGGCAAGGAGCTCTTCCCGGGCAGCGCGCTGGATAGCGAGGAGGATCTGATCGAGGATCTGCGCCGCCGCGTCGACCTGCTGTATCACCCTGTCGGAACTTGCCGCATGGGTTCCGATGAGAACGCCGTGGTCGACCCTGAGCTGCGCGTCCGGGGCATCGAGGGACTGCGTGTGGTCGATGCGTCGATCATGCCCCTGATCCCCGGCGCCAACACCAACGCGCCGACGATCATGCTCGCCGAGCGTGCCTCTGACCTGATCCGCGGCAAGGCCATCTCGCCGATCACGGCGGGCAGCGAGCCACAGCCGGCCTAGTGCTCGCCACGCCCGGATATGGGGTGGGGCCGCCTACTCGATCCACGGCCCGTCGCGGCAGTCGCCTTCAAGCGAGCGCCTCATCGACCGCTGAACTCACGCAGGCAACTGAGCACGGCAGAGGAGCTGTCGCTCTATGCTGGCACCCATGAATCTCCTCTCCGCGGAGGGCTCCTGAAACAGTGTGCCGGCTGTTCGCCATGAGCGCCGGCAGCGAGCGAGTTCGCGCGACCTTCTGGTTGCTGGACGCTCCTGACAGCCTGTCGATCCAGAGTCACCGTGAGCCCGACGGAACCGGCCTCGGCTGGTTTGATCCGGCCGGCAGTCCCTGTGTCAGCAAGCAGCCGATCGCGGCCTACGGCGACGCCGACTTCGCCCGCGAGGCGCGCGAGGTCTCCTCGAGCGCCTTCGTCGCCCATATCCGTTTCGCCTCCACCGGCTCGCTCGACCTCAAGAACACCCATCCCTTCGAGCAGCAGGGACGCCTGTTCGCTCACAACGGTGTGATCGAGGATCTGCCGACTCTAGAGGCCCATCTCGGCGACTCGATCTCTCTCGTTCAGGGCCAGACCGACTCCGAGCGCCTGTTTGCCCTGATCACCCGCGAAATCGACCACCATCGAGGAGATGTCGAGGCTGGCATCGCGGCGGCATGCGTCTGGGTGGCCGAGAACCTGCCCGTATTCGCCATCAACCTGGTGCTCGCCACAGCCGATGGGATCTGGGCGCTGCGCTATCCGCAGACGCACGACCTGTTCGTGCTCGAGCGCTCATCCGGCTCGGAGCTCAGCCACCGCAGCGGCCTCGGCACTCATGTGAGCTGTCAGCACGGCGCCAGTCATCCGCTCGTCGTGATCGCAAGCGAGCGCATGGACGAGGATCCGGGATGGAGACTGCTCGACTCCGGCGAGCTGCTCCACGTCTCTCATACGCTGGCCGTGAGCAGGCGGCGGATTCTGCACGAACCCCCGGCCAAGCCACTGCGCATCGAGGATCTGGGCGCCGAGGCACGAGCTTCGCAGACACCGGCTGCCCCGTTGGGCTGAGCGGCAGGAACTCGTTTTCGCCCCGGTGATGTGGCCTTTCGCGTTCTCGGCGGCGCGCCGCGGCGCATGCCCCTTGACGGGGAGAGGCTGAGCGCGGAGTATTGGCGTATGCCGTGACGCGGCGAGCTTTCTCGATCCAGGGAAGAGGTGGGCGTATGTATGACTATGTGATTGTCGGGGCCGGTTCCGCCGGCTGTGTGCTGGCGAATCGCCTCAGCGAAGACCCCGACGTGAGTGTGGCGCTGATCGAGGCCGGTCCGCCCGACACGATCGAGAACATCCACGTGCCGATCGCCTTCCCCGCGCTGTTTCGCTCGCAGGTCGACTGGGACTACTCGACCACGGCCGAGCCGCACATCGACCGCCGGCGCATCTACCTGCCCCGTGGCAAGACGCTCGGAGGCTCCTCCTCGATCAACGCGATGGTGTACATCCGCGGCAACCGCGCCGACTACGACGGCTGGCGCGAGGGAGGCTGCGAGGGCTGGGGCTTTGATGATCTGCTGCCCTACTTCGTCCGCTCCGAGGACAACGAGCGCGGTGCCTCGGCCCTGCACGGCGCCGGGGGGCCGCTGTCGGTGAGCGAGGATCGCGCGCCCAACCCGATCACGGACGCTTTCCTGCAGGCGTGCGCGCAGGCGGGGTTGCCGGCCAACGAGGATTTCAACGGTGAGGCCCAGGACGGCTTCGGTCGCTACCAGCGGACCCAGCGCGACGGGCGGCGCTGCAGCACCGCGGTCGCCTACCTGCACCCCGCGATGGCACGCCCCAATCTCACGGTGGAGACCTACATGCAGGTGCACCGCGTGCTGTTCGAGGGCGAGCGCGCCGTCGGCGTGCAGGGGGCGCGGCTGGGGGAGATGCACGAGCTGCGCGCCACACGCGAGACGATCGTGTGCGCGGGCGCCTACAACTCGCCGCATCTGCTGATGCTCTCGGGCGTCGGCCCCGCCGCGATCTTGGAGCTGCTGCAGATCCCGGTCGTGGCCGATCTGCCAAGCGTCGGGCAGAACCTCCAGGATCACCCCGCCTCGGGGGCCACGTGGGCACACGACGAGCCGGTGTCGCTGTTCAACCCCCTCACCGAGGCGAATCTCGCGGCCTTCGTCGGGGAGGGACGCGGCCCGCTCACGTCCAACATCGCCGAGGCCGGCGGGTTCACCCGCTCGAGCGCCGCCTTGGAGGCGCCCGATATCCAGTTCCACGCCGCTCCCGCGATGTACGTCGATGAGCCCGTGCTCGAGCACGGCTTCGGCGTTGCGCCCTGCGTGCTGACGCCCGCCTCCCGCGGGTGTGTCCTGCCGCTTTCGCCCGACCCCACCGCCAAGCCCTACATACTGCACAACTACCTCGCCGAGGAGACCGACATGGCGCGGATGGCGCAGGCCGTGCGCATGACGCTCGAGATCGCCCGCCAGCCCGCGCTGGCCAAGTACACGACGCGTCCCCGCTACATTCCCGCCTCAGACTCAGAGGAGGATGTGCGCGCACACATCCGCCAGCAGACGTTCACCCTGTATCACCCCGTCGGCACCTGCCGCATGGGCGCCGACGCAGAGGCGGTGGTCGACACCGACCTGCGTGTGCGCGGCGTCGAGGGGCTGCGTGTGGTGGACGCCTCGGTGATGCCAACCGTCCCGCGCGGCAACACCAACGCGCCGACGATCGCGATCGCCGAGCGCGCCGCCGACCTGATCAGGGGAGCCGCGCCACTGCGCGAGCGGGCGGCGAGCGACGTCATCGCACACGTTGGCTAGCGCTCGAGCGGCGGCAGAGAACATACGCCGTGGAATCGGGCCGATCAGAGGACGAGCAGGGCTACCACGAACGCCCGGTCGAGTTGCTGGCGGCGCTGCTGCGGTTCGACACGAGCAACCCGCCGGGCAACGAGCGCGAGTGCATCTACTGGATCAAGGGGCTGCTGGAGAACCTCGGCTGTGAGGTGCGCATCATCGCCAGTCAGCCCGAGCGCCCCAACCTGATCGCTCGCCTGGCCGGTCGCGGCGAGAGCGCTCCACTGCTGCTGCAGGGCCACGTCGATGTCGTCGCGGCCCGCGGCGATTGGCGGCACGAGCCGTTCGCCGGCGAGTCACACGAAGGTTATGTGTGGGGGCGCGGCGCCCTGGACATGAAGGGCGGCGTGGCGATGATGCTGGCCGCGTTCATGCGCCTGAAGGCCGGCGGGAAACCGCCACCCGGGGACGTGATCCTGTGCCTGATGGCCGACGAGGAGGCCGGCAGCGACCTCGGCGCCGAATTCCTGGTGGCAGAGCACCCGGAGCTGTTCGCGGGTGTGCGCCATGCGATCGGCGAGTTCGGCGCCTTCACGATGGATGTCGCCGGACGTCGCTTCTATCCGATCATGGTCGCCGAGAAGCAGGTCTGCTGGTCGCGCGCGACCCTGCGTGGCCCGGCCGGCCACGGTTCGATGCCGATCCGCGGTGGGGCGATGGGCCGGCTCGGCAGGCTGCTGCATCGCCTCGACCGCCGCCGGCTTCCGGTCCACGTCACGTCCGTGGCACGCTCGATGATCGAGGCGATCGCCGCCGATCTGCCGCCGACGCTCGCGATTCCGCTCAAAGGCATGCTCATACCGAGTCTCACCGACCGCCTGCTCGACGCCTTCGGTGAGCGCGGGCGGATCTTCGACCCGCTTCTGCACAACACCGTCAGCGCGACGATCGTCGGTGGCGGAGAGAAGGTCAACGTGATCCCGGATGCGATCGAGCTGACGATCGACGGGCGCCTGTTGCCGGGGTTCGCTCCCGAGCAGCTGTTCGCTGAGTTGCGTGCACTGAGCGGCGTGGAGATGGAGTTCGAGGTGATTCGCCACGACCCCGTCGCGGCGGAGCCGGACCTGGCCCTGTTCGACACGCTCGCTGGGGTGCTGGGGGAGCTCGACCCTCGAGCCAAAGCGATACCGATGCTGCTGCCCGGGATCACCGACGGGCGCTTCTTCTCGCGCCTGGGTATCCAGACCTACGGATTCCTGCCGATGCAGCTGCCGGCGGAGCTGCCGTTCATGGGACTGATCCACGCAGAGAACGAGCGGGTGCCCGCTGAGGCCATCGAGTTTGGGACAGCGGCGATCGGGCGAGTGCTGGAACGTTTCGGCTGAGCGCCGGGGTTACGGACTGCTTCCAGCGGCCATGCCCAATGTGTCACCTCACGCTCAGGATCTGAGCCGCGCTGCGGGGATGTGCGAGCGCCTCACGGAGCGATAGGCTCGCGTGTGCGATGAGCACCACGACGCTACGCACCGAGACGGCCGATCGGGTGCGCTCGATAATCCTCACTCGCTCAGCGGAATACAACACGATCACACCCCAGCTGCGAGACGAGCTCGCCCGCGCCATCGACGATGCCGATCGCGATCGCGATGTTGCCGTGATGCTGCTGCGCGCCGAGGGCCCTGCGTTCTGCGCCGGCTATGGCCTGGACTGGTCGACGCTCGCGCAGGCCGACGCCGAGAAGTCCGAGCAGGTCTGGGACTCGGTGGCAGACATGGGACTGATAGGCAGCTTCGTCGAGGTCTACCAGAAGCTCTGGTACGCGCGCAAGCCGACGATCGCCGCGGTCCAGGGCTGGTGCATCGCGGGCGGCACCGACATGGTCCTCTGCGCCGATCTGATCGTCGCCGCTGAGGATGCCCGCTTCGGCTATCCCCCGGCTCGGGTGTGGGGCACACCGACCACTGCGATGTGGGTTTATCGCCTCGGCTTTCAGATCGCCAAGCGCTACCTGCTGACAGGCGATGAGATCTCCGCCGAGCGCGCGGTGCAGATCGGCCTCGCGTTGGAAACGGTCGCATCCGACGATCTGGCGGCGCACGCCTTTGCACTGGCGGCGCGCATGGCGAAACTCCCGATCAACCAGCTGATCATGCTGAAGGCGCTGTGCAATCAGCCGGCCGAGAACATGGGGCTCGCATCCAGCCGCCAGCTGGGGACACTGTTCGATGGCGTCGCCCGCCACACCCAGGAGGGCCTGGACTTTGTTGCACGCTCACAGCAGGCAGGCTTTCGTCAGGCGGTCCGTGAACGCGACGACCCTTTCGGGGACTACGGATCCGCTCGCCGCTAGTGGCCAACGAGGGCGACTATCCCTCGACAGTCGGTAGCTGGGCTGCGGTTGGTCATCCATGGCGATGCGACGATCGGGAATATCAGACCCGCCGTTGAGGGCGTTACCGTGTGCTCATGGCGAACGTTGTCGAGATGCCGCCACGTGGCCACTACCTCGCGAATGAGGTAGGGCTGCTCGCTGGCGTTTCGGGGGAACGCATCGGCCAGTGGGCACGCCGGAAGTACATTCGCGCATCGCAGTCGATGGCGAATCCGCACGTCTACAGCTACCAGGACGTTGGGGAGGCGATGGTAGTTCACGAGTTGCTTGACCTAGGGGCAGATTTGCGTTCTATCAAGCGGACCATTGGTCGCCTTCGCGAGCGCGAAGGACTCGACTGGCCGTTGCAGCGACACCGTAGCGATCTCGACGCGTACCACGGCACCGTAATTGAGCACGGTGATGATGGGCGCGCCTATGACATCGGCGGAAAGCGCTCTGCAGAGCAAGTGGTCCTGGACGACCGTAACCTGACGAAGATTGCAGGCGAGCTCGAGCGGGGCGGCTGGGCGGCCCGGATCGTCCCCGACCTCAAGTACATCGAAGTCAATCCAGACAGGCTCGGCGGTCGTCCTGTGATCCGGGGTCGCCGTATCGCTGCCGACGAAGTAGCGCGTATCGCCAACATGCCAGATGGGATCGACATCCTCCGCAAGGACTACGAGATATCAGCGCCTGAGGCGCGTGACGCGAAGCGCTGGTGGGATGTCGTTCACAAGTTCGCCACCGCCGCGTAAACGGAGCTACAGTGGCGCAGGAGGGCCGACTTCTCTATCTCGATGAGGATCTACCTAAGCACCTTGCGACGGAGTTGAATCGTCGTGGACGAAACGCGCTCTCGATCTACACGGATGAGAAAGAAGGGCACATTGGACGGCGATCTTGTTGGGATGCTCCAAGAGAGATTCGGTCGAGACGTAGTACTCGTCACTGCCAACGAGTCGATGCCTATCGAGCATGTGGAGGCGCTGACCGCGACCGGGATTGCGCTGGCCGTTGTAGACGGAGATCACGGCGATACGCCCCAGGAGGCTTGGAAGCGCGAGACCGTGCATCGTTGGGCGCACCTGATGGAGGCCCAGGAGCCGGGGCTCTGGCGGCGCTACTCGCCGTATCGTCGTGGCCGATGGACTCGGCGTCGGCGCAGTCCTAACATGCGCGTCAATTAGCCTGCTCTTAGATGGACGACACAACGCTCAAGGAAGCGCAGCACCTGATGAAGGCCGCTGAGGGCCACGAAAACGCGTTGCACTCCGCGAAGAGTCGGCTGTCTTCCTCGAGGAAAAGGGCGAGCACGACCAGGCCGCGCATGTGCGCGCAGAAGCGGACCGTGAGCGGGACGCGGCCCGGGTTGTTCCGATCAACCTTGGACACACCTACGTCATCCCAGACCTACCACCTACTGTCAAGGAACAATCACCCCAACGAGCCACTCCGGGAGGCCGGTGCTCCAGCCGCGAGCAGCGTCTGCTGACGATCCGCGGGCACCGGCATTTGTGGGCGCGCTCGGCGTGCCGGGCGAGTCGGCCGGCGCTAGACTCGGATCCTCTGGATGTGCGCGCGCGGAACCCGGGTCGCGCATCGACGATGTCCATCAGGAGACAGGGTGCGATGAGAACCAGGCTTGCCGGGATGATCGCCGCCGCCGCGCTGGCTGTCGTGCATCCCGCCGGGGCGTCGATCACGAAGACCGTGGACGTCAACTGCTATCCGCCGAGTGCGCGATCGCTCACACCAACGCTGAGCGAGCTGGCGCACCCCGAACGCTGCGTGCTCCAGGGAGAGCCCGAGAGCGAGGCGGATCTGGTGCAGCTGACGCACGCGCACTGGTCGGGATGGGGGAGCGCTTCGGCGGTGGCCGAAGCTCAGGCGCTGAACAATCAGCCCGGCATGGGCGGCCCGGCGTCCTACACGATCCACGTCACGTTGTTTGACATCCGCCGCGGATGTCACGGCAACCTCTTCTACACGCAGGCTCGGGTGAGCTCGCGCTACGGCACGGGCAGCCTGCTCCTGACAGCGACCTGCAAGGCGATATTCAACCACGGCTAGAAGCCGGCCGCGCGAGCAGCCCGCAGCTCAAAACGCCGGCGGGTCTGGCTGCTCGTTTGCTGGGGTTGTGCCCGCTATGCGCGGATCCTCAGCGACCGGCGGCGGTGCCGGGCGGTGTGCTCGGCGCTCCGAGCCCGCCCAGCAACAGGCCAAGGACCGTGGTGAAGGTTTCCGGGTTGACGGTCTCCGGGTCGGCGAGGTGCTCGATCGCGATGCCGTTGGAGAGCGCCAGCACCGCGACCGCGAGCTCATCGGCGGGAGCTGGAAGATCGACGCCGAGGAGGTCGGCCTGCTGGCGAAGGAAACGCGCGATCACCTCGCGTGCCGCGCGTCTGTGCTTGGCGAATTCCTCCCGCAGCTCCGGGTCGCGCACGGCTCGAGCCCAGAACTCGATGAACAGCAGGTGCCAATCGGCCTGGCTCGAGAACAGCCCCACCAGGCCACTCCCGGCATCGAGCGCGATCGCCTCGGCCGTGCTCTGGCGGTCCACCGCTTCCGCGACGAGTGCCAGTCGCTCGCCGATACGCTCCTGCATCAGCGCGTAGAAGAGCTCGTCCTTGCCGGCAAAGCTCGAGTAGACGGCACCCTTTGTCAGGCCAGCGGCGCGCGCGACTTCATCCAGTGACGCGCGGTCATAGCCACGCGCGGCGAACACCTCGCTGGCGGCGAGCAGCAGCCGCGCGCGTGTTTCAGCGCGCGTTGGTCGCGAGCGTCCGGTCGGGTTCTGGCCGGCGGTCACCGCGAGTATGATACTGTGCGGTATTGAATACTCATTGGTATTGAATGTCGTTATATTCCGACGCCGGCAGAAAGCTCTCGATGACTACATCCTGTCAGCCCATCCCATCCGAGGCCCGTGGCGCCGCCGCGGGCCGCCGGCGGTTGGACGGCCGCAAGATCCTCGTCGTCGGCGCGGGTCAGCAGAACTACGGTGTCGAGGTTCCCCCGATCGGCAACGGCAGAGCGATCAGCAGGCTGTTGGCGCGGGAGGGCGCTCGGCTGGCGATCGCCGATGTTGACCGCGCCGCGGTCGAGGAGACGGCCGAGAAGCTGCGCGCCGACGGTTCGATGCCGGTCGCGATCGTCGCCGACGCCGGTGTCCCTGCCGAGATCGAACGCATGGTCGACGAGGCTCGCGCAGGGCTTGGAGGTCTCGACGGCCTCCTGGTGAACGTGGGAGTCGTGGGCGGCTGGGGTCTTGATCAGACCAGTGCCGAGGATTGGGACCGTGTCTTTGAGGTCAACGTGCGAGCACATTTCCTCGCCTGCAAGCACGCGCTCGCCGTTATGGGAGACGGTGGCGCGATTGTCCTCACGTCGTCGATCGCCGCGCTGATGCCCGTCAACGACGTGGTCGCCTATCACTCCTCGAAGGCCGCTCTGGGTGGTCTGTGCACATGGCTTGCCAAGCACGTCGCCGCGCGCGGCATCCGCGTCAACCTCGTCGTCCCTGGGCTGATCGATACCCCGCTGGGCCGCCTGGCCAGCGCCGCTGATCCGACTCGCGTGGAACGCCACGTCCCTCTGGGACGTCAAGGCACCGCCTGGGAGGTCGCATACGCCGCGGCGTTTCTGCTGTCAAACGAGGCCAGCTACATCACCGGCCATGCGCTGGTCGTCGACGGCGGCCTGCACGCACTACGCTAACGCGATGGCCCAGATCCCATACGTCGATCCCCAGGCCTCGTCGCCGCGCGTGGCGGAGGCGCTGGACGCGCTTCCGAGCCTGAACATCTTCAAGATGCTCGCGAACGCGGACTCGGCGGTGATCGCCTACCTGCGCTTCGCCGGCATTCTGCTCACGGAGCTGGAGCTCGATCCGAAGCTGCGCGAGCTCGCGATCCTGCTCGTTGCGGCACGCACTGGCGCCGAGTACGAGTGGATCCAGCACGTCGGAATCGCAAAGGCGCTCGGTATCGGCGATCAGCAGATCTCCGCGCTGGAGCGTGGCGATCTCAGGGCCGCCTGCCTGGATCCCGACGCTCAGGTGCTGCTTGCCTTCGTCTCCGAGGTGCTCGACGGGCCACGTGCCGAGGCGGAGACCTTCGCCGCCCTCAGTGCCAGATTCCCACCGCGCCAGATCGTCGAGCTGCTGCTCGTGGTCGGCAACTACCACATGCTTGCCCGCATCATGACGGCCCTCGAGATCGATCTCGACGCGCCGATTGGCAGCGAGGTCATCGATCAAGCACGGCGTCGCCGCGACGATTGAAGCCTCGGGGCGTCGCTGGCGGTTCAGAGCGCCGCGCCCGCCACCTGGGGATTATCGACCGCCGGGCGCTCAGCGAGCGCGGTGGCCGGCCGGCCGATCATCGTCAGTGCAGCGGCGGCGATGACGCTTGAGGCGAGAATCAACTTCCACGCGCCGCTGAAATCCTGCGCGGAGTGCGGTGTGCCGATGACCGCGATCAGCATCGCCGCGCCCAGCGCTGAGCCGATCTGGCGACCCGTCGTCTGCACCGCGATCCCGGTTGCGATGCGCTCGGGCGAAAGCGTGGCCGCTACCGCGCCGGTGAGCGAAGGGATCACAAGGCCCACGCCGACTCCGCCGATCATCATGCCCGGAAGGAAGTCCGTCGCGTAGTGCTGTGCCCCGCCGAGGCGCCACAGCCACCAGATCCCGCCGAGTGCGAACAGCAGCGAGCCGACGGCGCCGACGCGCGAGGAGCCGAAGCGATTGCCCAGTCGCGCTCCCGGTATCGCCCATGTGGCCGCCATCGCGGGGCCGGGGAAGATCTCCAGGCCCGCCGTCAGCACCTGCTGATGCCAGACGCCGGTGAGGAACAGCACGCACGCCAGGAGCATCGCCGCGAAGCCCGCGAAGAAGATCATCGAGGCGAGGGTGGCGAGGCTGAACGCCCGCACACGCAGTAGCGCAGGCTCGACGATTGGCGAAGGATGGCGAAGGATGCGCAGCGCGACGACGATGAGGATGAAGATCGCGAGCGCAAACATCGCGACGGTGCTCGCGCTCCACCAGCCCCAATCCGGCCCCTTGACGATCGCCCCAACCAGCGACGCCACACCGACGGTCAACAGGCCCGCGCCCAGAAAGTCGGGCCTGCTCGTTGCGGGATGGCGAATCTCGCGCAGAACCCGCCAGCCGATGATCAGGCTGATGAGCCCGACGGGCACGTTGACCACGAACACCCAGCGCCAACTGGCCTGCACCAGCAGTCCTCCGAGCGGCGGTCCGGCGGCTGCGGCGACACCACCGATCGCGGCCCAGGCGCCGATCGCGACGTGGCGGCGCTCGGGCGGGAACTCCGGCAAGAGCAATCCCAGCGACGCTGGCATCAACAGAGCCGCGCCGAACCCCTGGAAGGCTCGTGCACCGATCAGCAGGCCGATCGAAGGCGACGCCGCACAGGCCGCGGAGGAAATCGTGAACAGCGCGATGCCGGAGAGGAAGGAGCGCTTTCGTCCGAAGTTGTCAGACCAGCGGCCGGCCGCGATCAAGAAGGCGGCAAAGACGATCGTGTAGGAGTTGAGGATCCAGGACAGCGAGGAGAGGCTCGCGCGGGGGTAATCGTGGTGGATTTGCGGGAACGCGATGTTGACGATGAACATATCGAGACCGGCCATGAACACGCCGACCGCGACGATCAGCAGAACCTGCCATTTGCGCTGCATGCTCATGCCGCCAGCGATGCGTCGAGGACACGCGGAGCGCGCTCTGCCGGCGGTTCGGGTGCGCTGGCTGTCGGCTCGCCGTATTTCAGGTTCGCGATGGCGAACCAGATCGCTCTGATGTCGGCGGTCGTGATGCGCAGCGCGGGAACGCTCTCGGGTGTCATGGGAGGCCTCCAATCAGCAGTTAGTTGCATGATGGGACGCACCTTAGCAGGTTGGTTTCGTCATGCAACTGGTCCGCTATGATCTGTGCTGAAATGCTCGGCAGCGATTACTCAAACCAGAACTGCTCGATCGCCCGTGCGCTGGAGTTGGTCGGCGAGCGGTGGACGATCCTCGTGCTGCGCGACGTATTCCTGGGAGTTCACCGCTTCGACGAGATCCAGCGCGATCTGGGTGTCGCTCGCAACGTGCTGAGCGCGCGACTGGACCGCCTGGTTGGCGAGGGGATCCTGGTGAAGGCCCCATACCAGGAGCGTCCGCTGCGTCACGAGTACCGACTCACCGACAAGGGCCTGGACCTGTGGCCGGTGATCGAGGAGCTGCGCCGCTGGGGCGACCGCTATGCCGCCATGAATGGGCCGCCGGTTGTGGTGCGCCACCGCGGCTGCGGCGGCGAGCTCGGCGAGCGGCGTGTCTGTGAGCGTTGCGGTGAGGCTCTGGGGATACGCGACGTGTTCGCCGAAGTCGGGCCGGGTGCGCGAGAGTCGGGCCCCTCGCCTTTGCGGCTGCGCGCCTCGGCCTGAATGCGGTCTCGCGGGGCGATCGCGGCAGGACGCTCTCACGTGATGGGCCCGACAGGACGCTGAGCACACGCCGGACGAGGTGCCGCCACGACCTCCATGCTCCCAGCAATATGACCTCTTAGGTCAATGTTGACCTAAAAGGTCTACACTGAGACCATGGATCAGCCACCGCTTGGGGCCTTGTTGCGCGACCTTCGCGAGCGGCAGGGCCACACGCTCCGCCAGGCCGCCCGCGCGCTGAAGGTAGATGCGGCTCACCTCTCGCGTGTTGAGCGCGGCGCCAAGCCCGCTTCCAGCGCCGTACTCGAGCGCGCGTCGATCTACTACTCGGTCCCTCAGGAGCTACTCGCCCTCTCCCGAGGCGTCGTACCTGAGGACATCATTGCGCTGCTGCAGCAGCATCCCGACCTGCTCGACGAGCTCAGGGATCGCTATGGAAGCTAGCGAAATCACCCTGTTCCTCAGCGAGACGCTTGCCGGTCGCTATCGGCCAGCTTCGCACCTTGCTTCCGGTGCGTTCTCGGGCGTGTTCGTCGCCCACGACGCTGTTGCCGGGATCCCCGTTGCCACGAAGATTCTCAAGCTTTCCCAGGCCGGGCGTCCCGAGGCACGCCAGGAGTTCCAGGGATAGGTCGAGCTTCTGCGAAAGCTGGACGGCTGCGACCGTGTAATCAGGCTACTTGACGGCGGCGAACATGTCGTCAACCTCAGTCACTCCCCGAGCGGCGGCAACATACCGGTCGCGACCGAGTATGCGGTCCTGGAGCTCGCTGCGGGATCGCTTGCCGATCTCATCCTCTACGGCGGTGCCTTCACATGGCCAGACCGCCTGCGCCTGTACCGCGATGTCGTCAAGGGTGTCCATCAGATGCACCTGAAGAGGATCGTCCACCGCGACGTCAAGGCCGAAAACGGCCTCGTCACGGAGAGTCCGGCGGTCGGCAAGATCGCCGACCTCGGCCGCGCGCATGACACCAGCGAGCCAGCGCGCTTCCCGGTCGAGGCGTACCTGCTCGGACGCGGCGACGCCCGGTTTGCGCCGTACGAGTTGCTCTGGCTTCAGGGCACTCAGCACCCCGAGGATCAAGCACGCGCTGATCTGTATCTCCTCGGTTCGCTGCTGTTCGAGATCGCTACGGGCGTCGCGCTGACCGCTCTCGTGACCGTCAACCCGGCCGGTTTGATCCATACGAACGCCGCTCTCCCCGAGGCTCAGCGCGAACGCGACTGGATTGCAAACATCCCCACTCTGCGTGACGCGGCTCTCCCGGCACGCGAAAGCTTCGCCCGGGAGACACCCCCGATCATCAGGGATAGGGCGACTGAGCTACTCGCGTTGCTGACCGATCCGGACCCCGCACAACGGCTTCCGACGCGCTCAGGAGCGTGCGGCTATGCACCTGACGCGTGGAATCTGCAGTGGCTCCTAGCGCGTATCGACGGGCTACGCCGCGCGATCGACCCGAAGCTGCGAAAGCGATATCTGGCCACCCGGCCCGTCGTGAAGCACGGCCGTCAGAGGGCGCGCTGATGACGATGATTCGGAACCTGCCTGCGCAGCTCGCGGGGGGCGCGCGTCTGCAGATGCTCGAGCCATCATGGAGCGCGGGGTACGCAACCACAGGGGCGCCCGATATCTCCCCTGATGTGGCGGGAGGTGCGGCCTCGCACGGATACCTGCTTCGCGCCCGCAAGCATCTCCAGGCAAACCCGAACAGCCCGCTCGCACAGGCCCGCCTCGCTCAGGCAGCGCACGCTGCTGGTGAGCGCGAGGAGGCGGTCGAAGCGGCGCGTGGTGCTCTGGAGCTGGCACTCGAGAGCAAGCACATCTCGGCGGCACACGCCGCCTTGGTCGTGCTTCAGGCGCATGGCCTCGGCGGCGAGCTCGCCCGCCTCCTGGACGACCCAAGGACCGTACATCTACCGGTGAGCTTGAGGTTGCGTGCCGCGGTGGCTGCTGGTGAGCACGCCGCAGCGCTCAGTATCCTCGCTGACCCCCGGAGCGTGAGTGAGAACTCGGCGGATGCGCTCTCGCTGCTCACCTGGCTACACCTGCAGCGTGGAGAGTACCGTGAGGCCATCGGCGCTGGTCGTCGAGCCCAGGCGGCAGGCGCTGCGGGCGTCGCGCTGTTCGCGAACCTCGGCTATGCGCACGCTGCTCTCGGCGAGCTACCTAAGGCAATCAAGCTCACCCGCCAAGCTTTGGCGCTCGCTCCGGCCCATCGAGCCGTCGGCCTGAACCTCGTTCTCTACCACAAGCTGGCCGGGGAAACCGAGGCGGCGCTCGCGTGCCTGGAGCGTCTTCGCGACGGCCAGCAAATAGACGTACAGCTGGCGCTCGCGACCGCGGCGGTCATGGTTTACGCAGGCCAACATGAGCAAGCACGTCGCACTCTTCAGCGTGTCAGAGCATCGTCTGAGTGGGCGCATGCTGACGGTATGCGACGCGCTGCTCTTGAAGCGAATCTTGCGTTCCTGCGCTGGAAGACCGGCGCCGCGAACTCCCACACGACCATCAGCTCGCTCAGGCGAGCACTGAGCGTCAACGACTACCAGAGCCTCTCGATCGCGTACCTGCTCTGCAACCTGCTGATGTCCGCCGAGCACGCGCCGGTACTCGCGAGCGTGATTGAGCGCCTACAAGCCCGACACGACCCGGCTGAGCTCGCCGGGATGCGAATGGTGCTCGCACTACTCGAACACGACGCGCCCGCCGCTCTCCAGCTTGCCCGAGAGTGGAGTGAAAAGGAAGTCCTGAACGCCAATGCGGCGACGTTCTCGACGTACCTCGTCGGTGACCTCGAAGGCGACTTTGCTCGGGCCGCCGAACTCGGCGTTCGCGCACTCACACGCGCCCCGAGCCACCTGATGCTCCTCAACAACACTGCCTACGCTCTAGCCCTCGCCGGCGACCCTGATCGAGCAGGCAAACTGCTCGATCGCGTGCGCGGCTCCGGCGAGCAACGCGTGGAGATCGTCGCCACGCGCGCGCTGATCGCACTCATGCAAGGCAGGGTCGAGCGTGGACTGGATGGTTATCGCCGCGCATGGGATCTTGCGCTCGCAGAAGACGATGAGGAGTTCGCCGACAGGATCGCCGCGAACGCCGTACTCGCCTGCAACAGAGCAGGACTCGCCCACCCTGCGGTCCTCGACGCACAGCTCCTGCAGCGGCTGGCCGGTGCGGCCGGGTCGCACCCAGGATCATGGATCCTCACCGAACGGATACGCCGGGAATTGCAACTGCAGTTACCCAATGACAATCACGATCTCATCGGCAACGGTCAACCAGACTCACACGAACCGCCCCACTTCCCACTCGTCGGCGAGCTGCACAGCGCTCCGCGCATTCGACGCATGCGGCTCCCACCAGGTTCCAATCCCTCACCAACGGATTGACCTCGAAGCGGCGAATCACAGGAGGAACACTCAACGCCAGATATGCTCGGTGTGCTGCGCTGTCGCCCGCCCGCCTGGCTCAGGCATATATCAGCGGCAGCGGTTACGAAGTCGGACAGGCCGCTGCGGCAGCCGAGATAAGTTCGTCGAACTGCGCTAGTGCCGCGTAGTACTCGACGCCGCTCCTCATCGTCGTGCGCAGCCGGGTGGGGATGCTCACATCGCTCTGACCGAAGGTGTCGCTCATCGATATCTCCGTCGCATATTGACCGTTCAGGCGGCTTTCCGCTGCGCCGATGACTCAGAGCAGACGTGGGTGTGCAGGCAGATCATCACCAGCGCCACGAATCGACAAGCCACTTCAGGAACGCTGCACTAGATGCCGCGCTGCGGGCACTTGGGCGAGTCGAGCACGAGCCGTCACCCGTGTGGCCCGCGCTTCTCGTCACTTACTCTTGACTACTGGTGGTCGCCTGGGAGCTCGTCGGTCGTGTCGATGAGGATCCTCAGCAGGTCGCTGACCCTCTGCGTCCGGCCGAGACGGTCGGGAAGCGGAAGGCCGGATTGAATCGTGTAGCGGTTGCGGCGTCCGTTGCGCTCCCGCTTGATGTAGCCGCCGACCGCAAGCTCGGTGACGATCCGATGAGCGGCGCGTTCGGTGATCCCGACGCGCTCGCTGATCTCCCTCAGCAGCACTCCTGGATCGTTGGCTATGCATGCGAGAACCTGCGCATGGTTTGTCAGAAACTTCCAGCGTGGAGGCGTCTCGTCGGCCATTTATCAAGATTAGCGTATCTAGACATCTATTTCATGCTATGTTGTTCAAGTCCGCGGTGCTTCTCAGATCGCTGGCGCTCATGCGCACATCAATCGAGATGAGGTCCACCGTGCCAAGCTCAGTCCTGCCGCATCCGTCTGCCACCACCCCCGCCAGTGGCGCAACGTCCGTCGATGTCCCGGATCCTGTATCCAGTGCACCTCTCCGCGATCACGGCGAGCACGCGCACCGCAACGTACTGCTGGCAAAGCTGACCAGCCTCACGTCGATCACAGCCTTCGCCGCCGCGGGGATGATGGTCGTGGGCATCCTCGCCGTCGTCGGCGGTCGCTATGACAAGCAGGTCGTTCGCGACCAGCTGGCTCCGCAGAAGATCTTCTTCCCCAAGCCCGCGACAAATCCGGGTCTCGCTGCCTACGCCGGTCAGCAGGTGCTCACAGGCAAGCAGGCGAAGCTGTATGCGCAGAAGCAGATCGGCGTGGATCTGACCAAGGTCGCTGGCGGCAAGACCTACTCACAGGTCAGCGCTGAGTGGATCGCCGGCGGCATGAAGAACGCGACGCTCGCAGGTGAGCGCACCACACTGTTCACTGGGGAGACACTGAACGGCCTGCTGCTGGGTGCCTGGGGCTGGTCGGTCATCGGCACTATCGCCACGCTTGCCGGATACATCCTGATCCTGCTCGGCGCGGGCCTCTGCCTGCTCCCGCTCGCCAACTGGCGTGTCAACCTCAGAGACCGCGGAGGAGTGCTCGCCGCCAGCGCCTGAGCTCTGCGCCTGAAGATCAGCGATCCTCACCCGCTCTGGCGGGGATCGATCCCCGCTCCGATAGAGGCAGACCGCGCTCGCGCGACTAGCTGTCTCTGAAAGGCCTATCGATATGCCGAGCACCACCTCGCCGTCGGCGCCAGCTTCAGCCGTTGCTGACGGCAGGGCCCAGCGCTTTGCGACAAAGCGAGCGCCGCAACGTTCGTACCCGCTCAGTCATCCTCGCGAGGGTGGCAAGCCTTTGCGCGTCGCGATGCTCGCCCCGCCATGGATCTCGGTGCCGCCGAGCGGCTACGGAGGAGTGGAGTCGGTGGTGAGCGTTTTGACCGAGGCGCTCGTGCACCGTGGCAACGAGGTGACGCTTTTCTGTGCACCGGGGTCGCAATCGAGCGCGCGGATCGTGACACTGCTCGAGCAGCCTCACCCCGATGAGATCGAGCGCTCGTTGTATGAGGTCGACCACGTCGCACGAGCGTTCGCCGCGATCGATCGAGCCCTCGGCGGCCTGCGCTTCGACGTCGTGCACGATCACTGCGGGTTCACGGCTCTCGGCATGGCCGACCGTATCGCCACTCCGCTCGTGCACACGCTGCATGGACAATTCACCTCAGCGACGTCCGCCTTCTACAGCCAGCACGCGTCCAAGGCCACGCTGGTGGCGATCAGCCGCGCTCAGCGTCGTACGGCGCCCGAGAGCCTCGCTGGTGTGGCCGTGATCCCGAACCCGATCGACGTGCGGGACTGGCCCATGCAGGAGCGCAAGCAGGACTACGTGCTCTGGATTGGGCGGATGACCGCGGAGAAGGGGCCGCACCGCGCGATCGCTGCGGCGCGTGCGGCCGGCGTGCCGCTGGTGCTCGCGGGTGTGATCCAGCCCGGCCAGCAGACATTCTTCGATCGCGAGGTGGCGCCTCACATCGACGGCGATCGGATCCGTTTCCTCGGTGAGATCGGCGGCGCTGTCAAGCAATCGGTATTCGCCGGTGCTCGCGCGCTGTTGGTGCCGATCGACTGGGAGGAGCCGTTTGGCATGGTGATGGTCGAGGCACTGGCATGCGGCACGCCCGTCATCGCGTTCCCCGCCGGCGCGGCGAGCGAGCTCGTGATAGACGGTCACACGGGCTTTCTCGTCAAAGACGAGACCGCGATGGCCGCGGCGATCGGACGGCTCGCCAGCATCGCTTCGCGTGATTGCCGGGCATGGGTGGCCAAGCACTGCGATGTCGATGTCGTGGCCGGCGCATACGAGTCCGTCTACCTCGCTGCCGTGGGCGCGAGAAAGCGCACGGTGGCGCTTGTCTGAGCGCACTCTCAGCGTTCTCGACGGCAGCACCTTCGTCGTCAGCGACCGCCTCGGCGACATGCGCAGCGATGAAGGCCGCGAGCACGGGTTCTTCTGCCAGGACACACGATTCTTGTCCCACTGGGTACTGCGTGTCGGCGAGCAGCCGCTCGAGCTGCTCGGCCTCGATCAGGGTCAGCACTTCGCTGTGCAGTTCTTTCTGACACCACATGTGGGTCCAGAGAACGAGGCGCCGTGCTCGGTCATGCGCCGGCGGTTGATCGATCACGTTTGGATGGAGGAGGTATCCGTCATAAATCATCGCCACGAGCGCAGCGCGGTTCGGGTGGCGCTCGAGCTCGACAGCGACTTCGCCGATCTCTTCGAGGTCAAGGACGGGCAGATCAAATCTCGGGAGGTGAAATTCCGCCACGATGACCACTCGCTCACGCTCTCCTATGAGCGCGACGGTTTTCAGCGCTCGGTGACGATCTCGTCGAGCCTGCCCGCGGCGGTGACGCGCACGGGATTCCTCTTCTCGCTGACGCTTGCCCCCGGCGAGCAGTGGTCGAGCACCTTCACGATCACCCCCGACGCTGAGCAGCAGACGGTTACATTCGAAAAGCGCAGGGCACGAGACAGCTTTGCGGCGTTGAGCGCCTCGAAATCGGCTGATCTGGAGGGCTGGCTCGCACGGGCGCCAGCCCTGCAGACGAGCGAACCGGCCCTGATGCGCACCTACCGCGCGAGCCTGAGCGACCTCGGTGCGCTGCGACTGCCGCCGGACATCGGCAAGGGGGCGACGCTGCCGGCGGCCGGGCTGCCCTGGTTCATGGCGCTGTTCGGCCGCGACAGTCTGATCACCAGTTTTCAGGCGCTGCCGTATCTACCGCAGTTGGCGGCAACGACGCTGCGGGTGCTGGCGGGCGCCCAGGCGCACGAGCGCGAGGACTTCCATGAACGCGAGCCTGGAAAGATCCTGCACGAGCTGCGATTCGGTGAGCTGACCGCCCGCGGTGAACGCCCACATTCGCCGTATTTCGGATCGGCTGACGCCACGCCGCTGTTCCTGATCCTGCTCGACGAGTACCACCGCTGGTCCGGCGACAGCGAGCTGGTCGGGGCGCTCGAGCCGAGCGCTCGCGCGGCACTCGCTTGGATCAGCGACAGCGGTGATGCCGACCGCGACGGGTACGTCGAGTACTCGCGCCGAAACAAATCCACCGGCTTGGTCAACCAGTGCTGGAAGGACAGTTGGGACGCGATCCAGTTCGCCGACGGCACACTGCCCGAGGGCCCGATCGCGACATGCGAGATCCAGGGCTACGTCTATGACGCGTTGCGACGTGCCGCCCGTCTGGCACGCGAAGTGTGGCAGGACCCCGCACTCGCTGAGCGTCTGGATGTGCAGGCGAGCGAGCTGCGCGCCGGCTTTCGCCGGGACTTCTGGATGCCCGAGCGCGGATGTCACGCCGTCGCGCTGGACGGGGAGAAGCGACAGGTCGACAGCCTGACCTCAAACATCGGTCACCTGCTGTGGTCGGGCCTGCTCGACGAGGGCGAGGCACTGACCACCGCCGAGCGCCTCCTGGATGCCGAGCTGTACTCCGGCTGGGGCATCAGGACACTGGGCACTGGCGAGGCCGGCTACAACCCTCTCGGCTATCACACCGGAACCGTGTGGCCGCACGAGAACGCGCTGATCGTCGCCGGCCTCGCACGCTACGGCCATCGTGAGGCGGCCATCACGATCGCATCGGCGATGCTCTCCGCGGCGCCGCATTTCGAGCATCGTCTGCCCGAGGTCTTCGCCGGCTATCCGGCCGCGGTCACATCCGTCCCCGTCGCGTATCCGACCGCCTCTCGTCCCCAGGCCTGGGCGGCGGGCACGCCGCTGCTGTTACTCACCACCCTGCTCGACCTGCAGCCGGGCTTCACAGATGCGGACTGCCAGCTGCCGGGCATCGGTGATATCGAGCTACGATCGAATCGGGGATAGAGTGGACACTGTGACAACGGATGCGATCGGGGCTCTCGTGGAGCGCCTGTCTCGCCCTCACATCTCTGGCGGGAGGGTGATCGAGCGGTCGGCGATCCTCGCCGAGGGCACCAGATCAGCCGCGATCCTCAGGTGGATCGCCGCCCACGATGGGGTCGCTGACTCGGCCGCTGCCGTCTCGCCGAGCGGCGGCCTGCATGCATCGCGGGCGGCTGTGAGCTCCGCGGTCGGCCCGGCGCGCCGGTTTGTGCTGCCGGCACGCGCATTTGATTGAAGAGCCGGAACCTCGGCGCCCACACTCACCCCGACTTGGCGGCGAGATCTCGCAGCACACGTCGAGCATCGGCTCCCATCGCGGCCACGATCTCGCCGGCGGGCAGCGCTTTTGCCAGCCGATATGCCTCGCCGGCCCACAGGTTGAAGGCCTCCGGATCGTCTCGCTCGCGTGCCCGTGCTCGCAACGGGCTGCTCGCGTGATGAATCTCGGGGTAGGCCGAGGGTGCGGTGGGGTCGTGCTCCTCCATGAAGCGATTGACGATCCCGCGCGCGAGGCGACCGGTGAAGGCTCGGGTCAGGCGCGTTGGGCGATGCTCGCCGAACAGCCTGCGCTGTGAGGAGGCGGTGCCCGCCTCCGGGCTCAGCATCAGCGCCGTTCCGATCTGCGCCGCGCTCGCGCCCGCGCACAGCACAGCCGCCAGGGCTCGGCCATCGGCGATCCCGCCGCTGGCGATCAGAGGCAGCGATACCTCCTCGCTGATCATTGCCAGCAACGACAGCAACCCGTAGGCCGGCTGATCGCGATCGGTCCAGCTAGCGCGATGACCGCCCGCCTCTGCTCCCTGCAGAATCAGGGCATCGGCGCCCGCGGCCTGGGCTCGTAGCGCCTCATCGACGTTTGTGGCGGTGACCCAGACAGAGCTCCGCGCCGCGTGGAGCGCGTCGATGTGCTGGGCCGATGGACAGCCAAAGGTGAAGGACACCACCCTGACGCGCTGCTCGATTACAAGGGCGAGCTTGCCCTCCCAGCCGTCGTCATCAAAGCGGGGCTCACCCAGCTCTGTGCCCTGGCGGTCTGCCTCGGGGGCGATCTCGCGCAGGTAGTCGTGCAGTGCCGGTGGATCGGCCGGCGCTGTGGCGGGGACGAAGATGTTGACGCCAAACAGATCGATGTTCAGGGCGCGCAGCGCTTCGATCTGCTCGCCGAGGACCGCTGGCGAGAGATATCCGGCCGCGAGGAAGCCGAGCCCTCCCGCCTGGCTCACAGCCGCGGCGAGCGCGACGGTGGACGGTCCTCCTGCCATCGGCGCTCCGACTATCGGCTCGCGCAGATCTCCCAGCTCAAAGGCGCCGAGACTCATACGACCTCACTGTAGCTCGGCGCCCGAGCCGGCGGTGGCGGCGTGCTCCAGGCGGTCATCGCCCCAGAAGATCTCCCCAGCGATGGCGATCGCCGGCACGCCGAAGACGCCGATCCGGTGCGCTTCTTCGGTTGCCTGCCGCAGCGCGAGCTTGATCTCGGGGCTCTCTGTCGCGAGGCTCACCTGCTGCTCGTCGAGTCCGGCTTCACCTGCCGCGGCGAGCACGTTTGCTGGGACGCTGAGATCTGAGCCGCCCTGGAAGGAGAGGCGAAACGCGCATGTGGTGAATTGCCGCCCGCATCCGCTGGCGAAGGCAAACGTCGCGGCTCGCATCGCCATCAGGTAGTTACCGGGCCACGGGTCCGGCCAGCGCACCGGCGCCAAGCCGTAGCTCTGTGCGCGGCGCTCGACCTCGGCCATGCCCGAGTTGCGCTGCTGGGCGCTTCCCAATGCCCAGGAGGAGCGGCCGTTGAGCTTGAACAGCCCGCCGAGCGATACCGGCTGCCATTTCACGGGCTCCGGCAGAACCTGCTCGAGACGCTCGCAGGCGAGGTAGGCGAACGGAGAACCGAGGTCAAAATAAAAGGTGCTCCGAGGCATGGCTCTCCGATCTGGTAGATATTATACTGAACGATATGTTCTTTATTTTACACCAAAATACCGATTCAGACGAGCTCAGCGCACGGCTGGCGAGGAATCTGCGCCGGCTGCGGATCGCCTCCCGTCACTCGCTGTCTGAGCTCGCTCGCGCGACTGAAGTCAGCAAGGCGACACTGTCGGGGATCGAACGGGGCAGGGGAAACCCGACCGTTCAGACACTTGCCGCGCTTGCTCGCGCGCTGCATGTCGCTGTGCCCGAGTTGCTGGCGGAGCCCGCCGCTGGCGAGGTGAGGATCGTGCGCCTTGCGCGCGATCAACTGATGGCATCCGATCAGGTGACTGTGCGTGAGCTCGACCGCGTTCGCGCACAGGGACCGCTCGAGATCTGCGAATTGGTCATCCCGTCCGGGTGCGCGCACGAACTCGGCGGTGGTCCTGCGGGCTCGCGTGTGTACCTGGTGGTGCTCGAGGGCAAGCTGCTCGCCGGTCCGTCCGAGCGGATCAGCGAGCTCTGTAGCGGGGACTACTGCTCTTTTCCCGCCGAGCGCCCGTGTGTGTACGAGGCTGTGGGCGGGACTGCGCGCGCGCTCCTGATCACGAAGTCTGAAAGTTGAGCCGCCTCCCTCAGCGGATTGCTCGAGGATCGCTCTGAGTGTGAGGCGGGGACCTCGCGGAGGCCGAGAACCAGGGCCGCGAGAACCTCCAGGGCACGGCCTATGCGTCCAATCTCGCGGCGATCGCTAAGCGAGACTGGAAATCCGCGCGCTTTGCCGCCTATCCAAAGCTACGCGTGTGTACATAAAGCCAATCAGAGCCTGTTATCTTTGGACACGATCGGCTTGACTGAGCCGGCCCAAGCGCCCACAATAATCCTGCAGTGCACGCCGGGTTCACAAGCTCCCGTAGCGAACTCTCTCGGCGGGCACTGGCTGCTAGGGCGACGTTTTTCAGATCGTTTTCAAGGCTCGGGGTTATCGGCGAGATGCGAACCCCCTCACGGTGGAGGATTGATCAGATGGCTGGCATGGACGCGAGGATCGCTTATGAGCAGTAGCCCGATCGGCGGCGAGACGGAGACCCAGGCCCCCTGGGGTGGTGCGCTGGTCGGGCCCCGTGGGCTGATCAGGACCAGGGCGATCAGGCGCAGGTCGGCGTCGCTTCAGATCACGGAGGCTCGCGGTCCGGCGATGAGCATGCGACGCGACGCGATCTTTCGCCGGATGTTGCTGGTCGCCGACGTCGTCGCCGTGGTCGGCGCGTTCGCTTTGACTATGGCCTTGACGCCAGGGTCGCCGGCGCTGACGTGGATGTGTGTGGGCGGCCTGCCGGTGGTTCTGCTGGGAGCCAAGCTGTTCGGTTTGTATGACCGCGATGAGATGCTGATCCGCAAGACCACCCTCGATGAGGCGCCGAGGCTCTTTCACATGGCGACGCTGTGTGCGCTCGTCACGTGGCTCGCCGACGGCGTGTTCGCCAAGGGCGCGCTTCACCGCGGCGGCGCGCTGTTGCTGTGGGTGTGGCTCACGGCGCTGCTGATGGCGGCGCGCGCCTGTGCCCGGGCTCTGGCTTTGCGGGTGGCGCCCGCCGAGCGCTGTCTGTTCATCGGTGACGACGCCTCGGCCGCGACAGTTCGCTCAAAGCTCGGCTCCCGCGGTGGAATCAAGGCGAAGATGGTCGCTCACCTCGACCTCGGCAAACTGGCCTCCTGGTCGACCGACTCGTCCTCGGCCGAGCGGCTGGCGGAGATCCGCAACCTCGCACGCGAGCTCGACGTGCACCGCGCGATCGTCGCCCCGCGCAGCGCCGACGCGGGCGAGATCCTCGACCTCGTGCGCACGCTGAAGGCGGTCGGCGTGAAGGTCAGCGTGCTCCCCCGTCTGCTCGAGGTGGTGGGCTCATCGGTCGAGTTCGACAACATTCACGGCGTCACCGTGATGGGCGTGCGCCGCTTTGACCTGACTCGCTCCTCCGCTGCCGTCAAGCGCGCCTTCGACCTCCTCGGCGGGCTGCTCGGGCTCGCGGCGATGGCGCCGCTGATGGTCGCCACGGCGGTGGCGATCAAGCTCGACAGCCGCGGCCCGGTGTTCTTCCGCCAGCTCCGCGTCGGTCGCCACGGCGAGAACTTCTACGTGTTCAAGTTTCGCACGATGGTTCCGGACGCGGAGGCGCTGAAGGACTCGCTGCGTGAGCACAACGAGGCGGCCGAGGGGTTGTTCAAGATCGCTGATGACCCTCGTGTCACCCGGGTCGGGCGGCTGCTGCGCAAGTCATCGCTGGATGAGCTGCCACAGCTGATCAATGTGATCAAGGGGGAGATGAGTCTCGTTGGCCCGCGTCCGCTGGTGGTCGAGGAGGACGAGCAGGTCGAGGGCTGGCATCGCCGTCGCCTGGAGCTGACGCCGGGGATGACCGGTCACTGGCAGATCCTCGGGCCGGCCAGGGTGCCGCTGCGCGAGATGGTCGCGATCGACTACCTGTACGTCGCCAACTGGTCGTTGTGGACAGACATCAAGATCCTGCTGCGCACGATCCCACACGTCGTCGCACGCCGCGGACTGTGATCTAGCCGCGTCTGGGGTCTCGAGTGCCGCTCTGACTCTCGCGGGTGTGCCAATGCGGCCGGCCCACCCACGCCCGCTGGCGAGCGCGGCGAGCCGGCCGCACTGAACTACGTTGTATCGACTGCGGAACGTATCGCGACGGGAGTTACCCACCTACTGTTCCCGGTGAGGCGATTTTTTATTCATCGATCGTTCGCGCGAGCTTCTTGCGCCGTTTCGACGAAGCCAAACTCCTGGGTGTAGGTGGCGCCCGGGTTGCCTTCTGAGTAAGCGGCGGGAGCCGCGGGCACGATCCCGATCGCGGTGTCGCGGAACTCGACTTCGAGGATGTTCGCGAGATGCTCGGGCGATGCGATCCACGCTTCGACCATCGCCTCGGGGGTGGCGAGATCGAGCGTCCCCCACCCGGCGTTCTCGCCGATCGTGTAGGTCTGACTCGAGAGATAGCCGGTGGCCCGCACGCGTTGCAGGGGAGTTTCGCCGTCCGGGGCGATGTGGCTGAAGTAGTTTTCGCCGACCATGCTGTCGGTGTGGCTCTGGGCGGCCCGCTCCAGTTGTTCGTTGACCTGCAGGGGGCTCTCGCCGTCGCGTGCGCGCTCTTGATTGACCAGGCAGAGGGTGGCTTCGCGGATCAGCTGAAGGTTTTCGGCGGCGGGGACGAGCTGAGTGTCTGCGCACGGTGTCGCGAGCACGCTCGCGATCGTGGCGGCCGCGCTCATGCGCTTGCGCTCCAGCACCGCTTGCGATGCGCCGGGCGGTCCGCTGAGCGTGCCGCTCCTCTCGCGCCGCACAGCTGTGTGGGTGTGCCCGGTCTTCTGCTTGGCGCTCTTCCCGCACACCCGGCGCTGCTTGCGATGGTGGCGCGAGCGCTTACACGTGCGGCTTTGCTCGTGGTGGGCGACGCGGCGTGTCTGCGCGCTCGCAGCCTGGGCCGGCAGCGAGCACAGGAGGGCCAGAGCGAGCACGGCGAGTATCCTGCGCGGGGGCGCCATGCGCGTCCTATCGGTGAGCCCCCAAGCGCTCTTGAGCTACGGCGCTCAGCCTGGACGTAGTGCCGCCCGGGCGCTGTCGTCAGAGATCCAACGCGGTGCGCGGCCGGGTGTGGCTTTGAGTGGCGCGCTCGCCGAAGCCTGCTCAGCGAGTCGACTCGGCGTGTGGCCGTCAGGCCTGCTGCTCGGCGGTCTCCTGGCCGGTCGGGAGCAATGTCGCCGGGCTGTCGATCGCCAGATGCGGCAGCCGGCGCCCGAGCCAGCTGGGCAGGGTCCAGGTGTGCCGCCCCAGCAGGTACAGCACCGACGGCAGCAGCAGGCAGCGCACGACGAACGCGTCGAGGAAGACGGCGCTCGCGAGACTCAGCCCGAACAGCTCGAGCACACGTTCGCCGCCCAGCACGAAGGACAGGAACACGCAGACCATGATCGTGGCCGCGGCTGTTATCACTCGTCCTGTGGATGCGATGCCGTGTCTAACCGCGTGCTGTGCGTCGCCTCGGCGAGTCCACTCCTCGTGGATGCGCGACACGAGGAACACCTCGTAGTCCATCGAGAGCCCGAACACGATCGCGAACAGCATCACCGGGATGAACGCCGCGATCGGGGCGCCCTTGACGTTGAAGAAGCCGCCGAGCCAGCCCCACTGGAATATCGCGACGACGACGCCGAGCGAGGCGCCGATCGACAGCAGGTTCATCACGGCTGCCTGAAGCGGAATGACCAGCGATCGGAAGACGACGAGCAGCAGCAGAGCGGACAGAAGCACGACGATGCCGACGAACAGCGGAAGCTTGCTCGAAAGGACGTTGGTGAAGTCGATCGCGGTTGCGTTCGATCCGCCGACCAACAGAGTCGTCCCGGTGGCGGCCGCGACCGGTGGCAGGACGTGTTCACGCAGTGTGCTCACGAGTTCTGTGGTCGCAAGGGTCTGCGGCGAGGTGCGCGGGTAGACGTTGAACACCGCCGTCAGTCCGTTGGGGCTCAGGTGGGCAGCGGTGACCGAAGCTACGTCGGCTGTTGCTCTCAGCGCGTTTGCGATGCTCGTGAGCGCGGCCGGGTCGTTGGCGTGCGGCAGGCTGGCGACGGCCTGAAGCGGGCCGTTGACGCCGGGGCCGAAGCCCTTGGCGAGCAGATCGTAGGCCTGCCTGGTGGTCTGGCCGGGAGGATTGTTGCCGGCGTCGCTGTTGCCCAGGCGCAGCGCGAGCGCGGGGACGCAGAGAGTAAGCATGATCGCAAGGCCGGCGATCGCGCCCTGCCAGGGGTGGCGCTCGATGAAGTGAGACCAGCGCACCCAGAAGCCGTTCGGCGCATCGCTATCGGCAGCGGCTGCTCGACCTCTGCGCCGGGGACGGCTGATGCGCTCGCCAAACCGGGAGAGCAGAGCGGGCAGCACCGTCAAGGCGGCGAGCATCGTCATCAGCACCGCCAGGGAGGATGCGACCGCCAGGCCGTAGAGGAACTCGACGCCGAGGGCAAACTGGCCCAGCAGCGCGATGATAACGGTCACCCCGGCGAACAACACGGCGCGTCCGGCGGTGTCCATCGCGCCTTCGATCGAACCGTTGAGGTCACCGCTCGAGAGGTAGTTCTCGCGGAAGCGGGTGACGACGAACAGCGCGTAGTCGATCCCGACACCGAGACCGATCATCGCCGCGAGCTCGGTCGCGAAGTCCGGCATGTCCATCAGATGGGAGGCCAGGCCAGCCAGCCCGATGCCCGTCAGGAGCCCGAGTATCGCCGTGATGATCGGGAGTCCCATCGCGATCAGCGAGCCGAAGGTGATGAACAGGATGATCATCGCCGCCAGCAGACCGATCGCCGTGGCCGCGCCGAAGGAGGGCTTCTGCGCCTGTTCGATCGCCTGCCCGCCGAGTGCCACCTTCAGCTGCGATGAGCCTGCCGCTTTGGCGAGCTCGATCACGTGTTCGGTGGCGGTCACCGGCAGCAGGTTCGCTTTCTCATCGAAGGTGACCGTCGCGAAGGCCACCTTGCCGTCGGGTGAGATCGCCTTCGCGCCATTGGCGATGTAGGGGCTGCTCACGCTCGTGACGTGGGGCGCGCCGGCTACCTGGTGGAGCATCGAGGTGATGCGTGCGCGGATCGCGCTGTCGTTGACCGTGCCACTGAGCGCCGCCAGCACGATCTGGTCGGAGTCTCCCGCCTGAGCCGGAAAATCGCGCTTGAGTAGATCGGCCGCGCGCTGAGATTGGGTTCCCGGTAGCGAGAAGTTGTTGGAGAACTTGTCGCCGACCGCGGATGACAGGCCAAGCGCGAGCACGAGGATCACCGGCCAGGCGATCATCACTCTGGCGCGGTGTTTCAGCACCGATCGAGCGACCCGTGCGACGATGCCCAGCTGGGCGTTGTGATTAGTGGTCGAGCTCATGTCGGACTCCCGGGTCACGGTATACTGCGATTGAGCGAACTGTATTTAGCTACGAACAGTTCGCAGATCGAAGTATAGTAACAGACCTGATCATGCCCGTCAGTGACAACCCAAAGCTAGAGCGTCAGTCAAGCGTCCAGGAGGATGTGGCGGAGTTCGCCTCGCTGCTGAGCACCACTCTGCGGGATCTCAAGAGCGCGGGCCCCCCGCCGCTGGAGATCCGTGAGGCGATCGAGCGATCCTCACTGGGCAAGCGGCACATGCCTGCGCTGCTGGCCGTCGCCGCGGCGGGACCGATCAGCGTCAGCGATCTGGCCAAGCGCCTCGGGCTGCTGCTGTCCAGCACCAGCACCATCGTCGGGCAACTCAGCCGCGCCGGGCTGCTGGATCGCGCCGAGGACGACGAGGACCGCAGACGCACGATCGTGCGCCTGCACGAGGACTGCCGCGAGGTCATGGAGGCATGGCTGGAAATCGCGATCGGGCCTGTGCGAAACGCGCTCGAGCGACTCTCGCCGCTGGCGCGAGCAAATTTCATGGAAGGCTGGCGCATCTTGCAGGAGGAGGCGGCCCGGCGCGGCTCGGGAGAGAGCGACGGCGACTGCGAGCACGAAGCGTAGGAGTACGGCTCTCGTTGGCTGCGATTGGAAGTCAGATTCCGTTGAGCTGGCTGAGGTCCTGAAGATCCTGCTCGCGACCGGCAGCTTGCTTCATCGCGCGTAGGTGCTCGAGGGCACAGACCTGAATCTGAGCGTCTCTGAACGCCACGGGAACGGCACGCGGCGCGAGCTCGGAGTAGGCGGGGTCCGTCTCGATGCCCGCTACCCATTGCATGATGTCGATCGGGCCGAGGCTGGTCTCCAGACGGAAGTTGGCTCCTTGCGCGAGCTGGAGAGGATCGGTCGGGTCGTAGGGGAACTCCTCGGGCGCGAAGTCTCCCGTGCCGACGTGCTGGGCTTCGATCTCCACGAGCAGGCGTGCAAGCCGCTGGAGATTCGCGGGGGAAGGGTTGGGAACTATGTCCAGATCCTTGGTTGCGCGCACGAAGCCGTGCACGCCGACAGCGACTCCCCCGATCACGATGAACTCGACCTGCGCGCCCGTCAGTGCGAGCAGCAGATCGTCAGGTTTGAACATCGCCGGGCAGGCCGTCTCGCAACTCGCTCACGAGTCGGCTCAGACGCAGCGTCTCCTCCAGGCGCTCCTCTGCGCTCTTCTCGCGATCGCGCAGAGCACGCGCCCGGTTGGCCCGCTGATCGCGAGCAATCTCCTCCGGCGTCCAAGATCCTCGGGGCCTTTGCTCTTGCTCTCCCGACACACTGGCAGTGTAGAAGAGCTACCGAACCTCTCACAACAGCGTGCGTATCGGGAACAGCTCCACGAAGCTGTAGCCGAGCATGATCCCCCAGCCGAGGATCGCCGCCCATGAGAGTTTGCTGAACGCCCGGCACAGCACCAGGTAGATGCCCGGCATCACGATCACCATGTAGTAGATGTAGGTGACGCGTCCCGCAATCTGGCTCTCGATCACGAATGGCAGGAACGTTCCCACACACCAGCAGACCCCGATGCTTGCCAGCTGGTCTTGCTCGCGCCACGCTGCGGCCACCGCCGAGAAGAGCGCTGGCACCGCGAGGAAGATGATGAAAGGGTTGATCTCGCCCTGGAAGTCAGTCGTCGCCCTCGAGCTCAGCAGGTGGCCTTTGCTGGATGTGTTGACGGCGACTCTCGCGTAGTTGATCACCTTGCGGTCGAGCAGCCACTGCCAGGGGGTCGAGGAGATACCCACTGCGTCAGGTTTGGTTTTCAGCAGCAGCGCGTAGTGATAGATGTGTGCGAGATGGGCAAACGGGTTGCCCGCGTAGGTGATGTGGGAGTTTGGGTCATACGCGGGCACGAGCAGATCGAGGACCCAGAGCAGACCCAGGAAGCTGATCACGCCCGCGAACGTGAACACGAGCAGAGGATGGACCGCCAGGGTGAACCACCCACCTGGGCTCTCATCCTGGACGCGCGCTCTGAGGACACGCAGCAGCTCGAGCAGCACGATCACGATCAGCAAATACAGAGCCACCTCCTTCATGCATGCGGCCACTCCTAGCGCGACTCCCGCCGCCAGCGGCCATCGGCGCAGGTAGAGCGTGCCGGCCACGAGCATCATCGCGACCGCGTAGATGTCCAAGGTGCCGATCCGCCCGTGCACGAGCAGCAGGTTGTCGAGCGACATGATCGTGCTCGCCCCGACCGCCAGCCACTGACTGCCACCGGCGGCGCGAACGAGCGCATACAGGGCGATCAGCGCGATCAACCCGAACAGGACGCTGCCGATCCGCCAGCCGGCCGGGTCATCGCCAAACAACTCGATGAACCCGGCGATGATCAGCTTCGCCAGCTGCGGATGCTCGGCGTTGGGGTCATCGCCCTTCGGCGCGTCGTGATAGGGCGCGCCCATCGGAGGGTTGATCCCATCGATCACGCGCGCGGCGTTGACGTAGTAGCTCTCGTCGAAGATGAGCGTGTGGCTCGCCACGGTGCGGCACGGCTTCGCGCATGGCTCGCCGAGGTCGACCACGCGCGCGAACAACGAGCAGAGCAGGATCAGGCAGAGGACGACGATCGGCGCGCGCGGCTGGCCGAGCAGAGCGGCGGCTCGCCGACTCAGCCGCGAGAGACGCCCGGTTCGCGACGAGGGGGCTCTGAGCTCCTGCTGCTCCACGCGCGCAAGCCTCGCAGAGATGCCGCTGGCGCTGTGCACGGAGCCTGGACACCGGCTCGCCGCTCGGCGGTGTGTCCAGTCCCCGTATCGGTCGCACGTTCACGGTGAACGCGCCATCGTGCGGCCCACAAACCCTGCTGCCGTGGGGGATCTCGAGGATCGAGCCGCGCTGAACCCGGCCGCTTCCCACCAGACGCATGGCGGATCGACGCGTTCATTGCCTGAACGGCGATCGCGACGATCGGGCCATTGTGAGACGCGCGGCGGGTATCCATCATCGATACCCAAGCGCCCGTGGATTCGATCTACGGGTGGCTCAAACCAAAAATGGGGAGAAGATCGGTGCTTCGACGCCCAAATGTCACGGATGGACAGGTTGGCTTCCGCAGCCGGAGCACTCTGGATGAGTCGCCTGAGGCGGCGCGCAGGGTGCGCCTCGCGATCACTGGTGCCAAGGCGGGCGAGCACGACGCGCTGCGCTTCCTCTATGTGCACTACTCGGACAACGTCTACGGCTATGTCCGCAGCATCGTGCGCGATGAGAAGGAGGCCGAGGATCTGACCCAGCACGTGTTCATGAAGCTGATGACCGTGATCGTCAAGTACGACGATCAGGGTGTTCCGTTCTCGGGCTGGCTGCTGCGCCTGGCTCGCAACGTGGCGCTCGACCACCTGCGCCGGCGCCGCGCGATCGTCACCGAAGAGGTCTTCGGCGCCGACACGCGCGCCGAGGAGGGCTCCCGGGAGCGGGCACGCGATCTCCACGAGGCGCTCGACTCGCTGCCCGAAGAGCAGCGCAGCGTGATGGTGATGCGCCACATCGTCGGGCTCTCACCGCAGGAGATCGCTGAACACATGGGTCGCTCGGAGAGCTCGATCCACGGACTGCACCATCGTGGCCGCCGCGCACTCCAGCAGGAGCTCCGCAGGCTCGGCTCGGCCCCGTCCACCGCTACCCTCATGCGCGCTCCAGCCGCGGTCGCATATTGAGCGCGGCGCGAGTCGACACGCGCGCACGGCATCCAGATTCCGTTCACCGGATCGAGCAGCCGCTGATCGAGAAGCGCATCTTCCGCGGCCCACCCCACACCGGTGCGTCAGCTGCCAAACAAGCGACCCTGCTTTGGAGTCCCTGAAAAGCAGCGCCTGGCGCCCGCCACCGGATGGAGTCGCTGGCCCGCCGGGTTTTGCCAGCGAACCCCAAGCCGGCGTTTGCGAACGGGCCTATCGGCGCTGCGTCCGAGTGTCCGGCGACGGATAATACGAGCGTGGCATTCGCTCCCCCCGCTCGGCATCTACTGCGTGCCAAGGATCTGGCCGACGCGCGCTACTTCGAGCCGCTTGGGGTGGAGGATCTCGCTGGCGCCGCCGGTCTCTCCCGTGCCCATTTCAGCCGCGAGTTCCGCCGCACGTTCGGCGAGTCCCCGCACGCCTACCTGCTCACCAGGCGCCTGGAGCGGGCAGCGGCGCTGCTGCGCGGCACAGACCACTCGGTCGCCGAGATCTGCTTCTCGGTGGGACTGCAGAGCCTCGGGTCGTTCACCACGAGCTTCACCCGCACCTACGGCATGTCGCCTACCGCCTACCGTCAGGCCTTCCCGCCGGCCGCGAACCAGGCGCAGATCCCAGCATGCGTCACGCGCGTATACGGACGTCCGCAACGCCGCACGTTTCGAGAAGACAGCGGTGCTGGCGACTCTTAGCATCGCCACCAACCAATCAGTCGAAACCAGGAGAAACCAAATGATCAAGATCGCCAACGCTCATCTGTGGGTCAACGATCAGGACGAGGCGCTCGCGTTCTACACCCAGAAGCTCGGCATGGAGGTACGTATCGACGCGACGATGCCCGAGATGGGCAACTTCCGCTGGCTGACCGTCGGCCCGGTCGGACAACCCGACGTGTCGATCGTGCTGATGGCGATCCCGGGTCCGCCGGTCATGGATCCAGACACCGCCGAGCAGGTGCGCGAGCTGATGGCGAAGGGTTTCGCGGGCACGGTCTTTCTCACGACCGAGGACTGCCAGGCGGACTACGAGCAGCTCGAGGCGCGTGGCGTGGTGTTTACCGAAGCGCCCTCCGAGCGACCCTACGGGATCGACTCCGGCTTCCGCGACCCCTCGGGCAACGCGATTCGGCTCACCCAGGTGCGGGAGCTGGCGGCCGCGTAGAAAGGCCGAGCGAGTACCCACCGCGATCCAGGCTGCCTCCGGCGATCGCGTCACCGAGCTCGCAATTGGATGGGCTTTCAGTGGCGCGGTCGGCCCGGCCTTCTCACGCCGGCCAGGATCGATAGGCACCGGTTCGTGCGTTGAATGGTGGACAGGAGGACTGTGATCCTCGCGTCCAGGTACCCACCCCTCGGCGCCGTCTTTTTCTTCGGTTGGGCTCACCGGCGCGCGAGGACTGGGTCGCTCGATGCGTTTTGTAGTCGTGCTCAACAGGGGCATAGTCGTCGTTCCCAGCACGGCCCGGGTGACCGGGCCGTGGCTCGACGCCACGCGCTCGAGAGCCTTGCAGCGGGTAGCCAACCGGCCGATCGTCTGTCATGTTCTCGAGGCGATGCGCGATGCCGGGATCTGCGAGGTGGCGCTCGTGACGCCGCCCGATGTGGCGGATGAGATCGGCGTGTGTCTTGGCGGCGAGGTGCCGAGCGGCATCGAGATTCAGCAGATGGTCGTGCCTGAGTGCCGTGGTGAGCTCGCCGACGCGCTGACCGCGGCCGCGAGCTTCGTGGGCGAGGAGGCGTGTGTCCTGCATCGCGCTGATGGCCTGCTGGGTCAGCCGCTTGCCCCCTTCCTCGAGCTGATGAGCGAAGACGCACCGGATGTCCTGCTGTTGGTCGGACGGGGCGGTGGGGAACCCAAGGGGCTGCGGTTGGTTGCCAAACGAGCGGACGGCGTCTCGGAGGTGGAGCGGACGAACGCAATCCTCGGGGCGACGGGCGTTTGCCTGCTGGGTCGCGGAGTGTTGCGTGAGTCGATCGACATGGACTGGGGATCGCTGGGTTTGGACTTTGCCGAGATGGCTGAAGCATTGGCTCGTCGTGGTCGCCGGGTGCAGACGCGGGCGGTGCGCGGCTGGCGGCAGTTCAGCGGCGATGCGCTGGATCTGCTGGACATGAACCGGACGATGCTCGATCGCCTGCAGGCGGAGTCGGTCGAGGGCGATGATGACGGGAACCGCTTCGAGGGCTGCGTCGTGATCCATCCGACGGCGACGGTGGTCTCGAGCGTCATCGTCGGGCCGGTGATCGTGGGTGCCGATGCGCTCGTCAGTCACTCTTATATCGGCCCGCACACCTCGATCGGTGAGCGCGTGCGCGTCGAGGGCGCCGAGATCGAGCGCTCGATCGTGCTTGCGGGGGCGAGCATCCTGCATGTCGGGGGGCGTCTCGTGGCGAGCGTCGTGGGCCGCGAGGCGCGCATCTTCCGTGACTTCTCGATGCCCCGCGCGCTGCGCCTGCAGGTTGGTGACGGAGATGAGGTCGCGCTCTGTTAGTGACGCGGATTCTCCTCGGTGTCCTCACCAACCGCTTTGCCGTGGAGTCTGGCGACAGTCGGCCGGCGGCACAGAGCAATCCAGCGGCCGGCGACGCTCGACGGGCCCGGAGTTTTGGCGCTTGCTTTACAGGGGCCAAGAGGTATATCCTGGACGCGGTCGGAGGAGTCGGCGATCGGCCGCTTTGAAGACTTCACGTAGGCACAGGTCGATGCTCCCGTAGTCGGTGCGTGGAGGAAGTTCCTCACATGCCCGGCGAGTACAAATCGAAGGTCTGGAGATCGCGGCGGCGTTTGGCGCCATTGCTCTGCTGTGTGGCGCTCGCGCTGGCATCGGTGGCGTGGGCCGCGAGATCGGCCACACCCCCGTCTCCAAGGGAGTCCCGAAGCACGGCTCTGGATGTCGCGTGCACTCCGGCAAAGGCCACAGCCGCTGCCCGGTCCGCCGCCGAGCGGCCCACCGCCGGGAGTGCTTCGGCGAGGACCGAGCAGACGCTGGCGGTTGTCGTCGAGCCTCCGGAATGCTCGGGTTCGGTGTCGCAGATCCCACCGCCCGGCGCCGCGACTGGTGTGCCCGGGAACCTCGGCGAGAAGATCGCGGGGCCCCTCGTGGGGCTGACGCTGCGGATCAGTCCCAACCAGCAGACAACATGCGAGATCGTCCTGCGCGACTACAGCCACCGTAAGCATCCACTGCACACGCGCACGCGTTACTGCCGCAGCAACGTGCGCCGCGGGCGATGGGAACAGCGGGGCCCAGCGCAGCACCTGCCCCGCTGGGCGATCCTGACCGGCAGCGCGACGCAGGTTCGTGTGGAAATCAGCCTCAGCGTGCTTGGGACAGTCGCGCGGCCGCTAGCGCACGCCACGGTGTATCTCGCGAGCAGCGCACCCGACGCGGGGGCGCGCGTGAAGCTCATCACAAACACGAAGGGCAGCGCCAGCCTGCTGATCCCGTATGGGCCAACTCGGATACTCACCGCGACCTATCCGGGTGAAGGCGACTACGGGGCCACTGGCACACAGGTCGAGGCGCAGTTCCAGGCGAGCACGAGCGACTTCGCATCCACGCGCTACATCGCCCGCGGGGCGCCGGTCACGTTCACCGGGGCGCTGCTGGGAGCGCCGCATCCCAAGGGCGGCGCGTCGGCTGCAAAGATCCTTGTGCAGTATCAACTCGAGAACCGCTGGGTGACGTGGGGAACCACACGAACACACGGCGCCAACTGGCGGCTGAGGCTCGCATTGAATCTCTCGCCGCGATCGCTCACGACACGTGCGGTGGTCGTGCCCTCAGCCAAGTATCCATACATCGAGGGGACCAGCAGGATCGTGCATCTCTACATCACCCATTCATCGGACTGAGAAACTGAGCTCTGGGGCGGGTCCTGCAAGGTGTGGCCTGATCTGAGTCGAACGTCAGCTGGCTAGGTCCAGGATCGCGCGTGCACTGCGTCGAACGTCGTCTTCGGTTGTTGACCAGTTGGAAAACGACACACGCAAGGCGTGGCGTCCGCGCCAGGTCGTGCCGCCGAGCCAGCAGGTGCCCTCGGCCTGAACGCGCGCGAGGTGCTCGGGGGTGCCCGCAACCAGGACCTGGTTCAGTACGACCTCGTTGAGCACCTCGAGGCCCCCTTCTGCAAGCAGGCAGGCCATCAGCGTTGCATGTGCGCAGCAGCGCTCGACCAATTCGCCAACGCCATGGCGCCCCAGAGAACGCAGCGCCGCGTACACCGGAATCGCACGGCCACGGCGAGATGCCTCCGGGACAAACTCGGCCGGCTCGCGCTGGCCGCTGGGAGCCAGGTAGGCCCCGCTGAGCGCCATCGCGCGCGGTAGCGCCCCTCGCGGCGCGACGATCGCAAGTGCGCAGTCGTAGGGAACGTTGAGCCACTTGTGCGCATCGACGGCCCACGAGTCGGCTCGCTCTCTGCCCGCCACCAAGCGCTGCAAGCGCGGCGAGGAGGCGGCCCACAGGCCGAACGCTCCGTCGACGTGCAGCCACGCGTGGTGCTCCGCCGCGAGGTCCGCGATCGGGCCGAGCGGATCGCACGCCCCCGTATTGACGTTGCCTGCCTGGGCGCAGAGCAGCACCGGGGTCTCGGCGTTCCGCAGCGCATCCTCGAGCTCGATCGGGTCCATCGCACCGTTCCGATCGACGCCGACTCTCCTCACCCGATCCTGACCGAGACCGAGGAAGCGAAGCGCGCGCAACAGTGTCACGTGTACCTCCTCACCAACCAGCACGTCGATTGGTGGAGCTCCAAACAGCCCTTGCGCCTCGGCGTCCCAGCCTGCTCGCCGCAGAAGCTCGCCGCGAGCCGCCGCCAAGCAGCTGAAGTTCGCCATCTGCGCGCCGGTCACGAAGCCGACGCTGGCACTGCTGGGCAGACCAAGCAACTCCAGCAGCCAGCCCGCCGCAACTTCCTCGGCGACCGCGACCGCCGGCGAGGAGCTGTACATGCCGCACATCTGGTCCCACGCGGAAACGAGCCAGTCGGCTCCGAGCGCGACCGGCAGCGACCCCCCTACAACGAATCCGAAGTAACGCGGCCCCGCAGAGGAGACGAGCCCCGGATCGGCATCGAGGGCGAGCTGCTCGATGGACCTCCACCGCGCCCTCGCCATCGTCGGTCAGCGGGCGTCGCAGCCGCCCCGGATCGCGGCCGCCCACATGGCGCTCGCCCACTCCTTGCAGGTATGCCCGCGCGAGCTCGTATGCGCGGGCGAGCACCTCGTCGTCGGTCACGGCGCAACAGACTATCCGCCGAGCGCCGCCAAGAGATCGGAGGAGCCGCGCAGATCTCCAAGCTGGCGGCGACGGGCATTCGGCCGCGATCTCGGTGGCCTGACCCGTTGAAGGCGACCAAGAGGTTCGGGCTCTGCGCGGAGCCCCTCGCAGGACATCGGCGTTGTTCGGCGCAGGCAAACTCGAAGTCGGCCGCTACGTGGCGGCGATCCGCGACCGCCCGCTCGGAAGGTTGCTCGGCGCAGGTGGAGCGTCCAAAACCTCGAGCCAAGCGAGACGCCCGTCAACCTCATAGGACTGATTTGACTATGTTCCACGATGTGAAACCCTCCAACGGGGCTCTCCGCGTCCTGCTCGTGGATGACCACTCCTTCTTCGGTGAAGGGTTGCGCGGTATGGTCGAAGCCGACGGCATGATCGTCGTGGGCGAGGCCTCGGAGGGCGCCGAGGCGATCGCGCTGGCGCGGAGCGAGGCGCCCGATGTCGCGGTGATCGATCTCAACATGCCGGGCGTTGGAGGCATGCGGGCGGTGAGCCAGATTCTCGCGGCCAACCCGCAGACGCAGGTCGTCGTGCTGAGTGCCTCCGCCGATAGGGACGACGCACTCCAGGCACTGCGGGCGGGCGCGTCGAGCTATCTGCGCAAGGACATGAGCCTCGATGACCTCGCCGGCGCCATCCGCCAGGCGGCGGGCGGCAACGCGGTCATCTCCCGCGAGGTGGTGGGCCCGCTGCTCGCCGATCTAAAGACAAGCGAGCAGGCGGCGATCGAGCGCCCCGACGCCGAGAAGCTGGGACTCACGACACGCGAGCTCGAAGTGCTGCGGCTGATGGTCGAGGGCGCCGACAATGCCGAGATCGGTCGCGTTCTGTCGATCAGCCGTCACACGGTCAAGCAGTACACCACCAACGTCTTCACCAAGCTCGAGGTTTCAAATCGTGTTCAGGCGGCGGTGCACGCGGTGCGCTCAGGGCTCGTCTGATCTCCGCTGCCCCGAGCGCCCGCCTCTCTCGTCTCAGCCACTATCGGGCTCTCACCGCGGTAGCCCAGGATCGGGCGCGCCGAGCATCGTGACCTCGGGAGCCTCATAGACGCGTCCCGGGGCGCCGCCCAAGGCGAGTACGCGCATTCCCTCCTCACCAGGCCAGATCTTGCGTTTGGGGTTCGGTCCCACTCGCACCATCGTCTCGGGGTCGATCGCGTGACGCTGGCCGTCGATCTCGATCTCACCGGAGCCGCGCAGGACGACGAATACCTCCTCCTGCCCGCTCTCTGCGTGGTCGTGTTCGGGGTACTGGCTGGCGTTGGGCGGCAGGTCGAGAACCTGCATGCCGAACGACTCGACGCCGAGCTCGGCGCGGGCTCGCTTGAAGGAGCCGAACACGACCGCCTCCATGCTGTCGATTGGAGTAAGGGTGAAGTCCTGCATCTGCGACCTCCTGTTGTGTGGCGGCGATTGATCGAACGGCATTTATAGCACGAACGTTCGTGCGAGACTGGATCGGTGTGAGATAGGATGTTTCCTGTGAGCGCGAAGGCGACCGATACCCGCAAGGCGATCCTCGAGCGAGCGGTCGACCTGGCCTCGGCCGAAGGTCTCGAGGGACTGACGATCGGCAAGCTCGCCGGTGAGCTGCGGATGAGCAAGAGCGGTCTTTTTGCTCACTTCGGCTCCAAGGAGGAGTTGCAACTGGCCACGATCGACGCCGCAGCTCAGCGTTTCTATGAGGAGGTCGTGGCTCCCGCCCAAGCCGAGCCGGAGGGCCATGCGCGGCTGAGCGCGTATTGCGAGCGCTACATCGACTTCCTGGAGCGCAAAGTGTTTGCCGGCGGCTGCTTCTGGGCCGCGGCGGCGGCCGAGTTCGACGACCGTCCCGGGGCTGTGCGTGAGGCGGTACGCGCAGGGGTTGCCGGCTGGCTGCAGGAGCTCGAGCGCCAAGCGTGCATCATCGAGGCTGACGGTGCAGCCGAGCTGGCGTTCGAGATCTACTCTCTGGGTCTGGGCGCAAACACCTACTCGAAGCTGTTGAGTGACAAGCTGGCTTTCAGCCGGGCTCGCACGACGATCGAGCGCCGCTTGCAGCGTGCTGGTGGGGGTCAAACCCGGATGACCGCGTCGCGGTGTTAGATGCCGACTCTGATGGTGTCACCACGAGGATCCTCTTCGCGGTGCTGAGGATCGTGACGCCTCACCGGGAGCCAGCGACTCGTACATCACGCAGATCCTCATCGACCTGAAGGAACAGGGCGTCATCGAGCGCATCGGCGCGGGGCGGGGCTCGAAGTGGCGCCGCTTGCGCACGAACTTCGGCGACGGCGAAGACATCCAGACGAGCGACCAGGCACTGCCGGACAATCCTGCACCAGAGGACGAAAAGTCTACGCCAGCCAAGGCTTAGTGCACAGTTTTACCGAGGGCAGTGTCAGGAACCCCCACGGAAGCTTCTGGCGATGCCTGCGTCGGCCGCTCCCACGGGCATTCGCTTCCCGGCTTCCACTCGAGCTCGCCGCCAGTGAGTTCGTTCTGTCTCGCGGCGCTCGCGCTGATCCCGTTCACACCGTGCCAGCCTCAACTGATCGTCTCGACTTCCGCTGGGCGAGATGTGCTCGGCCGTGGCCCGTGGTAGAGGGCCTGATACGCGGTCGATACGGCGCGGCGCTGCCACGCGCCTCGCGGGCAGGCTTTGCCGCCTTCTCAGTTGCCAACCAGGGATAATTTCCGTGTGGCCTACGACGAGGATCTCGCCAACCGCGTGCGTGAGCTGATCATGGCCGAGGAGGGGGTCGTTGAGCGGCGCATGTTCGGCGGCCTCGCCTTTCTGATCGGCGGTCACATGTCAGTCACCGTCAGCGGGCGCGGCGGGCTGTTGCTCCGCTGCGACCCGAGGGAGACGGACCGGTGGCTGGCCAAGGCGCATGTGAGCCCGTTTGAGATGCGCGGACGCGCAATGGACGGGTGGCTTCGAGTTGCGCCAGAGGGTGTGCCCACCAAGCGCCAGCTCCAACCATGGGTCGCACGCGGGGTGAAGTATGCGCGCTTGCTGCCAGCGAAACAACGTGCTTTGTAATGGGCTCTCCTGACGCCGCCTCGCAGTCGCAGTCGCTTGCACGGCAGATCGATTTCATCCTCGAGATCGACCGTTTGAAGTCAGTCCTGCGACGTACGTCGCTGCTGGACCGCTCGCGGCGGGAGAACACCGCTGAGCACTCGTGGCAGATCGCGCTGATGGCGGTTGTGCTCGCCGAGCACGCCGATCCGCCGGTGGACACAGACCACGTGGTGGTGATGCTGCTCGTGCACGACCTCGTCGAGATCGACGCCGGCGACACATTCATCTACGACGAGGAGGGGCTTGCCACCAAGACCGCTCGCGAGCTGCAGGCTGCCGAGCGCATCTTCGGTCTGCTGCCCGGCGAGCAGGGCGAGCGTCTCAGATCTCTGTGGGATGAGTTCGAGGCTCAGGAGACTCCGGAGGCCCGCTTTGCAAACGCGATCGACAGATTGCAGCCACTACTGAACAACTACTTCACAGGTGGAGAGACCTGGAGGGAGCCCGGAGTGACTGAGGAACGAGTCCTCGCCCGAAATGAGCTGATCGGCTCTGCGGCGCCAGCACTCTGGGCCTACGCCGAGGGACTGATTCACGACGCGACACGCCGGGGTTTCCTGCGCACCGCTCCGAGCGATCCGCAATGAGTATCCGCCGGGTCTAGAGATCAGACGGGCTGCAGGCGCTCCGCAAGGCGGGGCAAATCATCGAGAAGGATCGAGAATCGGCATCTCGTGGGCTGCTCATCGAGTGTCGCCTCGGCTCGAGCGTGTCAGAGGTACAGGCTCTGAAATCGTCATCTGCCATGTTCTCTTCGTTCGAGGCGGGCGTCGTTTGCACCGCCCGCGAACCGCGCCGCTCGGTGACCGGCTGTGGGCTGTGCCAATCAGCGGTCTGTGGGCCTGACCAGCGAAAGATTGCGAGTTGCTCAGCTGGCCTCGCCAAAAGACCCGAAGGCCTCGTGGCCGTCTGTGCAGAGCTCCAGCCGAAGTCTCCCTCAGGCGATCTGTGTGACCGGCTCGATCGCCGCGATTGCCGCGTTGCGGTCGGCGACGCCGAGCTTGGCGACGCCGGCGGAGATGTGACGGCGAACCGTGATTGGAGAAAGCGAGAGAATCTCCCCGATCTCGAGCGTCGTCAGACCCGAGCCGAGCATCCTCAGGATCTCCGATTCCCTCGGCGTCAGTTCGATCTCTCCTACTCGCACCCGGCGTGCGGGCGGGACCGCGGAGGGAAGGCCACGAACCTCCTGCAGTACGCGTCCCACGAGCGCTCGTGGTAGAGCGGCCTCGCCCTTTAGCACACCGCAGAGCGCCGCGGGCAGACGGTCCGGGCGTGTGTCCTTGGGCAGGTAGCCGACTGCTCCGGCACGCAGCGATGCGAGCACGTCGTTGGTGTTCGTCGAGACGGTCAGCATCACTATGTAGGTGGAGGGCACCGCCTTGGTGATCCGGCTGGCCGCCTCGATGCCGCCGCCGGGCATGCAGACGTCGAGCAGGCACACATCGGGACGCTCACGAATGACGGCGTTCACCGCTCCTTCCCGGTCTGACGCTTCGGCAAGCACCGCGAAGTTCCCGCGCGTGAGCGCCATCTTCACACCCAGGCGGAAGACGGGATGTTCGTCGGCGATGACGACGGTCGGCAGCTCGCTCATGGCAGGAGCGCCTCCACGATCGTATCCCCGCCGACGGCGCTGCGTACGCGCAACGAGCCGCCCAACCCCTCCTCCGAGCGGCGCATACTGGCCAGGCCGAAGCCGCTTGCGGAGGTGTGGTGGCGCCGTCGCTCGTTGTCTGGGCCACAGCCGCGACCGTTGGCGCGAACCGTCAGCCGCGATTCGTCCCGATCGGCCAGCGTCACCTCGACGGCGTCGCAGCGAGAGTGCCTGACGGCGTTTGTGACGGCCTCGCGACCGATGTGCAGAAGCGCGTCGCGGGTCGGCGTGTCGGGCTGTGCGAAGGGCTCTGTCGCTCGCGCGCCTTGCACTTGGAAGATGCCTGCGGCGGCTGTATCGGAGCGTGCCAGCCCGGCTGCGGCGCTGATGTGAACGCGTCCCTGGCTCCTGCGCACGGTACTCATTCCTTGTCCACTTTGCCGTCCTTGGTTTACTGCTACATCTGCCGCTCCGAGGGACTTCCAGCCCCGCGTCCTGTTCAGCGCAGCGGTCCATCCGACTGGATCACCGAGCACGAGAATTGTACGGCCTTTTGTGCCAAGCATGCGAATGGTTTATTGCGTGCTTCTCGGCTGGCTTTGCACTCTCTGACGGTTGGGGGTTGCAAAGCGCCAGCGCAATCCACGAGGCTTGACGCTCGGAGAGGCAAATGCTCGGGTCAACTCAAAGGGCGAGGGTGGAGGAGAAGGTCAAATGCATGAGCCAATGCAGTTCCGCGACAGGTCACGCTCGATTCGAGTCCTGCTCGCCGGTGTGATCCCGGCGGCGATCGGCGCGCTCGCCGGCATCCTGCTCGGAGTCTCGAGCGGTGCCTACTGGGCGATCGGCGCTGTTGCCGTGATCGGCAGCATCCTCGCGGGCTTCGAGCACGAGGACGGCTGGAGCGCCGCTGATCGCGGTCTGGCGGCCGGCGCTGTCTACGGCGCCGCGCTGCTGATCGCGCATGCGATCGCGGGCACCCACGCAAAGGTCTCGCTCGGCGGCTTCCCGCCACTGCTGATCGTGATCACCGCGATCGCCGGCATGCTGCTGTGCGCGATCGGCGGGTGCGTCGGCCGCGTGCGGCGAGAGCACAGCGGTGTACCGCCGGCTGAGCACGAGACGGGCGACTGAGCAAGAAAGACAGCCAGCTGCTCGGTGAGCAAGTCCCAGGCTCGCCGATCGTCCCCTCGCCGATCTGGCGGGGGGATGTGGCTATGTATCGAGCCCCGGAATCGGCTCGATCGGCAGCTCACCGTGGATTTCTGTCAGGCCGAGCAGGTCGTTGCGATCTCGGGGGCGGCCGGCGAGGCGCTTGAAGCCGACGATGCTGCTCAAGCCTGCGACCAGGAACTCGACCCCGTCACCCTCTGCGCGCATCGCGCGTTCCTCGACGGTGTCGTAGTCGAGTGGGGGCAGACCGCCGCGCAGGATGTCGATCACTCCTGCGCTCGTCTTCGTTCGTAGGTGTGTCTGACCGAGTAGGTGCTCGTCTGCAAGCGGCGCGTCGTCACGAAAACGGACAGCGTCGAGCTTGAGGAGAGCAGCCAGCACACGCCGGTCGTTGTCGACGTCGTCGGGCGCCAGGAAGTCGATGTCCTCGGTCGCCCGGACGTATTTGTTGGCGACGACCGCGAACCCACCGATGATGACAAACCGGGCGTCCTCGGCGATCATCGCAGCGACGGCGACATCGAGTTGAGGATCTAGTGCGGCCATCGAGCTCAGGATTGAGCGTGGCCATTGGCTCGCTCGACGGCTCGCAGCAACCACGCGGCCTGGGCTGAGAGATGCTGTCCGCGCTGCAGCAACTCCTCGACCGGCGTATCGGGGGGTGGCGTCAGCGCTCGGCGCTTTTCCCGGTTGAACTCGGCCCACTCAGCCTCGTGGCCCGGCTCGAGCAAGGTGCGAGGACGAGGACTCATACGTTCAATTCTACCGTCGCCCCGGCGACACGTGTCTATCCAACCCCGCCGCCCCCCGAAACGCCAAATTACTGCAGGTGCGCGTTCTTCTCGTCGATCATCAGGCGAAACACCATCCCAAACGGCGGCCCGTCGGGCGGCGGTAGGTAGACCTCGAGACAGCGCGGCGTCAGCGACGACGCCGTCGAGGTCAGGACCAGAAGGCTCGTCTTGGGACATGGCCTGCACGTATCGAGGCGGCAAGCAGGGAGACCGCCTGCTGGGAGAGTTTCTGACCCTGTGCTATGCGCTCGGAGGGAGTGAGCGCCCGCGCGGTGCGCTGATGGTATTCCCGCTTTTCGCGATTGAGCTGAGCCCACTCGGCCTCGTGCCCCACCGACAGCAGCGGGGTCTCCGCACGTTTGCTCATGAGCGGATTCTACTGCTCCCGACGGGGGGCGATCGCTCATTTCGAGTTCGAGTACTCGCTCTCTCAGACGGCTGCTCGACGCGGACGTCGCTAGCCAACGGCCAGCTCGACCTGCTCGACGCGGTCGAGCACGTCGAGAACCTCCGCGAGCAGCGGAACGAGCTCGGGTTGCTCGCCCGTGTCGAGCAGCCGCGTGTCTCTGAGCAGCTTGCCGGCCAGCATGCGGGCGTCGGCGATCAGGGTGCCGCGGCGGCTGCAGGCGAATTCGCCGATCTCCTCGCCGCGGTGCCAGGGCAGGTCGGTCGGTGGGCTCGCGGTCAGCAGGATCTGTGGCTCGGTGAGCGCCGCGAGCGCCGCTTGATCGTCCAGCTTCAGCGGCTCGAGCGAGCCTGCGCTGAGCAGATCGTCGGCCGCTCGCATCCCGGGCAGCAGCAGCCCCGCAAAGGTGGCGAGCGCGCCGCCGAGCCCCGCGCCGATCAGGGTCGTGCGTACGCCGATCGTGGCCGCCAGCGTTCCGCTGAGCGCCAGTGAGATCGGCAGCAGGCCGATCGAGATCAGCCAGTCGAGGCTCGAGACGCGTCCGAGCAGCTCGCTCGGGACGTGGCGCTGCTTGACGGTTGCCCACACGATCGTGCCGGCGGTCTCCAGGGTGTTGAAGGCGACGCTCGCGAGCATCAGCTGCCACACGGAGTTGGCCAGACCGTAGGCGGCGACGGACAGCGTCGCGACCGTCCAGGTCGTGTAGATGAAGTTGATGCTGCGCGCCGGCAGCCCGCCGCGTCCCATCGTCAGCGCACATGCGACCGAGCCCAGCCCACCGGCGCCGAGCACGAGGCCGAGCTGTGTGCCCGAGCCGCCGAGCACGTGCTTGACCATGAACGGCAGCAGCACCTCCGATGGCCCCATGAACAGCAAGTAGGCGACACCAGCGCTCGCGAACGTCCCCCACAGCCAGACGTGGCGGCGCACGTAGGAGAATCCCTCGCGCAGATCGCTGGCGGTGGCGGTGTCGATCAGCACTGCTCCGGGGGTGAGCGTTCGCGCGGCACGCGAGCTCATCGACGACAGCGCGAGCACGGAGAGAAGGAACGTGAGGGCATCGGCGAGGAACGCGGAGTCCGGCCCGATCGTGCCGACGAGCACCCCGCCGATCGCCGGCCCGGCCATGCGCAGGGCGAGCGGGCGTATGAGCTGCTCGAGCGCGTTAGCCTGGGCGAGATCCGAGGGCGGCAGGATCTCCGGAAGGATCGCGTCGGAGGCGGGGTCGAAGAATGCCTGGACGCCGCCGTAGAGCGCGACGAGGATCATCATCTGCCACAGCCGCAGCGCGCCGCTCGTGGCCAGCGCGGCGAGCACGATCAGCAGCACCGCGCGCAGCACGTCGGCGATCAGCATCACGCGCCGGCGGTCGTAGCGATCTGAGATCACCCCGCCGAGCAGCAGCAGCGTGATCAGCGGCACCGTCATCGCGATGCCCAACAGCGCCAGCGCCGTCGGCGCGTTGGACAGGGTGTAGGCCTCCCACGCCATCGCCACGAGGAACGCGCCATCGCCGAGCAGCGACACTCCCCGTGCGCAGAACAGCAGCCGGAAATCACGGTTGGAAAGGACGGCCGTCGGCCCCGTGCCTGGCGCTCTGTCAGTCTGTTGGCGGCTCGTTTTGCGTTTAGGGCGCATCGGGCGTGACCGGCGTGCGCGCCACCGACTCGCTGCCCGTGTCGAGCTCGAGTACAGTGCTCGACTCGATCATCGGACCGGCCTCGATCAGTGTGCTCGCCATGTTCTTGCCCGCCAGGTAGTCGAGCATGTGGCGCGCCTCCATCGGGCGGGCGAAGTGAAAGCCCTGCCCGAGCTTGCAGCCGAGGTCGTGCAGGCGCTCGGACTGCTCGATCAGCTCGATGCCCTCGGCGACCACCTCGAGGTCCAGGGAGCTGCCCAGCGCGACCACCGCGCTGGAGAGATCGAGATGCTCGGGCGAGGCGCCGGCGCGCAGGAAGGAGCGGTCCATCTTGATCACGTCGACCGGGAAGCGGCTGAGGTAGCTGAGCGAGGAGTAGCCGGTGCCGAAGTCGTCCATCGCCAGGCGGATCCCGAGTTTGCGCAGTTCGCCGAGCTTGGTGATCGCGATATCGGGGTCGTCGATCAGCATCGACTCGGTGATCTCGAGCGTCAGCAGCTGTGGCGGCAGCTCCGACTCAGACAGGGAGTCTTCGACATCGGAGATGACGTCTGAGTTCTGCAGCTGCTTGACGGACAGGTTCACGCACATGTACAGCGGCGGATGGCCATCGTCCTGCGGCGGGATCGCCATCGCCTGGCGGCAGGCCTCGCGCAGCACCCAGCGCCCGATCGGGACGATCAGCCCGGTCTCCTCGGCGAACGGCACGAATTCGTCGGGGAAGACGAGCCCGCGCAGGGGGTGGCGCCAGCGCAGCAGGGCCTCCAGGCCGGCGACGCCGCCGTCCGCCAGTCGCACGATCGGCTGGTAGTAGAGCTCGAACTCGCCGTTCTCGAGCGCTCGCTGCAGATCGGCGCGGAGCTCCAGTCGCGCGAGCACGCCGGCGTGCATCTCGGGCTCGAACATCCTGTAGCCGCCCTTGCCGTCGCGCTTGGCTATATACATCGCGGCGTCGGCGTCGCGGATCAGCTCATCGGCGCTGGCGGTGGAGCCCGCCTCGAGGATCGAGATGCCGACGCTGCCGCGCACGGTGAGCTCCTTGCCGGCGACCGAGATCGGCTGGCGCAGATCCTCGAGGATGCGCTCGGCGACTTCGACGGCGACCTCGGTGCTCTCGACGTCCTCGAGCAGCACGACGAACTCGTCTCCGCCGAAGCGCGCGGCGGTGTCGCTCGTGCGGATGCTTTCCGCCAGGCGCTTGGCGACGTCGATCAGCACAGCGTCGCCGGCGCCGTGGCCGAGCGAGTCGTTGATCGTCTTGAAGTCGTCGAGGTCGAGGAACACGATCCCCAGTTCGCCGTCGTCGCGGCGTGCGCGGCTGATCGCGTGACGGACACGCTCGACGAACAGCGCCCGGTTCGGGAGGTTCGTGACCGGGTCGTGGAAGGCCTGGTGGGAGAGCTGTTCCTCGAACGCCTTGCGCTCGGAGATGTCGCGTGCGTTCAGCACGATGCCCTGCACGTGCTCGTCGGCGAGCAGGTTGGTGTGAAGGATCTCGAACTCCCTGACGGAGCCGTCGCGATGTTGCAGCGTGCACTCGATGACCTCGCCGTCCTTGCGGGCATAGGCGGCTCCGTCCGCGAGCAGCTGCAGCAGATGGCTGGCGTGCTCGTCGGCGATCAGGCAGTCGAAGCGCGTGCCGAGCAGCTCCTCCGGGGTGTAGCCGAGGACGCGCTCAGAGGAGGGGCTCTGGTAGGTGATCTTGGCGTCCGAGCCGACGACCGTGATCAGGTCCGAGGAATGCTGGACCAGCGAGGCGAACCGTGTTTCGCTCTGGCGGCGGTGCACCTCCTCGGTCAGCCGCGCGCCCTCGAGCGCGAGCGCCAGCTGGGTCGCCAGCCCTTCCAGGGAGCTTCGCACCTGGCGCGAGGTGGATTGCCGGCGGGCGACCAGCAGCAGTCCCTGGACACCGTCGCGGATCGGCAGCGCGAGCACGACGCCGTGATCGGTGGAGCGCGGCAGCTCCAGGCAGTGAAGCAGCCCCGCGGAGAGCGTTGTCTCCCGCGCTCCGCTCTTGGCGGCCAGCGCGAGCAGCTGCTCGCATTCCTCCGGCGGCAGCGCCTGTGGTGGCCAATGAGTGTCGTCGCTGCGAGCGACCGCGATCAGACGGCCGTGCTCGGGTACGCAGAGTACGCCGATCCCGGGACCCTCGAGCAGCTTGGTGAGCGTCTCCATCGAAGCCTTCTGCATCTCATCGCGGGTGGCGCACGCGACCAGCGCGGCGCCGTAGGAGCTGAGGATCCGCTCGCGGTCCACCGAGCGCTCCTGCTGGCGCACGAGGTCCATCATGCGCAGCACGACGAAGCCGAACAGGACGATCGAAGCGCAGATGATCACGATCAGGTCGAGGTCCCCGCGGCGCGCCTCCTTCAGCAGGATGCAGATCGGCGCGATCAGCGAGGCGCCCGTGAGCAGGCCCAGGCGCAGCGGCGTGAGCTTGGCCTCACGGTCGCGGGCCGGCTCCTGCAGCGCGATCATCGATGGATGAAGCGCCGAGGCGCCCCACAGCGCTTGATAGGAGAACCACCCGAAGTCGAGCAGCAGCTGGTGGTGAAAGGCGTTGTCGAGCGTCATCACCCCGTATACGAAGTCGGTGACCAGCAGCGAGACGATGCTGGCGCTGAGCAGATAGAAGGACGGTCGCCGCCGGCCCGAGTCGAGCAGCAGGCGGATCGCGGCGGCCAGCAGGATGATGTCCCCGACGGGGTAGGCGACCGACACGAGCTTCGGCAGCAGGCCGAGTGTGTTGTCGTGTATGTAGGGGGCGATCAGCAGCACCCACGAGAGCAGCGAGAGGCCGAGCGTGAGGATCGCCGCGTCGATCAGGGTGTTGCGGTCGCGCTGGGGGTTGCGCCTGCGCACCAGCAGCAGCAGCCCCAGCATCAGCGCCACGTAGACGGTCAGGTAGATCGCGTCGCCGATCGACGGGAATGGGACTTCGTGGTGCAGGATGTACTTCGGGTAGCTGTAGGTGTAGACATCGCCCATCCAGTACAGGCTGAGCCCGACCACGAACAGCCACCACGGCAGCGAGTAGCTCGGTTTGTTGCGCCGGATGCCGGTGACGACCGCGATCACGCTCGTCAGCCCGAGGAAGTTGAAGAACCCGGCGTTGCCCTTCAGCGGCGGGACCAGCAGATACAGGAAGGCCCCGAGAGCGCAGAAGGCGAGGTAGCCCTGCCACACTGCCGGCCGGCGAGAGCGGCGCCGAGGGACCGCTGTGAAGTCCTCGGCGGTCGCGCTCATCAGGCCGCGTCCCGCGTCTCTGTGAGCGCTTCCGCGGTCGAGGCTCGCTGCAGCTCTCCGCGTTCGGAGAGTTCGGTGATCGCCTCGATCAGCGAGCTGACTTCCGTCTCGGTGTTGGCGGCGGTGAGCTGCACGCGGAAGCCGACCTCGGCCCGCGGCACGAGCGGATAGGCGGCGAGCGTCACGTAGATGCCGCGGTCGAACAGCAGCCGCCCGACCTGATCGATGCGCTCGTGGCTCGAGAGCGGAATCTCGATGATCGGCAGCTCGGAGGTGTTGGGGGTCTGGACGTCCAGCCTCTGCAGGGCGTCGAGCACGCGCACCGTGTGGCGGTGCAGCACGGCACGCAGCTCATCGCCGCGCGTTTCGTTGACCTCGAGGCCCTTCAAGACCGTCGCCAGCGAGGCGACCGGCGAGGGGCCGGAATAGAGATAGGGGGGCGCTGCGACCTTCAGCAGGTTCTTGACCTCGGTCGGGCAGGCGATGAACGCGAGCAGCGAGGAGTAGGCCTTGGAGAAGCCGCCGACGAGGATCAGATCCTCGTAGGTCTCGCCGTAGTGACGCACGACGCTGTTGCCGCGGTTGCCGTAGGGGCAGCTCTCATGCGTGGAGCGCTCGCCGATCACACCGAAGCCGTGCGCGTCGTCGACATACAGCAGGGCGTTGTGGCGGCGCGCGATCTCGGCGAAGGCGTTGAGGTCCGGTGGGTTGCCGGTCATCGAGTTGACGCCGTCCATGCAGACGAGGCGTGTGCGGTCGTGCTCGGCGCTGAGCAGCTCGTCGAGATGTTCTGGGTCCTCGAAGCGAAACCGACGGATCGCGGCTCCGCGGGCGCGTGCGACCTGGCAGCCGTCGTAGATCGTCTTGTGCGCCCGGGAGTCGAGGAAGATCGTCCCGGAGGCGGCCAGCACCGGAATCACCGAGGTGTGGATGTGGGTGATCGTCGGCAATACGAGCGAGTCCTCGCTACCGAGGAGCTCGGTCAGCCGCGCCTCGATCTCCTCATACAGGGCTGGGCTGCCGAGCAGACGCGACCAGCTCGGGTGCGTGCCCCAAGCATCGATGTACTCGGGGATCGCGTTGATGATCTCGCGGTCGAGGTCAAAGCCGAGGTAGTTGCAGGAGGCGAAGTCCGAGAGCCATTTGTCGCCGACGCGGATCGAGCGGCCATCGACCTCCTCGATGACGGCGTCCATCATCGGGTGCGAGGCGCGCAGCGCGTTCAGATCGCCGAGCGTTTCCAGCCAGTGGTCGATCCAACGCTGTTTGGTGCGGGACGGCGTTGTGAGCAGTGACGAGGTCATCTAGCGAGCGCCATCGGTCGCCAGAGACAAACACTTGATTTCCGCAGCTCAAAATCGGCGGCTATGTAGCGTCGGGAGATGCCTGTGGGGCTCTGAGTTGCAAGCCCGCGGCCGCCTGTCCTGTCGGTCTGCGGTCAATGGTCGCCCAGGCCACATGCTTGTGCCGTGGCGCAGACGCTTTCTTGCCTTCACGGTCCACGCCACGGCATTTGTGCCACAGGCTGTGGCACAAATTGTGCCCCCACGGCAATTGCGCCACAGGCTGTGGCGCAATTTGGCTGTCCGGCCAGGAAGCGGCGAACTGGCGCATGTATACGAGGTTCCTGACCGACAAGCCTCTCATCTCCGGGAACGCTTCGCGCAAATCCGCGGAGAGGCGCGTGGTTACTCGCGTGCCCCACCCCTCCTGCTCCTGGCGCTCGAGGATCTCCCGGCCGAGCCGCCAGTAGAGCCCGATCAGCTCCTCGTTGACCGCAAGCGCGGCACGCGTGCGCGCCGAGGAGATCTCCGCCTCGAGGCGCTCGAGCAGCTCGGGGTAGTCATCTGGGAGAGCCGGAGTCTGAGCCATTCCTCAACTCTGGCAGCCGATCGAGCACCAAAATATTCGCTCTGTGCCGAAACTGTGCCATGTTTGATTGTGCAACTGTCACACGCATAGATCATCATCCTCGAGCAGCGGTTCCGCGCCTTGGAGCGGATCGACGCGATTCTCTAAGCCATTGATCATCATCCAGGCCTGATGAATCAAGGTCCCCGCCCACTCGATCGCTGGCTGCTGCGACACAGCTCAGGGGCACTGGGCCTGGCTGAGGCCCTGGCTGGTTTGGTGCTCGTGGTCTGGATCGTGATCCAGTTCAGGGGCTCGTTCCCCGGTGACCGGCACTTCATCTCCTGGATGCTCTACCCGCATCCCGCTCAGCCGTTTGCCTTCGTTGCTCACGTGTTCGCGGCGCTCGGCCACCCGGTCCTCGCAACGGTCAGCGTCGCCGTCGCGTGGGGTCTCGTCGATCGCCGGCTCGGGCGTCGCTACGGTCTGCTTGTTCCCGCCGCCGTCGCCGCGGTGGGCGTCAACGCGATCCTCAAGACGGTGTTTGGTCCCACGCCGCTGCAGATGAAGGTCTTCGGCGAGCACGCCCCATCGAACTTCCCCAGCGGGCACGTTGTCTATGCCACGGCGCTGTGTGGTCTGCTGGCCTGGCTCGCGGCCGCAAGGGACAGATGGGCGATCACCGCGGTCATGCTGGCGATCGTGATCGGCATGGGCCCGTTTCGGGTCATCGACGGTGCGCACTGGCCGAGTGACGTACTCGCCGGCTATGCGCTCGGCCTGGCCTGGACGATTGCGGTGCTGTTGCTCGGTCTACCGTGGGCGAGCGGCCAAGCGATTGATGCATCGCCTTTGAAGTCAGCCGAGGCGCATCTCTCTGGGAGAGCCCCGGCGGATCGCCAGAGGCTTTGACCGAGGGCCGCCAGCCACTGGGTTTTGGGGATGTGAAAGACGGCGTTCGCCGGGTCGAACCGATCGCGCATGGGGGAGCGTTTCGCGCTGATGAAATAAAGCTTGCCGAAGGTGAGCTGCGGCGTTATGATCAGCTTCGCGTAGGTAGTGCTCCCGTTCGATACGGACCAGATGATTGGCTTCCGTATCCCCATAGCAAAGGCCTCGCGGCCGTTCTCCGCCGTCTCAGACGTCAGCTTGGTCTGCTCGCAGGTGGCGGAGATGTGGGGGCTCTGCAACGCCAAGTCCTCCAGCCAGATCCTCGCAACTAGCCGCGGACGCATGGCTATCTCACACGGCCGCTCGCGACTTCGATCGCGCAAGTGGCGAATTCTGCGCGTCGCGACTGCCTGCGGAAGCGTGCGCTTGGCCGGGGCGCTCAGCCGGTCCTGGACAAATAGCCGATGGGCGTACAGGCCAATAAAGAGATTGAAATTTCTCGCCGATGGGAAGGATATAAACATGGGAACACAAATGACTAACCGCACATGCTGATAATTCTGATAGCCGCCGCGTGGATCGCTTTGATGCTTTTCGGCGTCGCCGTTTGCAGGATGGCGGCGCTGGGTGACTCCGCGCGCTCACAGACTGACACGGCCGACCCCGGCCGTGTGGTTCATTCAGGTCTAGTGGTCTGGGATGAGCCCGAAGCTCAGGGCAAGCCCAGGCAGCCGCGTCCGAATACGCGCCACAGGCACATCACCCTGCACGGCTTGCGCTGAAGGTGGCGGGCGGTCCTCGGGAAGCTCCCGATGCCCGCCCACCGCAGGCAAGCCGTGACATCTGAGTAGCGCGCCCGCTGATCGGCGCCGGTGCCCGGTGCCGCGGTGTCTACGGTGTCCTCAGCGGCCTGGCTGTTCTGAGTTTGGGCGCGACATACTCCTTGCACAGCATCACGATGTAGCCAGCCGCGCATTCGGTGTGGTCCTCGAGCCTCGTCCTGAGTTCTTCGCTGTATTTGAACATCCCCTGCTCCTCGCCCTGGGAGGCGAGTTGCAGCTTGATCCGTTCCTTCACCTGAGCAAAGCTCGGCTTGGTCGCGGGGGTGCTCGACTTCAGTTCGAAGACGTAGTAGCTGGTTGCCACCTCGACCGGGCCGGTCAGGACGCCTGCCCTTGCCGAGCAGATCGCGCTGTAGATCGCTGAGAGCTCGACGCCGGTGGTGTGTTCGCAGCCGACGCTGGCGGGTGTGGCGGTGACCGAGTGCCTGCTCGCCGCCGCGCTCAGGCCGCCGCGAGCGGTGGCGATCGCTTCGGCGGTGCTCTGGGATTTGGTGTTCACGTACACGATCGAGCGTTTTTCCGACTGGGCGTAGAGCTGCTCGTGTTCGTTGAAGTACTTTTCGAGGGCGCTCTGGCTGAGCGACCCGGCCTTTGCGAACCTTTCGCGGAGCTTGCTCTGGATCTGCGTTTCGAGCTGGTTGGTGGCGATGATTTCCCTGAGGTCCGCTGTGCTGTATTCGGGTGCCTGCGCAAAACCGAATCTGCTGGCACGAGAGTTTTTGGCGAGCGCTTTCTGGCTTGTTTCGCGGGCCTTCAATTGCTTTGAGACTTCGCCTTCGTTGACGCTGACACCGAGTTCCCTGGCCTCCAGCTCGGTCTGCAGGCGCCGGATCAGGGAGCTCAGCGCCTGCTGCTTGGCTGACCTGTACTGCAGCTCGCACTGTTCCTTGAGCTGTGCGGCCGTTTTCGGTTTGCGGGTTTCCCGCGGACGGGCGGCTTCTTTGGCTCGCCCTTTGGATCTCTTGGCGAATTCTTCTGCTTCCGCCTCGATCAGCTTTTCGGTCCTCGCTTCTCTGACCTTCAGGGCGCTTGTGCACCCCGAGTAGTCAGCCGCGTTGGCGATCAGGGAATTGACTGGCCCCGACGCGGAGATCTCCAGCGAGTGCTGATAGGCGGCAATCGTGATCGCGGTCCCGTCGACCTTTGCGAGGATCCCGCTCGGCAGGTGCGCCGGTTTGGTGGTCGTGGGCGCTTCGGAAACGGCGGCGCCGGGGGAAGGGGATCCGCTGTGTGCGCCCGGTTGAGTGCTCGCGGCGCCGGAGCCGCTGGCGGGCGTGGAGGTGGTGGCGCTGGAGTTGCTCGATGAGCTGCCGCAACCAGCGAGCAGACTGGCGGCGAGCATCGCCAGCATGGGCGCGCAGACACGCACGCGTGCAGAGCACATCCCCTTGTGGATCCTCTCCCACATACCTGGCGCGAGCCTAATCGGGCTTCCTAAAGCGCACCCAAAAGTTCGCTGCCGCCCGGCATCAGAGCCTTGTCTGCCTTACGCATCGAAGACCCCGGCGGGTCAGCGCTCGAGCGGCCCAAACGCTGGCGCGGTTGGAGTTCGACCCACTCCTGGCAGCTGGCGATCGTAGTCGTGAACGAGTCCACGGAGATCGCCGATGGTGCCGGAGCTCTCCCGTGCCCAAGGGCCAGCGGACATCTGATCGATCAATTAAAGGGCAGCTACGGCGATCCGCCGGCCCGGCCGATGTGTTCACTGAGAAGCAGATACAAAGGTGAAAACACAGAGGCCGATGCTCATGATTCTGATCGCTTGGATAGCCCTGATGCTCTTTGGTGTGATCGTTTGCAGGATGGCGGCGCTGGGAGACTCCGCGCACTCAGACGCCACGGACCCCGGACGCTGGATCCGCGCCGGGCTGATGATCTGGGAGGACGAGTCGCAGATCGCCGTGCAGGACAATCGCGAGCGGATGGCCCAGCGCGGCTAGATCACAGTCCGCGGCGTGCGATGACGTGTGGGATCGTGCGCAGCAGGATCTTGATGTCTGTCCACAACGACCAGTTGGCGACGTACAGGTAGTCGATCGCGACCATCTCGCGCAAGGGCACCCTGGCCGGCCCGAGGATCTGCCAGTGACCGGTCATCCCCGGCGTCAGCTCCAGGCGACGGCGATGCCAGCCCTCGACCTGCTCGTCCTCCTCGACCACCAGCGGACGCGGGCCAACGAGGCTCATCTTGCCCTCGAGCACGTTGAACAGCTGTGGCAGCTCGTCCAGCGATGACTTGCGCAGCAGCCGCCCGACCCGGGTGACACGAGGGTCATCAGCGATCTTGAACAACCCCTCGGCCGCCTCGTTGCGGTGACGCAGCGAGTCCTTCAGCGCCTCGGCGTCGGGCACCATCGTGCGGTACTTCAGGACGTGAAAACGCTCGCCGTGGCGACCGACGCGGAGCTGGCGGAAGAACACGGGGCCGGGGCTGTCGAGCTTGATCGCGGCCGCGAACGCGAGCATCAGCGGCGAGAGCGCGAGCAGACCGAGCGATGAGCCGCACAGGTCGAAGGCGCGCTTGACCGCGGCGGAGGAGCGCGCGAGGTCAAAGCGGCGCACGCCCATCACGGTGACGCCGTGGACGTTGTCGAACTCGACCGATGAGCCCACGACCTCGAGCAGACGGGGGAGCACGCTGACCTTCACGCCGACCGCCTTCAGCGTGCGCACGAGGTCGAGCATCTCGCCCGCGTCGGCGCTGCGCGGGGCGACGACCGCGCGGTGCACGTCGAGCTCACACGCGAGATCGCGGATCTCCGTCAAACGCTCCGAGGAGGACGCGTCGGCCGACCACGAGGAAATCTTGCCGAGATCGAGATGCGCGACGACCTTCGCCTTGACGCCGCCGTGACAGGCGAGCTTCGCGCGGAACGTCGACATCGCGCTGTCCTCGCCGATGAACAGACAGCGCTCGACCGGCGCGATCCGCAGCGCCAACGCGCGGGCCGCGGCTCGCGCGGCGATCAGCAGCGCCGTCAGCGTCAGCCACAGCAGCAGCGCGCCGCTGCGCTCGAGCGGGCCGTCGAGGATCAGCCCGTCGGTGAGCCACGCGACCAGGGCGACGAGCGTCGCCATCTGAAACAGCTTCGGCGCCTCGTCCAGCGTCGTCTTGCGGATCAGCATCTCGTCGCGGTCATACAGCCCGTAGAGCTTCGCGCCCAGCAACAGGATCGGGATGCCGGCGGCGCTGGCCCAGGTCAGGTGCAGCGAGTTGGGCCCCAGCGCCAGCGTCAATAGGAACGCGACGATCACGGCGGAGGTGTCCGCCAGTGCCAGCATGCGGCGAAACAGCGCGTCACGACGCAAGCTCGTGAGCGGTCCGCGCGCCTCGGTGATCTGCAGCGACGTCGTTTTGCGCCGCAGTCCACGAGTGGTGATTCTGCTCCTCGGGCCGATCAGAGTGTCGCCCCATGGAGCTTGTGTCTCAGGCTTCCTGCCTATCTCGCTGCCCATGATTAGCTGCCCTCGCCTCCGTGCATTGTTATCCAACCAGACTCTCGCCTCGAGCGTCTCGCTACCCCAAGTCAGAAAAATAATCGAAAATCCTGCACGCTGCCACCTTCTAGTGAGACTTTCGACGTCACCAGTTTGGCATGCTTGGCAAGCGAGTACCAGTGCAGGGGCGCCGCGAGCCGGGCGGGCAATCCGCCCAAGCCCGGATTTCGGCCCTGGGCACGGTATTTTTGAGCACCCAGCGGTAGGATCGCGAAAGGATTCCGTGCCTAATAACCGGGAGCTGCAGTGCGTGAGCGCGCCTGAGGGCAATCTCGAGGATCTGCTCGTAATCGAGCGTGAGCGTTGCGAGACGGGCCGCCGCACTTGGCGCGGCGGCGGCACCAGGTCAGCTACGGGAGCCCCACTCCGCCCCAATCCTCCGGGGCGACATCCGCGAGCGTCTCGCTGAACGTCCATTGATGCCCGGCGAGGTCCTCGGCGTGGTACTGCCGCTCGCCGTAAGGGAAGTCCGTCGGCTCCATCAGGATGCGCGCACCACACGAGCGGGCGCGCTCGCAGTGAGCATGCGCGTCCTCGACCCGCACCATCACCGAGTGCGTGGACTCGCCCGGGCGCGGCGGGCGGCGATCGCTGCGCACGTCCCCGACGATCAGCGCGCCATCACCGAAGCTGAGCTGCGCGCGGTGGTTCTCACCGATCCACACACGCTCGACGAATCCGAACGCACCGACCAGCCAGTCGACCGCCTCGCGCACATTGGAGTAGATCAGCACCGGGATCACCGTGGCGCCGGGAACAGAGCGATTGGCTTTCAAGATCACTGCCTCCAGAGTTCTCGACACAGTCGCCAATCGAAGTCACGCCGGCTTCTCGATCTTCGCTGCAACCCGTTGTGGAGAACCGCTCACCGTGGCCTGAGGCGACTCACGTAACCGCAAGCGGTCGTTCACCATCGCGAATGTTACGCCCACGAACACCTCGGGCACCTCGCCGAGGGCGAGAATCCCGCGGGCACACGACCAGCGTCCTCGGTCCTGATGGCATAGATTGCGCTTCGTCTGGACTCGAACGATCGGGGTGCAGTGCACATGCAGTCGAGCGAGGTGGTCACCGGGGCGCTGGACGGCGCGGGTGTGCTGCTGCTGGAGCGTGATCTCGCATTCGCCGATGTGACGGATGCGCTGCGGGACGCTGAGCGGGGCGCGGGCACGGTCCTGTTTTTGGCAGGGGCGGCCGGGATCGGCAAGACGTCGCTGATGGCGGCGGGCAGACGCGCGGCAGAAGCGTCTGGGTTCAGGGTGGGCTCGGCGGTTGGGAGCCCAATGGAGTCGGGTCTGCCGTTTGGGCTGATCGGTCAGGCGATGGTGGGACTCGGCGGCTCAGACGCCGATGATCTCGCTGAGCTGCGGCTGCTGGGGGATCCCTCGGCGCGTCTGTACCGGATGTTCCGATGGCTGGCTGCCGTGGCGCAGAAGCAGCCGCTGCTACTGGTGCTCGACGATCTGCAGTGGGCCGACCCCGACTCACTTGGGTTGCTCGGCTTCCTCGCTCGCCGGCTCAGCGACAGCCCCGTGATGGTGCTCGGCTCGTTGCGAGCTGAGCCGAATGGGGCGTCTGCGCTCGCGTATGAGCTCACTGGTGCCGGCCAGGCGCGTGTGCTCGAGCTGCAGCCGCTCAGCCGCGAGGCGTCCATCGCGCTGCTTGCACGCAGCGTCGGGCGCTCGCTGGATGAGGCCGAGGGCGAGCGTGTGTGGCGGGCGTGCGCCGGCACACCGCTGCTGTTGAAGGCTGCCGCGTGGACGCTGAGCGGCGGCGGCTCGCTGCCGCTGACAACGACTGGAGATGGGCTTGGGGCGCCGTTGCTGCTCGAGCGCTTCGTGGGCGTCGGCGGGGCCGCGTTCGCCTACGTGCAGGCGGCGTCGATCCTCGGGGTGCGCTTCCGCTCAGAGCTCGCAGGTGCGCTCGCCGGGCTGCAGCAGGCGGGCGCCGAGACGGCACGTGCGCAGCTGGTGCGCGCGGGCTTACTCGACGATCTCGGTGGGGGCTCCTCGGCGTTCATCCATCCGCTGTTCGCGCAGGCGCTGCTGGAGGCCCAGGCGCCCTCCGAGCGCGAGCACGCTCACGCCGAGGCGTTCCGGCTGCTCCTCGACAGGGGTGAGCCGGACGGGGTGGCCACCGAGCACGCGGTGCTCGCTCGCCTGGTCGGTGACCCGCTTGCGGTGCGGGTCGCGGCCCGTGCCGGCCGCTCAGCGCTTGCACAGGGCGCGTTCGCGGCGGCGGTGGCGCATCTGCAGAACGCGCTTGTGCTCGCCGGTGAAGAGCCAGCGGATGAGCTGCTCTTCGACTGTGCATCGGCGCTCGCGGCTCGGGGCCAGGTCGAGGCGGTCGAGGATGTTTGCGAGCGGCTGCTCGCAAGGGGTGATCTGGAGCCCGCGGTCCGGGTGCAGACGCTCGCGCTGGTGGGACGTGTGGCGATGCTGACGGGTCGCCCGGCTCAGGCCGAGGGCCTGTATGAGCAGGCGGCCAGCGCCGCGGCACTCCTGGACCGCGCGAGCGAGGTCGCGACGCTGACGGACGCCGCGATGACCTGCCACGTCACCTCGACGATCCCGTGGGCGCTGGCGACGATCTCGCGGGCGCTCGCGATCCTGCCCGAGGATGCGCCGGCGCGCCGGCCGCTCGAGCTCCTCCGGGCATCCGTGTCGCTGGCTGGGGGTGACCCCGCGGGGGCTGAGCTGCTCGCGCGCGAGGCCTCGGCCGATCGAGGCGACGACGACCGTGGCGGGTGGGGATACACGATGGCGGTTCACGCGCTGAACGTGTTCAAGCTGCTCGAGAACCTCGCCGACGCGAGCGAGGTGTTCGAGCGTGAGTTCGAGCGGGCGGTGCAGAGCGGCGCGCCGATGCTGATCGGTGCGCTGGCGATCGCTCACGCCGACACCGTGCATCGGATGGGACGCCCGCGCGAGGCGCTCGAGCTGATGCGACGGGCGATGGCGCTCGGCGACCTGCCAGCGACTTTGCCGTGGGTGCACGTTGCGCTGGCGGCGTTGCTGAGCGAGCTCGGACGCGACGCCGAGGCGCTGCCTCACATCGAGGCGCTCCGCACGATGCAAGCCGGGACGCCGCCGCAGTACAACGGGGTGGTCTCGTTGTGGCTGGACTTGCTCGACGCCAGGAGCCTGCTGGAGGCCGGCGAGCCCGTGCAGGCCTCGGAGCGAATGCTGCACGCCGCTGAGATCGCAGCGCTGACCGGCTGGCGCGAGCCATGCGTCGTTCCCTGGGCCTCAGTCGGGATCCAGGCGCATCTGGCCGCCGATCGGATGGATCGTGCGCAGGAGCTGATCGAGGACCTCGAGGGGATGAGCGAACGGCTGTCCTGTCGCTGGCCGCGCGCTGTTCTCGAGCTCGGCCGCGCGCGAGTTGCCGCGGCTGAGGATCGCACCGGCGAGGCCGACCAGAGGTTCCATGCGGCGCTCGAGATCTTCGCCGAGTTGGGGATGCCGATCTTCTACGCCGAGGCGCTGCTCGACCACGGCGCCTACCTGCGCCGCAGCGGCCGCCCGCGCTTGGCTCGCGAGCCGATCGCTCGCGCACTGGAGCTCTCAGAAGCGGCTTCTGCCGAGCGCCTCGCGCGTCTGGCACGACCGGAGCTCGCGGCGGCCGGCGGCAGGCGACGACGCCGGGCCTCTGACTCCCGTGAGCTGACCGCCCAAGAGCAGCGCGTGGCCTCGTGTGCCGCGGAGGGGATGAGCAACGCGCAGATCGCCGCCGCGCTTCAGCTCTCCTCAAAGACGGTCGGCCACCACCTCCAGCACATCTACGCAAAGCTCGACATCCACTCCCGCCGCGAGCTGATCCGCCGCGCCGACCCACCCGCCTAAAGATAGGGCGTTTGCCCGATGCTAACGGACAGCCTGGGATCTACCGTTGACACGGCACCCGGGCCGGCAGCAAGTGCGTGAGGAGCGCGGTCGCAATACCAAGGAGAGAACCAGGTTGAGGCGCTCTACGCTGACAGCCGCCGTGGCCACTGCCACCGCGGCGTTCTGCGCGTGTGCCGCCCTGCCCGCGCCCGCCGCCGCCGAATTCATCGAGTACGAATACCCGAGCAGCCCGTTCGGCGGCGGAGCCTCGGGACAGCTCGCCTTCGGCGCGGAAGGAGACCTCTGGTTCGCGGGCGTCGATGGACCCTCGCCCAGCGTGGCCGGCAGCGGCAACGGGGGCATCGGTCGGCTCTCGGGACCCGGTGACTGGGAAGACATCGGCGCTGAGCCACTCGGGACGTTCGACAACGAATTCGAAGGCGACGGCCCGGTCGGGATCGCGGTGGGACCGGAGGGCAGCATGTGGTTCACCGCTGGCCGCGGTATCGGGCGCATCGAGCCATCCGGCACGCCACCGCAAGCCGAAAACTTCCTGCTCCCCACAGTCCAGGAAGCGATCGCCAAAAACGGCAAGGGCAGCTCACTGCCCAACACCAGCTTGGGCGGCATCACGGCGGGGCTCGAACACGAAAACCTGTGGTTCACCGAGACCGAAGGCAACGTCAGCAAGATCGGGCGCATCAACGCGACCTCCGACGCGCTCACCGAATTCACGCTCCCCGCCGGAAACGAACTCGGCAGCGGCGTGGGTGGCCTGGGGGACGATGACATCGCGGTGGGCCACGAAGGCAACCTCTGGTTCACCGAGCCCGCTTCGCAAGCGATCGGCGTGATGAACATCAAAGGGGAATTCCTGCACAAGTTCGCCGTCGCGACCTTTCCCTCGAGTATCGCCGCCGGGCCCGACGGCGACATGTGGTTCACAGACGAGAGCACCCCGGACGTGATCGGGCGCATCACCCCCGCCGGGGAAGTGAGCGAATTTCCGTCTGTCGGCCCGTCCGCTGACATCGTCGAAGGCCCTGACGGAAACATGTGGTTCACCACCGCCGGGCACTCGAGCGGCGAAGCGGGACTCGGGTGCATCACCCCGTCGGGTCTGACGGCGCTGCATCCCGACCCGACGGCGGCCGGTCTTCCTTGGGGGATCGCGGTCGCCAACAACGAAGGCGGCTCGATCTGGTTCACGGAGCTAGGCGACTATGTCGGGCGCCTCGGGCGCCTTTCCCCGGTGCTCTGCGGAGCGGCGCCTGTGCCGACGCCGCTCGTCAACCCGGTCGTGGGGCCGCGCGTTGGCGCGCTAACACCGATCCTCAGCCGCCTGAGCGAGACGGCGCGGCGCTGGCGCGAGGGCAATGCGCTCGCACAGATCAGCAGAAGCCCCAAGCGGAGGATCCTCGCGCTGGGCACGAGCTTCTCGTTCGATCTCAACGAGGCGAGCAGCGTGACGTTTACGTTCGAGCAGGTACTCAGTGGGCGCAGGGTCAGGAAGACGTGCCTCGCGCAGACCCGCCGCAACCGTCACGAGCGCCGCTGCACCCGCACGCTGTACGCCGGCACGCTGACGTTCTCCGCCGACGCCGGCACGAACACAGTGCGCTTCGAGGGCCTCCTCTCCAGGGGACGGAGGCTTGCGCTCGGCGGTTACACACTCCAGGTGACGGCGAGCGCTCGAGGCGAGCACTCAACCGCGCAAACGCTTCACTTCACGATCGCCAACAGGTAGGGGGCAAGACTCGCCAATGACGCTCGACCGACGAACTCTCCCGTCGCCTCGATGCACTGTCTCAGCGTTGTGGCTGAGTGTCCTCGCCGTGCTGCTCGGCGTGCTCTGCATGGCCCCAGTTGCCTCCGGGGCGGAAACGGAAGTCAGTTTCGCGAACCTCACCGCGGGGACGGTCCTCACCGATCAGTACGAAGCGCAGGGCCTGAAGCTGGGCAGCGCCGAAGAACTCGGCCTGGTCCCGCCCGCGGCGAATGGCAACTGCGGCCCGCCGACCGTGGCGGTGGGTTCGCCGCCGTCTTCCAACTATGCGCTGCTCTCCTCCTGCTCCAGCCCCTACATCCACACCGACTACGAGGGGACGTTGGGCGAGTTGCTCGGTCATCCCCACGAAACGTTCTCCGTCGAAGTCGGCAACCTGCCCAGCAGCCTGGGGGCCAGTCCCACTTCGGTCTTGATGGAAGTCGTCGGCTATGACGGCTCGGGGGTAGAAATCGTGAAAGTCCGCGGTGAAGTCGGCTTCGGCGAATGGCACCGTTTTGCCTTGCCCCCCAGCGAAGGGCGTCTCAGCTTCTTTGCGATCCGCACGGCTGTGCAGGGCGCGTTCGAGATCGCCATCAACAACCTGATCTTCGAACAGGCCGGCAAAGAACCGCCCAGCGAAGAACCTGGCCGCGGAGAAACGCCGCCGCCTCCGCCAAAAAACACGTCGTCCTCCTCCTCCTCCTCCTCCACCACCGCCGCCCACAGCGCAGCTGGCGCTGCTGAGCGCGAACCCCAAACCCGGCCAGGCGCTCGTCCTGAACGGCGCGGGCTCGCAGGCCGGCAGCGGCCACATCGTCTCCTATGACTGGGACCTCGACGCAGACGGCAAAGACACCACCTCCACCGGCACCGACCCGGATGCCGAGGTGATGTTCAAACCGGGCCTGCACGAGGTCGGGATGACCGTCACCAACTCCAACGGCGAAACCGCCACCTCGACGGTTCCGGTGAATGTCGGGGCACCGGCCAAAGGCGAAAAGTTCACAGGGGTCTCGAGCAACGTTCCGTTCGCGGTTGAATGCAACGAAACCACATACTCAGACGGCGACGTGGAAATAACCGCGGAATGCATCCAGAAAACCTCGCCCGGCAATTATTTGATCGCGACCAAGGAACTGGAGCTCAACGGGATGATGCTCGTCCCCCGGGTATCGGGCAGGGCGATCTTCTCGATCACGACGACGGGCGGGATCGCCGCGACCACGGAGCTGTCGGGTCCCGCTGTCAACGTCGAGCTGCTGGACACCCCTGAAGGCACGATCGTGCTCGGCGGCCGGGAACTGAAGAGCGAACCGGTCGAGCTGGCGAGCAGCTTCAAAATGCTGGCCAAAAAGGCCGGCGAAGAAACCGCCAAGAAATACCTGATGTACATCGGCGTCGCGCACAAGTGCAACGCCAAGGAAGAAACCGAAGAAAGCACAGGCTCGGGCCAAGGCGCGAGCTCGAGCGAAACCAGCGGCAACGAAGAAGGCGAAAAGGAAAAGAGCAAGAGCAAGAAGGCCGGCTGCTGCCCACCCGCCCAAGCCAACACTCTGTGCGGCGAACTGCCCGGGAAATTCCCCGTCACCGGGCACATCGCGATCAGCCTGAACAGCAAAAAGCAGGCGGTGCTCAGCGTCAATGTCGGGCTATCGCTCGAAAAAATCATCGAAGCCGAAGGCGAACTCGAACTCCTGACCAATCCGCAGAGCGCCACCATCGAACTCCAGTCGCTCGAATTCAAAATCAAAGAAGCCGGCTTCGCGTCGGTCTTCGAGCTGGAAGATGTCACCTTCAAGTACTTCTGGCCCGGCGATGTTGCGGCTGGCAAAGAAAAGGAAAACAGCTGGGAAGCCACCGGCAAGATCAGCTTCGGGCCATCGAGCGGCAAATTCGAAGTCGCGATCTCCTTCAGGAAAGGTAATTTCTACTCAGCGTCGCTGGGCCTGAAGCTGGCCCAAGGCCAGGGCATCCCGATCTTTCCGGGCATCGAACTCAACAAACTGGGCGCCAATGTCACGACGGCGAACCCGCTGTCATTCGGTGGCAACCTCGGCGCGAGCATCGCCGCCGAGCTCGAGCTCGTGATCAAATTTCAGTACGCCGAAGCGGCCGCGGGCGCCGAAGGCTACTTCAAGGGGGCCGGCGAACTCGAACTGGAAAACAAGAAGTTCGCGGCGCTTGAAGTGCTCGTCGGCTTCAGCGGCTACGTCAAGGGCAAGGTCGAACTGAACCTCAAGGAGCCGGAAACGAATCCCGTGATCGAACTGGCCGCGGGCGTCGGTTTCTGGGATGAAACCGAACACAAACCGGCGATCTGGCAGGCTGAAGGCAACGTCAGGGCGAAGTTCAAAGTTCCCGGCTTTGGCATCGGCGCGCTGCTCGACATCATCGTCAACAGCAAAGACGTCGCCGCCTGCGGCGAAGCCGAATTCCTGACCTGGCATGGAGGGCTCGCGGGCCTCTACAACTTCGAGAAGAGCCGATTCGAAGGGCCCTTCCTGTTCGAAACGAAGACCTGCTCAGAAGAACTGAAGCCGTTCGAAGAAGTACCCGTCAACAAGCACGCCGGCGCTTCCGCGCGTGAGGCCAGCCTCGCGGGCGAGTCCTTCACGCTGCCAAGCGGCACGATTGGCGAGGAGCTGCGCGTCAACTCCCCCTCAGGCACGCCAGTGGTGACGCTCATCGGCCCCGGTGGCCAGCGCTTTACGACGCCGCTCGAGCCGGCGCAGGTCGCGGGTAACGGGCAGTACATCAGCTCGCTCGCCTTCGGCAACCCCGATCAGGTGGTCGTGCTGCTCGAGCATCCACAGGGTGGGGAATGGCACATCGAAGCCAACCCCAGCTCCGCGCCGATCGGCAAGCTGGAAGGAGCGCGGCTGACGCCGGCGGCGAGCATCAGAGCCCACGTGCGCCACGCGCACGGGCGCTGGACGCTGTCATACGAGATCGCCCACCACGTCGCGGGCACGCACGTGCGCTTCTCAGAAAGCGGTCCTGACGGCATTCACGTGCTCGCCACCGTCAACCGCACCTCGGGCACGGTGAGCTTCACCCCCAAGGACGCACCGGCTCCCAACCGCACGATCCTGGCCGATGTGATCAACGCCGAAGGGATCGCCACGCACACGCTCACGGTCGGCCACTACACCGCACCCGCACCACTGCGGGGCGGGCGCCTCTCACATCTGAGGATCGCCCGCCGCGGCAACAGCGCGCTCATCACCTGGCACGCCGCAACCAACACGCGCGAGTACGAGATCAGGGTCGAGGGAAGCGACGGGCGCCTGCAGACTCTCATCAGGACTCCCGCGAGCCGCAGCGTGAGCGTCGCCAACGTGCTGCCCTTCGAGAGCTTCACCGCCACCGTCACAGCGATCGGCGGACCGACCCTGCTCCCCGGAAAGCCCGCCACGATCCGGCTGGCGGCGATCGAGATCCACACCCACCCCGCCAAGCGGCACACCGCCAAGCACGAGCGCTGAGCGCGACGCCCGCTGTGAGCGGCCGGGCCTGGGCGATCTCTGCGGCGCCACTCGGGGCCGGCTGGCCCTGAGTCCCGAGGTGCTCTGCGCGGCTTTGATGTGACGCCACTCGGTGTGGCGGAACGCCGAGAATCACGATTCACAGTCCGGCTGGCCTCGCCGCGGTGAGACTCGCTCCCTGAGCGTCGTCGCCGCACTCACCTGCGGGCATGGGCAGCCTCGCGGATCAGGTGCTCCGCACGATCACGAGGCGGTTGCCGTCAGGGTCGCGGAAGCTGAACATCGGGACGAGCCGGCGTGGAGGATCGACCTCCAGGTTCCGCCCTCAGGGAGCTTCACCGAGGCGATCCCGAGCTCGAAACCTCAACAGCAGCGCGCCGGCGATCAGAAGCACGAGCTATTCCTTCCCGCTTTCGCTAGCGGGATCGCGCCGTTCGGGTTCACGCTCGCCACCCGCGCTGATTTGCGTCCCCCGCCATCGGCACGCCCCTCTGAGATCTGTGGGCAACCACCTGAGCTACCCTTGCGCCGGTGTCGTATCCTCGGCGGGCGCCCGCCAGTCCCGGCCGATCTGTCGGATCATCGGCGGGTACACGATCAGGTGGCGGAACGGCGCGATCGCCGCCATGTAGCCGGTGCCGAGCAGCCCGTTTGGCTTCACGAGAACCGCCATCTGCCCGCGGTAACCGCCCGCAGGGTCTGCCACCCAGCCGAGGTGCATGACCCCGTGCACGGTGCGGTTGGCGATCTCCGCGGCCCACTCGTCCTCGAGCTGGTACAGCGAGGTGAACGGCAGCGCGTCGAAGTGCGGGCCGGACGGTCCGTCGCGCAGGTCCGCCGGCAGCCGCTCGCGGAGCGTCGGCGCCCTGGACTGCGGTCCGGCGCCCGGGTCATCCCAGCCGAGCAGATCGCCGATCTTCCAGCGGATCGCGAACAGCGCGCGTACGGCGGCGGAGGAGCCTTGCGCTGGGTCGCCCGCGGCGATCTTCGCCACCAGGCGGGGGAAGTCCTCGGGTCCGCCGGGCGTCGGCAGCGCCCACACGTCCTCGAGGCGGAAGTCGGCGGTGAGCTCGTGGATCCGCCATGGCCGGGAGGTGTGTGCGCTGTTCGGGAGTCTCACCTAAACCTCCGCATCTGGTGTATCGGTCGAGGGCGAGACCGTTGGCGCCCGGTCCAAACCGAGCACGCCCGCGGCGCTGCGGGCCGCCAATAGCTCGTCGTGCGGCGCCTGTCCGGCGAGCGCGATGACGGTCCCCTCGAGCGCTCCCATCCACGCGAGCGCGACGGTCCTGGCCGGTGGCCCGGGTGGGATCGACCCGTCCCTGCGGCCCGCGTTGATCAGACGGGCGATGCGCTTGACGCCTCCTTCTGTGATCTGCTGGAGCTCGCGCCCGAGCGGATTGTCCTGGCCGCTGAACTCGACCTTGAGCGCCATGATGACCCGGGCGATATCTCGCCGGCAGAAGATCGCGTGTCCGCGCGCGAGCGCGATCAGCTCAGCGACCGGATCGGGCTCTCGGGCGGCCGGCTGACTGACTTCGCGCATCCAGTTCTCGTTGACCCACCCGATCACCGCCAGGGCGAGATCCTCCTTGTCCTTGAACTGGTGATACAGCGCGCCGCGTGTGTAGCCGGCCTCGCGTGCCACCTGCTCGAGCTTGAGGTTGCCGTAGCCGTATCTGGAGAGGCCCCTCGCGGCCGATTCCAGCAGGGCGTTGCGCGAGCGCTCGCGCCGCTCGGGCTGTGTGAAGTACAGGCGCGTCCCCGGCATCTGTGTCGTCGGGCGGTCTGTCGGTGGCAGCTGACATACATTCATGCATGTATAATAGCGTAGATGGAAGCGGCTATGCTATTTGCTCTACTTCGACACTCGAGCGCGGGTCGTTGGCTTCAAGACAGGCGTTCGACGCCGGTTGGGCCGTAGTGCCGGTTCGGCCAGTTCGGCCCGTGGGGCCGGTGTACAGGCCATTGCCAACTCTGTGCACGCAGGCTGTGATCGTGTTGTTGCTCTTTGCGCTGGCGATGGCATAACCACCTCCGGCGGCGAACATCACGACCACGCCTACGATGGCTGCAGGTAGCGCGGAATGTGAGATGTCCCGTCATCCGTCCCTCCCGAAAGTTGAGTGTGAGTGGCGGCCCCGCTGTCCGGCCCCGAACAAACCAGATCGTATGCCCCACAGGATGTGGCGCACAACCACGCCGTAGTGGGAGATTTGCTCACACGCCGTCAGCAATTTGCCGGAGAATGCGGGAACTCGTGAAAGGGGCACTTGTGCCGGCGGTCGGAGGTACGTATGTTGCTCCTCGACGCGGGACTGAGTCGCAAAGAGCGAGGCCACCGAGGTGTGAGGCCGCGCCACCCGAAACCGGCGCGCCGAAAGGCGCGACGTGGAAGGTTCCTCAAGCGGCTCGGGACCGCGTCATTTGGCGTTCTGGGGGACCCTGATCACTCAGGCTCAGGGTCGCCGCGCATCGCGCGGAGGGCCTCGTCGGTGCTGACGTCGAGATCGACGATCCCGCTGACGGCGTCAACCGGGTCGCTCTCGTCGGTCGTCATCGGTGCGATCGACCCATGTGTGGGGAAGCCGCTGGGCTCGCGCGAACTCGAGCAGGCGGCGCGTGTCGGGCGAGTCGCGCGGGCCGATGATCTCTGGTCCGGTGCCTTGGCGGCGCTGAAGTAGCTCGCGGCGCTCAACCAAGGCACCCGAGCCGCAACCGCAACAGAATCATCGGCATCAGACGTCACGTGGGGACAAGCGTGACCATGTCGGTAACGCATCTCTCCCCTGCCGTTACAGTCGTAGGACGTGAGCACTGTCCCCAAGCCTGTACTGGTCGTGACTCGGCCGCCGACGCTGCCTGCGGAGGTGGCTGAGCGCGTAAACCGCGACTTCGTCGTGAGGCTGGCCGAGACCCCTGAGTCCCTCACCTCCAACGGGCTCGTGGAGCGCTCGGATGGCGCGTCTGGGTTGCTCGTGACCCCGTTCGACCGGATCGACGCGAGCTTCTTCGAACACGTCGCCTCGTCGGTGAAGATCGTCGCGACGCGGTCAGTCGGCTATGACCACATCGACGTTGCGGCAGCGGCCCGCAGGAGCATCGCCGTCGCGAACACGCCCGGCGTTCTAACCGACGCCGTAGCGGACGCGACGATCCTGCTGCTTCTCGGCGCCTCGCGTCGTGCCTACGAGGCGCAGCAGTTCGTCCGCGCTGGCGAGTGGGCACACGCTGCGCCGATCGCGCTGATCGGCCGGCAGCTGACCGGGAAGGTGCTGGGGATCCTCGGTATGGGACGGATCGGGCAGGCGGTGGCGCATCGTGCGCGTGCTCTGGGAATGCAGATCCACTACACCAATCCCTCTGCGCTTTCGGAGGAGGACGCGCACGGCGCCATCTTCCATCGAGACCCCCTGGAGCTGCTCGGAGTGAGCGAGTTCCTGAGCCTGCATGCCCCGGCGACGCCGGACACCCATCACTTCCTGAATGCCGAGTCCCTTGCGTTGCTACCGCGCGGAGCGATCATCGTGAACACCGCTCGCGGCGATTTGATTTGCGATGAGGATCTGCTCGCGGCACTGGATGCGGGAACCGTGGCCGCCGTCGGCCTTGACGTGTTCGAGCACGAGCCGCAGATCGACCCCAGGTACTCGACGCTGAAAAACGCCTCCCTGATGCCGCACCTGGCTGCGGAGACGATCGAGACGCAGACCGCGGTCGGGATGCTCGCCCTGGAGAACATCGATGCCGTCCTCAGCGGTCGCACCGCGCCGGGTCTCGTTAGCGCCTGAGCACACTTGGCCAGCCACACCCTCGTCGTTTGCCGTCATCGGCACTAGGCATGGAGGCGCGCGCCGGCCTCTGCCCGGCGCGCGTGCCACCAGGCACTTCCTCGCGTGTGTATGAGAAATCCCTCGAGGCGGTGCTGCCTGCTCCACAGCTTCGCTTCGATGCTATCCAGATGCCGCCGCCGCTCGTGTGTCAGCGCCAGCTGGCGTTCGACGTGCTCGAGCGCCAGCACAGCGAGCTCTGCCTGCTCCTCTGGGTCCACGGTGCGCGCGAATCGCTGGCGCACGAGCTCGAGCGCGTCCTCGGACTCGAGCATGCCGCGGGCGCTCTGCTCTGCCGGGCCGAGCATCTCCCTCAGCCGCGGGGTCCTCTCCCCGAGGGCCGCTTCATCTGCGCCTTGCACCACAGGCGCCGGCGGGGCGAGGGCAGGCTCCACCTCACGCGCTGACATGGACGGCCTCCTGATCTGTCGCTGGTTGATCGTCGGACAGCGTGGCGGAGGACTCGAGTCCTCGCTCTTTCTCGGCGTGCACGATCAGCACGGGGATCGGGCTGTGGTGCAGCACATAGTGGCTGACGCTGCCGAGCAGAACTGAGCGCACCGCCCCGCGCCCGCGGGAGCCCATCACCACGACATCATGCGCCCCCTCCTTGATCTGGTGGATGAGCGCGGGCCTGACCTGGGCGCTGCTCAGCACAGTGCTGAGCGACACTCTGTCGGGGACCCTCCGGGCGGCCGTCCGCAGGAGCCTCTCGGTCTCGGTCTCGGCGTCGCGCGCGAGCGTTGCCGCCACTGGACCGCCTGCCCCGATGTAGGCGCTGGCGGGAGGCATCACGATGGCGCTGAAGAGCGTCAACCGGCTGTGCTCTGACTCCGCCAGGTCGATCGCTTGCGTGAGCGCCTGATCTGAGTCCGGTGAGCCGTCTATCGCGACGAGGATGTTGCGAAACATGGTGTGCTCCTTTCTCGATGTGGAGCTTGTTGGGCCTTCCTTGAAATATATAGCAGAGAACTATATAGTTTACAATATGACTGAGATGAACAGGTCCCCACAACCAGAGCGCTTAGAGCAAGTCGACTACGTCGCCGAGCACCTGCTCTCGCGGGCCGCCGTCCTTGTGCGACTGCTCGTCAAGCAAGTGCGCAGCAGGGAGATCTCCCGAACAGAGATGGAGGTCTTGAGCATCCTGACCGAAGGGCCGCGGAAGATCACAGAGCTCACCGAGCTCGAGGGGATCGCGCAGCCCACGATGACGCTGCTCGTCAAACGCCTCCAGGAGAAAGGGTGGGTCCGGCGAGAGGGACTACCAGACGACGGACGCGTGGCCATGATCAGCCTGACCAAGGCGGGAAGTACCGCACAACAGAAGTTCCGCGCACAGTTCCTCGCTGCTTTGAGAGCCGATCTGCAGGAGCTCTCAGAGCGACAGCTCGAGGAACTGTCAGCCGCGACGGAGACCCTCAGCTCGTTCGTGGACGACCTGCAGCAGCGGGCCGGAAGATGACAACACCCTCCACTCCGATATGACGGCGTGGCAGTCCGTCTCTGAGTGACTTCGAGCGCGAACTGCTGGAGCTGTGCGCGATCGCGCCGCACATGGGCGAGACGACCACCACACTGCACGAGGAGATGTGCAGCGAGGAGCACGAGCGCTCAGTCATCGAGAGTTCGTTGCGCAGTCTCGTGGCGCAGGGCTTGATGAGCACATCGCGGGGCACCTTCGGTGGTGTGCAGCGCTCGCGGGACGGTCGCGAGGAGCCCCGCGTGTAGGAAGACGACTGGTGGGTCGTGACCGATCGGGGTCGCGCAACAATCGGGCTGACCCCAAAGAGTGAGTGGGACAATCCTCAACTAGCACTAGCCGGCATCGAGGATGGACGATCTGTGGCGGGTCCCGGAGGCTTGCCTGCAGACGTTCGCGGTGCCGACCTTCAGGCGTCTTTCGCGAGATAGAACGGCGCTCCAGAAATCCAGCCGGCTACGGTTGTGCCTCCTGCGCACCGCTGTCTTGGTGGGCGCTACGGGCTCTGCAGATGGCGTTGTGGACTTCCACCGTGAGGGCGTTCATCTTGGCGGTCAGGTCGTGGATCTCCTCGGTGAGACTGGTGTTCTTCCTCAACAGGTCAGTCTGCATTTGGTTGAGTTCGTCGCGGTGTTTGGCGGACGCTTCCTCGTTGGCCTTGTCGGTTCTCGTCTGTGCCTTCTGGGCGATGATCACGAGCGCCCCCGTGTAGAAGGCGACCGCCGAAAAGACGAGATTCAGCAGGATGAACGGAGCTGGGTCAAAACCGCTGCCGTTCAGCAGGCCTTTCCAGGAGTTGCTGAGGAAATGCACGACGTGGTTTGTCAGTACCCAGCCGAGAATCACCGCCGAGCTGACGAGCAGGAACCCGACGGTACCCATGCCACTCGCGACCGCCTCGGACATGCGCTCCATAAAGCTGCTGCCGCCAGCGTAGGGCGAGGCCTTCGGGTCATCGCCCTGATAGTGCTGATGGTGGCGCAGCGGATCAACCGTCGCCGCCTGTTCCTGATCTGGTTGCGTGCTAGCCATACGCATTCCTTTCATCGAGCCGATTCTGGAGAGCTCCGGTGAGATCTCGTGGTGCCTATCGAACTGCATGGTCAGGACGGCTTGGGCGAAGCCGAGTCATTCATCGACTCGACGCGGCCGATAGACGGTGACTGAGCAGCCGATCGAGGCGTCTGGGAGCGCCATCGCGCGCTGGCAGCGAGTATCTTCATCCGCTAGCCATGACCGATTTCCCCACCGGCCCGATCGATACCTCTGGACTGCGCGACAAGGTTGCCCTCGTGACAGGCGGAGCGAGCGGCCTGGGGAGGGCCACCTGCATCGCGCTGGCCGAGACGGGTGCCGAGGTCGTCATCGCTGATCGCGATGGCGAGGCGGGCGCTGAGTTGGCTGAGCGCCTCGGCGGGCATTTCATCGAGACCGACGTCAGCGATCTGGATGAGAATCTCCGTGCCGTCGCCTTCGCGACCGAGCGCTGCGGTGGAGTTGACCTAGCGTTCCTCAACGCGGGAATCACCAGCGGCTGCGGTCTCGGAGAGGACTTCGACCTCGACCTCTACAGGCGTGCGATGGGGGTCAACCTGGATGGCGTTGCCTTCGGCATCCACGCGGTGCTGGGAGCGCTGCGCGCTCGTGGCGGTGGCGCAATTGTCGCGACCTCCTCGCTGGCTGGTCTCACTGGCGTTCCGCTCGAGCCGATCTACACCGCCAACAAGCATGCGGTCGTCGGTCTGGTGCGCTCGCTTGGCCCGGTGCTCGAGCCGGAGGGGATCCGCGTCAACGCGGTCTGCCCCGGTTTCGCCGAGACGCCGCTGATCACTCCGATTCGTGGCGCATTGATCGAGGCCGGGCTCGACATCATCGCGCCGGAGGCTGTCGCTGAGGCAGTACTCAGGCTGTTCGCGGGGGAGATGGCGGGGGAGTGCTGGTTCGTCCAGCCTCATCGAGAGCCGGCGCCGTTCGAGTTCCGCGGTGTACCTGGACCCGGGCACGTTTAGAGCGGCTCCCGACAGCGGCTCCTCTGGGCGCTCTGCTCTGCTGCGATAGCTGGCTGTGCTCAGTGCCCAACGGGTTGCCGGTTGAGTGCTGGTTGCGGTCGCGGTCGTTGAAATCGAAGATCTGCCCGGATAGGAACTGAGGATCTGCCCGGCCGGAGAGGTGTTCGTCTCACTGCAGCCTTGCGGCTATCTCGACTAGAAACCCGAGCATCAGGAATATCAGTGCACGATTGGACATCGAGGTCTTGCGCAGGAGGCTGTGTTCGTTGGTGACGATGTCTTTCGAGAGGTCATCCAGGAGTGACTGTCCGAGTATGTGATTCTCGAGGGTCTCGCCCGCTTGGAGAATCTCGTGGGGGGACGGCCCGGTCCGCTCAGCCGGGAGGCGCAGGGTCCATGCGGCGAGTGCGACGGAGACGACCAGCAGGACGACCGCGGCGATCCACACGCCGTGGGTGTGGCCGGTCCCGAGGATGATCGCGGCGGCCATCGCGTCGATGACCAGCACGCAGTGCAGGCGGAAGTCGAGGCTCCTGGAGATCGTGCCCTGTATCTTCAGCTGCGTTGTGGCCAGCGAGCACAAGCTGAGCTGCAGGGAATCGGTTTCATCCGTCGACATCGCGGCCTCCTCTGAAAGCGTGTGGTTGTGGCATCTGTGAGGTTACTCCGACGGGTACAGCCGAGGGGGACGATGCCACTGCCCGCTGGCCACTGTTCTCTCGCCGGCCAACGGTCGCGCAACCACGGCGATCTTCCCCGGCCCCGGAGCCCAGCTCGCCCGCGGATCCTCCCACGGTCGTGCAACGCCGTGGCAGGATCTGCGCTAAATTTGGTGGTGCTCGGCCGTGTCGGAGACCTCCTCCCCCTCTGTCAGGCATGGGGTCTCGTTACGTGCGCGGTCGGGCGCATCAATGGCGTGGGTGCGGCAGACTCGGCGCACCGCGAGGCGTGTGGGGAATCACTGCGAATAGCGCGCAATCCTCGCTCGCGTGGACCCGCCGATGGCCCGTCGAGGCACCTCGGCGCGCACGGCGTTCGCCGCTCGGGCGCGCGGATCACGCGCTACGCCAGGGCCGAGCCGGCGGGGCGCCGAGTCCTCTGCGCCCCCGGCTTCGAGCCCAAGCGGATCGCCGGACTTGCGGGCGAGCTGCTCGTGACCGGCGTGCTCTCGCCGGCGCACAGTGTCGTTCTGCTGCGACGTCGAGAATGGTTCGGCGATCGCCTATCGGCATTTGCCTCAACCACTCCGAGGCTCGCTGCCAGGGGCAATCAGCGGCCCCGGCCAGACCCATTGTCCAGTCGCGGCGAGGAGGAATCGCGGTGCGGTGCGGCCGACGGTACTCTGACTGGGTATGCCAACCCGGTACTCGAAGGATTCTCGGACAGATCGAGCCGGCTGCCCGGAGCTGCTGATCGGGTCATCCAACCATGGCGCGCGTCGAGGCCATCGGCGCACGCACCAAGGCCCCTGCCTCCTCGTGCGCGCGGAGGAGCTTCGCCGGCGAGCTGCTCGCATCGGGCAGCAGGCTCGGTCGTGGTTCGTCTTCGCATCTGCAGCTGTTTCCTTCGCTGAGACAGCGACGTTCTCCGATACCACTGGGATCTAGGGGCGATGCGATTCGGTCTGCTGTGCTCGGCGCAGGCGAGCAGCAATGATCTTCCCCCCGAGACGGGCCAGGGGTTCCGCGACTATCTGGACCTCAATGTCGAAGCCGAGGCGCTCGGCTTTCACTCGAGCTTTCTCGTCGAGCACCACTTCACCGGCTGGAACCAGGTCTCGGCCCCGCTGATGCTGCTCACCTGCCTTGCGATGCGCACCTCGAGCCTGCGGCTTGGCTCGGCGGTGACCGTGCTGCCGTGGCACAACCCGGTGCTCCTGGCAGAGCAGGCGGCCACGCTCGATCTGGTATCCGGTGGACGGCTCGATTTCGGGATCGGAAAGGGTTACCGGCACAGCGAGTTCACGGGCTTCCAGATTCCCCGTGAGGAGGCCGACGCCCGCTTCGAGGAGGCGGTCGAGGTGATCACGCGATCCTGGCTCACGCGCTCGCGCTTCTCCCACCGCGGCCAGTTCTGGAGCTTCGAGGACATCGTTGTGGAGCCTCCCCCGGCCCAGCAACCGCACCCGCCTTTCTGGGTGGCGGCCGGTAGCCCGCCATCGATCGCTCGCGCGGCCGCACGAGGCTTCAATCTCATGCTGGACCAGTATGCCTCCGCCCAGCAGATCGGCGAGCGGACCGCGCTCTACCGCTCCGAGTGCGAAGCGCACGGGCGGCCCTTCGACTCCTCCCAGGTGGCCGTCGCGCGACAGCTCTACGTAGCGAGGGATCGCGCTGAGGCCGACGCTGCATTGGTGCGCCTGGCCAAGTACACACAGCGCACGGTGGACGTTTCACGCTCGCCCGGACGCGAGGGCGGCTCGCATGTGCTCGCCTACGCCGACAAAGCCGGTGGCACCGAGGAGCACGCACTGTATGGGACGCCCGACGTACTCCTCCCGAAGCTAGCGGCGTTGAACGACGCCGGCGCGGAGTACGTACTGCTCACTCTTGGCGGCGGCACCGAACAACTGCAGCGTTTCGCGCGCGAGATCATGCCGGCGTTTCCGGCGTAGCCCAAGCCGGCGTGTGCGGGGTGCGGCGCGGTTCGTCGCGGAGCCCAGAGCCCCTCGCCATTGAGCTGGGCGGCGCCTTCACGCTGGCTTCCCGCGGGCCAATGCGACGCTCGCATGTGCGTCAGCTAAACCCAGCTAAACCGAAAATAGCCAGATCTACGGGTCGGCGCCTTCCCGATCGTGGACGCTCAGCGGCTCGTTGACTGTTCCGCCGTGAGCTTTCGAGTAGTCGCCGAGCAGCCGTTCGAGATGGCTGTGCCTGCTTGGCGGGCGCTTGGGCGGTTTGAAATCGTCGCTCACCGGCGCATTCCCGAGCCCGCCTTCACGCCGATCTCCCGGCGCAGCTGCGCGGCCTCCCTGCGGGTGAGCCTGCCGTTGCTCACGCCGTGGTCGATCGCCTGACCGATCAGTGCCAGCCCCACATGGGCGGCGTGGCTCTGGCGGATCGCGTGGGCTGGGGCCACGATCGGCATCCCCTCGTGGAACGCCAGGTCCGCGTTGTCGAGGGTCTCGTGATGAATCCGATACAGGGCGGGGATCTCGCGTCGTATCCGATGGGCTCGCGGCACCGTAATGTGGATCTTGCTCGGGTTGACATCGCTCAGTTCATACAGCTGCAGCGCGGTCTCATGCGAAAGCACGCCGCGCGTACCCCTGGGCCAAAGCGTTGCCTCCATGTAGGAATCAAGCGGCGATACCGGGAAATAGCGCAAGCGGTACAGCCCGTGCCCGCGACGCTCGAGCGTTCCGTGCTCGGACATCCGTACCAGCGTCATTGGCTGGATGCCCAACTCGCGGGCATCGTGCTGGCTCACGAAGCCGTACTGATCGGCCGCGATATCGGCCAGCTGGTTGAACGCAGCTCCAGGCATATGGACAAAATAGCACAAATAATGCTAGTTTGTCCTCGGGTGACCACCGATAGGCATCACAGCAGACCGGGTGGTGGACGCCCCCAGCGTGTGCCAGGATCATGTCGTGAAGGTTGACCCACGAGCCCTCATGGGGATCGAGCGTCAGACCGAGCGCGCGGACGAGCACCTCCGGATGCTCCACGACGAGATGTTCGCCGAAGAGGCGTTCACGGCGAAACCGACCGAGGAGAGCAAGGAAGGCGGACAGCAGCAGGAAGACGCAGCGGTTGGAGACGAGTCGGGGCTGGACGAGGCCGCTCGAGCGAGCGCTATGCGGCGAGCCGTCGGGGAACGTTTGCGAGGTGGTTCTCGCCGAGGGTCCTCACGTGCTTACGGTAGTCGCGGTCCGTGAAGGTTGTGCGGTGGGGCTTGCGCATGCCGTTGATGGCCGTCCGCAGGATCTCCTCGCCGGCGTCCAGCTCGGCATTCAGGTCCTTGGCGTCCATCCGGGTCATCAGGGTCCTCCCTCGTCGGGGTGTTTCATCGTGGTCGCAGCCGCCCGCTCCGCCTGTAGGAATCCGGCAGGGCGCAGCGGACGGGGCCGTCCGAGCCCCTCCGACGGCAGATCTGCCGTTCTCAGCGCAATGCGCCGAGGAGCGTGTGAAAATGATGTGCGCGGGCTCGCCTCGTCAGCGTGAGCGCGGAAACACGTGAGCGGCACCCAACCTCGTGCTCAATCGAGTTGTCACTAGACATGAGAATTGGATCGGCGGCCTGGCCAATGCCGCAGCGTTGGCTGCTGTCGTCGTCCTCGCCGGGGTCGCTTCCGCGCAGAGGACGCTGCCGCTCCAGGCGGTCGGCTGGCAGAACGAGACCCTGCCGGGGGCGGCTTGCAACGCAAACAGTCCGATCGTTTTGCACAACCACGTCGCGCAGATCTCGCACACCGGTTTCGGGGACGTCAACAGCTTTGGTTCAAACCGCGACCTCGTTCAAGTCGCGGCCGCGTACGACGTGACCTATGGTCAGCTTGGCGGCGTTGGGCCCGCGGCCGCGGTTGATGTCGTCTGCTCCAACAATGGCGGGACCGCGGATGGTCAGATCCGCTTTGCCGAGGTCGTCTTCGGCGGCTCGGCGACGAACGCGCGCGCAGTTGGTCTGATCACGCCCCAGCAGCCCCACCGTGCGAAGGCGGGGCACGTGCCGCTGCTGGGAAAGGTCGAGTGGGTCAATGGCCGGATCGTCGTCGCCGAAGCCTGGTACGGACCAGACGACCCGACCTGCTGCGCCTCCGGGCGCGCGACCACCACCTGGGCCTACCGCACCGGCAAACTCACAGCTGTCCGTACTGTGGTCACGAAACGACCGACCGGCTCAGCCGGTCGATAAGGGCTGCACCGCTGCTGTCGAGGCGCCGTCAGCCGCCTGTAGAGTGTGCCCAGGATGAGCTTCCGAGCCACGACGACTGCATTTGCGATCGCCGTGGGAACGGTCGCGATGAGCGGCGCCACAGCGAGTGCCGCCAGCGGCTCCGGCGCCCAGGTCCGAGCCGTCTACCGCAGCGTCCTGACCGCCGAGTACTTCGGCCCGGCCAGCGCTGTCTGCTCTCGCCTGACCGCCAGCGGCGTCAACTCGTTCACGGCGGGCGGCCAGGGCACATGCAGACACGCATTCGATGCCCAGCAAAACGTGCTGCGGCACAAGACCATCGGGGTCGACGGCTCCGGCTTCACGGCCCGCGAATGGCTTATAGACGTCGCTCAGGTCGTGGCCCACCTAAAGCTCAGCATCCACGGAGCACACGCAACCGCGATCGGTCCCAGCGGAATCCCCGGTCAGAGCACCCTCGTCAGAGTCAACGGCCGGTGGCTCTTCAGCAGCTACCCACCAAGCATTGAGCCGTAACGGCTTTGCACGCGGCGCGGCGGGCCGCGGCGGGCCACGCTCTAACGGCTCGGACAACACGAGGTAGCCATAGCCTTCTCGCGGCGAACCGCTGGCCACTCGACAGATCCTGCTGGCGGCTGGTCACGCGGAGCCTTGCATAGAGCGCATAGAGGTAGCCAGGTCAGGCCAACTTGTTTTTATTCAGATGGACAAAGTAACGCTAAATGCGTTATTCTGTCCGGATGCCTGGCCGTAACTTCAAGGCGTTGTACGAGGTCGCCGAGGACAACTACGGCTACCTGACCGTAGATGACGCACGGCAGGCTGGCATCCGCCCACAGCGGCTCGCGGAGATGGCGCGCAGGGGATCGCTACAACGAGAAGGACTCGGGCTCTATCGCCTGGACCCGTTCCCCGTGCATGCACTGGACGGCTACCGCAAGGCAACCCTCTGGCCGTATGGCGTGGAGGGTGTCCTCAGCCACGAAACGGCGCTCGACCTCTACGAGCTCAGCGACGTCAACCAGGCGAAGATTCACATCACGGTCCCCAAGCGCTACCGCCTGCGCCGTCGCGAGGCGCCGCCCGTCTATCGCTTCCACCACGAAGACCTCGACACGCACGACATCACACGACACGAAGGTCTGCCCATCGTCACACCGACGAAGGCCATCCGTCAATGCCACGAGGCTCACCTGCGCCGTGACCTGCTGCGACAGGCCCTGGAGCAAGCCAGGGAACGGGGCCTGCTCAATCGCCGCGCCTACGGCGAGCTCATGCACGAGGCCGGGTTCGACCCCGCGACGGTGCCGACACGATGAGCGCCGTGCCGCCATCGAGAAGTCAGCCAAAACCGAGAAGCAGCTCGGTCGACTGGTCTCCAGCTACGCCGAGGCGAGCGGCCTCAGCGTCCGGCGTGTGCGCCAGCGCGTATCGGCGATGGCGTTCCTCGGCGCGCTGGGGCGTGTACGCGAGGAGGACTCGCCCAGACGCTTCCTGATCAAGGGCGGCATCGCCTGCGACTGCGCTTCCAAAACCAGGCGAGAGCCACGCGCGACATCGACGCGCTCTTCCACGGCTCCCTCGACGAACTGCTCATCCAAGCGAGCAGTCTCAGACAACTGTCACAGCGGGGGAGCGATCCGTCCTCATCGGCCACCTCTCAGCACTGGTGGAACGGGTCGTTCTGTGGTCCGGCACCGGCACCCAGATAGCCACGGGGCGACATGTGCTCTCCTGCCCCGTGAGGTTCCATCCGACCAATAAGCGAACATGTGTTCTGGTAGTCACGGGGGTCAACAAGTGACCAGGACACAATGAAATTGATGTGTTACGATATCTGATCTCGATACCAATGGGAACCTCCCGCCCGGAATCCACTACGCGACCTGGACCGAGATCGTGACTCGCTACGCGACCAGCACCCATCGCCGAGACCTGCTCGACGGGCTCCTGGACGCGCTGCGCTCGCTGAAGACGGCAGGCTGCTCCACCGCGTATCTCGACGGCAGCTTCGTCACCGCCGAGGCGCACCCCGGCGACTTCGACGCCTGCTGGGAGTCCGCCGGGGTCATTCCTGACCGCCTCGACTCCGAGCTGCTGGACTTCAGCGACGAGCGTGCCGCACAGATGGTTCGCTACGGCGGCGAGATCTTCCCCGCCCACTGGCCAGCGCATCCAAATGGCACAACCTACCTCGACTACTTTCAATACGACGACGTCACCAAACGGCCCAAGGGCATCATCGCCATCGACCTGACGGGACTCCCATGATCATCCAGAACCAACGCCAGTACCGCATCACCAAAGCCTGGATCTCCCGGTTCGAAAAGGAGCTGATTGCCAACGACACGCGAGAGCTAGGCCCCAACGAACACCCTGACATGAGGCAGGTGGTACACGATGCCGTCGCCAGCGAGATCGAATCGCTGCGCGCGCAGATGGACCACTACGAGAAGCTCCGCGACGGGCGGACAACCGGCCGCGAGATCACCTCGCTGCATGAGCTGCCGACCGCGCTGATCGAAGCCCGCATCGCCGCAAAACTCACCCAACGTCAGATCGCCGAGCGGATCGGCGTCGCCGAGCAGCAGATTCAGCGCTGGGAGGCCGACGGCTACAGCGGCGTGAGTATCCATCGTCTGCAGGAGATCGCCGACGCCCTCGGCGTCCAGATTCACGGGACGATCACCTACAGCAGCACAGCGAATGCCATGAGCACCAGCACACCGTCAATGCCTACTCCGGACAAACAGGCTACGCGAGCCGCCTAAATCGGCTGTAGACGGCGTTGCAGCCGACACGCCAACCCGCAAAGCACATACAAGATCGCGATCGTGATGAGCGTGAAGTTGACGCTCGAGCAGACCGTCGCGATCAGCGGGCCGTGTTCGCCGCCATGACCTTCCAGCACGAGCAGTAGGAACGCGTTTTCGGTGGCGTAGAACAGCGCTGCGGCTGTCGCTGAGCTTTCCGTGACCGGCCGTCAGCAGCTGCGCGCTGTGGCGTTGACCGTATCGCTTCTTACTTCTTGCTCTTGTGCCTCTTTGGCTTGCCGTACAGCTTCTTCGCGTTGGCTTCGCACTTGGCCCGCTTTTTCTTCGGCCTCTTCTTGCACTGCTTCAGAGCCTTGGCCAGCTTCTTTGCGCGAGTCACCGGTGGTAATGATGTTTGGTTTTTCTGAGCGGCTGCTTTGGCTGCTTCTTCCTGTTTCTTTTTGGTGGCGGCTTCTTCTCAGTGGCGTTTCTTGGCGGCCGCCGCTTCTTCGGCTGTGCGGGCGCTCGTTGTGTCGGCACCACCACTTGCGCGCTGGTCGTCCGTCGCTCGCATCCATGACGAAGCACTCGTGTCGTGTGTTCTGCGGCCTCGGCCTCACACCGAACACCGGCTCCTGGTCGCTACTCCCCGAGCCCCGCGGCTTTGAGGGCCTCCTGATGGTCGAGGAAGATGCGAACGTGGCTGATCTTGCCGTCGATCAAGTCGTACACGTTGGTGAGAGGCGGCGGTGCCATGCGAATGCCGCTGGTTCGGCCCGTGCCGCTAGTGCGCATGAACGCGATCACCCGCTTGCTATCGACCTCTTCCACGCCGTCGAGCTCGATCCGGAAATCGGGTGCGGCTTCCTCGATGTCCGCGAAGTAACGCCTGATGCCGTCGGTTCCTTCGTACACCCCTCCAACGGCGGCGATTGGCGTCTCCAACTCGATGTTCTCGGTGCAGCAGGCGCGATAGCCCTCGATGTCCCTCGCGTTGATCGCCGCGATCGCGCGCTCAACCAATCTCACGTTCTCTTGCGACATCGCCTACCCCCGCTCCTGCGCGAGGCGTTCGCCGGCGGCACGAGCCTCGTCTGGGTCGGGTTAGTGCTCGAACCGCTCGATCTTGCCGTTCGTCCATGTGCTGAGGTGCGCCGCCCGCTGTTCGACGCGACCTTTGCCGCCGACCAAGCGGCCGCTCTCCCGAACGACGCTGAGCACGACGCCGTGCCCGAGATCGAGGAGCTCCTCCTCCTCGTAGCGGTAGTCCTCCCAGCTCCGACGCCAGTCCTCGACGAAGCCCCTGACCGCCTCGCCCTCGAAGGTCCCCAACCCAGCGGCGGACGCGTCATACACCGCGTCGGCGGCAAACAAGCTCATCACGCCGTCGAGTTCACCGCGACTCGTGGCCTCGTACCCCTGTCGCGCAAGCCTCACCAGGTCGGGGGTCGTGGACTGCTCAGCCATGACCGGCAGTATCCGGCGTGCTCGTGACCGCCGCGTTGCGAAGCTGAGCGAGCGTTCACTGCGGACCAGAGCAGACGACCGCCTGGGGCGAACCGCGAAAAGCCTGGGTCGCCCGTGGTTGGCCGCTCCTTTCTACTGGGAGCGCAAGCCAGTTACGGCCTCGAGTAAACGGCATCGGGGCTAAGCGGCTTGGGTCTCGTTTGCGTCAAAGAGGATCCCGGTCTCGCCGCCGTCGAGCTTCACGAGCAACGCCACGCCGCCGGCATCGTGGCCGGTGACTGGATCGAAGTCTGCATCGGCATCGACCGACTGGAGATCTCCCAGGCGCGCCATCGTGCACAGCGCAATCACGCCAAAGGCCAGCAGGAGCCACGTAACGAGGATGATTAGCAGGAGCATGGCACTGACTCTAGCACAATCCTCATAAAACGGGTCCAGATTATGTACTTCGTGATCGCGGACATCAAAATCGTCTCACCGGGACATCGAGAGCGCCTCCATTTGCCCGCTTCGACCTCCTCGCCGATGAGCGGCCGAGATTGCGCTGCTCACCCCGCGGATGGGCTGATCGATGCCCAACCCGAGCTGCTGGCGTCTGTCCAGCGGCGCCGTGGATCAAGCCGAGCGGGCCGCTGCTAGGAGGGGAGGAGTGGCGGTTCCTGCTCGGGCGTGGTCGCGGCCGGCACGGCGTCGGGGTGCTCAGCGGCCGCGAGCGGCCTTTGCCATGGGCGCGTCGTCGTCAGCCACAGGCAGGCGCCGATCAGCAGCATGCCGCACAGCACCCATCCGAGCGCTGTCGTCTGCAGTCCGACGTACTTCAGGCCCGAGGCAAAGATGACGAACGCGATCGCGGGTCGGACATAGCGGTCGGGAACGCGCGAGGAGAAGAACGACCCGACCAGGACGGCGGGCACACTGCCGATGATCAGGGATGTGGTGACGCCGAATTCGACGTGCCCGAAGGCGAGTGCTCCGAGCGCGGCCGCGCCCGTCAGGGGCACTGCCTGAGTGAGGTCGGTGCCGACGAGCTGGTTGGCGCTGAGCGTGGGGTAGAGGAACAGCATCAGGATGATCATCAGCGATCCCGAGCCGACGGAGGTCATCCCGACGACTACCCCGCCCAGCATTCCCACGAGGACGGTTGGCAGCGGACGGGGGACGATGTCGCGCACCATCGTGGTGCGGACCGCTCCCGAGCGGCGATCGAGGACGTAGCGCAGGACCATCGCGCAGGCGCCGAGAAGCAGCGCGATGCCGAGCGCCACCTCGATGTTTTCCTGGGCTTGCTTGGCGTGGCCCATCAGGTGCAGGAGGTATGCGCCGAGGAACGCCATCGGCACCGAGCCGAGCACCATCCAGCCAACCAGGCGCTTGTTCACCGTCCCGCGCTGCATGTGTACGACGGCCCCGATCGGGCGCATCACCACAGCGGCGACCAGGTCGCTGGAGATTGCGGCAGCCGGCGTCACCCCGAACAGCAGGATCAGCATCGGCGTCATCAACGCGCCGCCTCCCGCTCCCGTCATGCCGACCAGGAAACCGATGATGGCGCTGCCCAGGACTATGTATGGATCAACATGCATATCGCGCTCCCCACTCACGGACCAAGCCCATCATCACACCAACGATCACCCTGTCGCGGTTTTTGCAGGCGCAATCCTAGTTCGCCTACCCGTGGTGCGTCGCCCCGAGCACCGCTGGACAGCCGATCGGCGTTGTACCACTGGATCGCATAGGTCGCGTGCGGTCTAGGGGAAACTGTCGGCCGACCAGCGCGAAGCCACGGCCCATCTCCATCAGAAATGATTGGATGTCGTTGAGCAGGGCCTGCTCGAGGTCGCGCTCCTTCGCCCGCCCAGCCAGGCCGAGGAACTCGAAGTTGTAGGGGTCCTTGATTGCGTCGCGAACGAGCTCGGAGTCGGACTCCGGCAGCGCGTGGTCGAAGCTGGTGAGCGCTCCGCCTTGGCGTCCTCGAAGGTCGGTCGCGATCTGCGCCTCCAGCACCTTGCGTGACCAACCGTTCTCGACGGCGCTCGCTGCGTACCAGACACGCGCGTCCCGATCCTCGAGCCGTGTCACGAGGGCGATGTTTTGGCCCCACGGCAATTGTCCAACGGGCTGTTGGACAATTTCCTGGCTGCCTCCTACCAACGGCCAAGCCTCCGCGAAGCTCCGCATGTAGTGGAGGTTCGACCGCGAGAAGCCCGTGATACTCGGGAACTCCCGACGAAGGTCGGAGGCCAGCCGGTTGATGACCCCGCTACCCCATCCCTCGCGCTGCTCGCGCTCGAGGATCTCGTGTCCGATCTCCCAGTAGAGCTGGATCAGCTCGCTGTTGACGGCGAGCACCGCGCGAGTACGCGCAGCAGCGATCCGCGCCTTGACCTCGGCAAGGAACTGCGGGTAGTCGGCCGGCAGCACGTCGCTACGGAGTGTGGGTGGGGTACCAGGCATCGAACACATGTTCGTGTATCTGTCGGATGGAACGAGATTGCGTTTGGGCGTCAACGTCGGATCATGGAGCGCATGTCACGCTCGGTAAGAACGATCAGCTCGATGTGCCTCGACGATGTTTGACAGCTCACCGGCCAGCGCGGGCAGGTCTGGGAGCGCCGGCTTCATCTCCGGCGGCGGTGTCTGGGTCAGCGTGACCTCGCCGGTGGTGTAGCGGGCAACCGCGACCGGCGCGTCGACCGTCCGGAGCGCCCATTCGGTCACCGTCTTGCTGCGGCCGGGGCAGAGCACCAGGCCGATCGAGGGCTCGTCGCCCGGCTGGCGCTCGAGCTCGTCGACGGCGGTGAGGTAGAAGCTCATCTTGCCGGTGAACTCGGGTTTGAAGTCCTCGACCTCGAGATCGATCACGACGAAGCGCCGCAGCAGGTAGTTGTAGAACAGGAGATCGATGAAGAACTCATCTTCCTCACCCGTCTCCTCGTCAACGATCTTTAACGGGAACTGTCGTCCGACCAGCGCGAAGCCACGGCCCATCTCCATCAGGAACGATTGGATGTCGTTGAGCAGCGCGAGTTCCAGCTCCCGCTCCTTCACCGCCTTCGACATACCCAAGAACTCGAAGTTGTAGGGGTCCTTGAGCGTGTCACGGACGAGCTCGGAGTCCGCTGTGGGGAGAGCGTGGTCAAAGCTCGTCAGCGCCCCGCCCTGACGACCCCGGAGATTACCCGCGATCTGCGCCTGCAGCACGTTGCGCGACCACCCGTTTTCACCTGCCTCGTGCGCGTACCAGAGGCGCGCCCTTGGGTCGTCTAGCTTGTCGAGCAGACATCGGACGTGACCCCAAGGCAATTTGGCCACAGCTTGTGGCAACATTGGCTCCTTCGACCACGAGCGAGCAAACTCGCGCATATATCGGAGGTTACGAGGCGAGAACCCGGTGATATCGGGCAGCTCGCGCCGAAGATCGACCGCCAGCCTATCTACGACCTTGGCGCCCCATCCCTGCCGGCCTTCGCGCTCGAGGATCTCGTGTCCGATCTCCCAGTAGAGCTGGATCAGCTCGCTGTTGACCGCGAGCGCGGCCCGAGTCCGGGCAGCCCTGATCCGGGCCTTGATCTCGGCCAGGAACTGCGGGTAGTCGGCCGGCAGCACGTCGCTACGGAGTGTGGGTGGGGTACCAGGCATCGAACACATGTTCGTGTATCTGTCGGATGGAACGAGATTGCGTTTGGGCGTCAACGTCGGATCATGGAGCGCATGTCACGCTCGGTAAGAACGATCAGCTCGATGTGCCAATGGCGCTCGGTGCTGGCCCGTACGGCGTGCGGGCGAAAGCGGGGCTCGGTTCAGTCAGCTGAGCCTGAATGGGTATTTCGTCGCATCCACGCGGTAGGTGACAACGGCTGAGCTCTGCCCCGGGCAATTACTGCATGCCTTGGGCAAGCCGAAGGGTCTGTGCTCACTGCCTCAGCCTGTCCTATCCGAGCGCCCGCAGCAGCGTGTGCGCGGGCAGCAGCGTGTAGCGTTCGGCGATCTGCAGCGTGTTCTTCGTTGCCAGGACAGCCGGTCTGCCCGGGTGGCTTCGTGCGATCGCATCCGCGGACGAGAGTCCTGGGTGCTCGCGGTACTTGACCTCGACGAGGTCCAGCTCCGAGCACCGGCCGGCCACGAAGTCGATCTCGCCTCTCCGCGAGCCGTCTGCCAGATGTGCAGACGCTCGGGCAGGATGAAGGTTTCGATCAAACGGTCAGCTGGTTCACAGCGTCGCAGCAGCGCCATGCCGATGACGTTCTCAACGAGCGCCGCCGTGTCGGCGTTCCGTCCCGGGGCGTGGTCGAGCGCGATCGTGTGCAGAAGGGGGTCTGCGAAAAAGCTTTCTTGTCCCTCGATAGCTCGTTGGTCTCTGAGCCACTGCGCCAGAAGTAAGTTACGAACACGAAGTAGCCGCCGGCGAGCACCTCGATGTAGTCCCGCAGCGTGTGGTGGCTCGGCCGTCCCTTGCCGCGCCCGAGCGGCACGTCCACCTCGCGCGCCATGCTGCTCCAGCTGATCTTCGATCCGAGCGAGCGCACAACTCGCTCCAGCAGCGCACGAGCGGCGGGCATGCTCCCACCCCGGCGCTGGATCTCCCTCACGAGCGAGTCTTCAACAACGCCCTCGACGCGTGAAGACGGCTCGTGTGCTCCGCTGAGCGCCTCGGCTACGGCGGCAGGCCACAGCAGCCCCCGCATTTCCTGCTGCTGGTATTGGAAGACAACTTCCAAAAGATGCTGCCCATCTTGGCATCGACTTCCAGCTCGAGCAGCCGATATCGAATGTCGTCTGTCCTTGATGATCGCTTGATGCGGTGAAGTCGGAGCGCCTTGGACGCCCGCTCCCTAGCCAACGACACGACTTCATGATATGAAGCAAAGTCGACTTAGGCAAAGTCTACATTGCCTAAAAGAGGGCCGTAGTGAACATTGCTGCAATATCGGACTGCAGCATTTCGGAGGATTTGAGAACTCGTTGATGCTCACGCAGGCAGCATGGGGAGGCTGTGAAGTGAGCTGACCATCCGAGCCAACCCTAGAGTTGGCTCGGAGACCGAGCGCCTCGCTCCATATCAGCGTACGAGGATCGGCTCGCTGAAGTTCGAGACATGTGCTCCGTCGTTGCTGACCTTGATCAGCGCGCGGTATACGCCTCGGTGACGGAGGCGAACGACGCGGCTGAATCGTGAGACCGTCGCGGTGCCGGCAGTCAGCGCGGTGCCTCCCTCGTTGACGGACTTCCCCGGTGTGAGGAGCTGGAAGCCGACGAGCGCTCCGACCTCCGCGGGGGTGACTGTGCCATATAGGCGCACGTATCCGTGGCGGTGAGTACGGCGCACGTGGAAGGTGACACTGACGGCGACTTCCTCCATTGCTGTGGTGCTTCTGACGAACGGGCCCGCACCGACTGTCTGCACCCGCAGCTGGGCGTTTTCCAGTAGGCCCACGACGGGGAAGGAGAAGGCGCCCGTGGCGGTGGTGACCTCGGGATTGCCGAGGTTCTGAAAGCCGGCCGTGTAGGGGAAGATGTTTGCCTGCAGCACGATCTCGCGGCTGTGTGAGCCCGCGCCCGTGAGGGCGCCCTCGAGCACGAACGGACTGCCGAACGTGACGGGGCTCGGCACACCGGTGATCTGTATCGATAGAGGAAGCTCTCTGGTTTTGAAGGAGTGCAGGGCCCCCGTCTTTGTGCCATCGGCGCTCGTGGCGACGATCCGGTAGCGGTAGGTGGTGTCCGGCTGCAAGCCGGAGATCGCAGTGCCGACCTTGATCGGAACGGTGCCGTTGCCGGCGGCGGCGAGCGGCGTCTGTGCGCTGAGTCCGGCTGGGGTCCCGTACTGGAAGGTGTAGTCGGTGACCTGGCCGTGCGGGTTGACCTGGCCGTAGACGTCGGCGGAGGAGAACGTCTCGCTCGACGAGTAGGTCGTATAGGCGCTGGGGGCCTGTGTGGCGGTCGCCTGGGCGACGCCGCAAAACGCGAGCAGACCGGCGATCAGCGCGATCGCCCCATGCATTCTCGATCCCCTGTTTGCGAGTGAAGGTCTCATACTCGAGCACCCCTCTTTCATATCGGTTACGGCATTCACTCTACCCCTGGTTTGGTCTCGCCAAACAACCGGCACGACGCTACGGCGGTATCCGATGGCTCGTTTGAGGGCCAATCGAGCTTCTCGCTAGCGCTCCGTCGATGGCTCAAAAGCTCGAGCGAGCCGCACTTGGTAGGACAGCTCTCAAACCCCTCGGTGGCCCTGGCGGCGGTGTTCGAGGCGGCTGCCGTCGTCCGGCCGGGAGCGAGGAAACGGCGGGAGTCGGTTGTGGTGGAGCCGGCGTCGGGGCGGCTGGGCAACGGCGTGGTGCAGCGCGCCGTTGTCAAGGTTCTGGCTACGGCCCAGCGGCCGATGTGCGGACAGGAGGTCCGGCGGGGCGTCGAGGCCCTGCTCGGCCATCCCGTGTCCGAGAACTCGATCAGCTCGTGTTTGGCATACGGCGTGCGCAGGCGGGAGCCGCTGTTCGTGAGGGCGACGAGGACGCGGTACGTGCTGGCGCGTAGCGCAGCGAATAGGTGTCGCACGTCGATCGCCGGGGAGCAGCTATGGCGTCGGCTGTCGGCGCAAACGGTGCCGGGCGGTGTGAGGCATGTTCGCACGCCATTAGCCACGTAGACCCCGTATCTTCCCTTTCGGGATGGAGGACATCGCGAACAACCCAGCCGGGCGTCTCTACCTGCTGATCGGCGAGCTGCGATCAATGTCGGACGAGACGATCTCTGCGGCCTGGGGAAAGATCCTTGGTGTCCCAATCGAGAGCATCGGTGCGCACATCGGACTCATGGCGCAGCTCGTGCCACAGCTCGATCAGGTAGTGCAGAGCGAGGGGCGCGAGCGGCTCGCCGCCGTCGTCGCCGAGTACAGGCAGGAGTGGCTCACATCAACGTTTCCGCTTGCGCAACCCTTCAACCAGGCGGTCAAATCCATCCTGCCAAGCGATCAGTCGTACATCGCACTCGGGGGCCTGGCCGACGCCCTGGCCATCGCTGCCCCTGACGGCCCCGCTCCTGACGAGGCGACGCGAACCGAGTTGTCGGAGCTGCTTCGCGCCGCCACTGAGGAGGCCATGGCCGACGCCGAGCTGCCCGCCGACATCGCCCTCTAATTGTCCAGCGCCTCTCCGAGGTCGAAATGGCGCTGAGGCATGTCCGCCTCGGAGGTCCGCTGGCAGTGAAGCGCGCTACCGAAGCCCTCGTGGGCGCTGTGGACGTCGCGAGGGCGACCGACGAGAAGGCGCGAGCGGCTCCCAGCCTCAAGCGCGTGTTTGCTATAGCAGGCGTCGTCTGGACGATCTCACTGCGCCAGCCCAGATACAGCCAGCCTTGCAGGCGTGGGAGGGATTCGTGCACGAGCTGACCCCGGCGCACGTGCATGTCGTGCCGCAGGCAGCGCCGCTCCAGCTCGAAAGCGGACCGCAGGCTGAGGAGGTGCTGGACGGGGTAGCACTGGACGCCACGGAGGATGTCGGTCAAGCTCCAACGCGCTCCGGCTGATGACCGCCGTCGCGACTCCCGGCGAACCCAGGCTCGCCTCCGAGATTAGAGGTGCGTCCAGTTAGCCGTCCGGCAGATGCGCGTATGTCGCGAGCGTGAACGCCGCGGCCAGCGTCAGACCATCGACGAGACGCAAGCGGAGCTCTGCGTATTGCGGCGTGGATGGCGCGCGCATGGGGCTGCCTGGCACGGTCGGGAGCATCAGGCCGTGCTCGAAGTGCGGGCTCGCAGGAGCGCGTTCCAGGGGTACCGCATCAGATTGTCGGTGTCGTAGAGGGCGAGGAGCTGGCGACGCGCTCGAAGCTGATGCGCCGGGCCGGCATCTAGCCTCAAGCTTCATGCCGTCACGCAGGCGCATACCCACCGCTCCCTCGGGAGCTCGTGCTCGGACGCTACGAGGGCGGATACAGGCGGTCTTCTATCGAGACGCCAACGGTCGCGAGCCGGTCGACATCTTCTTGGAGGAGTTGTTGAAGGCCCAGCCGCTCGCGGCGGCGAAGATCGACGATGCGATCGAGGAGCACCTGAACGGGAGACAGCCCGACGCGCCGCCGCCGGAGTTCCCAATCACCTCGCAGATCGACGGAGAGCTACGCGAGCTGCGGGTTCGGTTTGCGCGCACTCGCTACCGGCTGCTCTATCAGCGATCCGGCAACCTGGTTGTCCTGCTCCATGCCTTCGAGAAGAACACAGGCACTGTGCCGGCGCGTGACCGTGAGACGGCCAAGAGGCGCATGGCCGACTTTCGGGCGAGGATGGACGCGGAACGCCGTCGTCCTCCGCGGGCGGCTGGCCGGGATGCTCCGCCGAAGTCTCGGCGAGGTTGATCGATTTACCATTCGTGATAAGCTATGGCTCGTGAGCGACACCGTCCGAAGCCCTGTCGGCCGTCCCGCTGTCGAGGCAGCGGGTGGCCGTGCCAATCGCAGCGAGGCGTACCGTGACGCCCGTGCTGAATACGCGCGCATTCGCGCTTTGCGCGAGGTCAGCCCGATCGCTGCGCATCTTCGTGAACGGCGGTTCGAGCTGGGGCTAACTCAGGAAGACGTCGCCAAGGCTGCGGGGACCTCGCACAGTGCGGTGTCGCGGCTCGAGAAGGGCACGCATATCCCGCAGCTGCCTACCTTGCAGCGGATCGCCGCCGTGCTGGACGAGGAGCTGCTGGTCTGCTTTCAACGCACCGTGGACGGTGAGGTTGAGCGGGAGTTTGCCGCTGTAGCCTGAGCTGCCGATTGGGGACGGCGAGCCTGGCCAATGCGCCCGAGTGGACTCGAACCGCCGCAGACCAAATGGTCCACGAGGCCCTCGATATTGCTCACCCTGCGTAGATGCGTTCAGGAGCGTCCAATGCGTCCGAATCGTCCGGTTTTCGGGCCTTTGATGCCAGAAAGCCACCGGGCGTGGAGCTGTGACGCAAGCGGTCAGTGGGGGATCGGAGGTCGTTCCGTCGATTCTATGCGTGGCATCAGAGGGATCGCTCACCCCAACCGCGATCCAGTTCCTCCCTGCACGCGAGAGACGGACGCATGTTGTCAGTCTGTTGTCAGTGATCGTATGTACGCGATCACAAACAGGCCCCAAGTCACAACAACTGATGAGTTGCAGGTCTTTTTATGCACCGAAAGGGGCAGCTCTCAAACAGTCACACACAGGGTGCAACAGGGTGACGGCGTTCCTGCCGGCCGCTGTGAACGTTGGTGGCTCTGGCATCATGCGCCGTCAACATGACCGCGCCGCTTCTCTTCCAGCCGCTCTTCATGGAGCGTGTCTGGGGCGGACAGGGGCTGCGCAGCGCGTTTGGCAAGCCGCTGGATCAGGCGGCGGTGATCGGCGAGTCCTGGGAGATCGTCGATCGCCCGCAGGCACAGAGCATTGTCGCCTCGGGTCCGCTCGCCGGAACGTCTCTACACGACTTGTGGTCCGGTTGCCAACGGCAGGCTCTGTTCGGCTCGCGTGCGCAGGCTTGGGGCGAGCGCTTCCCGCTGCTGCTCAAGCTGCTCGATTGCACACAGACGCTGTCCGTCCAGGTTCACCCTCCGGCGAGGATCGCGCCGATGCTCGGTGGAGAACCGAAGACAGAGATGTGGGTGATCGCGGACGCCGCGGCGCAGGCGCACCTGCTTGCGGGCCTGCGCGCCGGGGTTGACCGGGTGGCGTTCGAGCGTCAACTCCGTGCTGGCGGCGATGTGTCTGCGCTGCTGCACCGTATCGATGTCAGCGCGGGAGATGTGATGTTTCTGCCCAGTGGCAGGATCCACGCGATCGGCGCGGGAAACCTGGTCGTCGAGATTCAGCAGAACTCCGATACGACCTACCGGGTGTATGACTTCAACCGTCCCGGCCTCGACGGCAATCCGCGTGAGCTCCACATCGACGAGTCTCTCGCCTCGATCGATTTCGAGGATCACGAGCCGTCGCTGATCGATCCTGACGGCGAGCTGCTCGTCGAGTGCGAGGCGTTTCGCGTGGAGCGGTGGTTTCTGAAGGACGCGACATCCAGGCACGCGGCGCCTGCCGGCGAGTTTGCGATCGTGTGCTGCCTGTCGGGCTGTGTGCGGTGCGGTGGCGTCGAGCTCGGTCCCGGGCACTTCGCTCTGGTCTGTGCTGACACGCCGCAGGCAGTGCTCGCCGCAGAGGGAAGTAACGCGGTGGCTCTGCAGATTACGCTGCCTTCCCGAAGTCCGTGAGAACAGCCTTTCACACAAACCGTCAGCTCTAACTACGGGCTCGATCTTCCAGCCGGAAGCTTCGTCGCGGCGGCGAGGTCATTCTTCGGTCGTCGTACCAGAGGGCTGACCAAACCCTGTTTGTCGATCAAACCAACCGAGAAGGCCAAGGCCAAATCGGAGTGCATCCGCTCCAAGCCCTATTCACGTAAGCGAGGGAAGAAGCGGTGAGCACCGCCTCAGTCCTGGGGTGCTCTGGAGAGGAACAGGGTGAGGTCGGTCCAGTCGGTCTGTGCCGGATACACAGAGATTGCGCGGGTAATGACGTCAATGATTGCCCCGAACTCGCTGTGGTCGATCCCGACGATGATCGCGCAGCCCGCGTGGATTCGTCCGGCCTCGGCCCAGTGGCGCACGATCTCGGGGAAGTCCTTGACGTCGAAGGTGACAAGCACTCGTTCTTCTTTCACCGCCACCGCCAACAGCTCTTCGTCGGCAGTGCCGTCCAACTTGCGCTCCTCGGCGACCGCCCGGACGTCGTGGCCTCGATCACGGAGCGGCATGGCGACCCGTTGCGCCGAGATGTGTGCCTCGAGAAGGAGCCTCACGAAGCGTCTGGCACCTGCTCAGACGGGAATTCGAAGCACAGGAATGGACGGATATTCCTCTTCCAGCTGCTCGATCGGCCGGCGGTTTTCGGCGATCGCGTCGTCGATCTCTTCTCCGAACATCTTGTAGTAGTCCAGCGCGAGCTGGATCTGGCGCTCGTTGATCGACCAATTTTCGACCATGCGCTCCACCGAGCCGACGTCGTTGTAGATTTCGACGACCTGCCACACGTCGAGCCCGGTCCCCATCACCCACGCTCGCCGCTCCCAGTCCCTGCCAATGAACCCAATCCCCGGGAACAGGCGCATACGCAAAGCCTCATCGGCCAACGCCTCCACGATCGCGCCCTTGCTGCGCCCGGTGCGCTTGGCCTCACGCTCGATCAGCGTCTCCATCCGCTTGGAGAGGCGCATGCTGAAGGGCGCTGACTTAGTGGCCATTCGCACGTTGTATCACGAAAGTTACGACGTACTAGGCATGGGTCTGGCGGTGACTGCCTCACACCGCGTGGCCGGGGCTCTAGCTTCCGCTCCTACCTCACATCTTCCTGCAAGCGTCTGACTAGCTCCTCACGCATGGCGGCGGCATCCCGTGGCCCTTTGCCTCGGAGCGTGAAACCCCGTCCGGCGGGCTACAGCGGTGGGACCTGGTTGTTGACCTGGGATCCGTGGTACAGGCGATCCTGATGGCTGCAGGCGCCCGGGAAGAAGAACTGGGCGCTGTCGCTGCGGACGCCGTTGTAGCTCGCGAACAGGGTTGCGCGGCCAACGGTTCCGACTTCGCATTCGGTGTCGGTGCTGCTCGTGACCCGGACCTTGATCTTGATGACGTTCCCGGGGAAGCCCCACATCACGGCGACGTGCGAGTGAAAGACGAGGTGGTGCTCCACCGACATGAGGATCACGCCAGCCCGATCCTGCTGGCAGATGACCCCCGAGACCGTGTTGGCTTGCAGGTTGATGTTTCCATGGCCCTTGGCGAAGCTGCTTTCCCCCGTGTATGAGCCTGTGTGAAAGCCCCAAGGTGGAATCCCGTAGACGGTCGGTATCGCGGAGCAGGATGTTGCCGCGCTGGCCTGAGGGGCCATGGCGCTGAGTGTGAGCAGCAGCGCTAGCGCCACGACTGCCAGCGCCGTGCGCCCAATGGCGTGATTTTCTCGCATCTGGTCGGGGACCATAACGTTGGCGGCGGACGCCCGATCGCGCAGCCTATGAGGCCACAGACCACAGATCGCGGCTGCCGCTGTGCCGCGGGCAGCACAGAACGCCGTGCGGACCCTTGACGATCTCACTCCACCCGGGCTTGTCGCTGTTCGCCTCGCACAGCGACAAGCCCGCTGCGCACAGTGCTCGTGAGCGGTGCGTGCCGACCCTCGCCACGCGGGTGAGGGGTGCGCGAGCGCTTCTGTCGAGAAGATCGGGTGCAGCGATGGCAAGCAGATGCCGAGGCGCGGCTCGAGCAGCGCCGTAGTAGATCTGTCGAAGGTGAGCGGTGACGCTTGGGCACGGCCGTTTGGTGTCCGAGAAGCCAGGTGTGGAGAGGATGCTCCCCAGCGACCGCGCTGCTCTATATGGTTCCTGGCGGTCGTTCCAGTTCCCGTGTCGATACGAAGTCAGGGGTAGATAGATGTTGCGCATCGCGCGTCGTGCTCGCGTGCGCACCCGAGGGCTGGTTCTCTCGGGTGTCCTCGCTCTGGTGTTTGGGCTGTTCGGTGTCGCCTCGGTGTTTGGTGAGGCTAGCCATGCCGGCTGGCCGGACATCAATTGCTCGAGATACTTGGAATGCCATCAAAGTCGTATGCAGCAGAGCGACAGCGCCCATGGCGTCATGCGCGGCGCGGACGGCGTGCACAACGAGCTGCTCGGTGGCGGTGGCAGCGACACCATCTACGCCGGCAACGAAGGTGATGTGATCTGGGGTGACGCTAACCCCGGCGCCCAACCGGAAGGCCAGGTCAATCACCTCTACGGCGGGGCGGGCGACGACTGGATCTATGCTAGCTACGGGACCAACTACATCTGGACCGGGGCCGGCAACGACCACGTCTTTCTGACCTATGGGCACGGTGTGGTGCACTGCAACGGTCCCGGTCTGAAGACGCTGTGGGTGCCGTGGCTCAAGCAGAACGATCACTACCAGCTGGTTGGCTGTGATCACGTTGTAATCAGACGCTACAAAGTTTAGGTACGGGAAGACTTATATATTCCAAGCCGTCCCGGGCCGGCATCGATGGAGCCCAGTGACTACGAAGTTGGTCGCCTCGCGCCGCCACGGTCATCAGGCGTATCAAGTTCAAGCTCGAGGGCCACGAGATGGTCGCGCTGCACGTGCGGCTCACTGCTGTCGGACGCAAGCTCGCCAAGAAAATCAAGTCGAGCAAGGGAGTCACGTGCTGCTGAAGGTGACGCTCGAGGTGCCCGGGCACAAGAAGCCGACCAGCTACACCCAGAAACTGCAGCTGCTGAAGACCAAGCCCAAGGCAAAAGCTCCGCCGAAGCGCTGAGCGCTGTGCCCGCTCACGCAAAACTCCCCAGACTCGCTCATCGAAATTCCCCAGACCTCACGGCCCCTGTCGTGTAGCTGAGCCGTAGGCGAAGCGGAGCGGTGTGCCTGGCACGGACGTTGAGATCGGAGGTGTGAGTCCTGTCCTGGAGCCCTGATAGCTCCAGCTCCTCTGGCGTGTGATGTCTGTGCGGAAACCGCCGTTCTGGCTCCCGTCGGATTCCCGCACCGGAGTAGCATCAAAACAGGTGACCGATACCAGCACCCTAATCGATGCCCTCGCGCTCCTCGGTCGGTATGACGGCTATGGCGAGCCGATCGCCGAGGATGCGCTGAGGATCCAGTGTCCCGTATGCGATCAGTTCATAGTGATTGCCGAGGCATGCGTGGAGGAGCGAGATGGGATGAGGGTCTACCTGTGCCCGTACGATCAGGAGGAATTCGCGTCGGTGAGAGGGAGGCGTGAAGTCAGCTTCTACGGGGCGTCTGAAGTTCGCCACGGTCGCATCTGGCGGATCGAGCGCATCGATTCGAGCTGACTGAGCGGCTCCTGCCCGAGGAGTGGTGCTCAGACCCCGAGCGACGCCTTTTGGAAACGAGGCCGCCGCGAGTCCAAGGCAGCCATCTCGTGAGCGCGTGGGAGGCAAGCGCCGCTGCCAGGAGAACAGACAGCGCTTACTTGTGCGTCTTGTGTTTTTTGTGCTTCTTTGCTGGGGGCGTGACTGTGACGTTCTGTGTCGCGATCGTCGTGGTGCCGGCCAGAACCTGCACCTTCACGAGGAGCTTGCCGCGCTTCTTCAACAGCGCCTCACCGGCACCGTTCAAAGACACCTTGAAAGTCTCCTTCTCCCCAGCCGTCATATCGACATCCAACGTCCCCAGAACCACCGTGCGCTTGGTCAGCTTGCTCGAGTGCTTGGCTGAGTGCTTGGCCGCTACCGAGATCAGCTTCCCCTTGCGTAACTCCTCGACGATCGTGATCTCGACCAGCGCCGCCTGACAGGCGACTTTAGTCGCCGGGCAATCGAGTGGCACGAGCACGATGCCCGACTTGCTGGTGATCGGCCCAGTGAGGCTGACCTCGGGTGGGGTTTCCGTGCCGCCACCAGGTCCGCCGCCTCCGCCTGTGGACACAGCGGGGATCTGCGTCACCGCGCTGCTCGCGTGCGCCTGCCCGGCGATGTTCGTGGCCGTGACTTCACACACCAGACCATGCCCCTGATCGGCCGCTGCGACGGTGTAGCTGCTGGCCGTGGCACCGGAGATCGCGATGCCTTCTCGCAGCCACGCATACGTGAAGGTGGGTTCCGGCGCCCCCGACCAAGCGCCGGTGGAGCAGGTGAGAGTCGCGCCGACCCCGAGCGTCCCGGTGACGGTCACCTTCGGCACTTCAGTGTTGACGGGCGCTTCAGCGGGGATCTGTGTCACCGCGCTGCTCGCGTGCTGGTGCCCGGCGATGTTCGTCGCGGTGACTTCACACACCAGGCCATGCCCCTCGTCGGCCTTTTGGATCGTGTAGGCGTCCGTGCTGGCGCCCGCGATCGCGATGCCTTCACGCAACCACACGTAGGTGAAGGTGGGAGCGGGCGATCCCGTCCATGTCCCCGTCGCGCAGGTGAGCGTCGCGCCAACGCCGAGCGTCCCTGTCACGGTCACCTTCGGCGCTTCGGTGTTCACCGGCGGGGCGGGAACCTGCAGCGCCGCGCTGTCGGCGTGCTGGTGACCGAGGCGGTTCGTCGCCGTGACTTCGCATACCACGCTGTGTCCTTCATCTGCCGCCTGGACGGTGTAGCTGCCGCTCGTGGCATTCGCGATCGCGACGCCTTCACGCAGCCACACATACGCAAACGTCGGCGGCGGCTCTCCCGTCCAGACACCGGTCGAGCACGACAGGACCGCCCCCGCCCCGAGCGTCCCCTGCACGGTCACCTTCGGCGCTTCGGTGTTCACCGGCGCCGCCGCGAGCACCATCGCCGCGTTGATTTCCCCGCTGGTGTTCCCCGCGGTGACAGCCACCGGGGTCGCGCTGGCAAGCGAGGAGGCGTCCTCGTAGTACTGCACGACGTACTTCCCGGACGCGGTGAGGAATTCCACGGAATAGCTGCCCGGCGGCAGCGCCGAGACCGTGTAGGTTCCTTCGGCGGAGGTTTCTTCGCTCTCGATGATCGTCCCGCTCGAGTCACGGACGTTGACTTCGACTTCCGCCAGCGGATCCTTGGTCGAGGCTTCGGTGACTGTCCCGGAGAGGCTTCCGCCCGCGACGAGCGCCGCGTCGATTTCTCCCTTCGTTTCACCCGCGCTGACCGTCACCTTGGTCGCTTCAGAGATCAAGGCCTTCCCGCTGTAGAACTGTGGCGCGTAGCCCGCACCGTCGGCGAATCCGACCTCGTAGCTGCCAGGGGCCAGGCCGCTGACGGTGTATTCGCCGTTGGAGGCTGTTTCCGCTCTGGCGAGGTAGGCGTCGCTCGAGTCATAGACCTTGACTTCGACGTGTTCGAGCCCGGCTTGGGTGACGGCGTCGGTGACGGTGCCGGAGATCTCCCCGCCGACGACGAGTTCGGCGTTGACGGCCGCTGTCGTCGAGCCGGGCGTGACGATCACCGCGGTCGCTTCGCCGAGTGAGGACTTGCCTTTGTAGTACTGCTTCAGATATGCGCCGGTGCTCGGCAGGAACTGCACCTCGTATTCGCCCGGGGCAAGCCCCGCGATCGTGTAGGTGCCGTTGGCGGCGGTTTCGCCGGCGGCAACGTAGGTGCCGTCCGAGTCATACACCTCGATTTCGACGTGTTCGAGCGCCGCGTGGCTGCTCGCGTTCGTGACGGTGCCGGACAGCGAACCGTAGGCGGCTGCCATTTCGGCGTTGATCGGGGATTTTGTGGCACCCGCGGTGACCGCCACGGCGGTCGCGCTGTGGAGCGAGGAGGCGCCGTTGTAGAACTGGGTCAGATAGTTCCCCGACGGCGCGAAGAATTCGACCTCATAGCTCTCGCTGCCGAGCCCGGTGACGGTGTAGGTGCCGGTGGCCGAGGTTTCCACCGTGGCGACACGCACATCGGCGGTGTCATAGACGCTCACCTGGATATTCGCGAGGTCCGCTTTTGTGCCCTGTTCGATGACGGTGCCCGTGATCTGCCCGCCGGCGAGGAGCGCCGCGTTGACGGGCGAGGTGGTGGCGCCCGGGTTGACCGTCACTTTGCTCGCTTCGGAGAGCAGGTTCTTGGCGTTGTAGTACTGCGGGGCGTAGTCACCCGAGGTGGCGAGGAACTGCACGTCGTAGCTTCCCACCGGCAGGCCCGAGACTGTGTAGGTGCCGTTCGCGGCGCTCTGCGCGCTGCCCACCACGGCACCGGCGGTGCTCAGCACCTGCACTTCGACGCCCTGCAGCTTGGCGCCGCCCGCCGCGCTCGTGACGGTTCCCGCGATGTTGCCGGGCTTGACGAGCGCCGCGTTGATCGCCGGGGCGGTCGCACCGTCTTTGACTTCCACTCTGGTGGCTTCGGAGAAGAGGGTTACGCCTTTGTAGTACTGGGAGGAGTAGCCCGCGGAGACGAATTCCACCTCATAGCTGCCCGCCGCCAGTCCGGAGACCGTGTATTCGCCACTTGCGGCTGTTTCCGCGGAGGTCACGAAGTTGTTTTCGACGTCATAGACCTTCACGACGACACCGCTCAGTGCGTCGTTGGTCACTGTGGCGGTGACCTTGCCGGAGATCGCGCCGGGCGCGGCGAGCGTGGCGTTGATCCCGGTATTGGGAGTGCCGGCGACGACGATGATCGCTGTCGCTTCGGCGAGCGAGGCGGCGCCTTTGTAGTACTGCGGCGCGTACTCGCCCGGCGTGTAGTCGGCTGGCAGCGCGGTGAAGCCGACCTCGTAGTTCCCGCCCGCGAGAGATGAGACGGTGTAGGTCCCGTTCGCCGCGGTGACCGCCGAGCCGACGAATTCATCGCTCGCGTTGTAGACGGTCGCTTCGACATCCGCCGCGCCCACGCTGCCGCCCGGCTCATAGACGGTGCCCTCGATCTGCCCACCGGCGGCAAGCGCGGCGTTGACATCGCTCGAGTCCGCGCCTGCCGCGACCGCCACCTTGCTCGCTGCGGCGAACGTCGGCTTGTCGTTGTAGAACTGAGCGAGGTAGTTGCCTGACTGCGGGAGGAATTCGACCTCGTATTCCCCGACCGGCAGGCCGGAGATCGTGTAGGTGCCGTTGGCGGCGGTTTCCGCGGATGCGAGCGGGGTGCCGTTTGCGTCATACGCCTGGACTTCGACGTTCTGCAGGTCGGCTTTGCCCACAGCCGCGGTGACGGTGCCCGAGATCTCACCGCTGGCGGTCAATTCGGCGTTCACTCCCGATTTCGTTGCGCCCTCGGTGACCTCCACGCCCCTCGCTTCGGAGAACAGGGACACGCCGTCATAGAACTGGCGGGCATAACCACCGGCCGACGGCGGGACGAACTCGACCACATACCCACCGCTCGCGAGGCCCGGGACGGTGTAGGTTCCGGTCCCGGTGCTCAGCGCCGTTTCGATCAGTTCGTCGGCCAGGTCATACACCTGCACTTCGACTTCCGGGAGCCCCGCCTTGCTGGCCGCGGAGGTGACTGTCCCGGAGATCTCACCGGCGCTGAGCAGCGCCGCGTTGACGGGCGAGGTGGTGGCGCCAGCGGTGACCGGGACCTTGCTCGCTTCAAAGGGCGTGGCGGCGCCGTTGTAGTACTGGCCGAGGTAGCCCGCCCCCGGCACGAACTCGACCTCATAGCTCCCGGTGGCAAGGCCCGAGACGGTGTAGGTGCCGTTCGCGGCGGAGTCGGCGAAGGCGACGAAGTTCCCTTCTGAGTCATACACCTGCACTTCGACGCCGGCGATCGCGGCTTTGCTCGTGGCGTTCGTGACCGTGCCCGAGATCTGCCCGGGGGTCTTCAGCGCGGCGTTGATCGCCGAGTTGGTAGCGCCAGCCGAGACCGTCACGGGAGTCGATGCAGCAAGCGTTGAGCCGCCGCCGAAGTAGGCGGTCAGGTATTCGCCTGAGGGCGGTGAGAATTCGACCTGATAGCTGCCGGCCGGCAGCCCGGTCACGGTGTAGGTGCCGTTGGCGGCGCTCTCGGCGGCGCTGACCTGACCGACTCCCGGCCGGTAGACGTTGACCGTGACGTGCTCGATCGGGGCGCTGGTCGCGGCGTTCGTGACGGTGCCGGATATCGAGCCATCGGCGGCCGACATAGCGGCGTTGACTTCTTTCGTGCTCGCGCCGGCGGCGACCGGAACTTCTTTGGCTTCGGAGAATTTGGCCTTGTCGCTGTAGTACTGGGAGAAGTATTCGCCGGACGGCGAGACGAACTGCACCTTGTATTTCCCGGCCGCGAGCCCTTCCACCTCGTAAGTGCCGTCCGGTTCGGTTTTGGCCGAGGTCAGGAGTTCTTCCGCGCCGCCATACACGAGCACTTCGATTCCCTGCAGGTCGGCTTTGCTTGCGTTCGTGACGGTGCCCGTGATCGAGCCTTCGCTCGCGAGCGCCGCACTGACGCCGGACGCTGGGGTGCTGGCGCTGACTTTCACCTCGGTGGCTTCGGCGAGCGTCGCCTTTTCTTTGTAGTACTGGCGCGCGTAGCTGCCCGTACTCGCGAGGAACTCGACCCTGTATTCGCCGTTGGGCAGACCGAGCACCGAGTACGCTCCGTCGGCTTCGGTTTGCGCCGAGCCCACCAGTTCGCCGCCCGAGTTGAACACGCTGACTTCGACTTCGCCGAGCGGGTCGCTCGTGGCCTTGCTCGTTACCGTGCCGGTGATCCGCCCGCCGGCGGTGAGCGCCGCGTTGATTTCGGTGCTGGTCACGCCGGCGGTGACGGTGATCGCGGTTGCTTCCGCGAGCGTGGACTTGTCTTTGTAGAACTGTGTCGAATAGCCGCCGCTCGCCGGGACGAATTCCACCTCGTAGCTGCCCGGTGCGAGATTCCCGACCCCATAGTTTCCCGTCTCGCTCGTTTCGACTGGCGCGATGAACGTGTCCGGTTCGCTGACGTCATACAGCTGCACCTGGACGCCTTCCATACCGGTTTTGCTCGACGCGTCGGTGACGTAGCCTTCGACTCCCGCGGATCTGGCGAGTTTGCCGTTGATTTCTTTTGTCGCTCCACCGGCGGACACCGGCACCGTTTTCGCTTCTTTGAAGACGTACTTGCCGCTGTAGTACTGCCACGCGTATTCGTTGCGGCCGGGCGGGAGGAACTCGACTACATAGCTGCCAGCGGCGAGCCCCGGGACTGTGTAGGCCCCTTCGCTGTTGCTCTGCGCGGTTCCCTCCAGTTCGTGGGAGGTGTTGAACACCTCCACTTCGACTTCAGAGAGTTTTACTTCGCCTCCTCCTTCTTCACCGGTGAGCGTGCCCTCGATTTCCCCGGTCGCGACGAGCGCCGCGTTGATCGGCGCGGTCGTTTTGCCTTCTTTGACTTCGATCGTGGTGGCGGCCAGGAGCGTGGACTTGTCCTGGTAGTACTGCGGCGCATAGTCACCGTTGCTCGTGAAGAAGCCGACTTTGTATTTGGCTTCCGGCAGACCCGAGACGGTGTAGGTGCCGTTGTCGGCGGTTTCCGCGGTCGTCACGACGCCTTCGATTTCGTTGTACACGACGACTTCCACTTCCTTCAGCGGCGCATCGCCGGTGGCGCTGGTGACGGTGCCGGAGATCTGCCCGGTCGCCTGAGCGAAAGCCGGCGTGGCGGCGAGAAATCCGGCCACCACGGCCAGTACGGCCAGCAGCCGCGCTGGGGCAGTGAGAGCCCGGCGCCTCATCGATCCCCGCAGACCCGCGTAGAGGCTGAAGCGTGCTCTACGCGGCCCAAGCAAGAGATCGCCGTCCGATCGCGAGCCAGACCCGCGGTATCTGTGACCACACGCGCGGGCTCATCGAGACCCGCCCGCGTGGCGGTGCCAGAGCTTCTGGCTCCTTCCCCAACAGGCATCGTTCACCCCGAGCAGTCAGAGACTCTGATGCGGCGTGGGCTGGGACTCTACGGCGGGCGCGGGCGGCTGCTGCGGAGTCTGTGCGGGCGCCTGCGCCGGCGGCTGCTCTATCGCCGAGGAGTTCTGTACCGGAGGGCTGTTGAGTATCCCCTCCTTGAATTCTCTCATCCCGGTGCCCAGATCGCGTGCCATCCCGGGTATCCGCTTGGCGCCGAACAGGAGCAGCAGGACGAAAATGAGAAATGCGATGTGGAGTGGGTTATCAAGGCCCATTGGAGCTCCTAAATCCTAGTCTTTGAGAGATCCCGCCCAGGCGGCGCGATCCAGTGTCTTTGGGACGGTTTGGCTCACGAATTCCCGGTCACGGTGCTCAGCGCCGCTTGCTCTTGGTGAGCTCTTTCGGGAACACTTTCAAGATCCGGCTACGAGGGAATGGGATCAGGCAGACGAAGGGCCGCCGTTGGCTGGTGTCGACTTTTTCCGGCGCCGCGCCGTCGTAGTAGTCGAGCTCTGAGATCCGCAACCGCAGCGGCTTCGAGGTCTTCGGCAGCGTGATCCCGTCGGGGGTGCTCCACTCGGCTTCGCCGGCGTCGAATTCGGGGGTCAGCTTCGTGATGTGACCCTCGACCGTCGACCAGGCGAGGTCGCCGCTGAAGCCGTTTTCGTCGTTCTGTTCCTGCACCTCGACGATCATCGTAGAGGTCGCCCTGGAGCCGGTTCCCGTCGTCGAGTTGGGGTGTTCGGCATTGGGGTTTTCGCGGTCTAGCACTTCTTCCTCTCCGACTCCCGCGGCACGCCAGCCGGAGTAGGCGGATCCCCGCACCGACACGTGCACCGGTTCTTCGCCCCTGACTTCGACGAGCCTGTCGGGCACCGGCTGGGCGTAGGTGACGAGCGCCACCGGGGAGACCTGGGAGTATGCGGAGAACGGCTGGTAGCGAACGACCGAGAGGCGCAGGAAATAGCCTGGAGGCAGCGCTGAGGGGTCCCCCTGGAAGTTGTTGGCCAGCATCACATCGGCGAACCAGAGGCCGCTTTCGGGGTCGTACTGGGGTTTGTAGGGCCACACGTCATACAGGTTGGAGCCCGTCTCCTCCAGCAGCGTGACCGTCGCTTTGTCCCGTTCGGGGGTCGTTTCGGTCGCCGGTATCTTGGTGTTCGTGAGGAATATGAGCTGGGACTGGCTGGCGTATTCGCTGTCGTGGCTGGGCACGCTGATCGGGTCGAAGCCGAGCGTCGTGACCAGATCCGCACGGATATTGGAGGGCAGCGTCGGCCCGGGAGCGTTGTGGGCGACGACGACGCCGAGGAACTCATCGGCCCCGGTGGCATACCACGGCCGTTCGAAGTACACGCGCAGCGTGTTTCCCGCACGCTGGTAGAGCAGACCGCCGTACTCGTCGATCGATCCCTGCCGGGAGATGCTCCACGCCGGCGCGACCTTGACGATCTTCACCGGCGGCGGTGTCGCGCTGGAGAGGACGTGGTACTCCTGCGGCGGGCCGACGAGGGTGTCTGTGGGGACGTAGGTCACGGCCAGTTCGACCTTTTCCAGTTCGACGATCTCGCCCCCGGCGGGGGGTTCGCCGGCCGGCGCCTGTGTGACCTTCGCGTCGGGTACGAGCGTGATCATGCCGCCCGTCGGGTCGACTCCATACAGACTCGCGGGCACCGTCACCGCGGGCAGCGCGACATTTTTGGGGGATTTGTCCGCCGGCACTTCGGGCACCACGATCTTCAGGTTGTTGGCGCTGATCCCGCGTGCGTCGATCGTCGTCGCCGTCGTGCCCAGTTTCATCATCACCGTCGTCGCGAAGAACTCGCCGAAGCGACTGCCGGCGGTGGCCGTGTATGTCACGAGATGGTGCTTGGTGTCGCCGAAGCGCTGCTCGGCATAGAAGTGGGGCCCGATTTCATCAAACGGCCCTTCGAAGCTGACCAGGCCGAAGGGGCTTTCGCCTTCAGGGGGCGTGACTTCCAGCGGCCCGGGCGGGACAGTCGGTGGATACAGCGTTTCGGCGTGCACGAGCAGCCCGCTCTGGGAGAGCGTCTTTGGCTCCTGAGCGAACGCTCTGGGCACTTTGCCGTTGTCTTCGGGTTCGCTGGGGCTCGCGGTCCAGTCTTCCGGCTCGCTGGGGTTGTCGACCGGGTCGGTCCAGGTCGCTTCGTAGGTGATCGTCGAGGTGCTCGGCGTGTCGACGATGTAGTGCAGGTCCTCGATCGTCATCGCGGTGCTGTTCGGTTCACGCTTGAATTCGCGGTAGTCGGAGAAGCGGGCTGCTCGCTGGGGGATCAGCACCGCGTAGATCACGGTGATCGTCTGCGCCGGCGTCAGCTGATATTGGGCTCCCGCGCGCGCCCGGATCTTGGCCTCGATGGGATTCGGCGGGGCGATCGGCGGTCCTCCGCCGAGGAAGGGTTTCTGGGTGACTTTTTCGATCCACGGCCACATGCCGAACAATGCGAGGTCGCCGAGCTCGGCGGCATCCTCGGGCGCGGCGAAGGCGCTCGAGATCTCCAGCGTGTAGACCGATCCGGGAACCACGGACATCGTCAGCACCTCAGCGGATTCCGTCTCGGCGGGCGTGAACGACCAGACCGGTTCCGCCAGCCAGGGCCAGTGGTCGGTGAAGTTCTTTTTGTCCCTCGAGTCATACCCCTCGTAGGGTTCCTCCGCCGCCTGCACCCTGAGCAGCTTGCCGATCAGCGCCGGCCACTCACCGGACCACAGATCGACGAACAGCGGCGGCTGGCCGGGCAGGGACTGATATCCGCGCGCCATGCTGTGCTGCGGCGCCCCGGTGCCTGCGATCGCCAGTCCCGCCGCGGGTGGGTCCACCAGCCAGGCGGCCGGGATCGATGGCACCGACGCGTTCGGCGCGTGCGGCAGGATGATGTTCTGCACTCCCGCGCTGCCTTCGTCGATCGTGATCCCGGGCAGCGACGCCAGCGAGCCGTCGTTGTATTTGTTGATCAGCGCCTCGGCTTTCACGGAGGGGACGCCTTCTTCGTCGAAGGCCCCGTGCTCCTCGGCCATCAGCTCGTGCACCTTGGGCGGGAACAGCCAGCGCGCGTTTGGCTGCACGTGGGCGCCGGTCCCGTCGTCGCGCAGCACGATCGTCAGCGACCCCTCGCCGACGCCCAGCGGCGCGGCCGGGATCACGAACGGTGGACGCACGGGCTCCCAGCGGTAGTGGATCGCCGAGATCAACCCCGCTTCGGGCACGTCGCTGCTCTGCGGCAGCGACCAGCCGCTCAGATCGACGCTGCGAGCGCGGTAGCTGTAGGGGGTGCCGAAGCGCAGCGGGGGGAGTCCGGTTTCGCCGACATTTTCTTCTTTTTCTTCGAAGGTTTCCTTGGTGGCAACGACAGTCCCCGCTTCGGGGATCGAGAAGCTGGCCGAGATCTGAGGATTCTTGTTCCCGTCGATCGTGTGCGTGGCAACGGGGTTCGGTGCTTTTTCTTCTTCCTCTGTCGAGATTTCGCCTTTGTTCTTTATGTGCCGGCCGGGCCGGGGGGTGGACAGGCTCCACCCGTCCCAGCGCGCGATCGACTCGTGGATCCACAGCTGTTCTGGCGACTGCCCTTTGGCGACCGGCTGATGGGTTGCGCCGGGGCTGACGAAGCCCTCGATCGGGCCGGGCTCGAGCAGTTTCTGCGCGCCGGCGCCGGTCCCGAAGACATAGGAGCCGAGCCTCCAGTGCAGCGAGTCCCATTTGAAGCGCCCGCCCTGATTGTTAAATCCGCCCTCCTGCCCAAATATGAACTGGCCGATGTCGATGCGCCAGCCGCGGGTCAGGTGCTCGGCGTAGACGAGCGGCGGATGCGGCTGTTTCTTTTCGATGAAGGCCTTGACTTCTTCCTGGAATTTGGTCTGCATCGCGGCCAGCGCGGCGAGGTTCAGCGACTTGCCTTCCTCGATTTCGCGGCTTTCGTCGCCCCAGCCGTGCCACAGGATCGACGGTCCCGCCGAGCGCAGGCTGGGCAGCCTCAGGTCGAGTGACACACGCGAGCCCGAATGCGTTTTGAGGGTGCTTTCGATGCCTGAGACAGCGCTCCTCAGGCTCTCCGCCGCGCCGTCGATGTCGACGTCCAAGACCGAGAACTGGGGCGTCCCTTCGTTGGATTTGCCGAGCAGCAGAAATCCGGCGCCGGCCGGTTCGGAGCTGTTGTCGTAGTCCGAGCCGTAGGGCTGGGGGAGCAAGGTCTCGAGTACGGCGACGGTTTTCGGCTTCACGTCGATGCTGTTGGCCCCGAACGAGGATTTCCATTCCGGTTCCACGGACAACTCGAACGGGAAGGCATTCGGGTTTGCGGGGATTTGATCGACATCGATGGTGAGCGTGAACACGAGCCCGAAATACACCAGCAGCTCGGGATACGCGGACAGCGAGGAGACCGCGCTGTGGAAATCGATGACCGGCGCTTCGGTCGGCGGCTTGACGCGTTCGTCTTCGGGCACTTCGTGAAACTTCAACGTGTTGTAGAACTGAGGCGGGCGCGCCGCGATGCTCTCCCATGTCAGGTTCTGCACGTTGCCCGGGCTCTCGACCGGTTTCGGCAGACCGGGGAGGCCGTGGGACACATAGAAATCGGGGCGCACCTCGCCGGCTTTGGCTTTGCCGACGAAGGGTTCGAAGAGCAGCGGCGGGACACTCCCGCCGGCGTTCAACGGCCCATACAGGCCTTCTATGTATTGGTGCACTGTGGCGGCTTGGAAGGTGTTGATTTTCGCCTCGTTGAAGTTCTCGATCGCATAGGGGTCGACGCGCGTTTCGTCCGCTGGGAACATCGCTGCCCAGAGGTCTGGGCGAAGCACGCTCAGGTCCGGTTCGGCGGTCAGGGTCGCGCCCTCCGGACCCACGGGATTGGTGACGATCAACTTGAATTTGATCGGCCCCGAAGGCGAGCTCTGCATCGTTTTGGGCCAGTTGACCCAGTCGGTGTAGGTCGACAGATGCGGCGAGCCGCCGCTGCCGCCGGTCACCGAGAGCTGCGGCGTGACGAACACCGATACGCGCGCCTGCTTTTCTTCGGTGCCCGGGACGAAGCCCTGCGGCAGTGCGGTCCAGATGACCGCTTGGTCGAACGTTTCTGTGCTCATGTCTGTCTTCCCGTACTCAGTGGATCACGACATCGGCTGGCGGCGGGCTGAAGGCTTTGGCGTAGGTTTCCCAGGCGCCCTGGGGCATCAGGTTTTCCCAGGTCAGTTCGTTTTCTTCTTCTTCTTTTGTCTCGGCTGCGCGCACGCTCTCGCTCGCCGATCCCAGCGCCCCACTCGTTCCCCGGCGCACCTGCGCTTCGGTGCCGCTGCCGCTTCCATGGAAGGACTTCGACATCGTGATTTCGACAGAGGCGCCGAACCCGAACACGGAGAAGTGGGCGCGCAGCGTGGCCGTGCCGACCGCTTCCCCTGAATGTGTGTCGTAGGAGAGCGAGAGAATCAGTTCGGCTGAGATCGAGATTATCCCGAGCACTTCCAGCTGGCCGGTGACGCGCACGAACCCTTCGAGGAAGAGACCGCCTTCGCTCACCTCGTACTTGATGTAGATGCCGGCGACGAGGCTGAGGCTGCCGCTCGCGACGACGATGTCGAAGCCGAAGCGGCCCGTGAAGTCGAACTGCAGTTCGACCGACTGGACGCCGCCGAAGCCGACCGAGACCGCGACGAAGCCGCCGCCGCCGAACATCACGACGGTCAGCGTGAAGGGATTTTCTTTGCTCGCGAAGCCGAACGTGGCGATCGCGGTTCCCGAGATGAACGGGATTTCCACGCTGCCGTTGAAGCCGAGACCAGACAGAGTCAGGATCCCGATTTCCACGGGCGGCAAGGTGATCGAGGTGCCGACCGTGAGCTTCGTCGGTTCGACGTGCACCGTGAGGCCTTCGCCGCCGAGCGATTCGAGGAATTCCTCGAGCGTGTTGACGAATTCGAGCGCCCCCTCGAACTTGACTTCGTCGAGGTTGACGTGGACCGAGGGCTTGCCGCCGTTGCCGGCGGTGAACGTCAGCGACTCGAAGTGAAGCTTCAGGAAGTAGGTCGAGCTTTCGTGTTCGGGTTCGCTTTCTCCGAGCAGGCAGATCGAGAACGGGTCGATCGACCCTTCGACGTTGTAGGTCGGGGTTTCGTCGTTCGGCCCCTTGACGACTTCGGTGATCAGGGTCAGGTATCCCGGTTCGCCGTCCGGCACGAATATCGCATTCGTCGACGGCCACTTCTTCAGCGCCGTGTGCAGTTTGTATTTGACTGTCGGCGGCCCCGAGGACGGGTCAGTCAGCGAGCTGATCGTGGGCGTCTGAAAGCCTTCTTCTCCGCCTTCGTCCTCGGGGTGCGCCACCCCTGCGCGACGGACCGCCCCTGCCCCGCCGGCGCCGGCGAGGATGTTGGCCAGTTTCAGGCCGCCGAGCAGTTCCGAGAGCGCCGCCGCGCCCTCTTCGGCGCCCGCTTCTGCCGCTTTTTCGGTTTCCTCGAGGGTTTTCCCCGCGCCCTTGAAATATTTCTTCGACTTCCGCGGCTGCGTTCTTGGCGTAGTTTTCGAGGCTCGTGAGCTGCCCGTCGGCGCCCTTCTTCAGCTCGCCGCCAACCGCCCCGATCGCTCCCGACAGCCCGGCGATCGTGGCGTTCGGTGTGCCGAGCGCACCGACCGCGGCCGACGGCAGATTCAACGCGACGCTGTTGACGGCTTCCGCGTAGACGCTGCCGGGATTGGGCAGAGACGGCAGCGAACCGTCTGGCCGCACACCCGCGCCGCTATCGGCCTCGCGAACACTGCCGCTGACGCCGTAGCTCGACGATCCCTGCGCCACATACGGACCGAAGAACTTGAACTGGACACCGCCGACCGCCGGGCGCCCATCCGGCGGGGAACCGTTTTCGTCGGAGAAGTCTTTGCCCATCAGCGCATCGGCGGCGTGCAGACGAATCCTCGCGCCGCTGATCACCGGGTAAAAGTTCGGCTGCCCGGCTTTTTCGAGCACCTGCGCGCCGGGGCCCTGGAATTTCGTCAGTTTGCCCCCGGCGGTCACGTTCGGGTCTTCTTCACTGGTCGCGGCACCGAGTTCCAGCAGCAGCGTCGGGTGGGTGGTCGCGCCCGCGTTGGGCTTCCCGCCGACGAGCACCTCCGGCGCAAAGCGCATCGGCGCGCCGCCGATGGTCGACCAAGTCTGATGCGAGCCGCCCTGTGCCTCTGAGTACTTTTGCACGAGTTCTTCGGCCCAGGATCCGCTGCCCGTCTTGAACTCTTCCTTCTCTTTAGTCGCCTCGACGAAGATCAGCGGCATCTCAAACGTGAGGTCGTGGCCGGCGAGATCGGTGGCCACGAACTTCCAGGGAAAGACTTCGTGTTGGCCGTTGTTCTCGTATACCGGCCAATACGCAGACCTGTGACTCTTGGACGTCACACGGGGTTCTTGTGGTTCGATTTTCGGACTCACGAGGGTGAGCATCCGCACCGAGGTGAAGGGCCAGTCGCTCGTTCCCCCAGCCGCCTCGGCAAACGGCTCGCCGGTGGCTCCGTAGGACTTGACGACCTCGGAGACTTTTATGAATTCTTCGGTCTGCAGGTAGGCAACCGGTGTGTAGCCGGAGTAGCTGTTGTTGTTCTCGGGTTCGGGCGCCACGACGCGCTGGATGATCGTCGTCTTTGTGACCCGGTGACCGAGCGGGAACAGGTAGCCACGTCTGACCGTGACCGAGTGCACCGTGCGGCCGTAGGAGCCGACGTCCTGCCAGGCGATCAGGCCCGGAGCGTCGGGCCATTCGCCGTGCAGTTCGGCGTTGGCGCCGAGCGCGCTCAGTTCGAGTTTGTCGACTTCGACGAAGGCTTCCGCGGAGAGTTCGACCAGTTCTTCACGGTCCTGCTTTTCCAGGCTGGTGAACTGAAATGTGCCGCCGAATTTTGTCTCGTGCTCTTCGCTCATCCGTGTCGCTCGCTGTGTCGTTGGCGACGTTTGCGCAGGGGGTGCTCGTGCTTGTGTTTTTTGAGGCGATGGGCGACCTTGCGCGCTCGGCGGGTCCTCGAGGCGGGCGCCACGCGAGTCTTGCTGGCCGGTGTGAAGCGGGTGCTTTGATCGAGGCTCGTGCCCGCGCTCGAGTTGCGCCCAGCCAGCGCCTTCGCTGCCCTGCGGATGATCTTGGGCGGCGGCAGGTCGTAGTTGATGTATGTCGCCGGGGTGGCGCCCTGCGACCCGGACTTGTAGTCCCGTGTCCAGATCGCGGCCACTTCGGGCTTGCGCGCCGGCTGCGGCGGCGGGGAAAACTGCACCCCGTGGAACTGGGTGCCGAGCCCGAGCTCGAACTCGGGCCTATCCTCGCGAGTCAGCTCGAGCGCCGAGATCCCCTCCTCGAACTCGCGCTCGTACTCCAGGCGGTCGTAGTAGGAGACCTCCAGGGCCGCGGTCCAGCAGTCGCTGACCCCCGTGACCTGCGGCGCTTCATAGAAGCTGCCTGCGGGTCCGGGTTCCCCGACCAGCGGTTCCTTGCGCCCGCTGAAGGTCGTCGTGAAGCCGAAGAACGGGCCGCCGGTGTAGACGGTCGGAGCGAGAAACAGCGCGTAGGGATACTCGATAGAGGTGACCATGTCGCTGGGTTCGGGGGGCGCCACGGACCCTGGAGCGACTTTCGAGCGGCTCGCCGAGGAGCGGGCATCGATGCGCTCGAGCTCTGATTCGTCGACCTGCGCCACCTCTGGCACGAGCAGCGTCCAGGAGCTCCAGTCGAGCAGATCCGCTGGCGTCATCGTCGGAAAGTCGACCTGCTGGCCGCTGTTGAGCGTGAAGGCGAGCCGGCTCGGCCCCGCGACTGCAGAGAGCACCGGTGGCGGATCGACCCACCACGGTTCTCCGATGTAGTGGTAGGAAGCCTCGCCGATCGCCTGCGGCGGGAACTGCACGACGACCACGTTGTCGCTTCCCCCCGGCACCAGCGAGGTCACCTCACCGCCGCCGCTGTTCAGATAGAAGCCATAGAAGGTGATGTCGAGCAGCACCAGGTCAGCCTCGCGCTCGACCGAGAACGTGAAGGTTTTGGGCTCCTCTTTGGGGATCGGGATGCCGCCGACGTCGCGGGCCAGCGACATCAGCAGTTGCGCGGGCCCGTCGGGGCGTCCCGCGAGAACGGCCGCCAGCGAGGCCGCGGCGCCGCCGGTCAGCAGGCGCCGGCGCGTGAACCCACCGCGACGTACCGCCGGATCCTCCTCGCGGCCCACTTCATCAGTCGGGCCTTCAGCCCTGCTCAACTGGTGCCTTTCGTAGCGTCTGGCGTGCTCCAGAAGATTACATACCAAACACGGGTTTTGTGGCGGGATGGTCTCGCGGTCTGTGCGGCAGGACCCCGCCGGCGGGTCCCGTACCTCGTCAGCTGGGTATTGCCCACGTCACGCCGCGTCCGCGCGCGGCCGCTCAGATGCAGGCGTTGTTGGCGAGGGGAGGTTCTCGAGATGGCTGTGATGGCCGAGAACGAACTCCGGCTCCTCTCCGGTGCGAGAGCGCCGAGACGATACCGCCGGCCACGCGACGCACCTCGAGGGGTGCCCGTGGTGGGGTGGCCGAGCTACTGCTCCTCGGCGTCTGAGCGCTTGAACTGCAGATTCAGGCGGTCGGCCGGGTCTTCGTCCGTCTTGGGCGGGTCGAATCGGCCTCGGGTCAGGGCGCGGATCGTGCCATCCTCGGGATACTCCACCAGCTCGGGCATCACCTCGTTGGACACCATCAGGTCCCGCACCGGCTCGTCGGTTCGATTAGCCAGCGTGTGGCCGCCCCGGCGGCCCCGGGGGAAGGCGACGATGTCCCCGGGCGCGAGCTCGGACTCGCCCTCGAGCGTCCGCAGCGTCGGTGAGCCGGAGATCACGATGGCCAGCTCCTCCATTGCGTGGTGGATGTGCAGCGGGACGCCCTCGTAGCGCGGAGCCAGCTCGTACAGCGTCCCGCCGAGCAGCTCGCCCCCAGCGGCCCTCACGACCGGCTCGGCCCGCAGGCCGGAGCGCTCCCTGCTGAACCTCTCGGCGTAGACATTCGGCCGCGTGCCCCTCACGACATCGATCACAAGGCGCTGTGACGCGAGGTGCGAGCACTGCTTGCTCGACACGGCCTGTGCGTCCTTCACTCACCTCGTTTCGCGCGGAAAGCGGCCGCCCGTCCGGTGCCGAGACACAGCGCTGGTCCTCCTCCCAAGCATGCAACGCGATGTCGGCTGCGCGGAGGAGGTCATCGGGCGTCTGCCAGGTTGCCGTTGCACAGAGGTAACGCTGGCCGTCGGCCGCAGATCCGTGCTCGATGCGACAGCGTGTGCGGGCGATCGCGCCGATGATCTGCTGCACGAGCGCATCCGCATGTTTTGTGTCACTTCGCGATGCTGTGGTGGCGGCTTCTCGTGCGTCGCGGGTGAGCTGCGGTCAGGTCGATGCGCCCGCGCGCCGAGCCGCGTTGCGAAGCATCTGCCCCGCGATGACGAGTTGCTGGATCTGGCTGGTTCCCTCGTAGATGCGAAACAGGCGCACGTCGCGATAGAGGCGCTCGACGGGCACGCCCCGCATGTAGCCTGCGCCGCCGTGTATCTGTACGGCACGATCGGCGATGCGTCCGACCGCCTCGCTGGCGAAGTACTTGCTCGCGGCGGGTGCCATGCGCCGGTCCGTGCCGCTGTCGTAGGCGCGGGCGCTCTCCAGCACGAGCGCACGGGCGGCGAGGTATTCGGTTTGTGAGTCGGCGAGCATCCCCTGGATGAGCTGGTGCTCTGCGATCGGCTTGCCGCCCTGCCTGCGCTCGAGCGCAAAGTTCAGTGACTCGTCGACGAGCCGCTCGGACAGCCCGACGCACAGAGCCGCGATGTGCAGCCGCCCGTGCGCGAGGCAGCGCATCGCGGTTTCATATCCGCTGCCCTCGCTCGCGCCCACGAGCGCGGACTCGGGCACGCGGACCTCGTCGAGGTACACGTCGGCGGTCCAGGCACCGGCCTGACCCATCTTGCTGTCTTTGGGAGCGACGCTGAGTCCCGCGGCGTCGCGCGGGACCATGAACACAGAGATCCCCTGGCTCGGCTTCTCGGCCTTGCTGGTGCGGGCGAAGATCATGAACAGGTCGGCGACGGGCGCGTTCGTGATGTAGCGCTTGGCGCCGTCGATGACCCATTCGACGCCGTCGCGTCGTGCGCGCGTCACGAGCCCGGCCGGGTCAGAGCCAGCCTCCGCCTCGGTCAGCGCGAACGCGGCGGTCACCGCCCCGGAGGCGAGTCCGGGCAGCAGGCGGCGCTTCTGCTCGTCCGTGCCGCCCTCGATCAGCACATGGCCGGCGATGCCGTTGTTGGTCCCGAACATCGACCGGAACGCCGGCGTCGTGTAGCCCAGCTCGAACACGAGCTGCACCTCCTCGGTCATGCTCATGCCAAGCCCACCGTGCTCGATGGGAAGCGCAAACCCATAGAGGCCCATGTCGATCGCCTGCTGACGGATGCGCCCGGGGATCGCGTCGCTCTCCTCGATCGTCGTCTCTGCCGGGACCACCTCGGAGCGCACGAATTCCCTCACCGCGCGCACCATGTCCTGCAAGTCGTCGTGCTCCATCGTTCACCTCCTGGCCAAGTGCACCCGCGCTCGCGGGCGACTAGAGCCTCATATTCTTGGCGATTGTCTGGTGCTGGATCTCGCTCGTGCCGCCGAAGATGGCGCAGTCCAGAGTCGTGCGAACGTACATGCTCGACCTGAACTAGGCTTCCCGGCCGTGCGTGAGGCTGTGATCTGCGAGCCGCTGAGGACAGCCGTCGGCGGTTTCGGCGGCGTTTTCCGCGACGTGCCGCCCGCAGAGTTGGCCGCGACGGTTATCCGGGAGCTTCTCCGGCGGACATCGCTGCCGCCGCTGGAGCTGATCGAGCGTGACGAGCACCCGCGTTCGGACACAACGCTCGAGCGGCTGGGCAACCTGCGGGCACTGATGGCGCGCGCCGATCCCGAGGCGACGGTGACCGCCGGGAACGCAAGCTCTCAGAACGACGCCGCGGCCATGTGCATCGTCACCCACCCGGACAAGGCAGCCGAGCTCGGCTTGCAGCCGTTCGCGCGCCTCGTGACGTGGGCGGTCGCGGGTGTGGCACCGGAGAGCATGGGCATCGGCCCAATCCCGTCGACGCGGCGGGCGCTGCAACGAGCCGGGCTGAGGATGGACGACATGGACCTGATCGAGCTCAACGAGGCGTTTGCGGCACAGGTGCTCGCGGTCCTACACCGAGTGGGATCTGCCCGACGGCCTGGAGCGCGTCAACGTGCACGGCTCGGGCATCTCCCTAGGGCATCCCGTCGGAGCGACGGGCGGGAGGATCCTGGCCACCCTGCTACGCGAGTTGCGCCGTCGCGGTGGACGCTACGGCCTGGAGAGCATGTGCATCGGGGGTGGTCAGGGGATGACCGCGATCTTCGAGAACATCACAACCGCGGACGGGTAGGGCGTTTGCGCGCGCTGCGCGCAATGCACACAAAGCAGACTTCCGCCCCGGACGGTGGCTGTCCCACAAACCCCCGAAGGCCTCACTGACTCCGTTCTGAGAGTGGGGTCGCAAAGCTCGAAGGGCATCGCTCGGTCGTGGCGCACTCTGCTCGGCCTCGGCGGTCCCACGAGCTCCACGGCCGTCACAGTGAGTACCGCGCAGGTTTTCGTAGACGGCTTTGTGCAAACAGCCTCCGTCCAAACCGGCCGCGTCGGGCTCGATGGGGCCGCTTCCACTCTCCGGACGAAAGCAGCCCCTGATACCTTCGCGGGTGCGCTTTTCGGCGCTGACCCGGCTCGGAGGCAGTTCTCGGGGCCTTAGCGGGGAAGGGAGTCCTTCCTTGGATTGGAGTGATTCCCTATGAGCCTGCTGGACGGCTTCTCGCGAGCAGGTGCAGTCCGATTGACTGGGGTGCTGCTCGCGACAGTAGCCGTAGCGGCATGCTGGGTTGGCGTGTCCTCGGCCGCCGCAGAAGGCATCCGCACGATCCCCGTCGGCATCTTCCCCGCAGGCGTGTCCTCGGATGGAACCCACGTCTGGGTCACGAACGGAGGCGGAGAAGGAGAAGGAGAACGATTAGTGAGATCAACGCGTCGAGCGGCACCGTCATCAACGAAATCCCCGCCGGCGACGGCCCCGCAGGCGTATCTTCGGATGGAACCCACGTCTGGGTCGCGAACACACGTGAAAACGACGACCAAGGCTCGGTCAGTGAGATCAACGCGTCGAGCGGCACCCTCATCAACGAAATCACCGTCGGCCAATACTCCTCCGGCGTGTCCTCAGATGGAACCCACGTCTGGGTCACGAACTACGGCGAAGCTACGGTCAGTGAGATCGAAGCATCGAGCGGCACCGTCATCCGCACAATCCCCGTCGGCACCACCCCCGACGGCGTGTTCTCGGATAGAACCCACGTCTGGGTCGCGAACTACGAAGAAGGTACGGTCAGTGAGATCGAAGCATCGAGCGGCACCGTCATCCACACGATCCCCGTCGGCAAATACCCCTCCGGCGTGTCCTCAGATCGAACCCACGTCTGGGTCACGAACAGCGGCGAAAATACGGTCAGTGAGATCGAAGCGTCGAGCGGCACCGTCATCCACACAATCCCCGTCGGCAGCAACCCCACAGGCGTGTCCTCGGACGGAACCCACGTCTGGGTCACGAACAGCGGCGAAAATACGGTCAGTGAGATCGAAGCGTCGAGCGGCACCCTCATCCGCACGATCCCCGACATCGGCTACGGAGGAGGCGTGTCCTCGGACGGAACCCACGTCTGGGTCACGAACGGAGGCGAAGATACAGTCAGTGAGATTCCGACCAGCATCACCGAGGCCCCGCTGAGCAACACCGGCTCGGCGTCGTCGGTGACACAGGCCTCGGCGACGTTGAACGCGACGGTGAACCCCAACAGCGAAGAAGTCAGCGAATGCAAGTTCGAATACGGCACCACGGAATCCTATATGTCCAGCATGCCATGCTCGGCACTGCCGGGGTCGGGCCCAAGCCCAGTGGCAGTGTCCGCGTCAATCGAAGGGCTCACAAAGCAGACCACCTACCACTTCCGGATCGTCGCGACTAACTCGACTGGAACCAGCTATGGCTCAGACCAGACGTTTGCAACCGGACCGAAGCCAACGACAATCACCGAAGCGGCATCGTCGGTCACGCGGAACTCGGCGACGCTGAACGCGACCGTGAACCCGAACGGCGCCATCATCACCGAATGCAAGTTCGAATACGGCACCACGGAATTCTACGGGTACGGCGTGCCATGCTCGCCCTTGCCGGGGTCGGGCGCGAAGCGTCGAGCGGCACCGTCATCCGCACGATCCCCGTCGGCGAGCGACCCCTGGGGCGTGTCCTCGGATGGAACCCACGTATGGGTCACGAACCAGAGGCTACGGAGGCAACACGGTCAGTGAGATCGAAGCGTCGAGCGGCACCGTCATCCGCACGATCCCCGTCGGCGAAGACCCCGTAGGCGTGTCCTCGGATGGAACCCACGTCTGGGTCACGAACGCGACGGCGGAGATACGGTCAGTGAGATCGAAGCCTCGAGCGGCACCGTCATCCGCACGATCCCCGTCGGCAGCTACCCCGATGGAGTGTCCTCGGACGAAACCCACGTCTGGGTCACGAACGAGAGCGAAGAAACAGTCAGTGAGATCGAAGCGTCAAGCGGCACCGTCATCCGCACGATCCACGTCGGCGAACGACCCCGTAGGCGTGTCCTCGGATGGAACCCACGTCTGGGTCACGGACGGACGAAGGTGCGGTCAGTGAGATCGAAGCGTCGAGCGGCACCGTCATCCGCACGATCCCGTCGGCATCGGCCCGGAGGGCGTGTCCTCGGACGGAACCCACGTCTGGGTCACGAACTTCACACGAAGAAACGGTCAGTGAGATCGAAGCGTCGAGCGGCACCGTCATCCGCACGATCCCCGTCGGCAGCTACCCCGATGGCGTGTCCTCGGATGGAACCCACGTCTGGGTCACGAACAGCGACGAAAACACAGTCAGTGAGATTCCGACCAGCTACACCACTCCGCCGCCGGAAGCGTCAATCGAGTCTCCAGCGAGCGGCGGCACCTACGCGCAGGGCGCGGTCGTCACAACCAGATTCTCGTGCACGGAAGGCGAAGGCGGGCCAGGAATCGAATCATGCACAGACTCCAACGGCGGATCTGGCATCTCGGGCGCGCTTGAAACCTCGACCCCGGGGCCCCACACCTACACGGTGACGGCGAAAAGCAAAGACGGCCAGACCGGCACAGCATCGATCAGCTACACGGTCGCGGTCGCGGCTGCGCCGAAAGCATCGATCGAATCTCCAGCGAGCGGCGGCACCTACGCGCAGGGCGCGGTCGTCACGAGCAGATTCTCGTGCACGGAAGGCGAAGGCGGGCCAGGGATCGAATCGTGCACCGACTCGAACGGCGGCTCGGGGACCTCCGGGACGCTCGAAACCTCCACCGTCGGGGGGCACACCTACACGGTGACCGCAAAAAGCACAGACGGCCAGACCGGCACAGCAACAATCAGCTACACGGTCGCGGTCGCGGTCGCGGCTGCGCCGAAAGCATCGATCGAATCTCCAGCGAGCGGCGGCACCTACGCGCAGGGCGCGGTCGTCACCACGAAATTCTCGTGCACGGAAGGCGCAGACGGGCCAGGGATCCAATCGTGCACGGACTCCAACGGCGGGTCCGGCACCACAGGCACGCTTGAAACCTCGACCCTCGGGCCACACACCTACACGGTGACCGCGAAAAGCACCGACGGCCAAACCGGCACAGCATCGATCAGCTACACAGTCCTCGGGACGCAGCGGATCACGCTCACCTCGATGGCGCCCGCCTCGTCGACCGTCGCGGCGAGCAGTAGCTCGCCCAGCAGCCGCTTCAGCGCTCTCGCCGCGAGCGTCAACCAGAACACCGGCGCGGTCACCTTCAAGGAGACGGTCAGCCAGGCGGGAACCTTCAGCTGGCTGATCACCTTCCAGAACGGGAAGTTCGGTGCGTTCGCGGCTAGCACCAAGAAATGCAGCAAAGGCCAGGTCAGGCTCGCCGGCAAGTGCCGTCCGGCACTGGTCATCTTCGCGAAGGGCAGCCGCGCCGTCGCGGCTGCGGGGAGCTTCAGCTTCACCGTCAAGCCGACAGCATCCGCGCTCGAGGCACTCCACTACGCGCTCAAACACAAGCGGGGGCTGCCCGTCACGGCGACCCTGACATTCCAATCCTCGCTCGGCGGCAGCCCCACCTCGCACACCCAGTCCGTGACCATCACGCTCAAGAAGAAAAAGTAGTCGGGGCAGAGCACCCCGAACCGCTGCTCGCGAACCGCGCCCACAGACATCACCCCACCACGCCGCGCTACTGCTTGTGCGGGCCAAGCGCGCAGGGGCCGTTATCCCGGGTCAGTGAGTCCAGCCACCGGCGCCTCCTGCACGAGCCCGAACGCATGACGATCAACGGTATAGGCCACGCCCCCGTGATGTGTGCAAATCTGGAAACTAGCGCGCGCAAATCTGGAAAACTAGACGCGCGAACCAGGAAAGAACGGAATTACCGCACCGGCCGGTGCGCTCCCGAGCGCCACGGCAGCGACCGGAACCACGATCGAGGCTGCTGAGAGGACCGCCGTCGCCTTTTCGCGAAGCTGATTCTCGCTACCGTCCTGGGATTCAAGCGCGGCACCCGATAGTTCTGAGGTGCCCGAAAACCCCCCTCTGCTACCTAAACCCTTGGCTGGCATTGGCTGCGCACTCCGAGCATGCACACTCAGAGCGTGTGGCGGCCTGAGGGCCGTCGATCTCGACCGGTCCGGCTAGCGAAGATGGCTCAGCGGTTGAGCGGGTGGAACTCGACCCATTCCTCGTAGGTGTTGATGCTCACTAGGAAAGGGTCGAGGCCACCGAGCCCGAGGAGACCGAAGGCCCAGGGCCACGGGTCGCAGAAGTAGACGGTGGGAACCCACGTGTGACTCTCCTTGCCCTGGCGCAACTCGAGCTGGACGCTCGCGAGCCGGCCGGTCGTTTGCAAGCCGCCCACGACGATCTCATCCTCGGTGGCGTTGCTGAGGTCGATGCCCGCGAGCTCGGCGACGTGGTCACCCATGCGAATGTCGGTGGCGCCGGTGTCGAGCAGGCAGGCTTGTGGTGCCAGCTCGAGTCCTTCGACGACGAGGTCGATGACGGGACGTGGGCGGCCGGTGTGAGGAGGGAGGGCCTGGAAGGAGTGTCTCACCAGGGCGCGGCGCCGCTGGCCTGGCGCTCATCGCTCGGCACGCGGAACATGCTGTCGGCTCGCTGACGATGCTCAGCCAGCCAGCTGACGACCGTGCGCGGCTCGGGTGCGGCGACCAGCACGTCCGCGTCCTTGGTGGCGACCCATTGTCCGATGAACGGCTCCAGTGTCTCGGCGCTCGGCCGGCCTTGCATGCTCCGCGACCGGCTCCCTCGGGTGCTCCCGGGCGCCTCGGACTTGGCTTGGCCTCCCCGTCGGCCGGCGGGGAAGCCCAATCCGGTCAAGATGCGCCGCGCCTGATGTGTGGTGAAGTCAGCTCGATCGAGCCCGGTGACGAGACTGATGGCCTGCTTGGGCGGGTAGCGCCGGCGGCCGATCACCACATAGTGGCTCGTGATCGGCTCGGGCAGGGTTTGCCTCAGGGTGCGCTCGATGCGGTCTGCTCGCAGCTCGAAATGCTGCTTGGCTATGGTCACGGTCTTGCCCAATGTCTCTGCCATGGTTTCTCCGATCCGTCTCTGAACTGTAGCACGGGCTGCGGTCGCGATTTAGCCCGGATCAACCGATCAGGTGGTGTCCGGCATCACCCTCTCCACGGATTTGCTCAGGTGCGCAATACCCCAGAGTGCCGACGAAGGCGCCGCGAGCGGTGATCGTGGTGAGATCCTGCATCCGGGCGAGACCAAAATCGAGAATCAACGCTCCGCCCGCCGTAGGGAGGTAGCTATTGGCTGGCTTGAGATCCCTGTGGACCACTCCGTTCTCGTGCAAGCAGGACAGGCCGGCACTCAGTCTCTGTGCGATTTGCACCGCTTGCTCCCAAGAGATCCGTCCTCCTTGCTGCGACAGGTATTGGCGCAAGTTGCTACCCGGCACATAGCGCATCGCGATATACGCTGTTTGGCGTCCACCGTAGGCCTCGATCCCGCTGTCGACGTACTCGACAAGGTTCGGGTGGGAAATTTGCAACGTGCCCACCTCGCGCCGAAACCTCTCCTGCATTTCATGCGTCAAAGGGAGGTCGTGGAGAACCTTGACTGCGAACTGGCCACCATCCCGCTCGGCCTCGTAGGTGTGCGCAAAGGTACCTGTTCCGAGTATCCGGACGAAGCTGAAACCGGCTATCCGACCAAAGTGAGCCTCATCTGCCATGTATAGACGATCGGACTCGTGTCGGACGGCGAGCGGAATCAGAACTCAGGGGCGTTCACGCCCGAGTCTCGACCACATCATGCGACAAGCTGCTCGAGGCGTAACGCCTACGGCGATTTCGTGTCGAACACCATGAGATGACGCAGGCTGTCGCCGGACTCGAACAGCTCCCGATGGTGTGATGTGCTCGTCATAACACGCTTCGGTACATCTGTTGTTCACCCAGTAGGAAGAGGGGATAGACGAACCATCCGTAGAGCATGGTGCCGCGGGTCACGTCGAACGATTCCCTGACGTTCTCCGGAACGTTGTTCTCGAGCTCGACGTTCAAGGATTGGCGCGCCCAGTGCTGGCCATCCATCGGGCGTTGGCCGACACCGGCGACACAGCTGATCTGTACAAACATGAAGTTGACCGGATCCGGCTCGTTCCAGTTGGCCAGGGTCAGGAGCTTGTAGGACATGGTCTCGAGTGTCTCGTTTGGGTCAGTTGCGCATAAAGATCTTCATCCGCTGCACCCTTAAACGCAGAGCAAGAACCAAGTTGGTATCTCTCACGCGGCAGAGGACTTCCTCGGCAGAGAGGTGGGAGCGGCAGCGGATCTGCCAGGAGTGTCTTATGTGGTGGAGTTGATGCAGATGCTGCAGCGAGCGAAGTCGTAGAGTCGCGCGTTTTGCTTTTTCCAGTACTCGGTCGAGGTAGGGCTGTAGCTGGGAGAGATTACGCGCCCGATTGGCAGGATCGCAGCGACGGTGCCGCCTGCTTTGTTGAGTGCTGACGCGGCGCTCTGGGCGCGCGCGCCAGAGGTGAAGGTATCGTCGACGAGGAGGATGCGCTCGCCGCTCAGTGATCGGAGTGGGCGGAATCCCTCGTCGCTCGCGATCGTATGGGTGATCTGTACGGAGCCGCGCTCCAAGAGTGGCTCGTATGCATCGCGTACGTCAGGGAGCAGTTTGATTGCGCGTACCAACGGGTGCTCGCCTTCCCTGTCGGTCGAGGACGGGACTGACGTGATTGTGTCCCATGGTCCGCCGGCGGCTTGTTCGATGCAGGGTGCGTGTAGCTGCAAGAAGTAACCGAGGATTGCCGCTGTTTTCACGAGGAAGTCGCGTGACATCTCGGAGGGGTCGCTCTTGTAGTTGCGCAGTTGGTGGTGGAGTTGGTGCCCGAGTTGGTAGAGGCTGATAGGCACTACGAGGTGACATGGCCGCGTGAGCTGTTTCTCGACGGTGTCGCAGCTCCAGCACAGTGACCAGCCGGGGTTGGGGCATCCGTGGCAATGCATGCATATGCCGTCGGCGATGCGTGGCACGGGCGTACAGATCGTGGACAGGGGAAGTGCGACATCGCTGACGGTCGCCACTGAGGCAGCCTAGAAGAGCTGTAGCTCAGTGACTGGCTCGCGCTCGGCCTCGAGCGCCGCGATGACGTCATCGACGCCGCGCACGACCTGTGCGCCACGACGGCTTTTGTATTGCTGTGCCCATTCCTCCTGCAGCACGAGGCTCTCTACCAAGAGGAGTCGCTTGCCGTGCTCTAGGGCCAAGCGGGCCTGCATCTTTGCACCACTGGTCGAGCTTGCCTCAATGACGACGGTTCCGATAGCGACGCCGCTGGTCACGACGTTACGTAGTGGGAAGTTCGTGCCACGCGGTGGGGCGTCCGGCCAGAACTGTGAGAGCAGCGCGCCGTTCTCGGCGATGCGCTCCGCGAGTGCTTCGTTCTGCTTTGGGTACACGCGGTCGATCCCGGTGCCCATGACGGCGATGGTTCGGCCGCCCGCGTCGAGAGTCGCGGTGTGTGCCTCGGTGTCGATGCCGGCTGCCATCCCGGAGATGACGGTCACACCGCGTTCGGATAGGGCTGCGGCCATCTCGCGAGCAAGAGCTCGTCCGGCGTCCGACGCACGGCGGGTACCAACGATCGCGACGGATCGAGCATCGTCCTTGGTGAGGGTGCCCCTGACGAACAGGAAGGGCGGGCGGTCATAGACGCGTCGGAGGTTGCTTGGGTATTCCTCGTCGAGGACGGTTATTAGCCGCGTGTCGGGCTTACCGGCGAGAGTCTCTTCGATGGTCTTGGTCCAGCGGTCGACGATCTCGTCGGTGATGCGCTCGGAGAGTTTGCGCGCGACGTTTGCTTGCGCAGTGTCATAGAAGGTGTGTTTGCCGCCGGCTACGGCAAGTGCACTTCCGGCCTCTTCGACGACGTCGGCCACTTGATACCACGGGCCAGGAGACACCTCGGTCAGCGCAATGATTGCCGCTTGCTCGCGCAGATCCTGCGTCGTCGATGCGAACATACGTTCGACTATATCACCGGATTGGGATGGGTCGCGCTGGTCCACTGAGACGGCTCTGGACCTTGGCACAACGGGCATGCTACTCGCCACCTCGGGAGTTGTCCGCACGGGGTCGGCCCGGACTCACCTGCGGTGGTCGTAGAGCCTCGGCACAAGCTCGGGTTCTTCGCCTCTGCCAGGAGATAATCGGGCACGTCGAGCGAGACATGCCCTCATCATCACGAGGTGATCACCACCCTCACGGCGAACCTCCCAGTCCGGGCAGGCGGGGGAGTGACGGTACGCATCTGGATGCACGGCTCCAGCCCGTGAGGCAGACCAGCAGCGGACGGTCTGCGGTTTGCGGGGGCAACGGCAGCCGATTGCGGCGCAGAAGCGCAGTCATGCCCGCTGATGACCGGCAACAGAGGCTTGCGGCGGAGTTGCGGCGGATTCCCGTCGTGCTGCGGCGGAGTTGCGGCGGATTGTCCGCAGAACTCCCGCGAACACTGGCGAATCGCTGTCGGCGATTGCCAGTGTTCTTGGGCTCTTTTGCCCGTGTTCGCTGGTGGTCGGTGAAACAGAAGGTATCGGGGCGACCGGTTCAAACCCCAGCAAAATGGGCGCTTTCTGCCCCTGGCAAACGTTTCGCAAACGTGCGGCCGTCGGGATACCGGCCGCTTCAGGTCCCCAGCAGCCAAGCCACGATGCAGGCGGGCACGGCCCAGACATTGCCGTCAGTGTCCAGCAGATTGCGCGTCGCGAGTATTCCCCGGCCGTGAGCGGCGGCGATGGTGCGTGCCTCGCTCTTCCAGTTGCGTTCCACGTACTTGCTCTCGATCGGGACCTGGTTGGCGCCTACGAAGTCGATCTCCTTCCCCGTCTTGGTGCGCTCGTACATGACCGCTTCGCTGGCGACGAACCGGTCCGCGCGAGCACCGGCCGCGGCGAGCGCCAGCGCAAGACCGATCTGCTGCTCTGAGAGCTTCGTCACGTCCGGCGAGCGGTAAGCAGCGTGACGGCGACTGGGAAGCCGAGCGATCAGCGGGTCGACGAAGTACACCTTGCGCTGAGCGCGGGTACTGGGCCGCCCCTGCCGATCGGACTGATGGCATCGCCATGTCTGGAACGCGAAGGCGAGGTCATTGATGCGGTCGTTGACCGAGTGGTTGCTCCCGAGACCGACATCCCGGCCGATCGCGCTCGCGTTCAACGGGCTCGAGATCCCATCCGCGATGCGGGCCAACAGGTTCAGCAGGTCGACGTCGCCGAGACTGGTGGCACGGATAGCGTCGCCTCGAATCACATCCCAGAGATCCTGGACAAACCCGTCCGTCACGTCGCCGGTCCGCAGGAGATCGCCGATCGCGCGCGGAAAACCACCAGACCGTAGGTACATCTCCCAGGCGTCGAGGAGCTCGTTGGTCCAGAAGGACAGCTCGGCGACCGCTGCGCGCGCGCCGCCAGAGAGCATCTCCCCGGGGCACATGTGCCCGATCTCGGGGAGGCCCGCCACGCCGATCAGCCGGCAGTACTCACGGAATGGGACGGGCATCAGCAGCCGGTCGGAGCGCTCGGCGTCCTCGCCGCGGCGTCCGGCAAAGTTCTTCGTCGCCTCCCGCAACTCCCGGGAGCTCGACCCCGTCAGGACCACGCAGTCGCCGCGCAGCGGCGTGTCATCGCGCAGATCCTTGACGATGCTCGACCATCCCGCCCCGACAGCTGTGATCTCGTCGAGGAACCACCATCGCGTGCCCTCGGTCCCGCGCGTGAGGCTTTCGCCGGCGCGGAACAGGCGACGAAGATCCTGCAGCGAGAAACCGTCACACGAGCTGTAGAGAATGTTGCGTGGCGGCACGCCGCTGTCGATCAGGCCCTCGATCGCACGCCGCACCTCCAAGCTCTTACCGACCCGGCGTGGGCCGCTGAGCGTGTACAGACCACCCGCCCGGAGATCTTCGAGTACACCAGGGCGATACTCAAACGGCGCCGCGGCGGCCTCGCGAAGGTTCTCATCCTGCTCCTGCCATCCACGCGCGCGCCGCCACCAGGGGTTGCGATCCCGCAATCGGTCTGCGATCTCGGTGTCCCTCACACGTCCATTCTACTAGTTCTATTCCAAAAATCTAGGGTCTTTTGGATATCTACCTCCAAAAAACTAGGGTGTTTTAGTGTAAGTTTGCCGTCTGGCGGCCTCCGTTAGTCGGCGGCGCTGGAACAGCCCAAGCACGTGCAACCCATCTCCCTAGCCCAGTTCGCCCGTATCCGGAGCTACTCGGCCGTGTGGGCCTTCAATCGGGGCGACCTGTTCAAAAACCCATAAACACTGGGCTTTTGCGCCCCTTGCGGTGGAGCAAATCGCCCGCGGCGCCCACATCGAGAACACGGCCGTCAACCGCTACCTCGCGACGCTCGCCGAGCTGCGCATCGTGCGGCGCAAGCTCCCCGTCGGTGCCCGCGCTTCCAGCCGGGGAGGCCACTGGGAGCTCAGCGACCCATTCCTACGCTTCTGGTTTCGCTTCGTCTTCCCCTACCAGGCAGAGCTCGAAGCCGGCCTACGCGCAGAGGATCTCTGGAAGAGCACCGTCAGGCCCGCGCTCAGCGACCACGTCGCGCCCGTCTTCGAGGAGCTCTGCCGCGACTGGACGCGCGCAACCCACGGCCGAACCACACAACACCTCGGCAGCTGGTGGGGCAACTCCCGCAACGAGCTGCGCCGCACCGGGCAGCGCAGCACCGAGGAGATCGACATCCTCGCGATCGTGAACAACCACGTCACGATCATCGGCGAGTGCCGCTGGCGCACCAAGCCAATGGACGGCAACATCCTCGAGGACATCGAAGACTACAAGCTCCCCGCCCTCCACCAAGCCGGCTACAAAACCGAAACAAACCCACGGATACTGCTCTTCTCACGCGCCGGCTACAACAACACGATCCACAGAGCAGCCACCGAGAACAAACACCTACGACCGGTCAACATCACCGAAATCGCCTGAAGTGACCCGCCAGGAATCCCGCGCCATCCTCCGCACCGACCTAAACGACGGGGGGGGGTGCCCCACGTGATCGAAGTCGGCGTCAGCCGGTGGGGACGCCGTAGGCGGCGATTATCTGCTCTGGCCCGATTTCGATGTCCAGGCCGCTGGGCTGCTTGAAGCCCTGGTGGCAGACGCCGAGGAGTTTGGTGGATGTGTTTGCGCCGGGTATGGAGAGCAGCTTGGCCGCGAGCGCGGCGCTGTCACGGCGGTCAAAGGGCTGCTCGTCTCGCCACTTGATCGATCCGATGAAGTCGATCTGCTCGGCCGTGGGATGTTTGTCCCCGCCGATCAGGTCGACCTCGATCGAGTTGTTGCGGTTCCAGTAGGCACCGACGTATCGCGCGGTGCCGAAGCGCTCGTCTGGAAGGAGCCGCTCGATCGCGTCGCGGATGATCGGCTCGATCGCGCGCCCGCGGAAGGCGGAGAAGTTCTGCTGGACGTCGGCGAGGATCAACTCACCGCGCCCACGATCGATCGTGTCGATTGCGCCCGCAATGAAACGCAGCCAGAAGCGCAGGTATGGGTCCGCTACGACGTACTGACGGTTCTTGGGGAAGGCTTGGCGGAGTAGGGCGTCAGACGGGACCAACATCACACCAGCGATCACCATCAGAGGTAGGACGATGGCTTCGAACCACCGCCCGGGTCCGAGCGGACCGCCCGGGGGTGCCACGACAATCCCGAGGAGGATCACGCCAGCGAGCCAGCCCAGGCGTACTGGGTGACGCCGACGCTTACCCTCAGGGGTCAGGAGCATCACGACATATCCGCAGAGCGGTATGAGCACCAACGCGACCGAGTGCATCGACCACACGAGGACGTGCGTGTCGATTCCAACGCGCGTCCTCAGCCCACTCTCGAGGAACACGCCTATCCATGCCAGTCCCGATAGCCCAGCCAGTCTTTGATGGTTGAGGAGCGCTGATCCAATCGATAGTGCCAGCAGCCCGTCAATGATCACCGCGTGGGTCGCGAGTCCACCAAACATGTGCGCTTCGTAAACAGCCCGATTAGTACCTAGCCGGATACACAGCGCGACGGATCCCCAAATCGTCGCCGCCGAGACACAGATATCAGCCAGCCCCCGTGTGGTGGTTTCGGGATCCACCCCGGCTCGCGCACTCAGCCCACCATACGCGAGCGCGAGAGTCTCGCGCAAAAGCGCCGATCGCGATCCCTCGCTCAGGTCCAGCACTGTCGCGGCCATCTCATCACCGCGAGCGCGACGTACCTCGCGCGGATATGCCCGCAAGGCAGCACGAATGATGCGCTCCGCGCTCATGCGCCCATCCCCTCAGCACTCGCACGCAAGCGAATCGCAACAGTCTTTGCCGCCTGCGCAAGAGACCGTGCCTGCGCCTGCAGCGCAACGCGCCCCGACGGGGTCAGCGTGTAGTCACGCCGCTTGCGTCCCCGCTCGACATACGGCTCGCCAGCAGTGACAAGCCCATCCGCCATAGCCCGCTCTAACAGGGCATACAGCGTGCCAGTCGAGAGGCGCACCGCCCTCGAGGGGCCACCCCGGCTGGCGCACGCGCACAGATCCTTCGACGCAGCCGAGCTGACCGCAACCGATGTCTCTGATGATGAGGCGAACGTCAGCGTCGGAGACGCGTCAGGACACGTCAGTCCAGGTCTGCGGCCTGTGAGCGATGCAGGAGCCGATTGATCCAACGCTTGACGGCGCGCTTACGCGCTTCGGAACGCGCACGCGCGAGTCGATTCTCGGGCATGAACACGTCGAGTGACATTCCTTTGCCCCGACGTGAAGCCGGACGGGGATCTGGGGTAGATGCGGGCTGATCAGACATGACAGTCAGCTTAGCGCAAGCGCCAGCGCCCATAGCACGGTCTCCGCCCCCAACGCGAGAAGTGCGAGCCTGAAAACGAGCTCTCGCCGCTCGATCACCCTCTCGTTCTCGACATACGCATTGTGCAAGCCGTGCGCGGCTTCGAGGAAATACGCAGCCGGATCCTCCCGATAGGGGAAAAGTTCCTCCTCCACGCGATCGGCGTCGAGCGCGAACAAGACCCGTGCGGACCACAACACCGCACCCGCAAACGCGCCCGTCAGCAGAAACGCGGCCATCGCGAGCACCGCCGCCCAGGCCGGGGCGCTTCGACTGATCGCGGCCGCCCCGAGGAAGCTCGCGGACAGGGTCGCGGCGGCGACGAGCGTGCTCGTACGGGTACGAAGATCGGACAGGGCCGTGCTCTGCTGATCGAGCGCGCGCTGCGCAGCAGAGTAGACGAGCTCCTCGAGAGTAGGGGGCGCCACAAAGTCCTATCCGACGACGACCCGATGCGGGACACGCGTCGAGCCAATTGGGGTCTTGTGGTAGTCGGGTGCCGGCCGAGCTTGCGCCTGTTGTGGCCGACTGCTGCAAACACCCGCGACAACGCCGGTGAGACCGTGCTGAACGGAGGTAGCCTTGCAAGCATCGCCAATGGCCGGGTGTCCAGTGACACTTCCTCGGCCTACGGTCAGGCGGCGCGAACGCTGCCCGCTGCTGTTGGCGCTGGGCGCATATGCCCCCAGACGGCAGCCGGGGTGCGCGAACAAAAGGAGCCGGCCGCCGTGTATCAGCTATGCCACGCCGAGCTCGGCGGTCAAGCGGCCGGGTCGGATGATCTCGATGCCGATGGCGAGTGGGCCTTCGGTAGGTGGGCGCGATTCGCGGCGCAGATCAGGTCCACAGAGGGCGCCATATCAAGTCGCCCGAGGAGTCAGGACTTCAGCAGATTGACACGGGAGAATTCGTTTGCGCCTGGGATCACGAGCCCCGCTTCGGTCTGAAACCACTGCTCGAGTAGCGAGCAGTACATCGAGCGGAAGTCCGAGGTGTTCTCGAGGTTTTCGTTGATGTCGAGCGATGTGAGGCCGGGGAACTGGCCGACCATTTCGCCTGAGACTTGGCTGCCGATCAGGAAGGCCAAGCCGGCGGCGCCGTGGTCTGTGCCCGATCCGTTTTCCTTTGGTCGGCGGCCGAACTCAGACCACAGCTGGATGATCACGCGGTCGTCTAGACCTCTGGCTTCCAGGTCGCGCTGGAAGGCGAGCACCGATTCCACGGTCTGTGAGAGATTTGTGGCCAGCGTGGTGGGCTCATCGGCGTGGGTGTCGTAGGAGCCGACCGCTGTCAGTGACGCGCATTTGATCGGCATTCCGGCGGCCAGCATCGCGGCCAGTCCGGCGAGCCTCGCGGGGAAGTAGCCTCCGGCAGACGGGTAGGTCACCGGGGAGGTGTAGGTCGGCTTACCTTCCTCGAAGGGCAACTACTCACGTTCGGCGTCCGCGCTCGCGGGAAGCGCAACAGCGAACCTGACGAAAGCGACGAGCAGCGCCGAACGCAGAACAATTCGACGGCAACCGTCGCGGAGGCTGGACGGGCCGCTGCTGACTGACTATAGGGTGAGGACGCTTACGCCCTCCGGTTCGACGTTGACCCGCACCGCGAACCCGAAGTGCGCCGCTCGCCGCCGCGAAGACGTGGGCGATGGCTCCATCGAGGAGTGCGGCCACTCTCGCTGTAGATGACCCCCAAATAGTATTGCTCCAGATTTGGGTGTCAACTATTTGGGGTGCCGACTCATCCTCTGAACATCTTTGTCGGTCGCGAGGCAGAGCTTGCCCGGTTGGAGCGTGAGCTTGCCGGGGTGCGGCGTACGGGCGGAGGCTCGCTGCTGTCGATGCGCGGGCGGCGGCGAGTCGGGAAGAGCCGCTTGGTCGAGGAGCTGATCCAGCGCTCGGGCTGTGAGTCGGTGTTCTACACCGCGGTACAGGGGCCGGGACCCCAGGAGCTCGAGCGCTTCCTGCAGAGCATCGCGCACTCCGATGCCCCGGCCGCCGCGGAAGTGCGCGCCGGCGCGAGCGCAGAGTCGTGGGAGGCCGCCCTGGCCCTCGCCGCTCGGGGCGCCAGCACCGCGGCCCCGGTGATCATCGTGCTGGCGACAAATCTCTCAGGTTTCGCCACCGCTGACGAGTACAACCACGCAACTCCTCGAAGGTCATCTAACTTTGGCCTTCGTGTCCGTCGGTGGGGGCGCCGTAGGCGGCGATTATCTGCTCTGGCCCGATTTCGATGTCCAGGCCGCTGGGCTGCTTGAAGCCCTGGTGGCAGACGCCGAGGAGTTTGGTGGATGTGTTTGCGCCGGGTATGGAGAGCAGCTTGGCCGCGAGCGCGGCGCTGTCACGGCGGTCAAAGGGCTGCTCGTCTCGCCAGTTGATCGATCCGATGAAGTCGATCTGCTCGGCCGTGGGATGTTTGTCCCCGCCGATCAAGTCGACCTCGATCGAGTTGTTGCGGTTCCAGTAGGCACCGACGTATCGCGCGGTGCCGAAGCGCTCGTCTGGAAGGAGCCGCTCGATCGATGCGGTGAGCGTCCTCGATCGCACGCGGGACCGAACTTGTGACGGAGCTCGGTCCACATGGGCCCGGGTCTAGATACATAGGCGTGACTCTGGCTCCCCATCATTGGCAAACGGTCACAGAAGCAGCACCCGAGACGTGGGCGTCCAATGCACCGTTGGCGGTGTAGCTGACAGCCACCCAGGCATCCTCGGACGTCACGGGCCGTGCTTGGTTGAGAAGAACCATGTCATCGTCTCCGAAGCGGCTGCGATTAATCGAGTCGAGTACCTCTGATCGCCGTGTTGGCTTCCTGCTGGGCTTCAGGGAGGTTTGAAATGGCAAGCTCGTTAGGTGGAGTTGCTCGACGCGGCCCAGTAAGAGGTCGATGCCCTCGTCGTCCTCGAAGCGCGGCAGAGTGCCCCCACCAAGCTTCCAGGGGCTGAGAGCCCAGAAGCGTTCCCGACCGTCGGGCGGGTCGGCGAGAAGCGCAGCCTGGGCGGTTCTAGATCCGTGGTGAGGCACCTTGAGTGCATGGTGATCTCCGGGGGCGATGTGCGGTAGGTCCTTCACGATCCGCTGCCACTCGCTCGCTGGCAGGTCGGCGCCTAGCACGATCCTTGTTCCGTTCCACTCGATCGCTAGTGGCCCTGACAATGCGTTCGGATCGACTTTGTGAGCGTTCTTGGCGCGTTGGATGGCCCGTTTGCTGGGTCCAAGTACCGTAACGGTCGCCTCGCCAAGGCTGAACGATGAGCCAGGAATTGGATCCCACTTGCGATCTGGGAATCGCTCCCATACGTCGAGGATCGCGGAGACTGCGTGCTCGGCGAGCCCGCTGCGCAACGATTGCTCGAAGTCGGGTTCGCTGAGCCGGTCTTTACTCGTGGAAACATGCTCCCTGAGGTACCCCACCTTCGCGTCCTCCCATCGGTCCAGGAAGCCGTCGAATCCTGCCGCGTGGTCCCCATGTGGATGGGTCAGCAACAGTGCGGAAGGCTCCGCCTCATGCTTGTCGAGCAACCGTATAGCGGGGTTCGTCGAGCCTTCACGGTCAATCAGGCTGTCTATGACCAACCAAGCGCCGGGTGGAGCGTGCACGACGATGCTCTCCCCGAATCCGGGGCCAAAGACAACAACTGAGAGTTGGTCGGCTGACAGCTGTGGGAGTTCGCTCACGCGGTCTCGCTGGACCGCAAGTATCGATCACCCGGACCCACTTGCTGTGGCAACGTGTCATCGCTCCACTCACGCTCGGCATGAACGCGGATCAGCTGCTGCACCTGGCCACCCTTCTCGTCCGAATACAAGCCCACCTCGATGAAACGGCCCGGCGCTAGCTCAGCCGCCGGCTCGTCCCTGCTGAGACCATCAAACTTGGCGATCGACATCCGAAGCGAAGCGATAGGCGGATCTTCTGACTCGGCGAGATCGATCTTCCGAACCCGCAACTCGATCTCATGCTCATCGATGAGCTCAACGCGGCCGGCAAGCCAGCGCCGCAAAGGCACGTCTTGCGGCTTGCCTATGCGACGGCTGAGCAGGAACGGCCCGTTCTTCCACCACTCCTTCTCGAGATACGGTGCTGGAACGAAGGCACCGTCAGCCGCCACGAGCTCGAGCGCGCGTAGTCGACGGATAAGCGCGGTTATCTGAGCGCTTTCGGTCCGCACGGTCTGCGGGATTTCGGCTATCACAGAGTCAGCGAACGACAGTTGGCTGCGGCGCAGCGCCATGTCGGCAACCCAGCTATGCAGCGTTTCGTAGAAGCCGACGTCTGCCGGACGTTCAGCGCCGCCCAAGTCATCGATCGACCTGTCCCACTCCTCACGTGCATCTTTCGTGCGTCCGCGAGTCAGCAGGAATTGAACTAGTCGCGCCCGCCACCAGGGGTGCTCGCTATTGAGGTCGATCGCCGTGCGGTAGTGACGCTCGACTCGCATTGCGTCCTTTCCGAGGCGATCCAAGTTGTAAGCGAGGTAGTGGTGGGCATAGTCGTTTCTCTCGTCCAACTTCACGGCCCGGTCGAACACCTCGGCAGCTTGGTCGTAGCGATGGCGCTGGTAGGAGAGCGTCTTACCGAGCATGTCTAGCTGATCGACGAAGTAGGGCTCACGGTCCAGAAGGTCGGGGTCGCCAGCACGGGCGGCGTAGTAGAAGTTATCGACACCCGCCGGCAGCGCCTCGCCCCTGCCTTCCTTCTCGGCCTTATCGCGCAGTCCACGATAGTGCTCGGAGAGCTCACCAAACTCCGTGTATTCGTCCGTGGCACGACCTGCTATCGCGGCAGCATCTTGTCGAAGCGTCTCGTGCAACAGAAACGATCCGTTGACTTCGTAGAGCAAACAATGCCGAAGGAGCGCTCGCGAACGCTTCGACAGTTTTCCGACCGTCATGTTGAGAAGCTCCTCGGAGAATGGACGCCGTACGTGTGCCAGCTTCCTCCAAGCACGCAAGAGATCTTTGTAGTCGCCGGACTCTACGAGCGCCGCTAAGAGACGTCGCGAAAGCTCACGTCGCGAAAGCCCGAGAACGGCACGCACCTCCTCCACAGATGTGACATCGGTCAGTGCCACAAGCAACCGCAACTGAAGAGGCGAGATCTGCGCCAACCGATCCCCTGCGCTCTCCTGGAGGTCACTGGCAGCCTGCGCGAGCTGTCCCCACGCATCGTGGTCGGTTAGGAATGCCTCCGACTCACTCGCCTCAACAAGCTTTGTCCTTCCTACGAACGACATACCCTCCGGCGCATCGCCCGTAAGTACCCGGCGGCACGCAATGTCGCGTACGAGCTCCGCTATCACCATCCTCGCGTGTTCGGCAAAGTGCTGATTCTGTTCGGAGCGATCAGGCCACGAGTTAGGCTCGTCGAGCAACAGAACGACCCGGTCGTTCCCGGTGACCCATTGTCGGACGCGGTCGATCTTCTCGTCGAGAGGCACTGTACCGTCACGCAGAACGTCGGTCTCGCCGTTCACGCACCCAGCGTCCTTTAGTCCCCCGGCGAGCTCCGCCAGTGCCATGGGTCCTGCATCGAGAGCGTATGCAGGCGGAGCCACCATCACCGGGACGTAGCCGTGCTCGCGCAGTCCGTCCGCGAGCACGCGTAAAGTCGTGGACTTACCTGTCGTGGCTACGCCCTCGACGAGCCACGCAGAGTTCGCGTGTGGGCTTCCGTCAGCTATTTCGCTGCCAAGTTGCTCCACGAGCGCCTCCACCTGCGGAAGGCGTGGTGATGTCACAGCTATGTCCGCTCCGAAAGTTGGGGCCCCTAGGCTTGCAAGTGCCGCAGGACAAGCGTAGCGCGTGGCCACGAGACGATAGGCAAGAGTTGTTGCGGAATCGTAGTCGATACGGCCTGGGATCGAACATGGTCAACCTCTTGCAGAACTCACCCCCTGGTACCGATGCGAGCCATGGGCAAGCATCGGCTGCGCTCTTGCAAGCGCTGGCCCTTCTCGCGCGCGTCGTTGGTGCTTACACCTGGCCTGGGTGCCTGCGGGTCCCGAGATCTAGGGCGAAGTAGCACCCCTATCGATCTAGTTGCGAAAGTTTGTTATAGTTTCGCAATATGACTATCAGGCTCGACAACCGCCCCCTGCTCGGCACGATCGACCGAGATCTTTTTCTGGCGCCCGCAATCATGCCGCAGCTGGAGGCCGCCGTCGATCGAAAGCTCAACGTGCTCGTCCTTGGCCCGGCTGGATCGGGCAAGACGACGTTGCTGCGATCACTGCAGGCCGATCATGAGGATGACAAGCGACCGGCGGTATACGTTGATCTCGCTCCGGCGCAGAACGCAACGCAGGCACTGATGGTCATCGCCGACGCCCTGGGCCAGAGATGGGGGGCATTCGGCGACGCCATCCGCTCGAGCGTGATTGCGGAGACGACGCCATCCGGCGCGCTGCTGCGTCTCGCGCGGCGTCTCGGAGAGGCACCTGCCTCACTGCTTCTGATCGATGCACCTCCAGGCGAAGGTCATGCCCACACACTGTTCGGGCGTCTGCGCGACGAGCTCTGGCAGCAGGACCACCAGTGGGTGATCGCAGCCAACGACGTGCTTCGCGACGAGCTCACCCGCCCGCCCGCGAGCGCTTTCTTCGATGTACAACTCGACCTCACCCCGCTCTCCACGTCCGAGCAGCGAGAGTTCCTGGCTCGGCGCCTGGCGGGAGAGCCAGGAGTCGAGATCGACGCGATCGTCGACCAGACCGATGGTCTGCCCCGTTCGCTGCTTTCCCTGGCTCGCGCCGCCGTACTCTCAACCCAGCCCGTCGACGAACTGCTGGCCAACCGCGAGAAGCAACGCGCCCGCCTGGCGAAGCTACCGCGCCTGGCGTCGACGATCGCGGAGTACCTCGCAGACCACGGACCCACTTCAGGCTCAGACCCACTGCTGCTCGCGACGCTCGGCGTATCCGGCCAGAGCGCTCGCAAGGCGCTCCGTGAGCTGGAGGAGGAGAACTTCGTCCGGTCGTTCCCCGAACAGCAGGAGCGGCAAGGGCGTCCACGCAAGCTGTATGAGCTCCGTGAGAATCTTCGCTGATGCGAGACGCGCTACAGACACTCGACGACGAGTTCGCCTTTCAGACCTCTGGACGCTTCGACCTCCTGGCGGGCGAGCACGTCGCCTATACGGCGCTCGGGGCGCCGGACGTGGACGGCGCGCTGCGAAGAAGCATCGAGCGCGCAGAGGGCGTCACCACGGTCATCGGACGCATGGGCTCCGGGAAGTCAAGCCTCATCGCCGCCGTCGCCGACAGCCTGGACGAGGGGTTCCTACCGCTTCGCGTGAGCGTGATCGGCGTCGAGGCCGGCGATCCGGCCGCGTTCGCCCGCCACGCGATCACAGAGATCCGCGACCTCCCCGAAGCACAGCTCACCCGCCACGAGGCTCACGCACTCGACCGCGCAGCCGCCGAGCACAGAACACAGATCGCCACTCGCGAGCTTCGCGCCGGCTTCGAAATCGCAGCCGGCCAGATCTTGACGGGCAAGGTCGTCGGCGACATCAAGCAGGTCGCCACAGAAGAACTGCAACGCACCACCGACCCCTCAGACGCGATGCGGGGCATGCAGCGACTCTTCGACGTCTTCTGGAAGCTCAAGCGATGCCCGGTCATGATCGTCGAGGACACCGACCATTGGGGCGGCTCGCCAGAGCTGGCCGACGCATTCTTCGATCAGACCTCACGCGCCTTCGCGACGATGGACGCCGCAATGGTCGTCGCCACCCAGAGCGACTACACCCACCTCGACGGCTACCAGCGAGTCCGCGACAAGCTGACCGCCGAGGTCTTCCTACCCCAGCTCCCCGACGTGGAGCACGGGCTGACCATCGTCCTGCAGCGGCGGATGAGCCTGGCCGGCGTGCAGACTCCAGTCCAGGACATCCTCGAACCAGAGGGACTGCAACTACTGTCGCAGAGCTACATCGAATCAGTAACCGACGGCCGAGCCGGCGACCTGCGACGCACACTCGCAGTCATGCGAGCAGCGCTCGACATCGCCCTCGGAGAGCCCACGGCGCAACGCATAACCCGCGGCCATGTAGAAGAGGGAATGGCAAGAACGACCCTTGTTCCCTCCAGCGCGCTTTGACGACAGGGCCCGAACCACAAACACCGAGAGCAGATATTCGCTTCTGCTCACCCGCATTCGTGTGCAAAACATCGCCCTCTTTGTCCACGGGGATCGTTGTCCTGTATGACGGCGGTGAGGACCCAGGCAGGATCTCGGCTGAAGTCTAGGATCACGCGCAGCAGCTGAGGCCGCTGTGGCTAGATGCTCGCTTGCTCCCAGAGGGCGGAGATGGGAACGGCCATCAGGCGATCGCCGAAGGGGAGCACGTGTTGGCCGCCATACAGGACGACACCGGCGATAAAGCTGTCCCCAACGGTGTCGCGCATGCGCTCCAACCAGCGGAACCACTCTCGCTTTGGGGTCTGGCCGGCCTTCACCTCCAATGCGACGACGCGACCGTCGGCGGACTCGAGCACGAAATCGATCTCGGCCCCGGCGCGGTCCTGCCAGTGGAACAGCGCGGCTTCCGTCTGAGACCAGGTCAGCTGGCGGCGCAGCTCCGCAAAGACGAATGTCTCGACGAGTGCTCCCGTCGCCGGGTCGGTGGGGCTCTCCAGCGCGGCCGGCGTCTTGCCCATGAGCCACGCCGCCAACCCGGGGTCGGTGAGAAATATCTTGGGGCGCCGCTTGACCCTCCGAGTGAGGTTTCGCGACCAGGCCGGCAACGTTGTGACGAGGTGAATCGTTTCCAGCCAACCGCGATGGTCATACACCGCCTGGCGCTCCAGCGCCGAGTCCTCGATCAGGCTCGTCATGATCAGCTCGCAGCTGGAGCGTGCCGCCAGCAGGCGCAGAAGCTGCCCCATCTCCGCCACCTTGCGGATGCCTGACATCTCAACGACATCACGCTCGATCGTCGTGCGCACGTAGTCCCGAAACCAGCCCGGCCGCTGGCCCACCGGGAGTTCCTGCACCTCCGGGTACCCACCAGCGCAAACCCGCTCCAGCAGCTCGCGGCGAGCAATCCCGCTGGGCCGGTACTCCGCCAGCCCCGCCAGCCCGGTGAAGACCACATCCACAAAGCGATCGGTCACACCCATCAGCTCACCCTGGGTGAACGGCCACACCTCCACAAACCCGGCCCGACCCGCAAGCGACTCCGAGATCGTCGGGATCGTCAGAAAGTTCGACGAGCCGGTCAGGACAAACTGGCCCGGGCTCCAGTCGCGGTCAACCTGAACCTTGATCGCGCGCACCAACGGCTCGCCACCGCGCTGAACCTCGTCGATGACCAGCGGCCGGCCGCCGAGCTCGACGAACCCGGCCGGGTCCTTCAGAGCGGCATCGAGCACTCCCTGCTCATCCAGGCTGCGCATAGTGGCAGCATCGGAAAGCTGGCCGCGGACCAGCGTCGTCTTGCCCGCCTGCCGCGGACCGGTCACGATCGTGATACGCCGCGCGGCGACCGTATCTCGATAACGATCCTCGATACCCCGCCTCAGCAACACCAACCCATCATACAGAACGCCGGCATCCTGTCATACAAAACGCCGCAGGTCTAGCGGACGGTCCGCCGAGGTGCGTGCCCGCTATTCCAACAGCAGCCGACTCGCCCCCCTCCTGAGCGCAAGCAGCGCCGCTTCAACCGATCCCCACCGCTGGCGCCTCTATCAGCACACGGTTTGCGCGCCGAGCAGTTTCGCCCATATAACCCGGCTCAATGCGAACCGCGGGTACGCGAAAGGTCGGTTCGATCTGATCGCTTGCATCCACGCGGATTCCGTCGCTGGCGCGGAGCAGAGCCGGCGACGGAACTTTCTACTTGTGGGCCGAGCGTGGCAATGACAGCGCCAGGCAGCTCACTCGACCTGCGGAGCGAGGTAGCCGTCGGGCTCCTCGATGACGGCGTTTTGTAGCTCGCCGATCCTGTCTATCTCGATCCTGACGACATCGCCGACTTTGAGCAGCCCTTCGGGGAATGGCTGGCGTACCGCTCCTATGCCTGCGGGTGTGCCCGTGGCGATCACGTCGCCTGGCTCTAGCGTGAAGGCTTCGGAGAGGTGCGCGACCTGCTCGTAGCAGTTGAAGATCATCTCGCCTGTGTTGGAGTCTTGGCGAAGCTCATCGTTCACGTAGGTTCTGATCGCGAGGTCGTGCGGATCGCCAAGCTCGTCGGCGGTCACGATCCATGGCCCGAGCGGTCCATGCGTGTCGAAGGACTTGCCGATCGTCATCGTCGGCGTGCCTTGGCGGAGCCCTCGATAATCGCTTCCCAGTCTTTGCTTTTGGATTTCACGCCGCGCTCGGCGATCAGGTAGCGGATGATTTCCTCCAGCGGCGTCCGGGGGCACGGTATGTGGTGGTGGTCGACTGGGTGGGCGTCGATCGGCGTTTCGTTAGGCAACGTCGCGCGGATATGCATGTGCGACAGCCCATAGGGATAGACCGGGCGTGGGCGCTCACGGGAATAGTCCCAGCGCATCAGCCAGGACTTCCGTGACTCATCCGCCTGGTAGCGGTACTCGTAGGACTTCGTTTTACAACGCCGATCCTTGACCACGACCACCTGCTGCACAGACAGACGCGCGGTGCTGCGATACAACTCCAGCGGAACATCTTCACCCTCGACGATCCGCTCCAGCTGGAACGTCTCGCCGTCGCCATCGCCGGTGACCGGCGACACCGACAGGCGCGCGTCGCTGACCGTCAGGTTCAGGACACGGTTCAGATGATCGGCAAGGCTCTTTGCCACGCCTTCCGCAGCGCTACGCGACAGCTCTGTTCCCGTTCTGGCCGATCAGAAGTTTGCCGGCGAGATAGCCGACGGCGTGATGGTTATCCAGCTCGCCGGCGGCAAAGGCCCGCCTGAACTCGGCGACCGAGATGCCCATCTCACGCTGCACCTGGCGCTCGAGGTAGGCGTCCCACTCCTCCGGCGTGAAGCGGACAATCGGCGTGAGGTCCGTGTCTTGGCGAGCTTTGCTGCGGCTCGACGCGACGCCTTTCGACGTCGAACGGGCTGTGGCCCGGGTCACGGGCTTGGCAGCAGTGGTCGTGCGCTTCTTCGTCGTGGCCATGGGCTCAGGATATCAATGGGCGAGGCCGGCGGGAAGGGGCTGCGTCCTTGTCCCGTTCTTGACATCTCAGCAGTGAGGTTCTCGTCGACAGTGCGCTGGTTTTTACCTGTACCAGGGTGTGTCTGCGAGAGTGAGGGGGGGGCGATCGTGGTGCCTCTTTGGATCGGGCCGGGAGTAGAGTTCGGCGACGTGAGACGGGGTGCTTTTGGATCCAGGGTGCCGCTCGCGTTTTTCGCCCGAAGAGACGTGGCAGGTTCTCGGGGACGAGCTGGGGCGCGTTCTCGACGATGCTCAGCGGGCCTTCTGGCGCAAGCCGCTGCGCATGGACGCAGAGCGCGTGCGGTGGTGGCACGGTGCGATCTTCGCCCGCCACTTCCCGCACGATGGCGGACGCTTCCGCCGCGAGCTGGCCTTCTTCGGCGTGGTGCTCCCCGACGGCGGTATGCGGCAGTTGGAAGGGGTTGCGCCCGGTACGATCCGTCACGATCTGCGCGACATTCAATGGTCGTGTCGATGACTTTGATGCGACGGCGGCCAAGAGCGTCCTCGACTACACACGAGCAGCAGCCGCCTTGTATGCCGGCATCCTGCGGGTGCATCCTTTTGTGGACGGCAACCACCGCGTGGGCTTCGTCGCGCTGTCCGCCGCCCTTTGGTCCTTCGGTCTGCCGAACGTCAGATTCATCGGCGCTGAGGAGATGATCGCGCACGACGACGCCCTGGTTCCGGCGCTACTCTCCGCGTCGGGGGATGTGGAACCCTTTGCCCAGCTCCTGACGACGCGCATCGAGCACGCGAGCAGCGACCCGACATGAGATACCCTCACGTCATGGAGAACGGTCTTCATCCTCCGCAGAAGACGCTCAGCCGCGCCCACACGGTCTGCGGCGACCGGCTCGTAGAGACCACCCCCGAGGTCAACCGCGACGTAGCCGAAAGCGCGATGCTGCTCTCCCAAGGCGCCCGCCGAGCGATCGAGATGATGCGCGAGGCCGACAGCGACACAGTCGCAGGCGCGCCCACCACCGGAGCGGCCGTCGAGGGCTAACGTAGGCCGGATTGATGACCGTCCGCGCGAGGTCCGAGAACGGGCGAACGCGACTTACTGTCCTGCCCCATCAAGCGATATCTGCCCTCCCGGGACGTTTGCACAGTTCGCATTTAGTCCGGTTGGCTGTGTAACCCGATTCAATGCGAACTGTGGTGCCACGTTATAGCTCGTTTTTACCTCATAGCGCATTACATTTCCGGCTCTCGTAAACCAATGGCCCTTGTTGACATTCGAAGAGACCACGGGGAGAGAGCCGGAGCAGCGTGTGACATCAGAGGAGCTCTTCGGGGGTGATGAGATGCACGCGGGGCTCCTGTTCGCCTGCCGCGGTCAGTCGCTGGTCAAAGCCTGAGCGGGCGAAGAGGTAGAGGGGTGGAGGGTCCGCGTCGGGTAGGAGGTATGTGGCGAGCGCGTCGAGCTTGACCTTCTCGGAGTAGGGCATCTCGCCGGCCGTCCACCTGCAGGAGCCCAGCGCGACCGTCCGGCCCTCATCGTCGACTGCCACCACGTCGAGCTCGCGGTCGATGTCGCGCAGATCCAGGCCGCGCATCTCGCGCACCTTGCCCCACCAGCGCGCACGCGCTCCACGAGCCACAGATCTCGCAGCGTGTCGAGCATCTGGCTGACCCGCGTCGTACCCCCGCGCACACCGGTCCGCACAGCAATCTGCGAGACCCTCGTCTGGCCGGCGGCGATCGCCCGCAGCACCGAGAAATAGCCGGCGGCGTCGGTCAGCTCCTGCTCGAGCAGCAGCCGTGCCTCCTCGTGCAGCAGACCGTCGCTCATCAAGATCAGGTTCAGGATGTTCTCCGCGAGACTTTCGTCCGGGCGGATCTGCGCCAGGTAGTAGGGCATGTTGCCGAACACCGCATAGGCAGCGATCTTCTCCTCGGCCGTCCAGTCCTCCAGGAACAGCGCGACGTCTTTGGGTGCAAACGGGCGCAGCCGCAGGTGACCCGCGCGGCGGCCGTAGGTGCTGGCCGAGTAGCCCACCACCTCACGCTCGAAGAATCCGACCTCGCTGCCACACAACACCAGGAAGATCGGCAGATCCGCGCCCCGCTCGCGCCACCACACGTTGATGATCGAGCCGATCTCAGAGCTTTCGGAGGCGATCTGCTGAAACTCGTCCAACACCACCAGGACAGGCCCTTCTGCCGCCCAGTCGGCGACCGCGTCCAGAGCGTCACGCCAGCCCTGAGCCGAGAGCGCCGCACGAGCGGTGGCCTCCGCCAACCGCACCGAGAAGTCCGCGAGCTGATCGGCCGCCGTCCCGCTCGTCGCCTCGAAGTACAGATGACGCTTGCCCTGCGCGAACTGCAGCAGCAGCAGGCTCTTGCCAACACGCCGGCGCCCCCACAACGTGAAGATCTGAGCCTCCCCGCTGTCCCAACGGCGCTGTAGGCGCTGGAGCTCGTGCGCCCGGTTATAGAACGGCCTCCCACCAGACATGGAGAGATAGTGGCAGGAAGTTAGTTATCTCCCAATAGGCTCTTTCCCAAGGCTTGTGGACTACCGGCTTATACAAAGTGTAGGTGGGTTTACTCGATTCAGCTAAACCGGCTATAACTCTGTATATTTGGGCGATGGACCCGATCGCCAACCCATATTCGCCCGGCGCGGGCTCCCGGCCGCCTGCTCTCACCGGCCGGGACGAGGAGATCGAGAGCTTTCGAATCCTGCTTGGTCGTCTGCGTGCCGGACGTTCCGAGAAGAGCATGTTGATCACGGGGCTGAGGGGCGTAGGCAAGACTGTGTTGCTGAACACCTTCGCTGCTATCGCTGAGGAGGCGGGCTTTCGCAGCGCCAAGAGCGAGATCACTCACGAGACGGACTTTCGTCCCATGATCGCTCGGATGGCGCGCCGGGCGCTGCTTGCGATCAGCCCGGCGAGCCGCATGCGAGAGCGGGCCCGCCAGGCCGCGGCGGTGTTCAAGTCATTTACGCTGCGCACGCCAGAGGGCTTTGAGATCGCCGTCGACGTCGATGCGCTGATCGGCCGGGGCGACTCCGGCGACCTGGGTGAGGATCTCTCAGACCTGTTTGTGGCGCTCGGCGAAGCGGCCGCCGAGCACGATACGGGCGTCGTATTCCTGCTGGACGAGGTCCAGTTTCTCGCTCAGGGCGAGCTCGAGGCGCTGATCGCCGCTCTGCACCAGGTGTCACAGCGGGACCTGCCGCTCACCCTCGCCGGCGCCGGCCTGCCCCAGTTACCGACACTGGCCGGTGCGGCGAAGTCATATTCCGAGCGCCTGTTCCGCTTCGGAGCGATCGACAGTCTGCCCGGCCCGGCGGCCCGCGACGCACTGGAGGTGCCAGCCCGAGCGGCCGGCGTCAGTTATCAGCCTGAAGCGACCGAGAGAATCCTGGCACTGACGGATGGCTACCCCTACTTCCTGCAGGAGTACGGCAAGCACGTGTGGAACGTGGCGACCGGCCCAGCAATCACGCTCACCGACGTAGAGCGCGCGCATGAGCTCGTCGATCTCGAGCTCGACGAGAGCTTTTTCCAGGTGCGCATCGGGAGGGCAAGCCAGACAGAGCTCGACTATCTCTCGGCGATGGCGAATCTCGGTGACGGTCCATATCGCTCGGGCGATATCGCCGCGAAGCTGGGCCGTCCCACCGCGGCAAGCGTTGCACCGACGCGTGGGCGCCTGATCGCGAAGGGCCTGATCTACAGTCCCTCGTACGGTCTCACCGAGTTCGCCGTCCCTCACTTCCAGGGATTCCTCCAGAGGCGCTTTCCACTACGGGGTTGAGCCGATCTGATCGTGTGGTGCCGGTGACCGGTCCTCCGCGCTCTCGCACTGCTCCAAGCGTAACGCGAGCTCGAGCTCGATCAGGCACGTGTGCAGCGGACGCCCGAGGTGCTGCTGGGCCGTGCCCAGGCGGCTTTCGACGGTATGACGATTGACGCCGAGATTGACGCCGAGCCGGCTACAAAACCGAAAAAGACCCACAGATACTGCTCTTCTCACGCGCCGGCTACAACAACACGATCCACAGAGCAGCCGCCGAGAACAAACGCCGACGACCGGTCGACATCACCGAGATCGCCTGAAGTGACCCGCCACGACAACCGGACCGCCACAGACGCCCGCATCACTACCTGCTCTCCCGCCTGAGAGGACGCGTCACCCGTCCTGACTCCCAGCGGTCGCGTACGTGTTCTGTCGTGGGCGTCGCATAAATCAGCGGCTGTGTGCAACACGTTCCTAAACACCCCAACCTCGTATGCCGCAGCGCTCACATCCTCGCCGTCGTGTGCGCGCCAGCCCTCAAATCTCGCAGGGCGCCTGCCCCGAAGGCAGCGTGACCTGAGCCGTTCCTTGACGCCGGGCCAGAAGTCCGCGTTTGCAGCGAGCCTATTCCGCATCCGCATCACGTATTTTCCGCATATGCATCTGCTATTCTCCGCATATGCAGCGCTGATGATCCGCGTTTGCAGCGATTGCCATGCTGATCGAGCGCCGTGCCCGCCCACTGATCACCGAGGCCCTCGGCTACAGTCGAGTGGTGTTCGTGCAGGGCGCCAGGCAGGTCGGCAAGAGCACCCTCGCCAAGCAGATCGTGAGCAGCGACCACCCCGCCACGATCGTCACGTTGGACGACCAGGTCACGCGCGATGCAGCGCGAGTCGACCCCGATGGCTTCATCGCCGGCCTGCGCGGACCGGCGATGATCGACGAGGTTCAGCATGCTCCAGACCTGCTCTATGCGATCAAGCGCGCGGTCGACGAGGACCCGACGCCCGGGAGATTCCTGCTGACGGGCTCCGCGAACGTGCTCACCGCCCCAAGAGTCTCGGAGTCGCTGGCGGGCAGGGTTCGCCGGATCGAGCTGTGGCCGCTCGCCCAAGCCGAGATCCATGCGAGCGGCGGGAACTTCGTCGAGCGTCTCTTCGCCGCGAATCCCCCGCAGGTGACGGATGCTCCCGTGGGACGCGAAGCCTTCGCGGAGGTGGTCGCGCGTGGTGGATATCCCGCCGTGCACACACTCGGCGAGCGCGAGCGGCAGCATTGGAACCGCGACTACCTCCAGAGCATTGTCGAGCGGGATCTCCGCGACATCGCCTCCGCTCGCAAGCTCTCAGAGTTGCCCGCGCTGCTACGCCTGCTGGCAACCAACTCCGCAAAGCTCCTCGACTACCACAAGCTCGCCCGGGACCTGGAGATCTCCGACAAGACCGTCCGCGCCTATATCGAGCTCCTCCGAATCGTCTTCCTCGTTCACGTCGTCCCTGCCTGGCGTGCCGGACTGCGCTCGCGTGAGCTGCATGCACCGAAGATATATCTGACCGACACTGGACTGCTCGCACAGCAGCTCGGCGTCAACGAGCAGCGAATCGCCGAAGACGACCAGGTAACGGGCTATGCCCTGGAGACCTTCTGCGGCATGGAGATCCTCAAGCACCAAAGCTGGGCCGCCCAAAGCGCCACGATGCGCCACTATCGCGCCCAGGATGACGAGATCGACATCGTGCTCGAAGCTCAGTCGGGCGAGCTTGCCGCCGTCGAGGTCAAGGCCCGAGCATCGATCCGCGAGCGAGATTGGCGCGTCATCGCGCTCCTGCGCGACAAGAACGCCGACCTGTTCAAGGCCGGCGTAGTGCTCTACACGGGCCGTCAGACCATCCCCCTCGGTGACCGCATCTGGGCCGTCCCGATCAGCGGGCTCTGGAGTTGACGCGGCGCTCGTGAGCCCTCTCGCGGCACCTCACTTCGGCCCCGACCACTCGTAGATCGGCGGCATTGCCAGCGTGATCCGCGCAGATCAGCGCAGCGTTGATAGCTGCGGTCGCGCCCTGAGCTTCAGCGAGCCAGACATCGCGGGAGCGGCGCCGCGGCTCGTCGGCTGCGCCCGCAGCGCCCTGCGCGCGGTGGTGCGAGCCGTTGATCGAGCCCTCCGTGCGGCCCGTGCGCATCGCGATCTCCGTCGGCGAGAGTCCCGCGAAGTGGCGCAGTACGAGCACCTCGCAATGATCGCGCGGCAGCTGCGAAAGCGCCTCGCATAACTGCCGGAACATCGGTCGGAACAGCAGAAACATCACTCGGAGGCAGTCGGGGGCCTGGCTTCACGGAGTCGTTATGAGTTGGACACAGGGGCACGCGCCCGGCCAGGTCGATCCCGCTTCATATGGCATGTTTGCCTCACAAATATGGCAGAAGGGACACATGCACAGAATTCGCAGTGCGACTCTCTTTCCCACCGAGGAGCCACTCGCGCGCGAGCAGATGATCGGGCGAGAGGCCGATGTCCGGGAACTCGTCACGCAGCTGCAGAGCGGTGTGCATCGGATCGTCGCGGCGCCGGCGCCTGTGCACGGGCTCGCTGAGCACGACTGACCTCTCAATCGCCGTCCCGCCCGTCACGGACACCGAAACCATGGCCGACGGCCGGCGATGCCTCGCCGCGGCGAGCGCATGCCTGCCCGTGCCCGTCAGACCGACGAGGATCGTGGCGCTCTGGCCCGCGGTCAGCGCATAGGAGCCCTTGCCCAGCAGCAGTACCTCCCTACGGAGGATCACCGTGGAGCCGTGGTGGCTCTCGGTGAAGACCTGCTCGGTCGGTTCGATCGTTCCAAGGCGGCGGGCACTTCCCACAGCGCGATCTACCGCAGACATCCATCCGGCAGTTGAAGGTCCGTTGGGTCGTGCCGTCTCCAAGGGATCGGTGAGCTGCGCCTTGCGCGAGCACGCCCGCCACCTCCACGACGAGCACGACCTCGCGCTCGTGGCCCAAGCCCTCGGTACGGACATACTCACCCACCACTAAAAGCCCGGCTTTGCGTCTGCTCGTGGCGAGCGATGGTCGCGACGGCCAAGCCGGATAGTCCGACCTCGGCCGACGAGGCTATTGAGACGAGGCGACGGCTTCTCCCGCTCGCGTCGAGTCGCCGAGGGCCGGTGGCTGCGCCTCAGTCCAGCGCTTGCAGGCTGGTGCGGAGCATTTGGTCGAATACGGCGGTCATCATCTGGTGGTCCCCTCGCATTGAGGCCATTGCGGCGGCTGCGTGGGGCTGGCCGGGGCGAGGCTTGATCGTCACAAAAGGTGGCAGCTCGTAGCGCAGTGCCGCCCAGTTGGCCCACAGTCGTGCGGTGCGGCCGTTGCCGTTGGCGAAGGGGTGAATCCGTATCCACTCGCCGTGCAGCACCGCGCACAGGGTGAGGACGCCGTGCAGCTGGCTTGGTGTGAGCGTCCAGGGATCGGCGGCGGGCGCGATCTCGGCGTCCAATAGCGCGCAGGCTCGTTGCGCGGCCAGCTCGAAGCGGTCGAGCTCGGCTCCGACGATCGCGGACGGCGCCCCGGGATTGCGACCGACCCGGACCTCGTAGCCGATCAGTTCGGGGAAGCGCGGGTCGCTGTCGCGAATCTCACCCGCGTAGTAGTCGAATAGTCAATACGAGTGAGGAAGGAGGTGACTACAAATGGAACAAAATATTATCAAGGAAAAAAACCCGCTCCGTGTCCAAAGCTGTGGATGGGTAAGCGCTGCTTACTCGCAGCGGGACACCTAGAGCCGTGTAAATACATAGCTGCTTAGACCCGTCCGCCGACCTGTCTCCGCTTGGGTGTCTTCGATCTCCTGTGTCACTCCCCGGTGCCGTTGGGGCCGAGGAGCTCGTAGCGTACGCCGCGACCGCGGGGCTTGCCGATCGGCTTGAGTCTGTTGTGCTCGTTGTAGAGCTCGCTGAGGATCGTCGAGGCGCGCTCTGGCTTGACACCGAGCAGCTCGGCGGCTTCGTCGCGGCCGATGACGTTGTCGACGTCCAGGTAGGCACGGATGAGCTGCCAGTGCTCGTCGATCGTCTTCTGTCGTTTGTAGGTGATGCGGCTGCGGAGCTTCTCGGCGGCATCGTTGGTAAACAGGAACGACCGGCTGCCATTCACCATCCGCCGGAGCGTCCCGAGGTTGGCGAGCCGCAGGAGGAGCTCGAACGCCTCGTTCTCACTACATTGACCGATGATGGCAAGTCGCTCCGGCCGCAACGGGGTGTGAGAGAGCAGATCGGTGATCGCGATATACGTCCTCACCATCGCGCCGAGCTCACTGTCACGAATGTTGATGTCGTCGAAAAACTCGCGGACCGACGCGTCGACCTGGCCGCCGGTTATGCGGCAGATGACGTCGCCGCCGTCCTCTCGGATGTCGGGCTCGGCGTGCCCGTCGCGGAGCATGACGCGAACGATGGTCGCGATGCCGACACCCTCGCTCTCCGCGAGGCCAAGCACGTGCAGGGCGTTGGCGAGCACTGGGTTGCGGGGTTGGGAGCGAGTGGCCAGCAATCGCTCTTGACGCACTCCAAATGGGAATCCTCCCGGCGACTGCACCTTCAACGCCGATGCCGGCTGGCCCGTGACTATCGCGACAACCTGGCCGCGGGTCTGCTCGTAGTCGCGATGCATCAACCCGTTGATCACTGCCTCACGGAGGGCTTGCTCTGGGATGGGACGGACCGATCGTCGCTGAACCCCGATGACCTGCTGGCGCGACGGGAAGACCTCCAGCAACAGCTTCCAAGCCCCGTCGAAGGCGGTAAGCAGCGGGGCAGGCGCGCGGTGGCGCTGTTCTGACGCTACGCCTTCCGCGACGGTGACGAGCACGTCGAGCTGGTTGACGCTCGGCTCGAAATGGCACAGCAGCAGCGCTCCGGCGTTGTTGAGTTGGGGGTCCTCGGAGTCATCAGCCGTGATACCGAGCCTCCGGGCCAGTGCCAGATCGGTGCCCGGCGAACTTCCCTTCGACTCTACGTAGTGAGCGCGCGCCGATTCCAGCGCGGCGTCGTCCGCGTGGGACAGACGGAAGTCTGAGATCCGGGCGGACCAGTCGTAGTTGCGCCGCCGTTCCAGGAACTCCCGCGCGCGGTCGCCGGTCAGTTCCACACACTGGTCGCGGAATCGGGCGCGGAGCTTGCCACCGACGCGGACCTCCTCAAGCGCCGGTGGGACATCAATGAGGTAGATCCGCCGCCCCTCGATGTCCAGCACTTCCGGTGTCTCGATCGACACATTTGGTGTCGTCAGGGCATGGATGCGCGCACGCAGCCAGTCGAGGTCGAGATAGGAACCGGCGAACGCATCCGAGCCCGCGGCCTTGTCATTGATCCCTACGACGAGCATCCCGCCGCGGTCAGAGTTCTTGAAGCACGCGACCTCACCGGCCAGCGCACGTGCCGCGGTCTCGTCGTGCGCGTCGATAGGCTGCCGCACGCCGTCACGATCGACCGTGCCAGTCTCCTCCTTGAAGTCGAGCATGTCGCGCTCGAGATCGCGCGCGCTCGCTCCGGCGAGGATCGCGTCGATCGCGTCTTGGGCGAGCTGGCGGCGAAAGAGGGCGCTCATGCTGCGCTAAATGTAGCATGAGCGCGGTACCTCGGCGAGGCTACATTTCTTGCTTGGCTGGACACGCTTTTCGTGGCCGCAAGCGAAGAGTCCATCTCTACGGGAAGCCACGCTGGGTGTCGCTTGGCGCGAGATCCGAGCGTCCCACCTGCACCCAGCTGGACGCCCTCTTTGGCAGGCGTCTCGTACGCCTCGCCGGGCAGATCGCGAGGCGCGCCGGCTCCTCGGCGTAGCAGGCATCTGAGGATCTTCCCCGACGGCGACTTCGGGATCTCTTGCACAAGCTCGACCGCGCGAATGCGCTTGTGCGGCGCGACCTGTTCAGCGACGAACGCGGTGAGCGCCGCTCCGTCGAAATCGTCACTGGCGGGCACGACAAACGCCTTCGGCAACTCCCCACCGTCGTCGTCCGGGACGCCGATCACGGCGCAGTCGGTGACCTTGGGGGTGGGTGGTCAAGATCGCCTCGAGCTCGGCGGGAGCGACCTGCTGGGTCCGAGCCAGAGCACTCAGGCCGAGCGGCCGTCGCAGCGAGTTGGCGGCCGCTTTGCCGCCGGGCGTCACCTGCTCAGGCAGTGTTGCCGCCTGGCGGTGCTCCTGGGCACGCGAGCGGCGACCCAGGGTCTCCCAGCAGGCCGCGTCTGAGGCCGCTCGCTAGCCCGAAGTTCTTCTTGGTGTGGTGGGTAGATCTCGCGTTGTTGCTGGGTTTTTGGTGTTGTCGGGGTGGATGGATGGTGACTACGTTGTGAGGGGTGTGTGTTCGGCGAGGTGCAGGGCATGGGCTTGTAGGGGGCCTGTTCGCTGAGCCAGGACCGAAGCTGTTGCTCTGGGTACTTGCTGACAGCGCGGTACACGATTGCGGGTACCTGCAAGCCGACGAGATCGCGAGCGAGGTAGTCGGCGGGGTCCATCGTCGGCAGGAACGGAAAGGGCCGTTGCTCGGGATTGCGGTCGCTCTCGTCATCAATGTCGTAGAGCACGAGGCCGTCGATGCCCACGGGGCGCAGGCGCTCGAGTGTCTTTGCGGCGATCTGACGGGCGTGCTCCTGTGTGGTCGTCAGGCGCGGTGGCGTCAGCGCGAACAGCAAGAACTCACCCGTCCTCTCCGCAATGCGCCGCTGCAGCTCCACGCGCCGAAGCGTAGCCAAGCGCCTGTGCACAACGACTTGCGGGAGGGCGCCGGCTGAGGGCCTGTGCTCGCCGCCGGGGTGTCGATGTTGGCCCGCGACGCGGAACCGAGCCGCAAAGAACGAGGCCATCAAGCGAGGCCATCGAGGTGTGAGGCCCTGCCACCCAACCGACGGGCTTTTCGCGTCAGTTGGGAGTGAGTTCCTCGAGCAGCCCGGGACGGCGTCATTTCGCGTTCTGCGGGGTTCCTGACGATGGACGAGCGGCGAGCCGGGACGGGCTTGGCGAGTGTCAGCGGCTTTTTCGTTTCGGTATACAGGTGTGGTAGGTCCGTGTCGCTGTCAGCGTTCGTCCGTTCGTGGCCTTGGCGGTGATCGAGAGGACGAATGTGCCCTTCGGCAGCCCTGTGAGGTTCACGAGCGCTGTGATGTGGGTTGCACCCAGGGTCTTGACGCGCTTGTGGTCGAGCTTGATGACCGCGCTGGCCCATGTGATCCCGGGCAGATCGCGAACGTGGATCGTGAACTTGCGTTTGCTCACACATTGCTTGGTGGACGGCAGGCTGAAGGCGCCGGACGGCGGGATTGCTTTCGCTGTTGTGGTTCTCGGCGGGGTGGTGGGAGCGCTCGGTGCCACGGGGGCCCGGATGCCGGTGCTCGCAGCGGTGCCGGTGGGAGTCGTTGCTTTCGTCGTCGTGCCGGTCCTCGTGGTCGTGACGCCGGAGAAGATCTCCTCGATGTCGGAGTTTTCGGCTGCGCGTTGCCCGAACAGGTTCGTGCCGCCTCGCGGCACCGTCTGCGGAAGCGACTCGGAACGGTCGTCCCCGGCACCATGGCGACGGTGATCGACAGTGCTAACCGACTCACGGCAACGCTTGCTGTCGGCTGTGAGCGTCCGGTGGGCCTGCCCGAGCCGGCTCGTTCTGCGGTCAGGAGCCGGTCACAGTGAGCACCGCGGACATGCCGCCGGCGTACCCGCTGCTCGCGCCCTCAACGACGCGCAGCTTGTACTTGCCCGCCTTGGGCAGGGAGACGCGGAGTGCGAAGCCGACGCTCGCGGCTTTCCGACCGGGAAGCATCTGCTTCTTCACGGTGGCTCGCGCGTCCAGCGGCTTCCAGGTCCTGCGAACCAGCTCCTGCAACACCACACTCGCGCCGGGGACGGCGGGTGTGACCGTGCCGTATATCTCCCGGGCCGCACTGGCCGTCTTGGCCTTGACCAAGTGCGCGGCGATCGACTGGATGACCTCGACCGTCTCGATCTGGCTCGTGGCCGAGCCGTACGTGGCGTCGCCGGCGAACACCCACTCGTACTGTGTGTTCGAGGTCGGCTTCACCGAGTAGGAGGCCGCGCCACCAGCATCTGTCTGCAGGCTCTTCACCGTCTTGAATGCGCCGGACGTGCCGGCACGCTGCTTCAGCGTCACCGTCGCGCCGGGGACCTTCGTGCCGCTGGCCGCGGTCAGCGTCGTTGAGAGCGTCGTCGTTGCCCCGTGCTTGATCCTCTCAAACGTTGTGTGGGCGGGCGTCAACGCCGTCTGCAGCGGTGAGGAGACGGGCGTTGGCGCAGGGGACGTGTTGGTGCTTGTGCCCGTGCTCGTGGCGCTACCCGAGGATTCGCCGGCGGGCGCAGTGAGGGTCAGGCTCTGGTCGATCGCGGCGGCGAGCTGGCGGCCGGCGGCGTCCTCGACGGACTGCGCGACGTGCAGTGTGAGCGTCGGCGACCAGGACGCGCCGGCATCCGCGGGCGGCGTGGGCACCAGCTCGACCGTCTTGGTGAGCTGCAGGCCACCCGGTGCGGCCTGGGGATCGACAGGGGTCACAGCCGCCGGGACCGCGTTGCCGTTCGCGTCGGTCAGCGTGATGTTCTGCGCGTCGAGCGTGCTGGCGAGCATCCACGTGCCGAAGTCAACCGTCACGCTGGGCGAGCTTCCACCGACGCCCTCAACGTCCTGCACCGAGCCGAGCGCCGCATCGGGCAGCATCAGGTCGATGCCGGTGTGTATCGGAAGGACCTGCATCGGCTGGCTCTCGGCCGGCAGGTGCCCCGGCGCCGTCACCACGACCTCGTACCAGCCGGTGGGCACATTCCATCCGAACTCACCGTTGTTCGCCGACGTGAGCGGGTTGACCTCGTCGAAATCGTCGCCATCCCAAACCTGCCACGTGCCGTCATCACCGGTGTCAGACCGGAGGATCGTCACGGTCGCCCCCGGCAGCGGGTCCGAGTAGGGACCCTCGGTGATGGTGCCGGAGGGGTCGTAGGCGGCGTCCACTTCGGCGATTCCGGCTTCCGCTTCGCTGGGCGGAGTGCAGCCCGACCCGCCTGCCGCTTCCATCGCGGAGGACAGTTCGCCCGAATACGTGTTGCTGATCAGGTTCGCACCGGCACCCGCCACTTCCAAACCTTCCTTGAGGCCGACCCCCGCCTCATCAGGAAGCTGCGAGGCGACCATGTCGCTGAACGAGTTGATGATGCTCGCGCCCAGCTGAAGGCCTTGAATCATCGGTACGAGCGCTTGAAGCGGGGCGTCGTCATCGTTACTGGCGCACTGTTGGGCAGCCGCGTCTGCCTGCTGATCCTGTGGAGGCGGCAGGCCCTGCAACCACTGGTAATCGTCGTAGCGGTCGCTGACTTCGGATGCGATTTCATAAAGGTCTTCCAGGTCTTCCACGCTGTCGGGGCTGTCCGCTCTCTTGGCGTCTGAGTTGTCCGTGCTCTTGGCGTCCGAACCGTCAGCGCAGTAATAGAACTTCGTCTCATCCTCAAAGGGGCCGGTTACCGGAGAGCCGGTGAGATCCGCACCGGACGGATCGGTCCAGAGGCACTGTGCGAGCTGCTGCGCTCCGGCCGGAAGCGACGCATCCTGGGTGAGGGTGATTGTGTCCGTGAGGGCGTGTGTGCTGTCACCAGCGATGATGGAAGAAGCGGTGAGGCTGGTCGTGTTCCCGCTGGTCGTGGGCGTACTCACGGTCGGGTTGCCGATCGCGCTGGCCGCCTGTGGGAGCTGCAGGCGTGCCTGTTCCAACGATGTGGGGGCCACGCCCTCAACGTCCGCGAGCGGTAGCGATGATGCGTCCTCGTCGTAGCCGAGCGTGAGCGGACCTTCGAAGAATCCGTTCGGCAGCGTGGCGCTGACGGTGCCGTCGCTGCTGACGCTCGCCGGTGCGGAGTTCGTGCCGGAGCTGACCGTCGCGTGAGTGACCTGTTCGGGGTCGGTCACGTTCGCCGTCACCACTGTCGGGTACCACGGCACCGAGACAAAGGGGATCGTCGAGCCTCCCGTCGCCGTGACCTTCGACGCGCCCGGTTCTGAGGCCGTCTGGTCGAGCGTCACGCTCGTGACCGTCGGAATGTATTGGTTGTATGTGACGTTCAGCTCCTGGCTGCTGTACGTCGGGCCCGTCGGGTCGCTCTGGTCCTGGGGGGTTGTGGCGTAGAGGACATGCACGTAGTTCTGGCCGCGGTCGGGAAGTGTGACCGTTCCGTGCCAGTAGCCGATTTCAGAGGCCATGAACTGCCCTACGTCCAGCCCGTCCGCGGTCATGGTCACGACCGCGTCAGGCGTTGCGTAGCCGGACACGTCCACGCTCGTTGTGGTCGTCTGCTGTGGGCCGGCGATGCTCACGCCCGCCACCGTGGTGGTGCCCGTGCCGAGCAGCCCATCGCCACCGTCGTAGTCGATGAAAGCGCTGACCGGGAGGGTCCCTGCCCGCGGCGCGGACGCGCCGCCCGCGAGCGCCAGCACGAGTGTCGCGGTGCCGCTCTCCCCGGAGGTGAGGTCGCCGAGGCTCGCGCTGACCGTACCGTCGGAGGAGACTGTGCTGTCACTCGGCGCGCCGTTCACGGAGAACCCCTGCGGGGGTACCGTGGTCCCGGCGGGCACATCTACGTGCAGGACCGCATTGCTGACCGCCTGCGCGGCATCCCACTCGACCGTCACCTGCACGCTGCCACCCGGCGCGACCGTTGCCGGGGAGACGATGACGCCATTGGTGGGGGTAGCGCCCCCGAACGCGCCCGTGTCCTGCAGTTCCACGTTACCGAGCGCGACGACGGAGCTCGCGCCGACCACGACCGCGTTCCGGTATGCCTCGAAGGTCCCATCGGTGAATGTGAGGTCCCAGATCCCCGTGTCGGGAATCGCGACGGTCTGCGGGTCGCCGCTGTCGTCGGTTCCGGTCGGGATCGACACGCTGAACGTGGTGTTGGTGTTGCCCTGCTCGACGCCGCTGACCTGAACGGTGCCGGACGCCCCGTCACTGCGGGTCGCCGTGACGCTCACCTGCTGAGCGCCGGCGAGCGTGACAGTCATCGGGATCGGGGATGAGTTGTCCGCTGGCAGCGTCACCGACGTGCAGCCGGCGTTGAGTCCCACCGCTGAGCCGTCCGCGCAGAGGGTTACCTGATCGCCCGGGTACGCCTCGACGCTCGTTTCATCAGACGGCTCGTAATAATCCTGCTCCGGAGTCTGTATGTACTCGTTGAAGTGGACCTCCGAGCGCCAGGTGTTCGGCTGAAGCTCGGCGCTCCCGCCTGGCTCCTGTGTGTAGAGCGAAGGCTCGATGTCGTAGGCTTTCAGGGGCACGATCTCCAGGTTCAGTGTCTGTGTCTTGCTGAGATCCACGGTCGTGGTCTGCTGGCCCTGTGCGCCGACAACGGACACGGTTGTCGTCACTGCGGTGTCGCTCAACAGGCCGGGTGCGGAGTAGTCGCCGCTGTCATCTGTCGTGACCTGTGTGGTCTGGCTCTGCCCGGATTCGCTCTGCACGATCGAGACCTCAGCGTCCGGTACGGGCGTCGTGCCGTCATTCAGGGTGACCTGACCGGTGAGAGTTGTGCTCGCGCGCGCGGTGACCGGCAGCGAGACGTCGGTCGCCCCGGCGCTGAGCGTCACGTCCTGTGGCGTGATCGGCTGATCCTCCCAGAGGTTGGCTCCTTGGACCGACACGTCGACCGTCGCGCCGGCATCGAGGCCGCTGAAGGTCACGTCCCCGTGTGAGTCGGCGGCACACTGCATCAGGCTGCCGGTCGACCCCACGACGTCGACCGTCATTCCCGAGCCCGCGGCGCCGAGGTGGACGTTCAGCCGCGTACCGCCGGTTTCGCCACCCGCCGTGTTGCAGGGGGACCCGGACGCCGTGTAGATCGGGCCGACCGTCTGCGACGCCTGAGACGCGCCGGACCCGCCAGCGTTCGAAGCGGTCTCCAACACCCGGATCGTGCTGCCAACGTCGGCTTCGGTGAGCACGTATGTCTGCTCTGTGGCCCCCGAAATGTCAGCGCAGTTCTCTGCGCTCGCGTCACAGCGCTGCCACTGGTAGGTGTAGCCGGTTGGCGAGCCGGCCCAGACGCCGTTCTCCTCCGTCAACGTCGCGCCGGATGCGAGGTAGCCGTTGATCGTGGGCCTCGAGAGGTTCGTCGGGACGGCGGAGACGATCCGGTAGTTCCAGTGCACCGATCCGTCGGAGTAATCGGTGGCTATGAGGAAGTAGCCTCCGCAGGCGTTCGGCGAGCTCGGGACCACGAGCTCTGAGGTCTGGCTGGCAGTCAGGCCTGAGTCGTAAGGGCACCACGAGCTGCCGATCGACGACGCGCTGCTGAAGACCTGATAGCCGGTCACCGTGGCACCGCCGACGGCCGCGGCCGGCGACCAGGAGAGCTCATCACCGGCAGGCGTGACTGCGATGTGGGCGCTGCCCGCCGCCGGCCCCGTGTTGGTGGCCGGGTCGGTGTTCACCGTGAGGGTCGGATTCAGGTTGACGTCACCGCCCGTCTGCTGGACGAACGAGTTCCCGAGAACCAGGTCCAATACCTTGTATTCGTTGTTGCCAAGCCCTGGGAAGACAACGAATGTGGCGGTGAATGTCTGGCCCGGGTCGAGTTCGGCGTCCTCCTGCACCTGGCCGACGGCGGTGTCGGTGCACGTGGCGCCGGGTGCGCTGCCAGCGCCGCACGGGGCGATCGTGTAGTTGGCGTCCGTGTCGGGCTGGTCGGCCGGCTGGTTGCCCATCTCCATCGCGAAGTTGTAGATCGGGATGCCGGTCCCAGGCTGTTCGGTGCCGCTGCTGTCGATGTCGGAGACGTTGGTGATCTCGACCTCGATCGTGTACGGAGCCCACTGCACCGCCTGCGAATCGACGACGAACCTGGTCTTGAGCGCCGACGCGCCCCACACGTGCAGCGGCGTGGCGGTCGTCGCCGTGAGGGTGAACGGCTGCCCGATCGGATCGAGCACCGAGGCATAGTCGGCTGTGAGGTTGTAGTCACCCTGCGTGTCGCCGCGCACGATCCACGTGACCGTCTGGCTGTGCCCCGGAGCGATCGCCGGAACGGCTTGGGCGGCGCTCTGCGGTGTGGCGGTCGGCGCCAGCGACAGTCCAGCGGGGATCGTCAGGTCAGCCTCACCGGGTTCGAACGTGAACGCGCTGGTCAAGTTCTCGACGATCAGCTGGACGTCGAAGAACTCCTTCAGCCACGACGCCTGCACCGGCAGCACGAGCCACTGGATGATCGGTTCCACGCCATTGTCCACGTAGGTGATCTGCGGGATGTACTCATAGGGGCCAACCACGAAGCACTGGACCGCCGCGGTCGGTGAGCAGCCGGGGCCGCCAGTGCCGAATCCGCCGCCGCCACCCCCGCCCCCGCCGCCGCCTCCGCCTGCCGCCGCCGCCGCCTCCGCCTCCGCCGCCACCACCACCGGCGTACAGTCGCCCACCGGCAACGATCACTTCGAGCGGCGTGCCCTGACCGGGCGCGAAGAAGAGGTTGATATCGGCCTGGTAGAAGTGCTCGTTGCCAGGGTCAGCGAGGTTGATCCCCGCAGCCTCGATCTGCGCGAGCGTCAGCGGCGTGGAGGTCAGGGTCGCGGCGCCTGGCGCACCCGGCGACAGGTCGACGGAGACGCTGGCCTGGCCGCCGGCGATGTCCGCCTGCACGGTCGCGGGCTGATAGCCGCTGGCATACACGTAGACGGTCGTGGGACCATCGGGCGCGTTGGTGATCTTCGCGTCGCCGCTGCCGTCGGAGACGGCCGACTGCCGGGAGCCGTCGGGGTTGATGATCATCGCCTGGGCGCCTTGCAGCGGGCTGCCATCGTCGGTGATGTGCACCGTCAGCCCCGGCGCGGGCGGCTCGACGGTGATCGTGCTGGTGCTAGAGGCCGTCTGGGTGCCGCTTTCGACGGTCAACGTCGCGGTGTAGGTGCCAGCGGTGGTGTAGGTGTGGGTCACCTGTTCGCCCGTGGCGCTCGAGCCATCGCCGAAATCCCACGAATAGCTGGTGATGCCCTCCGACGGGCGCGAGCCGCTCCCATCGAAGCTGACCTGCTGGGCGACCTGGGCGATCTGATCATCGCCGGCGTCAGCCGTGAGCGGACCGGCGAGCGCGACGACGACGGAACGGCTGGTGGTGGCGGTGCTCACGCCATCGGCAAGCGTCAGCGTCACCGCGTAGACGCCGTCTGTGGTGTATGTGTGATCGATCAGCCCGCTCGCCGGCAGCGTCCCGGTGACCGGAGCGGTTCCGTCACCAAAGTTGAGCGTGTAGGTGACCGTCCGCAGGTTGCCGTGTTCGTTGGTCTCCGTGTAGGTCCCGCCGATGGCGGCCGCGACATCCAGCGAGGCGACGCCTGAATCGGGCGTGACACTGAGTGACGGCGTGGGGGGTGTCGCTGCCGTGACAGCCATCGCGGTGAGGTTGGACGCAGCTGGCGTACCAGCGCCGCCGAGGCCCGTCGCCGTCTCACGGGCCTCGATGTACTGCCCGACATCGCTGGCCGCGGGCACGTAGGTGGCGCCCTGGGCACCCGCGATCTGGGTGCAGTCTGTGCCACTGCTGTTGCAGTCCCACCACGTGTAGCTGTAGGTGAACGAATCGTCGCTGTCTGACGGATCGCTCCAGGTACCCCGTGCGACCACGAGCGTGTAACCCTGATGCGGAGTGCCGGTGAGCGTCGGCGCCGCGGTGTTGAACGGGGCGGGCGGCAGCACCACGGATGTGGGTGGCGATGTCGCCGATGCCGCCGCCGCACCCGTGGCGTTGATCGCCGTCTCCTGGACCTCGATTGTGTCGCCGACGTCATCGACGGTGGGCGTGTAGGTCTCCGTGTTTCCAGCCGCGACGGTCACGGCGCCACCGAGGTCGGTGCAGTTCTCGCCGGAGGCGTCGCAGCGCAGCCACTGGTACAGGTATGAGGTTGGCTGGTTGGTCCAAGCGCCGTTGTACTCCGTGAGTGTCTGGCCCTGCTGGGCGGTGCCGCCGATGCTCGGTGCGGCCGAGTTCACCGGGACCGCGCCGACGATCACCGCGGTCGGCTGTGAGATCGACGGGGCGCTATCACCGCCGTCGTTGTGGGCGGTCTCCTGGACCTCGAGGGCGTAGCCGACATCTTCGGAGGTGGGGACATAGGAATCGGTGTCGAAGCCGACGCTGGTGCAGGAGGCACCGAAGGCGTCGCAGCGCAGCCACAGGTAGGAGTAGGACGTCGGGTTGTAGTTCCACGTGCCGTGACTCTCGGTCAGCGTGTCGCCCTGGGCAAACGCCCGCGGGCTCGTGCTGTCGGCGATCGTCGGGGCCGCCGTCGCGGTCGGTGCGGGCTCTACCACCACGGCGGTCGGTTCCGACGTCGCCGGCGTCTTGGCGTTGCCGGCACCGTTGCCTGCCGTCTCCTGAACCTCGAGGGTGTGGCCGACATCGTCCGCTGTTGCCGTATAGGTCTGAGCGGTGGCGTCTGCGATGGCTAGGCAACTGCCACCAGAGGAGTCGCAGCGCAACCAGGTGTACGTGTAGCCGGTCGGCTGGTTGGTCCAGTTGCCGTTGTTCTCGGTCAGCGTTTGACCCTGCTGGGCGGTTCCGCCGATCGTCGGCACGGTGACGGCGACGGGCGGCTCGGCAACGATGGGCCCGACCGCCGCAGAGTACACGCCAACTGACGACCCGCCGGAGTTGTACGCATACTCCTCGACCTCGAGCGTCGAGCCAACGTCAGCCGCTGTCGGCGTGTACGTGGTTCCCGTGGCGATCACGCTCGTCGCGCAACTGTGGCCGCCCGCATCGCAGCGAAACCAGTCGTCTTCGTAGGAGGTCGGACTCCGAGTCCATGTGCCATCGGCGACGGTCAGCGTGTCACCCTGCTCGAATGCGCCCGCGCTGGTGCTGTCACCGATCTCGGGGGGCGTCACGTCGGACGGCACCAGCGGCGTGATGACCCCGGTGGGAGATGACATCGCGGGCGTGCCCTTGCCGGCGGCGTTCGAGGCGGTCTCCTGAACCTCTATCTCCGAGCCGACATCCGCATCGGTGAGCGCGTACGTCTGCCCGCCCTGGCCCGTGTCCGTGCAGTTACTGCCGGCGGCGTCACACCGATACCACTCATACGTGTAGGTCCAGGGGCCGTCGCTCCAGGTGCCGTGCTCCTCCGTCAGGGTGTTGCCGTTCTGCTGTACCCCGCTGATCCACGGGGCACTCTCGTTGACGGGCGGGAGCTGCGTCACCTCAGCTGTGGGAGCCGACCAGACGGACGTGGAGCCGCCGGCGTTGCTGGCCGTCTCATAGACTTCGATCGTGTCACCGGCGTCGTTGGCTGTGAGTGTGTACGTCGATCCGGTGGCGCCGCTTATCCAGTTGCAGCCTGCGGACACGGCGCACTCATACCACTGGTAGGTGATGGACGTAGGCTGGTGAGCCCAGGTGTCGCCTGCGGCGGTGAGGGTCGCATCCTCTGTCGCGGTGCCGGAGATGCTCGGCGGGTTGATGTTGACCGGCTGGGCCCAGAGTGACGGGTCGACGTCGGAGGTCACCCGCTCACCGGTGACGGTCACCGCGGTAGCGCCCGTGCCGCTGGCATAGCCGGTGTACTGCCCACCGCCGTACCACTGCTCGCCAAAGGAGTCGCTCTCGCCGAGCGTCGAGTTGTAGCGGGACCCCTCCGCAACAAGCGTGTATGTGTCTGGCGGCAGTCCCGTGATGGTGTACTCGCCCTCCGAGTTGATCGAGGATGCGCCTTCGTAGTCACCGTCCGAGCTGTACGCCCACACCTCACCCGAGCTGAGCGGTTCGCCGGTCTCGATGTCGGTCACCGTCCCGGAGATCTGACCGGCGGGACTCATCGCAACCGCGACCGAGCCGGTCTCTCCGTCGGTGGCCATGACGGTCGTAGAGCTCGTTTCGAGATGAAAGCCGCTCGGGTCGGTGACGTAGTACGTGTAGCTGCCTGTTACCAGCTGGTCGAACGAGTAGCGGCCGTTGCTGTCTGTGGTCACGGTGCAGTCCTCGATGTATCCGTCTTCAGACCCGCCACTCCCGTTCCCGTACAAACAGATCTGCGCGCCTGCGACCGGGTCGCCAGTCAGCGCTGATGTGACTCCGAAGTTGAGCGTTCCGCCAAGCGGCAGCACCTCGGTGCCGGCGTTGTCCGGTGTCGACGCGCCCGGAGTTGCGTGCACCGTCGATGCCGCTGCGAGCGTTTGCGTGTTGCCCGTGTACTCCCAGACGTAGTTCAGTGACGACGGGACCGAATACTCGAGGACGTAGTCGTCGTCTTCGTCATAGCCGTCATAGCCGTAATAGCCGTCATCGAGACCGGTGATCGTGTAGTCGCCGTTTGCGTCCGTGGTGGCGGTGGAGCCGACCTGCGAACCGTTCGTCTCATACGCGGTTACGGTGAGCCCCTCCAGCGGGATGTCCTTCGACGGGTTTGAGGCGTCGGGCCCCTCGACGGTTCCGGTGATCGAACCGGCCGAGAGAAGTTGTGCGTCGATCCCCGTCACGGTGCCGGCGTTTGCGACCGTAACCGCCTGGGCGCCGCCCCGGAGTGGTGCCCCACCGCTCGCCACCGCATCGCGGCCGGCATACCACTGATTGGCGTATGGCCCATCATCGTTGTCGTTGTTGAACTCGATGTCGTAGGTGCCGTCCGCGATCCCGGAGATCGTGTAGGTGCCGTCGCTGTCTGTCAACGCGGCGTAGTCGTAGTCGTAGTTGCCGCTACCAGGGTCATACGCCACCACGAGAATGTCGCTGAGGCCGGTGCCTTCAGAGTTCGTGACTGTGCCGGTGATCGTGCCGCCCTCGTCGAGCGTGGCGTCCACCGCCGTGGTGTCACCGGCGGTAACGGTCACAGTTTGCGCCTCATCGGACAGGGAGGTGTCCGCGTACCACTGCGACTGGTAGCCGGAGGCGGAAAATTCGACTACGTAGTTGCCTGGAGGCAGACCCGAGACCGTGTAGCTGCCGTCCGTGGTGTCCGGCTGCACGTCGGTCACGTACGTGTATTCGTCCGCGGTGCCTGAAAACACCTCAACCGTGGCTTCGCTGAGCGTGCCGCCGTCGGAGGTACTGACCGTGCCGGAGATCGCCCCGGTCGTATCCGCAAAGCTCGGGGTGGCCGAGAACCCGACCGCCGCCAGCACCGCGAGCAGCAGCACCCCACGCTGAACACCGCCTCCCAGGCCGCGCGCTCCTGGGCCTCCCCGTGCCAGCCGGCGGATCATGCCCCGTTCACCCCGCAGGCGGGCATACCCGCGTGAAACGCCGCCGCCGTCAACACGTGCTCGCTGGTCTCGATCTGCTCCCCGACGTGCTGAGCAGCCGGCCCGGCCAGCCGCCTCCCCGCGGCCCTGCCCGCGCCCTCGTAGAGAGCCCGGAGCGACGTGTACGCGTCGGCCAGGGTCATCAGCGTTTGGCTGTGCCGCTGGCCGGCCAGCCGACGCAGCGAGACGACCGTGCGCGCCGCCACGGCGTCGGCCGCCTCGACGTAGCGGGCGATCCGCGTGCCGCTGAGCGGCCCGGCGAGTGCCGCCGGCGCGCCCTGCCGCACAACCTCACAGATGTTGTCTGCGATCCGCGCAAGAGCTCTTGCCGCACGTGTGACCGGCTGGCTGATTTGTGCCACCCTCACGACAGCAAGTCCCGTGTTCGGCTTTCCCCCGGCGGACGGCGCTGTGGCACGAGCGCGTCCCGGCGTTGCGGCGCTCAGGCCAAGACCCGCGGTGCCGGTGATCGCTGACTGACCGGTCACCGCCGCAGCCGACGAAGCTGTGCGGCCGTTGGAGTCGCATGCGGCACACGCGACCGCGGCCACGACCACGACCGCGCCGCGCGCGCCCCACGAGATCCCGTCTCGGAGCTTGAGGTAGTCGCGCTTGGGCCCGCCGGTTCCAAACAGCCGCCTGACCGTCAATCTCTCGACAGGCAACTCTCGGCGCTCGAGCGCGCACGCGATGTGACCGAAGACCCGGTCGGCCAGGCCTGCTTGGTCGTCGACCGGGAGTTTCCACTCGGACTTCACGCCAGGGATCCTGTGATCGCTACAGCCAGCGCGCGCACTGAGTGCCCGCCACCCCTACGCAACGGAACTGCTCCGCAATTCCATCAGGACCCCCCAGTAAGGCCACGAGACTGGCTCCGAGCTTGTCAGCGCGCGAAAGAGCGCGAACCGACGGTACCAGAGCGCACAAGCCCGAGCGAGCCCACACGGCTCGAAGGGGCGATGCTCGGGTTGGTGCTGTGACTCCCGGCCGCGTGCGTCCACCCCAGCGCGCTTGACCAGCAGTGTGCTGGCGCCTGAACAGTCACCGTGCGGCGTACGAGTGCACCCCTGACCGTCAGGCCGATCCGGCCGGCGATCTCACAGGACCGTCATGACGTTCCCGGGAAGCTCTCTGTGGTGGCCCTGGTAACGACATCATCTATGCGGCCCGAGCTCGCGGGCGCCCAGGGCTGCGTATTGCGCTGCCGCCACGGTTGGGTATGGATGTGCCTTCTCTGAAGGCGAGGTCGAGACCTCATCTGGTCGCGAAGACCAAAGACCCGATCAGGTTCCAGTTCGAGTCTGGCCATGGTCGATCGCTTGGAGGGCCATGGTGATCGCCTGGGCTCGATTCCCCGCACCGAGACGGGCATAGATCGCATCGAAATGCTTCTCCACGGTACGTGGGCTGACGGTGAGGGCGTGCCCTATTTGGATGCTTGTCTGGCCCTCCATGGCGAGCGCCAGCACTTCTGCTTGGCGGCGGGTGAGGCGCAGCGAGCGCAGTCTGTCAGGTCCGGGAAGCCCGTCGAGCGGCGTGAAGTGCATCGCATCCAGTTGCGGGTAGGCGTCGGGCACCAAGCGCGCGTGCAGCCGCTGGCCATCGTTTGCGAGCATGCCTCGTGCTGTGTCAGCCAAGCCGTTGGGCTGCACACGGGCGCGCTGGCTGCAGGCCCACTGGCGCACCGCCGCGGGGAGCGGCTCGCCGATGCTCAGACCCAGTCCTCGAGCCGCGGCCGGAGTGCTCCACGCCACCGTTCCCTCACGGCTTGCCAGCAGCACCCAGTTTCTCTCCTGTGGCTCGCAGCCCGCGCTGATCGCACGTGCGAGCGCAAGCTCGTGCAGACTCTGCAGACGGGATGCGAAGTGGGGTCGCAGGCATTGCAGTAGTTGCTGCTCGGCGTCTGTGAAATCACGGCGAGTGCGGCTCACCGTGAGTCCGATCACCTCGCTGGCTCGCCCCAGTGTGCGCCTCGGGGAGGGCACCGTGGTCGCGAGCTGATACTCGACCCCGATCGGGCGGTAGACGTGGTCGTAGAGCTCGGTGTGGTGAAGCTGGGCGCGGCTGATGAAATCCGACACCCGCAGTGCGGCTCCATCGCCGGTGCGCGCGTAGTGAGCGATCAGCGGATTCTGGTGAGCGAACTGGGCGAACGCCTCCTCGCCGCCGTCAAAGATGCTCTCGGCCGGGTCGACCGCGACGCTCACCCGCTGGGAGACTGTGTCGACCGCGTTGTAGGAAGCGATGTCGCACGGGATCAAGCGGCGCAGCATGAAGGCGGTGCGCGCTGGGTACTCGGCCAGGTCTGAGAGCTCGGCGAGTTCCTGGGTGGCGCGCAAAGCGCGGCGTAGCTGAGCGTTATTTAGGCGGTCCATTCACCAAGCTGCTTCGTCGCTGGACGACGAGAACGAAAATCGTGCAAGTGCCAAACCTACGTAATTCTACCCTTGTCTTGCCATTTCACACTGTGTATGCTGCCCAGCGCACGGAAGGTGGTCGTTGGCGAGCATCGCTGGTGATCATCGCTCGGGGGAACGGAGCGCATGACGGCGCTCATTGTTGCCACCCGCTCAATACGTAAACGTCATGGAGGTCGTTGTGTCATCACGCCTGAATCGTCCGCATCGAGCATGGGTGCGCGTCGCGCGCCTGATCGCCATCATCGCGATGAACGTGAGCGCCATCGTCGCGTTTGCGGCGCTGACGCCCGCAGCGGCAGACGCCAGTGGATGCGAAAACTCTTGGACGAACACCAAAGGCGGCAGCTGGTTTGAAGCCGAAAATTGGAGCAAGAAAGCGGTCCCCACCTCCGGAGAAGAAGCGTGCATTACGGAAGCTGGCACGTACAGCGTCACGATGACACAGACGAGCGGGACCGGCACCGTGACGGTCAAGTCGCTGACCGTTGGTGGGTCTTCGGGAACCCAGACCCTGGATGTCGGGAGCAGCAGCACACTGAACGCGGTGCTGACGACTACCTCGGGCATCGGCGTCACCACGGCGGGTGTGATCGCAATCACCAACGGCGATGGCTCCGGCAACAATGTCACGGTCGTCAGTCCGATCACGAACGCCGGAACTATCGCCTCCGAACCCGCGAACGGCGGGACACGGACGTTGCAGGGCAACATCACGAACACTGGCACACTCGCGATCAACACGAACACTTCCTACAACGGCGCGAGCACGGCGTTGACCAACACCGGTAGGCTGAACGTTGCAGAAGGCAAGAAGCTTTCGGTCTCCGCAAAAAACTCGGTCACGAACGGCGCCGGAGGCCAAATCGCCGGAACGGGTAGCGGCGATGTCTTTGTCGAAAAGGAAGGCTCGTTCGCTGAGGGCGCCGGCACGACAAGCGGCACCAAGCCGGTGATCATTGACGACGGAGCGCTGAGCTACACAGGTGCCGGCACCAGCGCGATCGCGCTACATGGTGAAGGCAGCACACTGAAAGGGAACCTCTCCTCCGGACAGTCGCTCTCGATCGAGAGCACGAGCAGTGAGAATGCCAAGACGACGGCAGCAGCGAGCTTCTCCAACTCAGGCTCGATCACGCTCACCAACGGCGACAGCTCCGGCAACAACGTCACCTTCCTCATATCCAAAGACGGCACACTCACCAACAGCGGCACGCTCACGACCGAAGTGGCCCACGGTGGCACTCGCTCGATCCAGGGCAACCTGACGAACACGGGGACCCTCGCGGTTGACGCGAAAACCACATTCAACGGCTCGAAACGCCTCTTGACCAACGAAGGCACGCTGAACGTCGCCAAAGGCATACAGTTGACAGTCGCGGCTGGCTCCTCATTCACGAACGGCACGGGCGGCAAAATCACGGCCGGCACAGGCGGGAGTGTGTTCCTCTCGGGCGGAACCTTGGGCGGAACCTTCATTGAGGGTGCGGGCACGACGAGCGGCACCCTGCCGGTGATCGTTCGAGACGCCGCGCTCGACTACTCAGGCTCAGGCTCAAGCACAATCGCGTTGCGTGGGAACAGTTCGCTGAGCGGAGCGTCCTCGCCGGGCCAGTCCCTTCTGATCGAGAGCACCAGCAGCGAGAACGCCGTGACGACGATCGCAGCGAGCTTCACAAACGCAGGCTCGATCAAACTGACCAACGGCGACACATCCGGCAACAACGACACGGTAGTCATCTCTGGAGGCACGCTGACGAACAGCGGCACGCTCAGCACCGAACTGGCTCACGGCGGTGTCCGAGCGCTGCAGGGCAACATCACGAACACTGGCAAACTCGTGATCAACACGAACACCGCGATCAACGGTTCCAAAGGTCTGTTGACCAACGAAGGCACGCTCAAAGTCGCGGAAAGCAAGCAGCTGACGGTATCCAACGAAAGCTCCGTCGCGAATGGCTCGGGTGGCAAAATTGTTGGTGCGGGCACGGGTGACTTGTTTCAGTCGGGTGGGACGTTTACGGAGGGTGCGGGTACGACGAGTGGCACTCAGCCGGTGTTTGTTGATGACGGCACGCTCAGCTACACGGGTGCTGGGTCGAGTCTGATCAAACTCCGCGGCAATACCGCTCTGACTGGGAACGTTTCCGTGGGTCAGACTCTTGTGATCGAGAGCACCTCGGGCGAGAACGCAACGGCCACGGCGCCGGGCAGCTTCACGAATGCGGGTCTGATCACAATGACTAACGGCGACACCGCAGGGAACAACGCGACCCTCATCTTGTCGTCGGGCACGCTGACGAACAGCGGCACGCTGACAGCGGTCGATCCGATCGGCGGCACTCGCACGATCCAGGGCAACCTGACCAACACGGGGACCCTGGCGATCGAAACGAACACGACGTACAACGGCAGTGGGACGGTGTTGACGAATGAAGGCACGGTGAACATCGCCGAAAGCAAGCAGTTGTTGGTCAGTAACACGGCGTCGTTCACAAATGCTGTGGGTGGCAAAATTGTTGCTGTGGGCACGGGTGACTTGTTTCAGTCGGGTGGGACGTTTACGGAGGGTGCGGGTACGACGAGTGGCACTCAGCCGGTGTTTGTTGATGACGGCACGCTCAGCTACACGGGTGCTGGGTCGAGTCTGATCAAACTCCGCGGCAATACCGCTCTGACTGGGAACGTTTCCGTGGGTCAGACTCTTGTGATCGAGAGCACCTCGGGCGAGAACGCAACGGCCACGGCGCCGGGCAGCTTCACGAATGCGGGTCTGATCACAATGACTAACGGCGACACCGCAGGGAACAACGCGACCCTCATCTTGTCGTCGGGCACGCTGACGAACAGCGGCACGCTCACGACCGAAGTGGCCCACGGCGGCACCCGCACGATCCAGGGCAACCTGACCAACACGGGAACCCTGGCGATCAACACGAACACGACATACAACGCGACCGAAGCGACCCTGCTGAACAACGGCGCGATCAACGTCGCAAACGGAGTCGCACTCACGGCGCCGAGCAAAGAGACGATCACCAATGAAGGCGGAACAATTGCCGGAAGCGAATCGGGCGCGCTCGTCCAGACTGGTGGCACCTTCAACGAGGGTCTCGGCACTACCGCAGGCAGCGAGCCGGTGATCCTCGATGACCTCGCCCTGAACTACACAGGCAAAGGCGCCAGCACGATCGCGCTGCGCGGGAATAGCACCCTGAGTGGGACGATCAGCTTCGGCCAAGTTCTCTCGATCCAGAGCACCAGCTCCGAGCACGCGGTCGTAACCCCGACGCTGGTGAAAGGCGTCTACACGAGTAACGGCACGCTCGTACTGACCAACGGCGATGGTGCCGGGAACAATGCAACCATCAGCCTCTCGGGCGGGACCTTCACCAACAATGGCACGCTCGACGCGGAAGAGCCGCATGGAGGTGTCCGCACGATCGAAGGCAATCTCAAGAACGAAAAAACCGTGGTGCTCGGCGCTGGTGCAGACCTGAAGGTCACTGGCACCTACACTCAGGGTAAATCAGGCACGCTGAAGACTGAAATCAACAGCGGATCCAGCTATGGGGCGCTGTCGATCACAGGGACGGCGGCGATCGATGGCACGCTGACGCTGGTCCAGAGCAAAACGTTCCTCGCCAAAGCGGGCGAAACGTTCGCCATCCTTTCGAGTGCCGCGCTGACGGGAACATTCGCCACGGAGACCAGCGACTCGGTCGCAGGCACGCCTGGGCTGTATTACAAGCCGACCTACTCCGCAACCGGAGTGACGTTGGTTGTCACGCAGGCAACGCTCGTGCTCTCGCCGACGAGCGGGCTGCCGGGCTCGGTCGTAAAACTTAGCGGAAGCGGCTATCCGCCGGAAGATACGATCACGCCGACGTTCACCGATCACGCCAAAGTCCAAACGGTCTTCCCCGGTGTGAAAACCAACAGCGGCGGTGAATTCTCAACCGAAGTCACGATTCCTGGATCGGCTGCTGTGGGCTCGGGATCGATCAGTGTAAAGGGCACGCTGACTGGTGTGAGCATCTCGGAGACGTTCAGCGTGACCTGAAGACAAACCGAGAGCAGCGCAACACCACAGCCGGCCGGATCAAGAACTAACTCCAGAGGGGGATCACTTGTTCCAACCGGATGGGGATCGTAGGGGTCGAATGTTGTGCGCGTCGCACCGCGCTGATGGCGGTGGGGGACACTCGATGCCAGCTTCGTGTGCCCTAACCGCGGATCGTGCAGTAGGTGCGTACGTCGCTGTTTGCCGTTGCTTGCTAAACCGGCCCGGATCAAGGACAATAGAGACCGGTGAGCACGCGCAGGCGGCAAACGAGAGTGCTTGGTCCGGTCGTGATCGCGGCCGTGCTTGCTCTGCTCTGTGTTCCGAGCGTGGCTGTCGCCAGAGTCTCGCCGCTGCCGAGCTCGGACTACACCGTCCACGCGGTCTGCGCGAAGGCTGCTCTTAGGCGCGCCGGGTGCCTGGCATTGCAGCTCGTGCCGCGAACCGCGGAAGCTCGTGCTCGCAAACACCCGCTCGGGTTCACGCGCAGTGCGCCATTGACCGCGCCTTCGCCTAGCGCGGGCGCCTTTGGCCTGAGACCACAGGATCTGCATACCGCCTACCAGTTGCCTGCCAGCGCATCCTCCGCGCAGACCGTGGCGCTGGTCGACGCCTACAACGATCCGAACGCTGAATCGGATCTCAAAGCCTACGACGAAGAATTCTCTCTGCCTGAATGCACCGCCGCGAACGGCTGCTTCAAGCAGGTCAACCAGAACGGCGAAGCGGGGAACCTGCCGTTCCCCAAGACCGCAAAAGAACTGGAATCGGCGCGCAAAGGCTCGAGGTCGGCACGCAAAGAGGCCGAAGAAGCGACCGGATGGGGGCTTGAGATATCCCTCGACATCGAGGTCGCCCACGCAACGTGTGAGAGCTGCGAGATCCTGCTCGTGGAGTCCAACTCGCCGACCTATGGAAACCTCGAAGCGGCCGAGAAAAGCGCGGCTGCGCTCGGTGCGGGCGAGATCTCGAACTCCTGGGCGGGCCCCGAGGTGGGTGAGACCCCTGAACTCGAGAGCAGCGAGCCCGTTCAACCACCCCGGCATCGTGATAACGGCGGCCGCCGGCGACGACGGCTATCTCGACTGGGATGCCGAAAGCAGCTCCGAACGGGGCTACGTCGACTTTCCCGCGTCCTCTCCGCACGTGGTCGCGGTGGGCGGCACGCGTCTCAGTCTGGGGACCGGCAGCGCTTGGGCCGGCGAGACCGTGTGGAACGGCGACGGCGCCGGTGGTGGCGGCTGCAGCGTGGTGTTCACCGCGCAGCCCTGGCAGCAGAATCTCGCCAACTGGTCCGCCGTTGGCTGCGGAACCAAACGTGCCGTCGCGGACGTCTCCGCGGACGCGGACCCCTACACCGGGGTCGCCGTCCACGACACGAGCCCGGAATGCGAATACCGCTACGAAGAAGCCAAAGTCAAACACGTCCTCTACTGGTGCACGATCGGCGGCACGAGCGTCGCCTCTCCGCTCATCGCCTCGACCTTCGCGCTCGCCGGGGGAGCCAATGGCGTGGAATATCCCGCCAAGACGCTGTATGAAAACGAGGTGAAGTCGCTCCGGATCGCTGCACGACGTCACCACTGGGTCAAACGGGGAATGCACGAAACCCTTCTGCTGAAACCGGTCTCTCGGGCTGCACGACTGCCGAAGAGGCCAAAAGCTGCGCCTCCAAAGGCCATCTGCCTTGCCGGTACGGGCTATGACGGACCGACCGGAGTCGGGACGCCCGACGGGATCGCCGCGTTCAAGCCGCTCCCGAATCCGCCGACGGTCGTGACGGGCGCGGCATCGGCGATTTCGCAGACCTCCGCGACGTTGGGCGCGACCGTGAATCCCAACGGCGGGGAAGTCAGCGAATGCAAGTTCCAATACGGCACCACCGAAGCCTACGGATCCAGTGTGTCGTGCAGCCCGCCACCTGGGTCTGAGGAAAGTCCTGTTGCCGTGTCCGGATCACTCGCGATGCTGGCCGCCAATACGACGTATCACTTCCGCATCATGGCTACCAACGAGGGCGGCAGCAGCTATGGTTCGGATGAGACGTTCAAGACGCTGGCGGCGATCTCTGGTCCAACGGTTTCTTCGGTCAGTCCGTCGTCGGGATCGGTGAATGGGGGGACTCCTATCAAGATCACTGGCACGGGTTTTGTTGCTGGTGCGAGTGTGGAGATCGCACAGGGCAGTGGTGCTGGTCCGACGGCGATCCCGGCTTCCAACGTGGTCGTGGTCTCTCCGACGGAAATCACCGCCACCACCGGCGGCCTCGCCCAAAGCAGGTACCTGGAACCTATTCGTCATCGACTCAGGGGGAACCAGCCCCGCCAACCCCCCCGGTGACGACTACACCTATAACACCAAGCCCACGGTTTCTTCTGGTGAGCCCGTCGTCAGGGACGGTGAGCGGGGGGACTCCTATCAGGATTATTGGCACTAACTTTGTTGCTGGTGCGAGTGTGGAGATCGCCCAGGGCAGTGGTGCTGGTCCGACGGCGATCCAGGCGTCCAGCGTGGTTGTGGTCTCCCCGACGGAAATCACCGCTACGACGGGTGGCTCGGCGAAGGCCGGTACCTGGAACCTGTTCGTCATCGACTCGGGGGGGACGAGCCCCGAAAACACCGGTGACAAGTACACCTATAACTGAGACTTTGCTGAAACGGCTGGCTCGGTGGTGCTGGGCTGTGGGTCTCTACACGTTCTTCGCAAAGCTCTCACGACGAAGAATTCAAACAGTGTGCCGCGACTGGTGGCCGTAGACACCTGTTGGCAGCAGAACGTGCTGCCTGGACAAATAAATGCGGCGACGATGGGGTCGAAGAAACCTCGGCGACTGTGAAACGTGAGCGCCAACCCGAGGGGCGCGCTGCGCTCGTCGAAGCTCGAATACGGCATACGGGTCCTGTGCACTGTGCAGCACGCTGCCCGGGGTCTAGGTCGAGCCCGATGGCCAATGTCGACGAACCTCGCCGGTCTATCTGCACCGAATATCATTTCAGGATCTCGGTGACGAACTCCGCTGGCACTAGCACGGGCGCGGATACCCGACCTTAGCATCCGTGGTCCGAACTCAAGGTATGTGTGAGCGCGCAATGTGCCGGAGATGCGACGATGATATCCTCGAACCGGCTTTCCAGAGCGGTGAAGTCGTCGGTGAACGATGACATAGAGTCAGCCAAGCGACTGCGCTCTGTACTTCACAGATCCTCAGCGGATGAGGATGGGGGCGCTGTAGCTGGAGACGTGTGCTCCGTCTGAGATCTTGATCAGGGCGCGGTAGAGGCCGTGGTGGCGGATACGCACACGGTGACTGAACTTTGAAGTCGTTGCAGTCGCTGCCTTCTTGACCACTGTGCCGCCATGGTTGATGGACTTGTGACCGGGCTTGAGCAACTGAAAGCCGACTAAAGCTCCCACCTCTGCCGGTGTCACGGTCCCGTATAGGCGGTAGACGTCGTGGTGTCTGGTGCGGCGTGCGTGGAAGGTGACACGCACAGCGACCTGCTCGCTCAGCACGGGACTCGTGAGCAACGGCGTGCCGACGGTGGCCACGCGCAAGTGCGCGTTCTGCGTGAGACCCAGCACGGGGAACGAGAAGTCGCCGAGAGGGTTGGTCTCCTCCGGGTTGCCCATCGTGGTAAAGCCAGCGGTGAACGGGAACTGCTTCTCCTCTAACACGACCTCGCGGTTAGCGCCGCCCGTCCCAGACAGCGTGCCCTCGACCGCAAACGGGGAGCCGAATACGACTGGATTGGGAGATCCAATGATGTGTAGGGAGAGCAGCACCTTCGCGGTCGGCACCTTCGCGGTCGTAAAGGTCTTATCAACACCAGTGGCCGTTCCGGCGGCACTAGACGCGACAATGCGGTAGTGATAGAGCGTGAAAGGCGTGAGCCCAGCGATGGGCTGGCTCACTCTCGTGCCGGTTGTCCCGCTCCCAGACGCCGCAAGCGGCGTCTGGGAGCCGTAGGCGCTGGTGGTCCCGTACTGAAACGAGTAGGTGGTGGCCTGGCCCTTAGGATTGACGTAGCCGTTGAGAATCCCCGAGGAGTAGGTCACCGATGAGGCGCCTGAGGTGTTGACGGTGGGCACCTCTGAGCTGGGCGGCGCTGGGGGCGAGGCCGTCGTGAACGTTTGGTCTTCGCCCTGCATGGTTCCGCTCGGGTTCGTCGCGATGATCCGGTAGTGGTAGGTCGTTTTGGCGCTCAGACCCGAGATGGACTGGCTGACTTTCATCGATTCGGAGCCCTTGCCGGCCGTGACGAGAGTCGTCTGAGATCCATAGGAAGTCGTCGTGCCGTACTGGAAGGCGTAGCTGGTTTCCTGGCCGTTCGGGTTGACATACCCGTACAGGGTCGCCGCCGAGTCGCTCACGCCGCTGGTGATCGAGGTGCTGACTGTTGGCATGGTCGGCGGGGTCGTCGCCGTGCCGGCGGCGGGCAGTGTAAGGCCCAACACGACCAAGACGCACACGAGACTCACTGACACGCGGCTGTTGTATGGCTTCATACTCTCCTCAACCCCTCGCTATCTGCAAAGTACCGGTCGGTCGGGTGCCGTTGAGTCGGGACCCTTGATCGATTTGTGTCCGCGCTTGTAAAGGAATGGAGCGATCGGAATCGGCGCGATCTGCCGATAGACGTGTATTGGCATCCCTCGAAGAGCGGACGGTCATACATGCTCATGACTCTCATACCCACCGCGTGGATCGTCTCGATGCTGTTTGGTGTCGCTATCTGCAGGATGGCCGCCCGCGGTGATTTGGGCATGTTCAGACATCATGGCTGATCCAGGCCGTGTCGTTACGAGGGTCTCACGGTGTGGGAGGATCCGCCAGATCTCGATGGCAGGACCACCGCAGACAGGTTAGGCCGAAGACGCCTCGTGGGCAGATCGCAGTTCACGACATGCGCTGAACTGTGGGACGGCTCTCGGGCCTCATCTTAGGGGTTAAGACCGACCCATGTGATCAGTGGCGTAGCTATCTAGCCACCAGACGGAAGTAACCAGACAGAATCGCATGACCGCTGCTTTATCGAGCTTTATGCTTGGAGTGCTTCTTCGTCTTCTTCGGCTTTAGTTTCGATATGCAGGTGTGGTAGGTGCGGGTGCTCGAGAAGTCGTGTCCAAGGACTGTCGTCGCGGTGATCTTGATTTTGAAGGTGCCAGGCGGCAGACCTTTGAGACTGATCGTGCCGATGAATGTGCTCCCATGCCTGGTGATCACCGTGCGGTGGCCCTTGAACGTGATGATGACTTTCTTCAGCGGATCGTTCTTGGGGTCGTGCAGGTGAATCTTGAAGGCTCTGTGGCTGAGGCACTTCTGACTCCGGGGGAGGGTCACGTACGTCGGGGCGGACAGGTGAGCTGTCGGCAGCGCAGCGATCAGCGCGGATTCCACGGCGCCAAAGGTCCCACCAGTACAGACGCCACTTGCGGCGATCATGGGCTGAGAGTCGCCTGGGTGGCTGAAGCAGACCTTCAGATAATGTTCGCCGGCCGGGTTCTGAAGCACCCGCCAAGCGGTCGGTCCGACGAACTGCGATTCCACCTTGCATTCGCTGTGGAACCACTGATGCAATCCCCAGAAGGATCCGTCGGGTTGTGGGGTCATGCTTCGTCCACATCACTTCGCCGACGATGTGAGTGCATTCGGCGAACTTCGTTTCCGTTACGACCGTGCCCTGAAAGGTGCCGTTGGGTAGAGACTGGATGGCGACGCTGCCGCCGTTGAACGACCAGACGCCTTCGATTCCGTTCGTCGCAGCGGCGCTGACTGCACTCGCGCTCAAGCACGAGCACGCCCAAGAGGGCAAGGACGGAGGACTTGAGGGATTTGTGGACCAGTAGACGAATGTTCATCTACCGAACATAGAGCATTTCAGAGGCAGTTGTGCGGGTCCCGCGAAAAGATCGCGATCATATCTATGCATACCTGCTCATGGAGGCCCAATTGTGCGTGCGTAGCAGTCAGGAGCACCGACCTGAAGTCATTGGTGTGAAATGATGCCGCGGGATGATTAGACGCCACCCAGTAGTTGCAGCGACGCAGCTTGCTCGCCGTGTCGCTCAGTGCGGCGATCCTGGCTGGGATACCAGGAGGTACGAGCCCAGCTTCAGCAGCGGTCACATCTGCACCGTACTTCGCCACGCTCACCGCTTCGTCGCAGGCCACCCAGCTGCAGACCGCCCGCTTCGATGCGTTCGTCGGCCTCCCTGCCAGATGGGCAGGTGCTGGTCGCCGGAGGCTATGACGGCACCAACGTCTGCAGAGTGCCGAACTGTTCGACCCAATCGCCGATACCTTCAGGGAACTTAGCCCTGCGGGCGACACTGAGCTGCAGACGCCCCGTGAAGGCGCTGTGGCGGTGGCGCTGCCCAACGGGCAGGTGTTGATCGCAGGTGGGTATGACGAAGCCGGCGGCGACCTGCAGAGCGCGGAACTGTTCAATCCCGCCACCGGCACCTTCACCGCGCTTACTCCCGCGGGCGAAACTGAGTTGCAGATTCCTCGCTACGAGGCTATGGCCACGTTGTTGGCGGATGGGCAGGTGCTGATCGCTGGTGGCTACAGCGAACACACTGGCGGCTACCTACGCAGCGCGGAACTGTTCAACCCCGCCACTGGGATCTTCACCGCCGGCAGCGCCGAACTGCACACAGCCCGTTTCGATGCCCCGGCCGCGCGGCTGGCGGATGGGCAGGTGCTGATCGCTGGTGGCCAGAACAACAGTGGAGCTCTTGCGAGCGCGGAACTGTTCAACCCCACTACAGAAAGCTTTAGCGAACTCACTCCCTCCGGTGAAACCGAGTTGCACCACGCCCGCTTTGGCGCGGCAACCACCTTGCTGCCAGATGGGCAGATGCTAATTGCCGGTGGCTTCAACGGCAGCATCCTTATGCAGAGTGCCGAGCTATTCAATCCCGCTGGAGACACATTTACGCTGCTCCCTGAATCTGTGGAAACGGAGCCGCAGATTCCCCGAGGCGGCGCCGTAGCGGCGACCCTGCCGGATGGGCGGGTATTGATTGCTGGTGGTATTGGCGCGACGAGCAACTATCTGCAGAGCGCGGAATTGTTCTACTCGGCTCCACGGGCGGCGGTGGCAGGCGGTGAATTCGGCGATGAGACAGTCGAACAGTCCTCCCAGGCATCGGTGCTACTGATTACGAATGTGGGAGCGCAAGAGCTGACCATCACCGGCGCGACACTCGAAGGTGCCGACTCCGCCGACTTCGCGATTATCGCCGACGCGTGCGTCGGGGCGCACGCTCGCTTTCGAGCAGAGTTGCACGATCACTGCGCGCTTCACTCCGGCCAGGACCGGGGCGTTGGCAGCCAGATATTGCGCTGTCTGACAACGAGTCGACCCCGACCCACATTGCGCTGAGCGGGACTGGCGTGGTGGCCGACTCGGGCCTACAGGTCCGGCAGGGCCTACAGGTCCGGCAGGGCCTACAGGTCCGGCAGGGCCTACAGGTCCGGCAGGGCCTACAGGTCCGACAGGGCCTACAGGTCCGGCAGGGCCTACAGGTCCGGCAGGGCCTACAGGTCCAGCAGGACCAACTGGTCCCACGGGGTCCACGGGTTCTGTCGGACCCACTGGTCCGACAGGAGCAGTCGGCAGCAAAGGCGCCAACGGGACGAACGGCACCAACGGGATAGCTGGTGCCAACGGCAAGCAGGGTCCCACCGGAGCCCAGGGACCTCAAGGCTCGACCGGAGCGCAAGGGCCAAGGGGAGCGGCCGGTCAGGTTGAGCTCGTCATATGCAAAACGACCACAGCACTCAAGGGCAAGCACAAGAAAACCACTCAGAAGTGCACGACCGAGCTGACAAGCTCCCCAGTCACGTTCACGACAGCGGGAGCATCGAGTGTGGCGGTGCTCTCACGGGGCAACGTCATCTACGCTGCCGGATCGGTCGTTGACTCGGGCAAGAAGAGTCGACTAATGCTGACCCAGCACCGACTCATCGAGAGTGGCACGTACATGTTGACTTTCATACGCGGACGAAGGCGGCAGCACGAGACAGTGACGATCGCCTGAGGCCGGCCGTGAATCAACGGAGGCTCAGCAGGCTCGCATAGGGGCTCAGGCTATACGCGATCTCGCCTGGTAGCTTCACCTGTCCACGCTTCATGGCTCAATCAGGCCGAGCTCTACTTCTCCGTCGTCCAACGCGAGGCGGCGCTCACTCCCAACGACTTCGTTGGACCTCGACCCCCTCCAAGCACGCCTGCTCGCCTTCGGTCGTCGCTACGAGCAAATCGCCCAGCCATCCGAATGGAAATTCACATGCGAAGACCTCGTCAAACCACTCGCAAAGACCGACACCAACCAACCCACCTCCCTCGCGGCCTGGCCCTCACCCGACACTCCCGCCGTCAGTGGTGTTTTTTGCTGCCTTTGAGCTTGATCTTGCCGACGAGCCTTTGATGCAGCTTTTGTAGGTCTTGGCTCCGGTTAGGTGCTGTTTCAGGATCGTGGTGGCGACGACACTCACCTTGTAGGTCCCACTCGGGAGTTTCTTCAGCGTGATGCCATTCTTCAGAGCCTTGGCGATGGCCTTGACTCCCTTGAGATCAGCGACTCTCTTGCTGCCGATCTTGACCAGCACCTCCTCGAAAGGGTCCTTCTTGGGATCCTTGAGCTTGATCTTCAGCGTCCTCTGACTGACGCAGACCGCGGTTGGGGGGAGGACCACGGTGTTGACGAACGTTATCGCGCCTGAGTTCGAATCGCCTTTGCCGGTGCCTTCGCCTTCGACGGTGGGCACGGGTTCGATCAGGGCCGATTCGTAGCAGCCATAGGTGACGTCATAGGCGGCATATTCAGATTGATTGTTGGGTGCGCCGCTGACAGCGATAGTCGGCTGTGGACCCCCCGGATGACTGAAGCAGACCTTCAGGTAGCGGCCGCCGGCCGCGGTGTGGAGCACCCGCCAGGCTGTTGGTCCGACGAACGACGATTCCAGCTTGCATTCAGCGCGGAACCACTGATGGAGCCCCCAGAAGGAGCCGTCGGGCTGTTCAGCCATATTCGTCCACATCACTTCGCCGACGGTATGCGCACATTCGGCGAACTTTGTTTCGGTCTGAACCGTGCCCTGAAAGGTGTTGCTACCGGGCGTAATTGGCTGGATGATGACGCTACCGCCCGCGAACGACCAGACACCTTCGATTTCGCTCGTTGCGGCTGCTGCCCCCGAGGCGCCTAGCGCGAGGACGGCCGTGAAGGCGAGGACGGTCGACTTCAGCGATCTGATCAGGAGCATGGGAGGCCTTTGTATTCGAAGAGTCATATAGGAAGGCAACGCGCGACACCGCGGAAAGTTGCGTGGCGTTGGTGTCAAAGCTCAGGGTTGGTCCACCTCAGTCAAACAGCTGCACACCGGCTAGAGTCTCCGGCTATGCAAGACGGTTTGTCAACGTGATACAGGGCTGCGTGCCTTCGGCCTCAGTCTGAGTGTCGATGGACCGCTGCCTCCTGGCGACTGGGAAATGCATCCACTGCACGAGCCAGCACTCCGGCTGCGAGTCGTGGCACCGGAGACGGTCTCCAGTAGTTGGTCTGGACGAGCCGCAATCGGCTGGCAAGGTGTTATGGACGGCGCGCCGTTCATCGTTGAACGCGGTATAGACGGAGATCATCGCTTCGTGCACGGCGCACTACCTGACCCGAGCGGCAGGATCTCGGATGAGGCCCTTTCGGTTCACCACCTAAGCGCCGACGGCAGCATCCTTGGATGCGCTCCATCAGACTCCGCCGAGCCATCGTGGTGGCGAGTGGTGCTCGACTCGGTTCTGTTCACCATTGCGTTGCTCCGAGGCTACGAGGCTCTACATGCCGGCGCAGTTGTCACGCCAGATGGCGTGATCGCGATCACGGCGGCGACGGGCGGTGGCAAGAGCACCCTGTTGACGGAGCTTCTCGGGCGTGGGCTGGCGCTCATGGCAGACGATGTGCTGATGCTCGAGGCCCGAGGCGCAGAGACGCCTCTCGCCCATCCGGCAGCGCCTTTGATGACCGTCCCAACGGCAAGAATCTCAAGGCTGAGAGGGGGAGATCCCCCGGAGCCGATCTCGTCTCTCGACGGTGAGTTCTGGATCGCGGTTCCCGTGTACTCAGAGCCGCTACCGCTGAAGGCGCTGGTGGTGCTCGACCGCCGGCCTGGGCTGCAGACGAACCTCGAGAGGATCGGGGATCCACTCGCCTCGCTGATCGGGTCACTGATGAACTTTCCTCGATCCCCAGAGCGCCAGCTGACACGCTTTGAGCTCGCGAGCGTCCTGTCTAACCAGATTGGACTATGGCGACTGACGGCCGACCTCGACGTCCCGCCAGACATTCTCGCCGACACCCTGCTAGCCGGCGACCTATAGCCCTGGAGGTGCGTGCCGCGCTCAATCGACCGAGGCTATGGCGTGTTACCGCCTTGCCTACTGCGTTGCTGCTGGGTGGCTTGGTGCTCGTGCGCATGCAGGGGTCCTTGACGGTCATTGCGGCCTCGTGCGATAACGGTCCTACATAGACAAATACAATGGGTTTAGTGAGAAACTAGTCCACGTGCCAGTCATGGAGTACCGAATGGCGCTTCCACTCATCGTCCCTTCGGAATCACTCTCAGGGAGTCTCGGCATGTGGCTAGGAGGTCCAGGTCATCATCAGCGGCTTGAGGAGGCATCTGCGAACTCCACGTGCGAGCCGATCGAGTTTGCGATCTCGCTCTTCGATCACCTGTTCGCCGGGTAGATGCGCCTACCCATACAACGCGGGTTTAACCAGTTGTCGTCGGCAGCCTGTCAGTCTTGTGAAGGAGGATGCAGCAGCCGACCGGCCAGGGTCTGCATGACTTGCTCGACGGCTTGGTCGATGGTCTCGTGGCCAGTGCGGATGACGAGATCTGGCTGTGCTGGGGGCTGGTAGGGAGCGTCAACACCGGTCATACCTGTGCAGCTCGCCGGCGCGTGCCTTGGCGTACAGGCCCTTGGGGTCTCGTTCTTCACAGATCTCAAGCGGCGTATCGACGTGTATTTCGATGAAGTGCAGGTCATCGGCGGCGTGTAGATCTGCGGCGTGCTCTCGATCGCACAGATACGGGCTGACGAGGCTGACGAGGGCGATCGTTCCGGACTCGGCCAGCAGTCTTGCGACGTGGGCGGTGCGCCTGACGTTCTCGCAGCGTGCGGCCTCGTCGAATCCCAGGTCGCCGTTGAGGCCGTGACGTAGGTTGTCGCCGTCGAGAAGAAATGCTGGGCGACCGGCCTTCACCAGACGCTCCTCCACCGCGGTCGCGATCGTCGACTTCCCCGACCCCGGCAGTCCGGTGAACCACACGGTCGCCCCGGCGTGCCCAAGCGCGTCCCAACGATCGCGGCGGGTCAACCGTGAGCCTTGCCACTTCACGTTCGGGCTGCGCTCAGTCTTGGTCTCTGGGGTGGCGATGTCCTCGAACTCAGCGTCGGTGTCGAGGATCGTTCCCGCGGCGACGGTTTCGTTGGTTGCCTCGTCGATCACGATCAGGCTGCCGGTGATCCTGTTGCGCCGGTAGGAGTCGAACACCAGCGGCGAGGAGAGCTCGAGGCGGACTCGTCCGAGGTCGTTGAGCTCCAGGGTGCTGGCCGTCTCGTCGCGGTGCAGCGTGTCGATCTCGATCCGGTAGCGCACATCGATGCCGCCGACCATCGTGGTGCGGGTGGTGTGCTTGACCAGGTAGCGGCGATTGGGGTCCAGTGGGTTCTCTGACATCCAGCAGAGCAGACACTCGAAGCTGTTCGAGACCGCCGGCTGGTTTTGGGTGCGGGCGATCGTCGAACCCCGCCCGACATCGATGTCGTCCGCGAGACGTATCGCGACGGACATCGGCGAGAACGCCTCCGTCGACCGGCCCGTCGTAGGTGTCGATCCCGGCGATTTTGGACCGCTGGCCTGATGGGTAGGACGACGATCTCGTCGCCCGCTCTGCAGGATTCCGCCGGCGACCTGCCCCGCATAGGCGCGGTAGTCGCTGTTTCGCGGTCTGATGACCCACTGCACCGGGAAGCGGACGTCGATCAGGTTGCGATCTGAGGCGATGTGGACGTGCTCGAGGTGGTAGAGCAGCGGCGGGCCCTCATACCAGGGCATGTTCTCGGAGCGCTCTACGACGTTGTCGCCGTTGAGTGCCGAGATCGGGATGAACGTCACATCTGAGACGTCGAGGCGTGCGGCGAAGTCCTCGAACTCGTCGACGATCTGGTCGAAGACCTCTTGGCTGTGGTCGACCAGGTCCATCTTGTTGACACACACGACCATGTGTGGGATCCGCAGCAGCGAGCTGATGAATGCGTGGCGCTTGGATTGCGCGATGACACCCTTGCGCGCGTCGATCAGGACGATCGCGAGATCGGCGGTCGAGGCTCCCGTGACCATGTTGCGGGTGTATTGCTCGTGCCCGGGAGTGTCGGCGATGATGAATCGCCGGTTCGGGGTGGCGAAGTAGCGATAGGCGACATCGATCGTGATGCCCTGCTCGCGCTCGGCACGCAGACCGTCGGTCAGCAGCGACAGGTCGAGGAAGTCGTTGCCCATCCGTTTGGAGGTCTGCTCGACGTGCTCGAGCTGATCGACGAGAACCTGCTTTGAGTCGTAGAGCAGCCGGCCGATCAGGGTGCTCTTGCCGTCGTCGACCGATCCGGCGGTGGCGAAGCGCAAGCAGGTCGGCGGGACGCTCGGAGAGCTCCTTGAAGACGTCCTGCTCCTGTGTGGAGGGATGCCGGCCGTTCTGGGACTGGTTTACGGTGGTATCGGAGATGGCCATTAGAAGTAACCCGCCTTCTTGCGATCCTCCATCGCCGCCTCGGTGACCCTGTCATCGGCACGGGTCTGGCCACGCTCGGTCACTTGGGTCGCGGCGATCTCGAGCACCACATCGTGAAGGGTGGTGGCCGTCGACTCAACCGCCCCGGTACAGCTCATGTCCCCGACGGTCCGGTACCGCACCCAAGCCTTGAACGGCTCCTCTCCATCGATCAGCTGAACATGGGGGCTGACGGCGTAGAGCATCCCGTCGCGCTCGAAGACCTCGCGCTCGTGCGCGAAGTAGATGGAGGGCACCTCGAGCTTGCTCCTCGGCGATGTACTGCCAGACGTCGAGCTCGGTCCAGTTTGAGATCGGGAAGACCCGTGCGTGCTCGCCTTTGCGCTGACGGCCGTTGTAGAGACCCCACAGCTCCGGGCGCTGGCGCTGAGGCTCCCACTGCCCGAACTCATCGCGGAACGAGAGGATGCGCTCCTTTGCCCGAGCGCGCTCCTCATCGCGCCGAGCGCCGCCGAAGGCGCGCGTCGAAGCCGTGCTCTGAGATCGCGTCGAGCAGCGTAACCGTCTGTAGGCCGTTGCGCGAGGCCCTCGGTCCTGTCTCCTCGACCACCCGTCCTTGATCGATCGAGTCCTGCACGTTCGCGACGATCAACCGCTCCCCGATCTCCGCGACCCGCCGGTCGCGAAACTCGATCGCCTCAGGGAAGTTGTGTCCCGTGTCGATGTGCATGACCGGGAACGGGAAGGGACCCGGACGAAACGCCTTCTCGGCGAGCCGCAGCAGGACGATCGAGTCCTTGCCGCCAGAGAACAGCAGCACGGGCCGCTCGAACTCAGCAGCGACCTCGCGCATCACGTGGACGGCCTCGGCCTCGAGGGCCTTCAGATGCGAGAGATGATAGGTGGCAGGCATCCGTGCTGGAAACTCCTAAGATGGTGGCTCAGGCGAGATGGTAGAGGGTTTGACGGTGCTTCTCTGCAGTCTAAGACTTTGTCGACTGGACTGTCTTTAGACGATTGGCTAGTCGTCTGCGTTAAATGCGCACTGGGAATGCGCCCTGCGCACGCTGCTTGTCGAGAACCGATGAAAGAACGCCGTCATCGGAAAGGTTCTTCTGTATATCTGCGTCTGTAAGGACAATGATCTGCGATCGCCTGGTAGATCTGCCATCGTTTACGGGCCGCACGGCGCAAGTCTCCAACCGAACGCACATCGATCGCCATGAGCACTGCTTCCTTATCAGAGTCCGTCCCCAGCGAGCCGCCAATCGGGGGCTCGAGTGGAGAGCCGATTCTCGAGCTCGAGGGCCTCTATCACAAATGGAAGGGTCCCAAGCCGCCAGTGCTGGACGACGTAAGCCTCACGTTGCGTGCTGGCGAGGTGACCTGGATCGGTGGCCGCAACGGTGTAGGAAAGACTACGCTCTTGCGGCTAGCCGCCGGGATCTTGCTGCCACAGCGCGGAAGCGTGCGCATGGGCGAGCTAACTCCCGAGACGAAGGGGAATCGCTATCGACAGCAGATCGGCTTTCTTTCGGCGGGCGATCGCAGCCTGCAGGCTCGCCTGCGTGTCCGTCAGCAACTCGACTACTGGGCCCGGCTCGCCTACGTCCCCCGAGACCAACGTGCCGAGGTGGTGGCGAGGAGTCTGCAACGATTCGGCTTAGAGGAGTTCGCCGAGCGGCGGGTCGATCGCATGTCGATGGGTCAACGTCAGCGCATCCGCTTGGCGATGGCCTTTATGCACGATCCGCGCATGCTCCTGCTTGACGAGCCGCGCAACTCGCTCGACGACGATGGTTACGGTCTGCTCAACGAGCAGATCAAGCAGGCATCTGAAAGGGGGGCGAGCGTCCTATGGTGCTCTCCGCGGGGCGAGGATCGTGTGATCGCGTGCGACGCTAGCTACACGCTCCAAGATGGTCGTCTAGAGCAGGTCCAATGAGACAGTGGCTTGAAGCGATGTGGGGAATCATGCGTCGAGATGCGGTTCTGTTTGTGAGCTACCGCACACAGCTTGTCTCGCAGATTCTGGGGCCTTTGTTCACGATCGCCGTCTTCTACTACATCAGCCATCTGCTCACCGTAAAGACGTTCCACTCCGGGGGGGGCTACTTCGGCTATGTGATCGTCGGACTGGTGATCGTCGAGATCCTCACTCTCTCGTTGGGCATCATGCCCGGGAGCGTGCGCCAGGAACTGGTCTCCGGCACGATCGAGCGCTTCCTGGTCAGTGCCCATGGCCCGGTCAACGGAATCATCGGCACGATGCTATTCCCGCTGTGCAACGCGTTCTTCAGTGGCGTCCTCACACTCGTACTAGCCACAGTGGTGTTCGGTCTTCCGCTGGCTGCAACATCGTTCCTCGCGATTCCCGTGGCCTTACTTGGTGTGATCGCGTTCATGCCGTTTGCGCTGTTCCTCGTCGCCGTGGTTATGGCGTTCAAGCAGGTGGCTGCCGTGAGTCAGTTCATTGTGTCGGGCATTGCGATCGTCGGCGGCCTGTACTTTCCGATCGCGCTGCTACCCGGTTGGATCCGGTGGGCCTCCGAAGTTCAGCCGTTCACTCCCGCCACCGATCTGATGCGTCATCTGCTGGTTGACACGCCGTTGGTGCACCCCGCGGGTGTGGAGCTTCTCAAGCTGGTGGGTTTCTCCGTTGTGCTGCTGCCGGCCAGTTTCATGCTTCTGCGTGCGTCGATTCGCTACGGTCAGCGCACCGGAACTATCGCCGAGTACTAAAGAGCACCTGCACTAATGCCGAGTACTGACAAACACGATCCAGGAGCTCATCCGTCCATGTCCTCTCCCTCCACCACTGAACTGCTCGCTGCCCGCGTGCGTTTGCCACAGCACGTGGTGCACCGCAGCTTTGTCGCGGAGACAGTCGTACTGAACCTGCGCACAGGCCAATATCACGGCTTGAACCCAACTGCGGGCCGGATGCTCGAGGCACTCGACACCGCCCCAACGGCTGGGGCCACTCGTGCCGGAGCTGGCTCAGGAGTACGGGGTTGGAGCCGGCCAAGGTCAAGGACGACCTGATCGCGCTCTGTCAGGGTCTGCTCGAGCGCGGTCTGATCGAGATCGTGGATGCAGACCCAGCCTGATGATGTGCTTGCCGCGTCCGGCCAGAAGCTAGCGGCGAGGGGCGCCGCGTTTGGCCTAGCCGCTCGAAGTCGACCCCCGTATCGAGATACCCGGCATCCCGGCGGTCGATTCGTCTCTTCCTGTCTCCGAGATCTCGACACGCGTGAGACTGGATCCGCAGGAGCTTCAGCGGCGGTGGAGTCTGCCGAGCATGCATCGAAACGCGTGCGCGAGCAGCGCGATGGGGATGCGGTGCTGCTCAGTGTCGACTTCGTTCCGACTAGCGGCTACCTCTTGTCTGCGCCGGAGGTTGGGCGCATCCTGATCTCGCCGGACGGCACCGAGCTGCTCTGCGACCCAGAGCCGGAATGTGCGGAGTGGACAACTCTCATCCCGGCGCAAGCACTGCCGCTGGCAGCGACCCTTGAGAGGATTCGAGGTGCTGCACGCTTCAGGTGTGGCGATGGAAGGCAGGGCAGCGTTGTTCACCGGTCCGCCCGGTGCCGGCAAGTCCTCGCTCGCGGCGGCCCTGCTGCACCTAGGGGCGACGTTGCTCAGCGACGACACGGTTGCGCTTGAGACACGAGATGGAGCGCTGGTGGCTCATCCTGGCGCTGCGCTGCTGCATCTGCGCGACGCCGAGCAAGATCGTCTATCTGCGCGGGAGCGTGACGGTCCTCGGTCCTCCGGCTGCCTTTCCGGGCAAGCAGCGCTATGTCCCTAGCGTGATCGCCTCTGAGGCGCCGTTTGGCAAGCTGTTTCTGCTTGAGCGCTCGACGCACGGCAACCCTGTCGAACGTATCGAGGCGGTCGACCCGTTGGTGCTGCTCGCAAGCACCTTCAATCTGTCGGTGAGAACGCCAGAACGCTTGACCCGTCACCTCGACCTGGCGGCCGATCTAGCTGCCACGGGGCACATATATCGCCTGCGTATCCGGCCTGAGATGGACGCAACGCGACTCGCCGAAACTCTGCACGAGTACCTGGCGATCTCGTGAAACCGATCACCCCGCTCAATCTCGACAAACTTGCGCCAGGGCAGCGAGTACGCCTGGCATCGGAGGTCGTACGGACGTATACACGTGTGCGCTGGGTGATGCGCGTTGACGACGCCGAGCGCGCTGTACGCCGCTTACGGATCGACGCCCGAGGCCAAGACAATCATCTACAGCCTGACGGTGACAAGGATCGAGAAGTGCTTGTCGGCTGGCGGCTGGCGCAGGCTACGCGCAAGGTGCTTGAGCGTCTCCCGAGCGATTCCCGCTGCTTATTCCGCTCGCTTACTCTGATGTACATGCTTGAGCGGCGCGGGATCTCACAGACCCTCGTTGTAGCTGTGCAACCGCGCCCGTTCGGTGCCCACGCCTGGCTGGAGGTCCACGGGCGGCCAATTCTTCCCGATGCCGATCGCGGCTACGAGCGTCTGCTGGAGATCTGAGTCGATGTTCGCTGTGGCCTGGGGCGAGCGAGCGGTGGAGCTCCTGGAGCGCGCAGCAACAAACGGAGCCGAGCCGCTTGAGCGCATCGATCGACTGGCAATCGTGGGCGCACCAGGTGCAACCGAGGGTAACTTTCGCTGCTGGATCTCTGGACGTCTCACCAACGAGCGAGAGCTTTGTGGAAAGTTCAGACTGCCCTCAGATTGTGATCTGTCCACTCTGCTCGCGTGTGCGTACGGTCAGGTGGGGCCCGAGGCTTGCCAACTGCTGCGAGGGACATTCGTCGTGGTGACCTACGACCTAGATCGCGAAGAGGCAATGATCGTCCGCGACCAATTGGGTGGTCGCCCCCTCGTGCACGTTCGCCTCGGCGACGGAGCACTATTCGCTGAACACGAGCGTGCGATCGTCGATCTGCTGCCCAGCACTCCCGCGCCGGATCGTCTGGCCCTGACCAGGTGGATCGAGCGCGGCAGCGTGCCCCCCGGGCACACGCTGTTCGAGGGCGTCCGACACATACCACCCGCACACAGAGCGGTGATGTCTCGTGAGGGTTTCACGGTCGAGCCCTACTGGCGACCCAGTTACGAGGGCGTTGCCCGTGACTCGCGAGAGGCGATCACCGAGCGCCTGCGGCATGCGGCCTTCGCGGCGGTACAGCGTGCCGCTCAGGGAGCACAGCGGCCCGCTGTGAGCCTCAGCGGAGGCCTGGACTCGGCTTGCGTGGCCGCCGGACTGGCAGCCCAGCAGAACCCCGGAGCTGGAGCGATCGCGCTCGCCGGTGTCTTCCCGTCACATCCGCAGACCGATGAGCGCGATCTGATCGAGGCGACGGCAAGGCAAACCGGCATGCCGGTCGAGCTGATTGCATTCGACGAGCGGGCCTCGGTCCTTGCACCGGCGCTTGAGCACATCGATCGCTGGAGCCTGCCACCAGCGACACCGAATCTGTTCGTCTGGAAGCCCCTGATGGCGAAGGCCCGCGAGTTGGGCGTTGATGTGATGCTCGACGGAGAGGGCGGGGACGAGCTGTTCGGGCTCGCGCCCCACCTGATCGCCGACATGCTGCGCACGGGCAGGCTGCTCTCCGCGTGGAGGCTGACCCGGCGGATCCCCGAAGTCGGGTCCGACGCGGACCTACGCATGCGCTTGCGAGCTATACGAATATGGGGCGTGCGCCCCCTAGTTCCGCTTGCGGTTAAACGCCGGCACCGGACGACCCCGAAGTCATCGGGGTCGCTGCTCCTGTCCTCCGACGCTTCGGCGCTCATGGAACTGGAAGATGACGAAAGCAGGGGGAGACTCGACGGCCCGGTGTGGTGGCGAACTTTAGCGAACCACCTAACACAGGCTGGAGCGGCGCTCGGCGTCCCCGCTCATCTTCGTCGCGAATCGATCGACGAGCAGATCGATGGGCGCCATCCCTTCCTATTCGATCTCGACCTCCTGCGCGCGGTGCTCTCGAATCCCCCGCAGATGCTCTTCGACCCGGTGCGCGACCGTGCGCTTCTACGCGACGCGCTGGCTGGGCACATCCCGGAGGCTGTGCGCACCCGCCACGAAAAGAGCTTCTTCACTGACCTTCTTGCGACCGGACTCGAGACAGATGGGACCCTGCTAGCCGAAGGACTCGCAAAGAGCGAGGCACCGGTGCGCACCTTCGTGCGTCTCGAGCCACTGGAGCATCTGCTGCGAGAAGATGCTGGGCGTCGCAGCACCCGAGCGACGCGTCGACTATGGCATCTGGGGCTGGCCGACGTGTGGCTCCGCGCGCTCGAGGATCCCGACTACCCGTGCGAGCTCTTGGAAGAGTCCGAGCGCCGGACATAGGAGTTTTCAGAACCTGGACCAGTACTTTTCCAGGCCGGTACTTTTTCAGGTCTTGTGTTTGGCGTGAGCCCGCTTATCATTCTTCGCGTACACCTGTACTCCATAACGAAAGGACGCTCATGGAGAAGAACATTTACGAGACCCCGATGATCGAGGATCACGGGAGCTTCGAGGATCTGACTGCAGGCAGCAAAGAAGGTGAATCCACCGACAAGGCTTTCCCGGTGCATACACCTAAAAAAGACCTCACCTTCTCTACTCCGTAAGGCTACGGCGTAGACTTTAGAAGTGGTCAAATGCCGGTCTCCCATGCGGGAGGCCGGCATTTGACGTTTAATGTCCTTTCTGATGGAGGAAAGGCACGCTAATTCCGATTCCCCGGGTGCGCAGATGAGCGACTCGGATCGCTATGTCGTCTCGCTGCTCGAGGATGGGGCATCGATCTGGCCCACGGTTCAGGGGCTCCTGCCCAGATGGGCCTCGAGCGACAAGGGTGGCCCTGACACGAGCGACATCGGTCTGGTCGGCTGGGTGAGCGCCACAACGGAGGAGACCGCCGGCCTGTCAGCACTGCGTGCGGAGCACCAAGGTCCCCTGGTAGCGGTAGTGAAGGAGACACCAAGCGCACTCGGGGCGAGAACCATCGCGGCTCGTCTCGAGGGAGGTGTGCTGGCTAGCGAGATGGAGAGGACGTTGCTGCCCACGCTCGCGGCAGTGGCGGCTGGCCAGTGCGTGATTCCTCGAGCGATTCGCCAGATCGTCGACCGGCCTTCGCTGTCGCCGCGCGAGCGCCAGATCCTGGCGATGGTGGTGCTTGATTTCTCGAACGCCGAGATCGCGCGCAAGCTGGTCGTGAGCGAAAGCAACGTCAAGAATCATCTCTCCTCCGCCTTTCAGAAGCTCGGCGTCAAGTCGCGCAGCGCCGCCTCTGAGTTGATCCTCGACCACGAAAGCGGTTTGGGGCCTGGCATCTTGCGTATCTCCCCGGAGGAGACCCTGCCGGAGACTCGGCTGAGCAAACGGAAGGGCAAGGTGGATCCTGCCAACCCTCGGCACGAGCCACCTTGCCTACTTCAAATGCTCTCGCCTATCAGTAGTCCTCTCCGAATTCGGTGGGCAGCGCGAGCCCTTTGCCGCCGAGGATCGACGAGTAGTTTCCGTTGGCGGTGTTTTTCTCTCCACCGAGTACAGAGGAGGATTCGCCTTTCGCGGCGTTCGCGGATCCGCCGCTCACCGACGACCCATCGCCGCTGGCTTTGTTTTCGCTGCCGCCGCTCACTGAGGCTCCAAAGCCACTGGCCGTGTTGAGGAAGCCGCCGCTTACAGTAGCGAAGTCTTCGCTGGCGAGGTTTTCGGCGCCGCCACTGATCCAGCTAGTGGTGCCGGAGGCTTCGTTGAAGAGGCCGCCGCTGACGGAAGACCCGAGGCCACTGGCTTTGTTCTCCTGGCCGCCGCTCACCGAGGTCCCTTCGTTGCTGGCGATGTTGTCATAGCCACCGCTGACCGACGAGCGCAATCCGCTAGCGGTGCTGAATTCGCCGCCGCTCACCGAAGCACCGCGGCCACTCACCGTGTTGTGTTCACCGGCGAGGAATCCGCCAGCGTTCGTGAAGGACTGCTTGGGCGTTCCCAGGACGAGGTTGCCCGACCCGGTCTGGGTGCCCGGTTCTTCGTCGTTGCCGACGATGAGGTTGCCGAGTCCGTTGATTTCGGCCTCTTTAGCGGCTCCCGATACAACCTGCACGTTCGCGCCAGAAAACTTGATCGTCGGCTTTTTGCCTACGCCTTGCTTGACGAAACTGACGTAAGGAAGGATCGCGAGCAGCGATTCCTTCTCTGCGGTGGTCAGACCAGCAAACGTTCCTTCTTTGCCTTCGGGGCCTTCTTTTCCAGGAGGGCCTTCCTTCCCGGTTGCGCCTTCTTTGCCCGCTTTTCCTTCTTTACCTTCGGCACCAAGTTCGACTAGTTTGTATTTCGGGAGACATGCGCCTTTGATCGGAGTAACCGTGGCGCCTCCTTCGACTTCTGGGATACATAGACTCGTTCCACCAGCAGCGAACGCGCCGCCAGCGTTCGCGAGCAAGAAGCCCGCAACCACAAAAAATGTCAATGCTGCGCCCCGAAGGGCCTTCAATGACCTCATAATCCAACCTCCATGCTCGTTAATGGGCGAGCGAACCCCAGTGCGGGCGAACGCTGTGCCGCCACGATACACATCTCCAGTACCCGAGCGATGATTCCTGTAATCAAGCGGACGGATGTTTCTATCGACTAAAGAACGACCTCCGGTTCCTGACGGTGCCCACGAGAGCGTCGCTTCGCTGATGGAACGTGTCTCCGCCGCAAGGGCGATCGTGCTGCGCCACGTCCCAGCCGAACGCTGCCTGTTCATCGGTGATCAGCCGTCGATAGCATCAAAGCGAAGCTGTCCGGCCACAGCGGCATCAACCGGAATGGTCGCCCACCTTCAGCCACCTTCAGCCCGGCGACGCCCATGGGTGGTCGACCGAGGGCTTCTCGTCGCAACGGCTGGTGCGCATCCGCAACCTGGCGCTTCCGCCGAACCTGCACCGCACGATCATCGCGCCCCAGCAGCGCCGACGGGCGGCGAGATGCTCGACTGGTGCGCACGCTGAAGGCGATCGGCACGCGCGAGCGTGCTGCCGCGTCTGCTCGAGGTCATGCGCTCCTCCGTGGAGTTCGACGACCTGCACGGCGTGATCGTGATTGGGGACAGACGCTTTGGGATGACGCTCTCCTCGGCCGCGGTCAAGCGCGCGTCCTCCTGGCCGGCGCCACGATCGGTCTGGTCGCGATCTCCTCAGTGATGCTCGCGATCTCGATCAAGGTCGATAGCCGTGGGCCGGTATTCTTTCGCCAGCCCCGCGTGGGCCGCGACGGCCGGCATTTCGACATGCTGAAATTTCGCACGACGGTCGACGGCGCCGACGCGGGGAAGGATTCGCTGCGCGCACGCAACGAACACTAGCCCCGACTGTTGAAGATCACGCACAAACCCCCGCATCACCCGCGCGGGTAGGATCCTGCTCCAGAGCGGGCTCGACGAGCTGCCTCAGTTCATGAAGATCGCGTGGGGCGACGTGAGCCTGGTACGATCTCGCTCACTCGTGATTGACGAGGAGCAGCTTATCGAGGACTGGCACCGGCGGCGGCTTGAGCTCAAGACTGGAATGACGCGCCCCTGGCAGATCTTGGGGGCCGCGCGCGTGCCGCTGCGAACCGGGCGAGATCGATTACCTGTACGTTGCCAACTGGTCGCTGTGGGGCGACGTCAAAGATCCTGCTGCGCACGGTCCCCCACATGCCTGGGTGCTGCGGGCTCTGAACCCACGCCTCCTTCGTTCAGACCGTTCCGCCGGGCGGAACTTTAGACTCTAGCGCGGGTATGATGGGAGACTCCAATGGCCTCAAGCCGACAGAGTGCTCTGCCGTTCGTTGACCGTGCCCGAGACCGACTATCGCGGCTGCACTGATCGCGTCTCGGTGCAAGGCAAGCACTTTGCCGGAATGGTTGCTAGCGAGGAGCAGAAAGATGAACAGGTTCGGAACGTGTCCTGGATCGATATCAATACGACCTTCTACATCGTTCCGTTCTACACCGTGCCTTCTGATCAGCCGACGACCTGGGTTAGACTTGTAGGCGGGAGGCAACCGCTCTCTTTTACAACCAGGATCCGCCCCCTATCGGCATCAATTCATAAGCAGGACCAGACGACTACTTCGAAAGTAAGCAACCACGACAGATCCTCGCCTCTCTTCCACTGAAGCTACCCACGACCACTCAAAATGGAATTACACAAGAATCATCATAGACCGCGACACGGGCTAAACGGCTCACTAGATGGCTCTCTCCCGCGCTGAGCGCCAAGTCGTTCTGATAAGTGCCGGTACGGTCGCCCGTCGGCTGGCCATGTCTGAGCGAGCAAGGCGCCTAACGGCGGAAATTGACTGGTCACGACTCACCGAAGCGCTTCGCTTACGCAGGTTGCTGCCCACCTTGGGTCCGCGAATTTTGGATCTAGCAGAAGGACAAACCAGCGACGACTTTGCAGAAGCAGTCGAACGCGCTACAGAGACAGCACATCAACACGGTACTTTTCTACAGCTTTTCTCCCTCGGTGCGATTGCCGCCCTCGCTGATGCTGGTATTCCCTCAGCGCCTCTAAAGGGCCCACTACTGGGCGAGGCCATCTACGGTGATCCCGGGCGACGGCTCTCCGGCGATGTCGATCTCCTTGTGGCACCAGAGCAGCTGCATACAGCCGTAGAGGTCGTTCGCGAGCTCGGCTACGATGCTCCTACAGATTATGTTGGACACACCGGATTGCCCCTGCTGCATTTTACGCTCCGCCACGAGCGAGGAGGGTTACCGCCAGTCGAGCTCCACTGGCGCATCCATTGGTATGAGCGAAGCTTTGCGTGTGAGCGGCTACTACCGCCAGTCGACAAGCAAGTCAGCGAATGGCGCCCTGCTCCCGCTGATGAGCTAGCCGCTCTCCTTCTCTTTTATGCAAGGGATGGCTTTGTCGACCTGCGCTTGGCTGCCGACATAGCCGCTTGGTGGGATGTTTACGGCACTGGGTTTCAAGCTGAAGCTCTGAATGACTTGCTTTGTGTCTATCCAGCACTCCGACGTGTCATCAGGGTCGCGGTCAAGGCTGCCGAGAAGACGGTAGGTCTACCGGCCACACAAGTCATCGGGGATATGTCCACACTAGATCTTCGCGGCCGTATGGCTGCCCGACTGGCAAATCCAAACCCGCAAGCCAGCACCGAGCAACTCTATGCGGATATAGGAGTGATTGACGGACTACTGATGCCTCCCGGAGATCTTGGTTCATTTTTGAGGCGGAAGGTATTCTTGCCACGCGAGGCCTTGGATGAGCTTGATCGGCGAGCACCGAAGCGACGAGCGAGGTCTTCCTTAGGTCGTGGCGCGGGAATACTGGGTCGTTATGGGTTGACGATGGCACGCTTGGTGCGTCCTCCCGAAACACTGAGCTGATGCCCCGTCGCCAGAGTCGCTGCGCGATCGCAATGAGGTGCGGGAGGGTTGTTCGGGATCAGATCGCCGACGATTCGTATGTGACCCACTTGTGACACGCCCTTCCAGGGGCGTCCTCCACGAGTTGCCACGACTAGTGGGTTCTCCGCCAACGTTTGCCGGTTTCTACGACGAGGGGTGATTGGGTTTGGCGGCGAAATCTTGTGGTTCGAGATCACTACTCGACTGGGAGGGCTATGCCCACCGATCGGACACTCCCGACGATCTTTTGTAAGTTTGCGCTCAACAGCGCCGTTAGCGGCCCATGCCCAAGACCGGCATCGCGGTTGCCAGCGCTTGTCTGCGCCCAGGTGACATGTGACTCGGTCGCGCTGATCGCCAGCCAAGCCGCTCGCGAGAGGGTTGCGAGCATCGTTGAGCAAGAAGGGCTTGGCATCAGCTCGTTCGACGACATGGATGCTTTGCTCACGTGTTGTCGCCGGCCGACTCGGCGCTCGTCGTACTGTGGGTTGACGACACGGGCTCCTCCTTCCTCTCCAGCTTCGTCGGACCGCTGGCGCGGCGCTTTGAGCAGACCCTGACCGTGCTGGCCTGCGCCAAGATCGAGCGCTGGGAGGTGCGTGGCGCCCTGACCGCCGGTGCCGCCGGGATCGTGCTGAACGAAGATCTCGACGCGGTGCTGGTGACTGGGCCCCTGCCTGCGGGCTGTGCTGGCCGGTCAGACGCGCGTGCCGCGCGACCGCTGGCACCTGACCAAGCCACACGGGTCAGACCAGCGCGCTGCCTGGCACGTTAATCTTCACGATCTCGCAAGCGCGCGCCACGGTTCGCCGTTAGTTGCCCATGTCCAAGCCCGGCATCAAGCTCCGCTGGCCCAACACGACCGGTCCGGGGATGACCGAACACTCAACCACCGGCGTATCGGCCGGATCCATGCGGGCGTACCTAGATTGGCTTCGTCTTCCAGGACAAAGCGGAGGCTACGCCCGCAACAATCAAATCCCCCGGCTCATAAGACGCGACCGTCTGATCGATTGGGCCAGGCGATTGCGATGCCCCCGAAAGCTTGCGGAGTAGCCAGCCGTTAGTCGGTTATTGTACGAGACCGGCATCGGTTGTGTCATTCGTCGCCTCGGGCCCAGAGGCGTACGAGGAGGATGCTCTGATCGCCGGTCGAGACCCTCGCGAGAGGACCCCCCAGGTTCTTAACGCGAGCACAGAGCAATCGGCCTCCCGTGGCTAATACCTTGACACCCGGATACCCAACCAACGCAGTATCGGCCCTGCCCATGCGGGGCATGTGCCTGATGGGCGCGCCGATGGCCATCGTCAGCGAAGCGCAGCCGGTGCGGAGTATTGTTAACGCTGCGCACCGGCCGCCTACATGAGCTCTCAACAGTGTGATAGCGAGATCGACGCGGGCGAGGAGTTCCGCGCGTATTCGCAGGCGCTTCGTGAGCTCACTGGGAAGACGTTTCCACATGGAGCGTCTGACCCGGATGATCCTCCTGCATGCATGACGAGTCATTGGTTCATACATTTGCGCCGGCTGCCACTCAATAGGGCGATGATACGGTGAGCGCTTCTCCCAGCGAGCACCCATCGACCGGCCTGTCGAAGAACGATGCGTCAGGGGTCCCACCTGCTTCGATGTGGCGACGTGTGCGACGTGACGTTGTCATGCTCGGCGCTGGCAGCGTGGGCATCGTAATTGCCCAACTGGGCTTTCGCAGCATCCTGGTTGCGGCCCTATCGTCCAACGCCTATGGCCATCTCACACTTATCCTGAGTATTTATAACGCTGTCTGGATCATCGGCGCCAGTGGGATACCGAATGGCGCCTCCCGCTACATCGCGGCGATCGCCCCCCGAGATGACCACCCGATTGTCTGGTCGGCGATCAGGGCAACCGCTTGGCCCACCCTCGTGGCTGCGATCGTCATTGCCGTCGTCTCCGGCGTGCTCCTGAAGACACCAATGGCCGCGCTCCTTTCTGCCGCCGGGCTCGCGAGCCTCATCTACTCGCTGCTCGCGATGGGCATTCTGCGGGGACGCGGCCACATCATCGCTGCCGCCTCCATCCTGCCGGTGGCAGCCTTCAGCGAAGTCGCTCTGCTCGTCGGCCTTAGACTATCGTGGCTGCCCTTCACTCCGAATTCCGCGTTCGCGGTCTTTTGTATAGGCAACTGCATCGGCCTCCTGGCGGGCGTTGTCTGCACGATCCGGACGAGGCCACCGCGTACACCCGAGATCCGGCTTCCTCAGGGCACCGAGCCGGGATCTGTGCCCGGTCCTCGTCAGCTGCTGGGGTTCTCGATCTGGCTGGCGGCCGCGACGGCGGCCGTTGCGCTCCTGCCGTTAGTTATGAGGCTTGTAGCCGTGATCGACTCCTATACAGTCGTCGCGCTGATCGACATTGCGTTGGTGCTGCTCAACATACCCCAGCGCATGGGCGCGGTCATCGTTCAGGCTGTCGTTCCTCATGCGACACGTGCGCTGGGCACAGACAACGCAAGCATAACGATCTCGCGTCGCGAGCACGCCATCCTGATAATTCCGTTCGCAATCGCAGCAGCGGTCGTGGCCTTTACTCCACTATTCAGATCATTTTTCGATTTGCTTGGGAAGCCTGCCTACGCTAAGAGTGCCGACTATCTCGCCTTGGCGCTGCTGGCCGGCCCGGCTCGTGTCCTCTACGGCCTAGTGCAGGGCATCCTGATAGCCCACGGCGACGGCCGGTTCATGGCCCGCAACGCTTGGTCAGTCACGATCACGGCGTCAATAGCAATGCTCGCGGCTGTCCTGCTGGGCAGCACCACTGTCGCGTTCGGCGCCTTCGTGGTCGCGTGCTGGGTTATATACCTCGTCGGGCTCGCACGAATTCGCTACATCGACGGCGTCGGCTCGGAATTCACGCCCTACAGATCGTTCTTTCGTCGCGCTGCCCGACTAGGACGATCGCGCTTGTCGACGACGCCGCAGCTCGGAACAAGCAGAGAAGCCCAGGTACCCTCGATCGTGGACGATTCGGCCTCGTCGTCGGCATCTTCCGACTAACATCCTCTGAACGCGAATATATATGGTCGCTCAGCTTGACAGTACATTTCTTCGCATTGCGCCCGGTAGGACCGCATCGCGGCTAGTTGGCTATTCCCTCTTTGAGGGCCGACCGGTTACCACCAGCGGACGCTGGTGGAATCCAGTTGTGTTCCGGCACTTGCGCTTCGCTGCAAACCGCGCAGGAATACGAGTTGATCGCCCAGTGTTTATCGTCGGGATGGGCAGGAGTGGGACGACTCTCCTGGGCCGCATCCTTGCTGCGCATCCAGGCGTGGGCTTTCTCAACGAGCCCAAGGCCATGTGGCACGTGATCAGAAATGACGAGGACATCATCGGCTCGTATGCGCCTTCTAACACGGGGCGACTCTACCTTGGCGCTGAGGATGCCGATGAGAAAGTAAGCAAGCGTGCTCACGCTCTATTCGCCTGGTATCTACGCGCGAGCCACTCTGAGCGAGTCGTAGACAAGTACCCCGAGCTTATTTTCCGTCATGCTTTCGTTCGTGCCATGTTTCCGGATGCTCGCTTACTGATCGCAGTACGATCGCCTTGGTCGACGTTCACGTCGGTCGCCACGTGGTCGGGGTCCCACGCGACCGACGATGCGGACTGGTGGGGTGTACGGGATCAGAAGTGGGAGATTCTCTGGACACAGGGCGTTGTACAACGGACGGCCAACTCGGATCTAGTGAGCTTAGATCTCGCCGAAGAGAGCGACAATCACGTTCGTGCCGCGGTCGAGTGGATCGTGACGATGCGCGAGGCGATCTCACTTGCCGCCGTCGATCCCTTTGCGCAGGTTATCCATTACGATGAGCTCGTTCAACGTCCACGAGAGCTGATCAGTGAGACGCTGCGATTCTGCGAGCTGTCGGCGAGCCCGCGTACCGAGGCTTATGCCGAGGCAATCGTCGCTCCGCAACACCGCAAGAATGATCGAGATGCATCAAGTTCGCGTTTACCCGCCACGTTGGCAGACGCGATCGATGAGACATGGTCTCAACTCGCCACGAGTGGACTCACTCGACCCTAAAACCCAAGGTGGTGTAAAGGCTCAATAGGCTACGGATAGTATTCTCGTGATCTTGATTTGACCGCTTACTTCTGCCGTTTGAGCGCCTACGAATGCTCAGTACATCAACGAGAGCGGCACCAAGCTCAGCAGGATTATGACTACAGACGGCCGAAGGTGTCACGCCTGCAAGCGACTCTCTGACATCGGCCACGTCTGTCGCCACTATCGGAAGATTGCACATCAGCGCCTCCTTGACGACAACCGGGCTACCCTCGGCCATCGAGGTCAAGAGCAGGCAATCGGCGGCATTCATCATCAGGGGAATTGAATCTGGCGGAACGTTCTCGGCGATCACCAGCCGAATGGGACCAAGATCGGCTTCCGCATGCTTGACGGCGGCTTGAGCCAGGTCAATTCTCTTGCGTGGCTCATAAGGCTTAGTCGCCGCAAATAGCGCGATCCGCTCGTTGACGTCCCAGTTTAGCTTGCGGCGCGCCTCGTCTTGATCGATTGGAGAGAAGCGGTCGGAATCCACACCACAATGAATAATTGTGTCATGCGACCTAACATGTGACGGAAGCCGCTCGTGCATCTCAGCTGACTGCGTGACAGTTGCAGAAAAGAAGGCTGCGTGATGTCGAATAACAAACGAGCGCATTTTACTTGCACGGGAGACAGGACCAGCATCGCTCTTGTACCCGAGGACGTCGTCGCCATGATAGGTTGCGACCATCGGTCGCATGAGAAACAACCTTGCCACTAGAGCCATCTCGCCACCGTGAACATGTACGAGTCGGTAGCGTCGCATGGATATGCTGAACCAGAGAAAGAGAAGTGCCGCCCGCAGGTAGGCCACCTTCGAGGTGTAGCCGCGCACATAGAGGACATCGCACCGGAGACCTGCGTCTTCTAAGGTCTTTACTTGGCGCTCTACAAAGACTCCATAGGCTGGAAGGGATGGCTCGGGCCACATGTTCGTGACCACCAGGATGTCAGACCGTGGGTCGCGTTGTACAAACTCAAATGGTCGTAGGGACATAGGGCTCACGACTGAACAACCGCTGTGATTGGGCGGACAAGGGCCCGCAGACACCGGAATCCGGGAGATTCACTGCGTGCCTCATTGAGCGACACAGAATAGCGTACGGTACGACTGTGGACACAGCTTCTCCAAAGTGCTCCGATATTGGTATTGAGACCAAGCACGCGACGAGTACCCGTAATGAAGAGCTGTGCCGTCGAAAATCCAGACAAACCCTACGGCTTGGTCAGCACAAACGCGAGATCGTCGTGCTCCGACGCCAGGTATCCAAAACTCAGCAGACTAACCAGACGACCGAACCACCGAATTGCCGCGCGCACACGAACGTCTGCAGCCTCTCGCTCAAATGAAAAGCCGAATACGGCATTGACTTGGAGTCCGTATTGAGCCGCGACGCTCTTGAGCCCCTCGACCGTCATAAGCCGCGAATACGCGACGGGGTACGGTGAATGGCCTGGTGTGCCAGCCTGAGGGTGTCTTAGGATGTGCCGGTACACCCACACATGAAGCCAGTGCGGCGTTCTATGCGAGAGGAAGCCGTGAACCGACTTCGCATCAGGAACAAGGATGATGACAGATCCGCCGGGCCGTAGCCACGATACGAACGACTCAATTGCCTTCTCGGCGTTCGGTACATGCTCAAGCACGAACGCCGAATACACGAGGTCGACGCTCGCTGCCGGCAAGACCTCGCTGTCTCGTATGTCAGCGACGATTCCTGCGTGCAGATCACCGACCTCGGTTTCACGTGCCTGGAGCGCGTGTTGGTCGGTATCAACTCCAGTGATGCATAGACGCTCCGGGTCTACCTGGAGTCCCCAGCGTCTGCCGCACCCCGCCTCGACGACGTTCAATGGCCGATCGGGTGGAATCATCGCCTCAACATGCCGCGACAGATCTCTGAACATGTCCCGCAGCGGGACCATCCTCAGCTCAGGACCATTCATGGCATCGATAGTACCGCATCTCGGCACGCTGAGTGTTGCAGTTAACGCGCCAGGATCATGTGTAGATCTGACGCCCCGACTTTTCGGTCCACCTGACCGAACCAAAGGGGGCAGGGCAGACCCGGCCGCCGTCGTCGCGTGACGCTTGAGGATGCACTGACTGGCATCGTCAGTTTGGACGGTCAGGTGCGTTTATCTTCCGGATGACAGCCATCAAGTTCAGCGCTTTTCGGCCCGCGTGCAACCGGATATGATCTCGCAACCGGATATGATCTCGTGTCTGGCGATCTACTCGCACTCTACAGAGCGTCAGTCGGCCAGCTTGATGCGCTTTCAGACCGCGACGGAACCCAATCCAAAGACCGCATCCATGAGCCTCTCAGTTAGCCTATGAGGAACACAGTACGCATCCTGGGCACCCATGGCGTGCCTGCGGCTTATGGTGGATTCGAGACAGCAGCGGAAAACGTCGCCTTGTTCCTAGCCTCACGGGACTGGAGGGTGATCGTGTACTGCCAGGTCGACGGTACCGGGCCGATCCAAGAAGACATGTGGCACGGGCTCGAGCGCGTGCTCATCCCCATCGATATCGAGGGGTGGAGAGGAACGTCGAAGTTCGATCTACTTTCGATTCGCCACGCCTGTAAATCTCGCGATCTCTGCCTGACCTTCGGTTACAACACGGCCGTCTTCAACGTGCTTCAGCGCGTTAAGGGGATCCCGAACGTCGTCAACATGGACGGCATCGAGTGGTCACGATCACGCTGGGGTTTCTTTCGGCAAGCCATCCTCTACACCAACGAGCGCATCGCGTGCTGGGTCGGCGACCATCTGATCGCCGATCACCCGGAGATTGAAAAGTTCCTTTTGACACGAGCGCCCCGCCGTAAGTTGACGACGATCACGTACGGGGCCGATCCTGTGGATGATCGACCGGCTGCCGCCGTGGTGTCACGCGGCCTCGAACCGGGCCGGTTCCTGACCCTGATCTGCCGCCCCATCCCCGAGAACTCGATTGCGGAGCTGGTCAAAGGCTTCTCCAGGAAGCCGCGCGGATATAAGCTTGCCGTACTTGGCGAATACACGCCGGAGGAGGACCCATACCATCGGCTGGTCGTCGAGTCGGCCAGCGACGAGGTGGTCTTCCTGGGCGCGATCTACGACAAGGCGGAGGTGGAGGCGTTGCGCTTCCATTCCGTGGCGTACCTACACGGGCACACCGTCGGCGGGACCAACCCTTCTCTTGTGGAAGCGATGGCCGCCGGCAACCCGGTGATCGCTCACGACAACGCGTACAATCGCTGGGTTGTAGAGGATGGTGCCGTGTACTTCTCAACCGAGGACGACGTGGCGAGCCTCCTCGATGAGATCCTCACTTCGCCGATACGACTGGAGCAGATGAGCGCCGTAAGTCACAGCCGATACGAAGCCGAGTTCACCTGGGAGCATGTGGCCGGCCAGTATGAGCAGCTGCTGCTCCGCTTCCTCCCCGATGCGAATCCCAGATCCTCAGAGCCGGTTGCGATGGAGATGACATCGTGATCAAGCTCGCCGTCGTCGGGCTCGGGAAGATGGGCCTATCACATCATGCGATGATCAACGCGCATCCCGACGTGGAAGTGGTCGGTATATGCGACTCGTCGAACTATGTCCTTGGGGTCTTGAACAAGTACACAGGCGTGACTACCTATGCCGACTTCGATGCGATGCTGGACAAGGTCGACTTGGACGCGATACTGATAGCCACGCCTTCGAGCTCACACGCACATATGGTTCGTGCAGCTCTGGAGCGCGACCTGCATGTCTTCTGCGAGAAGCCGTTTACGCTCAACGTTCAAGATGCAGAGACTCTAACCGCGCTTGGCCGCGAACGAGGCCTTGTCACACAAGTCGGCTATCACAACCGATTTGTGGGTGCCTTCCACGAGGTCAAGACTCTGCTCGACGCAGGAGCTATCGGGGATGTGACCCACGTCCTCGGCGAGGCGTATGGGCCCGTGGTGCTTAAGCCGAAGGGCGGGACTTGGCGCAGCCGGCGCACCGAGGGCGGTGGGTGCCTGTATGACTACGCGGCGCACGTCATCGACCTCTTGAATTGGTACGTCGGTGAGCCGGTGGGCGTCGGCGGGACCGTCCTGAACAAGGTCTTCTCCCGCGAGATCGACGACGAAGTCTTCAGCACGCTGTACTTCCCCGGTGGCCAGACGGGCCAGATCTCGGTGAACTGGTCCGACGAGTCCTACCGCAAGATGACCACTCGCGTCACGATCTGGGGCACCGCAGGGCGGATCTACGCGGACCGTCAGGAATGTCAGGTCTATCTTCGCGACACCGCCCGTATCCCGACAGGGTTACCAGGAGGGCTGGAACGTCCGCTACACGACCGAGCTGACCGAGCCGGTCTGGTTCTACCTTCGTGGTGAGGAGTACAGCGCCCAACTCGATTCCTTCGTCCAGCGGATCAAGACCCAGCGTACGGACGGCCTGAACAGCTTCGAGAGCGCGGCCATCACCGACAAAGTGATCGCGATGATGATCACGGACGCGGAGAAGGGTGCTTCTACCTCTGTCGGCGGCGACGCTGTGATCGCATCCAAGCCCGCAAGACGCCGAGGATGGTTGCGCTTCAGGAGGGGTTCGTGATGGATCGTCTGCTCTTTGGTGATAACCAGTTCTTTGGCGTCAATCATATGTCCGAGGAGAAGGCGCGCGCGCAGCAGCTGCGCTTCCAGGAGATCGGTGCTGTCATCGATGTCCTCGACGCAGCCTATGACGAGGGCGTCCATACCTTCATGTGCACTACACATGACCGTATCTCGCTGGTATGCGATCACGTGCGCGCCAACCCGGATCGCTACCGAGACTTCACGTTTTATCCGGGCATGCCATACGCCCACAAGTACGCAAATGCTGTGACCGAAAATGGCATGCTCGGCGCGGTGAAACGCTTCCTGCCCGATGAGGGACTAATGGACGCCGCAATTCGCGGCGGCAGGTCAATGGCCAAGAAGGACATCGAGGGTATCACGACGCTGTTGATCGATGCGGAGATGAAGATGTTCCAGGGACTGAGCACGCCGGTTATCTTTCTGCAGAACATTGTCGTGGACCTGCTTCTGGGGCTCGGGTTCAAGGATGCGTTCCGGATCTTTGCCGATCACGTCAAGACTCGGTACGACGCGGAGCCAGGTTTCATTACGATGAACATGCCGGCCCTACTAGACGTGCTGGAGGAGTTGGGGATCGATAACCCCATCGTCTGCTCCAACATCAACAAGATTGGCTTCCGTATGTGTGGTGGTATAGATGCTTACGAGGCCGCGCTACGTGAGCGGCAGTTCCGGGCGATCGCGATGTCGGTTTACGCTTCCGGGGCTATTCCTCCGCGAGAGGCTATTGAGTGGGTCTGCGCGCAGCCAAACATTGAGTCGATTGTGTTCGGTGCCTCAAGTAGAGCCAACATCCATGGAACCAAGGAACTAGTCGCGGAGTACTGGAGCTAATAACTTTTCCGCACCAACTCAGTGCGCTCCGGTGTCAGGGGGAGACCCTGTCAATCATCCTTGACAGAGAAAATCGCGCTCGCGAGCTATATCCAAATGTTGTTGATGCGCGCCATCGCTCCCGTTGGGTGTCGGCTACCGTGGCACCGAAGCGCTCCTCGCGGCCGGAACGATCGGGTAGCCGTAGAGGCGTAGCAAAGGCCACGTAATCGCTGTCGTCTTGGCAAACTGTGCTGTAGTCAGACGCGTTTGCCACTCGTTGTCGGGACGTATCGGCACCCAGCCTGCGCTAGTACGCATGGGGTTGCCGGAGAAGAGGTGGTGGCTACCGAGCTTTACGTCTGTGTCGGTGAGCTGTGACTCGGGTAGGACAAGTGTCTCATTTGCAAAGGCGCTAAGCTCCTGTACCCTCGCGCGAGGATTGGCAACAAAACTCTCATAGGTGAGCCTGAGATAGGGAGAGTGCTCAGCCGAAAGTGCATGAAACGCGGCATTCCAAAGCATCCACACGCTTGCCGTTTTCGTTACCGTAAATTGGCCCATGAACTGCTGCTCGCCGATAGGACTAGACAGACGCTTCCGCCGAGTCCACGAGTATGCGACGGCCCGACTGTCGCGAACCAGGTGAACAATGCGCACGTCACAGTCCGGTATGCGCATGAGAAGACAGGCAAAAGTGGGGTCCTTACTCGTCTCAATGATTATTTTGGCTCCCGATACGCGGGAGATTGCGGTATACAGCGCAGCTAGATGAACGGCATAGTCTTTGAACATATCGCTCAGGCCAGGTCGCAGCCTTGGTGCCCAATAGAAAGGCAAAGCGCGAGGCAGATTTGCGACGCGGTCGATCTCGGTAAGACGCTTTGCGTCTATCTGACTCCAGCCCCCGAAGGCCTCGTCTCCCACGGCACACCAAAAGGGACATGAGAGAAAAGGCTGTCCGCAGCCGCACTCGACGTTGTTCAGCAGGCCTCGGCTCCACACGTAGCGCGTCTCTCCTACACATACTGCGTCCGGCGGCTCGCCAAGTACGCGGCCGATCAAGGTGCTGCCACTGCGGCCGTAACCACCCACATAAAGTACCTTCACGCCAGTGATCCCACGGCCATTTTGACCCTTCAGACTCTGGCGGGCGGGACTAATTGCTCCGATTCCGACGTGCCGCTGGTCGACACGACGACGGGAGACGACTCGCCATCTCGATGGTAGACACCGGGACCACCCGACTTCGAATCGTTGGCGATCACACCCAGCAGCGATACACCGCTGTTAGACAGGATCTGACTGAGTCGCTCCGCAGCGTCGCGTCGGCTATGTTCTACACGACCTACTACGATCACACCGTCGACCTTGGTAAGCAGCGCGAAGGCGTCCGACACACCGGTGAGCGGGGGAGTGTCTATAACAACCAGATCGTAAGCCGACCTCGCGTGCTCAAGAAGCGCCTCCATCGCCTGTCCCTCGAGCAGCTCACTCGGATTGGACGGCTGCGCAGCGCCTGCGACCAACACGTCGAAGGACCGTTCTGAGGCGCTCCCGCTCGGTCCCGGTGACGTTGCTTTCAGGGCGACTGGCCGAGTCGCCTCATCCAGTCGAGCTGCGCCAGTCAGCACGTCGACGACACCTGACTCAGATTGAATGTTGAACTGGCCGGCAAGCACCGGATGTCGTAGATCCATCTCGAGAAGCATCGCTCGCGAGCCCGACCATGCTGCCGCCTCCGCCAGTCCGCGAGCGATCGTGGTCTTGCCGTCGCCCTCCGCTGCCGATACGATCATCACCGTATGTAGGTCGCGATGTTTACTCAAAAGACGTAGATAAGCACGGATCAGACTGAACGCCTCAGCCTCCGCCATTGGCAAAGCCGTTCCCGGACGCGCAAGCGCCCTGCTCCGAGGAACAGAACCGAGCAGGGGGAGATGATAGATCGTCTCCAACTCCCTGGGCGACCCAATCCGGCCGCGATCCTGCTGGAGTAGAAGAGCCAAAGCAAGGCCGATCAAGAGCCCGAGCACGCCCCCGAACAACGCATTCCTAGACGTCTTGGGAGAGGATGGGCTGGTCGGAGCCTGTGCTTCGGCCGCGACCTGAACGTTGCCCTCCTTCAGGTTTGAAAGCAGACTGAGCGTTTGCCCGCGATCTTGGAGCTGCGCTCCATCTGCGCCTTCTCGTTGCTTGGAAGAAAGAGCCGCCAGTTCCTTATGCACCAACTTCAGCGCCGACTGGAAGTATGCCGCATTGGTGCTCTTCTGTTCTTCGACAAACTGGCGGGAGTATGTATTTGCGATATCAGCAGCAAGCACTGGAGAGGTCGACGTAGCAGAGACGTCGATAACGCCCGATTCCCCCTGTCCAGCCACGCTTACACTTTCGCTGATCTTCTGTTCGGTCAGTCCGCGGCCAAGCTGGGCTGCGGACTTGGCCGCCATGTCGCCGCGCTTGAGGAGTTCGAGCTCGTTGGCCTGCTCAGTCAATAAGCTCACGCCACCGCTGGCAGGCAGCCCGGCTATCTCCTGCGCGAGCGAATTATTGTTGAAAGCAACGGACGCAGTCGCAGTGTACTTCTTTGTCTCCCGCTTGGAGAAGGCGTATGCTGCGCCCGCAAGCGCTATAACACACACTACAACCAATGGGGCGCTGCGGCGAAAGACGCCTAGGAACTGCTTGAGATCGAGAGCTTCGGAGCCTTGCATGTCGTTCATGTCCTCATAAGATCGCTTGGAGGAAAGGTTACTACCTAATGGACCTAAAGAACCGCTCTAGCATCCAAGAACTTGCAGCACGACATAAAGAGAGTCTAAAGTCTCTGCCTCAACCATGGATACGAGCAACCGTTCGTCCGGCGCCGGCCTCTGGACGAACAAGTGTTCGTCCAGAGGCCGGTCATCGCCCCTCCCATAGTCGCACCGGCGCATGGATCTTCGATCGATGCAAAAGAACTCCCGGATCCTCAGCGTTTGTAGCCCATCGAACCGCAGATGCTACGCCGGCCTAAATCTACCCACTCGACTTTTCGCGTGCGCTGATGAGTACGTGGCCCTTGCAGTCGAGGAGCGCTGCGCCATGGCGTCGGAATCACCGCGTAACGGACTCGCTGCGCCCAACCCCTCGATCTATGTTGTGGTTTGGCTGCCTGATCTTAATCCTGGTGGCCGAGGGATTCGCGGTTTCTCAGTCCTACCTATTCGCAGTTCCTCTGGCGGGCCTACTCCTCGTTGCGGTAGCCGTTGACCTGCCCATAGTGCCTTTTCTTGGCCTCACGCTGTTCGTGCGTCTTATAACAGACGATTCGGGCAGCGGGAACAGTCACCAGACCGGCAGCCTCAATTTGGCCGCCGGGATCGCGATCCTTTTCATACTCGTGGCCCTCGGGCTACTGATACGTCATCGACGTGGATTACAAACAACGGTCTTGGCGGTCCTCTGGTTGTGTCTTTGGACAATTATTGCCATCCATACCAACGGCTCGTCAGCAGAGACTGTCCGTGAGGGCGTCCGCGAGGCATCAGTTGTCGCATTAGGGATTCTTGCATACAACGCGCGTCCGGTTGTGACCATGCCCACGGCGACACGTTTGATTCAATTTGTCGGCGTCGTTCCGGCTCTCGTCGCAGTACATCAGTTCGCAACGCACACAGGCAGAGAAATCGCCGGCCAGATCCGCGCCAACGGTACGTTCGTACATCCAAACGGTGCTGCTGTCTTTTTCGCGCTGGCAACCACTATTTCGCTGTGGCGGTACTTGGACTGTGGCAGACGGCGATCTGATGCGCTTCTCACGGCGCTCTTTGCGGCCGTGCTCATCGCAACGTTCAGTATCGATGGCCTGCTCACCATGATCGCTATGATGATCGCTTTCGGTGCGCTGCGCCCCGGTGCCGTACGCGCCAAGCTTGGTGCCTTTGCAGTCGCGGGGCTTGTCATGTTAGTGTTTGCGGCAACACCTCTAGGCGCTGAACGCATAGCCTCGGAGACATCCAGCAATATCACAACCGCGGAACGCGGGGTGCCGAATAGCTCGTTTGTCTGGCGTTTGTACAGGTGGCAGCTACTCCTGCCAGAATGGGAACGATCCCCATTGTTGGGTCAAGGCCTCGGTACTACCGTCACCGCCGAAGCCACGGCCTCGAGCAAACTCGCTGGCTTCGTGCCTCACAACGAATACTTACGATATCTCGTCGAGACTGGCGTTGTCGGTTTAGTTCTTCTTCTGTGGGCCCTTGGTCTTCTGATACGTGCGCTCGCTCGCAGACGGAGCATCCCGGGCGACCGAGATGCCGGTACTTTGAATGCAGCGACCCTAGTCATCGTCCTCATCATCGGCTGTCTCGTTAACTCGCTCGCGGATAATGCACTCATCGATAGCACTACCTGCTACCCTATGGCTCTGATCATCGCATCCGCGCTAAGAACCCTTCCTCGACCGTCCATTCGGTAACACCAGGCGAAAGCCGACTACTACTCTGAACCCGTGAACCGCGGGCCGAGTGACGGACAGTCTCACGGATCTCCAACGATCGGCGAACGCGACCGTAGCTAAATATGACTAGAGGAGTCGGTCGGGCGCCGCGTGAACACTACGAGGTGCGGTGCAGTTTCATCTTGAGTAGCTGTAAATGGCTCCAGGGAAACGAGGCGAGGATCTGGTGGGTTGTCTTGCCTTCGAAGTAACCGTCCGGACCGGAGTATGGATTAGTACCCGTCGGTATAGGGTCCTGCGCGTCGAAACTCACGCTCGGTCCTGTGTCCCTCACAAAGATCCCATAACGCTGTGCCGCTTCGGCCATCATCAACGTCAGCTTTGGAAGATGTAGGGTCGCGAGATCGAGGCTGGGGTCCAGGCGCAAGTGTGCGCCCTCCGGTAGTGACAGCTGGCTAGTCGACGTCCCGTCGGTACGCTGGGCCGGTGAAGCATAAACCCCGGCCCGCGTGTCGGGAACGGCGATCGCCAGAGCATGATTGATCTGACCCTTTTCAAGATCTTCGAGCGTGATCAGCCCGCCAGCGATCGACAGCGAGGAGGCCGAGGCCCCCCACAAGCGCGTTGCACCAAGCCAAGCGCGTGATCCATAGGCCCCCGAACTGGACGATACTTTTTTGATGGCGCCGCCCCACGAGGCGCTCCAACCTTCGGCTGTCTGTTCCAGGCGCCAGAACTCCCACAACCGATCTGTGCTCGGCTGCCACACAACGATATGTTTATCGGTCCCTGCGGCGGGCTGGGCATCCGGCGGCAGCGGCACCGCATTCCATGCCGACTGCAGCGCGAATCCCCCGGGCGCCCTACGGGGATCTTCGAGCGTCACCTTGACCGTGGGTTGATCGGCGGGCACTGTGTAGACAGGAATGGACCATGCCGTTGTGCTGATAGCTGGGCCGTGGTCTCCTTCTTCTTCCGCCTTGATCTCTTCATCAAAGGCACTCATTATTGTGTGCGAGCCCGGATCCAGCGGCGCATTAGTGGCTGGCTGTCGATTCCAAAAGCTCGACGGCGAGAAGAAGCGAAACGGACTTTTGTCGGTAGAGCGTCCGTTGCCCTTGATGGAGATCGCAACGGTGTCTCTGGCCGCGGCCTGAGATTTCGGCGGGCGCCAGTTCGTGTCGCGATCGCGCAGATAGACCCAGCTAACCAGGCAGGCGCTTGTTGCCAGCAGACCGATGGTCGCGTAGAACCACCTCATGTCGCGCTGTACCAGAACGCTTGAACCTCGCGCTGGCCGTCGCGGGCCCGGAACAGCGGACCGATGGCCACGATGTTGGCGCCTCGTTTGGGTGTCGCTTCCGAGTTGGACAGACGCACGATCACGATGTGGAAGTCGCTGATAACCGCCATGTGCGCCTCGTTCCGGTTGGGCCCACGGGTCGAGAAGATAACATGTCCTTCGACGCGCGCACAGAACGCAAGCCGCACGCGTTCCTGACGGGGAGCACCCCTCGTGCACCAAGACATCCACGCGGGCGACGCAGCTGCGTGTCGTTCACCCGCCACCGGCCTGTGGGCGATGATCGTCAACGACCCCTGCGCAGATAAGAACACCAACCCGCACAACAGCAGCGCCGACAACGCGGCGGTGACCTGCCACAGCCGCAGCCAATCAAGCGCAGCCAGCATCTAGTCAGCTCCTTGACATGATTGCCGTAGTCACCGGCAAAAGCCTATCTGACCTCTCCCAGTCGCTGAGCCGGTCAGAGCAACACCACCACCACAGCTATGCTCAGGGCTGAACGTGGGCGAGCGCGAGGCCAGCTATTCTGCCTGCAAAAGGGAGAGCGTCGAGGTCACCGACGCTCTCCTTGGGGAGTTGTACACTACGACGGTTGCTAACAAAATAACGTGGCTCGGCTCTCAATCACGCCTCAGCATGCCGTTTCGGGGGGCCGCAGCAGACGAGTCACCCTGAGCCCATACCGGCCCCAGCACACCCACACCGCGACTCAAGGACGATCGCACGTCCTCTCTCTCTCTCTCTCTCGTGTAGCGCGTACTGATCCAACACGCCGGATGGAGGCAGCAATTGGCCCCTCAGAACGCGCCAAAGCTCTCCGGTGGTACCAGTAGTGGACCACCGATCAGCCTCTTGTTGGCATACAGCAACCAGGCAAAGGTCGATGAAGCCATCCCTTCGTAGAACAGCAACACAGAGGCGAGCTCGTTTCCGGGACAGAGGCGAGCTCGTTTCCGGGGGCCGGACGCTACTCGCTCAGCGGATCGACAGCCGTCGGCAGCAGTCGCTCGCTCGCAATGCCGTCTCATGCCACTGCATGCGCCAGCGCAGTTCCACTGGCGGCAGTTTGCGCACGGGCAACGTCTCGGCGAGTCTCAACCAGTCCACGTCGACAAGCAGTCGCCTGGCTCGCTCGCGTATCGTCGTCCGGCGGTGCCAGCACTGAGCCGGATGACCTGCCCTTTCGGCTTGGGTGCTGGGCATCGAAGAAGCTCAGCACCGCAGTCTATTCGATGCAGCCTCCCGCTGCCAGAACCACAGCACCTCATGAAATGCTGTGCAATTCCATCTTGAGTAGCTGCAAATGGCTCCAAGGGAAGGAGGCGAGGATCTGCTGGGTTTCTGTGTTGCCTTCGAAGTAACCGTGCGGACCCGCGTATGGATTAGTTCCCGTCGGCGTAGGGTCCTGTGCGAAGAAACTCACGCTCGGTCCTTTGTCCCTTACAAAGATCCCATAACGCTGTGCTGCTTCGGCCATCATGAGCGTCAACCGCGGTAAGTGCAGAGCAGCTAAGTCTAGGTCGGGATCCAACCGCAGGTGTGCACCCTCGGGTAGCGATAGCGGTTCTGTGGACGGCCCGTCTGTTCGCTGTGCAGGAGAGGCATAAACCCCGGCCCGCGTGTCGGGAACGGCGATCGCCAGAGCATGATTGATCTGACCCTTTTCAAGATCTTCGAGAGTGATCAGCCCGCCGGCCACCGACAAGGACGAGGCGGAGGAACCCCAATCGGACTTTGCACCCGACCAAGCTTCCGGGCCGTAAACGCCCGAATCCGACGATACGTTCTGGATTGCCCCGCCCCACGAAGCGCTCCAACCTTCGGCGGTCTGTTCCAGGCGCCAGAACTCCCACAACCGATCTGTGCTCGGCTGCCACACAACGAGATGTTTATCGGTACCAACCGCGGGTTTGGCGTCCGCCGGCAGTGGTACCGCATCCCAGGCCGATTGCAGCGCAGCGCCTCCAGGTGCCTGTGAAGGGTTCTCCAGCGTCACCTTGACCGTGGGTTGATCGGCGGGCACTGTGTAGACGGGAATGGACCATGCCGTTGTGCTGATAGCTGGGCCGTGGTCTTCTTCTTCTTCCGCCTTGATCTCTTCATCAAAGGCACCCACTATCGCGTTCGAGTCCGGATCCAGCGGCGCATCAGCGGGGGGCTCTTCATTCCAAAAACTCGACGGCGAAAAAAAACGAAACGGAGACGCCGCGTCAACCGGCGGTTCAACCGTCTGCGTAAACATCGACGAGATCGAGGCTAGATAGCTGCTGTCCCCGCTGTAAGCAGCGGTGATCGTATACGAGGACCAGTTGGGGTAGCCCGTAACCGTGCACGTAGCTACGCCCGAGCTGACGGTCTCGGCCGTGCATCCAGTGATTGGGGTACCTTCTTCTTGAAATTCAATAGTTCCAGTCGCGGCCGCAGAACTCACCGTCGCCGTGTAGGTCACAGCTTGTCCAACCGTCGAAGGATTCAACGAAGACGACACCGTCGTCGTGGTGGTTATCTTGTTGACTACTTGGGTCAGGCCGGGGGCTGTTGAGGTGGCGTAGTTGTTATCGCTGGAGTAGTTGGCTGTGATCCAGTGCGAGCCGGCGGCTGGATCGGCCACGGTGCAGGTTGCTGTGCCGGAGGTGACGGGTCGTGCGGCTGCATCCCGTGATTGTCGTACTGTTGTCTTTGAATTCGATTGTGCCTGTTGCGGCTGTTGGGCTTAGTGTGGCTGTGTAGGTGACGGCTTGTCCGACTGTGGAGGGATTCAGCGAGGATGACGACCGTTGTTGTGGTGGTTTTCTTGTTGACAGTTTGTGTGATGCCGGGGGATATCGAGCTGAGGTAGTTGCTATCGCCGGAGTAGTTAGCTGTGATCCAGTGCGAGCCGGCGGCTGGGTTGGCCACGGTGCAGGTTGCGTGCCGGAGGTGAGGGTCTGTGTGCTGCATCCCGTGATTGTCGCACTGTTGTCTTTGAATTCGATTGTGCCTGTTGCGGCTGTTGTGTTTAGTGTGGCTGTGTAGGTGACGGCTTGTCCGACAGTCGCGGGATTGAGGGAGGACGTGAGGGCGGCGGTGGTGGCTTGCTTGTTGACTACTTGGGTCAGGCCGGGGGCTGTTGAGGTGGCGTAGTTGTTATCGCTGGAGTAGTTGGCTGTGATCCAGTGCGAGCCGGCGGCTGGATCGGCCATGGTGCAGGTTGCTGTGCCGGAGGTTACGGGTCTGTGCGGCGCATCCCGTGATTGTCGCACTGTTGTCCTTGAATTCGATTGTGCCTGTTGCGGCTGTTGTGTTTAGTGTGGCTGTGTAGGTGACGGCTTGCCCGACGGTGGACGGGTTCAGGGAGGACACGAGCGTGGTAGTGGTGGCTAGCTTGTTGACGTTCTGGGTTAGGCCGGGGAATATCGAGGATCGCGTCGTTGGTGTCTCCGCAGTAGCTTGCTGTGATCCAGTGTGAGCCTGTGGTGGGATTCGACACGGTGCATGTCGCGCGGCCGGTGCTGACTGTTTGTGTGCCGCATCCGGTGATTGTTGTGCCCGCGTCTTTGAATTCGATGGTGCCGGTTGCTGTTGCGGGACTGACGGTGGCTGTGTAGGTGACGGCTTGCCCGACGGTGGACGGGTTCAGGGAAGACACGAGCGTGGTAGTGGTGGCTAGCTTGTTGACGTTCTGGGTTAGGCCGGGGAATATCGAGATCGCGTCGTTGGTGTCTCCGGAGTAGCTTGCTGTGATCCAGTGTGAGCCTGTGGTGGGATCTCGACACGGTGCATGTCGCGCGGCCGGTGCTGACTGTTTGTGTGCCGCATCCGGTGATTGTTGTGCGCCGCGTCTTTGAATTCGATGGTGCCGGTTGCTGTTGCGGGACTGACGGTGGCTGTGTAGGTGACGGCTTGCCCGACGGTGGACGGGTTCAGGGAAGACACGAGCGTGGTAGTGGTGGCTAGCTTGTTGACGTTCTGGGTTAGGCCGGGGAATATCGAGATCGCGTCGTTGGTGTCTCCGGAGTAGCTTGCTGTGATCCAGTGTGAGCCTGTGGTGGGATTCGACACGGTGCATGTCGCGCGGCCGGTGCTGACTGTTTGTGTGCCGCATCCGGTGATTGTTGTGCCCGCGTCTTTGAATTCGATGGTGCCGGTTGCTGTTGCGGGACTGACGGTGGCTGTGTAGGTGACGGCTTGCCCGACGGTGGACGGGTTCAGGGAAGACACGAGCGTGGTAGTGGTGGCTAGCTTGTTGACGTTCTGGGTTAGGCCGGGGAATATCGAGATCGCGTCGTTGGTGTCTCCGCAGTAGCTTGCTGTGATCCAGTGTGAGCCTGTGGTGGGATTCGACACGGTGCATGTCGCGCGGCCGGTGCTGACTGTTTGTGTGCCGCATCCGGTGATTGTTGTGCCCGCGTCTTTGAATTCGATGGTGCCGGTTGCTGTTGCGGGACTGACGGTGGCTGTGTAGGTGACGGCTTGCCCGACGGTGGACGGGTTCAGGGAAGACACGAGCGTGGTAGTGGTGGCTAGCTTGTTGACGTTCTGAGTTAGCGTGGTTGAGCTGGCGGCGAGGTAGTTGTTGTCTCCGCTGTAGGTCGCCGAGATGGTGTGTGTACCCTTGGCGGCGTAGTCGACGATGGTGCATGTTGCGCGGCCGGTGCTGACCGTTTGTGCGGTGCAGCCTGTGATCGTGGCGCCAGTATCTTTGAATTCGACGGTGCCCGTCGCGGCTGCCGGACTGACTGTCGCTGTATAGGTCACGGGCTGTTCCATCGTTGAAGGGTTCGCACTCGAGGACACGGCGATCGTGCTCGCAGCCTTGTTGACGGTTTGGGCCAGTGTCGTGGATGTGGAGCCGCTGTCGTTGATATCGCCGGAGTAGACTGCTGTGATCGTATGTGAGCCAGCGGCGGCATAGGTCGCTACGCTGCATTCGGCCCGACTGACATTGACGATCTGCGCGCTGCAGCCGGCGATAGGGGTGCCTCCGTCTTTGAATTCGACGGTGCCCGTGGCGGCCGCTGGGCTTATGGTGGCCGTGTAGGTGGCTGATTGCCCAACCTTCGAGGGGTTCATGGTGGAGGACAGAGCGGCCGTCGTAGCGTTCCTACTGACCGTCTGAGTCAGGGCGGTTGATGTGGAGCCGGTGTCGTTGATATCGCCGGAGTAGACCGCGGTGATCGTATGTGTGCCTGCGCCCGCATAACTTGCGACGGTGCATGTCGCGACGCCAAGGTCGAGTGCCTGTGCGCCACACCCTGTGACCGTTGTGCCGGTGTCTTTGAATTCGACGGTGCCGGTCGCGGCCACTGGGTTGACCGTCGCTGTATAGGTCACGGCCTGGCCGATACCTACGGGATCGGTGGCGGAGGAGACCGCGACGGCCGAGATGACGCTCGCCTGCGTGACGGTCTGGCTCAATGTGGAGGACGTCGAGGTGAGGTAGTCGCTGTCGCCGCTGTAGGTAGCGGTGATCGTGTGTGGTCCGGCTGCGGCGTATTCGGGATGGTGCACGTCGCGGTTCCCGAGCTGATCGTCTGCGCGCCACATCCGCTGATAGGGGTGCCGTCGTCTTCAAATTCGATCGTTCCGGTTGTCGTGGAAGGGCTTACGGTGGCGGTGTAGGCGACGGCCTGGCCAACCGTCGAGGGGTTCTCGCGTGAGGATATGGAGGTGGTAGTGGCTGCTTGGCTGAATATCTGAGTGAGGCTTGGGGATGTGGACGGGAGATAGTTGCTATCGCCGCTGTAGGTAGCGGCTATCGACTGCGATCCGGTGGCAGCCGGAGTAGTCGTGCAGGTCGCGACACCGGCACTGACTGTCTGTGCCACGCATTCGGTGATCGGCATGCCTCCGTCTGTGAATTCAATGGCGCCCGTTGCCGAGGTCGTGTTGAGTTTGGCCATGTAGGTCACGCTCTGGCCGACCGCTGAAGGGTTTGCCCCAGATGACACAGCAATGGTCGTAGGCGCCTTACTGACCGTCTGGGTCAGCGCCGTAGTTGTCGAGCCGGTGTAGTTGGTGTCACCGGAGTAGGCGGCTGTGATCGTCTGCGTTTCGGTCTTTGAGTACCCGGGGACGGTGCAGGTCGCCGCGCCGGCACTGATGGTCTGCGCGCCACAACCGGTGATCTGGGTGCCTGCGTCTTTGAATTCAATGGTGCCCGTTGCCGAGGTCATATTGAGTTTGGCCGTGTAGGTCACGCTTGGCGACATTTGAGGGGTTCGCTCCGGACGACACGGTGATCGTGGTGGGGGCCTTGTCGACTTCTGGGTCACGGTGGCGGAGTTGGAGCCGAGATAGTTGCTGTCGCCCGAGTAAGTTGCCGTGATCGATGCGGGCCCGCGGTGGAGTAGCCGGATACGGTGCACGTGGCGGTTGCCGAGTTGATCGCCCGTGAGGTGCAGCCGCGATCGGGGCGCCTCGTCCTTGAATTCGAAGGTACCCGTCGCGGCAGCGGGGCTTACCGTAGCGGTGTAGGTGACGGCCTGTCCGACCGTCGAAGGGTTCGTGGCGGAGGACACCCTGGTGGTAGTGGCAGCTCTTGTTGACTGTCTGGGTCAAGGTGGAGGATGTGGAGGTGAGGTAGTTGCCGTCGCCGCTGTACGTGGCGGTGATCGCGTGTGTGCCTGCGGTGGCGTAGCCCGTGATCGTGCAGGTGGCGCTGCCTGAGCTGACGGTCTGTGCGGTGCATCCGGTGATGGTGGTTCCGGCGTCCTTGAATGTGATGGTGCCTGTTGCCGTGGTGGTGTTGAGGGTTGCTGTGTAGGTGACGGCCTGTCCGACCGTGGAGGGGTTCGCAGAAGACGACAGCGTTGTTGTTGTGCTTGCTTGGTTGATCGTCTGGGTCAAGCTGGGGATGTCGAGGTCAGATAGTTGCTGTCGCCGCTGTAGGAGGCGGTGATGGCGTGCGAGCCCGCCGCGGGATAGCTTGTGACCGAACATGTGGCGATGCCGAAGGCGACGGTCTGCTTGGCGCAGCCAATGATCGTGGTTCCGCCGTCCTTGAATTCAATGGTCCCTGTTGCCGCTGCGGGGTTCACCGTCGCCGTGTAGGTCACGGTGAGCCCGACTGTGGACGGGTTCGCTGAAGAGGCGAGGGTTGTCGTGGTGCTGGCTTGGTTGATCGTCTGGGTAAACGCGGCGGACGTTGAGGCGAGATAGTTGCTGTCGCCGCTGTAGGCGGCGGTGATGGCGTGTGCTCCGGCGGTGGTGTAGCTCGTGACGGTGCATGTGGCGCCGCCGCCATGTGGTGTCACCGCGCTACAGCCGGCGATCGCTGTGCCGTTGTCTCTGAATTCGACCGTGCCGGTCGCGGTCGCTGAGTTGACTGTTGCGTCGTAGGTCACGGACTGTCCGACCAACAAGGTCTTCGTTTCGGAAAAGACCGTTGTTGTCGTGGCGGCCTTGTTGACTGCCTCGGTCAGGGCGGAGGACGTGGATGTGAGGTAGTTGCTGTCGCCGTTGTAGGTGGCGGTGATGGTGTGTGAGCTTGTGGTGGCGTAGCCTGCCGTGATCGTGCAGGTGGCGGTGCCCGCGCTGAGGGTTTGTGCGATGCATCCGGTGATCGCGGTGCCCGCATCCTTGAATTCGACGGTCCCGGTCGCGGCGCTGGTGTTGAGCATCGCTGTGTAGGTCACCGACTGACTAACGTTCGACGGGTCTACCGAGGAGGCAAGCACTGTCGTCGTTGCGGCCTTTTCAACTGGGGGCGGTTCAACCGGCGGTGTTTCGACCGCAGGCGGTTCGACCGGTTCAGAGGAGTCTGGCTGTGCGGATCCCGTTACGGACGGGACACTTTCGGTCACGGGGGCTGAAACACCCAGAGCCGTCTCGGATGGCGTGTTCATGAACGACGCGGCCAGCGAGAGCGGCGGTTCTGGACCCGCGGCGTTCTGGTTGGTCGCACCAGTCTTCGATTTCTTCTTCGGACAAGACTTGATGACCTTGTGGTGCCTACCCCGGGATGCTTTGACCGTGCACTTGGCAGTCCGGTGAGACTTCGATTTCTTGCTGGTCGCCGACTTGGACGCGGAAGAAGCCTTCACCTGCGATGGGTTCGACGCGCCTGCCAACGACGGGAATGTGAGCGCACCACAGATCAGCGCGCTGATAACCAGCAACGGAACTTTAACCGCCTGCAGGCGGTCGCCTCCCAACATCCTTGACATCCTTGTCGTCGTCAGCGAATTCGCCGCAGCGTGGCTGCAGGAAAACTTTCCGAATTCACTATCGGGCGATTTACCGCAAGCTGAAGCGCATACCATCAGCATTGGCCACATTGGCCTGAACTGTTGAGCTCAGGCGGTCAGTCAGACCCGTGAACGGGGTCCCGGCGCGCCGGGGCAGACCGGCATAAAGGCGCATGAGAGCTAGCTCTGTAAGGAGAAGTTGGCGGTTCACGGAGACCCCAAGTCATGGGCTGGCTGGAGAGAGGAAGTCGTTCTAGACGCCTACGACGCACCGCCACCGCGAGTCGGTGCTTCGCCAGCGGTGGCCGTGAACACGACTTCTCCGCCGCTATAGCTACCGACAGCCTGGTTGGCTGGCAGTTCCAGCTGGTACTGCCAGTCGAGTTCTGTTGTGCCCGGATCGGCTTCAGTCAGGAGTGTCTCGGCTGAGCCGCCAGTGGGGAGCGAGCAAGCGCCTGGTCGTCTGCTGGCCCGCTTTGATGACACATCCAGCAAGGCCGCCGTCCAGCCTGTGGTGTTTGGACGCGTTTGTCAACCCGATGTAGACATCCGAAAGTGGTAATTCGTCACCAGAGCTACTCATGTTGCGCAATCCCTGAGCAGTCACCGATTCGAGGCCTGTGTTTGTGGTTACACAGCCGACCCACACGTGATTGCCTGACCCGTCGGTGCTCGCCGCCGACTCCGGAGACGCATCAAAGGCGCCGACCTCGGGTGTCGTGGCTTCGGGTGTGAGCACGCCGAAGTTGTTGGTCTGGATGTTTTGAACGCAGCCTTCGGCTGAGCCCCAGGAAACCTCTGGATTGATGCTGGCTTCGACACTCTGTTCGGTCGAGGCCTGTTCAGCGGCGCGAGACCCGGGCGCCAGCGCAAGCAGCCCTGTGCCAGTGAGGGCGAGCACGCACAGCACGAAGGGCGTTCGCCGTCTCCTGAGTGCCGTGATGTTACCGGCGAAATTCAGATCCCTAAAAACATGCTCGTCGGACATGTGAGTTACTTCCTCTCACGTACCGACTACGGGAGCATCGATTGATCTATCAGGAGGCGTTCGAGGCGACCGCTTCGTCGCCCGTCCAATCGCACGGCACCATACACATCCCAGCCTTCGGATGCAAGCCCAAATCTCAAAAAAATGTGATCCGAGGCACGACCCGTCTCTCGGCCGTTCTGTGAGACGGAATCGTGGGTCGTACTTCTGGCATCGTGCGACCGGTGGAGTGCTTCCGAGTGATGCATCCTCGGCTCTTCCGTAGAGGACCGGAAGCTAGTTGTTAGCTCTAGCCGCAGCCGATTTGGTGCTCGCAGCGATAGGCCCGGAAAGAATTGACAACGCAAAGAGCTGCGTCACAGCAGTTGCTAGGCACCATATATTGGCGCACGCCATGCCTGTGGTGAACGCGAGCGGCTTGACCAAGCGCTTCGGGGAGACGTGCGCCCTTGAGCGGGTCGACCTGGCCCTCGAGGAGGGCGAGGTTAGAGGCCTGCTCGGTCCCAACGGTGCTGGCAAGACGACCCTGCTGCGGATGCTGCTCGGGCTGGTGACGGGCGAGGAAGGCACGATCGAGCTCTTCGGTCACAGGCTCGATCGCCACGACCCGCTCGCGCTCGAGGGCGTATCGGGTTTCGTCGAGGAGCCGAGCTTCTACCCGTATCTGTCGGGGCGGGCGAACCTGGAGGTGTTGGCGGAGCTCGACGGTGACGGTGCGCGCGAGCGCATCGATGACGTGCTAGAGCAGGTGCAGCTGAGCGGCCGTGCCTCAGATCGGGTGGGCGGCTACTCCTCTGGGATGCGCCAGCGTTTGGGCATTGCCGCTGCCCTGATGCGCGCGCCGCGCCTGCTGCTGCTCGACGAGCCGACATCGGCGCTTGACCCGGCGGGCGCCCGTTTCGTCGCCGGGCTCATCCGTACCGTTTCGGAGGACGGGGTCGCGGTGCTGCTCAGCAGCCACCAGATCGGGGAGGTCGAGGTGGTGTGCGATACCTACAGCGTGCTCAGCCGCGGTCGCGTGGTGTGGGATGGCAGCGCAGAGCGGATGCGCGCTGAGGCCCCGCCGTCGGCCTACCTGATGAGCACGAGCGACGACGCTCGCGCGCTCGAGCTCGCCGCAGGGCAGCGGGGCATAAGGGCTGAGCGCTCACCGAACGAAGGGCTCATGCTCCAGGCTGAAGACGGCGCATTGGATCCATTTGTGCTCGCGCTCGGTCGCGCGGATGTGGCCGTCCGGCGTCTGGAGCTGTCGATGAGCCCGCTCGAGTCGATGTTCTTCGCCCTCACTGACCAATGCTGAGCGTCTACCGAGCAGAGCGGCGCAAGCTCCTCGCCCAGCTCTCCACGCGGGTGCTGGCGCTCATATGTGCGCTCGGTCCGTTGGCGTTCGGCGCCGTCCTGGGCCTGCAAAGCGGACTGCCGGCAGACTCGCTGCTCGGCGTGTGGGTCCACGCCTCCGGCTATGCCGGCTCGCTTGTGATTCTGAGCTTCTGCGGCTACCTCGGATTTCCTGTGATGGCTGGTGTGCTCGCAGGTGATCTGTTCGCATCAGAGGATCGCTACGGGACCTGGAAGACCGTGCTCACCCGATCTGCAAGCCGCAGAGACATCTTCGCGGGAAAGGTGCTCGCCGCAACGACGCTTGCGCTCCTGTTGGTAGCGATGACGGCCGCCTCGAGTCTGCTCGCCGGGCTGCTGTTCACAGGCGATCAATCGTTTGTAGGACTCGGCGGCAACCTCCTCTCATCCGGCGAAGGCCTGTGGCTGGTGCTCGTGAGCTGGCTTCTCAACATTCCCGCGGTGCTGGCTTTTGTGAGCCTGGCGCTGCTGTTCTCGGTGGCTGCCCGTAGTGGCATCGTGGGTGTGCTCGGACCGGTGATCGTCGGTCTCGTGATGGCGCTTCTGGAACTCATCGGCAGCGGCAGCTGGGTCCACGCGCTGCTGATCACCTCGGCCTTCAACGACTGGCACGGCCTGTTGAGCGCTCCCAGGTTCTACAACCCCCTGATCACCTCCAGCGTCGTGTCCCTGCTATGGATGCCTCATCTGTCTGAGCGCCTCCTGGCTGATCCTCAGAAGACGTGACTTCGCCGGCACACCCCTCACCCGCAGGCCCGGATGGGTGATGCCGCTGCGTCTGGTGCTCGGCGCCGGCGCGGTGATCATCGTGCTCGGCGCCGGGACGAGCCTGGGGCCGGTGGCGATCACACAGGCCCGCATGGAGGTCTCGATGTCATCCGCCTTCAACGACCTCACGGTGCTCCAGCAGAAAGAGCTCGGCCGCTCGGTCCCCAAGGGGGCGAAACTGAAGCTCCGCACGACCTGCGCGCGGCACGCCGCAAAGAGCCAGGGACCGGGCGATGACTGGACCTGCACGATGACGGTCATCACGGCGCTGCCCGGGTTCGATCCGTTTCTGGCGACGGCTGTCGTCTATGACGTCAGCGCCAAATCCGACGGCTGCTACAAGGCCGAGGCGCCGCCCTCGTTCGTCGGCCAGCAGCTGATGAGCACCCCGAGCGGACGCAGCATCGTAAACCCGCTGTATGTGATCTACGGCTGCTTCGACACTACCGGGGCGCCACCCAAATGCGCTGAAGGCTCGATCTGTGAACAGACCACGGGCTCCAGTCCCGCCACTACGACCGCTCCCGCGAGCAAACCGACGCCGCCCGCGACTCGCAAGGCCGAACGTAAGGCCTTGCAGAAGGCCGAAGAAGAAGCGGGACCGTCGGTCGTGCAAGAAGTCGGCGAAGGGGAACAGAAAGAGAAACGAGCCGCCGAAAAACCGCAGAGGAGAAGCCGAACCCGAAGCCACCAAATAAGTGGCTACAGGCGATCCTCAATGATCTACGTTTGGTTTTGTGTCAGCGCCATGTCAGCTTGACGTAGACGTGGTAGACCTCCCGCATCCCTGCTGCAGTGACTTCCACATCAATCGATGCCCTGACGGATCGATGTCTATGCAGTGCCGAGCGGACGGTGGTGAGATTGCGGCGCGAGAGAGACAACGAGATGCCAACAGTCCGATGGGCCGCCAGTGACTTTCGTGTGCTGCGCAGCTTGAGGTTCTGCCGATGCTGCATCAAGTTCAGATGACCGTGCGCATAGAGCGAACAAGCCATATTGCAGCCAACCTGCAGGTAGATGCGGCCGCGATTCAGTCGCAAATCCTGGCGAGGCGCGACCGACGCAACGAGTTGCAGCCCGGGCTGCGACACGGTTGGAACTGGAAGCGCAGGTGTTGAGGTTGCCGGGGATGAGGGCGGCGGTGAACCTCCAGGAGGGTTGGACGCCGGGCCCGGCGCGGGTTCGACCGGCAGGATCAGCGGCGACCTCGGAGCTTGGTTGAAGTCGAAGTCTTCCACGAGGTTACCTAGCCCAGGGGCTTCTTCGCGCACGTCCGGACGCGAGTCGGGTCGGCCGTCGGTCTTCGGATTCAGGCGCTGACCGCCTAAGAAGTCGTCCTCGATGAACTTTAGATATGCGTCGTGGGAAAGCTGCTGATTGTCGACGTAGCCTGCCTTCGCATATGGGCTGATGACCAGACCGGGAACGCGGAAGCCATATCCCTGGCCGTCGATGACCGGGGGGACGACATTGTCATAGAACCCGCCCCAGTCATCCCAGGAGAGGAAGACAGCGGTGCTGTCCCAACACGGGCTGCGCATAATTGAGTTAATAAGGGTTGTGACATACGCTTGGCCGGTTGAGATCAACGCGGGAGGATGTTCAGAGACTTTGGAGTTGGGAGTGATCCAGGAGACGCTTGGCAGTTCGCATTCGCTTTTGTTTTCTACCGCTTTGTAGAATTCTTTCAGCGACTGTACATTGCCGAGCTGGTTGTCTTCCTTTTCTTGGACGTCGGCAAAGTCGACGAGCGGGTTCCAGATGCCGGGAGTTTTGGGCCCTTGAGTCACGGGCGCGCACGTCATCGCTTCGTCGTTCTCGCAGTCGGGCTCATTGCCCGCGAATATGTAGTAGCGCCAGCTCACGCCGTACTTGTGTAGGAGGTAGGTGATGTCCGTCCACGGCAGCGAGATCGCATCGGAACCGGCATATGGGTCGGGCTTACCGGTGTTGGGTTCGGGTTCGGGTGGCCCTTCGCTATGACTGCGGCACGACATCGGATTCTCGCTCCATTGTTCATGTTCGACGCAGAAAGCCGACCAACCGGAGACCATGTAGAGGTGCTCGGGCCAGCTCCACGAAGAGGCCGACTCGAACATGTTGTCCTGCAGCACGAAGTTCTGAGCGTACGTCCAGTAGTTGGGGATCTCGCGCGCGTCGTGATAGCCCATCGAGTCGACGCACTGCCCACTGGATTCTCCTTCAGTGCACGGGCTGCAGCCCGGTTCGGTGCTGGAGCATTTCATTCCCGCCTCCGCCTGAGCGACGAAACCGTCCATCTTGCCCCCGTCGAGATCCGCTTCGAAGGCGTTGTGACCGTGGGGCCCACCGTAGTTTTCGTTGGCTGAATCGTGAAACGGCGCGATGCAGCCGCCGTGCAGTGGATCGGGCACGCACACACCCGCGGGGATCCCGTTCGCGTCCGGGATACGTGCCGAAATACGAATCGAAAGACCGGTTCTCCTGCATGATGACCACGACGTGTTGGATCTTGTGGATGCCTTCAGGCGCCGCTATCGCGCCAGGCGCGGTTCTCAGGCTGAACGCAAGTGCTACGAAGACCAATAGTGCTGCTTTGCGCATGCCTGCCGCCTCCCAAGTTCCGCGTTCTGAGTTCGCGCACCGCCCGCAGTTCTGAACACGGCATGACGCCATGGGTTGCGCAGCGCAACGCTTGCAGAGCCTATATGCCAATGAAGTAGCGGTACCCCGAATCGTTGGCAACCTAACCCGAAGCCAACATATAGAAGGCCACGCTAAACGCAGTGCTTGGCGCGGGGTTGATCGCAGTGCTCGCGGCAGGTGTGAGCCTCAGCGCTTCCCTGTGCTGATCGTGATGCTCACCTTGGTGTCGTGCTTGTACGAGATGGCGGTCTTCGGGATGGAGGAGATGACCCGGCCCTTGGATGACCGCTCGCGGATCGTGACAGTCGACCACAAGGGGGCCCGGATGCGTTGCAGACGAGCGAATGTCAGCGCCGTCTGTGTGGCTACAGACAAGGATCCACATCGCAGCCAGTCTCGATCTCTACCCGCATCCGAACTTGCTGGCGACGCTAGCCCAGATCTTGCAGTAAGCCTGCGGGGGTGGGTTTCGGCGGTTTTTTTCGGGGGTGGTGGGGTGTTGGTGTTGGGTGTGGGTTTGGTGAGGGTCTGCGGGGGCGTTTGACGGTCTATTTGGGCTGGTTTCTGTGACGCTGAGGCGATCCCGGGCAGCGGTGAGCGGCGCGCTGGCGAGAGAGGGCGCGCTCTGGACTGCTGGTGCTGGCGGGGTTACCCGGCGGGGATTGGTAGGGCGTCGAGGCGGGCGCAGGCGTCGGCGAGGTGTTGTGCCCAGGGCCAGTGGTGGGCGAGACGGAGTTTGGTTTGGCGGCCGGAGCGGGCGAGCCGTCCGGCTTGGTGCAGGAGGCGGTAGCGAAGTGTGTGTGGTTTAGCGCGTGCGAGATCACCCGTCAGCGTCAAGGCCTTGGCGTGCGCGAGGAGGTCTTGCGCGCAGAGCACGAGTTGCATCCATGCCTCGTTCATCTGGAAGGAGCGGAATGGCAGCTTTGCTAGGCCGAGGGCGTGTGAGTCTTCGATGCGCGCCTCGACGTGAGCGTGCGCACGGTGAAGACGGTCGAGCTCAGCGAGATCATGATCGGGCTGGTCGGTCAGGAACGCTTGGTGGCGCCAACCGTCGGTATCGATCAAAGATAGTTGCGCGCCCGGGTGAGCACGCTCACGACGCACGAGAAGACGCGCGCCGGGCCCCCACCCGGAGAGATCCAGAAGGCCGGTCAGCTCAGCGACATACGCTTTGCGGGGACGGGTCGGATGCTCCGTCACGGGCTTCCCGTCTTGTGAAACTGCTGGGACCCACGCAGTCTCGGGGAGCTTCCTGATCGCCTGGCGTACCTCGCTGTTGAGGTCGTGCCCGACGGAGAACTGCATCCGGGCATCACGACAGAAATCGATGAGGTCGTGCACGCACGCGGCGGAGTCGCCACGCATGAGCATCTTCTCGGTCATGCAGTCCTCGGGTAGTTGCTGCATGGCGAGCTCGACAGCCCGGGTTTGGTCAGCACCGGTGTTCGACCCGGCGTTACCCGGCCGGAGGATCCCATCGAGTGCTCCGTCTGTGCCGTCGAGGTAGCAGAGCATCGGGTGAAACCCAAAACCATGCTTGTAGTTGCCCGCAGCCTGCTCCTTATCGGAGTGAGAACCAACCAATGTCGCGTCAACATCAAGGATCAGCTTCTCCGGGCGAGCACCCAACCCGAACGCCTGCTCTCGCGCCATCTTGCGGGCAGCACGCACGCCTTCGAGCTCCTCTGGCCCGATCCGCTCTATCAGCCTGAAAGCGGTCGAGTCTGACGCGACCGTCCCGAACAGGTCGGGCTGGTCACGAAGCGCAGCCAAGTCCGAGAGATGCTCGCCGCCTGCGACCAACGTGACGATCAGATCACGCAGAACCGCACCATCATCATGCACAGAACGACGCTGACGAGTCCCCGACAACGCTTCTGAGAGCCCTTTGGTCAGGCCCAGCCTGTCAGCCAGATTGACCAGCAAAAGCGCACCCGCGTGCGAGCAGAAGCCCTCACCGTCCGCCGTGACATCTACGGTTTCCACGCAACCTCTACGATTCACCTTCATGGTGATGCCTCCTGAGTAGGGACAGCGGACCTTGACACCCGCATTGTCCCCGCTCAGGCGGCGGAACCAGCACCCAGACCCGCTCACACCACAACGCTTACCGCAAGATCTGGGCTAGGACAATGGCTGCGCCACCAAGCGCGATGGCCCGGGTGACACAGGAGGACACTTGGCGACCCCGCATCCCGCGAGCAGCGCAGCTGCGCCCATGAGCATCACCGCAGACATCGCAGGCCGCCTGCTGTTCGGGCGCTGACTCCGCCACCGGCCTGGGGCACTTCTGCCCCTTGCCGCCAAATGGCCGATGGTCGACACTGGGCCAATTCCCCTACCAGGAAAAGCGAGGCACAATGACCAAGCTGTTTACACTCTCCATATCAGTTGGTGCCGTGCTCGTCAGTGTCGCAGCTACAGTCCCAGCTGCTGCTTCGGCGAGGCGCCATTCCCGCTGCCATCGATACTGTCCTCGGCCGGTGGACAAGCAGCCGATGTCAGTTTCCGGGTCCCTCGCTGGCGGCGGGCAGGTCACGATGCAGCTTCGCTGGGTTTCCGGGCCAGCGGCGGGTGGGCTAGTTGGCCCACGACTGCTGATCGAATCTGTCGCGGTCAGTGATGTACCCGCAACCTACATGGGCGTGGAAGGCGAGGAACTCGTCCGGAAGCCCTGTGGGCCGCTTTCGGGATTCCAGTTCTTTCATGGAATCACTGAGATCCCAGGAGGGTTTCCGATGGAAACGTCAGGTCCCGAACATTCTGTCGGTCTCGGCATTGGCATCGGTGAATACGAGGAAGATCTGCACGCTTTGCATGGTGACGTTTTCGTGCAGCAAGAGGAAAGCGCCAACGAACTGGAAGCTTGCATCGCCAACAACTATCCCGCCGACTGGGAAGTGACGTTGCCGCATGATTGGTATGGCCGATAGCGACCTCAACGAGGGCCGTGCCCAACAGCTAGTGGGCTCTTCCCGTCGGACGATCAGCGAGTCCGGTCTCGGACAGCGTATGAAGTCGTGCGCGACGACCCTCGGATTGAGCGTATGCGCAGAAGACACGGACCCGAGCCGAACATGAGCGACCGGCGACGACACCCGTCTACGGCGACCAAGTTCGACGGGCCGCATCCCCCCAACCGTCGCGGCTGCGCTTGCGGGCTCATACCCACCACCTTCATCGACGAAGCCGTACGGACACAGACCGAACACCTAAGCTCAGATAGCCGCCATCTCGCGGTGAGGCCCGCGCTCGCCGCCCCTGCCGCGCACAACCCGCGCAGTGCGGGCCTCCCAAATCGACACATCCGCCGCCCAACGCTGACGGGGAGCACCAACCCATGATCGCCAAAAGACGCCTACTCCCGTGCAACCGACGACCTGCGACGTCAACCCAAGGCGTCGTGCACAGCATCGAAAAAGTCAGCAGAGGATCCTTGCGTGCTCCGAACAGTCTGAATGATGCGGTGTTTGCTAGAGTGCCCGCACTCGATGGCGGGGAATCCGCGGGGGCAGGTGACCGGTTGGCGGGCCGAGTTCGTACAGCTCAACGGAGGCTGTCGTCCATTGGGGGCACGGTCCGTGTAGCGCTTCTGATCGCCTGCGCGGCAGGCGGATCACTGGTAGTCGTCACGCCTGCAGATGCCGCCGAAACCGGCGCGATCTCGGGCAAAGTCACGAGCGCCTCGACGACAGTAGCCATCGAAGGCATCGAGGTCTGCATCCTTGAACGGGAAACCTGTGCTCCGACCAATTCGAGCGGGATATACACGCTTTCGGGCCTATCCCCTGGAAACTACAAGGTGGCTTTCATTGCTCCCGAAGGCAGCGGTTATCTGACGCAGTTCTACGACGGCAAGTCCTCGTTCTCTGAAGCCGACTCGGTGCCCGTGAAAGCGGGTAAAACGAAGTCAGAAATCGATGCCGCGATGCTGGCGGACACCAACTACACGTGGAGTGGCGAAGGAGCCCACGAACAGGAACACTGGTCGAACTCAGCCAACTGGGTTTCGCACACCGCACCGCCGGCCTCGTCGTCGATCGGCACGCTTGAATTCCCGAGCCTCACGAGCTCCGCGTGTACGACCCAACCGGTCACCCATCCCTGCTACTCATCCGTCAACGACACCAGCGGGTTGAAAGTAAACGAACTGGTCTTCGGCGGTCCATACAGCCTCTCTGGTGAACGGATAACGCTCGACGCGGGTCGAGAAGTGAGCCTCATCGCGAGGCCGGCTCAAGTCCTCTTGACGCTCCCGATCGAACTGGGAGCAGCCCAGACTTGGTACATCGAAGGGTCTCCGGATGCCGAAGAAACCGTGAGCGGTGTCTTCCTTGGAGGCGGACTAACAGGCGAAAACCATGCGCTCACAGTCGACACGAGTGGCGGCGCTGGGGTAGACCTAAGCAGCAAAGCCGAGGTCGGTGCCGTTGCGCTGAGCGGAGTGCAACCCACAGACACAGGCGACCTGGCAGCTGACAACGGTGGAGTAGAGCTCGCACCCGGCAGCTCGCTTAACTCATCCGACGATAACCCAATCACGCTCACCGACGATGTGCTCACAGGAGACGGAGAAACGGGCCCGATCAAGAGCCTCGGCGGCGAGATCGGTGTGGGCTGTGGCGTTCTCGGTGTGAGCTGCGGCCTCAGCGAAACGCCGGGAGCGCTCCACGCCGCGAGCGTCGAACTAGACTCGCAGAGCGACGCCACCTTTCTCGTCCACCAAAACGGCACTATTCCCGGGACTGATTATGGGCAGCTGACCTCTGCAGGCGCTGTCTCTCTCGGTGGAGCCTCGCTCACGGTCGACCTCGCCTCGCAGGGAGGCGGCGGGTCATGCACCCTCGAACTGACAGCGGGGGAGAAGCTCACCGTCGTCTCAACGATGGGGACGCTGTCTGGCGCCTTCTCAAACGCGCCCGAAGGCGGTGAAATGCCGCTTCAACAGCTCGGCCTGTGCTCGGCGTCGAACCAGAAGATCCGGGTTGAATACCACGAGTCAGGCTCGCCCCAGACGGTCACGGCCACCGTCCTCGAAAGCTTGCCCGCGCCTACAGCGGACACTGTCAACATATTCGCGAACGGAGCCTCGACGGTGAGAGTCGAAGGCGCTGTTGACCCCGCCTCACAAAGCACCACTTACCGCGTCGCCTACGGCCTGGCCAGCTCGGAATGGTGCTCGAGCTCGGGCGCAAAAGGCTCGCCCAGCGACGAAACAACGCCCGACGCGCTCGGCTTCACGGACTCCACCTTCCACGATGTAGTGGTCGAGCTGGGAGGGCTTGCCGGTGGAAGCAAATACTGCGCGGAGCTTGTCGCCTCGAACGGCTCGGGTACCGGTCATGGAAGCCAGTTTGCCTTCACCGCCGGCGCTCCATTCGCTTCTACTCCCTCCGCTTCTGCGTCCGGTGCGACCACCGAGGTGCTAGCCGGCGATGTTGCACCGGCTGGCCAAAGCACGACATACGCGGTGGCCTATGACGTGGCGGCCTCGGAATGGTGCTCGAGCTCGGGCGCTAAAGGCATGCCGGCCCATCAGACTGCCGCGGAGGAATTTCCGTTCACCCACGACCCCTTCCATGAGGTCTCGGTCGAGCTGACTGGTCTTGTCGCGGGAGGCGAATACTGCGCCGAACTGGTCGCGACGAACGCGTCGAGCACGGCGCACAGCCGGCAGCAAACGTTTACCGCGGGCGTCCCGTCCGCCACCACTTTCTCCGCCATGCCAACCGGCGCCATGTCGGCGAAAGTCGAAGGCCAAGTGAACCCTGCTGGCCAGAGCACGACGTACTACGCCTCGTACAACGTGTTGAGCTCCGAATGGTGCTCGAGTGACGGTTCCAAAGGGACAGCCGAACACTCGACTACGCCGGTCCCGTTGGGCTTCACCGACACAGCGTTCCACAACGTGTCAGTGGAACTGAAAGGCCTAAGCGTCGGCAGCGAATACTGTGCCGAGCTCCTCGCGACAACCCCATCGGGGACAGCCAACGGCGGGCAGGTGCGGTTCACTTCGGGAGCCCCTTCGGCTTTCACCTTCTCTGCAACCTCGACCGGGGCGAGCACCGCCACCGTCGAAGGCGAGATAAACCCGGTTGGCCAGAGCACTACCTACCACGTTGCGTATGACCTTGCGAGCTCTGCATGGTGCACGAGCGCAGGCTCCGAGGGCTCGCCAGCGGACACGACAGCAGTTGCGCTGGGCTTTACCGACGCGGCGTTCCACAACGTCTCAGTCGACCTGGAAGACTTGACGGCAGGCAGCGAATACTGCGCCGAGCTCGTCGCAACAAACCCGTCCGGGACTGCTCATTCTCTCCAGGTCCAGTTCACCTCGGGAGGCCCTTCGGCCTTCACCTTCTCCGCGTCACCGACCGGGGCGAGCACCGCCAACGTGGAAGGGATCGTCAACCCGGCTGCTCAGAGCACGACCTACCACGTTGCCTATGGCCTTGCAGGCTCTGAATGGTGCGCGAGCTACGGTTTTCAAGGCTCGCCAGCGGAGTCGACGACAGCGGTTGCGCTGGGCTTCACCGACACGGCGTTTCACAACGTGTCAGTCGAACTGAAAGGCTTGAGCGCAGGCAGCGAATACTGCGCCGAACTCGTCGCTGTCAACGGCTCGAGTACCGCGCACGGCGGCCCACGGGTGTTCACAGCAGGCGCCCCGTCGGCCTCGCTATCGTCTGAGGTCTCTAAGAGCAGCACGACAACAGCCCTCGAAGGCCAGATCAACCCTGCCGCTCAAAGCACGACTTACCACGTCGCCTATGGCTTGGCAGGTTCTGAATGGTGCACGAGCCGCGGCTCCGTCGGCGCACCGGGTCACTCGACCACGTTGGTGACGTTGCCCTTCGTCGACGACGCCTACCACGGTGTCTCGGTCGACCTGAACGGGCTCGTCGCGGGAACCGAATACTGCGCCGAAGTGGTCGCGACGAACGCGTCGAGCACGGCCCACAGCGGGCAGCAAGCGTTTATCGCCGGCGTTCCGGTCGTCTCGACCCCGAGCGCCACGTCGATCGGTGCGACGGGCGAGAGCATCGAAGGAGAAGTGAACCCAGTCGGACAGAGCACGACCTACCACGTTGGCTATGATCTCGCGGGCTCTGGATGGTGCACGAGCGCTGGCTCCGAAGGCTCCCCCGCGGACTCGACGACAGCGGTTGCGCTGGGCTTCACCGACACAGCGTTTCACCACGTCTCGGTCGAACTGAACGGGCTAGCCGAGGGGAGCGAATACTGTGCGGAACTCGTCGCCTCAAGCGCGTCCGGCGCGAGCAGGGCGAGAACGACCTTTACGGTCACGCTGCTGCCGCCCGAAAACACCAAACCACCGGCAATATCGGGCGTCGCCCAGCAGGGCAAGAAACTCAACGCCATCGCCGGTGTGTGGACGAATGAACCGACCAAAGCCAAACTGCAGTGGCTGCGCTGCAACAGCACCGGCGGCGAATGCAAAGCGATCGGCGCTGCCACGGGCGCCGAATACGTTGCCGTCGAAGAAGACGTAGGGGACACGCTACGCGTTGAAGAAACCGCGGAAAACGCAGCTGGCCCCGGCGCCCCCGCGACTTCGACCCAGACGGCTGCCGTCGTGCCGCCGATCCCTGTCAATACCACGTCGCCGAAAATCGCAGGGACTGCACAGCAAGGCAAAGAACTCAGCGCCACGCCGGGAACATGGGAGTACCACCCGACAGAGCTGACATACCAGTGGTTGCGCTGTAACGGTCTCGGCGAAGCTTGTTTCCCGATAGCCGGCGCCGATGAAGTGAAGTACATGCCGGTGCCTGAAGATGTCGGAAGCACCCTGCGCGTCTCAGAACGCGCCAAGAACGCGGGCGGCGAAAGCGCACCGGTTCAATCGGTGCAGACCGCCGAAGTGCTGCCGGCGCCACCCGTCGACGTCGCGCCTCCGACGATCACGGGCATCGCGCAGCAAGGCAAGGAACTCGTCGAGCACCACGGCAACTGGGAAAACAACCCGACGAGCTACAAATACGAATGGCTGCGCTGCAACGAAGGGGGCGGCGAATGCACGGCCATCGCGGGAGCCAAAGAAGCGCCGTACTCCCCCCTCGCGGCGGACGTCGGGCACACGATCCGCGTGAAGGAGACCGCGAAGAACGCTGGCGGACCCGGCGCGCCGGCCGCCTCTACACAGACCGAAGTAGTCGTGCCGCCGATCCCCGTGAACATCGGAGCGCCGAAAATATCAGGGACAACGCAGCAGGGCCACACACTCACCGAGGTCCACGGATCCTGGGAATACAACCCGACCGAATACCTCTACCAATGGCTGCGCTGCAACGAAACCGGCGGGGCATGCACGGAAATCTCCGGCGCGACCGAACAGACATACCTGCTGACAGCCGCTGACGCGAAGCACACGATCGAGGTGGGGGAGACCGCTAAGAACGCGGGCGGCACAAGCGTGTCCGCCGTATCGCTCGCCACCGCCAAGATCACACCGTCGCCGCCCGTGAATCTCAAACCGCCGACGATCACAGGCACCGCTCAGCAGGGCAAGACACTCACCGAGGTGCAGGGCGAATGGACCAACGAGCCAGAAAGCTACGAATACAAGTGGGAACGCTGCGATGAAAACGGCGGGGCGTGCACGGAAATCTCCGGTCCGACTGGACAGACCTACCTGCTGACAGCCGCGGACGTTGGGCACACCCTCTTGGTGCGGGAGACCGCTGTCAACGGCGGCGGGAAAGGCATCCCGGCGAGCTCGCCCGTGACCATGGTGGTCCTTCCGCCAGCACCGGTAAACAAGGCGGCGCCGACAATCTCCGGCGAACACGTCCAGGGCAAGACTCTCACCGAGGTTCACGGTTCCTGGGAATACGACCCGACCAGCTACGTCTACCAGTGGAAGCGCTGCAACGAAACCGGCGGGGCATGCACGGAAATATCCGGTGCGACCGGACAGACCTACCTGCTGACAGCCGCGGACGTCGGGCACACCATCCTCGTGGAGGAGACGGCGAAGAACGCGGGCGGGACGAGCGCAACCGCGGCGTCGCTACCGACACCCAAGGTTACACCTGCGCCGCCGGCGGAAATCTCGTCCCCCACGATCACCGGCACTATCCAGGAAGCGCACGAACTGACCGTCCACCATGGGGAATGGACAAACGAACCGGCCAGCTACGAACACAAGTGGCTGCGATGCAACGCGGCCGGCGCTGAATGCAAAGAAATCCCCAACGCGACAGGGGAAACGTACGCGGCTGTGAGCGCGGATGTGGGGAATACCCTTCGCGTCGAAGAGACGGCGGTCAACGACGGCGGCCCGTCCAAACCATCGGAGTCGACCGCCACCGCGGTGGTGCTGCCGCTGCCCCCGTCCAATGTCAAGGCGCCCACGATCGCCGGGACGGCGCAGCAGGGCAGCCCGCTGACCGCTCACCCAGGGACGTGGGAACACAACCCGACCAAGACGGAACTTCAGTGGGTTCAGTGCGAAAGTCTAGGCGCGACCTGCATCCCGATCGCAGGCGCGACCGGCGAAACCTACAGCCCGACGGGATTCGACGTGGGTCACACGCTCGAGGTCGAAGAAACCGCCGAAAACTCGGGCGGCCGGGGAGGGCCGGCGGTGTCCGCCGCCACTCAGGTGGTGGTCGCTTCCGCGCCGGTGAGCATCTCACCTCCCAAGATCTCAGGCACGCCGGAAAAGGAGCAGACGCTCGTCGAGTCGCACGGTACCTGGACGAACGAACCTGCCTCATACACCTACCAGTGGGTGCGATGCGACAGCGCGGGCGAACACTGCACGGAAATCAGCGGCGCACACAACCTGACGTATGAGGCAGCGGCCGCGGACGTCGGGAGCACGATCGAGGTCGAAGAGACCGCCCACAACGCGGGCGGCGCGAACACGGCAGCGTCTGTTGCCACGCCGGTCATCGCGCCGATCCCGTTGCATGCGGTAGCCGGCGAAAACCTCACTGCCACGACGGGTGTGCCGGTGGCGTTCGACGGCAGCGGCAGCTCCCCGGCGAGCGAAATCGAACACTACAGCTGGGAATTCGGGGACAGCTCAACGAGCGTTGCAGCGAACCCAACCCACACCTACCTCACCGCCGGCCACTACACCGCAACCCTGACGGTCACGCGCGGCACTGAAACTGCCCGCCAGTCGATCACGGTGACGGTCTCAGCGCCGGCGGGACACAACGTCAAAATCAAGACGGTAGACGGGGAAGGTCACCCGATAACGGGGGCGGACGTCCTGTACGTGGGCTCGAGTGGCGAACGCATCCAGTCGACGACCGGCACCGAAGGCGACGCAGCGCTTGAAGGCCTGCCGGGAGGCGAAGACACCGTGTATGCATACCGCGCCGGGTACGAGCCGCTGGCGGGGCATGTGAGCGTGTCGGAAGGCGCAGGCGCCACCACGCTGACGCTGATCGGTGGGGAAGTCGCTGCGACCACGCTCGAGTCTCACGAAATGAACCTCAAGGAAATCGAAGCGGCCGGGATCAACGTCAACGACCCGGCCAACCAGCACGTCTACGAATTCGAAGTGCGTCTCGCTTTCATCGACGGCGAACCGCCGGTGCAGCTCCACGGCTATGTCAACAGCTCCGGCGAATTCGTCGGGCCCAGCGGCGGTGGTGGCGGTGGTGGGGGATGGACGTGCTCACCGTCGGAGTGCGAGGGCGGCGGGGGTATCGTCGCGACACCGGCGTTCGTCGAAGGGCACCCGCTGATCCAGTGGCTGATCCTCAGAGGCAAGGCGGCTGTGCTGAAGCAGTTCTTCGAAGTGAGCATGGTCATCCAGAACCTCTCGAGCGAACCGTTCAAGCTGACCGCCGGCAGCGCCACCCTGAACCTGCGGCCCGGGATCAGCCTCGCGCCGACCGCCACGCCACAACAGGAAACCAAGACAGTCGAAGACGTGCCGGGTCAGGGGAGCAAGACAGTTGACTGGATCGTCCGCGGAGACACGGCTGGCAGCTACTACCTGTCAGCCGACTACCACGGCAAGATCAGTGTTCTCGATGCGCCGGTAGATCTGCACGCCGAACTGGCGCAGCCGCTGCAGGTGTGGGGCGCAAACGCGCTGTCGCTGAAAGTGCAAGCCGATGAAGGCTCCCTGTCTGCAGGCGTCCCCTACCACGTCCGTATCGGGGTGACGAACAACGCCCAGGTCCCGCTCTACAACGTCGCACTGGAAATCGACCCGAGCGTGCACGAACACTTCATCTTCCAGCCCGATCAGGTCTTCCACGAAGTGCTAGGTGAACTGAAGCCGGGCGAAACCGCCTTCGACGAACCGGACATCCTCGTGCCCGACGGGGCGAGCCAATCGGTGTTCAACCCGGCCCTGTCGAGTGCCACATTCGTCGGGGAAGCCGTCAAACCCGGCCAGGGCATCACGGCGGTCACACCGCCGCCGCTCTACACGCTGACCGCTACGCCGAGCGCGGGAGGTCTGGTGCACCTGCAGTGGCAGCCGGCTCCCGGGGCCGTCGCCTACGCGGTGTTCTCAACACCCAACCTCGACACTCCGTTCGAAGAAGAACCGGACCTGGCGTCCGAAACCCCTGGCGGCGAACCGGTGTACGGGCTTCCCGGTAACGTCACCGAAGCCTACGTTCCAGCGAAAGGCACGACACCACGGTTCTACGCTGTTACGAGCGCGATCGGGCTGCGACCGACGCTCGACCACCCCGTCGTGCAGGCAACGGCAACGGCGCTCGGCGGGCCGGAAGGGGGACCGAGCAAACCGGTTGAAAAGTACGGCGGCGGGGCGCACTCGGAGGCAATCTGCTGGCGATGCTTGGTGAAGGCGCTGTACGCGGTCGCGAATCGCACGACCGACCCGATCGACGCCTCGACGGGGAACTTCTGGCACACCTTCGACGATCTCAACGTCCCCGGAAGGGGAATGGGCCTGGATCTCTCCCGCACCTACAACTCGATGGCCGCTGAGGAAGGCAGCAAAGGCCGGTTCGGTGTGGGTTGGTCCTCGAGCTATGAAATGGCGCTCGCGTTCGCCAACCCGCAGCACGTGACGCTCATCGAAGGAAACGGGTCGCAGGTGCTGTTCACACGTAAGCCTGACGGGTCCTATGGCGCGGCGCCGCGGGTCGCCTCGACGCTCGTGCGCAACCAGGATGGCGGCTGGACTCTGGTGGAGCACAAACGCGAAACGTTCGTGTTCGACAGCGCCGGCCGGCTAACGGAGGAGCAGGACCTCAACGGGTATGTCACAAGCCTCGCCTACAATGCACAGGGGCAACTGGAAACCGTGACCGACCCGGCCGGCCGCAAGCTGACCTTCACCTACGGCGGCAACGGTCTCGTTTCATCGGTGACAGACCCGCTGGGCCGGATCGTCCGCTACACCTACGACGATGCCGGCGATCTGACCGACGTGACCGACGTCGCCGGCGGCGACACCCACTTCAGCTACGACTCGGCGCACCGCTTGTTGACCATGCGCTTGCCAAACCAGGCGCTCGGCGTTGCAGGCTCGACCGGTGCGGTCATCACCAACACCTACGACCAGCAGGGCCGCGTTACCAGCCAGTCCGACCAGCTCGGCCGCACGACGACATTCGCCTACTCGGGCGAACCCGGCGGGGAAAATGGCGGGACCGTCACGATCACCGACCCGAAGGGCAACGTCACCCGGGAGACCTACCAGTTCGGGGAGCTCACCTCCGAGACCAAGGGGTACGGCACGCCGCAGGCCGCGACCTGGACTTTCAAGTACGACCAGTCCGTGATCGGCCTCTCGAGTGTCACCGACCCAGACGGGCACACCTCCACGACCACGTACGACGCCGAAGGCAACACCCTCAGCTCAACCGACGGCCTGGGCCGCACCACCACAAACACCTACGACGGAGTCAACGATCTGTTGACGAGCACAGATCCGATGGGCGTCACGACAACCAACACCTACGACAACCACGGCAACCTGCTCAGCACTTCAAGGCCCTTGACTGGCACCGCCAAGGTTCAGGCGACCACCTACACCTACGGCGATCCATCGCATCCCGGTGATCTCACGGCGATGACCGACCCAGAAGGCAACACCTGGCACTACACCTACGACACCGACGGAAACCAGGTGTCGGCGACCGATCCGCTCGGGGACAAGACGACCTCCACCTACAACGCGATCGGCTGGCTCATGAGCAGCACCAGCCCGCGTGGCAATGCCGTGGGCGCGAACCCCGCGAGCTTCACGACGACCTACGTACACAACAGCTTCGGCCAAATCACCGAAATGGTCGACCCGTTGGGGCAGAAGACGAAGAGCGAATACGATCCCGACGGGAACCTGATCGCATCCACCGACGCCAACGGCAACACGACCCGGTACAGCTACGACGCGGCCGATGAGCAGACCGAAGTGCACCGACCGGACGGCAGCACGCTCAAGACGACGTATTGGCCGGATGGATCGGTTAAGGAACAGATCGACGGGGCCGGTCACGCCACGCTCTACGAATATGACCCGCTCGGACGCGAGGACGCGGTCACGGACCCGTTGGGACACCGCACCCGGTATGGATATGATCCGGCGGGGAACCAGACGACCGTCACCGACCCCGAAGGCCGCGTCACGACAACAACATACGACGCGGCCAACGAGCCGACTTCGGTCACCTACAGCGACGGCAAAACACCGAACGTCACCGGGATCACCTACGACGCGGACGGGGAGCGAACCGGCCAAGCTGACGGCAGCGGCACATGGTCGTGGACCTGGGACTCGTTACACCGCCTGACCAGTGTCACCGAGGGCGACAGCGGCACCGTCAAATACACCTACGACCTACGAGACGACCAGACATCGATCACCTACCCGGACGGCAAAACGGTTACCCGCGGGTATGACGCAGCCGGACGGTGGACCAGCGTCACCGACTGGCTGGGCAACACCACCGACTTCGCGTACGACCCGGACGGCAACCTGACATCCGAAACGCTGCCCGCCGAAGCCGGTATCACCGACAACTACACATACGCGGACGACGGTTCACTCAGCGCGATCAACGACGCGAAGGGGAGCACGTCGCTGTTCCAGGCGAACTACACCCGGGACGCCAACCATCAACTCACCGGCGACAGCTCCCAGCCGGCATCCGAAAGCGGATACGGCTACACAGCGCTCAACCAACTCTGCTACACGGGTGCGAGCGCGGGTGGACCGTGCTCATCGCCTCCGTCCGGCGCCACCGAGTATCAGTACGACAGCGCGGACAATCTGGTGCGGATGGGCAACACCACACAGACGTTCAATGCGGCAGACGAGCTCACGGGCACTGCCACACCAACCGAGGAAGCCAGCAAAGAAGAAAGCAACATCGAACCGGCAAAAGAACCGGAAGGGCCGCCAAAACCGGTCGCACCGGTGATCCCGGTCAACCCGGTGAATCCAATAAACCTGCACATCGCTCCGTCTGTCAAGAGCGGCCGTGTAGCCTTCGCGCCCATCTCGGGGCATCGGCGACCTGTGATCTCACAAAAGGTCTCGGCCCACGCAGGTAACCTGCTGCTCGCGTTCGTCTCTGCAATCGCGCCTTCCCTCAGCCACCAGAGTGTCACAGCGATCACGGGTGGCGGGCTGAAGTGGTCGCCAGTCACGAGCGCCGAACTCCGTGGCGGGTACGTCACGATATGGCAGGCACGGGCTCGCAAGTCTCTCAGTCGAATGCCTGTCGTCGTCAAGTTGCGCAAGGCTGGGCTTCCAGCGACGCTGACCGTGGTGGGGCTCGACAGCGGAGCGTCGGTGGTGCAGGGCGTGCACGGGAGCGCAAAGTCGGGCGCAATCCGCCTCGCCACAACGGCACCAGCCGACGGGGCCGTGTGGGCCGTCGGGCAGGATGCCCTCCGGCACGCCCCGCTTCAGGCGCTGCAAGGCCAGTCGGTCGTCGCAAAGCTCAACGCTCCGGGCAGCGCCATCTCCTGGCTGCAGAGCGCCACTGCTGCATCGGCTGGACCGCTGGTGATTGGCGACTCGACGCCGAAGTCATCCAGCTGGGCGCTCGCAGCCGTGACGATCAAGGAGCGTTCTGCGGTGACCGCGAGGATCGCTCGCCGCTCGGCGTCGCCGCAGACCGCCCTGGCAATCGGCGGGAGTGCTTCAGTGACATCAAAAACATCCCCGCCGAGGATGGCGTCGGCGGGAGCTCAACCGCTGACGGGCGCTCCGAGTGAAACCAGCACAATCTCCTATGACGGCGAGGGCGATCGAACAGGCGTCACAGACAGCAACGGCACATCGCAAACCGAAGCCTATAACCAAGCCCTTGAGCTGACCGGCATCGGCAAGGAAGACTCGTATGCCTACAGCGGAGACGGGTTGCGTATGTCCAAGACGGTGGGTGCGGAAACCACCGCGTTTACGTGGGACGTCGCAGGTGGGCTTGCGCTTCTGCTTCAGGAAAAGAGCGGCAACGCGACCCCAACCAACTACGTCTACGGGCCAGGAGGCCTCGTGCTGGAGCAGATCGACCCGGCTGGGAACGTGCATTACTACCACCACGACCATCTCGGCTCGACACGAGCAATCACGAACTCGTCTGGGAGTATCGACGCCACATACAAATATGGCCCATACGGCAACGTCACGGCGTCCACGAATCCGGGATCGGTTACAAATCCGTTCATGTTTTCCGGTGAGTATCATGACGTGGAGTCCGGTCTTTATTACCTGCGTGCCCGCTATTACGACCCGACAACGGCGCAGTTCCTGACGATGGACCCAGCAGCGTCAGCAACACGATCGCCATATGCATACGTCCTCAACGATCCACTCAATGCACACGATCCACTTGGGCTTGATCTGTGCGAGACAAGCGTTACAGAACCATGCGCATCGTCGCCAAACACCCCAGGAGCGATTCTGACGACCCCGACTACACGAGCCTCGACTCTCCCCGCCTACCCGACACCGAGTACCTCGGAGACAACACCAGTGTCGACTGTAGGTGGAACGGACCTCGCCACATCCGGGACTTCCAGATCCTCGTCAGATTCAGGGCAGTCTCAGGGCCCCTGCCCGGACGGCAGCCTGTTTGTGCTTCTTTGCACCGACTTCAACTTTCAGCTCATCGATGGCAGCGTCATCCACGGTGGCATTGAGACTCTAGGCAACCCAGGCGTAGTCATTGTGACGCCACCGTGGGTTGGGCTACCGAACAGCGGCCTCACCACCGACGGCGCCCAAGGCCTCGGGCTGCCAGGTATCGGTTGTGTCCTAGGGGGTGCGACTGTCGGGAGCTTCAACTTCTCAAGTGGCAACCTCGTCGACGGCGGGTAGGAGACCTGGCGACCAGGCGTTTCCCGACGGGGGTGCAGAGGGAGTGTCGGGTGGGTCAGACGAGTCGGATGGTGTGATCAACCGCAGCACGCAAGGGTGCCGGCAGCTCGACACTGGCAACGTCGGAGGAATCACCGATATCGGTAATCTCGGGCTCGGAAATCCCGGCGGGTGCTCAACACTCGCGTCCGGGACCGCGACCCGGTCAAGCCGCGCACCCCCGTGCCCTTTCTGTCCGCCCTGTTTGCGTCCCGAGGAACGACGCAAACTCCGCTTCTTCGGATCGACCGCCGGTTTTGAGAGCCCGTCCGATGACGACGGACGCGACGAGTTACGCGAGTTCGCCGACAGCCGCGCCCTCAACTCCACGATCTCCGCTCGCAGCTCAACCACCAGCACCGCGAGCTCCTCATAGCTCAGCCGCCCCTCAACATCCATCCCCATCCGCCACACACACAAACCTCCCTGCACCCACACAGAAGAATCCTGCCCAACCAAACAGCGACCTGAACAGTTACGATCCACGAACGGTGCCGCCAGGGTTTGACCTGTGTCCTCGGCCAGCCACCGCCTGATCATCGACGCGGACGCCGCGCTCACACCACGCTCAACGACGAAGCGGTGGATCTCCGATCTACTGAAACGTGAGAGGGGGACGCCCTGCTGGCGCGGCAGCTCGCACGCGATCGCCTTGACCTGCGCGACCTCTTCCGGGGGAAAACGACACGGGCGCCCCGCGCGTGGTCTGTCCTTCAAACCCTCCAAGTGTTGCTCGGCGAAGCGTTTTCGCCACCGCCCGACGACATCAGGATTCATATCCAGCCGCCTACCAATCTCGACATTCGGCTCACCATCAGCGGCGTAGAGCACGAGCTTCGCACGCTGAACCTCCTGAAAGGAGCGCGTGTAGCACGCAGCGACATGCTCAAGCTCACGACGCTCCCCTGCGCTCAAGACGATCCTCGGAGTCGGCCTCGCCATCACCACAAAGACTCGCGACAGATAAAACAACTCCTCCCCACAACCCTACCGAACTTACGGCAGGCAGCCCCTTAGGAGTTGCACCGAGGGGTCTGCCCTGGAGCCTCTTCGAGCATGCTGACCAGACTCTCAAGGCGGCCCCCCGGCCAGGGACCGTCATCCAGGTAGTCCATTGCATGGACAACGTCGCAGAGCTCCTCGTTGTAGGCGGGGTCGTATTCGATCTCGATATCCATCACCTTCCTGTCAAAGAAGTCGGTGCCTTCGAGAGCCATCTGGCTCCACAGGAACGCCTCCATCCGGGTGGAAGGATCGCTCTGGAGCCGTCGAAGGACGATCAGCGCCGCGTCTCGGGTGATAGTTATGTCCGGCAGGTCGCCATCTATATCCATTCGCCCGCCTGGGTCCCGTGGGGCCGCAGGCATCAGGCGAAGCGCATGCTGATCACCGTTATACGCAGCGACCACCTGCTCGCTCGTGGCGCGGCTCGGATGGACGTTCACGGCACGATGCGTAGCTCGGCGTCTCGACCACAACACTAGCTCGGAGTCCCATCCACAGCGATGTGGTCGTGGTCGACCTGATCATCCCAACGCCAGCTGGAGACCACAGTGTCGAATGCCTCCGTCGCTGCCTGTGCCTCATCCCGAGGGGCCGTCAAGAGCGACCTTAACTGCGGTGCGGGCATCGACTGGTGCCCACAGTTCCGCGCAATGCACGGCGATGTTGTGCTGATCGGGGCGGCCGAGCAAACGGCCGGGTACCGTGCCCTCGAGATGCCATAGCCAGGCAACGTCGGTACCGAAAGGCACCCTGGTGATGCGGGATACCGAACGAAGGCCGATGCCCTGCTCGACCTCGAGCACCAGCCGGAGCAGCCGTTTCGGTTCGGAGACGCCCGCTGGTGCCGCCGCGCCGCTGACGGTGATGCTGTACACCTCCTGTGGCTCTGCCGTCGATCGATACAGCTGTGTGGCGACTCTGCCGTTGTCGGCTTCTGTGACGGAGATGGCGGCGAGCTCAGCCGGGGTTCGCTCCTCCCAGCCGGCGGGGATTCCGAGTCGAGCGGTTCGGTTCGCGATCGTGAGCGACGCATCGCCTCCGGTGGGCCCGGTGGCTACGCTGTGCACCTCTCCGTCGCCGATCAGGCGCTTGTAGTCGGTGGTAGGCACACCGAGACGGAAACCCGTGTCGTCGCAATCCGGGCAGGTGCGGCCGGAGTACAGCAATTTGGTTGTGCCCCCGCAGCGCCAGCACGCATCCGAGTAGGGCGGAAGCTTTTCGGGCGAAAAGCCGAGGCGGTGCCACCACATGATGAGCTGTGTGAACGGGTCAGGCATAGCATCGGGGTTCGGCGCGGGGGGTCGCGGTGCTGTAGACGTTGCCATTTGTTGCCTCGCTTCTGTTGAGTGCATAGATGAAGATGCGTACTCGTGGCTGTTCTGGAAGACGCCGAAAGTATGTGGCCCGTGAGGCCGGGTGACTAGGGGTAGAAGTACCCCCTTGTTGCTGCGGGTCCTGGGCGCGCGATCGTTCACGGCTGCGTGGCGAGGAAGTGTGCGAGAGCCGCCATGTAGGTGTTCGGGACGGTGTCGATGCCTGAGACGTGGTCTGCACCCGCGATTGGAATGTAGGTGATGAGTTCCGGTCGGATGCGGGCGAACTCTGCGGCGAGACGGGGCGGGACAACGGTGTCACTGGTACCCTGAAACAGCAGGATCGGCACTTTCAATTCTCGCTCGTGCGCGAGCTGATCGAACTGTGAGTATTCGATGCCCGTTCGCCAAGCTAGTACCTGCTCGGTGAGAGCAGCGAAGAGTCGCGGGATGCCCTGCCGTTCGGCAGCGTAGTTCAGCGTCGCGGGCCAGTCAAGCAGCGGGGAGTCGAGCACGACCGCGCGGATGTAGGGACGTATGCGAGGGTCACGGGCGACGATGAGCGCCATTGCGCCGCCGAGGGAGTAGCCATACAGCACGACACCGCTCGCACCTCGGGCGAGGGCATAGCGGATGGCGGCCACGACATCGTGCCATTCGGTCGCGCCGAGGTCGTCGCGGTGGTCTGTGCTCTGGGGTGCGCCCCCGTCGTTGCGGTAGGTGATCGCGAGCATCGGGTAGCCGAGCGCGTGCAGGATGGGCATCGGGGGCAGCGTGTCGGCGCGGCTTCCCCCGAGGCCGTGCATCAAGATCACCCATGTCGAGTGCCGGCCGGGGAGATACCAGGCGGGCATGCCGCCCAGGGGTGTCGGGACCGAGACCGTCGAGAACCTCAGGCCCAGGGCGGTCATTGGGTTGCCGGTGTAGCGGTCGGGCTCGATCCCCACATGCAGGCCAGCCATCAGGTGGCCCTGCACGCTGGAGATACGCCTGGCGACTTTCGCGGGCGTCTTCGTGAGCACAGGGCCGACGATCGCTTGCCCGCCCGGCCACGCCAAACGGAACGATCCCGGCTCGGCGGCGTCGGGTCCGCGGTCGAGGACAACGATCCCCGTACTGGCGTCGACCGCCACGACGCGCAGGGGGTAGGCGTCGCGCACATGAACGATCGCCATCAGCCGTCCGCTCACGTACCACGCAGCGCCGAGCGCCAACATGAGCGCGGCGGCGGCGAGCGCTACCGCGGCGAGCGCCAGCCGGCGAATGCTTACGGTGCGCCGGCGAGCAGTAAGTCCACCCGCAGCCCCATTGGGCCATCGCGGTCCACGTGCTCCACGGTGTCGCCACTGCGGGTTAGTCTGGTGTTGTGGTGTGGTTCGGGTCGTCCTGAGAGGCTGATGCAACGGCCGCACGGTCGCTAGGGGCAATTCTGCCCCCGCCCTCAGCCACAGCAGTGGGCCAGGTCAGGGTGACGGTGGTGCCGCCCGAGTGCCCAGCGGCGGACTGGATCTCATAGCTGCCGCCAGCCGCCTCGAGTTGGTGGATGGTGTTCTGCTTGCGCGCCCAGGCCGAGGCCACCATCGCCGGGTCAACGCCCGGACCGTCGTTGTGGACCGTTACCCGCACTTGCTCGGGCGAGGATCGGGCTGTGAGCGTGGCGGGAAAGCCGTAAGCGTGGTAAGAGGCGTTGTTGAGCAACTCGCGTACCGCCTCTGCGATCAACAGCCTCGGGGCGCTCACGGGAACCTGGTCGAGCGACTCGACATCGACGTTCAGTTCCGTCGCGGCAGCGAACGCGCTAGCGAGGGCGATGAGCTCGTCGCGAAGGCTGACCACGGGACGCTCGGCATCGCCGAGCGCGGTCAGCAGATCCTCTCGGAACTTCCTCGCCCACGGCCGCAGCTCCTCGGTGCTCAGGCTGCCACGGCGCACCTCGCGCAGCAGCGCCTTGGGAATGTCGTGCCCTATGCGATAAGCGTCTTTTGCCGCCGTCACCCGAGCGCGCTCTTCCGAGAGCCGCCCCAGCAGGCGCCGCAGCGCATCAGTCTGTCGCACCACCGAGCGCAGGATCGCAAAGCCGATCGCCCCAATGGCAAAGAACGGCAGGTAGGAGATCGCGTTGGTCAGCGCTGTGGCCCGTGCCGCAGAAGACATCTGCATCCCGCCGATGGACCAGACGAACACGCACGCCAGATATGTGAATGTGAGGCATGCGGCGCCGGCCGCCCCTGTGATCACTCGCTGGGCTGCCGCTGCGAGCACGAGCGTGCTGATCACGGTGTAGGGCTCGATCCAGAAGGTCGAGGTGGATCGTAGCGCCAGCGGTGTCGCGTAGGCAACGACCAATAGACCGGCGACACCCACAACGGTCTCAGCGACGGCGGTGCGATCGTCGAGGGCGGGCGTCACGCCTCGATGTACTCGCCGGGCTGCGAGCGCGAACGCCACGGCGCTCTGGGCCGCCAGCGCCAGCAGCGTGGCGGTCGCCGCCGCCGGATGCAGCAGGCCTGAGGAGCCCGCGATCTCCGCCGCGCCGAGCACCAGTGTCCCCGCGCGCAGAACCGCCAGCAGGACCACGATGATGCGATCCGCCGTGACGCTTTCCGCGGCATCGCTGCCAAGCACAGCCGACGGGCCGTCCTCCACAACGGGCTGCTGCTCCCGTCGCCGCAAAGAGCTCGAGCCAGGCAACAGAGAACTCCTCCGCCCCCGCGGAGAGCTCACGGCGCCGGGGGCGGATACCGTTGCGAGGTCTCCCACGGTGTGACCAGCCCGAGCTCGATAGCCAACCGTACCCGCTCGGCCTTGGCGCAGTCCGGATGGATCTCGACGATCCGCTCGATATGACGGCGCACTCCAGCCTGGCTCAGACCGAGCTTCAGTGCGATCTGCGACACGGTGCACCCGAGCGCCTCGAGCCTCAGAACCTCTTGCTGTCGGGGCGTCAGTTGCTTGCGCGCGCTCGCGCCGATCCTCACCATGAGCTCGGGGTCGACGAACGAGTCGCCGGTGAGAACCGCGTCCACTCCGTCGAACAAAGCCTGTTCTCCGGCCGTGTCCTTGCTGACGTAGCCGAGCGCACCCGCCGCGTGGGCGCGCTCGAGCGCCTCGCCGCTCTCCAGCGAAGAGAACACCAGCACAGGGGCGCGATCCATAGCCGCGCGTATCGCGTCGCTGCCCTCTAGTGATCCTCTGCGCAGCTGCAGATCGAGGACGACGACGTCAAACTCGCTGCCGTCCCAGTCGAGTAGCTCCTCGACCGTGGCGAATCCGACCACCTCGCTGCTGTCTCCGTAGTGGAGGTGGAGCAGCTTGATCGTGACCTCGCGCGTGAACAGCTGATCCTCGACGACCGCTAGGCGCACGGTCTCGCTCATCGCGCCACCGCCTCTGATTCGACGAGCGAGCCGTCCGCATCCCCAGGTCGCACCGCATCGATCATCGCGATCAGCCGGTCGGCCTCCTGGCGCACAGCAGCCGGCGGCTCCCCATCCGGGAGGTTCACGACCCGGTCCATGAGCGCAATCACTGGGCCGAACACATCGACCGAAACCGCACGCCACTGGGCCTCGCGGGATATCTCGCCCGCGGTTGCAGTCACCTCTGCGTTCCCGGCGGACAGCGCCGCCACACGCCGGCGCGCAACTCTCAATGTGAGGGCGCCCGCGGCGAAAAACACGACATAGTTCGCTGCGTCGCCCCAGATCTGACCAGGATGGTCAGCACCCAGCCGGTGCGGCAGATACGCCGACATGACGTATGTCGCAGCGAGCGCGGCCGCTCCGATGAACGGCCACACACTCACGAGCGCAGGCCGGGTATCCGCACCGCTGTCGTGCCCGCCGTCGCACTCCGAGGAGGACGTGTCGAGCAGATCACCCCCGGCCAGCACTCCGAGACCAGTTGCCGTGGCCACGGTGTAGGGGAGCATCCAATTCAGCGATCCGGCGCGTCCAGGCCCCGAGCTCGTCGCGGCCGCCATCGCCGCAAGTCCCAGCACGCCGAACACCCCGTCGATGAGCATCGCCCCACGCGTCAAGCGACGAGGACCCAGCGTCAACACGGCAACGACCAGACTCTCGATCACGCACGCCCCGGCCAGCGTGACCGCGAGCCACTGCACCGTGTAGTGATGCCCAGCCAACGCGAGATCGATACCGGCCTGGCCGAGATGAACGCATCGCACGGCCAGAAACAGCAGCACAACTGCCGCCTGCAGTCGAAGCGCCGCAGCATGCTCCAGCTCCCCGCGCGAACCCCGGAACGTGAGCGCAAACACCTCACGCGCCACCCGAAGAGGACTGCGCTCGGCCGCAAACGAACCGCAGGACTGCCATGCTTTTCGCGCGGCGTCCCGCCCCTCTGCCCAGACTGTACCCGCCATCGGCTTGATCGCGAAAAGGCTACACGCGACAGGCCTCCAGGGCCGCCTCCACGAAAACGGGGGATGGAACAGGGACAGGCGTCAGTTCCCGGGTAGGCCAGGGTGCAAACGGCTCGTTGAGCCCTGGAGGGTCACTGGCAACCACACGCTTGCTCACCTGTGGGGCGCAAGTATGCGTTTTGAGGCTGGAGATCGCCAAGGGATGGCGCGTCCAAATTAGCGTTCGCGGCAGCACATTCAAGCTCCTGGCCTCTGACCACGTGATCGTGGGGAAGCGAGGGCTCAAGCGGGTCACGTTGAAGCTCACTAGCCTCGGTAGGCGCCTGCTACGACGCGCTGGTGATCGCGTGAGCGCAAGCGTCAGCGTGAACCTCACGAGAGGCGGACGGTCGCGAAACGCCAGCGTGACGATCGCGATGATCCGCCACTGAGACCGGCCAGCGCCTGCTGACGCGCACCCAGTCGACTGACCGTGTGTGGCGACGTGACCGCGAGCGGGTGCCTCGATTGGCAGAGGGCAAATTGTTTTCTAAACAACTTCGCCTGTTCATTCCGGTGATCGTTTGCCTAGAACGCCCGGCCGGCTGGCCTGACTAGCCTTAGCGGTCTGCCTCACGAGCTCGCGCACGTATCTGGTGGGCCGGAACGCTCGCTCTTCCGCGAAACCAGACAAGCGTTCGGCGCGAGCGCGGAGTGAGTCCTGCTCGTCCACTCCGAGAGTGCGGTCGGCGACGGCGGCGACATCCCGCATCGCTGGGCGAAGCAGCAGCGTCGGGGAGCCAGGTACGAAGACACCGGACCGGCCCAACTTGCGCACGCGGTCTATGACCTCGGCGATTATGCTCCATGCGCGCAAGATCCGGTCCCCGTTGTGGATGTCAGTGAGGACATCTACAGAAAGCGGTTCATTTCGACGTCGATCTGAGAGACTACGCTGGCAGCAGGGAGATGCGGACAGGGAAGGCCCGCAGACAATGGCGTCAAGATCAGGTAGGGCCGCGAAGCTCGGGCCGGCGGCATCAAGGCCTGCGCCATCAAGGCCTGCGCCAGGTCTCTGTTTGCACGATCGCTTTGCGCTGCGGTGCAAGACGCGGGTGTGGAAGTACGTGCTCGATGGCGCGATACTAGGGCTGGCGCTCGGAGCGGCACTCGCGACAATGCCGACTGGTGGGCGCTCCACGAGCTCGCTCGCTGGGCGCTCACACGGGTTCTCGCGCCAGAGCCTCTTTAGTCTTCCGCTCGCAGCAAGGGGGCCGGTCTCCGCTGTTCTCGGTGCCAATAGCGCGGCTTACCGCGTGAGGTCCGTCGGAGGTTGGTTCCGCGCATCAAGCCCTGTGCAGACTGCGGGTCGAGGCTCTCGCCGCACTCCCATCGAAGCGCTCACCGGTCGTCGGCAGAGCGTGAGGGGGCAGTTCTACCCCTAGACGGTCGGCGGCCACAGACGGATACTCGCCCAGACACACCGATCAGCTCGCCCATTGGCGGCGGGAGACAACACCCAACACGGCCTTCGTCAATGACACGCTCGCTTCACATCACGCAAACACTTTCATTACACGATGCTGACAATCAGAACAATCGCTTATGCAGTCGGGTTCCGGCACGAGTCATGTCCGGTTCGGCGAGCTGGCGCCAGTGACCAGACGCCGACGATCACTGGGACGAGAGTACTGGGAATTGGACCGCATGTGACGGCAACGACGCGACGACGGACGACGATCGCCGATATGCGCATCCTGACAAGCTTACGATTCCCTTCCCCGGGCACCCGCGCCTCAGCTGTCGAGGGAACCGGCGTCGGCCATCCTGAGTGGCAAGGGATGGTCCGCGCGGCGCGTGCAAGCCCGGGGTGGACACATCGCTCATGGTCAGCACGGCTCGCGCTTGCTGTTCTCCTCGCGCTCATTTTGCTACCAGCGACCCGGGTGCTAGCCACACCTGCCGCTGGATACGGGAGCGGTCCAGGCTATTGCGGTCAGAACGGGAACGCGAACAGCCAATATAGCTTCGACGATGTTTACGCCTGCGCGACGACCGCCAGCAAAGGGGGCACCACATTTGACTCGGACGGGAACGAATCTTTCCAGTGCGTCGAGCTCTCCGCTCGGTTTCTGTGGGCCGTTGACGGTGTTTGGGCAGGTCCGGGCAGCGGCGTTAGCACTGGGGCTGATCTAGTAGGAGTCGTTCACAGCCACAACCCGTCGATTCCGGTCGGTACTCCCGCACCGGGAAGTGTGCCGGCCCCTGGAGATGTCATAAGTCTTGGCCCGGGCGGTGGGTCCGATGCTCAAGTAGGTCACACGGCGGTCGTGGTTTCGAGCAACGCGGGCACGGGTGCCTTCACAATCATGAGCGAGAACGATCCCTTGGGCCACGCGGGAGAGCAGAATCTGACGGTTGACCTCAGCGGTGGCCACAACGGCCGCGTCTCTTTCAACGGCGCCTGGACAACGGCATCATGGCTTGAGCTTGGCAGTCATAGCGAACCGCCTCTCCCTGGTCCGGGGTTGTACGGGTCGTTCAACCGTTATGACGGCGGCTCGAAAGGTCATTATGAGACGGTTGGGGCGCAGCCGGCGGGCTATAGCTTCGAGGGCAGCCTCGGCGAGCTTTTGGATACGCAGGTGCCTGGGAGCGAACCGTGGTTTTCGTGTCGGACTGGTACGGATGAGTTCACGTCGCGGTCTGCAACGTGCGAGGGCCGGGAACTGATCGGGTTCGAAGGGTTTGCGTACACGAGTCAGCCGGCGAATGTGCCGACGGTGCCGGTCTACCGGTGTCACACGAATGGGCCTGTTAGCCACTTCGATTCGCACGACGCCAACTGCGAGGGACAAACAAGCGACGGCCTCCTCGGCTACCTCGTTGCAGTGGGCTCCTTCAACCGGTATGACGGCCCGAACGGCCACTACGAGACCGCTGGCCCACAGCCGGCGGGATATAGCCTTGAGGCTAGCCTCGGCGACATCTTGATGGTCCAGGTGCCCGGCAGTGAACCGTGGTTCTCCTGTCGGGCTGGTACGGATGAGTTCACATCACGGTCTTCCACGTGCGAGGGCCGGGAACTGATCGGGTTCGAGGGGTATGCGTACACCAGCCAGCCCGCAAACGTACCAACGGTACCGGTCTACCGCTGCCACACAAACAACCCCGTCACCCACTTCGATTCACACGACCCCAACTGCGAGGGACAGACAAGCGACGGCCTCCTCGGCTACCTCGTTGCAGTGGGCTCCTTCAACCGGTATGTCGGCCCGAACGGTCACTATGAGACGGTCGGGCCGCAGCCATCCGGATATAGCTTCGAGGGAAGCCTCGGCGAGCTCCTCGAGACACAGGTGCCTGGCACCGAACCATGGTATTCGTGTCGGGCTGGTACGGATGAGTTCACATCACGGTCTTCGACGTGCGAGGGCCGGGAACTGATCGGGTTCGAGGGGTATGCGTACACGAGTCAGCCGGCGAACGTGCCGACGCTGCCGGTTTATCGCTGCCACACAAATAACCCCGTCACCCACTTCGATTCGCACGACCCCAACTGTGAGGGGCAGACAAGCGACGGGCTACTCGGCTACCTGCTCGCGAGCGCGGGCGGCGCGTTCGCGCGCATCCCGGTCGCGGATACGCTTGCCGCGAGCGTAAAGTCATCGACTTCTGCGAACCTGTCAGGCACGGTCGATCCCGAAGGGTTCCCCTTGTCTGTATGCCGGTTCGAATACGGGCCGACGACGGCATACGGTTCGACGGCGTCGTGCAGTCCGTCGCCCGGCGAAGACGAAGCTGCAGAGCCGGTATCAGCTACGGTCAGCGGCCTCCTGCCGACAAGCGAATACCACTTCAGGGTCGTGGCAGTCGGCCCCGGCGGCACCTCCTACGGAGCGGACGAGACCTTCACTACATTGCCGCTTACGGTCTCGGAATCTACTACGAAGGGTACATCTCAAAGTGGTAGTGCGACATTTGGCTCGACGCCGTCGCACAGTGTGCTTGCCAGCAAAGCCCGCCGGTCTGCATCGTTGCTCTCGCGGGCAATCGCGAAGTGCCGCAAGGTCAAGAACCACCACAAGCGCGCAAGATGCATTGCTACGGCGAAGAAGCGCTATGGACCTGCGCATGGCCACCCGGGTAGTCGAACTAAAGGTCGACGATGACGGCCTGCCTGCATGCGAGCGTACGGCCTCGCTGCACCGCATCCGCTCGATCGAGGCATCGCGCCGCTGCAGTGGTCCTGATGGCAATGCTGACCCTACTTGTGGCGTCGGCAACCGCCCACGCGTTTGGTTCCAGCGATGTTGCGTGGAGGGCGTATTACGGCGAACCGAGCAACTCGGCGACGTGGGGACCATTCTGTAGCGGGGGTGGCGGGAAAGTTGTGGCGAGCGGTGATGGTGTGATGGCGTGCGGCCCAACTGGTGGGACCGGTATCGAAATCCCCGGACCGGGTTTGTCCAAAGGCATTAGTACTCCAGGCTTTCAGTGCGTTGAGCTAAGCGAGCGGTTTCTCTTTGTGACGCATGGTTGGGGGACGATTGGCGCCAACGGAGCGCAGGTTGCGCAGCGCTACGCTAGCGCCCACGGTGTCCCGTTGATTACCAACGGCACGCCGGGGGTCGCGCCGCAGGTTGGTGATGTCATGAGTTTCGCGGAAAACGCGTCTTTTAGTGGTGAAGGTCATACCGGGGTTGTGGTGGCCAGCAGCGTTAACAGCGAAGGCGATGGGAGCATTGAACTGCTCAGCGAGAACTGGGAACACACCGGAAACAAGCGAGTCGTGAAAGTAGCCAAATGGGTTGTCGCGTCGATCGGCTTTCCGGACACCGAGTGGATCCAATCCGGCAGCAGCAACATCGGCAAACTGCCGACGATCACGCGTGTGTCTCCCGAGGCAGCCGGGCCGGGCGTTCCTGTCACGATCGAAGGTACTAACCTCTCGAGCGCGCAGGTCAGGTTCGGTGAGCGGGCAACGTCTCTCGCTGGCGACTCCAGCACCAAGATCGCCGTCACCGTACCTCGGGGGGCAACGAAAGGTCCTGTGACCGTCGAAACCCTTGGCGGGCAAACGTCCTCGCCGTTCACGGTCAACGCCGTCGGGGCTGCCGTCATTGGCGGCCTAGCGGGTAATGAAGACCTTTATACCGTTGATGCGAATGGGGATGTTGAGCAGGCGTGGTTTACGCCTGCGCCGGGGTGTGGTTGTTGGAGTGGCTGGCTCTCTCTAGGTGCACCCGCGAGGACCAGGCTTGTTGGGAGCCCGGTCGCGATCGATGGGGTGTCCGGCAACGAGGATGTTTATGCGCTTGATGCGAACGGGGATATCGACCAGACGTGGTATTCGCCCGGCGCCGGCAAATGGGCCTCCTGGATCTCCTTGGGCGCTCCAACGGGAACGAGCTTTGTCAGCGACCCGGCCGCGATCGATGGGGTGTCCGGCAACGAGGATGTTTATGCGCTTGATGCGAATGGGGATGTTGAGCAGGCGTGGTTTACGCCTGCGCCGGGGTGTGGTTGTTGGAGTGGCTGGCTCTCTCTGGGAGCGCCGGCGGCAACAAAGCTCGTCGGCGGCCCGGTCGCGATCGATGGGGTGTCCGGCAACGAGGATGTTTATGCGCTTGATGCGAATGGGGATGTTGAGCAGGCGTGGTTTACGCCTGCGCCGGGGTGTGGTTGTTGGAGTGGCTGGCTCTCTCTAGGTGCACCCGCGAGGACCAGGCTTGTTGGGAGCCCGGTCGCGATCGATGGGGTGTCCGGCAACGAGGATGTTTATGCGCTTGATGCGAATGGGGATGTTGAGCAGGCGTGGTTTACGCCTGCGCCGGGGTGTGGTTGTTGGAGTGGCTGGCTCTCTCTGGGAGCGCCGGCGGCAACAAAGCTCGTCGGCGGCCCGGTCGCGATCGATGGGGTGTCCGGCAACGAGGATGTTTATGCGCTTGATGCGAATGGGGATGTTGAGCAGGCGTGGTATTCGCCCGGCGCCGGCAAATGGGCCTCCTGGATCTCCTTGGGCGCCCCGGCGGGAGCGAAGCTCGCTGGCAGCCCGATCGCGATCGACGGGGTGAGCGGCAACGAGGACGTATATGCGCTTGACGTGAACGGGAGTGTGAACCAGACGTGGTACACCCCCAGCGCAGGCAAATGGGCTGAAGGCTGGCTACCGCTAGGGCCATTCATGCCAGCGGCCACCACGGGCTCGCCCTCTTCCGTCGCACAGACAGCTTCCGAATCTACTACGAAAGGCGCATCCCAAAATGGTGGTGCGACATCCGATCCGACGCCGTCGCACAGTGTGCTTGCCGGCAAAACCACTCGGTCGGCATCGCTGCGCTCGCGGGCAATCGCGAAATGCCGCAAAATCAAGAACCGTCGTAGGCGCACCAGATGCGAGATGCGTGTGCGTAAGCGGAATCACAAGCATGTCAGGAGCGTGAAGCGATGAAACCCTGTTGCCGTAGCTTGCTTTGGGATGAGGGAAATGACCGGGCAGAAGGCCTGACCAGAAGCTCGAGATATAGGCGGCTGATCGCCGGAGCAATCGTCGCTCTACTGTCGGCTGTGGTGGTGGGCCTGGGTGCGGGAGTAGCCGATCCGGCGGCTGCCTCAGCTGCCACGTGCACGGGTTCTGCTTGTACCAACCAGGATCCCTACGTGACAGGTTGCGACATTGGCGACTCGGTCGCTGGGAGCGCCCCGATCGTGGACTCATCGGGTGCGACGATCGGTGAAATCAAGCTGTACTGGTCGCCCGCGTGTGAATCCAACTGGGGCCAGGCGTACTTCAACGACGGCAATCCAGCCAACACGCCCCCAGTGACGATCAGCGTCCAGGGCAGCAGCCCCGGCGGGAGATACGACGTCGGCTCGACGCCGTTCACGTCTACGGGTTCTGGCTCGCCGGTATGGGGAAACATGGTGTACTCGCCCGGCTGCGCGTACACGACGGCCACGCGGGGAACGGCAAGCGGCACCGCGGTCCAGGCAGGCTGCTCACAGCCCGGTCAACCGTCCTCCTCCCCGCCATCGTCTCAACCAGGCACGACTGTGCCGCCTGGCCAGCCTGGCCCAATCGTCCTGTCGCTCCCGCCGCCGCTGACGAAGTGCACCGGCACACTTTGCACAGGTCAGGATCCGTATGAAGAGTCCTGCTCTATGAGCGCGAACGTAGTGGGAAGCGCGCCGATAGTCGACGAAGGCGGCAACGTCGGCACTGTCCAGATCCTCTCCTCGCCCTCGTGCGAGGCGAGTTGGGGCCGCGCGTATTTCAACGACGACAACCCCGCGAGCACGCCACCCGTCTCGGTAAAGGTTGAGGGGACGGAGGGCGCGGGATCGTCTGGCCCCTACAACACCTATCCGGTTGAATACACAACGTGGGGATCGGGATCGCCGGTGTGGGGCAATATGGTCGCGTCTACAGGCTGCAGCTATGCATTCGTCAGTAGAGGTTCGGCGAGCGGTCTCGCGGTGCAGGAAGGCTGCCCTATCCCGGGCACTTCGGCCCCGGCCGTGACAGACAGCTTGACTGCGTGGGGCGTGCCGAGCCAGGTCGCAGGTGGTGTAGGGGTACCCGGTCTAGAGGCCGAATTCACCGCCTCGGACACGAGCCTCCGGGCAAACAACTTCACCGCGACGATCGACTGGGGCGATGGCAGCGGTCCATCGACAGGACAAATTGTGGGCCTCAACGGGCAGTTCTCGGTCAGCGGCAACCACCGCTATCCGGACCCAGGTCAGAGTGGCCAGACCGCGCAGAGCTACGATGTGACCGTCACGATCAATGGCTCCGACGGCTCGAGCGCCATCGCCTACACCAGCGTCGTTGTGACTAGCCTCGAGGTGTCTGTCACCCAGCCGAGCGACGGTAGCCAGCCGGCCATGTCCAGCGGCGATAAGACGCTTGGGATCGGCTTCGGCCTCCTGCAAACCGTGGCGGGATTCGCAGAGTGCGGCGGCGGTCTGTTCGGAGAGGACTTGACACTGGGTTTGGATACCGTCCTCACGGGCTACGAGTGCGGTGAGGCGACCGGTGACGCCGCCGGCCTGGGAAGTGACATCAATGATCCTCCGGCGTCTGGCTACCGCAAGGTGGTAAAGGTGAGACCGGACGAGCTTCCACATGTGCCAAAGCGATGCGGCTTCATGCGCAACGTGACGTGCAACGCAGTGCACGCCGCTGTTGTGAGGTATCTGCGTGCCGCAGACCGCGCGAGCGCGTTCCTCGAAGCTCTCGGCGCGACGGTGAACCGGTTTGGCGGTGCTGTAGCGCACCGAGATCATCGCGCCGAGCACCTGCAGCGAGCCGCAGCGCATCGCTACCTCACCGCATGGATCGCAGCGGTGCGCGCCCGCAGGCAAACCGGCCACAAGCTCGGCATGCTGCTGCAACGAAACAAGCTCGATAGGCGGCTGAGCGGCGCCCAGATCCTGGCCGCACGCAAGCGCTTCCTCGCCCTAAGCGGAGTGGGATCCAAACAGCTCGCTGGCCTCAAGCGGCGCGGTCTGATCGCAAGCAAGGCAGCCCTCGTCACCGAGATCGAACGGCAACTGGGCTGGGGACCACCCCCGGCCGACACAACACTCTCCGCCCTGCTGGAATCATGACCAGCATGCCCGAACCAGCTGTCGAGGGAACCGGCGTCGGCCATCCTGAGTGGCAAGGGATGGTCCGCGCGGCGCGTGCAAGCCCGGGGTGGACACATCGCTCATGGTCAGCACGGCTCGCGCTTGCTGTTCTCCTCGCGCTCATTTTGCTACCAGCGACCCGGGTGCTAGCCACACCTGCCGCTGGATACGGGAGCGGTCCAGGCTATTGCGGTCAGAACGGGAACGCGAACAGCCAATATAGCTTCGACGATGTTTACGCCTGCGCGACGACCGCCAGCAAAGGGGGCACCACATTTGACTCGGACGGGAACGAATCTTTCCAGTGCGTCGAGCTCTCCGCTCGGTTTCTGTGGGCCGTTGACGGTGTTTGGGCAGGTCCGGGCAGCGGCGTTAGCACTGGGGCTGATCTAGTAGGAGTCGTTCACAGCCACAACCCGTCGATTCCGGTCGGTACTCCCGCACCGGGAAGTGTGCCGGCCCCTGGAGATGTCATAAGTCTTGGCCCGGGCGGTGGGTCCGATGCTCAAGTAGGTCACACGGCGGTCGTGGTTTCGAGCAACGCGGGCACGGGTGCCTTCACAATCATGAGCGAGAACGATCCCTTGGGCCACGCGGGAGAGCAGAATCTGACGGTTGACCTCAGCGGTGGCCACAACGGCCGCGTCTCTTTCAACGGCGCCTGGACAACGGCATCATGGCTTGAGCTTGGCAGTCAGGCAGCGCCGTTGCATTCTGCGGTTGCTTTGATCCCTGGTGATGGTGCGTCGGGTTATGCGCTTGATGGTTATGGGGGGTTGCATCCTTTTGGGAATGCGCCTGCGGTCACGGCGGATACCGGGTCGTGGCCGGGGTGGGATATCGCGCGGGGTATCGTGATCGCTCCGAATTCGACATCGGCAGCGGTGACTGGTTATGTGCTGGATGGTTATGGAGGAGTTCACCCGTTTGCGGCTGGGTCGGCGTCGTTGCCGCCTGGAGAGCGGGAAGGTCCGTATTGGTCGGGGTGGGATATCGCGCGGGGGATCGTGCTCTCGACTCCGACGAGCGGATATGTGCTAGACGGTTGGGGTGGTATCCACCCGTTCGCGGCGGGTTCTACCCCTGAGCCCGTAGGTGTGAGCGGCAGCCCGTACTGGCCGAACTGGGATATCGCGCGGGGGATCGTGCTCTCGACTCCGACGAGCGGATATGTGCTCGACGGCTACGGTGGTGTCCACCCGTTCGCGGGTGGTGGTGCGAGCATGCCTTCGGCTCCGGACAGCCGGGCTGCCTACTGGCCGAACTGGGATATCGCGCGGTCGATCACACTCGCGACCCCGACAACAGGGTATGTGCTCGACGGCTACGGGGGGATCCACCCATTCGCACCCACCGGTGTGAACCTACCGGCCCTGTCAGGGACGACCCCCTATTGGCCCGGCTGGGATGTGTTCGACACGATCGCGTTCGACCCCACCACTGGCACCGGGGTGGACGCCAGCGCCACCTATCTCGACGGGTCAGGGGACATGCTCAGCATCTTCCAAGGCCCGATCCTCACTCCTGTCGCCACCGTGCTTGCACCGACAGGTGACGGGCCAACTGTCACGGCACCCTCGCAGCCGCCGCAACCGTCGCAACCGTCGCGGGGCGTCCTCGTCACAAACCACCACTCCGTGCAACAAAACAAGATCTCACCGCTTTCGCGGGCGCTCGCAAAGTGCCACAAGATCAAGAACCACCGTAGGCGCACCAAATGCCAAGCAGGCGCTCACCGTCGATATCAGATGGTGAGAGAGAAGAAGCGGTGATGGAAGCCAACCACGACGATCACCTCATTTGAGTGTAGCTGGCCATGAAGGACTTTGACGACAGATTTGCTGACAGAGCCTCACGCAACCCAACCTGGGCTGAGGTTCGCGCGGCGCGGCTGAAAGAGCGCAAGTACCCGTGCTGTCCTACCGAGGCTGAAACACTGTTTGAGCGTATCCGACACGGCATTGAGCATTGGCACTGGCGTGATCCAATTGCTCGCCTGCAGTGGAAGCGGGAACGGATGCAGAAAGGTTGGTCGGAGCGCGATTGGTGGTCAATCGACAGGCATTTCGCGCGGATGATCGCTGAAACTGCGCGTAAGTACCGCGACGGCGGTCATGGCTATCCGTTCATGAGGGACGATGAGGGTAACGAGCTAGCCGAAGTCTTGGCTGTGAGTAAGTGGAACGCGCTTCTGACCGAAATGGCGGACGGGTTTGACAATTACGCCAAAGGAAGGCTTGACTGGGAGGAGCCACTGGTCAAACGCGCGATGGTCTTGTTCGCCGAGTATTTCCAGCGCTTTGGGACTAGCCTGCTGTCACGTCGTGGCCTGCGAGCGCCTCACCGCCGCAGATGATCAGTTCGGCAAGCGCCTGAAGGCATGATCGCAGACGACTTCATGGCCTCTCTTGGGCTTCCGGAGGTTTATCGCGTCGGCGGCTCCGTGCGCGATGGCCTGCTCGGACGCTCAACCAAGGATCACGACTACCTGGTGCGCGGCGCGAGCATCGAGCGGATCGCGGAATCCATTCACGCAACCGGCTCTGCGACAGCACGAAGCCTCACACTGCGAGACGGGCGTGCCGTTGGGGTACGGACACACCTGCCAGGCGCTGGCGTGATCGATATCACCCTACCCCGAAAGGAGATATCGACGGGCTCGGGTCATCGAGACTTTGAGATCGTCTGTGATCCCGCCCTATCGCTGGAGGAAGATGCGCACAGGCGGGATTTCACGATGAACGCGCTTTACCGTGATGTCGTCACGGGCCAAGTTCATGACCCGCTGGGCCGCGGCCACGCGGATCTGGACGCAGGGTTGATCCAGACCACACATCCGTATAGCTTCCGTGACGATCCGTTGCGAATACTTCGCGCCCTGCGGTTCATGAGCGTCCTCGGCTTTGTGCTCTCCGAGAGTACATACCAGCAGATGTGCGAGCACGCGTCTCACGTCACGGCACTGACGTTACGAGGGGTCTCTGGCACGACGTTGGAGGAGCTGAGCAAGCTCCTAATGGGCGTCGAGCCACTCAATGCGCTGGTCAAGATGTGCGACTCCGGGGTCTTCGAGGTCCTGCTGCCCGAGCTGGCCTCGATGATCGGATTTGACCAGCGTACGGTCCACCACGATAAGAGTCTCGACCTACACACTTTCCAGGCTATCCAGGTAGCGGCCGACCGAGACGCATCGCTGCGCGTGCGACTGGCGCTGCTGTTCCACGACGCGGGTAAGCCGTGGATGGCGTGGCGGGATGTTGATGGTCGTGCGCACTACTACCCCCTGACCGCCGCGAAGGCACGCGAGTGTGGAGCACCGCCTACAGCGGTGTACTCACACGAGTGGTGGGGTGCGTGGCTAGCCGAGCGTGCCCTGATCCGCTTGAATGCGCCGGCCGATCTGCGGCGGGATGTGATTACGCTGGTCGAACGTCACATGCTTCGACTCGGGGGGCAAGTGAAGCCGATCAAGGTCCGCACGTGGCGGTCGGAAATGAACGACGATCTGTTGAGCGACTTGTTTGAGCATCGTCGCTGCGACGTGCTCGGGCAGGGCAAAGATGACGTGGTCGGCCCCCTCGCCTCATTGGCACAGATCGAAGCCGCGCAGGCTCTGGCGGTAGCTGAGGGTGTGCCACGATCGACGAAGGAACTGGCGATTGACGGACGCGCGCTGACGGCTCTGGGGTTGGAGGGTTCGGCCATTGGCGAGGTTCAGCGTCAACTGTTGCACGAGGTGATGGCGCAGCCAAAGCTCAACGACCGCGCATGGCTGCACCGACGCGCTGCTGAGCTGGCAAGGCAACAATGACCCACTGTGGAAGCTATGTTTGTCGACGGGATCGTCGCTCGCCTGCATTTCGAGACAGCACCAGGATGGGTGCCCCGTCCGTTACTGTTAGGGCGGACAACACGCGTTTCACGTCTGCTATCAGCTAGCACGTGTTTCATCGCTGCCCGACTGGGCGCTTAACATTCATCGGCGAGCGACACTAATCCAGGCCTATCAGGCCAGGCTCGTGGGGTTGCTCGCCGCCCTGCGGCGGTCCGAGGGTGTGATGCTGGGGTATTTCTACCCCTATGCGATGAGCCCCATGAACCGGATACTGGGCAAAGAGCATGAGTAGCAACACGCCAGTAACTGTTCACCAAGCTCAAAGCCGCAGCGCGAAACGGAGACAAGTCACCATGACGAGAACAAGAACGAACAGCAACAACTATCTCAAAAAGATCACTCTTATGGCAAGCGCCACGCTGGTGTTGGCGGTTGCGCTCACAGCGAGCGCCCAGGCAGCCGAATACAAGGTAGTCGGAACGGACGGCACACTGCACGTTCGCACCGCCCCCAGCCTTAGCGCGCCGATCGTCGGTAATCTGAGCGACGGCACCACCATCAACATCCTGTGCCAGACCAGAGGCGATCAAGTCGTCGGCTCGACAATGTGGGACAAAATCAATTCGCCGGTGGTCGGCTATGTCGCTGACTGGTACACCACAACCCCCGTCGTCAACAACCCGAGCCCGGGACTACCCGAATGCGTCCCGCCCAACACGCCGCGGGAACGCGAACCGGAACCCAGCCCGCAGCCAGCGCCGCAGCCTGAACCCGCACCTCAACCACAGCCAGCCCCTCAGCCACAGCCGGCGCCCCAGCCTCAACCCGCACCACAGCCAGCGCCCCAGACGACAGTCGCGGGGCTCGCCGAATCGTATAACGGGCAGAGGGAGATTCCGTCGGCGTTTGCGCACACGTGGCACGTCGGTCCTCACTGGAGCGGGTACTGCGAGGCATTCGTTGCGCTTGTGGCATATGGAGGACACGGCCGCTATGGCACCGCTCTAGCAGACTACGACGCGCACCGGAGCCACGGTCAAATCCACAATGGCGTTCCACCGCGTGGCGCTATCGTCTACTGGAACCCCTCCAATAACCGCGTCGGGCACGTCGGCATCAGTCTCGGCAACGGAATGGAGATCTCCACCTACGGGTTCGCTCCCCAAGATCTGCCGATCCAGATTCACAAGTACAACTATTTCCAGAACTATCTCGGCTGGGCGATGCCTTGACTGAGGCCGTCTCACGTCTTGTGATGAATCCTGCGTAGTGAGTGGTTCACGCGGGCCGTGAGTCCGTCGAATGGAAAGGTCTGGCAGGCGCCGGGATATCCCGGCGCCTACTCACAGCTTATAGGCGGGTTTGAACGGAGCGGCAAGAGGGGCATGTTTGCCCCTGTCCGCTGAGCAGTTTAAGCCGGATACTGCTCGGCGAACACACCTCACCAGCCCCCAAGAGAGGCGGTTACGATGCGTAGTCTAGTAATTCGCAGTGTATTTCCCATGGCCATCTTTGCGCTTTAGGAGCAGACACCGTGATGCGCCACCGTCTCCCGACTTTGTGTTTATTCGTGCAGCGGCTCGGGCGTCGCGCATCCGTGCTGTGTGCGGCAGCGACCGTGATGCTCCTCCTCACGAGCGCGACAGCGTCAGCGCGCGGCAGGCGTGCTGTCGATCCGATGCTGGTTTCGCTATCGCCGGCGCCCGGCACGCAACTGGCTCCCGGATCAACGTTCTCCGAGCGCTTCGCCGTGAAGAATGTCGGTAGTGGGCGTGCTGTGGCGTCTAGCGTGGGCTTCTATCTGTGGCCCTCGGTGACGCTCGGCCGTGGGGCCGGTCATCCGGCAATAGAAGCTCGAGTCACCGCGCTCGAGGCCGGGAGGGTCGTCAGGAGTTCGGCGACAATTCGTGTGGGGGATACGGTGTCTGCCGGCTCCTACTTCCTGATTGCCTGCACCTATGTTCGCCGGCATCACAGGGGCGATCGTCAACGGCATGACTGCCGCCTTGCCACTGGGAAGATCACCGTGGCCGCCAACCCGTCAACCGGCGGCGCAGGCTCGGGGAACGGCTCTTCCGGCGGCTCCAAAAACCCGTTTGACCGCTCCGAATACGTCTCTGCTAAGCCTGGCCCTGACTGGGCTCCAGAAGACTAGTTCGTGTGGGAGGTCGTCGTGCGCCGGGAGCGTCACAGTGAACGTACCCGAGCGCGCTCTGACCGGCTGCTTGGCGCAATGATCCGCTTCCATAAGTGCTCTGGCTCGGAAGTTCGGCCACGTATTCGGCAGACGGACACGCTCGCTGTTGGCGGCGAGCAGGTGCCCGTTCGGTCTTGCGAGAGAGCGCTGCTCGTCGTCCGGAGCGCGACTGCCGAGCTAGTCGATCGCGACGACCGCTTCGCGACTGAAGCAAGTCACGGCTGTTCAGCCGTCTCCCTCGCATGCGTTGCCGTTTGGGGTCTCGTGTGCGTGCGCTCACCGGGCGTGAGATCGCCAGTAACGCCTGACGTTGCTGATCGCCAAGCGTCATCAGCAACACCGACGCTGCGGCTGGCGGGCTCTCGCCTCTCGGCCTGACCGCTCCAGGCATATCGATCCGAATCGACTGGGGACACGTGTTCCCAGACCATCCCCAGGCCTCCGCAAACCTCCCAATGAGTATATAGTCGCGTCACGAACACGGTGGACCCTGCCGCTGATGCTGGGGGCACGTCGCCACACCTTCATGGGACGAAGGAGGCACGGATGTTGAGGATGGCTAGGAGGGCCGGACTTGTATCGAGCGCCGGTGCGCTGGCGGATGAGCCCGGCCTCGAACTGAGGCTTTGGCGGCTCCCGGTGATAATCCTAGGGGTGGCGCTGGCGGGTATCGCGTCGCTTGCGCTGGCTTTTCCCTTGCCGACTGCAGCGAGTGAGCATGCCCCGGCCTTGCGTCACCGCTTACAGAGCCGAGTCGCTACGCCGCTGTCGATCAGCCTTGCTCCGACTGCATCGGCGAGTATCGGCGCCTTCGCCGCGACAAGCGCCCTTGGCACCATGCTCGAGAGTTACGGGTTGGCCAGCGGTCCGCAGCACCTCGCCGACGGCAGCATCGCGGCGCGGCAACTCGCGCCGGCGCAGGCAGGGCGGGCCGAGCGGACCGCGAGGACCGCCACACACCAGCGAGCCCGCGGCCACATCTCGCCCACGTCCGCTTTCATTCTGCCCTCCGCCGAACAATGTGTCGCCGGGCGCAGGCTCACCGTCCGCTTGCGCACGCTGGCGCACGTCCACTGGGCCAGGGTGACCGTGTATGTAAACGGCCACCGCCTCGAGACCATCGGACGCGCACGCCTCACCCGAGCCATCGAGCTCACTTCGCTGCCGAACGGCAGGTTCGTGCTCGCGATCACCGCTGTGAGCAGTCGCCGGCAGACCGTGACGATCAAGCGCACCTACCACGCGTGCAGTTCCCACCGCCTGATCCTGACCGTGACCGAGAAGGGGACCGGCACAGGCACGGTGAGCGGCGGTGGAATCAGTTGCCCGGGGACGTGTTCGGCGAGTGTCGTGCAGGGGACGATGGTCACGCTGACGGCGGCTGCTGGTGGGGGTTCGACGTTCAGTGGCTGGTCAGGTGGCGGCTGCTCGGGTACCGGCACATGCGTCGTCACGATGAGCGCCGCCGAGTCCGTGACGGCAACGTTCACTGCTACAAAGACGCTGACCTTCACCGATGAGACGTTGTCCGTGTCGCTGGGAGGAACGGGCACGGGGTCGGTGAGTGGTGGTCCGATCAGTTGTCCGGGGACGTGTTCGGCGAGTGTCGTGCAGGGGACGATGGTGACGTTGACGGCGGTTGCCGGGGCGGGTTCGACGTTCACTGGCTGGTCGGGTGGCGGCTGCTCGGGTACCGGCACATGCACGGTCACGATGAGTTCCGCCGAGTCGGTCACAGCAACCTTCACTGCCATGCAGACGCTGTCGGTATCCCTAGAAGGAACGGGCACGGGGACGGTGAGCGGTGGTCCGATCAGTTGTCCGGGGACGTGTTCGGCGAGTGTCGTGCAGGGGACGATGGTGACGTTGACGGCGGTTGCCGGGGCGGGTTCGACGTTCACTGGCTGGTCGGGTGGCGGCTGCTCGGGTACCGGCACATGCACGGTCACGATGAGTTCCGCCGAGTCGGTCACAGCAACCTTCACTGCCATGCAGACGCTGTCGGTATCCCTAGAAGGAACGGGCACGGGGTCGGTGAGCGGTGGTCCGATCAGTTGTCCGGGGACGTGTTCGGCGAGTGTCGTGCAGGGGACGATGGTGACGTTGACGGCGGTTGCCGGGGCGGGTTCGACGTTCACTGGCTGGTCGGGTGGCGGCTGCTCGGGTACCGGCACATGCACGGTCACGATGAGTTCCGCCGAGTCGGTCACAGCAACCTTCACTGCCATGCAGACGCTGTCGGTATCCCTAGAAGGAACGGGCACGGGCACGGTGAGCGGTGGTCCGATCAGTTGTCCGGGGACGTGTTCGGCGAGTGTCGTGCAGGGGACGATGGTGACGTTGACGGCGGTTGCCGGGGCGGGTTCGACGTTCACTGGCTGGTCGGGTGGCGGCTGCTCGGGTACCGGCACATGCACGGTCACGATGAGTTCCGCCGAGTCGGTCACAGCAACCTTCACTGCCATGCAGACGCTGTCGGTATCCCTAGAAGGAACGGGCACGGGCACGGTGAGCGGTGGTCCGATCAGTTGTCCGGGGACGTGTTCGGCGAGTGTCGTGCAGGGCACGATGGTGACGTTGACGGCGGTTGCCGGGGCGGGTTCGACGTTCACTGGCTGGTCGGGTGGCGGCTGCTCGGGCACCGGGACATGCGTCGTCACGATGAGTTCCGCTGAGTCCGTGAAAGCCACGTTCACTGCTGTGGACACGTTGTCGGTGTCGCTAGAAGGGACCGGCACGGGCACCGTGAGCGGCGGTGGGATCAGCTGTCCGGGAACGTGCTCGACGAACCCCGCTTTTGGCTCCACCGTCATCCTCTACGCCGCGCCAACAGCAGGATCGACCTTCACCGGCTGGTCGGGCGCCGGCTGTGAGGGCACCGCGTTCTGCGTCGTGAACACGGACACCGCCCACAAGGTGACCGCCACCTTCACCATCATTCCGCCGTCGACGCTGACCGTGAGTACCTGGGGGTCGGGCTCCGGATCGGTGACCAGCGAAGACGACGGCATCGACTGTCCCGGCACCTGCTCGGCGAGCTACGCCTACGGCACACATGTCACACTCACCGCGGCCGCGGCCTCCGGCTCCACCTTCGTCGGCTGGTCGGGCGGCGGCTGCTCGGGTACCGGGACATGCGTCGTCACGGTCGACTCGGCACTTCACGTGACCGCCTCCTTCCAACAGGAACCGGCCGCATCCGAGACGCCGGGCTCATACACCGGCTTCACCGACGGCTCAGATAGTTCGTCGGTCTACTTCTACGTCGCACCGGATGGAGGTTCGATCGAGGACGTCGACATCCCTCCTGTCGACGCCGAACCGTCCTGCACGCCGAGCGGCAGCGTCAGTTCGGCGCCTGTCGGGATCTCCTCGATCCCGATCAACAGCGATGGATCGTTCTCGTCGACGACTACGCAGACCGGACTCGTTGAACATCAGCCCGCGACCTTCACCTACACCTTCGACGGGCAGTTCTCGAACAGCACAACCATCACGGGAACGTGGCGCGAGGAAGTTGCCTATAGCAATAGCGGCACGAGCTATGACTGCACGACCGGCGATGAGTCGTTCACCGCGTCGGTGAACGCTGGCCAGAGCGACCAGAACACCCCGACGGTTTCGCCCGGCAGCTACACCGGCTTCACCGAGCGCTCAGATAGTTCGTCGGTCTACTTCTACGTCGCGCCGGATGGAGGTTCGATCGAGGACGTCGACATCCCTCCTGTCGACGCCGAACCGTCCTGCAACGCGGCCGGCGTCAGCGTCAAATCCGCGCCGATCGGGATCGCATCGATCCGGATCAACAGCGACGGGTCGTTCTCGTCGACGACTACGCAGACCGGACTCGTTGAACATCAGCCCGCGACCTTCACCTACACCTTCAACGGCCACTTCCACGGGCCCAGCACAACCGGCCTCGCGCGGGTTGACGGCATCTGGCGCGAGGACGTCACCTACGCCAACAGCGGCAAGAGCTATGACTGCACCACCAACGACGAGTCCTTCGATGCAGTACTCGACCGCGAACAGGAAAACCAGAATACCCCGACGGCTTCGCCCGGCAGCTACACCGGCTTCACCGAGCGCTCAGATAGTGCGTCGGTCTACTTCTACGTCGCGCCGGATGGAGGTTCGATCGAGGACGTCGACATCCCTCCTGTCGACGCCGAACCGTCCTGCACGCCGAGCGGCAGCGTCAGTTCGGCGCCTGTCGGGATCTCCTCGATCCCGATCAACAGCGATGGGTCGTTCTCGTCTGAAACCACGCGAACCGGGCTCGTTGACAACCAACCCGCGACCTTCACCTACACCTTCAACGGCCATTTCCACGGGCCCAACACAACCGGCCTCGCGCGGGTCGACGGCATCTGGCGCGAGGACGTCACCTACGCCAACAGCGGTACCAGCTACAGTTGCACGACCGGCGACGAGTCGTTCACCGCGTCGCTGAAGGCTGGACAGACCGGCCAGAACACGCCTACGGCTTCGCCCGGCAGCTATGTCGGTGACACCGAGCGCTCAGATAGTTCGTCGGTCTACTTTTACGTCGCGCCGGATGGAGGTTCGGTCGAGGACGTCGACATCCCTCCTGTCGACGCCGAACCGTCCTGCACGCCGAGCGGCAGCGTCAGTTCGGCGCCTGTCGGGATCTCCTCGATCCCGATCAACAGCGATGGGTCGTTCTCGTCGACGACTACGCAGACCGGGCTCGTTGACAACCAACCTGCGTCCTTCACCTACACTTTCAACGGCCATTTCCACGGGCCCAGTACGGGCGGCCTCGCGCGGGTCGACGGCATCTGGCGGGTGGACGTCACCTACGCCAACAGCGGCACGAGCTATGACTGCACGAGCGGCAATCAGTCCTTTGAAGCGGTACTCGAAAGCAATCAGACCGGCCAGAACACGCCTACGGCTTCGCCCGGCAGCTATGTCGGTGACACCGAGCGCTCAGATGGTTCGTCGGTCTACTTCACCGTCTCATCCGACAGCGCGACGATCGAAAACGTGTCGATTCCGTCGACCTCGCTCGAATGCTCTCCAAGCGGCATCCTGAGCTCGGACATCGAGATCGCCTCGATCCCGATCGGCCCCGACGGGTCGTTCACATTCGAAGAAAGCCACAGCGGCCCCGGCGACAGCGAAACGATCACCTACACCTTCAACGGTCACGTCCACGGCCCGAGCACCGCGGGGCACACCCGGATCGACGGCATCTGGCGCGAGAACATCACCTACGCCAACAACGGCGCTACCTACAGTTGCACCACCAACAACCAGTCCTACAGCGCCCTGTTCCAGCCGTCCGGCTGAGTCGCTGACGCGAAGGATGCTTGTCGCGCGGGCGAGGATGATGACAGCGACGCTGGACCGTCTCCTCAGTCCTCGATGCTCGGTAGGCTGGTCCTCACAAGAGTCCGCTGGGGCCCCGAGCACGCTGGCCTGTGATGCCGTGTGCGACCAGCTCGCGGTAATCGACGCGGTACTCGCCGCTCGCAAACGCTCGATGTCTGAGCGCTTGGAGCTGGCATTGAGTTGGAACAGCGTGGCTTGCGAGCTTGCAGTTGGCCTCGCCGCGGCCGCGGCGACGATCGCACTACTGGCAAACCGTTTTCGCCGCTGGCGCTCAGGCCGATCTCAACTACTACTACAGCTGGTCCCTCACCCAAGCCCTGGCGACCCGTACTCTCGACCGAGGCCCTATCCCACTCAAACCCCGAGGTACTCAGCTGAGGACGTTACGTCGCGCTATCAGGCACGTCACAAAGTCACCCGTCGGACGGCCACGGGCCGGCTTCTGGGCCGCACTCGCCCAGACGAACGACAGCGACGATCTTCTGAGGGCAAGCGCCGCATTCGATCGTGCTCTGACCGGCATCTGATCACGCCAAAGGCCCGCAGAGCAAACAACACGCGAAACGGACTGTGGGTTGCGACGCCCGTGATGCACAGTCAGGGCGTCCTCCAGACGCGCGATCACGTCGTCCCGACGTTCAAGGTGGCTCACCAAATGGATCGACCGGCCTGGAACGTTCAATCTGCTCGTCGGATGGTCATCGACAGAGACTGGCTACGCCGCGAGCGGCACAACAGCGGCCGTGACGTTGACGGGCTCGAGCGGTTCACGGAGGTCGAGACTTGTGCTTTGCGCGGTGCTGATCTGCAGGTGCAAGCGGGCGTGCACCCCGGCGCGTCCGTGATCGCGAGCCCCGGCTGCCCGGGGCGTCGCCGTCGGCAGTGGCCGACAGGCAATGTTTGCACTTCTGTTTGCACCCCGGTTAAAAACGGCCAAATCGTATGCGCCCAGAAAGCACAAAAGCCAATTTTTCAGGGCTTCGGCGAATGAGAACAAGAGCTGTTCGGAACGCGCACGGCTGAGCACGCGTAGCGTGACGCACCGCTGAGCCGTTGATTATGGACGCATGATCATGGCATAATGGACACATGAATGGGCTGGTGTTGCTTGCGGAGGAGGTGGGGGTCAGCGAGCGCACGTTGCGGCGGGCGGTCAGCCAGGGGACCCTTCACGGGAGTAGGGCTACCCCGCGTAAGCTCGAGCTGCCGCTACGCGAGCGAGAGTACGTTCGCCGGTCGTGGGGGTTGATCTCCGCGTTGCGCACAGCTCTGCGCACGGAGCCGAACGTGCGCTTCGCGCTGCTGTTCGGCTCGACGGCGACGGGAACGGACACCCCGGAGAGCGATGTCGATGTCCTCGTCGATTTGCGCGATGCAAGCTTTGAGCGCCTTGTTGATCTCACCACAAAGCTGACGCGGCTAGTCGGTCGTCCGGTTGATGTGGTTGAGCTCAAAGACACCGAACCCGAGCCTTCGTTCCTTGCCCAGGTCGTGGCCGACGGGCGAGTCTTGGTCGATCGTGAGGATCTGTGGCCGCGGCTTCGCGGTCGCGAGGACGGACTGCGCCGGCGCGGCAGCCAGCACGATGCTCGGCGTGTGGATAGAGCCCTCGCGGGGATCGACCGTCTGCTGGCCTCCTGACGATGACGACTCCGGAGCCACGCAAGGTGGACCGTAGGCGCTGGCGGCGCGACATCGCTCATCACCTCGAGGATTTCCCTCGTCGATAGGTAGCTCTGGAGCACGCGATGGCGGCGTTTGGTGATGAGTTCGACTTGAGGCAGTTCAAGCAGGCGTTCAGCACTATGGATGACATTTACGCGTACAACCGCGTGCAGGCAGTCGAGCGCGCCTTGGGTCGCGTGCAGAACTTCGTTGCCGATCTGGCTCAGGCCGGTGTGAAGCTTGCGCAGTTGCCGCATGTGGCCGGAAGTCACGGGCCTCCATCTCATCAGGCGTTTGCGGCTCTGCGCGAAGCGGGGGTCATCGACGACCCCGAGCTCGACGGTCGTGGTTGGTATTGAGCTCGATCACGAACCTGCTGCAATTTTGCTACACTTCCCCTATGTCCTCACCTGCCATAGCTCTGCAGCCGCTGGTTCGTGAGGCGGTCTACCTGCACGAGATCGCGAAGTTGAGCGATGCCGATATCGCTCGCGCGACCGGCGTGGCTCGCAGTACCGCGCGGGCCTGGCTTGCGCATACCCGATCTCCGACGGGTCAGCGGGCTGAGCGGCTGATCGAGCTTTCGGCGCTTGTGGAGCGCCTGGCGCGGGTGATGGAGCCCTCCTATATCGCGGTGTGGTTGCGTAAGCCCGTGCAGGCGCTGGCGGAGCGCAAGCCGATCGACGTCCTCGCCGGCGGGGACTACATGCGCGTGGCCGGGCTGGTCTCCGCGCTCGAAGAGGCTCCCTTCTCCTAGGCCACCGCGGTGGCCTCTCGCGTTCAGCGTGTGTCGGTCGCCGGCTCGTGGTGGCGCCAGACTCCTTCCGGCTCTGACCCCTTGTGGCTGGCCTCTCCGCCTTCCACTGGCCGCTGGCAGCACGGTGAGACGCTCGCAGCGATCTACCTCGCCGATGAGCAGGAGACAGCATGGGCAGAGTGGTATCGCGGTATTGCCGAGCTGGGGCTCCCCCCGACCCATGGGATGCCACGTGATCTATGGCGCTGGACGATCGCCGTGAACGACATCGCCGACCTCTCCACGCCCGCAAAGCTCGCCCGGCTAGAGCAGCTCCCGCCGCTTGCACCCAGCAGACGAAACTGGGCGCCATTCCAAGCGATCGGGGAGGAGCTTCACAGCAAGGGCTATCGAGGTGTGCTGTATCCGAGCGCCGCCCGCCCCGATCATCAAGCACTGTGCCTATTCCGCGAGAGCATCCTCATCCCAGGCGCAGACCCGGTACGCCCACCAATCACCCACCGCGACCCGCCCGCACAGTTAACAGGACGCCCTCCCTGAACTCTGACCGCCACCATCGGACGTGAGAAGTCACCCGTCGGACAGCCACGGGCCGGCTTCTGGGCCGCGCTCGCCCAGACGAACAACACCGACGATCTTCTGAGGGCAAGCGCCGCATTCGATCGTGCTCTGAGCGACATCTGACCACGCCAAAGGCCCGCAGAGCAAGCAACCCGAAGGGGGGGTTGTTGCGGCGTTGGCGATGCATTCTCGTTTTTGTTATTCGTTGTCGAGGTTTGTGATTGGGTGGTTGTTGTGTAGGTATTGGGCGAAGAGGGGGACGGTGAAGTCGAGTGTTCCGCGGCGGGGTGTCCAGATGAGTCCCTTTTGGATGAGTGCGTCTCGGTGGATCGAGACGCCGCGTTGGTCTTTGGCGCCGTAGGCGTGTGCGATCTCGGAGGAGCGGTATGGTGGGTGCTCGAGGGAGGCCATTGCGGCGAGGTAGCGTTGCTCGGCGTCGGTGGCGAGTTGGAAGCGGGTGCCGAAGAAGTTGCGTGCGAGGGAGTCGGTGACGATCTCGTGTACGGCTTGCACCTCGGTGTTTGTGATTGGTGAGGTTTCGGCGTGGTTCCACAGCTCGAGGCCGTACTCTTGGATGAAGTATGGGTAGCCGGCGGACTCGTGCACGACTGCCAGTGCCGCGGACTCGTCGTAGTCGACGCCGTGTGTGGCTGCGGGGGTGATCAGCGCGGAGCGTGCGGCGGCGGTGTCCAGGCTGCCGAGTTCGTGGTATTGGAAGAGGCGGTCGGCGTATGGCTTGGCCGCCATCAGCCGGAGTTGTAGGTCGGGTAGGCCGGCGCCGACCATTGCGACTGGCACGGCGTTGCGGCTGACTGCTTGGAAGGCGATGCAGATCGCTGCCAGTGATGGCGCGTCGAGGTTGTGCATCTCGTCGATCAGGAACAGTGCTCCGGCGCCGGTGATGCGGGCGACGTCGCCGATCTCGCGTACTAGGTCGGTGAGGTCTTGCTCGGGGTCTCCGGAGTCGGCGATCCCGGTTGCGGCCTGCACGTCGAGCTTGAGTTGTACGCTTGCGGGTACCGCGATGCTGAATGCCTTCACGACGCTCAGTGCGCGATCGACGCGGTCTTTGATGCGGTGCTTGCGGCTCATCTCGCGTAGCAGCCGTGCGGCCATCCGCGCGAACGTGACGCGGAAGTCTGGCTGGGATCCCACCTCTTGAACGTCGGTGGTTGCCCAGCCCGCCTCGGTGGCGAGCACGTCGAGCTCCATCAGCAGCACGGTCTTGCCGACGCCTCTCAGGCCGGAGTAGATGAGGCTGCGCTCGTAGCCGCCGGCGGCGAGTCTCTCGATCAGCGATTGGAAGTTTTCGAGGTCGCGGTCGCGGCCTGCGAGGTTCGGTGGCTTGCGTCCGGCGCCGGGGGTGTAGGGGTTCTCGCGCTTTTGCACGACGTCCACTTTCTAGGTGTTTCTATGGACTATTCATCGCTCGATAGAAAACCATAGACATTGGCCGGCTGGAATGCAAGCCTCTCGCCGAGGCCCTGGCTCGCGGGATCCCCTCGACCCGCACGGATGCGACCCAAACACACGCTTCGGATGTGCAAAGATACGCTCACGGTTACCGTCGAGATCGCTGAGCAGCCTGGCCTGGGAGCACTTCGATTGAAGCCAACTCCGAAGGGAAGAATCTCCTCAATCGGAGGACTCGGTGCTCAGCCACCGGATCTCCTCGCGCAGCGCGTCGTCTGCCTGATGCTCCCCCATAAACTTCTCGAGCGCGCTGACATACGCTCCGATCGTGTTGCGCGACCGTGCCAGCGTACGATCCGACACGAACAGGAGCCCGTGATGGGGCCGACCGTCACCCGCCCAGTGCGTCGCGATCGGCGCAAAATCTCGCACGTTGGTTGTCAACAGCACCCGCCCCTCAGCCGCCGAGGACTCGAGCAGAGCCTCATCGTCGCTGGACACCAGGTCCGCCCGCTCACACACCGCGAGAACATCGTGTCCACGCTCTCTGAGTCCTATCGCGATATCTGGCGCGAACTGCTCGTCCAGCAGCAGCCTCAACCGAGCGCTCTCAGCTCACGCTCTGCACGCTCGCGCTCCCGCACAGCGACCTGCGTCTCGGCCGCCACATAGGAATCGATCTCTGTTTGGAAGTCCGCGTAGTAGGCGACACAGGCGCGCACCTGGGCCGGCGTGATCGCGAAATACTCAGCCGTGGCATCGACATCGCCTGCATGGGCTTTCAGTGTCGCGATCACCTGCCACACATCCAGGCGACTCCCGGCCAGCGCGGGCCTGCGGATGGCGCTCCCGCCTGCACGGAAGCGCAACAGCGGGTGGCGCTCCAAACGCAAGCTCTCATCGAGCAGCCGCTGAGCGAGCGCGTTGCTCGACTCACCGTGCTCTGTGGCGCACTCATCGAGCAGGTGCAACGTCATCTCAGTGAGACGAAACGACCGCTGGCGGGTCGTCGATACAGCCATCGTCAACCAACTGTACCACAAGTGTGTTCGATTGTGTCCAGTGCGGCCGCGAGGCACGCTTCGTGACACCAGGCCTGGTCGCCGTGGAGTTCCAGCAGTGGATTGCCGCAGGGTCGCTCCGCCACTCAACCTACAAGGGCTTGCGGGAGGACAAGGACGCACGAGAGGTCGTGAGCCAGCACCCCTGGCCTGAGCCAGAGAAGAGGCGACGCCTACACTCTCCGCGGATCGCGCGGCCTGCTGAAGCTCGATGCCGTGGCGGCGCAGCCATGCGTTGGCGCTTTCGATCAACCCTGGTAGTGCCTGGCGCAGTCGCTCGATCCGATCCCGTATTTCCTCTGCGTCCACGTCCGGAGAGGCATGCTCCAGCTCACCGGCTATGCGATCAGCGTAAGACCGGGGTCATACAAGCGATCGAGGAGAAGGTCGCCGGTTGTGTCGTCATGCCGCGCGGCGGAGGGGGAATCTCCGCTACAGTGATCGCATCTACCGGTTTGCAGCCCACCGGTGGCCAGGCGGTCGCGAAGATACGTGCGACTAGTGATCCGGGGTGCGCGGCGCTGGGAGCGATCAGGCCGGACCATCCCTCGCGCCACAGTTGCTCACCGATGCGCTGATACTCGGGCCAGGTCTGTCGGCTCGGTTGGGGAGCGTGTAGGCCGACCGAGAGCAGTTGCTCGACATCGCTGAGATCGGCCAAGTCGAGATGCAGGCTCCAGTGATGGTGGTCGTAGGGAATGTGGTCTCGAGGCGAGAGTCCCCACTCCGCGAGCGAGCGATACCACTCGGCGGTGGCCGTCGCCACGGTGTCAGCGAGGTAAAGAGCAGGAACGACCTCTCCGCGTTGCCAGCGGCCGTCAGACGCTGGAGTGGCTCGCCCGAGCAGATCCGCTTGGTGCGGTACGTGCCTGACCCACGTGCCAGTGACGGCGCGGGGATCAACGGGGAGCGGGTCCACCGTTAGGAGACGCCGGGGTACTCGATCTCGGAGATCAGCTTGGCGACACGCAGGTAGTCGCCGCGGGCCAACAGGTTGATCGGCTTCTCGTCACCCAACGCCAGGATCGGACGCTGCAACCAAAGCGGGATTGAGCCCGGGCGGACGACGGCGCCGAGGCGTCTGGACATCTCAGCGAGCTCGATCAGTCGTTCGGCTCGTGCGCCGCTCGGCTCGCTTCGACCGGAGAGCCAGCCCCTGACGGTACTCGGCTTTGCACCCGTCGCTGTAGCGATCATGCGATCCGATAGGCCAGCGACATCGTGAACCCGCAGGGCCTCTTCGAGCAACGGAGTCATAAATCAAAAGAATGGCACTCCGTCGCGATTACGTCGCGAAGTAGTCGTAAGGATGTCCGTACAAAATCCCCATAGATGCGCCTTTTAGGGCCGACTTTTGGCTTTCCTGAGCGGTTTTCGCCCGATCGGCCTGAGCGGGCACGTCCCTAGATATCAGCACTTTTCTGGAGCTTAAGCAGCAAAACCGGTTTGCTGGCTAAACCGCATTCTAGAGCCAAATCCAACTAAACCACTACCGCGACTGGAGGACGGACGAGGTGGAGCCGCACGTCGTTAGCTGCTCGCCACGGGCCCCTCGCGGTCGAGCACAGCGACCGCCTGGCGACGGTTCTCGACGCCGAGCTGGCGGTAGACGTTACGGAGGTGGCCCTTGACGGTGCTGAGGCTGAGGCCGAGGCTGTCGGCGATCTCTGCGTTGGTTCGGCCTTTAGCGAGCTGCTCGAGTATCCGGCGTTGGCGGGTTGTGAGCTCTCCCGACGGGTGACGCATCAAGTCAGGTGGCGCCAGCAATATCGAGGACCCATGGTGTGCGGCCTGTGTCAACTCGTAGCTGTGGCCTGCACCGAGGGCCCATGCGACTCGTGGATCTGCGCTCGCCCACTCGCGTGGCCCGGTGCGGCGGACCAGGCCGTTGAGGTGCAGGCGGGTCATCGCGGGCGCGATCTCTGAGGCGGCAATCTCCGGTGTCGCCTCATAAGGACCATGGCCCTGCACGATCGCCAGCAGCAGGTGCGCACCGAGCCGGTGTACGGAGCGGGCATGTTGCATGTAGCGACGGGCAAGGTCGCTGTGACGCTCCGCCATCGCGCCGATGAGGGAGTCGATGTCGCGCGCGTGCTGGCCCTCTCGTTGGAGTTCTTCCAGTAGCTCGACCGTCGCTCGGGGGTGTCCGCCAGTACGCGCGTGGACTAGCCGGCAGAGGGCTATCTCGGCGAGCGTGGCGTCGCTGAACGCTTCCGGTGAGGGCGGATCGAGCGTCAGCCAGCGGCCGTCCAGACGGTAGGCTGCGTCGGGTCCAGCGGCGAGGCTCCTGTGCTGGTCCTCGGGTGCAGACGAGGAGGTGCAGGTTTGGCGTGTACTGGCCGCCTGAGCGCACCCGCCAGAGGAGCTCTGCGACGTCGGGGGAGCCGAGCCCGGCTGCACGCGGCGCCTCGAGATGGTCGAGGACGAGTAGCAGCGGCTTCTCCTCGGCGAGCCTGCGGGTCGCCTGGACTGGCCCGTCCAGCACGTCGGGCTTGCCGACACCGCGCGGCGGCACGGACGCCTCCGCAAGGGCGACAACCTCGCGGCCAAGGTGGGCGGGCAACTGCAGCAGCGCGCTGCGGGTGCTCGCGGGCCACATTTCGGGGCTCAGCGCGTCCAGATGTGAGAGCGCGACCGTGCCGATCACGGCGCGGGTGAGCTCACGCGCCCACCGCCAAGCGAGGCGATTGGGCGACCAGGCGCCGTCGAGATCGAGCGTCACGATCGTGAACTCGTCTGACAGGCGAGCGACGGCCGCACGAAGCAACGCGCTCTTGCCGACATCGGCCTCACCAACCAGACCCGCGAACGACTGCTCCCGGACGGTCTGGACGATCCGCTCGACCGCGGGGTCCCGTGCCTGGGTCAGGTGATCCCAGACGCTCACGGGAGGCTCCAGGAGGGGTGGCGTTCAGCGTCTTTGATCGCACGCTCAACGGTGTCGACGGTTACCCTGTTCTCGAACAGCCAGTCGAGCGTGTGCGCGCAGATCAGCATCGTCCGCAGCGGATGGCCATCGCTTTGGTAGACGATCCGCTGGAGCTCGTTGCGCTCGATAGCGATCCCGCAGCGCTCAAAGCGCTCCCGCAGGCCGGAGTACCAGTCATCGCGGCTGATCTCCGGCAACGCGAACCGCCGGCCGAGACCGTGCAGCGGGGCTTTCGCGTCTTCGTAGAGCGCGAGCAGGGTGCTCTTTTCGCTGCCGCTGAAGACGAAGTTCAACGTACTGCCGGGACGCTTGATCGCGTTCGCGAGCTCCTGCTGGACCCTCGTCGGAGTCGCTCCAGCGCACCAGATCCTGCGCCTCGTCGAGCACGATCACCGTCTGCTCACCCGCGGCGCGCCCATTCGCGTCCAGCGCAAGCAGCGCTCCGCGCAGGCTCGCCCCCTTAGGCGCCAGCAAATCCATGAGCTTGCCGACCGCCGCCGCGTCGTCCTGCTCGCCGAGCAGCACGCCCGCGGCTCGCACCCCGGCAGCGGCACCCGGCGCTAGCGTTTTCTTGAGCAGGCCCTTCGCCGTCATCGCTTTGACCTTCGCGCCCGCCCCCTGCTTGGCGGCCTGCGTCAACAACGTCGCGGCCAGGACACCAGAGTCGGTGATCCCGTCACGGAGATCCACCGACAATGCCATCCGATCCTCCCCGTCGCGCAAGATCCGGTCGGTCACGGCGAGCAGCATGCTCGACTTGCCAAGACGACGATCCTCCGCGAAGATCAGCGTGCTGCCGCCTTCCGCAGCGGTCGTCATGTCGCCGATCGCCGACGCCCGGCCGATCTGCAACTCCTCAGGGATTGCGCCGCTGGTAGGGAACAACGCCACGGCCTCAGTCCTAGATACCGGCATAACGGCAGGTATGTTACCGGCTTTGCCGCCGGTATCAAGGTTCGATGGGCAACCGACCGCTAGCGTGCACAGAGCCCATGCACACCCGCTCACGCATCGCTCGAGCCGATCTCCTTCGTGTCGTCTCTCAGTGCCTGAGGGAAGGCATGTGCACGCTGGCGCTGGACGATGCCGGCTTGCGGCGGGGCGCACGACCAGCATCATCCGTCCGCCCGTTAGCTCGATGCCGTCGAGGACGGTGGTGAAGTCTTTGTCGAGTAGTTGACGGCCGCGAGCCCGAGCAAACCAAGGCACTCCTGCGCATCCTCATCGCAGAGCTTCGCGTCAACAGCAAGACCGACATCCAACCGACCTACCGCATCGTCGCGCCAGGGGTTTGCGCAACGTCCGAAAAAAGTGGAGAGGACCATACGCTGCGCCGATCCATGGTCGTGCTGGCAGCTCCGCTGAGCATGGACCGATCGGTAGGTTGACGAGCCTCTGACGACTGCGTCCACGGGGTCACTCGTGGTTAGAAGTTGCTCGATCGAGGTGGTTGCGCAAGTCGCGAGTCAACTGTTCGCTTGCGGCGTAGCGTGTGGCCGGTCCTCTTCCTTGCTGACTGATCAGCGTGGCGTCGTGGAGGCGTCGTAGGTCGCTGCTCGCCGTGGGTGCCGAGACGTCGGCCTCGGCGGCGTAGGCGGCTCGGTCAGTGCCCTGGAAGAGGCTCTGCTCCAAGGCGATGACGAGACGATCCGGCCAGTCGCGCTGCTCCACGAGCTTCTCCAGGTATGCCCATCGCGCACCAGCCTCGGCGAGTTGCCTCAGGCGGCGATGGGCTTGCGCTACGTGGGCCTCGACGCAGAGTCTCACGAACGGCGTTGCATCGCGCTCGGGCTGGAATGATCCTCCCTGCACCGCCTGCAATGCGGCGTAGTAGGCCGATGTGTTGCTGCCGAGGTATTCCTCGATCGAGACGAACTCGGGAGCCAGCAACCCGCCTCGCGCGAGGACGAGAGACTGGATGATTCGTGAGATTCGCCCGTTGCCATCTCGGAATGGGTGGACGGAGACGACATGCAGGTGGGCGATCGCCGCACGCACGATCAGGTGGGCGTCGGGATCACCATCGGCAAGCCAGTCCATGATCTCTCCCATGAGCGGCGGTACCTGCTCGGCTGGCGGACCGACGTACGCGGGCGGTCCGCCAGCCGGGCTAGTGACCTCGATACCGCGCCGGCGGTACTGACCGGGCTCCTTGTCCTTCTGGAAGTAGCAGGCGTCGAAGTGGAGATCGAGCACGACACGATCGACCCACCGAAACACGGGATCATCGGACATGACGCCGACGTGGTCCATCGCCCGCGCGTAGCAGGAGAGCGCCATCCGGTCCTCGTCGGTTGGGTCGGTCGGCTCGTTGCCGCTCACTATGGCCAGCGTCTCGTCCTCGGGTACGTGGAACCCCTCGATCTCGATCGAGCTCTCGGCCGAGGCCGCACGCCATTGACGGCGCAGGGTGCCAAGCCATCGCCCGGCGATGCTGGCCTGGTCACCAAGCTCATCGCGCAGCGCATCGAACGCGGCGAGTTCCGCTTCCAGCGCGGCATCGGGTTGAGGAGTTCGGTAGATCATGGGCCCATCATATCCGATTAGTCGTATTATCGTCTGGAACTTAAATGTCTTTAGCGATCTTTCGCGGGTAGCTCGGCGACGTTGGGCGACCATCGTGCGGGCCGACGCGGCTGAGCTCGGCCTAGACCAGCGGTCCATGCAAAGCGCTGGACGCAGGTTCAGCGATAGTCGCCTGGGGCGGGGCGTGTCTCGCCCAGCGGAAGACGAGCAACGAGACCAGCATCAGCGCGACGATGACGATGATGATGATGCTGGCGAGGACAGCGCTGTTGTGGCTTGCACGACGTCCACTTTCTAGGTGTTTCTATGGACTATTCATCGCTCGATAGAAAACCATAGACATTGGCCGGCTGGAATGCAACCGGGCACCGCCGCGATCTACACGAGTCTGACCCGTGAGGGCGTGCTTGAGGAATACACGTTTCTCGCGTAAGAACGGGTCTTGGCAGTCAATTCGGGGCTTGACCATCTAGATAATTCACGTAAAGCGTGTATTATCTAGCTGGCCATGCCCAATCGTACGCTTAGCTTCCTCGATGACAGGCTCACAGCTGGACAAACCCGTCTGACTGCGCGCGATGTCCGCGAAAGTTTGGGACTCTCCCCGCAGGCGGCCTCCAACCTGCTCGCCCGCTGGCGCGACGCGGGGCTGGTGGACCGCGTGGCGCCCGGTCACTATGCGATTCGCCAACTCGGACTGCTCGGCACCCGGGCCGCTTCTGAGGACATCGCGCTCGCCGTCGGCGCCTTCTTCGCCGACGAGCCACACCGCATCGCCTACCGCTCAGCCCTCGATCATCACGGTCTGCTGACTCATCCGGCCCGGACGATTCAGGTGGCCTGCCCACGCGAGGTCACCGTCAAGCAGCTCAGCGGCCGTCGGCTGCAGACGGTCATCGAGTCCGGAGCCACGATCCTCGTCGGTACCGAGGAGGCTGGTCATGGTGCCCAGGTCTCAGGCGTCGAGCGAAGCCTGCTCGACGGTGGGGCACGCATGGACTTGATCGGCGGTGCCAATGTCCTCGCCGAAGCCCTCAGCGCCGCTCAGCCGGATCCCGCTGTGCTCCAGCGTTTGGCACAAGAGATCGGCGCCGTAGCGGCCCTGCGGCGGATCGGCTCCCTCGCCGACCAGCTGCCCGTCGCCTCGCTGGCTAACCAGCTCCATCCACTCGCACCGCCAACGAGCGACATCCCGCTCGAGCCGCGAAATCCAGCAGGCGGCGAACGAGCCTTCCGGGACCGCCGCTGGCGCCTAGTCTGGGCGGAGCCACCGGCCACGATCGCTGAAGGTCTAGAGCAGTGATCCACCGCAACCAGAGTCATGGCGTGCTGATGCTTTTCTCGAAGTCCTCGACGAGTGTGATCAGCTCCCCGCATTCCCAGACACGACCCCATTTGCGCTCACCCAGCTCTTGGAGGATGCCGGCCTGTTCGAGCTGGGCAATGGCGTTGCCAACGGCGACGTGTGACTTGCCGGTGAGCCGTTGCGCAGCGGGCACATCGATGACAGGCTGCGCGGGCAGGAGGCTGACGAGTTGGCGCACTGCTGCGTCTCTGCGGGGCTCGCCAAGACGCCTCAGCCACGCGGTCTCGCGCTCTTCGATCGCCTGTGCGAGTTGCTCAGCCCCGCTTGCAGCACGGGTGGTGGCGTGTGCGAACCTCTCACACCAGCTACCGACATCGCCCTGGCTGTAAGCGCCTAGGCCGCCAACGTAGTTCTTGGGTTCGCTGCCCAGCACGAGGCTGAGCGGGGGAATGCAGCTGCTGATCTCCCCGCGGCGACGCAGGATGGTGTAGATCAGCGCACGTCCGGTGCGCCCGTTGCCGTCCGCGAACGGGTGGATGTTCTCGAACTGCGCGTGTGCGATAGCTGCCTGTGCTACGGCTGCGATGTCGGTCCGCGTGATGAATCTGCACAGATCTTCCAACAGTCCGGGAGCTTGCTCGTGCGGCGGGCCGACATAGGTCGCGCCGATTGGGTGGTAGTCGTTGCCGCCGATCCAGCTCTGTGCCGTGCGGATGACGCCCGCGAAGTGGCGGTCCTCGGTAAAGCGCAGCAACGTGCGATGGATGTCCTGTATGTCGATGACGGTGAACGGCTCGCTGGCGGCACCCAGCTCGATCGCGCGCTCCATGGCTTCCACGTTGCCCAGAACCTCGACGGCGCGGTTGTCGCCCTGCCGGCCGGCCGCGCGCACATACGCGGCGCGCACGAGACGCTTGTGCGAGATCAGCACACCCTCGATACGGGAAGAGGCGGCGCTCTCGGAGCGCAGCAGGTTGCGGGCCAGTGCGGCCAGCGATGTCAGCTGTGGACGCGTATCGCCCAGATGTCCGAGCGCCTTCGTCGCCTCAGCGATCGCTGCGACGGCCTCACCGGCGAGCGTGAACACGCGCTCGGCGATCGGAGCTGGGATGAAGACCTCGTAGACGCCGCCACGCTGCCCACCCGTAGGGGCGGTGCGATCGGCGGGCCAGAAGCGCTCCTCGTGGTGTCCGAGCGCCGTGGGCACATCTTTCGGAGTCGCGGCCTGCAACGCGTTCCTTTCAAAATCACGGCTACTTTGTAAGGATAGCGCATGATCCTTACAGAACCGGGGGTGTTCCGAAAAGATGCAGGCAGGCGGCAGAACCGTGCGTTGAGCCATCTCGAATGTCGAGACGACGTAGTCGCACGCTGGAGGAGTTCGTCTCGCGCGACGCCTTCGAGGAGGTCTGCCACCGCTGGGCGCTCGAGCACATTCCCGAGGCTGTCGAGGTCGGGCGCTGGTGGGGCTCCAACGCGTCCGTACCGCCGATGGGCTGTGCACACGCTCCTATGAGGCTGACGTGGCGGCCATCGACGCCGGCGGCAGGATCGTGGCGCTGGGCTCGTGCAAGTGGAGCACAAGCGCCCATCCGACCGCCGAGCTGGACGAGCTCCAGACCGTGTCACAGATGCTCGGCATCGATCTCCCGCCGCTGTATTTCTTTGACCGGACCGGCTTCTCCGAGCGGCTGCACGAGATCGCTCGTGAACGCTCCGGCGTGCACCTGATCACGACGACCGACATGAGCTGAAACCGCCGGGATGGAATTGCTCTTCCCGCTCGCCCCGGCTCTTGACACGAGAGACCTTCTCTTGCAGGGCTCGCAGGTTCCGGGCGCCCGTTGTGTCCAAGCTCGACCTCGGCCGCTAGCCAGCGGCCGTCAGGCGCCTCGATGATCGCATCGACCTGCAGTCCCTTGTTGTCGCGACAAAAGCGCAAGTAGAACGTTTGCCAGCTCGTCCTCGAAATCCGGGTCGAGCTCAACGTCCACGTCAGGCATCCCCTGAAGTCCGCGCCAGCGCGAACCATTTCCTCCCACAGAAACGCCTCCATTCGCGTCGATGGGTCTGTTTGCAAGCGTCGCAGTCGTACGTGGTGCGCAAACTGTGGGCCGAAGGTCACGGCAGCTTCACGACCGCTGGCAACTACGACTCGGCGTCCGTACGCTGACACCAAGTGGCTGACCGAGGACCTCTGCGAAGGTACGCTCGTCCACGTCGCGACCGATCGTGTGGTCCTCACCAACCGCGTCACCCACCGCCGGGTGATCGTCAGCGCCCCTCACAGCTGCCTCGTCAAAGCGCTGCGAGCGCCGGTGGTGCTAGCTAGCCTCCATAAATCGCCCACCAGATGGGTATATAATGATGAGCTTGCGGGCGGATAAACCATGAAGACCATCGTGCGCGCCATCACTCCCCAGCTGCTCACGGCCCTGAGCGATACGCCGGCCGTGATGCTGGTCGGTCCCCGGCAGGCTGGCAAGAGCACGCTCGTGCAGGGTCTGGCCGACGGTCCGCACCCGGCCCGCTACCTCAGCCTCGACGATCTGCGCACGCTCGACGCGGCTCGACGCGACCCCATCGGCTTGATCGAGGGCGCCGACGGTCCGCTGGTCATCGATGAGATCCAGCGCGCTCCAGAGCTGCTCCTGCCGATCAAGGTCGCGATCGACCGCGATCGCCGTCCCGGGCGCTTCATCCTCACCGGGTCGGCGCAGGTGATGCTGCTGCCGACGGTGTCGGAGTCGCTCGCCGGGCGGATCGAGGTTCACACGCTGTGGCCGTTCTCCCAGGCCGAGATCGAGGGCGTGTCCGGACGGATCGTCGAGCTCCTGCTCGGGGAGTCCTCGCGACCGGTCCCCACAGCGACGCTCGCAGGCACCCGCAAGAGCCTGATCGAGCGGATCGTGCGCGGCGGCTTTCCGGAGGCGCTCGAGCGGCGCGCGGACGATCGCCGCGAACAGTGGTTCGCGTCCTATGTGACGACGATCGTGCAACGCGACCTGCGCGAAGAGGCGAACATCGAGCGTCTCGCCGAGATCCCGGCCGTGCTCGCCTCGCTCGCCTCGCGTGTCCGTGCACCGCTGAACAAGACGGACGTGAGCGGCTCGGTCGGCATTCCGCGGACCTCGCTCGATCGCTACCTCACGCTGCTCGAGCACGTGTTCCTGACCCGCCGCCTGCCGGCGTGGCACACCAACCGCATCAAGCAGATCGCCAAGGCGCCGAAGCTCCTCATCTCCGACTCCGCCCTGCTGACACATCTGCTGCGGACCGACCGCAAGCGCCTCGCCGAGGACAACGCGCTGCTCGGCGTGGTGCTCGAGTGCTTCGTCGGCATGGAGCTGACCAAGCAGCTGTCCACCTCGAGGACACGAGCAACGCTGCTGCACATGCGAACCGCGAGCGGCGCCGAGGTCGACTTCGTCCTGGAAGCAGCCGACGGCCGCCTGGCCGCCGTCGAGGTGAAGTCCTCAGCGACCGTACGCGGCGAGGACTTCAAGCACCTGACGATGATGCGCGACCGGATCGGCCACGAGCGCTTTGTCCGCGGCGTCGTCCTCTACGCCGGCGGCGAGCGCCTGCCATTCGGCGAGCGTTTGGAAGCGTGGCCGGTGAGCACGCTGTGGTCGTGAGGGGGGGCCGCTCGACCGACGAGACGCCCGACGGGAGCATCTCCTCTTGCTACTCGAACGGCTGGCGGCAGCCTGGATCGCCGTACAAGCTTGCTGCAATTTTGTAGCAGTACTTGGGCTCCGGCTTTAGCACCGCAGCCTTTGATACGAGAGGCTGTTTACCCGCAGCCACTCATCGATCAGCCGAGGGGTATAGCTGGAGGCAGACACCAACGCGGTCGAGCGGGCCGTCGATCAAGGATCGGGGGGCGGGCGCTTTCTCGTCACCGGCAGCGTCCATGGTCGCCTCGACGCTCCCACCTGGCCCGGAACCGAAAGGCTCGTGCACCTGAAGATGTGGGGGCTCGCCTCCCAAACCGCCCTTCCTGCAGAGGCTCTCTCTTGCTGATCTGGGCGCGTTTCACACGCCAGTTGACGCTCCCGATCTACTCGGTTACGTCGAGCTTGCGCTTGCAGCTCGCCCAGATAGCTATCCAGCCAGCGTTCGCGTGACGCCCGTCACCTGGAGTGGCTGCGCGACCAGCTGGGAGACCGCTTCCTCGCCGGCGCCGTGCTGCACACCGGCCCGCGGCCGTTCCGGCTCGCCGAGCGGATCTTCGCATTGCCGATCGCCACACTGTGGGGCTGATGTCCGGACGCGTTTACACGCTCCGGGTTAGAGGAGCCCGGATGGGTTCCGGTCTCCCAAACCAATATCTATAAATATAGACCGAAGGTTCTTCCTAATACTCTTTCCTTCTTGGTTACAGCTCAGCATCAAAACTGTGTCGTTTCCGTATTCAGTCGTAGCTATCTGTTGTATCACGTAGGAACACGATGTCTCGGTGTCTGGCGTCGGTGGGACGATGTGTAAGTGTCGGGGATCGGCTATTTCTACGGGATCGTGATCGAGATGTACTGGGAAGAGCCGTATCACTCACTAGCGCACTCCACGCAAGCGGCGTTGAGCAAGAGCCCAAGGAGCTCGCGATCGCTCGAGGTGAATTCCAAGCCAAAGGTCGGGCTGCCAACAAGCCGCAAACCCTACAAGAGGCCATCGACCACCTACCGCCAGCCAAGCAGGCGGATCTCGCCCACATCACATCCCAACAGGCCTCTCTAACGCCCCGACCGCCGCGCCCGCATCCAACGCCATTGCCTGGAGCGCAGCGTCCTGATCGAGGACACAGTTCAGTGGTCCGCGGGCGCGGCGCGATCTCGGGCAAGCTCTGCGTGCAGCGCACCCTCGTTCACGTGGCGAGCGATCGTGTGGTCCTCACCAACCGCGTCACCACTGCCGGGTGATCGTCAGCGCGCCTCACAGCTACCTCGTCAAAGCGCCGTCAGCATCGGTGGCCTGGCGGCGGCAATGCGCGTCTACCACAGACATGAAAGCACCATCGCGTCGGATCGATTTTGTGGCGCTTGTTGGTAGACGTCCTACGGCGTTTTACGCGGAGCCAACGACGCCGAGCACGCTCACCCGCACGGGCGCCAGCAGCACGGCCCCCGACACGCCGACGGGCGTTGTGAGGCGCGTGAGCGGCAAGCCACGGGCGGCACCGGCGGTCGATTGCCAACTCATCCGGTGAACATGCCAGTTCGCGGCATCCGCGCTGGGATTGGGGCGAGGCGCCACGATTCGGGCCGTAGCCGTGTCGCAATGCGCATGATCCAGACGCTCGCATCGGCTTTATGCGAGCATCCTGTTATGCGCGGAAGGCTGCGTTGGGTTTGGAGGCTGGTGGCGGCGGCAGCGTGGTGGCGCGTCGCGCTGGCCTGCGCGTTGGCGGTCACCGCTGGCGTCGCATACGGTGACGTAACGAGCAGCGACTACACGATCGGTACGCCGACTGGGCCGGTGAGCAGCGTGGTTGTCACGCCGAGCAAGGTTGCCGAGGGCAGCTTCCGCGAACTTTGAGGTCAGCTTCACGCCCGGAACGTCGCTGGCCGGGAGCGCCAGCGACTGGATCTCGATCACGCCCTCCGACGGCCCTGGGCTCGACTCCCACGGATATCGACCTCGTCGGAAGCTCGTGCACTCAGGCCGGCACTGACGGGGGCGCCTACTCCGCCGTAGGGATAACGATCGACCTGGACAGCTCGTGCAGCACCGGCGCTAACAGCAAGGTGCAGGTCGACGTTCACGGCCAACGCCCCGGTCGGCACGGGCACGCTCAGCTTCACCGTGACGACGTCGGAGAACGACACGCCCGCCGCTTCAAACAGCGTCACAGTCACCTCCGCGCGCCCGTCTTGACCGCTGCCTCATACGCGTTCGGTGAAAGCACGACGTACACGATCGGCGAAGCAACCGTGACCGGCCTCACCAGCGACGGCAACTCGCTGACTTTGACCGCGTCCGCGACGGCGGGCACGGGCACGATCGCGTTCGCGAACTCCGGCAGCGGTGGGGCCGGCTACACAGTGGATTACACCCCGCCGGGCGGCCTCGGCCACGAGCGACACGGTGACTGACGCGTCGGCGTCTGGGGCGACGGTGACGTTGACGCTCGCCACGCCGCTGGTCAGCGGGGACACGGTGGACATAACCGCTTCCGGTCAGAACCCTCGCCTCCAGCGGGTCCACCCAAGCCGACCGTATTACCGTCGCGCCGGGCAATGGCACCTCCGAGGCCACGAACTCGATCGACTTCGGTGGCTCTGTGAGCACTGTCAACGTCACCCCGTCCCTGCCGGTCGCGGCGGCGTCGACTACCTACACCGTCGACTTCGACGCGACCGATGCCGTCAGCGCGGGCGGGTACCTCTACCTCACCGAGTCCGCCGGCCCTACGAATTTCTCGACCCTCACCGGCATCGAGGTGATCGACAACACCCAGCACTCGGAGTTCATCGCCAGCGGCGCGATCCTCACAGACGGCTCGGCGACCATACCCGTTGCCATCGGGATCGATGCGGGCGATTCCATCAGCGTCGTTCTCGCAGACGTCACAAATCCACTCACCGCCGGCTCGATCGGTGACTTCACCGTTGCGAGCACGGGCGACCCGGTAGCGGCTGAAGCGGCCCCATACACGCTCTTCGCCAATGCCACCCCGGGGGTTCTCGTCACCGTCGACCCGAGTGCGACCGGGGCGGTGGCGTCTTACACGCTCTCCAACATCCTTGCTTCAGGGGCCCTGACCGCTGCCACGAGCACGATCAAGCTCGAGGCTCCCGCTGGGACAGAGTTCCCCAACAGCCCAAGTGACTACGCCGTCACGGATGACACGACGCCCGCCGGCAGCGGAACCGTGGTCGCGGCACTGAGTGGCGGCGGGAGCAACGCCGTGACGTTCACTGTCCCGAACAACATCGAGCGGGGCGACGAACTCACCCTGAAGATTGCCGACGTCGTCAACCCCACTGTTTCCAGCAGCACCGATGCGATCGCCCTGGTGGGCAGCGTTGCGAACCTGCCGCCGACCGCGCCGCCACCGCCGAGCGGCCCTGGACCCACGCCGATTACGAGAACACCGATTCTCACGACCTCCACGTCCCCAGTCACGACACCAGCACCGCCAGCGGCAAAGACGGCGAGCGGCACCATCTCTTTGGACGGCACGAGTGTGACCGTCAAGGGTGTCACGGGCTCCGTCGAGCTGACCTGCAGCGGAACTGCCACCTGCTCAGGCAAGCTCACGCTGACGGCGAAGACCACCACTGCTCACGGCAAAAAGAAGCGCTCAAAGACACAGACGATCGGCACCGCGAGCTTCTCCGTGGCGGCGGGCAAGACCGCCACCGTCCAGATCGAGCTGAACGCAACCGGGCGCAAGCTGCTCAGCTCCGGTCATGGCCACCTCGGCGCTCAGCTGCGCATTTCAAAGAGCTCGCCGAGCCCATCCGAAACTCAGACGAACGAGGTGCGTCTGAGCAAATCCAAGCCGGCGAAGAAAAAAAGACACAGCACTGTCTCATCTAGGGCCTCGACAGCCGCCGCGCCCGCACGAAACGCCTGAGACTCCTGATCCTCGACCGGGCTGAGCCAGCACTCGTTGCATTCCTTGCAGCATGGAATCTCGAGCTGCCTGTAGGGGATGTCCGTTCGATTGAGCAAGCTCAGAGGCTGATCCCAGAGTTCGAAGTCATTTTGCATTCACTTTGGGAACACGTGCTCATCCGTACGTGTGGCTGCAGTGAGCTTGATCCCACAGAGGAAGCAATGGTCGTGATCCAGGGCCATGTCACGGCCGGTCCAGTAGTTCGGAGCATTGCCCGCTTGCTTTCAGCGCCTCGAGCGTCGTTGGACGGAGATCCACAGCCTGAGCGTAGACCGTGCTCATCCGATTCTGTCGATCAGTCCCTGCACGCGCGTGATGGCCTCGTCGAGATCCTTGGTCGGAAAGTCGAACTCGGCGGCCAACTCGCGGTACGTATCGGGCCAGGTTGGCTCTGCTGTCAGCATTGGTGGCCAGGAGTGCGTTCCGCGCAGGTCGAAGATTTCAATGCAGGCTGCCTTCAGGCGGCTGTAGTCGTCTATCAGCTCTTCGATGAGCTGCAGATCGATCGGTCGCGGACGCGCGTCAGCGCGCCAACTCGCCCCGGAGCCGCTCGGCCAGGCGCACGCTCGCCTCGATCTCCAATCTGCGGATCGACACGGACTCGACGTTGATGCCGAACGGGACACCCAGGCGGCGGCAGAAGGACATCAGTTCGAGCGCGGTTGCCTCGGCATGCTCGAGGGATGCGCTGAGGGCGTCCTCGGCGTGGCGCAGGTCGTTTACGACCCAGCGCGGGACGTCGACGCCGAGCCATTGGAGGAACTCCAAGGTCTGCATCGAGCCGCACACCGAAAAGGTGAACACGATCGGGACCGGATCGAGGCCGCGATCGCGGCACTCGTAGGCATAGTCGGATACCAGATTCTTGGCAGCGTCGACGTCGTAAACGACCTGGGTGACGAAGTAGGAGCAGCCGGCGTCTTGCTTGGCCACTAGGCGAAGATGCTCGTCGCCTCGGCGAGTGTGCCGCTCGGGTATCGCGACGGCGCCGAGGAGCAGTTCGGGGTTGACCTCGCTGCGGAGCTGCTGAGCCCTGCGGAGCGTCGTGGCGACACGCGTCTCGCGCGTGGAAGCACCGACGAAGACAGCCATTCGCGTGGCGGTGTCCAGAGACGCCATCCAGTCGCGGAGGTCTTGCTCGCTGTACTTCGCCGTCGCGCGGTAGACCAGGACCGGCGTGCGCCAGTTCTCGAGGTGCCGGTCCAGATAGTCGGCCGGGTCCATCGTCGGAAAGAACGGGAACGGTCGTTCGTCGGGGTTGCGGTCGGCCTCGTCGTCGATGTCGTAGAGGATCAGGCCGTCGAGGTCGAGCGGTTCCAGGCGCTCGAAGGTGACATCAGCGATCTCCTGGGCCTTCTCCGGGGTGGTCGACAACCGTGGCGGGGTCAGCGCGAAGAGCAGGAACTCACCCCGGCGGGCCACGATGCGATGCTGGAGATCCACACTCGCAAGGCTATCGGGGGTAGGGCGCAGGAAGCTCGGGGTGATTTTGCGGATATCCACACGGGGCGGCGAAGCTGGGGTGATGGAGCTGTCCAGCACTGCTGGGATGGCGTCTCGTATACTGCGCCGCGCTACGTGCCAACGACCGAAGGCGTGCGAGATGCGAGCAGAGTGTTGGTGCGTTGCAATGGTTCGGCGGTACAGGCAGCCATCGCTTGCCGCGATTCTGCTCGCTGGGTCGGTAGCCCTCATACCAACGGCGGTGGCAAACGCGAGGCGACCCCCGTCGGCGTCACTCGCGATCCAGACCCCACGGATCACTATCGGCACCGGCCCAGTCGTCACCTACCGTGTCCGTGGCGGCCAACGGGCTGTCCTGCAACGGCAATTCGGCACCGGGCGCGTCTACGAGACGGTTGCCGTGCTTTCCGTTCACGGAGGGACGGTCACGGCGCCACGGCTCTCCGTGCAGGGGCGGTTCGACTATCGCGTGGTCGTGTATAGCCGTAATCGGATGGTTGCCAAGTCACCCGCTCGTCCGGTGTTCTCCTATGCGACCGTCGCACTGACGGCAGTGTTCTCCACGGCAGGTGGAGCGCAATGCCCCGGTGGTGTCGTCGATATCGGGACGCAGCCGTTCACAGCCGACTTCGCCAACATCGACGATTGCGAGGGCGGCGGCTACATACCTACGGCAGGCAGCGGGACCGTCGATCTACTCACGATGGCGTCGACGACGTGCCGGTCGATCAATCTGAGCATCGGTGGGATGGACACCGCGTCGACGGGCGGTGTGGCATCGGTCACCGTGGCGCAGGAGAACGCGGATCCAGTTTCAGTCAGCGTGCCAGCGGCGTCGCTGGTCCCTTTCACGGCAACTCTCACCGGAGCCGCGTGGCAGTTGCAGGACGCGACGGTCACCAACGGCTCCAACGGCGATGCGGCCGGCATCGCGCTCAGCGGGTCGCTGTCCTGCTACACACCCAGCGGCGTCTAGCTCGGCCGAGCTGCTCGAGCCGCGCACTGTCGATTCAGCCGCCGAGCGCCACGCGCCTGGTGCTCGGGACTCATCTGGGAGGCCCTCGGCGCGCGGCGGGTCTTCCGCGTCGGCCACGGCACATACGCGATGTCCGCGCACTTCGCCGAGCTGGCTCGATTGTGCACGACGGTGGCACGCTGCTGCACACCCCGATTGAAAACGCCGACGCAGGCGGGCCCCGACGAATGTCCGCCTGATCGATGGCGTGTCGCCGAAGCTCCAGCAATAGAGCCAAATCTACCGATCCCACGGCACCCCCGGGATGGGCCCCTAACGCTTCTTTCTCCTCGCTCGCCGCCGACCCGAGCCGGCCTTCCCGGTCGTCCCGATCTTCAGCGGGGCGAGCCTCGCCGTCGCGCCCGGCCCCGGCAACATGTTCTTGCCGCCGACTGCCCGATGGAGCCCGAGTCCTGCGGCTTCATTCTCGTCAATGTTGGCCTTGTTGGGCATCTGCAGATCTGTCGCGATGTTGGCGGCAGCCCGCTCGAGTTCGTGGTTGGCAACACGCCGATAGGTGTTGGAGGCGTTGCGTACTTGCTCGGGTATTTCGGAGGTATGCCATGGCAGGCGGCCTTCGCTTGTGTAGCGAAGATACACGCCTTGGGTGGCGTCGATCTGCCAGGGCATGATGATCAGTTGATCTCTGTAGGAGATCAATGGTCTCGTGAGTAGGCGCTGTTGGCGTCGATCCTGTTCCCAGTAGCGAACGCCCTCCTCGCGAAGGTAGTCAGGGTCGAGGATTAGGTGATCGAAGGTATCGAGCGAGGCGAAGCCGCCAGCCGCTTCGGCGCCCTCGGTCGCGCACTACTTCATCATCGGCGCCGAAGTGCAGCGTCAGAAATCACCCCGATCCATCTAATAGTACTTTGGCGGGTTGCCCAGATCGCCGGATCGTCGGGATTTCTATCCAGCAGATTTGGCTCTGCAGAACCAATGCAGGAGTTTTGTCGCCGACGTCGTGGCGGGCATGTTTTGCCCAAAAAGAGCGATGTACCAAAGCACTACTAATTGCCTGACGTCCGCGGAGAGCTCTGTGCAGACGGCTCCGCAGGATTCAGCGAACGTAGTCGTGAGCGTGCATGAGAGAGCTCACAGCGGCGGAAGGCCTGGTCTCCGTGTACGTATAAAAGACCTTCGTTCCAGCCGCCGCACCGATGGCACACGGTAGCCCCGCTCGGCATGTCACCGTCTCAAACGTGGCGGTGATCGCCAAGTGAACAGCGCGATCCACGCGATCGCTCTGTCACGCTCGATCCAGCACACCGAGACACGCGAGTCTGCCGGCATCGTCACCGCAGATCGCGGACCGCTCTGCGGCCTCGGCCATCGAGACCCCGACCTGGTGGAACTCACACATCTCGTCGGTCGTGTCCCGCTAATCCTCCGGCCCTGGGCCCTCGGCCTGCGGTGGTGAGGCTCCTCTATCGATCGCCTCACGCATCGTTTCCTCATTGATCCCGAACTCCGAAAGCAGCGGAGCGCAGTGCTCATCGCGCGTGAGTGCCAGCAGCAGGTCGCGCAACTCGACAGCGGTGCGACCATCATCCAGCGATCTCGCGGCCGCCGTCATGAGAAGTCGCCGCACACCAGCCGCCGGACCCACACGAACCGATGCATCAAATGCCCGGGCCATCGGCGGACGAGTCTCGCTGCGCTGCGGGCCGGGACCGGAAAGCATGCGCACGACCTCATTCCTGATCCTCTCCGAGTCGACGTCGAAGTCGAGCAGGATGCGAGTCCCAACACCCTCGTTCTCGCGCGCCATTCCCAACAGGAGGTGCTCGGTGCCGATGTAGTTGCACCCCAGGCTCTGCGACTCACGCAGGGCCATCTCTAGCGTCTTCTTGGCCTCTGGTGTGAAGGGGATCTGCCCGGAGGCGACCTCCTTACCAGACCCAACAATCCGCACAACTCGAGCACGCACACGCTCAACAGTGATATCCAAGCTCTCCAACACCCTCGCAGCAAGCCCCTCCTCCTCACGCAACAACCCAAGAAGAATGTGCTCCGTACCGATGTAATTGTGCTTGAGCGTCCGCGCCTCCTCCTGCGCAAGAACAACCACCTGCCGGGCCCGCTCTGTAAACCGCTCGAACACTTCTCAGAGCATGTCATCTCGAAGGGTTCTAAGCAAGCGACAGGTGGGCGGGTTGGTAGGCGCCGAGCCGATGCTCACCCTTCGTGTCACAGGCAGGTTCAGCACCTATAAAATTCGCGATCACCGCCGGAGTGCTACCTCTCGCGCACACCGAGACACGATTGGGGTGAGGGCGTCCCCTTCTCATCAGCCGGCACTCACTTCCGAAGCCTCCGATCGCCACCGCGATAGGCATTTACCTGGGTCTGTAGCTTCAATCAGTAGACCGCCGCGCCTCGAGCGACTACAGTGCAAACGTGAGCGCAGCGGGATCCAAACCATCTCCGGAGCCGCCGAAGAAGCCCGCGCCCACGAAGCCGTCGAAACTCGCGAGCGGGCTCTCGGGTACCGACGAGGAGCGTGCCGAGCAGATACGCCGCCTCGCCGAGGAACACAAAGAGACGCTGCGTCGCCTCGGCACGTAGACCGTGCGGGTCCAGCTATCCGGAGCTCGGGGCGTGAGCTTTGATCGCAGGGATGATCACCCTGGGTGTGGGCGCCTCGTACTCCTTGCAAGCCACGTCACACAGCCGGCTGCGCATTCTGTCTGATCTCACGGTCGGCGACCGCGAGTTCGCCACCGACCTGGTCTTCTACCACAACCCCCAGCGTCGCTTCGTGGTGATCGAGCTGAAGATCGGCGAATTCGACCCCGAGCACGAGAAGGGAGAGAAAAAGAAGTACAACGATTGAAGTAGCTGGCACGCGAGCGTGTGTTGGACGGGTGCCATCAAACGGTCGGGGCTGGGAATACGCAGACGCAGTGGTGAGCGTGCGGCTGTTGGATGTCTAGCTGGTCGAAGACGGGACCTTCGGCGGATGCGCGTGAGTCCGAGTGCTAGCGTGCTGGATGGTGGCCTCGTGCGCTTGTAGGACACTCGGCTCGAGCGTCGCCTCGAGGATCAGCACCGTTGCACACACCAGCGCCCAGGCTTGGGCGACGAATGCCCACAGGCGCTCTTCGAGTCCTTGGTAGCCGGTGAACGAGTCGTGCAGTATGAAAGTGACGATCCCCGCAGCCAGAAGTATGAGCGCGCCGATCAACACGATTCGCCCTAGCCGGCTCGGCCACGCAGTGCGGGCAAAGGCGAAGCCCGCCAGCAGAAGGAACACCTTGATGCCGATGCTCAGCCACGCGTGGGCGTAGAAATGCCAGGAGGCGGCGCCCGCGTCATAGCGTGACTCGCACACAGCGCTCAGTATCGATGAGCAGTCCATGCGCAACGGTCCGACGAGAATCGCGCAGAGGCCAGCGAGCACGAAAAACAACGGCATCGCCAGCGGCCATCGCCGCGTACGCAGCGACGGTACGACCGCGACTGCCAGCACGATCCACCCGATTCCCCAGATCGCCATGAAAATCACGAAGATCCAGGGATTCGCCGCGCCGATGCGGCCTAGTTCGCTGATGTACTGGCGCACCGGCGAGTAATGCGGTTCGAGAACACCCGCCAGCACCCAACCGCCGAGAAACACGACCTGAGCGAGGATCGCGGCCCACGCGAGCCGCAACGTCCGGCGACGCGCGGCATCGGGTAGCAGCGGCCACCCTGCCGGTCTGAGCCAAAGCGCGACGCTACGCAGCACGCTCAGCCACCCGTCTGCCCCTGATCGAAGGTCACCAAAAGCACAAGCCGAAAGCTACCCCAACCCTGAGACGGGACGCTCGATCGCAACCTGAATGTCGGACAACTGATAGACGAACGAGCGGATCGCCGCTCGATTTCCGACAATTGGCTTCTCAGCCCGCCGCTTCTTGGCGTGGCGCCGCTTCTTCGGCTTCTTGCTTCCCGGCGCGCCGCTTCCGCTCCTCGACGGTGTAGGGCTGCAGTATCCGCCGCACGTGATCGGGGATCGGGGCCTTCTCGCCGAGGCGCTCGGCGCGCACGAAGATATGGACGATACGCCCCTCGACGAGCGTCTCCCGATCCCGCGCAATCCCGATCGCGGACACCATCGACGTGTTGCCAAGGCGCTCGATCTCGAGCGTGATCTCGAGCTCGTCGTCGAAGCGTGCCGGGGCGCGGAAGCGCGCGCCCGTCTCAGCAACCACCAGGTCGAGACCATCAGCTATGAGCGCCTCGTAGGAGCCAAGAGCCTCGCGCCACAACTCGGTCAGGACGACGTCGAAGTAGACGAAATAGTTGGCATTGAAGACATGACCCTGCGCGTCGCACTCGTTGTAACGAACACGCAGGCGATGCACGAATGCGGGCATGGCTAGAGGCCGGGTCTCGAGCGCTTCGCTTGTGTGCTCATCAGCGGACACATTCTCGCTGATCCGCGACCTCCGCGCTTCGGCCTAACCGTGGGCATTACCGCCGTCAATCCCTTGGCGGCTGCGGGAACGAAAACGACGCGGTCCCGGGCCGCTTGAGGAACCTTTCCCGGCGCCCAGCCCGAAGGCCTTCTTCCGGTTCCGGTGGCAGGGCCTCACACCTCGGTGGCCTCGCTCTTTGCGACTCAGTTCCGCGTCGAGGAGCAATGTAGGTAGCTCAGGCCGCGAAGACAAGTGCCCGGCCATCACTCTTCCCGCAATCTCCGGAAAAATACGATTCAGGTGCCGGCCCAGAGGCCTTGCACCGGGACGGCCGCGAGGCGCTCGCCGAACGGGAGCGTGTGGGAGCCTGTATAGAGCACTACTCCACCCTTGAACCTGCTGCCGAGCTTGTCGCGCAGGTACCGCAGCCCGGCGAAGTCTCTGCCGCTCACGGTCGCCGATGCCTTGACCTCGATACCCGCGACTTCGCCGCTGTGGCGCTCGATTACGATGTCGACCTCGCGCTGCTGCTTGTCGCGATAGTGATAGAGCCGTACCGGCTCGTCGAGCCAGTCGCTCTGACGTAGGAGCTCCATCGCGACGAAGCTCTCGAGCACCATCCCGGCGACCGCGCCATCGTCGATGATTCGCTGCTCGCCCGAGCCAATCAGAAAAGCGAGCAAGCCGCTGTCGAGGACATAGAGCTTGGCGGTCTTGATCTTACGGCTGCCCAGGTTCGTGTGCCAGGGCTCCAAGCGACGAACCAGAAAGAGGTCTTCGAGAATCTTCACATGCGCACGCACAGTCTTGGCGTCCACTTCAAGCTCCTTACTCATACCCTCGAAGGTGGCCAGCGCCGCCGAGCGAGCCGCGACGACGTACAACAGCCGCTCGACGTTCTCGGCATTGTGAACGTTGGCGACGTCCGGCAGGTCGCGGCCGATTAGCGAGCTGATATAGCTGGAGAAGAAGTCTGCGCGGCCACGGGGGCTGCGACTCTGCATCTCCGGATAGCCGCCGGTCGCGAGCAGTCCCGCGAGCGCGGGACGCCCGACGGGCGCTCCCGACACGTTGGGAAACCGGCCGCCCAGCACCCCGTCGATGAAGCACTCATGGACACCATGCAACTCGCCCTGAGAGAACGGCCACAGCCTGACGTACTGGACCCGCCCGGGGAGCGCATCCGCGATCGTGGGGAGGGTCAAGATGTTCGCCGATCCAGTCAGCAGAAACTGCCCGCGTGCCTGGTTGAGGTCGAGTCGCTCCTTGATCGCCAAGAGCAGACCAGGCGCCCGCTGCACCTCGTCGATAACGGTCGGCCCCTCGATTTTGGCGACGAACCCTCGCGGATCCGCTCGCGCCGTGTCCACGGCCACCTCATCGTCGAGAGAGATGTACTGGGCGGGAAACTCGTTGGCCGCGAGATCCCGCGCCAGCGTGCTCTTCCCGACCTGGCGAGCGCCGATCAGCGCGACCGCGCGACTTTCGGCCAGCGCCCGGGTCAGATCCGGTCGAGCATGACGCGATAAGAGGCCATCGAACACCGCTACAACGATACCTACTCCCCGGACAGATCAGGAATTTATAGGGAGGCAGATCAGGAATTTGATGCCCGGCAGATCAGGAATAGCAGGACCGCGAGACGTCTCCGTCGGTCACCTGACCCCGGCACTGGAATGAACCCGGCTTGACGGCCCTTTGTCGATCGGCGGGCTCAGTTGATGGCGATCTCGGTGCCGGCGAGGCCGGCGAGCAGTTGGGCGGCTGCGGTTTCGAAGCGCTCGATCGCACCGTAGGGGCGTGCGACGAGCATCGCGCCCTCGAGGCCGCTGACGATGCTTCTCGCGGTGTCGGCGGGGGTGTTGCTGAAGCGCAGGCTGCCATCCTCGCGACCCTGTTCGAGGACCGGCGCGAGCCATGCCTCGTTGTCGTCGAGGAACGCGACGACGGCGTCGCGAATCGGATCCGGGAGCGTCTGGTACTCGGCGGCGAGCATGCCGCACAGGCACATCCGTTCTTCGCGCAGCACCTCGGCGTACAGGCTCGCATACGCGTCGAGCTTGGCGGGGGCGGGCGTGACGCTTGCGTCGATCGCCGCGAGCGCGTATGCGAAGCGCTCCGCATAACGAGCGATCAGCGCCTCGCCCAACTCGGCCTTGCTGGGGAAGTGGTAGTGGAGGCTGGCCTTGGTGAGGGAGAGCTCGGCGGCTACGTCTGCGTAGCTGAAGCCGTTGAAGCCGCGGACCTGAGCGGATGCGAACGGTCTCCAAAACTCAACCAACCAGCCTATGTATCTGCACGACATGCGGAGGCGTCTATGGGGCCCTCGCGAGGGCTTTGGCTGGACGAAACGGGGGATGCGAAGTGTCTCGCGGCTTCGGTAAGCGAGTCGGGTCACGAGGGACGCTGGAGTGTGGAGTGCGGGAAGCGAGTGAATGCGAACGGTCTCCCTACATCGACAAACAACCCACGCAGTTGCCAACCCGTCTCCAAACCCCCCAAAAGGTCCGTATAGAGAATATACACCCTTCAAAGGTCCTGCATATAAAGAAAGAGGGGTTGTCCTAATACGCTTTCCTCTTTGTTACAGCTCTGTAGCAGAACTGTGTCATTTCTGTATTTAGTGGTAGCTATCTGATGTATTGCGTAGGAACACAATGTCTCGATGTCTGGTGTGGCTGAGACAATGTGCAAGTGTCGAGCATCAGCTATTTCTATGGGTTGTATTCTCCTCTGGGTTCGGTCTCGGCTGGGATGGCCGGCGGATGAAGGTGGGTGTGTACATCGACGGCTACAACCTGTACTACGGTGCACGTGGGCTATGCGGCGCGGGAACGTCCGGATGGCGGTGGCTTGATGTCCGGGGTCTCGCGGCGAGCTTGTTGCCACCGTCGTGGTCTAGCGCCCAGATCGCGCGCGTGGTCTATTGCACCGCTCGCGTTGATCCTGCCGGCAATCCTTCTGGCTTTGTGGATCAGGATGTCTACCTGAAGGCCTTGCGATCCAGCGGGAGCATTGACCTGATCGAGTATGGCTACTACGTGTCTCGTGTCAAGCGGGCGCCCTTGGCGACGCCCGACAAGAAAGGCCGACCTATCCTGACTACGTCCCAATGGCCAGTGATGATCCGCGACTCTGCGGCTGGCGATGTGCCGCAGGCCGGATTCATGGTTTCCTATGCCTACCGGGAGGAGAAGGGCTCGGATGTCAACGTCGCTGCGCATCTGCTGTTGGATACGCTCGGGGGTGCGATCGACGCGGCGCTCTTGATCTCCAATGACAGCGATCTGCGGTTCCCGGTGCAGCAGGCACGCCTGCGGATCCCCGTCGGGACTGTCAATCCCAGCTCGTCTTACACGGCGGGCGCGCTGCGTGGCGCCCCGAATGACGGGGTCGGTGGGCACTGGTGGCGCCAGCTCGAAGCGGCGGATTGTGCCGCCAACCAGCTGTCAGATCCTGTTGGTGCCTATCGAAAGCCCGCTGGCTGGTAGCCGAGCGTCGTAGGCGCCAGCTATTGATTTCCGCCCGCGATCGCTGCTATAGTCCCTTTCTACACCACCCGGCCCCTTGTGGGCCGGGTTTCTTTTTGCCCAGATTCGCGCGGCGGTTTCAGTAGTCCGATCTCTGATCGTTTGGCATCTACGACGCGCAAGCGGGTGGACCACACGCCTACGGGTCGCGACTGTGGTCCGGCGCGTCCAGCACTTGGTCGGTCAAGCGTTTCTCTCCTGCGCCTCGACCTTTTACATCCACTCGGGAGAGCACTACATCTCGGCAGCGGTCTTACTCAAACGCGTTGCACCCAGGCGCGACAGTGGCGCCAGCAGCTCGATTGCCGGTTGGCCGTCGCGCCTGACCGTCTCGTCGATCGCGGCGTTCACGACCGGCCGAGGACGACGGTGCGTTGACGGGGTCCCATGCGGTTATTACTCTTGATGCATATGGATGATGAGACAATCGACGGTGCAACAGACATGCTTAGAGCCGCTGGTGTCGCCCAAGCGGCGGATGAGTCGCTGGATATCGAAGCTCTGGCCCACGCGCGTGGCTCGTCCGTGCCCGCTCTGACCCAGCTTGTCGAGCAACTGGAGCACAAGGGACTGCTGCTTTCCGGTCTTGATGAAGGATTGAAGCCGATACTGCGTAACGCGGGGCGTCAGTATCTAAAGCGAGGGGGCGATGTAGCGCGGCCGGTTCTGAACTTCTTGCCGCGGTACATCGATGACTTGTATGCGCGAGAAGCATTCATTCACGCAGGCACGACGCTGGTAGATGAGTTCCGCGCTATCAACTACTCGATGGCGACGCCGTTGACCATGCGAAGCAGTTGGTACCTTCTGCGTTTGTCCAGGCTGTAAACGATCAGCTAGCACTCGACCTTTGTGCAGCTATGGTCGCACTGATGGTCCGCCTATCCGACGGGAGGCCTGCGGGGTGTGTGGCTGAGGAGATACTTGCCGTGAGTCTCATCGAAGAGGCGAAGGCTTATATGGACATACGTAGCGAAGAGGAAGAGATATCTGAGGCTGAGATGACCGCTGCAATCCAGGCTATAGGCGATTTATTCGAACTCTTTGAAGACGATGACGTACTCGACCTGTTCGAGATGAGTGAGCCGGGCGATGCGGCTGTTGCGGGTCATGACCCGATCAAGCAGCAGTTGGGGGTGGTAGATCAAAGAATCGAGAGTTGGTTTGTACCTTTTAATTGGACGATCCCAACTGGCCACTTGGGGGATTAGTTGCAGGAGTTATCCGTCTAATTGTCTGTCAGCCCAGTGAGCTTGCTCTCGTCCCCGAGGGATAGAGCGAGCCTAGCGAGTCGTTCACAAGGCGAAAAGAAGGTTGAAGAGCCTGAAGCGAGTAGACCAGCTCCTCGAGCGTAGGGGGCGCCATACCCCCTTGTCCGACACCGAGACCCAAACGGACACTCTCGCAAGACGAAGAGCTGGCACGCGCTGTGATCTCGTCCACACGCGGCCGACCGAGTCAGAGCCCGCTTCAAGCTCTCCGCGCCTGTCTACCACCTGGGCGGTACGCCACAACGGCACAACGTCACGTTCTAGCCCAACCGCGTACCGGTCTGCGGCTCCAGGAAAGTTAGTGTTGATCAGGAGGGCCAGCACAAACCGACAGCGGCGGGAGACGAACATGCTGATGCGCGACACCGCCGGGCTCTAGCAGACAAGGCTCCGCAGGCACCAGGCAATGTCCTCAATGATTTTGGGTGGTAGCAAACTGGCGGTTGCGGCTGTTTCACGCTTTTGGCACGGATTGGTCACAGTTTTGGGCCAAAGGTGCATGGTTTGTATGTGATCGACCGTTAGGCTCGAGGGATGGTCAGAATGCTCGCCCGGCCTGACTACTTTCCGATCTCTGCTTATGCCGCGTCTCGAGGAGATCGTGTACGAGGCCGGTCTGCATGCGCTTGCCGACCAAAAGTCGTTCGTCGCGGGGATCAGGCAGCGAACCGGAACGCTGCTGGCTGCGCACGCGATCGTTGCATCATTTCTCGGAGCTGCGGTAATCCGCGCGCACGGTCTCGACGTCTTCGGCTGGATCGCGCTCAGCACGCTGGTGCTCGGTCTGGGTGTGGCTGCCGTGTTGCTGGCGCCGTGGGAGTTGCAATTCTCCTTTGACGCGCGTGATCTCTACGACGGTCTCTACCCTCAGACATCGGCTGAAGCCGACGCCGGCACGCTCGACTGGCTCGTCGCGGCCGGCTTTGGCTACCAGGATCTGCATGAGCAGAACACAGACAAAGTCAGGTCGATGTCCCGGCTATCGGGCGCCCTCGGCGTGCTGATGATCGTACAGACACTTGCCTGGTTGACAGCCCTCGTGGTAGCCTGAGAACATGGCTCCAAAGCTCACACCTCCGGATCAGATCAAAGCGGTGCCGACGTCGGTCGGTATCTCTGAGGCTCGCGGTAGCGCGAAGGACAGTATTGGGAGGGAGTCGTGGGCCTGGAAGATGTACGCGCGCCTTTTTCTCCGCAAATCGTCTGAGAAGTCCGCGGCCGCCAAGTAGTCTGGAGAGGTACGGTGAACGGACGCGCGGGGCTACGTCGAGGGTCGCCGCGACGAATGTCCGGGGTGCACTTTGTGAGTAGCTCGCGCCAATTGGTAAGTTGACCGTTCTCCGACGGGCGACAGCGACGCGTCAGGCGTTCAGCCGGTCGCTTTGGGGGGCTTCGAGTATCTCCGCGACAGTGCGTTCGGCTTGCTTGCGGCTGAGCTTCATGTCTTGGCGGAGTAGCTTCCACATCAGCAGATCGGTTGCTGCGAGTACCGCTGCCAGACGCCGCTCGCGAGCGGCCCCACGCAGACCGTCGAACAGGGCAACGAACGTTCTCTGTACCCACTGGCGATGATAGAGCCGGCCTGTTTGGGTCATCTGAGCAATCCCGGGAATCCTGTCTTCCTGGGAGATCATCCTCGAGATGGCAGTGCCATGCTCCTCATAGCGGTCGAACAGAACCTCGATTGCCTGGTGGATATCTCCGACGTCAACCACCTCACGCTTTGCGATCTCCTGTTGACCGAACCACAGGTACGTCGCGGTCAACAGCTGATCCTTCGATCCGAACTGCGTGTGCAGGGTCTGAGCGCTCACGTTTGCGTCGGCGGCGATCTCACGCAGCCGCACATCCTCGTAGGGCCGCGTCGCGAAATGCCGCCACGCGGCGGACAGCAGACGCTCGCGGGTCGCGGCGCTTGCCTGCGCTCGCACCGACATCTCGTAGTGACGCTTTGTTGATCGGCTAGACATATTCGCTTGATACAGAATAAAGTCAATTGTTGCTGTGAGAGTTTTCCAGACACTGATCGCCTTCAGTGGCAACGCGCCGCCTCAGCTCGCGGTGACGCGCGAGCTGCTCGAGCGCGGCCACGACGTCAGGGTCCTCGCCCACCGTGCCGCACGCCAGCGGATCGAGGCGACGGGAGCGGAGTTCGTCGAGTTTCGCCGGTCGTTCCCTGACATGGATCTCACGCGGCGTGAGACCGATACGCTGCGCGACTGGGAGCCACGGACATGGATCGGCACCCAGAAGCGGCTGCTCGACAACGCGCTGTTCGGCTTCGTGGAGGATGTCGCACGCGACTGCGTCGAGGCCCTCGAGGAGTGCTCCGCGGACGTGATGGTCTTCGACTGGATGCTGATCGGCGCGGCGATCGCGGCCGAGCGCGCGGGCCTGCCCGCCGTGACTCTCGTGCACTGCCCCTACACGCTGCCGCTGCGGGGCGCACCGCCGATGGGCTTCGGTCTGCGGCCAATGTCTGGCCGGCTTGGCGTGATCCGCGACCGCCTGCTCGCTGGCGCGGCCAGCCGCATGTTGTCCTCGACAGGCCTGCCGATCGTCAACCGCTCACGCGCCGAGCACGGTCTGGCGCCTCTGCGTGCGTGGGAGGATCAGCTGCTCGGCACCCGGGCGATCTATGTGATGACTGCGCCCGAGCTCGACTACGCGAGCCGCGGAGCGCTCCCCGCGAACGTGCAATACGTCGGTCCCGCGTTCGAGCCCTTCGAGAAAAACTGGACCTCCCCGTGGCCGCGGGCAAACACCGACCCGCTCGTGATCGTCAGCTTCAGCACCAGCTACATGAACCAGCAGGCGCTCGTTCAGCGCGTGCTCGACGCGATCGGCGGACTGCCGGTGCGGGCGCTGTTGACTGCCGGGCCGGCGCTGCAGACCGGCCCGTTGCGGATACCCGCCAACACCCGGACGGTTGACTTCCTGGCGCACCGCACCGTACTCCCGCATTCCTCGCTGCTGATCACTCACGCGGGATGGCAGACGATCAACGCCGCGCTGACCGAGGGCGTACCGCTTGTGTGCATCCCCGACGGTCGCGACCAGCCCGACAATGCCGCTCGGGTTCTCGCGGCCGGCGCTGGGGTGCGAGTCAGCAAGAGCGCTTCACCGCAAGAGCTCCGCAAGGTGATCGCGGGAGCCCTCGAGGATCCGGCCATCAGGCGCGGCGCGCAGGCGATGTCGCTCGCTCTACGCCGCCAGGACGGAGCGCGCGCCGTCGTTGACAGCCTGGAGTCCTCGGGCATGTCCCACGGCGACAGCGCACACGCCCGGTGACGGCGGTTGTGTCACCCACCCACCGCGAGTCCCCGTCGCGCTGGGCAATACGACGACGTCGTCGGCGTTGGCGCGAGCCACGCTGGATGCGTGGCGTCAACAGTGCTGGCCAGAGCAGGCGCTCGCGTCCCGCTCGTCGAGAAGCGCCCGGACGCCGGAGAGCGGTTGGGCCTGCGCTGGCGCGACGTCGACCTCGAGGCGAAGAAGGTTCGGGTCCTCTCGCCGTATGTGCGAGGCGAGTTCGGCCTGAGGGGTCAGAGCGCTCTGTCCCCCTCGGTGAGCGGTCGCGACGGAGCTGAAGGCATTGCGCGAGTGCTCGGAATACAGCAAGGACGAGGATCAGGTCTTCTGCCATCCAGAGACCGGACATCCGCTGGACCGCGCGTACGCACCCAGCGTGGCCCCGCGGCGGATCTCAACGAGAAAAAATCCCGGCCGTGTCGATTTCGGTTGATCTCGTTCGACGTGCGGGTAGAAGCCACTCCATCCAACCACAAGGAGATAGATATGCGTTTCATGGTTCTGGTACCCGGGAGTCCCGAGTCCGAGGCGGGCGTGATGCCCAGCACCGAGGGCCTGGGGGAGATGACGAAGTACAACGAAGAGCTCGTCGAGTCAGGCGTGATGCTGGCCGGCGAGGGCCTGCACCCGACCTCTAGGGGCGCGAAGGTCCGCTTCGACGGCAGCGAGCGCACCGTCATCGACGGTCCCTTCACCGAGGCCAAGGAGCTCGTCGCGGGCTACTGGGTCTGGGAGTGCTCCTCGCGCGAGGAGGCGATCGAGTGGCTCAAGCGAGCTCCGTTCGATGGCGGTGTCGAGATCGAGCTGCGCCAGATCTTCGAGGCCGGCGACTTCGGCGAGCAGCTGACGCCTGAGCTGCGCGAGGCCAACGAGCGGCTGCGCGAGCAGGCAGCCCACAATTAGGCGCGTGAGCCCGTCGGCCACCGATCGTGCGATCGACGCCGTGTGGCGGATCGAGTCGGCCCGGTTGATAGCCGGGCTGACTCGCATCGTGCGCGACGTGGCGGTGGCCGAGGACCTGGCCCAGGACGCGTTCGTCGCCGCGCTCGAGCAGTGGCCCGAGTCGGGGATCCCGGACAAGCCCGGCGCATGGCTGATGGCCACCGCCAAGCGCCGGGGCATCGATGCGCTACGCCGGCGCGCCACGCTCGAGCGCAAGCGCGAGCTGATCGCACGCGAGCTAGAAACCTTGCAGCAGCTCGATCAGCCCGACCTGGCCGCACGGGTCGAGGATGTTCAGGACGACGTCCTGCGCCTGATCTTCATGACGTGCCACCCTGCCCTCTCCCGGGAGGCGCGGATCGCGCTTACGCTGCGCCTGCTCGGCGGCCTGTCGACGCCAGAGATAGCGCGTGCGTTTCTCGTCTCCGAGGGCACGGTCGCGCAGCGCATCGTCCGTGCCAAGCGCACACTCGGCGAGGCGCGCGTACCGTTCGAGGTTCCCGGTCGCGACGAGCTGGCTGAGCGTCTGTCTGCGGTGCTCGAGGTGATCTACCTCGTGTTCAACGAGGGCTACGCGGCGAGCGCCGGCGAGCACTGGATCCGTCCGGCTCTGTGCAAGGACGCCCTGCGCCTTGGAAGGATCCTCGCGGCGCTGATGCCCCGCGAGCCCGAGGTCCACGGCCTGCTGGCCCTGATGGAGCTCCAGACTTCGCGGTTGCGCGCACGGGTCGGGCCGCACGGGGAGCCGGTACTGCTCGCCGATCAGAACCGCGCGCGCTGGGACCACCTGCTCGTGCAACGTGGCCTGGACGGGCTGCGGCGCGCCGAGAAGCTCAGCGGCGCACTGCGCCCGTACACGCTGCAGGCCGCGATCGCCGCCTGCCACGCGCGAGCCCGCAGCGTGCAGGAAACCGACTGGCCGCGGATCGTCGCGCTGTACGACGGCCTGGCGGCCCTCACCGGATCCCAGGTCGTCGAGCTCAACCGCGCCGTGGCGGTGACGATGGCCTTCGGCCCGGAGGCCGGCATGGAACTCGTGGACGCACTCGCCGACGAGCCCGCGTTGCGCGGCTACCATCGGCTACCCAGCGTACGCGGCGACATCCTCGTCCGCCTTGGACGACTGGATGAGGCGCGCGAGGAGTTCCTGAGAGCAGCCAACCTCTGCCACAACGCCAGCGAGCGTTCGCTTCTGCTCTCCCGCGCGCTTGATTGCGGCGCGTAGGCGCGGACCTAGGGCCGCTATACCAAGGTTGCGAGCTTGATGTCCGCAATCTTGGAGGAAGCCGGCATCTCTCGAGGCCTCGGGTAAACACCACAGCGGGGGCAGGATTCGCTCTCCCGCCCCGCTGAGGTTCCGCCCGACCAACGAGCGAACATGTGTTGTGTTAGTTACGAGGGTCAACAAGTGACAAGAACACAATCAAATTGATGTGTTGTGATTCCAAAATCAGGCGCTCCTGGGAACCTCCCACCCGGCATCCCAGGCTGGCCTGGAGGGTAGGTGGGCATGGCACGGTCTGGAGCGTTCTCCGGCGCTGGAAAGATGACCATGCCGCCGGTCCAAAGGACGGGACGCTGCAGGCGAGGGCCTTTGATCTGTATAAAAGAATGTACTATATAGCTTTACGGTACGTGATAATATGCAGTTATGAAGCATACCCGAGCTTACTCACCATACGCACGCGAAGCGGCGCAACTGTTCGGCGCACAGATCCTTCAGGCTCGACGCGAGCGACGCTGGTCCGCTCAACAGCTCGCAGACCGGGCAGGCATCACGCGGGTGACTCTCCACAAGATCGAGCAAGGCGATCTCACCGTCGGCCTCGGGCTCGCATTCGAGGTGGCAGCGCTAGTCGGCGTTCCCCTGTTCCAAGAAGATCGCACTCGCCTGAGTGCGGATGTAGATCGCGTCCGAGACCGCCTCGCGCTACTACCCCAGCGAGTCCGGATGCCAAAGGAACCCGTGACGGATGACTTCTGAGCACCCGAAGGAGGCATACGTTTGGATCTGGCTACCCGAAGCGTCCGAACCGGTGATCGCGGGCCGGCTGGAGGTGACCGGCAAGCTGGTCGATTTCAACTACGGCCAGAGCTACCTGCGCCGCGAGAACGCGATCCCGCTGTATCTACCAGAGCTGCCCCTCGCGCCCGGCCGAATCCCTCCGCTGTCCGGGTTGTCCATCGCCGGGTGCATAGCCGATGCCGGACCAGACGCCTGGGGGCAGCGAGTGATCATGAACCAAATGCTGGGGGCCGGGACCAACGACGAGGATCCAGCAACGCTCAGCCCATTGACCTACCTGCTTCAGTCCGGCTCAGACCGCATCGGGGCACTCGACTTCCAGGCTTCTTCCAGTAACTACTTGGGCCGCCAGGCCGGAACAGCGTCGCTCGAAGAGATGATGCAGTCCGCACAGCGCGTCGAGGAAGGCGTTCCACTCTCGCCCACCCTAGACGCAGCACTACTACATGGCAGCTCGGTGGGCGGCGCTCGCCCCAAGGCCCTGCTCACCGACGGGGCGCGCAACCTGATCGCGAAGTTCTCGTCGCTCACTGATCGATATTCCGTTGTCAAGGGTGAGTACGCCGCTATGGAGCTTGCCCATCGGGTCGGCCTTGACGCAGCTCGAGTCCAGATGACAGAGGCGCTCGGCAAGGACGTGCTACTGGTCGAGCGCTTCGATCGTCCCGCCGCCGGCCAGCGACGCGCGGTCGTGTCGGCGTTGACGATCCTCGAACTCGACGAGATGCTCGCCCGCTACGCGAGCTACGCCGACCTCGCGCACATCATTCGTGGGCGATTCACCGATGCTCGCTCAACCCTGCGCGAGTTGTTCGGACGGATCACCTTCAACATTCTCGTCGGCAACAGCGACGATCACGCACGCAATCACGCGGCATTTTGGAACGGCACAGCACTGACGCTCACTCCGGCCTACGACATCTGCCCGCAGCCTCGTAACACCGGAGAGACCACGCAAGCCATGATCATCGGCCCCGCCGGCTTCCGCATGAGCCAGGTCATCGGCTGCCTGCAAGCGGCGTCGAGCTACCTACTCTCCGCGTCGGATGCCCGTGAGATTGTCGACCACCAGATCGAAGTCATCGAGTCCGAGTGGAACGAGGTGTGCGATCGCGCGCGGATGACCGAGATCGAGCGCAAGTACTTTTGGAAGCGGCAGTTCCTCAACCCGTATGCCATCGAGGGATACGGACGCTGGCCGTCGCCATCTCTTTGAGGGCTACTGGCTCGGTCGAGACAAGAGCCGCAGCAAGCACCAGATACGACTGAAGGCGCTCGTATCGAGCGCCTTCGGCACAACCTCACCTTGCGGGCATGGTCGCTAATGGGGTCATAGCGGGGGCAGGACTCGAACTTGCGACCTTCGGGTTATGAGGCCGTTCTAGGGGTGTTTCGAGGTGTTGTGGGCCGGTAAATTTGGCTCTACTGCAAGGAATTCTGGGCTACGTCGATTTTCTAATGGAGCCCAATGGCGTGGGGCATGTTTGCACTTTTGTTTACACCCTGGGGGCGCCAAGCGGCCTCCGCTGGTAAGCCTGTACAGGTAGTAGCAGTTAGCAGCTGAAAGGGTTTTCGACCCGTGGACGGCAGAGAGCCTGAACGCCGAGGCGGTGAAGACGACGACCTCCATCCGGGCACCAACGACCTCGACATAGGACTCGCGCTCGCGCTCCTCGATGACGAGCGCTATGCCGAGATCAGCCGCCGGCTCCGCGCCGAGGATTTCGAGCCCGACACCAACGACAACGGAAACGAGACCGTTCAGCGCCGGCGCCTCGGTGATCTGAAGGTAAAGATCGACTTCCTCATATCGCCCACCGACGGACAGGACCCGACACGTCGAATCCAAAATCTCGAGCCAGACTTCGGAGCGGTGATCACCCCGGGGCTCGAGCTCACCTTCGAGGAGCGCGTCCTTGTCGAGATCGACGGCCACACCCTCGAGGGAGAGCACGCGCGACGCATCGTCCCAGTTTGCGGCCCCGCCGGTTTCGTAGTCCTCGAGGCGTTGGCATTGGGCGACCGTGGCGAGCCCAAGGACGCTTACGACCTCGTCTACGTCATACGCCACACTCCCGGACGCGCGGCCGCGATCGCTGACCGCCTAGCACAGCACGCCGAGAACCATCCCGAGATCGTCGCGCAGGCAATCGGGCTCCTCACCCGCGACTTCGGCACCCCTGACGCCATCGGACCCCGCCGCGCGGCCGACTTCATTGCCGTAGACCGCGCTGAGCTCGGCGATGCCGCCGCCGACGCGCACGGCTACGTGGACGACCTAGTACGCGCCGCAGTGAAACTCGGACTGAGCACCGCCGAGATCTGAGCTTGGGCGTAACACGCTCGTGTGATGGCTCGGTGCCACTCCCGATTGCCCTGTTCGGTGGCTCGGTGCAGGATGCTGCGGAGGCTGGGCAGCAGCACCATCACGATCGGCTCCATCAGCGGGTCGGCAGCCCCGCAGGATGCGCAGACCCTGCTCGGACAAGAACAGCCAACGGCCCAGAATGGGCCCTCACGGGCTCCCCGTCACCATGGTTGACCGGCACTGGCAAGATGTATAACATCCTGAATTGCGATGACTGACATCTCGATTGACAGCATGCAGGCAGCCGACGATCTCCTCCGTGCCCTTGGCGAACAGCTTGCGACACAGAACGAGCGCTTCACCATTGCAGTGGTCGGCGGCTCTGCACTGCTTGCGCTCGGACTCACCTCTCGCGCCACGAGAGACGTAGACGTACTCGCGATCGTCGACGGCGACGAGCTCACTTCAGCGCAGCCGCTTCCTGCTGCTCTGGTTGGCGCTGCGCAGACGGTGGCCCGCGACTTCGGGCTATCCAAGGACTGGCTCAATCCAGGACCCACCTCGCTACTTGATCTCGGCCTGCCCGAAGGCTTCCTCGAACGTGCGCAGCACCGCCACTATGGACCTGGGCTGGAGGTCCTGTTCGCGTCGCGTGTCGACCAAATCCACCTCAAGCTTTACGCGACAGTCGACCAAGGCGCCGGCAAGCACCTCAAAGACCTCCAGGCGCTGGCCCCAACTGAGCGAGAGCTACTCGACGCCGCCAGTTGGAGTCAGACTCACGATCCCTCAGACGGGTATCGCAGCGTGCTTGCTCGCGTTCTCAACTACTTTGGGATTGACGATGGACATTTCGGCTCTTAGACAGCGGCTGAGCGACCAGCTCGTTGCCTTCGCATGGGCCGAGTGGGCACAGATGGGCCTACTCGCCACACCGCACAGACGCAGTCCCTGGGCACAGGACCCTGAGGCTCTGATCGTCTTTACGCTCGAGATCGCTCGAGCCGAGCCACGCCTGTTTGACGAGCTTCTCGACTGGATGCTCCTCAACGAGCCACTGCTCAGCGTCCGGCGCCTGCGAGCAATGTGCATCGACGAGGCCGACCGCTCGCTGACGACAGCCACGCTGACGTGGCTTACTCGCCGCCGTCCGCGAGCCAGGCTCGGTTACGGATCAAAGACACCAGCCCCAGCAAAGCTCCAACCGCTGTTTCGACACGAGATTCAAATAGACCAACCAGACGAGGATTTTGCCACCGCAGGCTGGTTGCGTCCGGTGCTCTCACCCTCCCAAAAGTCTCGGCGTCCAGACACCACCAGACCCATCAACCTAGCCTTCCGGCTCCGCCAGATTCTTGGCGTCGGCATTCGAGCTGAGGTAGTTCGCGTTCTGCTGAGCACAGAGGCCCCATGGGTCAACGCCCAAGCGCTGGCCCGATCAACGGGATACTCCAAGCGCAACGTCCACGATGCACTCGCGGGATTGAACGCCGCAGGGGTCGTCTCGGCTTTGACCGTCGGCGCCGAACAGCGCTACACGGCTGATCGCTCCGCTTGGGCGGCCCTGCTCGGCACCAAACCCGACGAACTGCCGGCGCACCGTGACTGGCCACAGCTGCTAACTGTCCTCAGGCAAGTGCTGCGGTGGGCCGAGCGACCCGAGCTCGCAGCCATGTCCGACTATCTACGCTCGAGCCGGGCCAATGATCTACTCGAAATCATGAGCAGCGACCTAGCCTTCGTCGGTATTCCCACAGACTCCGGCCACTCAACCCACGATACGTGGCGCGATCTGCACGAAGTTATCGAGCGCCTGCTCGCAGTCATAGAACCGGAGCATGGTCGCTAATGCGGCTATAGCGGGCACTGTGACGTGCGTTTTGCAGCGTCCCGAAGATCACAACAAGCAGCCTCAGATCAAACGGAACCGACGAGACGCGGCGACCGTCCGGCTGGACTTGGGAAAGAGCTTCCCACAGTGGTGCGCCACGTTGGGACAACCCCTTCGGCAAGCGATCTGGCGGTAGAGCCGAGGTCGACGCTGCACACACGGCTACCACCTCGCAAACAGCTCGAAGATCTCTGTGGTGGATCCATCTGGTTGCCAGCTGAATCTCCTCGTCCGGTGCACTGTCCGGAAGGACATAGCGCGATGCGGTCAGGTTTATCTCCTGGAACAGCGCGTAATACGCGGCCGAAACGGCACGCCGGTGATCAGTGGTGCTCGGGCGTCCACGACCGGCACCTATACCTGCGAGTACTTCTGCTTACTCGAGCAGCTTCTTCGGATCTATGGGGTGGCTCACGACGCGGCTTCGTCGAGCCTCCGGGCAAGCGTCGAGTCCTGATCGGAGGACTCCTCTGTGTCTTCGTGCTCCGGATACACATCCACGACGATGCTCGGGAAATCGGTGTCGCTCTCGTTCGCGAGCTTGAGGACCCGCCAGCGAAGTTTCATGACATCGTCGATTGGCCACGTCCCCGACGCCGGATCTGGATCTGCGGCGTACACCATGAAATGAAGATAGGTCTCGTCGTCGGGACCCGACTCCTCGACTGCCCGAACGTCACGGACAGCGACAGCTCCAAAGGAAGACTCGGAAATGATCTGCCTGCGAATGACGTCGATCTCGCTTGCGACTTCAGTCTGCATGTTCCACAGGCTACTCCGTCACACCGAAGGATTCGAGAGCAACCTTGAATACCGAAGGTCCGGGGACAGTACCTTGTGGAGTTGACTGAGCACGGGACGAGCGCTCATCGCAAGCCGACGATCCACTGCCAGGCACCCAAACACGAGCCTCGATACCGGCTGCCAATCCTCGACCGGCTGCCAATCCTCGACAACGAGCTCGCCGCCGACCCCGAACTGAAACGAAGAAGAGCCTTCGACGCCTTCCAGCTCTCCGTCGAGATCGAACAAAACAACCCCACATACGATTGAAGGCGCTCGTATCGAGCGCCTTCAGCGGAAACGACCTTCAGGCACCTTGTCACTAATGGGTCCATAGCGGGGGAGCGATTCGCTCGTATGGGCGACCTTTCAGCGCTGATCGAGCGGGTCGTTCCGTGGCCATGCGTCTAGGCAGAGTGCACTACCTCGACGAAGGCCGCGAGGCACGCCCGGCTCCCGGTCAGGAGGCGGCCGGCGACGAGTGCAGCCACTGGCTCCACGTTCTGCCTAGCACGCCGTTCAGCTTCGCAGCCCGTACGAACATCCGTAAAATCACGTAGTCCGTACGCTCTCCGTCGGCTTAGTGTATGAACATCCGCAAAAAGCGGTACTATGTACTTGTATGCCAGGCCGGGTCTTCACTGAGATTCTCGCGCTTGCCGCCGAGCAAAATGGCTTCGTGCGCACCCGCGAGGTACGCGAGCTGGGCATCGACCCCCGCCGCCTGAACGACTACGCCCAGCGTGGCTTGGCCGAGCGCGTCGACCGGGGTTTGTACCGCATCGAGCTGGTCCCGCACGGAGACTTCGACGAGTTTGCCCGGGCCACCCAATGGCCGGATGGGCGCGGCACGCTGAGCGGCGAGACGGCGCTCGATCTCCACGAGCTCTGCGACGTAAGCCCGGCTCACATCGACATCACCGTCCCGCGCGACTACCGCACCCACCGACAAGTACCTGCGCGTTACCGGCTGCATCGACACGACCTCGCCAACGATGAGGTGACCTGGCTGCGAGACGTCCCGATCGTCACCCCGGCGCGCGCGATCGCCGACGGCATCGAGCTCGGGCTGCGACCGACGCTCATCGGCCAGGCCATCGACACCGCCGCCCGCCAGGCGCTCATCACCTCCGAACAGGAGGCCGATCTGCGCGCCATGCGGGCTCAGGGCGCGGCATGAGCGAGCGTCGCTACGACACGCCGCCCAAGAACAAGGCCTCGCTGGAGCAGCGCCTGCGCAACCTCATCGGCGGCGACGCGCTGCAGCTGCGCGCCCGCCGCCAGATCGGCTACATCGCCGTGATCGCCGCGCTCGACACCCACGCCCGCGACGAGAACGGTGAGTCGATCTTTGCCGTCAAGGGCGGCGTCGCCGTCGAGCTTCTGATGGGCGAGGAGGCCCGGGCGACCAAGGACCTCGACGCGGCCGTCCGCGCCCGGGCCGAGCAGATCGAGTCCCTGCTGCGAGACGCCCTGGCCCGTGGCTGGGACGGCTTCAGCTTCCGGCTAGTCTCATGGGAGCCGATCTACGACACCGCCGCCTGGCGCGGCGACATCAAGCTGCAGTTCAAGGGCCAGCCGTTCTCCACGGTGCAGTTCGAGGCAGCGCCGGCCGAAGGCGACGCAGGCCGCGGCACGCAGCTGGTCGACAACACGCTCGTAGACGTCGCCGCGCTCGGCCTCTCCCCGGTCGGCGAGCTGCCACTTGTCACGCTCGCCTACATGCTCGCGCAGAAGCTCCACGCCTGCACCGACCACTCCCTCGCTAATCGCGAGAACGACCGCGCCCGCGACCTGATCGACATACTCCTCGTCCGCCGCCTGCTCGCTGACGACGAGTTGCCCGGCGTACGCCGGGCGTGCGTGGAGATCTTCCGCCTGCGCAACAAGCACCCGTGGCCGCCGTCGATCACGGTCCTGCCAGAGTGGCCCACAATCTACGCGAGCGAGCTGGCAAAGACGCCTGGCTTCACGCCGGCCGAAGTCGAGCAGGCCGCAGCCGATGTGGACCGGCTGATCGCCGAGATCGACGGGGCATCGTGACCGCTCACGCCTCAAACGCCGCCGGCCGTCGGCAAGCGCAGCGGCTTCGGCCATCCCGCCTACCACAGTCCTCGCGCGGGGCGCGCGGGCGCGTGATGCCTGCCCCACGCCGGGCCACGCAGCCTCAACGGCGGTTCAGCCCTGAGGCGCTTGCCACGCTCGCGCGCGACCACCGGCGCAAGCTCGTGCAGGTGCTACTGACCGAGTCGGGCAGCGGCGTCGTGGAGGTGCATCGGCCTGCCTACGACGAGCTGATCCTTGAGACGCGTCCGCTGTGGCGGCCACTGCGCGTGCGTGTGTGCGTCGCGGCCCGCCCCTCGACCCAAGACGACGTCGATCGCCTAGCCGAGATCCGCCAAGCCGAGATCGAGGCCTCCGTCCGCCTCGCCAGAGCTACGTCGCCAGTCCTTACGAGCTGATCGTGAGCAGCAGCTGGCGGGCGATCCTCGATCCAGAAGAATGGCCCTTCTGCCTCAACGAAAGCGACCGCCCCGAGGGACGGTCGCAGATTAACGACATAGCGGGGGCGGGATTGATACATCTATCCGCGACCCGATTCGCATCGAAGAATGGTGGCATTTGCAGGGGAATCATGGGAAAGCATCCGCTCAAGAGGCCCCCACGACCTGAAAAGTAGTGATCCCCCAAAACGAAAGGACTGACCAGGCCGAGTTGAGGGACCCGCGATAGCCGCCCTTCAATGAGGTCCGTCCCCCGTTGTCGTGGCATGTTCCGACGTCGTCGAGCAGAGGCGATTACCCGTCTCGCTCGGGGTACTCCTCATCCTCTACCGCCGCCTCCGCCAACCGTAACTCCGCACGGGGCGGCGGCCCCACAGACCCTGCGTGCGTGTTTGCATCCAGGCGCTTATGACGTAACATTGTGTCGCTATGAGCGCGCAAACGCAAAGACGGCCGGTCCCGGCGAGCCTCGCTCCGGTCGTCGAGGAGTTGGAGCTGCGCCAGCCGGCGGTGGTCACCCGATTGCTCCTGGCGGAGATCCTGACGCAGACGCAGGTGTCTCTGACGCCCGCGGCAGCGGCGGAACGCTTGGTTCGCCTTGGCTGGCTTCTTCCCCTGCGCACGCGGGGCGTCTGGGAGTTCGCGCCGGCCGCCCGAGCCGGCCGGTACCGGGCGGGGGACCCATGGATCGAGTTGCGCGCGCTGCTGGCGCACAGTCAGGACGTTCCGGTCGCGGTCGCATTCGAGTCGGCTGTCTGGGAGCTCGGCCACTCATCCCACCAGCCGGACCGTCCGGTGCTCGCGCACCGGCGGGGCTGGCGTCCGCCACCCTCGCTAGGCAGCCGCGCGGTCACGTTCGACTGGCGCGTTCGGGCGAAGACCCTGCGGGGATTGCCCGTGTGGATAGAGGCAACCATCCTCGTGGCTGCCGCCGAGCGTCCTGCGGCGCAGGGCAATTGGGGCAATGCAGACGATTGGCTCGCAGCCACATTCCGAACTGCCACCGCCGAGGACCTACTACAAGAGGCGGAAGGACGGCGCACCTCCACCCTCGCACGGCTCGGTTACCTTGCCGAGTGGGTAGGCCGCAACGACATCGCCGAGAACATCGAGGCGCTGCTGCCTTCCCGGCTTCCCGTCACGTTCCTCGGGTCTCGTGATCGCCGCGCCCAGTGGAGCAGGCGTTGGCGCGTCTACGACTCGTTGCTCCCACGGCGATGATTACGCAGGGCTATCTCGCGCGCCACTTTCAGGGTCGCAGCGGCATGCGCGATCCCGCGTTGCTCGACGTCGCCCAGGACTACGCGCTCAAGTACCTCCACGACCAGGGCGCGTTCGAGCTCGGGATCATCCTGAAGGGCGGCACCTCGTTGCGCAAGCTGCGCGCCGGCAACGCGGGCCGCTTCTCCACGGACCTGGACTTCGTCACGCCGGATCTCGAGACCGCGGAGCTCCTTCTCGACACGCTCGACGGCGCCGAGCTGTTCGACATCCGCTTCAGCCTCGACGAGCGCGAGGCCACGCGCGCGAAGCTGATCGTCACATACGCTAGCCCCGGCGTGTATACGATAACTCAGGATGTATCGCTCCTAGCGGGGCAGTGCGAAACCGAATCAGGGTCCAACCAGTTCACGCTGGTCGGACCGACAGCGACGACCAGTACCGCAGTGGCCTCAAGCACCGACACCTCCCACCAAAACCTCGATCTCGGGTAGCGGCGGCGAACTCGGATCCACCACGAAGACGCTGCCGTCGGCTCAGCACCTCGCGAGAACCGTCGCCGCCGGCGACAAGCTCAAAATGTCCAGAAGCATCCCGCTTGCATCGCTGCCGCCCGTAAGAAGTTACTGGCGGCTGCCCAGCAACAAGGGGACGACCTGTGAGAGCAGAGCCACAGGTGGCCTCGGCTTTACGGACTAAGCGGTCATCTCTCAGCGCACGAAGGAGACGCCCGCATCGGACGAGCTGCGAAAGCGTGGGTCGGCCCTTGGCAGGTCGCTCCTTTCTACCGGGAGCGGAAGCCGGCTCCGGCCTTAAGCAAACGGCATTGTGCCCATCCCGGCCCACCACGCGCCAGCTCCAGCCCAGCGCTCCTCAAGCCGCTCCTCCCAGGCCAGGCCATCATCGAAGATCAGGGGTTCGTCCGATGAGCTGACCAGCCCATACATGAATCTAACGGTCTCATATGGCAGGTTCTCGACTCGTGACGCTTGCGTGTCAAGCTGAGTCAGCGGTGCGTACGGTCCATTGGCCAAGACCACCAGGTGCTCGGGGCAGCTCTCTGTCAGCAGCCGCGCAGCCGCGGTGTTCGCGGCGCGCTCGATCGGCTTCCGCCGATACCAGATGGGCGCGTTGCCTTCGTGCTTCTCTCGATCGTCAACCAGCGCCTGCGCGAGGTTGTCGAGCTCAAAGAGCTCCTGGCCGTGACACTTGCGTTGCCGAACGTGCTCTACCTCGTGTCGCAGCAATCCGAGCAGGACAGCCATCGCGGTGGGATCATCTTCATCCACGTCCTCAAACACGGCGACCCGATGCTTGCTGCGTATATGCGTCAGGTTTGCCTCGGCGAGTAGCTCACCCTGCAGAAAGGCGTCGGCTTCGAGCGGCACGTCCACCGGGTAGCTAACGGCCGATGGGCATCCCTTGACCGCAGCGCCTGGACATGCCAGTAGATAAGTATCTTCGCCTGCCTCTCCAGCGTGCCTCAGAGCCGCGTCCCATTGCTGCTCGATAAAGGGCTCGACGCCAGACGAAATCATTTGCGGCGCCCACGATAGTGCGAACCCGCATTTGGCCAACAGCCTGTTGGCCAACCCCTCTGCAGCTGTCGGGACCCGTTCGGCTTCCATCCCTCGCGACTTCTATATACTGTCACCGTAATGAACGGGAAAGTCGCACAAATCGGTGATCTTTTTGGTCCGGATGTTCTATATCGGCTTGCCGAGCGCCAGGCTGGCTATCTAACCGCGCGCCAAGCCGTAGCGACCGGGATGCCCCGCTCAACCCTCGCTCATCATGGCCGCCCACGTGGGCGGCTGCAGCCAGTTTCCAGAGGGGTATATCGCCTGCGTAACTTCCCACCGTCCCCTTACGAGCACATCGTGGCCGGATGGCTGCGAACCCCGCCATCCGCTGACGCAGTCGTCTCCCATCAGAGCGCCCTGGAGCTGCACGACCTCTCCGACATCATCGCCGATCAAATCCACGTGAGCGTTCCACGCAACCGCCGCCGGAAGGCCGTGCCCGGCCTGACCCTGCACGTCACTCAGCTGCCGATCCTCGCCAATGAACGCCGCGAGATACTCGGCGTACCTGTCACATCAGTAGAGCGGACGATCCTCGACGTTCTGCGCGACAGCGGCCCCAACGAGCAGATCGAGCTCGCGATCTCCCAAGCCCTACGGCGTGGCCTGAGCACTCGCCGACGACTGACCCTCACCGCTGAGGCGTTCCCAAAGACCACCCAACACCACCTCGCCGCGATGCTGAAAAAGATCAGCCCATGAGATACGCAACACCAGAGGCATTCCGCGCCGCACTCGAGGACCGCCTCAAGAACGCCCAGAACGAGAAGGTAGGTTTGTCACGCCTGCGCAAGCGTGTGGTTTTCGAGCGTCTCCTGGCTCGCCTGACCGCACACGCCGCGGACGAGTGGGTACTGAAGGGTGGCTTCGCGCTCGAGCTGCGCCTCGACGCACTATCCAGAAGCACGAAGGACATAGACGTCGACTGGCGCCTGGGAGAAGAGGACGCGACCGAGATACTTCTCGACGCGGCAGACCTAGACGTGGGCGACATGTTTGAGTTTCGCCTCAAGCGAGCCGACCCAGACGAAGAGCTCGACGGAGGTGGCCAACGCTGGAAGGCGACCGCGCTGCTCGACGGACGCGAGTTCGAGCGCGTACTCATCGATGTCACATTCGCGACAGAACCGATCCTCGAGCCCGACACCGTGATGTCCTTCGGACTTCTCGCATTCGCCGGACTTGACCAAGTACAAGTAAGAGCGCTCGCGATCGAGCAACACCTCGCTGAGAAGGTCCACGCCTACACCCGCACATACGCTGACGACCAGCCGAGCTCACGCGTCAAGGACCTCATCGACATCGACGTCATTGCCAACACGACCCCTATCGACTCAGCCCGGCTACGAGCAACACTCGACATCATCTTCACCGAGCGGGCAACCCATCCCGTTCCCTCACAGCTGCCGCCGCCACCCCAGAACTGGATTGGCACCTGGTCAAAGCTCGCGGCGAACCTGCCGATTCCCGCCACGCTCACCAGTGGATACAAAGCAGCAGCCAGATTCCTCGACCCGATCCTCGCGGGCACGATCACAAACCACAGATGGGAGCCAGAAACGGGCTGGCAACCATCGTGATTGCCTTGCGCCCTGCCTAGACATCTTCCTCCGAATCGGATTCCTCATGGAGCACCGCGTCCCGCTCCTCCTCTACCGCGTCCGGCGCCTTCTCCTCCTCCTCGCCCTCCTTGATCGGCGGCAGCGTGAACATGCGTTCGGCGAACTCGGCGCCGTACGCCGGATCTGGCGCGTAGTCGGCATAGATTTCGGTCGTGGCCAGGTTGCGATGGCCCATCCACTCCTGCAGCGTGCGCATCGGAACACCGGTCGCCGCCGCCCGTGTCCCGTACGTGTGCCGCAGAGAGTGGAACGTGATCCGCCCTTCCGCTTGGCCCGATGGCCCATGCCGGCGGTTTCCATCGCCGTATAGAAGCGCTCGCGCATCTGCGAAGCGTCGTAGGGGTCACCAGTGTGTGGGTGACAGAACACGAGGTGATCGTCGCCTTTGTAGGCCGAGCGCTTGTAGTGGCGCTCCAGCTCCCCTCCGAGGCGATCAGCCATCGGCATTGCCCGCGAGGAGCGCTTGGACTTCGGCGTGCCGAGCTTGCCTCTGGTGTAGTTACGCCGGACGCGGATCACCGATGCCGGCCAGTCGACATCGCGCCAGCGCAATGCGGCCAGCTCTCCCTCACGGATGCCGGTCATCGCGGCTGTGAGGTACAGCGCGTGGTCGGTGTGCCTGCGTGCGTCGGGCTCCGTCTCGCCCACGGATCTGGTGCGGCAGCAAGTCTTGCGAGGGGATAGCGCGACGGTGGGCCGAGGGTGGGTGTAGGACCTGATGCGTTGCGGGTCGCCAGCGCGGCGCAGCGACCCGAATGCTTCTCGGATGGACGCCAAGGACGCCATCCGAGAAACAGTCAACTGACTAGCAGTCGCCTAGACCCCCCCACGTGATGGAGAGAACGGGAATCGCCTCGTGGTCCGAGGACCTTCTGTCAGCATATCTTGATGCTCACGGGATACTCAGGATGACTTCGCTGGTTGTTTGGGTCGGACGTGATTCCCGATCAGTGTCGAGCGCCTATATCGCTACGGATAGTCGCGTGTCGTGGCCTGCCGGTGAGTTTTGGGATGGTGGGCGTAAGACATTTGCTAGTACGTCGTGCCCGGACATCTTCGGCTATGTCGGCGACGTCCTCATGCCGTCAATAGTGCTCTCACAGTTCTCGACGAGCCTGGATCTTGGAGTGTTGGGGCGTCCTGGAGTCGAAGAGCGTTTTGCTGCTCTGGTGAGTCTCACGAAGCAGCAAGTGGGTGTGGTTCCGCTGCCCCATCGTCATCCCTTCAAGATCGTCCACTGCGCGCGTGTGGGCGACGGAATGGACATGGCCATCCGTGTGAATGTAGTTGCGTATCTAGAAGATGGGCGGTGGGAGGAGGAGGTGATCGAGCCTGTGGCTGCATGTGAGGGCGACAAGCTTGCCGACGTGCTGCTTGTTCAGGGCTCCGGCCGCGATGCGGTGAAGGAAAGGCTCACGGAGTGGCGGAACAGTGATATTGGTGGCACTAGTCGCGCGGTATTTGGCGCGTTCGTCAGTTCGGTCATGGGCGGCGGCGATCCATTGTCTGGTGGGCCCGTGCAGCTTGTGGGTCTTCACCGACGCGCGCATGGTCAAGTGTTTGGCGTCTGGCATGAAGGCCATCGCTACCTGGCCGGATCTCCAGTTCCCACGCCGGATCCCTATGCGAGCGTGCGGTGGTTCAACGAGCGATTTGAGCGCTGTGATGGTCAGACCGGAGAAATGATAGGCCAGAGGCAGCCGCCGCCTCGCCATCTGTGAGGTAGGTCACGTGAGAGTCGTGTCGTGAGACGCTCGCTCGAGATAGAGCGTTACGGTTGTCCAGGTGTCCTGGACCGTGACTAGCGGCTCCGGCAAACCCAGTGCGGCAGCCTCGTCGTACAAAAGCACCACACCGCGGCCGACGGCGTCAACAAGCCCCAGTTCAGTGAGACGCTGCATCAGGAATTGGTTGCGACGGACCGATACGCCCACACGCATCGCCTGGGGAGTGACGCCGTTCGGCGGAGAGCCCGGATTGGTAATCTCGATGCGATCGATAAACACTCGGACCTGGATCGGCCCAGCGATGCCGTAATGGCGATGGGCAACAGCATTGGCAATTACCTCCCGCAGACGCTCGGTGCTATAGCGAGGGCGCTCTACGCGTCGTGCGCCACGCACATCCGACGCACTGGGCACAGCCCGCTGCAGAAACGCGAGTCCGTCGAGAATCTGCTGATCGACGCGGCCGTCAAGATCGGCCCGGTCGCGTAACTCGTGTGTCACCGATCGCCCGGAATACGCGACGCAACTGACTGTTGCAAAAGGAAGTTGTTGCGAGGGTTTGCGTCCAAAGCACAGTAGACCGCCGATCGTGGGGCCGCTGGTCTCAGGGTGAAGGATCTCGGCATCGGTGAGGATACGCACGCGCTCCTGAGGGCTCAGACCATCGAAGTCGAGTGCCCGATGGCCGGCGAAGCGATTCGCAAGCAGCTCACCGTCGAGGTCGTCTAGCTGCGCTCCGAGTACCGGCCGTAGATCTGACGCGACAGCCCCAGATGCTTGCGTCAGGCGGATCAGCTCCTCGCGAGTGGCCTCGCGTGAGGTGCTACCTACCCTGATGTAGTAGCGACGACTCTCGTTGGACCTCACCGCGTAAGGCTTCTCGGCACCGGCCGCAACGCTGACGATAACGATTGTCCGATCATCGTCCCACTGCAGCCGCTGATAAGTAGGGATGATGGCGGGATCGATAGCCGTACGGGCAATGTTCATCACCCGCTCCTCATCCCAGTTGGCCGCATCGTTCAAGTCGCCTTCGTCGCCCACACCAATCAGGACGCGACCGCCCGCAGCGTTGACGAAGGCGCAGAGTTCCTTCGCAAGATCGCTAGTTGAGAACCGCTCGTCCTTGAACTCGGTAAAGCTGTCCTCGCCGCCTGCGAGCAGGGCGGCAAACTCGTCTCGGGCAAGTGGGCCGTTCATGCTTGATACTTGGCCTGGCGGAGGAAGAAGGCCTCACGGCCTCCCTCGAGGATCTGTTCGGCAGCGGTGCGCACGGCGGCGGAGTCGATGGAACCGCGAGCTCTTATAAAGCCGGAGACACGGCCATCGCCTCGACCCTCATGGGCGTCGAGCGCGATGATTTGCTCGGCGTCGCCGAGCACTGGGATGTTTGCGTTGTGGGTGGCAATCAAGAATTGACGTGCCGGCTTGGCTTGCTTTAGGCGCGTCACGATGTCGTCATAGATAAACCGGTTGTCAAGATCATCCTCGGGTTGATCGACGAGCAGAGGAGCCTTGCTCTCTTGCATAACGAGCAGAAGTATCGCGGTGCTCTTTTGGCCAGGACTGAGACGGTCCAAGGGGCGGTAGTCGTGACCCTCCTCGCCAACAGAAACATCCAGCAGCAACTCCACTCCGTCGGACAGCTCGGCAGTCTCCAACTGGAGCAGAGTGTCTTCGGTTAGCGCACGTTCGATCGTAGCGGCCTGTGCCGGCGGCATGTTCCACTTCTGGCTCAGTGCGCCGGCACGAACATGATGAACGAAGTCTGTTGGTGTGAACGAAGGATCGGACACCATTTGCTGTAGCGTGTTGGCTCTTGCTCCGCTCTTGAGGGCCGTCAGTTTGGAGAGGAAGGGATCCCTCTCACCCTGATACGTGAGCTTGACCACGAGGCTTCCCGCCAGAGCGTCGTTGAGACGGTCGATGGCACGCTGGCGCACACGATGCTTGTCTCCCCGCGTGGCACTGAGTTCGACCAACAGTTCTGCGCGCTCGGTTTGACTCAGCGCCAGACGCTCTTGCATTTGTGCGATGACTTCCCGAAGTGGTACTAGCTGCTCGATGCGGCGCTCAACGTCGAGGTACTGCTCAGGATCGACCTCGGGCATCTTGGCCTGCAACTCGCGCAGCGCGGTGTCAAACTCCGCCTGGCGAGCAGCTCGTTGATCGTCCCATGTGAGACGAAGCGTCGCAAGCCGCTGCCGGGCGTCGCGAAGGTGGTCGCGAAGCGCGCGTACGGAAGCGTCCCAGGTCTGGTCGGCCTCAGCCAAAATAGCCTCGGCTTGCATCAACAGCATGGCGTTCGGAAGATCCTCGTCCTCGCGTTTCGCCAGAACGCTCGCCAATGATTGACCCGTGGCATCGATGCCTGCGAGCTTGCGATCGCGCTCCACTAGTGCCTTGTCGGCACCCTCTAGCAGTCGTTGCTCGCGATCGAGCAGGCGACGCTCGCGCAGCAAGCTCTCAAAGCCAGCCTCACGAAAACGCGAACGCCACTCCTCTAGGCCGGGCAGATCCGCGAGCTTGCTTTCGGCGTCATCGATACGACGGCGAGTCGCGAGGATCACATCCGTGTTCTCCTGCATACGGCCCAGCAACTCTGATTCGCGCGCGGAGATATCGCGAAGGTCCTCCTCGGCAAAGCCGTCGAGCATGTCCAACCGGGCGCGTGCATTTTGCGCGATACCGTAGATCTCCTTCTGACCGTAGATACACGGACAGATAAGTGTTTTGGCGTCCAGATCCGGACGAGGACGCCCGTCGTACTCGCGTACCACCGGAGCGTGGGGAGCGGTGCGCTCCACGATGTAGCGCGTACGCGTAGGAAAGTCGGTCTCGATGACGACCGAAATCTTTGAGCCAGACCGGAAAGCATGTTCACGCAGTTCCTTAGCAGCGGTCATTACCTCGCCATCTTCGCTTCTATAGCCGAGATCGAAGGCGTAGCGAATTGACTCGATCACGGTCGACTTTCCGGTGCCTCTGCCGCCGATGAGACAGTTCAGCTCGACATTAAGCGGAAAACGAACGCCGTCGAGAAAGTCTCCCTCCCAGGCGACGGCGAGGATCCGGGCACCTTCGCGACGATCGGCGGGATCCTCGTAGGCGATACGCGACTCGGGATCCAGGAAGGCCTGATGCAGGCCAGATACACCGATGGTGTCCATCTTGATCCATGTCGAAGCCGTCCCTATGGTCTCTAGCGACCGGGAGTCAGAGGTCAAGAGACAGGCGGGCAGGCGCTGGCGTGTATATGTGGGATCCTCGCCTCGGATGATGCGACCATTGCCGCTGGTGATGTCTTGAGGCGGTTTCGAGGTCTGTGCCGCCAAGAGCGCCTCGGTCTTCCAGAGATCAACCCGCGCGCCCTGTCGCAACGCGGCGAGCAGACCCTTGTCACTCTCGATGTGGGCGGCGACGCAGATTCCACCGGCGTCACTCTGGATAAAGGCCAGCAGGTCGGCAAAGTGTTGTTTGGTCCGTAGCTCCAACCTGCGCTGGTTGCGCTTCTCCTGAGTTAGGTCGAGGCCAACCAGGATCTCCTCGAGGCGAGCCACGGAGGTCTGTGGGTCGAAAAGGCAGAGAACGTGAACACCCTCGGCGCTCTCGACCTCGAACCCGGGCAGCAAGTGAAGCTCGAGCTCGTGAGCCGCGCGGCGCAGCTCGTCGATCCAGGACACGTCGTTGTGCTCGGTGATGCCGACAAGTTCGATGCCACGATCCTTGGCGGCAGCGAGGTAGCGACGTGCCAGGTCCATCCGTGCTGCAGGCTCAGTCGGTTGTGGACGTGGAGCGAAGCCCGGATCGAGTGGCGTGTGGACCTGAAGATCGGCACGCATGAACACGGCGCCGGGCCGCTGCTGTGCCAGTGCAGGGAGCTCTGACGGGAGCGCGGCTGTGACGTCTGTGGATAGGGTCTCAGTTGCCACGACTGCATTGTCTCATCTGCGTCGGGGGCTGCGCAAAGCTGCTCGCGGCGGTGTCAGGTCGCCGACGACCGATATTCAGCGCACGCGCGGCCGATAACCGGCTGCGTCCTTCGGCATGCGGCCGGAAAGAAGGAGATCGCCGACGCCCTGAAGGGTGGACCGCAACACGTGCACTTCGGCAGTGCCTTGAGGTGTGGGCTGCAACTGACGGGGTCGATGAACGATCAGACCGATGACGGTTGGGCAACCGTGTGTGATCTCAGGGGCGCGTCGCAGCAGGCGGATCTGGTCGGTCATCTTGCGGACCTGGGACGGGACGGGACAGGGTCGGAGTTCTTCGCGTCGATGATCCAGATCACGTGCTTGCGGTGATCCTCGACGATCACGTCCAGGTCGAGGGCCGCCTGTGGCGGGCGCCAGCGCTCGGCGAGGAGATCAACGTCATCGTGGACGTTGGCGAGACGCTCGATACGAGCGATGACAGCACGCTCCCACGCGATGCCCGCAGCTGTCTTGCGAGCTAGCGAAGTCATGTTCCCGGCAGGGCCGCGGCGCGCAAGGGTATCCATCGCAAAGGCAACGTCACGAGGCTGAATCGCCGGGTGAACGGAGTTCGGTAACTCGACCATCAGCTTGGCGAGCTCCTGCTCGAGCATGATCCGCACAACACGTCGGGGAAGCGGACGAACCGGAGCGCCGCGACGAGCGCCTGCTCGACTGCCAGATGGCCTGCCTCGACGGGACGACTTCATGCCACGCCGACCGATCCTGGTCGCGGGGCGTAGAGCCGGTTGAGAGAACGGCAAGACACAGCATCTCCAGTAGGGGACGCCTGCGAAGGCTCCTGCCGGCCGCGTAGTCGGGCGGCCGGCAGGATGAGAGAGATGCACACCCGGACTCTCCAGGGGCGAGAGCCCCGGGCAGCGTCGGACACATGTGCAAGCGCGTATCGCGATCGGCTGTGGTTTGAGTGATCGGTGGGCATCTATACACGGGAGATCTCCGCGCGAGGAAACCGGCCAGCGGCTTTCAGAGGACCATGACACGCGGGCTAGGTCGAGCGAACTTGATTGCCGGTCGCGGTGGTTCGGGGACATTCATGTCATGAGGCCGCGAAGAGACGACACAAGCAGACGCGCCCCCGGCTCGCGAACGCCGGGAAAGCCGTCGGTGCATCTAGTGTTTCTCGCGGCGGTGGTGGTCGCAGTGAGTGTCGCCTTGGGCGTGTTAGCCGAGAGCGCGGCGACGTCTATTTTTCACACCGTGTCGCATGTCGTGCAAAGCGAAGCTGCGACGGCGGGTCGCGGACTAGTTGAACGCGTCATTGGACGCTGAACACATCGTGACGGCCGCTGAAGGTCCGGTAGGGTTGTGCTCAGTCGCGAGCGGCAGCGAAGTCGTTGACCTGGGGCTCAGCGAACGTGGGGGCTTGAGTGTCGTCGGGATGCTCGAGCCTGTCGATCCGCAGTGCTGTGGGAGGGTGGGCCTCGGCCGACATCCACTTGAATGGGACGGGCCGGTCGTAGATGAGTGCGACGACACGGAGCGCTTGGGCGAGAGCGGCGGCTTGGCCCGCGCGTGCGGCGCCTGCGTCCGCCTCATACTCCGCGAGGCGCCACTCGGTACCCCAGAGGGGCCGCAGCAGCCAGAGGCCGAGGCCGCCGCGACACCATCGGAGGATTTTCCTCGTGGCGAGTGCGAGCATGCCGGCGGCAACGATCGTCTGTGTGACCGGGTCCGGTGTGAGGATCATCTCGCTCTGCTGCTTGTAGTGTTCTTGGTCGGGGTGTGGTTCACGCATCAGGTGGATCACGAGCCGGTTGACCGCGGCCGTCATGCGCGCGTCGAAGACGAGATGCGCTCGCTCATGTGCCAACGCCGCCGCGAGGAACGGGCTATCGAGCATGGGCCGTGTGAGCATCAGCGTCCATCCGCAAACGGCCGCTTCGGGCTCGGGAAGGTCCAACACGAACCAGTCGTAGGGGTATGGCAGCAACTCGCCTATCGTTTCGTCGTCGATGCGGAGCATCGCCTCCTCATAGGCGGTCCGCTCATCGGTCGTGGGCTGGCGTCCACCTAGACGGGTGCACCACCACCAGCCGGTCGCCCATGGCGAGATCAGGACACCCAGCGGGACGAGTGCGCAGAGGAGCGCAAACGTGATGTCGTGCGCGAGAACCGCGGCAACGATGAGCGTCAGCGCACCGGCTAATAGAACCCGTGATTGCTGGCTGTCGTCCCACTGCGGCAGAAGCGCACAGATAGACCACACCGTTGGACAGAAGCCAAGCAGCGCCCATTGATCGGCACCGGTGACGGAGTGTCCCCCGATGAACAACAGGAGCGCCGCGATCGTCCACACGACGAACGTGCGCAAGACCATTACGGGTACTTCTAGGGCCAGCGTGAGGACATAGAGTCCGATCGCGCGGGTCAGCGGCGGCCAGTCGGCGTGGGTATCCATACCCTCATCTCCTCAGAATGGAAGCCCGTCCTCGGGCTCCTCGATGGTCAAGGCTGGTTGCGTGGCAAAGACCGTCTCAGGCGCCTTCGGCGCCGTGGTGGTGTCTGCGGGCGGCAGGTCGGCAGATAGGTTCGGTGCGCGCAGGATCTGGGCCTTCATCGCGCGGCCGTGGCTGATGATGTACGCGGTGCCGGGTGTTAGGGCCGGGATCTTGTTCGGGTCGATCGTGAGCTGCTCACGCATCCGCACAGACCGCTGACCGGTCGGGCCGCACTCGTCGACCCGGGTCGTGAGCTCCGGGCGCTGTCGTGTGCCAGCCAGCCTGACGATGTCGTGAGGGGTATTGACGCGGTGGCAGATGACCGTCTCGACGGATCCGATGATCCTTGCCATCTCCTCGGGGCCTCCCATGCCCTCGAGGACCTGCGGCGCCAGGATCAGGGAGGTGTGGAAGCCTCTGGCCTGCTCGACGCGAGCGGCCATCCCGCCGCCGCGAGCCAAGGAGGAGTACTCGTCAACGATCATCACGCAAAGCTCGCCGTGGGCCTTTCGCGCGGTGAAGTAGTGCGAGAAGTCGGTGAACAGGCAGCGCGCGAGAGCTGCCGTCTGCTCACCGAGCGCGAGAGTGTCGAGCATCAGGTAGCCGGCGGTCGTGTCCTCCCAGCTCCACGTGCCGTCCAGCTGGCCGCGCGCCTGTCCGAAGAACGCCTCATAACGCAGCCGCACCTGGCTGACATGGTCCTCTGAGAGCGCCGCGGCAGCGGTGCTGCCCGGGTGCGCCGCGCGGATCCCACCGAGGGTTAACCGGTGTAGGAGCACGTTGGATGAGCGCGGCGGCCCATCCGGGTGCTCACACACCAAGCGTAGCGCGGTCGCCGCGATGTCCCGATACCAGGCGGCTGGGCCCTCAGAGGAGTAGTCAACGATCTCCATCAGTCGGGCATGGATCTCGTGCGGCTCACCACGCCACATGTCAAAGCGCTCCAAGGGAAACACGCGGGTGTGGCGTCCCGCGTCTGACATAAGGCCAACGAACCGCTTCGCGTTTTCGCGGTCACCCTTGCCGTCGAGATAGAACACACGGGTATCGCTGGTCGCGGCGACCGTCCAAGCCAGACGCAACAGAGTCTCCGTCTTGCCGGCCCCCGTGGCGCCGAGTACAAGCAGATGCTTAGCCAGCCGGTCAGGAGACAGAAAAACCCATGGGCCCTGCTGCGGCACCGAAGGTTCACCGCCTAGACGTTTCGCGAACACGAACCCCATCTCGGCCGGGGACCGTCCTACCAACGGCGGGGCACCAACGATCGCTGGGGGCCACCGACGGCGGCCATGCGCACGAGGTGTCCCGGACGCGTTCCTCACGACTGAGCACCGGGCTCACCGGGGAGCGCCCGCATCCCCAGGCTCGGCCAGCGGCCGCTCGTGGCGAGCTGGGTGAGATTGTGACGAACTTCCGGCGGGGCAAAGTAGAGAACAGAGGCGTAGCTCGCGCACAGTCCGTCGATGATTGTGCTGGTACGAGCCTTCGCCTTCGGGGTGAGCTCCACCTCGATCGCGATCCTTTGCCCGCCGACGAGGACCACACCGTCGGGTATCTGACCCTTCGCCCCGTGTTCGCGGATCAGCTGACGCTCGGAGATCCACACGCACTCAGGCGAGCGGCTTTCGACGTGTAGCCGCACGTCGTTGACAGCGGCGCAATGAGCAAGCAATGCGAGGTTGGGATGCCATAGACGAAAACCAGTGAGCGAGAGACGTAGCCCAAAGCTCGTCGGCAACAACCATCGCGGTTCGCGGGTCGAGAGACGCTCACAATGCACGAAGTCGCGCGCGCGCAGCCGGGCAATCACCCTCTGCGCTTGACGCTCACCGCACCCCAGCAACACACGAAGGTGATCTACACGGCCCCCGTACTGCTCAGCGAGCCAACGAAGGACCTCGGTGTCCCTCGGCCCGAGAATCTGTTCGCTCGGACCACGACGCTCACGACGAGGAGGAACACTGCGGTTGGAGCTCGCAGAGGTCGAGCGAGCTTGTGTGTCGACGGGTACGGGAATAGCGAGATCGGTGGCAGACATCAGACGAGTCCTTTCGTCGAGTGCGGCATTCGGGGTTATGACGTGAGGCCCCAAGAGCCCGAGACCGGCCAACAGGTTTCGTCAAGCCGCGGGTTGCCAGCCCGATTTCGTAGCCTTTGATCGCGCTGAGTCGGCGATTTGCACCGCGCGGTAGCCACCGGAGGCGAGCCGAAGTGGGCAGAGTCCTGGCTGGCTGGCAAGACGGGCCGGGGCGAGGTTCGGCCGGGCAGGCAGTGTGGTGGTGCGGGCCTACAGGACTTGCGTTATGAGAGAAGCGCAGCTTGGGTAACTATGCCGTTGCTGTTCACGCCGGGCAGGCGTGAGTGCAGTTTGAGGTTTCCCCCTTGATTGTGTGTGTTTGTTGGGGTCGGCGCGCGCTGCGCGCGCGCCGCAGATATACACCTGACTGACTGGCCCTTTGGGCGTATGGCTTTGCGATTGAGGCGGGTTGATCCGGGGTGACTCCGGTCGGCCAGTTCTGGGAGCGCGCGGTCCAGTGGGTCGAGAGCCTTGCTGGTGATCGTGAGCGAACCCGAGACTGACGCCTGCGCAGAGGACTGCCTGTCGTCCAAGTAGGTGGCGTGGTGACGGTCAATAGAGGGCACAGCGGTCTACGTTTCGCAGGACGGCGGTACCGTGCTCACGCAACTTCGCGCTCGCGCCGATGTTCAGGTGTGATGCAGCGGATCGGCTTATCGTTCTTGTTCGTGTTGGTGCTTTCCGTGGTGGCCACCTCCACGGCACTTGGGGGTGCGGGGCGCTTCTCGCGGCCGGTGCGCCTGCGAGGCGAAACAACACGCGATGAAGAAGTGTGGACGTTCGCCGTCAACAACGAAGGGCAGGCTGTGGCGGCCGAGGGCACGAGATACGGGGTGACGGTCTATCCCGTCGACGGGACGGGGCACCTCGGAAAGCCTTGGGAGGTAAAGCTCCCAGGCGGCAGAGGGGGCGGTGAAACATCGGTTACGCTCGGCCCCGAAGGGAGGATCGCGGTCGGAGTGGTTTACTGGCCTGGGGTCGCGATCGCCATGTGGCGACTTGGCAGCAACCCGCCCACAGCCCATGTGCTGGCTGGGCCTCAGAGCACTGAAAAGGCCAGCCTGTATGCGCTTCGCGCGCCATCGTTGGTGATCGGTCCGTCCGCTGTCACGGCCATATGGACTGATGGCGGCCAAAGCGAACTCGAACGCGAAGACGAACCGGAAAACCAAGAAGCCTTCCCGCCGAGCGAAGAGCAGATCGAGCAAGCCTACGGCCAGTTCGGATCGCAGCTGCACACCAGCCAGCTGTTTACGGCACCCAAGCGGGTGTTCGCTACAAATCTCAGCCTGCAGCCAAACGGAGATCCGATAGCCAGCTGGCTAGACGACACAAACAAACTCCACACCGTTACCGGCTCTCACAGCGGCCAGTTACCGCGCTCTGAGCGAGTCCAGCAGGCGCCCGCGCTCAGCGAACCAGTTGGCTTTACCAACGACTACGAAGGCGACACGATCTTCTCCTACTTCTCTCGCTTGTCCAGCCATGCGACCGAGCTGCGATACATGACAAGCCACGATGGCGGCCCATTCACACGGCCCCGAGGCATCGGACTGACCGGATCCTCCGGATTCCGTGAGGCCACGGTGATCGCTGGTGGTCACCACACGCTACTCGCGCGCTGGGGATGCCTAGAACTCGAAGAAGTGGCCTGCGACGAACAAGCAAAGATCGGCACCGTGTACGGCGGTTTCTCGAGTTCGCCCGTGCCTTACTCTGGGACTGACGAGGCATTCATCGACTCGCACGGACGCACAGTGATCGTCTACGACACTAACCCGGTGGTGATACCGATCAGCCGCACCGGCGGGCTGTACGCGGTGACCGCTGAACCCGGGAAGCCATTTGGCGCACCGCGTCCATTCGCTACGGGTCTGGGTGACAACTTCCAGCTCGGGGCAGAACACGACGACGAACCACCGCTACCGACTAGCCCCAACGGACACGCCATCCTCTACTTCACCAACGACGAAGACGAACAGTACCTCGTCAGGTACGCGCCATAGGAGCGAACTGCAGCAACGGGAACCACCGGCACACTGGGCGCGCACGAACTCGGGATGCCGATGCGCCCGCTCGGTATTCCGGTGCGACTAGCAGTAGGAGTGGGCTCGGCAACGAAGGCAACAGCGAGCGCTCGCCTATAGTGTGAACGCGTGGACACAAGCGACCTAGACCCGCTGCGGGCGACACCGAGTCGTGTCTCGCGGATCGGCCAGGTACTTGGTGGTCGCCACATCGAGGCTCGCGTGCATCGAGCTGAGTATCAGGGCACTCTAATGCCGGGTACCAGGTCGGGAGCGCTCATCGTGGGCACCGACGAAATTGCACTACCAGTCACCGCAACGATCACCGAGGCCGTGCGCGACGATGGTTGCGGGATCCGAATCGTGTCTGACTGTGAGCCTGCACCGAGTGGCTTGTGGTTTTGGATTCCGTGTGATGCCGTGGCTCATTGCCACGCAATCCTCGACCAATTGCGTGAGATCTGAAGTTGTGGATGGCCAGGCAGCGCTCACATGGCCGAGTTCGGGGGTCCGGTAGCCGTTACGGCCCATCGTGACGATCGACTTGATGCGTTTGGTGGAAAGGTAGTGCGACGGCCAGCCTGGGACCAATGTGGATCGACTGTCCGCTAGCGTGCAGAGCGCCCCATGCGCACCAGCTCACGCACCGTTCGAGCCGATCTCCTTCGTGCCGTCTCTCAGTGCCTGAGGGAGGGCATGTATACGGTGGCACTCGACGACGTGGTCGAACTGAGCCGCGTCGCAGAGAGTCTCGGTGTCCCTGGTGCAAATCAACGCGTTCTCGTTGCCCAGGAGCGCGACGACGCTCGGCCACGGACGCTGTCGGGCCACTACGGATTAGCGGCCTTCCCGTGGCATACTGACGGCGCACACCAAGTCCTCCCGGCGCGCCTTAGCGTGATGCGAAGCCGGGTCCCGACCAGCACGCCGACGCTTCTGCTCGATGCGCATGGACTCCTTGCCGAGGAGCCTGGCGTGCGGGTCGAACTCAAGCGCCAGGCTTGGCTGGTGTCCGGCGGCGCGCGGTCGTTTTATGCCTCGACAATCGATTTCACGGGAAGGGTTCGCTTCAACCGAGACGTTATGACGCCGACGTCTTCCGCGGCTGAGGCCGCCGAGCTCGCTTTTCAGGACCTCATCGATGCCGCCGAACCGATCGCCCACACCTGGCAGGCGAATGAGCTCCTGCTGCTCGACAACGCACGCTTCCTACACGCCAGGCCCGCTGTCCGCGAGAATGACTCAGACCGCCAACTAGAAAGGCTTCTTTGTGACGTACCCAGCCGACTGGGACCCTGATGCACTACGCGCAAAGAGCCGCGTTTACTTCGATAGAGCGTTCGAATACTCCCCCGAGGATGTGCTGTTCGCGTTCTGGTGCCACCTCGCGGTCGAGCTGCTCGCGCGAGCAGCCATCGCGAGCGTCAACCCAGCGCTGCTCGCGGCTCGACGCAAAATTGACTCCCTCCTTTACGGACTAGGCGTAGGGGATGCCGATCAATCCAAGGTCGAGTCGGTGTCGTGCTATGAGGTCTACGAGCTCTGTGAACGACTCATCCCCGAGTTCAGGAACGCCGAGCGAGTGACTTGCGAACAAGCACGGAGCCGGCGCAACGCGGAGCTACACACCGCCGGCGCTGCATTTGACGATCTCCCGCGTGGCTGGCTCGGACGTTTCTTTGCTGCCTGCCGGGTGCTCGCACACCAACTCGACCTGGAGCTCGACGACCTCATCGAGGCAGACCACGCCACGCTGCTGGAGCGACTGATCGACGAGGACTCCGAGAGCGTGCGAACCGCAGTACGCGAAGCGATCGACGCCGCTAAGCACCGCTTCGCCGAGCTATCCAAGACCGAGCGGCAACGACGAGCGCGAGCCGCACGCAAACGGTCCGATCCACTGCACGTCAGCGCATTCTCAGCCGCCGCACAGACATCGCCTGAGCCACCACTGGCGCTGAAGGACATCCAATGCCCGGCCTGCAAGACCCCAGGCCCGCTACGAGGCGAAGTCGTCGCACGTAACCCGGCGCGTATCGACCAAGACGGCCAGCTCGTGGAGACTCGGGTCGCACTACCGACGCTGTTCACATGCCCGGTATGCGAGCTAAATCTCAACGGCGTCGCCGAGCTCGCAGTCGCAGGACTCGCAGACCCCGTGACGCTAACCGACTACCCCGACCCAGTGGAAACCTTCGACGTCGACCTAAGCGACTATCACGACGAGTACATCAAGACCCTCGCCGAAGACTACGCATATCAAGATGAATAGTGCCAACGTCCAGTGCACGGACGCAAGGTAATGACGCCACCTACTTGGACGACAGGCAGTCCTCTGCGCAGGCGTCAGTCTCGGGTTCGCTCACGATCACCAGCAAGGCTCTCGACCCACTGGACCGCGCGCTCCCAGAACTGGCCGACCGGAGTCACCCCGGATCAACCCGCCTCAATCGCAAAGCCATACGCCCAAAGGGCCAGTCAGTCAGGTGTATATCTGCGGCGCGCGCGCAGCGCGCGCCGACCCCAACAAACACACACAATCAAGGGGGAAACCCGTGGCCGGCTTGTCGGCCACGCCGTCGTGAAGGGTGTCATGTCGTTGTGACACCCGGAACGACACCTGCCCCGACAGAATGTCGGGGTGCTAACTCGCAGTTCTGAGAGAGCCGAAGGCGAACGGTTACTTGTGCCGCGCATTCGGTCTTCAGTCACCGCGAGATATCTCACATGCCCCTTGGCCGGGGACAGGAGGTGCGGCAGCGACGCGGGCGCAGAGGTGCGTCTCGTGCGAGGCAGGCCGCCGGTGCGCTGGGAATCGCGCGAAAGCGATACGTCGGCTTGAGGTGTGCAATCCATCCGCTGATTGAGCGAACATTTGACGATGCTGAGACGCCTCGGAGCTTGTCTCGCGGTCGCAGCGGTGCTCGCAATGTCGGCTTGTGCTGCCGTTGCCGCAGGCCCGAGTGTGACCTCGCGGGCCGGAGCCTTCAGCACCGTAACGCCTGCGAGTGGTCAGTCACCTACGAGCACCGCTAACCTCGGAGAACTACGGACGGACGATGCGCGACTACAGCAGCGCGTCAGTGATCTCACTGGCAATCTGACTCTGTATTTGACGATCATCGCTGCTGTGGTGGCGCTACTCGGATTTCTCCTCGTGATCGGTGCGTATCGTGCCGATCAGCGGGCCAGCGCGTCGTTTTCCTTGGCGATCGAGGGTGAGCGTGCCGCACAGGGCCGGGCGACCCAGAGCCACGGCTTGTTTATGACCACACAGGCTCGTGCCAATGAGATTCAGGAGACGTTTGTCCAGGGGTCCGAGAAGACGCTGAATCTGGTTAACCAAACCCTTGAGCTCGCTGCTCAGGCCAGCCAGCGCGCCGCTCAGGCGCTTGAGACGCGCTCGCGGCGGAACCTCGAAGCCCTCGATCAGCGAGCGAAGCAGCTGTTCTCGGAGATCCTCACGGGTGGCGACAGAGTGTTTACCGACGACGTGCATCTGCGGTACGACGTACTCGCGCTGGGTGACGATGTGCGCGGCTTTGAGATTTCGACGGACTATCTCCTCGATGACCTGGACCCAACGCCCCACTGCCTGTTTTTCCGAGGGATGGAGCTACATCTGCGACAGCAGTTCGAGGAGGCACTGGAGCGTTGGACCCGTGTCGTTCATCACGACGTGTCCGAGCCTCTGCTGAGAAGCGCCGCTTGGTACTGGATCGGATACGAGCAAAACAACCTCGGCGCGTTCAGTCACGCGGAGACCGCGTTCGCTAACGCCGTCCCGGGAGCAGACGGAGCACGGCTTTACGAGATCCAGCGCATCCAGTTTGAGTCGCGGTTCTTCGGGCAGCCGAAGGTCTCTGAGTCGGAGGTCTTGGTGCCGCTCGAACGTCTCCTAGAACGTGTCCGAGACGATGATTCGGACGGTATAGCTCGGACTCGCGCAAAAATCGCAGCCACATTAGGAAACGTCCGTCACGAGCTGGGTGTCGGGAAGCTCGACGAGGATGACTGCGATGGCGCGGCGAACTACTTCCGAGGAGCCGAGACTTTGTTTTCGAGTCTTCATGACGATAAGTGGGCGCCGTTTGGGCTTGCCGAGGCCGTATGGCGACTGGCCGTGATTTCCGGCGACACAGCCGAGCGGCAACGAGCTGAAGACGAGTACGTTGACCAAGTGATGCCGCGTGCCAGAGAAGAGAACGTTCGGCGTATCGAGCCGCGATCGAAGGTCCTGGCACTGACAACACAGCTTGTCTGCGCCGTTCGAGCGCCCCGGCTGCGCCGCCAGGCCCTGACAGCTTACGAAGGCGCCCTACAAGCGCTCGGTCAAGTGGACGAGCGCATGACGGTCTACTCGCAGTTCTGCCGGAGGAACGTGCCGAAGCGGACGTTCGAGCTCGAGGTACAAGCATTTTGGGCCCGCGCGGAGGAGGAAGGGCTGGTCGTTGCAGAAACGTCCTGAGCGTCAAGTTTCGGCAGCTGGCTACACGGTCCTCCGCGTGTTCACAGGGCGCGGCGCGCCTCGGGTTAGTGGGTGGTGTCTATGCGCCTGAGGAGAACATTTGAGACTATCTCCATGCTGCGGCGCTCATAGAGGCGGAGCGCATCGGCGTTCGCAGCGAGCACACGCAACCGGACGTAGGCGATGCCAACTCGCCGGAGTTCGCGTTCAGCTCCGTCAAGCAGAGCTCGGCCGATGCCCTGATCGCGGCTACCTGGGGAAACCACAATGTCGAGGATGTCGCCGACGTCTCCGTCCGAGTTCCAGCCTTGGTATGGATCGTCGGGTGACACCAGCGCGTACCCGATTAGTGTGTTGCTGTGCTCGGCAAGGAGCACGAACGCTCCCGGCATGGCCAGCCACCTCCGGTATTGAGTGGAGCGTAGTTGCCATGCGTCTTTGGGTGAGCGCGCGGGCATGCGGGCGAGGCTGGGCGCGATAGCGGCCTGGTGCTCTTGGAGCACGAGGTACAAAGGCTCGAGATGAGGAATGACCTGCTCGCCATGGACGCGGCGGAGTGTGAGTTCTGAGCTCACAGGAGCGGCTAGTCCGCATGGAGTGCACTGTGCAGTGCACGAAACGCTCGGATCGTGGAGCGGAACTCCTGCAGGTAGTTGTGTGCCTCAAATCGCTGTGCGAGGCTTGGGTGTGCGTCCCCGGGGGAAACGCCGACAGCGTCGACTTCGACCGAGTACGGCAACGCGAGCATCCGCAGGGCGTCGGCGTGCTGAAACGGCAAGTAGATGTCTGAGGTGACGATCAGCACACGTTCGCCCGAATGAAGCTTCGCGAGTTCGGAGGCATACCACGCATAGGTGTCTGGCGTGTTCGCGCGACGCACCCCGGGCTCGGAGGAAGGCGCGCCGACGACACGTATAGCTCCGCCATCGGCAAGGTGGTATTCACGGACAGCCCACGATGCCCCGACGATGTCGGACTGTTCTCCACGCTCGGCGAAGGGCTCCTCAACGGCGAATGCGCTACGCACACCGGCGTCCATCGCGTGGTACTCGTCAACGAGTCCGGTGTAGCCGAGGGTTGCCGCAAGCTCATGCTCGTTGCCTTTCAGCTCTCTGAAGCCCCCGAGTGCCGTGACGTCTTGCGCATGGACCTTGCCTGTGTCGATCAGTCGCGCCGCATAAATGGGCCTGGCGATACATGCCCGCACGAGCCCGCCGAGAACGAGCACGTGGTCATAGCGTTTCGCGGGTGGCTCGCTAGTGCCCACAAGCCCCAGCGCCGCCGCGGCCCGTACCACGAGGGTGGTCGTGTCGGCGTCAAGCTCCTGCTCGGCGACGAGGTTCCGCTCTGCGCCGGAACGGTAGTCCCAGCACAGCGAGAAGTCCTCGAGCCATCGGAGCGTGTCACCAAGGTCCGTGCCCTGCTCGGGCGCGCCGCCGCCGAACGCGCCCACGACGGCCGCGAGTGCAGAGGAGTAGACCCACTCCTTTATCGCCGCTTCGATGTCCCTCGTGTTCGACGGCAAGGTGGGCACGGCTGCGAACTCTAGCTCACGCGAAACCTCCGAGAAGACTGATTTGAGCTCGCGTTCCGGGCGAATTGCGGTCACCCTTCGTGCCAGAGCAACCTTCGCGAGGAAGCGGAGCACCTTCCTCGTCTCGTCGCCATCGAGGGAGCCCTCGAGCGCCTCGCGTTGGCCAAGAGCTTCACTCGCGAAAGCACTCGCGGAGCGCAACCAGGCCGTCTTCGTCGGCGGCGCCGCGGACAGAAGCACGGCGCGGTAGTAGGCGACGTAGCCGCGGCCGATTATGCAGGCCGCTATGTGCGGATGGACGCTTCGGCCGTAGATACGTTCCCTCCTTGCGGCCACCGAGGTGTAAACGGCATCGGCGGCTGCAAGGTGGTCGCGGGCGAGGCCGTGCTCGAGCTTTGCGAGGTCGATCCTGATGCCGGCGAGATTGAACTCACTGCGCGCGAGCTCGGGGTCCATCGGGTCGAGGCGATCGACCCGTAACTCGTGGGCCTCCTGGATCACGACGAGCGCGTCCCTGAGTAGTTGGAGTGTGCTCTCGCCGTTGAGGGGAAATTTTGCGAGCTTCTGTCGCAGGAGGCCTTGCATGGCGAGACAGCGGTCGGCTTCACCCTCGTGTTTCGGGAGGGCGAGCAAGATCTCGCGCGCTTGCGTGGCCCAGGTCACTGCTTGGCGCAGCAACGCCTCATCGTTTGCGTGGTGCTGGTTCACTGTCCTTGCACGGCCGTGCAAGGCGCCAGCGAGGAGATCTCGGCGACGTTCGAGGTGACGGACGGATCGTGCGTAGGTGTCGCCGGAGCGCCTAGTGTGGCCGGCGGGCTCAAGGAGTTCGGCGATGGCGTGCAATGCAATTCCGAGTCGCTCATCCGGCTCGGGGGCGTGCTCATCGATCTCGCAAAGAGCGTCGTCGAGGCGGAACAGCGTGTCCCGATCGGCGAAGTTATCAAGGATCTTGTACGCCTCAAGGCGGTTCGTTAGACCGATCACAGCCTCGGTGTGGATGACGGGATCCCGCTCGCTAATGTCAGAGCGGACTGCAGCGCCGAAGAGGCGATGGAGACGCACGAAACCCGCCTCCTGAGTTAGGAGACCCGCGGCTGTTAGATCCCGCGTGAGTTCGCGGGCCGTGGGGCTTAGGGCTTCGAGGAGGGCGATGGGCTGTTGGTCCGCCGGCAGGTAGGCGAGCTGGAGACAGAATGTCTCAGCATCCGGCGGGAGTCGCCCCCGAGTAGCGGCCCAAAGCGTGGCCGGACCGCGGCGAGGATCGTCGATTGGCAAGTCCTGGGGCGCATGTTCGGCGACGCGTGCCGGCGTTTCGCCACTCCAACTGAGAAAAGCGCGGAAGGCGTGTAGCAGCAGCGCACGGCCCGCAACGAGGTCGACAAGATCGACGCCGCCAAGCGCTGTTGCGACGGTATGGGCGCTGAGCGGAGGTAGGCGGAGGGCTCTGACCTCGGAAACGCGTTCCCACTCGGGGTTTGTGGTGGTGATGACAACAAGCTGGCCGTCGTGGGGACGGGCGAGCAGCGGCATGATCTCGCCTGGGTCGCCGTCCGCGTTGTCGTAGATAACTATCCAGCGACCCTCCGCTTCCGAAAGGCGCATAAGCGCGTTGGCAGAGAAGCCGACGCGCTCCTGCGAAGCGCGGCCGGCGGCCGTCTCGTTGCTTTCGGCTCGGTCTGCAGCGGCGAGACTTCCGATGAGAGTCCGACGCTCGGAGGCGTTTAGGAACCATGCGGCCCCGAACGGGGCATCGAGCACGAGTTGTCGCGCCAGCGTGCTCTTGCCCTGTCCTTGGGGTGCAACGAGAGCGACTATGCCCTCGCAGCCCTCGAGATGCTCGAGAATGCCAGAGTGGTCCGCGTAGCGCTCGAAACGTCGTTGGCTGCCGGGCAGGTACGTTCGGATACTCGGGCGCTCTGACGGCGGCGGCAGAGGTCTGCAGTCGTTGTGCAGGTGTAGGGATACGACATCAACGAGCAGCGTGCCGGGTTCGAGGTACTCCGCACCTGCCAAGATTGCGTCCTCGAACGTCGAAGCGTAAGTAGTGGTCGCCCCGACGACGTCGACCGCAAGCAGGTTTCCTGCCGCAGCATCACGCCGGGCTGCATCGCCGTCAGCAATTTCAACGACGCTGCCTGCGGACTCGCCGGATCTTGTACGGGTCCACGGGAGACTGAGCGGGGGCAGCGCGGAGTAGCCCACGGCGCGCCCGGGTTGGAGCAGTACCAACGCGTGGCGGTCGGTGATCGCGAGTAGCGGAGCCAGGTGCGCATCGAGACACATCGCGGCGTACGTGACGGCAATGTCAAGACAGGTGCCCCACTTGTCCTCGACGAGCCATCTGGGATGTCTGATCTGTTGCGTTGTCAGTCCGGTCCAGGGCTCGAGCGCATAGGAGATGTCATGCCGGACCAGCGCGTCGAAGAGGGCAGTTGCAGTCGCAGTGTTGGCGCTGGCACGGTCGGCCTCCCCTGCCAGCGCGCCTATATCGGTGGTAAGGCGGAGACCTCGCAGGGCGCGTGGGGAGACATATCGTGCGAGGCGTCGCATATCGGCCCAATCGAACGGCTCCCAAGTCGGGCCATATCCGCCCGGTTCATCTCGCGCCGGATCAGGGGATTCGTCGCTCATTCGTGCCCGTGCACGTCCAAATCCGCCGCTACCTCCGACGGCGCTGTATCGACGTGGTAAACGGCCTCGCTGCCGTCTGGCCGGAGAACAAGGATCCGACTCGCATGCTGTGTCCGTAGCGAGAAGACCTTCGTCTTTCCGGGCTCGCGCATGTCCACGCAGACCGTCGTGTCGTTGACGCGGCGCGCCCAATCGAGCACACCTGCCGCGAGGATCCGTACCGAGATGGAGCCAGCGATCAGCATCTGCGCGGGCTCTGAGAGCGTGCCGCGTCGCGGACGCTGAGCATCCACGCGCTGTGTGATGCAGTCGATGATCGTGTCGACCGCATCGTCGTCCGTCGCCGTCAGAAGGATGTCCAGGAGTCGGTCAGAACTGGCGGCTGGCCCCGTCATATACGGATCGTAAAGGCATCGCGTTGTCGCCGCGCCGTCGACGGCGACGCATTGGCAATTCGGCCAAAGAGCACGCTACCAGCCCAACATTGGGCTCGGCGAAGGAGAGGGGGTCTTAATTCGACCTGCTCTGGGACGGCGACCGATTGGTGCGCCGAAGACAGCGAGGAGGGGGCGTTCAAGGGGTCGAAGTCTCGTTTCAAGCCCGACCAAAGACATTGTTCGGATCCCATCGCTTCGACCGTTTGGCGGGCCGCTAGAGAAATCCCTAGAGAAATCCCCGCTCTCGTCTGGCCGTGGTGGTAGCCTGAAACGGCACTGTGGAGCGAGTTTTTTAGTGCGCCCGGCGGGAATCGAACCCGCGGCCTGCGGTTTGAAAGCAGAGCGTTGACGTCGTCGCAGCAAAACGGCACTTGCCAACGAGTCTTGTCATGCGGACCCAGGTCGCTACTTCCGACTATCTGTCTAAGTACGAGATAGAGCAGGTCCGGCACTGGGAACTGGTCGCGCTTGAGATGCACTTCGGCGCTGTAGCCGGCCCAGTCGTGCGCCGCGGTGAACCTGCCAAGAATCGGGGCGAGCCGCGACTCAGTCGTCTTAGGGATCTTGATCGCAGGCATGTCTTGCGCTCCCTCACTTTCCTACCGCGAACTCAGAACAGCGTTCTCTCGAGCTAACGGCACGGTCAGGACTCGGCGACGATGCGGCCCTCCCACAAAGCGCGATCGACCATTGTGCCCCGCACCTTCGAGCGCCGTTCGACCACGGCCGCGTCCATCACGATTACGTCGACCGGAACGCCGAGACTCGTCAGAGTACGACGGAGTCCTGATCCCCTCTGCCAGCCCATCCTCGACGTCCTGCTCAATCACCAGAAAGTCAAGGTCACTGCCCTCATCGGCGTCGCCACGAGCATGCGATCCGAACAGGATCACCTTGGCAAGCGCCGGCGCCGCATCGATCAATGCACGGCCGGTACGCTCGATCTGTTCGCTCGACGCCATAGCCGCAGACTAGCCCCTAAACGTGCCCAGATTCCCCACACAAGTCTGCCCCGCGATGCCGCACTTTTTTTCTAAATTGCACCGCAATTGCACCGCACGGGGGTCTTGGGTGCCCTCGGTGCTCACAAAAAAACCCTCCGTTTGGAGGGCTTTCTTGTATAGCGGGGTCAGGATTCGAACCTGCGACCTTCGGGTTATGAGAACGGTAGTTCGTCTGCGATTTCGTTGAGTCGGGGGGCTTCGGTGTCGCGGGTTGAGATGATTCGTTCGGTGGGTGTGATTGGCCAGTCGATGGCGATGTCTGGGTCGTCGAGTGCGATGCCGCGCTCTATGTCTGGGTCGTAGTAGGCGCTCTGCTTGTAGAGGACGTCGGCGATCTCGCTGATGACGCAGAAGCCGTGGGCGAAGCCGATTGGGGCGTAGAGGATGTGCATGTTCTCCTCGCTCAGGTTGAAGCCCTCCCATTGTCCGTGGGTGGGGGATCCGCGTCTGAGGTCGACGAGTACGTCGAGGATCTCTCCGCGTGAGCAGCGGATCAGCTTGGATACGCCGGCGCCGATGTGGAAGTGCATGCCGCGCACGACTCCTCGTGCGGAGCGGGAGTGGTTGTCCTGCACGAACTGCTCGGTGATGCCGAGGTCGGTTAGCTCGCTTGCGCGGAAAGTCTCGCAGAAGAACCCGCGCTCGTCGGGGAAGATGCGCGGCTCGAGCAGCTGGGGTCCCTGCAGGCGGGTGGGAAGAGACTGCATGATCGCGGAGAATACAGGTGCTCGGATCTCGCATTCGGGCGGCCACCGAATAGATGCATCGGGCCGGATCCTCCAACGCCCGCGCTCGACAGATTCCGATGCGGGTTGATTTTCTCCGCAAAGAGGAGGGTCTTTGTTCGCCGAATCACCAATCCGTCCGACTGTTCGGCGATGATGGACACAACAACTTAGTTACATTTGCCTCAATATGTTGATCATCGCTATCGCCATATGGATCATCCTGCTGCTGTTCGTTTTGGCTCTCTGCCGCGTCGCGGCCGAGGGAGACGACATCGAAGCGGCTCTTGCCTCACAGGCACCGGCCGGCTCCACGGTCGGGGTGCGCAGCGCGGCCGGTGGGCTCGTCGTCTGGGAGGAGGAGATCCAGCCGCTGGGCCAGGACGGTCTGGCTGGGACCGCTGCGCTGCTGCGACACGCGGGACGGTTCGCCGCAGGCTCTTAGCATCTCAGCCTCCAGCGGCCGGATCGGTTTGACGGTCATCGAACGGGTGGCAGCAAGACGCCCAGGTGAGTTCGATGAGCCGGTCGACAGCGCGTGTGTCCAGAACGGCGAAGATGCTCTCGGCGTCGAGTGGGACGTGTTCAGTCATGTTCTCGAGTCGCCCGCCCCGCGGCGCCCGGCCATCCTGTTTCAGGAGAGAGCAAGCGCGAATCGCTGCTCGGGTGTACGCGACAGCGTGCTCGACATGTGGGCCGGATCCATGACATCTTTTGCGATGTCGAACCAGCCGCCTTCAAAAAGCGAACGCTGTAACTCGAATCGGCGGCTGCTCGTCGATCGGTTCGCGAAGAGCGTCAGCGACCCCGAGCGGCCGAAGCCGCACTTTTTACCTTCGGTGGGTGGTTCGGTGTGCTCGCAAGACCAACGTGATCCTCCCCGTCAACGGTGTGCCACCGTCAGTGCGCTTGGCGGTCAGCGTGACGAGCAGCCGGCGGCGCGTTGAGTAGTTGAGCTCAGTGCGTGCAGTATTTCTCAATGAGACGTCGAGCGTCGCGATTTGTCCGGCTTTGAGGTCAAACGAGACTCCGCCGAGGACGAGGGCGTTGGTCTCGACCTGAGATGCCCGGGTAGTCGTCTCGCCGCTGCGGTGGCGCATGGTGTGGACCGCCACCCGGACCCGCTGGATCAGCTCCAATGTGCCGCGACACCCCGAGCCGAGCGTGCCGCAGGCGAGCTTCACCGGAGTCGCGTCTGGACCCACCTTCGATGTGGAGGAGGCCAGCGAGAGACGGCTTGGGGAGATTGGCAGCGGCCCCTTCATGCCCTGGGTCGTGAACGTCTGGTCGGGACTGAACGAGCCGCCGACCGCGTTACTGCCAACGAGCCGGTAGTGGTAGAGCGTGCCTGAGAGCAGGTTGCCGAGCGCTACGGTCACCGGTACCGCTGTCAGCCCGGCTCCGATGTCGATCGGCGTCGTCGTTGACCCATAGGAGCTCGTGGGGCCGTATTCGACGCGGTAGGTGCTCTGGGAGTAGTTCGGGTTCACGGCCGCGTTCACCGTGGCGGTGCTCATCGTGAGCGCCGTTATCGCGCCGACGCTCACGCCTGGGGCCTCGCTTGCCTCGAACGCGCCGATGTCGGTCGCTGCGCCGATCGTGCGCGGGTTGCCGTCGAGGTCGGTGTCGCCGGGGACCGGGTCATCCGCGCCCGCGTCGATCGTCGGTGAGCTCGGTGCCTCGCGGAAGTCATCGCCTGCCGCGTCGAGGAAGACCGGTGGCGCCGTCTGGTCGGTGGACGTGCCGGCCGCGGTGATCGAGGAGCCCGCTTCGGCTTGAGCCGTCGCGTAGTTGCAGTGATCGAGCGCGAAGCTGACGCCGCCGGCGTTTTCCTGGAAGGTGTCGATGTCCCTGAAGCCGCCATGCGCGATGACGTTGGTCGCGAACAGATTCGCGTTCATGCCGTTTGCGCTGGCGGATATGCCGTATGAGTCGCTCGCCGGAGCCTCGAACGTGTCGTTGCGCAGTGTGATGGTCGCCGTGCCAGAGTGGCCTTCGTTCTGCTCGAACAGCGCATAGTCGGATGTCCCGTCGCCGATGCACGCGCTGTCGGTCAACGATGAGGCCGATTCCGCGGAGCCTGTGATGCTGCAGACGGCGTCGCCGCTCGCGGTGGAGTGCACGAGCACGTGGTCGGCCGTCCCGGTGATTTCCAGTCCCGAGCCGCGGGCCAAGTGCTCGATGTCGATGTCGCTCACCGCGAAGCCTTGCCCGTTGAGTGTGCCCAGCAGCTGCATCGCTTCTTCAGCCGAGGAGTAGATCATCGGTCGCGGCTGCCCGGCCGCGCCATGAACGTCGAGTGCATATACCCGCGACCGCGCTCGCAGTGTCGAGGTGATCGGAGCTCGCGGTGTGCCGTAGGTGCCGTCGTTGCCGGAGAGGATCACTTCATCCCCAGTGGTGGCCTTGTTGAACGCTTCCGGCAGTTCGCAGGCGTTCGCTTCGTTCGAGCAGTCCCCGGTCCCCTGTTCGGTAGGGGCGGCGAAGCGCTGTGCCGCTTGGGCGAGAGACGGTGAGCTGCACAGCAGCAGCGACGCCGTCAGGAGGGTGTAGGTCCGACGCGAGCGTGCACGGCCGGTTTTGGTTGGAGATGTGGATGTCATGCCCGCGTAGTCACGCAGCCGCGCTGAAACCAACTGAGCGTTGAGGTTCTTCCGACGCCGTGCTCACAGCTGTGCTCGTCTACTCGGCGCTCCTCGTGCAGGCCCCAAGCAAGTCGTGGCCTGCGCGGACCGATGAGCAGTCGCCTCCTGCGGAGTCCGTGTCTGTTGTCGGGCGAGTACGTCGAGCAATTCGTTGACGGCGGCGGTGCCCGCACATACCCGCCGAGGCCTTCCAAACCGCCCGCTCCCGTGGATGGTCAGTACACAGATCTCGCTGAGAGTATTCGTGCAGTGGTTGGCGGCGAGGGTGTGCTCCCGTTCAATCTCGGGGAATGACGGCGCATGCCGACACCATCAGCGGGCAGCCGTGGTCGGAGGATCTCGGCGACTGGAGCTGGCCGAGCCTGCGTGAGGCCGCCGCTGAGATTCTGCTTCCTCCATCCTGGGTGCCAGCCCTCCCGCCCCGGCCCGAACCCGCGCTGCCGGCGATCACGTCCCCCGTCTTCGGAGTGCCCCAGCGCGCCAGCGCTCGCAGACTTGCCACGTGGACGCTTGTGAGCGTCCTCGCCGCCATGTGTGTGGCGCTCATCCGACCAGCCGAGGTCCAGCGCACGCATCCCCCGATCGCGACGGCCGTCGCGCGCGCTGTGAGCGCAGCCCCGGCGCTGCCGGTGCTGCCGAAACTCGTGCCGCTCGAGAAAGACTCGGCCGGCGGCTCGATCCTCGAGGCCACCTACGACTCACACGCGCTGCACGGAGAGGGATCGTTCCTCGTCTACCTGCCGCCCGGCTACACCGCCACTGTGCGCTATCCGGTCATTTACCTTCTACACGGTATGAAGGAGACTGACAGTTCGTTCCTTCAGCTTGGCTTGCAGGGCACCCTCGACGACGAGATCACCAGACACGAAGCGCCAGCGATGATCGCCGTGATGGTCCAGGGCGGCGCGGGTCCCAATCGTTGGCTCGGTCGCTGGGAAGCGTTCGTGCTCGAAGCCCAGGAAGTCGTCAACAGGCTGCTTCCGACGATGATCGGACGCGAGGATCAGGCGCTCGCCGGCTACTCGATGGGCGGCTACGGGGCGATGCACATGGCACTGGATGACCCCACACGCTTTGGTGTTGTGGAGAGCTGGGAGGGCTACTTCAACGGTCTCGGCGATCTCGTGGCAAAGGACCGCTCGACGATCGCGACACTCGGTCTGCACGCCTTCCTCTACGGCGGCGAGCAGGATCACATCGCCGACCCGGCGGAGAACGCTCCATTCGCCGCCGCGCTGCGAGCTGAGGGTGCGGACGCACACAGCGCCGTCTACCCCGGCGAACACGACTTCGCCACGCTGCAAGCCCACATCGCGAGCATGCTCGCCTATGCCGGGCAGTCCTTCACGCAGCGATGAGGAGCCTGGCAGCGACGGGCTCGCGGTCAGGAGGATGGTCGTGCTCATGGGTGACCGGTCGAGTCCTCTAGATCTAGAAATACACCCAGAAGCTTGGTGGCGCTAGGGCAGCACCTCGCGAAGAGGAGTGCAACCGCACGAGCTTCTTTCGGCCTCGATAGACGAGGGCGCTGAAGCCGCCGCCTACGTCACTTACAACCCGAGTATCGAAAGTATCGTGGCGAGCGTTCTCACAGCAAATCCGAGGAATTCGGACATCCGGCGTGCTTCCGTCTCGCGCGCTGGAGAAACGGTTACGCTTGGAGCATGGGAATACACGGTGTAGCGACGACACCTTGACGGAATACTGGTGGTAGTCGACCTAGCCGGCGGCACTCGCGCGGATATGGTCTTTCCACCGCATAGCTCTCGCCCCTGCTGACCTGCTTGACGACTGCATTCGCCGTGGGGCGCGATGCCTGAGCGCGAATCATGCACGAGCGTTTGGACGAATGGGAGGTGGCGGGTGAGGCTGCGGCCTGGACGCTGCGCACGGCAAACCTCCTACACGACCAGTTCCCCGCCGTGGCCGACGAGTTGCTGGGGGCGACCGGGAATGAAGAGCAGCGCCACCAGCGATGGCAGGCCGATCTCAGACGCGCTCCTCGCAACCACAGGCCATCGAGTTCCCCTCGTTGCCCACGGTTAGTCGGTGGCCGCGATTTCGCCGCTATATCGGGGCCGTCCCGTCAGAGGCCACGATCGGTCAGCAACGCCGGTTTGGGTCGATCACGAAGATGGGGTTCGGGCACGCCGGGCGTCTATTGGTCGAGGCGGCGTGGCACTACCGCATCGGGCCCTCCGACACGCGCCTGTAGCGAAGGTAAACAACGCGAGAGCCAAACGTCTTGGTCTCGACCAACTCCAGGTTGATCCTTTTGTCGAGGGTCGGGAAGTAGGGCGTGCCGCCGCCGAGTAGAACCGGGCAGACGAACAGCCGCCACTCGTCGATCAGCTCCAGCTCCATACACGCACCGGCCAGGACGGCGCCGCCGACGGCGATGTCCTTTCCAGGCTCTTCCTTGAGTCTTACGACCTCCTCGCCGACGCCGCTCTCAGCCAGCCTGGTGTTGCCCACCACGCTCTGAAGCGTCGTGGAGAACACGACCTTCGGCAGCGCCTTCCAGATCTGAGCGAACTCGACCTGATCGCAGGCCAGCGGACTCTCCTCAGCGGTCTCCCAGTAGACCATCGTTTCATACAGCCGCCGCCCGCAGAGATGCACACCGGTCTCCCGTATGTGCTGGGTGTGGAAGAGAAACAGCTCCTCGTCGGGCACCGAGAAGTCGATCGCGCCATCTGCTGAAGCGATGTAGCCGTCCAGCGACACACTCATCGAGTAGATCAACTTCCGCATCGAGATCCTCCTTCGGTTGGGCCGATTCTTTTGTGCAGCGCCCTCTGAGGCACGTCACACCGCCGGGGTTTCGTTTGTTGCCGGCTGCCTCGAGATCGCTCGACGGAGGCTACTTCCTGCTCGAGCGGGAACCGGCCACCGGGCGCCCGCAACCTATCGGGTACTCGCTCACCACCGAATGGAGCGGGAGCGAACTGGCTGTGGGCGAATTTGAGCGCTGCCAACACCGGCCGTTACGGCGGGCATCCACTCGTTGCCAGCAAGGGCTGCTCACCCTCCGAGAATCGGCGCAAAGCGGGTTCGCATCGACTCGCTTGGCTCGATCCACGGAAGTCATTCCCAACCACGAGCCCATGGGACATCGGTTCGAGTGTCGCGCACTCGTCCATACGGCGTGCGGCGATAGCCTGCGGGGCATGCCGCCCTCGCGGGAGAGCCCAGTCCTGATACTCACTGGAGCTCCAGGCTCAGGCAAGACCACCGTCGCTCGGCTACTCGCCGCCAAGCGGCAGCGAGCCGTCCATCTCGAATCCGATCGGTTCTTTCATTTCATCCAAGCCGGCTACATACAACCGTGGAAGCCGGAATCGCACGAGCAGAACACCACGGTCATGTCCATAGTCGCTGAAGCCGCCGCGCGCTACGCCAGTGCCGGCTACTTCACGATCATCGACGGGATCGTGAGCCCAGAATGGTTCCTGCAGCCGCTACGCGACTCCCTGAAAGCCAGCGGGCACTCGGTCGCCTACGCGGTGCTGCGAGCACCACTCCCGACCTGTCTCGATAGAGCCGCGAGCCGTGTATCCAGCGATCTCTCCGATGGGGCCGTCGTCGAGCGTCTGTGGCAGGACTTCGCGGAGCTGGGTCCGCTCGAGCCACATGTCATCGAAAGCGGTACACAATCCGCTGACGCTGTAGCCGTCGCGCTCGCCAAACGACTGCGGAGCGGTCTGCTGCTCGCGTGAGCTCTCGAGCAGCTGACGAGTCGCTGTCGAGCCATGCCGGTCGATACAAGTCCGCCCCGCAGCGAAGCCGAACGGTTCGCAGTGGCTTCGGTCAGCTCCACGAGGCGAAGTCACACGCACCCTCGGCACACCTGAAGTCGCCGCGTGAGGGCGTTCGCGAGTTCTCTGCTGTCAGCTACGCGTGACGCTCGCAGAGGACATTTGCCGAGGCCCCTCTGGCGGCGCGTCTCACTCGGCCTCCGTCCGCGACCGCAGCAGCGATGTGTAGTCGCCGACCGGCCCGAGGTGCCTCAGCTTGTCGGGGTTGACGATCGAGCTGATGCTTCGGATCTCGCCGCCGGCGATTTCCAGTGCCCACACGCCAGTGCACCTCTGCTCGCCGGCGGCGCCTGGGCTCGTCGCTCAGGCCGGCCGTTCTCGGCGGGCTCACGTCTGGATGGCGGGCGCGCGGGTTGCGGTCGCATGTCTGGCGCGAGGCCGCCGAGCCTGTGGAGGAGCTCGGTGTGAGCGACGACGATGTGGCCCTCTGGCGCAAACCCTCGTGTAGTAGGTTTTCCTTCGATGAGCTCGGCTGCTGCTTCGCGTTCGATTTGTGATCTGCCTGGGCCGCGGGGGCTGCCGCTGGTCGGTGTCGCGCACCGCGTGCGTGTAGCCGCGCTTCATCAGGTACTCGAGGATTGGTGTGAACGCTACGGGCCGGCTTTTGCTCTCAAGCTCGGCCGCAGGCGCGTTGTCGTGATCGCAGACACCGATGCGGTCAACAGGGCGTTGCGCGAGCGTCCGGACGGCTTCAGGCGCACGCGCCAGATCGAGAGCGTGACGAGGGAACTGATCGGCACGATCGGTGTATTCGCCGCCGAGGGCGCGGAGTGGCGCCAGCAGCGCCGCCTCGCGGTCACCGCGCTGAACTCGAACCACCTCGAGCGCTACTTCGATGTCGTGCGCACGTGCACCGAGCGGCTGTGCGGCCGGCTCGAGCGGGGGGCGGGCGAGGGTGGGAGCCGTGACATCGGCGGCGACCTGACCTCGTTCACGGTCGATGTGACCTCGGCGCTCGCGTTCGGGCACGACCTGAACACGCTCGAGCACGGCGATGGCGAGCTGCAGCGCAACATCCAGCGGATCTTCGACATATCGGGCAGGCGGATCACGATCCCGGTCGCCTACTGGCGCTGGGTGCGGCTGCCGGTCGACCGCGCCGCCGACCGTGCGGTGCTCGCGATCAGGGCTGCGATCGACACGTTCATAGCCCAGGCGCGCGCTCGGATGGCCGCGAGACCGGAGCTGCGCGAGGAGCCTGAGAACTTCCTCGAGAGCATGATCGCCGCCCAGGAACAGGACAACACGTTCACGGACGCGGAAATCGTCGGCAACGTGTACACGCTGCTGCTCGCCGGCGAGGACACGACCGCGCACACGATGGCTTGGACGCTGTGGCTGCTTGCCCGTCACCCCGAGGTTCAGCGACGCTGGGCGCAGGAGGCCGACGAGGTCCTTGGCGGCGAACGTTTCCCGGGCAGGTACGAGACGATCGCCGAGCTGCGCTACGGCGAGGCGGTGCTGCGCGAGTCGATGCGCCTGAAGCCGGTCGCTCCGATCCTCGGGTTTGAGGCGCTCGCGGACACCGTCATCGCCGGTATAAACATTCCCGCCGGCGCGCAGTTGCTTGCACCCACTCGCCTCATCGGTCTGCGCTCGGTGAGTCGCGCGGAGGAGTTCGACCCCGATCGCTGGCTCGAGGGCGGCGAGGACGCACCCGATCAGAAGTCGTTCCTGGCGTTCGGCGCGGGCCCCCGGTTCTGCCCGGGGCGTAACCTCGCGTTCCTGGAGTCCAAGGCCGCGATGGCGACGATCGCGCGCAACTTCCACATCGAGCTCGACGAAAGCGCCGGCCCCGTCACCGAGAAACTCCAGTTCACGATGGCCCCCAGCGGGCTACGCGTGCGCCTAACCGAGCGTGTCGCCGAACGACCGGTGAGGGTCGCGGCCGAGGCCGGGGGTGTGTCTGGCGATGGGCCGGTCTGACGGCGACCCGGACAGCTGAAACCCGGCGGATTGGCCCGGACGCCAATCAGAACCGCTTGGCGGGAAGAGCTCGGGACGGGCACAACGGAGATTCAGAGCAGCCTCTCCCGGGGGTGGCGGCCCGCGGCCATTGCACTTCCCTCGCCGGTCTCTTGCCCGCGCCCGCCCGCCGGTAGCTCTCGACGGTGGCTTCGTCGTGCGCTTCGCATTCGCGCTCGCGTCCTTCGCGCGCCTGTTCAGTTTCTTTTGGGTTTTCCTGTTCGCGCGCGAGGAAGGCAGCCGAGTGCTCCGGGTCGAGCTCGGTGTTGTCACGGAGGTACTTCAGCGCCTGCGTCCATCCCCGCAGTCCGGTCACCTCATCGAGCAGCCAGACGCGAGGAACCTCCCCGACGGACCGTGTGAGCTCCCAGCCAACCCCCCTGGTTCTGGGAAGCCTCACATATCAAAACCCCCCCGGTTTTGGTAAGCGATAGATCTCTCGTCCGAGCGCAAATCTGACCCTCGCACATCGCATATTGGGCAGTCGGCATCATTCCTGGTGGGCCAAGCACTTCTACGACGAGAATCGACTGGCGCAAGCCAACCACCGCTATCTGGGAAACAGCCGGATCGGCGACGCAGTGACTCTCTAGGCGTGATTGTCCACGTGGGGTCACACGAGTGTCTGAACTCGATGGTGCCATACGCGTTGGCGCTGCGTGAGGGCGGCCACGAAGTGCGGTTCGCGACCGCGCCGTCGTTCTGCGCGGCAGTGGAGCGGATGGGCTTTCCGGCGATTGGAGCGGGCCACGACTTCACGTGGGAGCGCGTGACGGACACGTTCCCGGAGATGGCCGGGGCGATGGCGCATGGTCCATCGCACGTGGGCGAGCTCAGCCAGCGCATCGCGTGGGAACACTGGACCCCGCGGATGGCAGACGATCTGCTGGAGCTGATCGCGGAGTGGCGCCTCGATCTGATCGTCCACGAGGCGGCCGAGTACGGTGGGATGCTCGCCGGGCGGGTGACAGGCGAGGACAGTGGCACGTTCTCTGACGATGCCAGGACCACGGAAGTCAGCGCCGGCGACGGTCCGCGGGTCATCTCTGCTGACAGCCAGTCAGGTGCGATTTCGTTCAAGATATCTGCATGGACGCGCGTGTCTCGCTTCGTCGTGCCGGCACGGTCGCTGGCGCGGTCGTAGACCAGCTGCGAGCGCCCCTACCGGCATCGAGGACACCCCCAGACCTCGCCGCGGCCGCGACGGCACTGCGGCGGGCGGGGGCCGTCGTCGCGCGGGTCCGCGTCGATGCGCGCAGCGAGCCGTGGACGCCGACGGGGCTCTCGGCAGAGCAAGGCGCGGCGATCACGTGGCTGGCCGACGGCGACTCGTGGATCGCCACGCGACGCGGGCCGCACCTCGATGCAGCGCTGCAGCTGCGGGTGCGGACAGGTGCCTGTGCACCCGCTCTCTACGGGACTGGCACGACGTTCACCGTTGCCGCTCCGCACAGTGGGCCGATCGAGGTGTGCTCGCTGTTCCCCGGTGAGCTGCGCGACGAGGAGGGGCGCGTCAGCTACGACCGCACGATGCCGCGCGCTCTGTTCGCAGGCGGCTTCGATGTGCTCGTCGCGGTCTGGGAGCGTGACAGCGACGTGGATGGGAGCCTGGCGCAGGCAGCCGTGCACGATCCGACGGGGCTCTGCCGTCTCGAGCTGGAGCGGATCCGTGCTCCGATCGCGCCGCTTGCGGGATGGGAGCCGCATGGCCACGTCCCGTTTGCGGGACTGCACCGCGAGCGTGACGGGGAGGTAGACGTTCACAGTCGTGGGCGCGCGGAGATCGTCTGCCGGGAAGTGCGAGCGCCGTTGACGCAGGCACTCAGGCTGCGCTGGCGCTGGCGCGTCGATCGACTTCCCGCCAAGCGCGCCGAGGACACCATCCTCACGCACGATTACATGTCGGTCGCTGTCGAGTTCGACGACGGCCGCGACCTCTCCTACCACTGGAGCGTGGCCCTCCCGAACGAGACGAGCTACCGCTGCCCGTTGCCGCACTGGCGCGAGCGCGAGTGGCACCTCGTGGTGCGCAGCGGCAGCGCCGGCCTCGGCGAGTGGCAGGCCGAGGAACGAGCCCTGGCGCAGGACCGCGCCCGGGCGATCGCGGGCGCGACGCCACGCGAAGTGCTCCGCGTGTGGCTGATCGTGACCTGCCTCGCCACGGGCGCGGAGGCACACGGCAGCTACGCCGACATCGAGCTGACAGACGGCGCCACGACGATCCGTGTTCTGTGACCGCGGTAGAGCGCCGCGTTCGCGAGCGACTGGTTCGCCGCCATTGCAGATCTGCTCTGTCATACCAACGGTCGATATCGCGAGGCGACTTGCTGGCTCTACTGACAGACGATGACGCTGCGTCCGCGCGGGGAACGCCGCGCGCTTTGCCGTGAATCGTGAGAGGATCCCGCTGATGAGCGACTTCTTGGTCAAGCGCGACAATCTCCGCGAGTGCCGGATCGCCGAGTCCGAGGGGCTAGTGCTCGAGCCTGGCCAGGCGCTGCTGCGGGTCGAGCGCTTCGGGCTGACCGCGAACAACGTCACGTATGCGGTACTGGGGCAGGCCATGTCCTACTGGGACTTCTTTCCGGCCGCGGAGGGATGGGGCCGCGTCCCGATGTGGGGCTTTGCCGAGGTGCAGCGAAGCGAGGCCGAGGGTGTCGAGCCCGGCGTGCGCCTGTACGGATATCTGCCCCCTTCCTCCCACCTCCTCGTGACGCCCGCCAACTCTGGTGGGTATGGGTTCATCGACGGCTCGCCGCATCGCCAGGCACTGCCCCCGGCCTACCAGAGCTACCTGGCGAGCAGCGCAGACCCTTTCTACCGGGCGGACACCGAGGAGCTGCAGATGCTCTTGCGTCCGTTGTTCTTCACCTCGTTTCTGATCGACGACCAGCTCTCAGGCGACGGGCTGACCGCGCGCGGGCCGATCGTGATCTCGAGCGCCTCGAGCAAGACCGCGATCGCCGCTGCGTTCCTGCTGGCGCAGCGCGAGGGAGTCGAGCTGGTGGGACTGACCTCGCCGCGGAATGTGGAGTTCGTCGAAGGACTCGGGATCTACGGCCGCATCGTCACCTACGACGCGATCTCCTCACTGCAGCGCGGACCCGCCACCTTCGTCGATATCGCGGGAGACGGCAAGGTACGCCTCGACGTCCATTCACACTACGGCGAGGAGCTCATCTACAGCATGACCGTGGGGATCACGCACTGGGAGGAGCTCGGCGCCGGCCAGGGCGAGCTGCCCGGCCCAACACCGACCCTCTTCTTCGCCCCCGATCGCGCTGCCAAACGCTCCGAGGACTGGGGCCGCGCCGAGCTGCACAGCAGGATCGCCGACGCCTGGCACCCGTTCTGCGCGTGGACGGGGGGTTGGCTCGAAGTCGTCCACGATCACGGCTTCGAAGCGGTGCAGCGCGTCTACCTCGATGTGCTGGAGGGTCGCGTCGGCCCCGAGACCGCCAATGTGCTCTCGCTCGATTAGGCGATCAGCGCTCCTCACGCGATAGCCCGCGAAACGAGTCCGGCGGGGGTCAAACCTTCGTCTGGCAGCACATCGAGATTCGGACGAGAGGCGAGGCGGTTGATCGAGGCCTCGCCGGCGCGGGATGAGGAGACTCTGGGCGCTCGTGCCGCCGTCCTCTCAGGCCGCGCTGACGGTGTCGAGACCTCGCGTGCCTCGCCGTCCATCTGACTCGGTGTGCTCGACGGCGAGCTGAAGGACCTCAGCGAACCCGGCCCGGCCCGTGGGGGTCAGTGCGACGGCGCGCCCCGTGGGTGCGCGCTCGATCCAGCCGAGATCGATGAAACGTTCGGCGAGCGCGGCGCCGAGCGCCCCCGCGAGGTGGGGCCGGCGCTCGCTCCAGTCCAGGCAGGAGCGTGCGAAAGAGCGCCGCTTCATCGCCAGCGCGGCCACGTCTATCCCCAGGTCTGCGAGGCGAGCGGTGCCGTGGTCGGTCAGCTCGAAATGATCCCCCGCGAAGGTGATCAGACCGCCAGTGCTCATCGCGTCGAGGATCTCGATCGCCAACCTACCAGCGAGGTGGTCGTAACAGAAACGGGCATACGTCATCGCCTGTGCGTTTCTGGCGCTGCGCAGCGACCGTATCTCCTGGCGGGGAGCGATGCGCTGCAACGCCTCGATCGCCTGGCCGATGTGTGGGCCGGCAAGCCGGTAATAGCGGTGGCGCTCCCGCGTCTGGGACTCGAGCAAGCCGCCGGAGAGCAGCTTGCTCAGATGAAAGCTCGTGGTCGCACGCGAAACCCCGGCGGCGACGGCGAGCTCACTTGCTCGCAGGCTGGGCCTGCCGGCGAGCTCGAGCAGCATCCGCGCGCGCGTGCGATCGCCGATCAGCGCGGCTACGGCGGCGATGTCGGCGTCTCCCTGAATGGGCTCCATCCTAGACGTCCAGCGGTTCGATCGACATCGAATCGTCCCTGTTCCGGTCTACGTCCACGATTCGACGTGCATCGAACACGCACGCTCCTAGGATCGAACACGATCAGCCCCGACACGAGGAGTCGCGACCATGACCGAGACCGCCGCACACGACGCCACTCACACGCCCAGCCCCACCGGCGCCGGTGAGCACCGGCGGATCTGGCCGAGCATTCTCTACTTCGGCACGCCGATCGCGCTGATCACAACCATGAACATCGACGGGACGGCGAACATCGGACCGATGTCCTCAGCCTGGGCTCTCGGCTACACAGTCGTAATGGGCTGGGAGAGCACGGCGCACACCTTCGCCAACCTGCAGCGCGAGCGGGAGTGCGTGATCAACCTGCCTGGGCCGGATCTCGTCGAGCAGGTCGAGGTGCTGGCGCCGCTGACCGGGCGCAACCCCCCGGCGCCTCACAAGGCCGACACGTTCCGCTATGAGCCACACAAGTTCCAGGCCGCTGGCCTGAGGGCCGTAGCGGCCGAGACGGTCAAACCGCCACGCATCGCGCAGTGTCCCTTGCAACTCGAGGCGAAGATCACGGCGATCCATGAGCCGGCGACGCGCCCCGACGGCGAGCACTTCCGGATCGTCGAGGCTCACGTCCAGGCGGTGCACGCGCTGGCGAGCATCGTCGAGGGAGAAACCAACCACATCGATCCTGAGCGCTGGAGCCCGCTGCTCTACGTCTTCCGGCACTACTTCACAACCGGCCAAGAGCTCGCACGCAGCTTCCGCGCGGAGGACTGACAGCCAAGCCTCTGAGGCGCCGATGAGTGGGCGCTCTTCTGCCACTTGCTTGGCGTACTCGGCATCATCCTCGCGTTGCAGACCGCGCCGGCGCGAACGGCCGCGGATCCAGGCTCAGTCGCCGCTCGTGCGTGCCAGCACGGAGAGCATCTGAGTTCGGCGGGCTCGAAACCCGAGCTCTTCGTACAGGCCGATCGCGTTGGTGTTGGCGCTCAGGACATGAAGAAACACTTGTTCAGAGCGATTCTGGATATCGGCGGCGAGTGTGGACAGGAGTCGCGAGGCGAGTCCCTGGCCGCGATACGCCGGTGCGGTGCATAAGGCGCTGATCTCCGTCCAGCCAGCAAAGCGCATGCGCTCGCCGCCCATCGCGACCAACCCACCGTCGCGTCGGATCCCGACGTACTTGCCGAGTTCGATCGTTCTCGCCAGGAACGGCCCGGGCTCGGTCAGCGCAACGAGCTCCATCATCTCTGGCACATCGGCGGGCCCCAGAGTGACCGCCTCTGGATCGTGGGCCCCAGCGACGCGCTTTCCGATCATCTGCACGAGCTCGAAGGTCACGGCCACCTGCAATGGCACAGGTAGGGGAGAGCCATCGTGCATCGTCGCGGCTGCCGTTCCCGGCGCGATCAACGCGACCGCGTCCTGCCAGTCGGTCCTCGACGGCTCGGACGGCAGTGCGAGGAAGGGCGCGACATCGGGGGCATATCGAAGCGCGCGACCACTGCGCTGGGCAAATCGTGAGTGTGTGTCCGACAGAGCCGCGTATACCGGGTTCTCGAGGCGGACATCGTCTGCTGAGGAGGTGGACTGGGACACGATGATGGGAGCGACTAGAGTCTCACATCGAGTCGGTGACGTGGGGCATCGCTGCGCGAAACGTCGGCTGTTCCGAGCATTCACGAGGCGCTGGAACGAGGTTCTCACCAGGCCAGACCCGAACGCTGATAGCTAGGACAAAGCTTCGACTATCCGCACGGCCCTATCGGCGCTTGGGGCAAGTCGCGCAGTGATGGTTGGCGATCGCTCGTTCGAGATCCTCGGAGCTGGCTGTGGCGGGTGCCGAGATCGCTCGTTGATAGGCCGTCGGAGCTGCCAGACGCGGTCAACGACTTGCTGTCCGCGCAGCGCCAGCAATCGCGGTCCGCCGATCAGGCGCTGGAAAACAGAGTCCTGACAAGCTATAAAGGGATAGTGAGATTGCTATCACTGGGGTCGGTCGCAGCTATCGGCGGTTCCTCTCGCGCCGCCAGTCGCAGCGGTTGAGCGTCTGATGAGCGGACGGCCAGGTACAGCATGTGTTGCCGCTTCGCTGGCGCGCGTGCGCGCGTCTGTCACTCACAGGTACGGCTGGCACTTCGTGTCTGTGCCCGCGGGGTTACTCGTGCTAGCGCTGGCGCTCGGGTCTCACAGCCCGCTGGCGTCGGCGGCGACGGTGGATATCAAGTGCACACTGTGTGAGACGATCACCACGACCGTGCTGTCGCCCTCATCAAACCCGGTCCTCGTCGGTCAATCTGTCACGCTCGAAGCGAAAGTGAGCCCTGTGCCGGACGGAGGCACGGTCGAATTCGCTGCCTCGGGAAGCCCGGTCACGGGCTGTGAAGCGGTGGCGGTGAATACGGGCAATGGGACGGCGAGTTGTACTACTACGTTTTTCATGGCTGGTGCGGAGTCGGTGACGGCTGTTTACAGCGGTAATGGTGGCTATTCGTCCTCGTCTGGGTCTTTGTCGGGTTTGTCTGTGGATGCGGCGTCGACGTTGACTGTTTTGAGCTCGCCGGCGTCTGCTGTGGTTGGTCAGCCTGTGACTTATGTCGCGACGGTGGGGGCCGTGGCTCCGTCGTCTGGTGTGCCGGGTGGCGGGACTGTTGAGTTCGTCGGCGTGCCCGGTTGTGCCGCGGTGGTGCTGAACACGGGCAATGGGACGGCGAGTTGTACTACTACGTTTTCCATGGCTGGTGCGGAGTCGGTGACGGCTGTTTACAGCGGTGATGGTGGTTATTTGTCTTCGTCTAGGTCTGGGTCGGGTTTGACTGTGGATGCGGCGTCGACGTTGACTGTTTTGAGCTCGCCGGCGTCTGCTGTGGTTGGTCAGCCTGTGACTTATGTCGCGACGGTGGGGGCCGTGGCTCCGTCGTCTGGTGTGCCGGGTGGCGGGACTGTTGAGTTCGTCGGCGGGTCGGGCACGCTGCCCGGTTGTGCCGCGGTGGCGCTGAACACGAGTACTGGGACGGCGAGTTGCACCACGATGTACGCGACGAGCGCAGGCTCTCCGTACACGGTCGATGCCAGCTACAGCGGCAATCACGACTATCTTGCTTCGGCCAGTTCGATCCTCTCCGAGACGATCACCGAATCACCCACGCCCACCTCGGCGCTGCCCGCCGCGAGTAAACCAGCCGTCGTTGACCAAGGTGCCACTCCCACGGCATCCGTGACGATCGCGGCGCAGAGGGCAATCGTCGCGGCCAACGGGGCGCTGAGTGTCGAGCTCACCTGCAGTGGCGCTCCGTGCGGCGGCTCGTTGACACTGAGGAGTACGGTCGAGAAGACGACCGGCAGGGGCAAACACAAGAAGACCAAGCGCAGCGCCGTGACGATCGGCGCCGCGGCGTTCTCGGCGTCCGGGCTCGGTTCTGAGAGTGTCTCGCTGACGCTCAACGCCAGCGGGTTGAGGCTGCTCGAGCAGGGGCACTACAAGCTCGCAGGTACGGCGGTGGTGACCTACACATCGGGTTCGGTGTCGAGAACGGCAAGCGCTGCTGTCTCGCTCAATGGCACGAAGCCGAAGAGAAAGGCGACGAAGTAGGCGGCACAGCGCTTCCAGGTCTGATCGACGTGCGCGCGTCATCAGACCCCTCGTGGCGAATCGAGGTCAGGAGCTCACGAGCAGCGCGAGACCCAACAGCACCAGCAGATGAAAGGTCTGATCGACCGCGATCGATACCGGCAGGTTGACGTCGGGGTCGAGACCCTTGACCTTTCTCATGTAAGTGTGCAGCAGCCGCCCATCGTCCTGAATCAGATGCGGAACGGCAATCAGTGCGATCACCCACGCGATCTTCACGCCGGAATCGTAAATCGAGACCGCCGGCACGAAAGCGATCGTATACGTGAGAATGTGGGTAAAAAGCGCCCTGCGCGCCAGGCCCGCGTGCCGGGCAAGGCCGGCGCGCTTGTGACGAGCCTGCCAGTCTGTCTGCAGCAGATAATCGCCCACCAGATGCGAGAGCGCGAAGGCGATGAAGATCTCAGCCCAGTTCATCTAAAGAACTGCTCCGGCAGGTTCGTGTGCCAGGCCACGGCGTCTCGTTTATCCAAGCTCGTGGTCAGCACAGATGATCGCGCCACCAGCGAGTCTGCCAGTCGCCTCTTGTACCCCAGCCACTCGAGTCTCCCTCGTCTCGCCGTCAGCGGGCAACCCAAGCAGCTGTCCCGTGCCCGCGTCCCGAAATGCCACTGACAGTGCACGCACGCTAGCAGCAAAGCGCGGGTCGCGCCAGCCGCAGCGGCGTTTGCGTGAGCACGTCGCGCGACATGCCCGGCGCATAGCCTGCGAGCGATCGCCCCGCCCCAGGCAACACGCTCGCCGGTCTATGAGCCCACTGATTCCCCACGCCAACCGTCGGGTGAGCGCCTTTGCGCCAATCGCCGATCACGCCTTCTGCCGGACCGCGAGACCTGTGCGCTGATCGCGCCGAGCGGCGACGTCGGGGGTGGATGTGCCCGTCCCTCGGGCGCAGCGCTGGAGCCGCCCGGCGGCCGAGATCCACATCGAAATGGCGATTTGACCAGCAGCGCGGCCTCACAACCGCTACGGTTCCCGCATCAGCTCTGGAGAAACACACGAGGGCTCTCGAGCGCCCCAGCCGCCTAGCATCGGCGCAGATACCGATCGTGGCGGCGATCCCCCCGGACTGCGTCTGGAGGTGATCGCCGGCAACGCCGCGGGTACGACGATCGTCGTCGGAGACGAGCTCGTGATCGGACGCCACGCCGAGGGTGCGGGCAAGCTCTCCGAGGACACCGAGATCTCACGTCAGCACGCCCGTGTCTCACGTGAGGCTTCCGGGGAGTACGCGATCGAGGATCTCGGCTCCTCGAATGGCACATTCGTGAACGGCCTGAGGATCGCGAGCCCCCTGCTGCTCAGCGCGGACGACTCGATTGAGGTTGGTGGCACAACGCTGGTCGTCCGCTCGATCCCGAGCCAAACGCCGCCGCCATCGCCACCGGCCCCGACGGGTCCCGGCTACGCCCCGACGATTTTCGCGCGAGCTCCCGCGATAGAGCCAACCGTGCCCGATACCGACGAACGGGCAGACGCTGCACCCCCACCTCCCGCGGTGGAGCCGATTGTGCTCGATGGGGACGTGGAGGCGGTCGTCGTGCCGCCGCCGTCGACCGCCGAAGATACCGAGGTCAACCGGCCGGCGAGCGTGAAGGACACAGGAACTCGTGAGCCGGTGAACCTGCGCATACCGCCTCTCACCCTCGCGCTCGAGGTCGACTTCCAGGCACGCGAGGCACGGATCGCGCTGGGTGAGGACGGGCAGGCGGTTCGTCTCGTCTTCGAGGATGGACGTTGGCAGATTCCCAGCGCGGACGCTTAGAGGATCTCGGCCGCAGCGCTGCTGAGCCGCACCTCCTGATTGCCCACAGCCGGCGTTGGAGAACCTGTGCCATCCGTGTCGGTCCTCTCCTGCCCGCGGCCGGCAGCCTGCACAGATCGCCAGTTGCTCTGAGCCTGGCCGTCTCGATGCCCATTCAGCGAAACGGCGGTGCTCGAGCTGCGTCGCGGTTCTGTCCGAGATCAGGGTCGCTGTCGGGCAAGTGCCCGTGCGCTCCGGGCGCTCCCTTCCCGTCAGCCGGTCCGATGCGGTGGCCTGCGGGATACTTCACACACGATGCCCGAGCAGTTCACGACAGCGGACCCGGTCGAACTCGCGCGGCGAGCTATCGAGGCGATGAACCGCCGGGACTTCGGTGCGGTTTTGGACCAATACGCTCCCGACGCGGTCTGGGACAACTCGCCTGTCGGGCTTGGCACGTTCGCGGGTCGCGAGGCGATTCGTCGTTGGTTTGAAGATTGGTTTGCGATGTTCGACGAGGTCACCGTGGAGGCAGGGGAGATCCTCGATCTCGGCAACGGGGTCTTGTTCGCCACCTACAGTCAACTCGGTCGGCCTCACGGCAGCGTCGGCCACGTCGCGGTGCATTCCGCGAGTGTCGGCGTTCGCGAGGACGGCCTGATCACGCTGGTCACGATCTACTCCGACATCGACGAGGCGCGCACAGCCGCCGAGCGGCTCGCCGAGTCGAGGAGGCGCTAGCCGGTGTCGCGGGAGAACGCGCGGATCGTCAGGGCGAGCTACGAGCGGTTCGCCGAGACCGGTGAACTGCCGCTCGATTCGTGGCATCCTGAAATCCGCTGACACACGCGCGCTACGAGTACCCGACGAAGGAGGAAGCCCTCCAGGCCATCGGGCCTCAGTAGCCGGCATCGCGAGGAGAGTGCGGCTTGGCTCTGGCCGTACGACCCGAGCGGGTTGTTCAGCCGGTTGATGGGTGTCTGTCGCCCGATGGCTTGGTGTCGTCGTTGATGGCTGTGAGTCCAGAGCCATCCGTCAAGAGCGCCGCTGCGCTCGGTGGATGAGGCGTGGATCGCGATTTCGCGCGAAGATCTGCGGTCATGGGCGGCTCGGTCGATTGCGGTGAGTGCGAGGCGGGGAATCCCGATGGGGCGGCGTTCTGCATGGCGTGCGGCGCGGCGCTGTCTCGGGTTTGCCGATCGTGCGGGGCCGCCACCCCGCCAGGGGCTCGCTTCTGCAACGCCTGCGGCTCGCCGCTCGGGCAGGTCGATGGCGCAGCTGTGGTGGCCGAGGACGCGGCCGAGAGCGAGGAGCGCCGCACGGTCACCGTCCTGTTCGCCGACCTCTCGGGCTACACGTCGGTAGCCGAGCGTCTGGACCACGAGACCGTCAAGACACTGATCGAGCGCTGCCTCACGCGGTTCGCCGCGGAGGTCGAGCGGTTCGGCGGACGGGTCGACAAGTACATCGGCGACAACGTGATGGCCGTTTTTGGGGCACCGGTGGCCCACGAGGACGACGCCGAACGCGCCGTCCGAGCGGCCTTTGGCATGCAGAGCGCGATGGCGGAGCTCAACCGCGATCTCGTATCCGAATTCGGGCTCGAGCTCGCCCTGTGCGTGGGCGTCAACACCGGTGAGGTGCTCGCCGGACGGATCGGTGACGCCTACACCGTGATGGGCGACGCCGTCAATGTCGCGGCTCGGCTGCAGGCCGCCGCTGCGGCCGGGGGCATCCTCGTCGGGGAGCGCACACAACGCTTGAGCGCCCGCGGCGTCGTCTACCGAGAGCTGGAGCCGCTGGCGCTGAAGGGGAAGGCGCAACCCGTCAGCGCATGGGAAGCACTCGAGGTCGGCGAGCCGGGCGGACCCGCGCTGGGTCGCGCGCACGCAACGCCCCTGGTGGGGCGCGGGGAGGAGGTTTCGCGACTCGAGAGTGTGTTCGAACGCGTGGTCAGAGACGGATCGCCGCACCTCGTGACGGTGATCGGTCAGGCTGGCGTCGGCAAGTCGCGCCTGCTCGCAGAGCTCGAGGATCGACTCGAGCAGCACGCTCCGCCGGTCAGGGTCAGGCGCGGCCGGTGCCTCGCTGTCGGATCGGGGATCGTCTACTGGCCCCTCGCTGAGATTCTCCGTGCCGAGTGCGGCATCGGCGAAGGCGACGATCCCGAGCTCGTGCGGACCAAGCTCACCGAGCGACTCGGGCCGCTCCTGACTGCGCTCGAGGGAGACGATCTGCTCGAGCGCAGGATCACCCCGCTCGCGCGCATGCTCGGCGCCGGTGCGCCAAGCGGCGAGTTCCCGGCTGAGCGCGAGGATCAGCAGAACGCGCGCGAGGGCCTGTTCGGGGCGGTCCGCGCGGTACTCGAAGCGCTCGCGCGCGACCAGCTGCTGGTCATCGCGTGGGAGGACATCCATTGGGCCGATGAGGGCACCCTGGACCTGATCGACTACCTCTCGCGCTGGCTGCGGGCCCCGGTGCTGCAGCTCTGCCTGGCACGCGATGAGCTGCTCGAGCGACGGCCCGACTGGAGCGCGCTCAGGCGCACGGTCACCGCCGTATTCCTCGAACCCCTCGCCTCTGAGGATGCGCGCGAGCTGATCGAGGCGCTGCTGCGCTCCGCGGGCACAGAGGTCGATCTGCCGGGCGCGCTGGCAGAGCGCTGTGGTGGAAACCCGCTGTTCGCCGAGGCGCTGGTTCAACGCGTCGCCGAGGATGGCGAGGGCACCGCGGCGGAGATGCCGGAGACCGTTCAGGGTCTGCTGGCGGCGCGACTGGACTCGCTCGAGCCGTTCGAGCGCCAGCTCGTCGCGCACGCGGCGGTCCTCGGGCGCACCTTCTGGGAGAGCGCGCTCGAGCCTGTCGCCGTCGCCGCCGGGGAGCCGTTCGAGGCGGCGCTCGCGATGCTTCGCGAGAAAGACATCCTCGTCCCCGGCGAGGGCGCGGGTCTCGCTGGGGAGCGTGAGCTCGCCTTCAAGCACGTGCTGATCAGGGACGTGGCGTATGAGACGCTGCCCAAGGCCGTCCGTGCGCGCAAGCACGCCGAGGTCGGCGCGTTCATCCAGCGGCGAGCCGGCGGGCACGGCGAGGGGACGGTTGCCCTCGTCGCCGAGCACTATGCTCGCGCCGCCGCGTATGCCGCCGAAGCGCATCTGCCGGTCAGCGAGCTCGCCGAGATGCGCGCCCGGGCACTGGAGTTCGGAGAGGCGGCGGGTGACGCGGCCGGCGCGCTGTACTCCAACCGCGAGGCGCTGGCTCACTATCAGGCGGCGATCGCGCTGGCCGACGCGAACGAGCAAACCGCACAGCGGATCGCTGAGAAGCGTGGCGATGTCTCGCTGCGCCTCGGCCGGGTCGAGCCGGCGATCGAGGGATGGCTGCGCTGCCTGGACTACTACAGCGAGGACGGCGACCTCCAGCACGTCGCCGAGCTGCACCGCAAGGTCGGCGCCGCCCTCGCCCACAAGGGCGAGCGAAAGAGCGCGATCGAGCATCACCAGAAGGGCATCAACCTGATCAAGGACGGCGCGCCGTCGCTGGCGCTCGTGCGGCTGTACGAGGAGGCGGCCTGGCTGTATATGCAGGTCGGGGACAACATGCTTGCCATCTACGCTTCGGAGAAGGCGCTGCGTTTGGCCGAGAACCTCGGCGAGCCCCGTGCGGCGAGCCGAGCGCACGGCATCTTCGGGCGTGTCTTCGGTCGCATCGGGGACGGTGTCAAGGCCAGGGAGAATCTCGATCGAGCGGTCGAGTTGGCGCGGGAGTCTGACGCTTCAGAGACGATCCTCGCGCTGCTCGCCCTGGGCCATCACCTCGAGCACGCCGAGGGTGACTACCCCGCTGCCGGGGAGTGCTACGACGAGGCGCTCGCGCTCGCCGAGCGGATCGGGGATGTGCCGGCGCAGATCGAGTTGCACTCGGCGCTCGCCCAGCTGGCCTTCTACCGCTGCGACTGGGCAGAGGTCGAGCGCACGACGAACGCCGGCGCGGAGCTGGCCGAACGCGAGGGCCTGGTCGGAAAGCTGTGCCTGTCGAGCAATCTGCGGGGCCGGCTGTGCTGGCGTGACGGAGACTGGGAGGCGTCCGTGCGGCTGTTCGTTACCGCCAACGAATTGGCCGAGCAGGTGGGCTGGTCGGAGGTCGCCCTCAGCGCGCTTTCCGGGCTGGCCCTGACCCTGCGCGACCGGGGAGACCTGGCAGGGGCCGAATCCGCGCTGATAGGCGCTCTGGCCGTCGCGGAGCGCGCAGGGCTCGTGCCGCAGTCCGTCCAGGTATACGCCGCGCTCGCTCTGACCCGCACCTTGGCGGGGTCCCCCGAGCTCGCCCGCGAGGCATCGACGCGCGCAAGCGAGATCTCACAGCGCATACACGAGCCGGCCGGCGCGGCAGCCGCACTGGAGGCGGCAGGGACCGTCGGCGAGCTGCCCGACGCGCTCGAGGCGCTGCGCTCGGCTCGCGCCGGCTGGGAGCGCCTCGGGCGGCCGCTCGACGTGGCACGCTGCGAACTGCTCACGGGACGCCGGCTGGCCGAGGCGGAAAGCGAGCAGGCTCCGGACATCCTCAGAAGGGCGTGCGATCTCTACCGCGAGCTAGGGGTCGAGCACCTCGCGGCGCGCTCGCGTGAGCTCGGGACCGTGTGATCGAACGCCGGCGCGACTTCGCGGGTCAGCCCGCCGTGCAAGGCTGAGATCGTCGCGTTCGAGGGTGTCGCGAAGGTGACGGGGTCGGCGAGCTCGAGCCCGGTTGGCGTCGTCACGGGATACTCTGTCCGCGATGGCGCAGGAGTCCAGGACCACCGACTTCGTCGCGCTCGCGCGGCGCTTCGCCGAGGTGTTCAACAACGGCGACTTCGATGCCGTGATGAGCCGCTATTCGCCAAATGCGGTCTGGGACGCCACCGGGATGGGCCTCGTCACCTACGAAGGGCATGCGGCGATCCGCGAGTTCTTGAAAGAGTGGTTTGGCTTTTTCGAGCAGTCACACCTCACGCTCGAGGAGATCACCGACATCATCTTCACCACCTGCTTGTTGACCGGTCGTATGAAAGGTTCCAGCGGCGAGCTAGGAGTGCGCTACGCGACGGTCACCGAGTGGACCGACGCCGCGACCCGGGTGACCAACCCCCCTGGACGCGGCGAGCCGCTGCGCGAGGACACGGGCGATGTCGCGGCAGGCGCGGGGAACTTCACGCAGCCGCAGCAGCTATCACCCAGAGCGCCGTGAGGCTGTACCGGTGCTGACAGCGGGACAGCGGCGTTCTGGGACTGTCCGAGGGCAGACGAGCAATCGATGCGCGCTTGCGGGCCGATCGTGCCCGCAATCCAGGGTGGATACTCCTCGCGATGCCTGAGCGGTCTACGACACCTGATGCTGTTGAGCTCTGGCAGGCGGCGAACGAGGCTTTCCTTCGCCGAGACTTTGACGCGTGGGCGAGCCTCTACGATCCCGACGTGGTCTGGGAGGCGCGGCCGCTCGGGATGATATTCGAGGGCAGGGCTGCGACCCGCCGTCATATCGAAGAGTGGGCAGCGGGTTGTGAGGAGTATCAAATCGAGGAGATCGAGAGCCACGATCTGGGTAACGATGTCTCATTCCACGTGAGCCGCCACGATGCTCGCCCGCTTGGAACCCGTGCGATGGTTCACGAGCAGTGGGCCTTTGCGATCCAGTGGCACGTACGCACGATCGTGCGTGTCATCGCTCACCAGGACATAAACGAGGCCCGTGCCACCGCCAAACAGCTCGCCGAGCCGAAGAGGTAAGAGGTGTCGCGGGAGAACATCGAGACCGTCAGCAGGAGACACAGCCCAGTGCGTTTCGCCTCAGATAGTGTCACCCGCATCGCCCTCTGGGGACAGGCCGAGATCGGTGAACGCCAACTGGCGGTCCCAATAGAGAGTGAGCCGCTTTACGTTGGCGCCGCGAAGGTGAAACAGGGTTGCTCCCCTGTTCTGCATTTGTGCGAGATCGAGCCCACTCGTCCTGCCACGTCCGCTCATCCGAGCGAACACGAGCACCCGCTCCTCGTCGAGCACGCGATACACCTCGGCCTCGATGCGCCATCCATCCCACGAGGCCAGAAAGTCGCGTTGGGCTCTCGCCATCCCGTCCAGCCCGGTCCAAATCCCGGGATCGGGCCCGTCGGCGAATATGAATTCGATCTCGGGGTCCGCCCATTCGGCCGAGCCGAAGTCACCGCGTTCCCACGTCTGGTAGACCGACCGGACAAGCTCCACGTTCGTCGGGGACATCAGAGAAGTATCGCCGCTGTGGAGCGGAAGTACCGCGTGGACGAATGAGCCGATCACGGTGTTCGTTATCACCAGACTCGAGGCGCTCCATCCATCCTGACACATGCGTAAGGCCAGCTCGTGAGATCGCTCGCGGCAAATAGAAAGAAATAGAAAAAATAGAAAGAAATAGAAAGGAACGCTGCAATGAGGCCTTGGACACTGCCAAGTGTAGATTTTCGGTGGGCCGAGTTGCGCTCGGCGAGCTAAGGGAAGCGCGAACTGTCTGCTGGATCGGCCGCAAGCTTGCGCAGGTCGAGGTAGGCGCGACCGGCAGTGCTGGCCCGAGTCGGAGCGCTCACAGCAGGACTTCTAGTGCCTTGCGAATCGCGGGCTCTGCGCCGGCGAAGTGCTTGGCGATTTCAATGAGCTGCGCAGGGCTTGCGCCGGGTCGGTGTAGCCATCGGCGCAGTGCTTCCCATGCGATGTCGCTGCCTTGGAGATGGCGAATTCGGACGCTGTCGACAAGCGAGCGCTCGGCCGAGTAGATGCCTAGATGGGCGCGCGCGCTGACGTCGAGTGTTTCTCGCCCCAGGTCGAAAGTCTGGAGATCGAACTGGTGCAGGCGACACGGAGCCTTCAGGGCTGGGCGGGTCTTCCCGCGCGGGATAGCGATGTCGATGGCAGCAGGGATCGAGTCGATGAGCTGATGGCGCGCAAGGGCCGTCTCCAGGCAAAGCGTGGCGCGCGAGACGCGTTCGACGATCTCGATCAGATCGAGGTCGGCTGGTGGCGCCTCAGCCCACCGGTAGACGCCGCCGCCCAGCGCCAGGATCACTCCGGAGTCGCGCAGTCCGTAGATGCGGGTATCGCTTAGACCCGCCTCCCTGGCATCTCGGTAGCTGAACGTATCGTCGAGAAGCTCGCGCGGGTCGGTCGTCTTCATATGGATAATGGTACCCACCAACCAGCAATGTGGGTAGGATTACCTCGGCACTCGAATGTTAGCGCTGCGCCTGTACCTCGTCCGGAACGGACACGAGGCTGAGCAAAGGCGAGACGCTTGAATCTCGCGCGTTGCAGCAGGCGGCCCCGTTCTCACTGCTGCGCCTCGTGCCGTGACCGGCCCGCGAGATGAGTCGATGTCAACTCTGAGTCGCAACGATGGCCTGACCGGTCGAGATCTTTTTCAACCATCACCCGCTTTCTCGGCAGCAGTCTGGAGAGATCGACCTGAGCGCCACACGACCTCGACGCTGCGGCTGTAACGGTTTTGTACGAGAATCCGGCCCGCACGCTGAACGCCCTGACGATCAGGCGGCGGTCTCGTGGACCTCGATCGCGGCGTGGCGTTTGCCGTTGCGAGGCTGCGGCTTGATGCGCACGTCAACGTAGACATCGAGGACCTCGGCGACATCGGCGATGGTTCCCAAGTTCGGCACCGTCCCCTTACCGGCGAGCAGGCGAGATACCACCGGTCGCTTGACGCCGAGGCGTCGTGCCACCTCGGCCTTCGTCATCCGCTTGGCCTCGCGTATATCCTCCAGCTGCTCGAGGAGCTTTGCGGAGGCAACGAGCTTCGCGAGGTCGCGCTCGAAGGAGCTGCGCTCCGCCTCGGTCGGATAGGTCTTGCCGAGAAAGTCAGCGAAGACGGCACTCTGATCAGTCTGCTTCATCGTAATCTCCTTGCGGGTCCCACCAAGCGTAGCATGAAAGCTACGTAGTCGGGTTCAGCCGCGTGGCTGCGGCCACCACGCTGGCCACGTCTTGATCTCCGCGACGCGACGACTCGCCAGACAGTCATCCCGGTAGCCGTCGATCGTCCTGTAGACCCGCTGCGCCATCTCGGTACGGGCGGGCTTGCTCCCACCGCCGAGAAGCACGAGCGCTGGCCCATGAGCCGGTGCGTTGCGGTCGAGGAGGCAGAACAGACGATAGAGGACTCGGTTGTGCTCGTCGCGCGCCTCGAAGATGCCGCTCATGTCCACTTCGCCCTTCTTGGATGGCTTATGCATCAGTCGCCACCGGTTAGTGCCGGTCGGGAACGCCAAAGGCCCCACAGGCCCCACCTGCACCACCGCAAGAACGGTCAGCAGCAACTCGCGGCGCGGCTGGTCCGGGACCTACGCTCCACCGAGATATTCGAGCGCCGGGCGCTTCTCACTGGCCGTCTCATACACCACTACCTGCCAGGACTTGCTCGCAGAACGAGAGACCCGGGCCCTGCTCGGACTCATAGGACTCTCTCCATGCCGATCACACCCCAATCCTACGCGGAGGACTGTCAGCAGCCCTAATCGACGCAACTGCTAGACAAGAGAGCCGGCCAAGAACGTACGGTGATCACTGGCTCGCGGGCGCCCCCAGACCGGCCGCCTGCTGCAGTAGCCGTGCATACTCCCCGGCGCTCTGCGGGCGTGCTGCTGAATCCTTCCGAAGCGCAGACAGGATCGCCTTGCCAAGCGCGTCCGGCAGCTCGGGAACCTGTGAGCAGGGATCGGGCGGCTCGTCCTGTAGCTGAGCCCACAGCAGACGCATGCCACGACGATCGCCGAACGGCGCTGCGCCGGACAGGCACTGGAAGACCACGCAGCCGAGCGCGTAGACGTCTGTGCTGGCGTTCACCTCCAGACCCTGGATTTGCTCCGGCGCCATGTAGTCCAGCGAGCCCAGCGTCTGCCCGGGACGCGTGAGGTTGGTCGCGTCGCCGTCCTTGGCCAGTCCGAAGTCGGTGATGTGGGCGCTGCCGTCGAGATCCAGCAGCACGTTGGCGGGCTTTACGTCACGGTGCACCATGCCGGCGGCGAACAGGGCGTCCAGGCCGTCGGCGACGTCAGCGCAAACACGCAGGGCCACGTCGATCGCCAGACGTCCCTCGCGCTCGAGCTTCTGCTCCAGTGAGCCGCCCGGGATGAACCGCTGCGCCAGATACGGCATACCGTCGTATTCGCCGGTCTTCAGAACCGGTACGACGTGCGGGTTCACGATTTGCTGGGCGATGCGTGCCTCCCGGTCAAAACGCCGCCGGAACACGCTGTCGCTGGCGAGATCCTCGCGCACCAGCTTGAGCGCGATCGGTGTGCCGTCGGCGGCGAACGCCTTGTACACACGTCCCATGCCACCGACGCCCAACAGCGACTCCACCTCGTAGCCGTCGACGCTAGCGCCGATCAACCGGTCGGGCTCGCCGTCTCGCTGCTGATCACTCACCGTGGATCCTCTCGCTCTCGGCCCTCGCGTTCGCCCGTCGCTGCTGGACACTACCGCTCCGCGCGGGCTCGATCCGTGATGTTGCGATCGGGCCGTGAGCGCTGGCGATGCGTTGCTGTTGCCAATTGCCGAGTCTGGCGCTAGGCTTGCGCTCGTTGTCCAGCCTACGTGTCATCGCGGGACCGCTTGCGGGGGAGACGATCGAGATCGATCGTCCGGTCGTTATCGGCCGCTATGAGACCGATGTGGTGATCGACGACCCCGAGCTTTCGCGCCGGCACCTCGAGATTCGCCCGGACGGCGAGGGGCTGATCGTCGAGGATCTGTCTTCCACCAACGGGACTTTCGTGGATGACCACCCGATCAGCGCTGCGACGCCCGTCGGGCACGGCGCCAAGGTGAAGTTCGGCACCACCGTGTTGGAGGTGGAGATCGTGGCCGACGTCGGCGCGACTCGTCTCAGCTCGGTGCCGGTCGATCCGAACGCGACCCGCTTGCGCAGCGTTCCCGTGGAGGCGCCGGTGCCCGTCGCCGCCGCCACGGCGCAGGAGCAGCCCGCCGCGCCACCGCCTGCACAGCCGCCCGTCGTCGAGCCGGTGGCGGCCCCAGCTCTCGAGGGGCCGGGTGCGCCGGGTGGACAGAGCCTGCAGGAGTTCGGGGCTTTTTCGCCGCCCGCAACACGTCGTGGCGGAGGTCTCGCTTCACGCTCGTGGGCCCCGGTGGTGCTTTCCTACGGCAGCGTGATCCTGACGGCGATAGCGCTGGTCGTCTACTTCGCCCAGCGCTAGTCGCGCCGACCGGCACGGTGCTCGAACGCGCTCGCCCGGGCTTTTCAGTCAGCGTCCCGAACAGCCCGATGCTCCGTGGCTGTGCAGCATCGTCAAGCAAACACCAGCCCACGCCGATCCCGGGCTTGCTCTCGGCGGCTACTGCGTGGCGAAGTAGATGATCAGCGCCAACGCGATCAGCGTCAGCAACGCCAGCGGCGCTAGCTGTGCACGACGGCGCACCCGCACGTCGAGAAACTTGTCCAGCTCGCGCATTCCCGCCGAGCGCGGCGCCTCGCCCTCGCCCGCTTCGGAGTTGGCCACAGCCGGGCTGACGAAGTCGGGGGTTCGCGGAGCGTGCGCGAGCGCCGGTGGTATCGCCCGCAGAACCGACGCCTGAGCGGCAACCTGTCCTTTGGAGCGCACCTCGATCAGCGTCACGCCGACCAGCAGCTCATCGGAGGGATCGAGTCGAGCCGGGCCGTGCAACTCGTTGTGGTTGACGAACGTGCCATTGGCCGAGCCGAGGTCCTCGGCCACCGCCGAGCCGTCGGAGGCTGGGCTCACACGGGTGTGGTGACGGGAGACCTGGCCGTCCTCGAGCACGAGATCCGCATCGGGCGCCCGACCAATAACGATCGGACGATCGAGATTTATCTGCTGTCCCGCACCGGGACCCTCAACGATTTCGAGCGTTAGCTCTGCCATCTGCGAGCGCCAGCATAGCGTGAGTGAGCCTCTGACGCTAGGGGTGAGCGCTCATTCATCGTGCGTGAGCCGATCGAGGGGCTTGCGCTACCGGTTACCGAGGCGCTAGGCTGCGCCCACGTTGACTGCCACCGCCCCGCGTGACTCTGTGATTGCCGTCGTCGGTGACGGTTTCGGTTCGCTGCTCGTACACACCACGGCGCGTTACCTCGGGTTCGACAACCGCGAGATCTCGATCTTCGGGCCGAGCACGAATCCCGTCGGCACCTATCAGCAGTTCGCACACAATCTCGGCCAGACCGTGCTGCGCTCGGAGTCGGAGTCGCACTTCCTGGCTCCTGACTGGCCGACGTTCGCGCAACTCGACGCCTGGTCGCACCGCTCGCCCGCGCCGCTCTGGCGCTCGATCAGGCGCAAGTACAACCCAGGCGTGCCGGAGATCTTGACCGAGGCCACGATCGTTCAGAAACGACTCGGCTGGGAGGAGACTCGGGTGCCGATCCGCGTCGGATGGGTCCAGCGTGAGATGCACCCCACACCGCACTTCGTGCTCTACGACGAGGAGGCGAACTTCATCGGGCGCGCAAAGCACGTCATGCTCGCCCCCGGCCACGGGCCGCTGTCCTTCCCGCCAGTGCTCGCCAAGGCGCGCAAGGATCCGGCTGTCGCCGACAGAGTCGTGCAGGCCTACGAACCAAAGCAATACGCGGCCGGGGGTCGCTACATCGTGCTGGGGGCCGGGATCGCCTCGGTCAACGAGTGGGCGAACATCATCGACGCGGGAGCCTCGGCGCTCGCGCTGACCCGCAACGCCCAGCCCGAGACCCAGGATCTGAACGTTCCGCGCTGCCTGTTCGAGTCCCGCGGCATCGACGCCTACGTGTCGCTGCCCTTCGACGAGCGCGTGAAGTTCCTCGGCGAGGTGCTGCGCGGCACACGACCCGACCGCAAAGAGTGGCTCAGCCGGATCGAGACAGGCAAGGAGGAGGGGCGCTTCGCGGCGCTCGTGGGTGAGATCGACGAGATCACACCCGGCGATGCGGGCCTGAGGGTCCACATCTCAAACCGCCACGGTGAGGATCCCGGGTGGCTCGATGTGACTGGCGTGACCGCCGGCACGGGCTTCAACAAGTCGGTGCTGACGATCCCGCTGCTGCGCCGGCTGATCGAGTTCTACCAAGTGCCCGTGGTCGAAGGGCGCCTGAAGCTGCAGACCAACTGCGGTGTCCCCGGTCTGGATCAGGCGGATTCGCGCCTGTGCTGCATGGGGTTGATCGCCAACAACGTGATCCCCCACGGCGATACGATCGCCGGCTTGAAGTTCATCGCACGTCGCTTCGTCGCCGACTGCGCCCGCGCCGAGCGCCTGAAGAAGCGCTCGTTTCCCTCACGGCTCGGGATGCAGGTCACGATGGGTCGCGAGGTCGCTCACGCACTGCGCAAAGTGTCCCCGACCCAGCAGCTCGCCTGAGGGAGATCGCGCCACCGTGTGTCCCACCGTTCTAGGTCGTGTGCAGACCCGCTGGTCGATCTTGATCATCCCGGCACTGATCGCCACGGTGATCTCGATCGTCACGAACAACGAGGGCTGGATCGTCCTGATCGGCGTGTACTTCGTCCTCGGTGTGGCGCTCGACACCGCCTTCTACCCATTCGTCATCCGCTGGCAACCGCCGTGGCTGACCTTCACCCTCGCGGTCGGCGAGTTCGTACTCCTCTACATCCTCGCCCACATACTGAAAGTCGGGCTCACGAACGTCGATGCGGTCGTGCTCTACTGGGGCGTGTGGATACTGGCGATCTGGACGAAGGTCGTCATCCTGCCGCTGCTGTCGTTGGGCTGGATCGAGAACGCCGGCGAGTTTCGCTCCACCGATTGGTCGGTCGCTCCCGAGTATCAGCCGCTGCCGATCACCGTGTTTCAGCCGCCGGCCGCCGACGGCGCGGTCCCCGAGCTCGCGCGCGAATTCTCCTCGCTTCACGCGATACCGGCGGAGCTTCGCAATTTGCCGAGCCCCTCCGGTGTGCACCGCGTACCACGCGCCTGAACACCAGGCTGGCGTGCTCCCCGCCGCCACGCTGATGGCAGTCACAGAAGTGTCGTAGCTCACCCACGCCCACGGGCATGGCGACCCACGTTGGTGTCTAGGACCGCCCGCAGCTTCTTGCTCGTGTGTGGCGCTCGGCGCGAACAGCGTGGACCTCCTCGCCGGCGATCTGCATCGCTTGCCCCGGCGGCGGAACATACCCCTAACTCCGCCAAACATACCCCTGAACGCGAGTTAGGGGTATGTTTAGCTGGTGAGCAGTTTCAACGACCTCACTCGCCATTTCGACGCGCTGCCGCCCGCCACCGTGGCGTCGCTGACCACGATCGGGGAAGCCAGGGGAAGAGCAGACCTCAACGGCGAGCGCACCCCGGCGGGCCTGGAGACGCTGCGCCAGGTCGCGATGATCCAGAGCACCGAGGCGTCGAACGCGATCGAGAACATACACGCGCCACGCGAGCGCATCGAAGCGCTCGTCGCCGAGAAGACGGCACCCAACGGGCGCTCCGAGCAGGAGATCGCCGGCTACCGCGACGCGCTCGCAACGATCCACGCCAACGGCGCGGACATCCCTTTCGAGCCGAAATTCGTGATGCAGCTCCACGGCACCATGCACCGCTACGTCGGCGCCCGCGACGCCGGAAACTGGAAGACGCTCGACAACACCGTGACCGAAAAACTCCCCGACGGCACCACGGCGATCAGGTTCGTGCCCGTCGAGGCGATGCTGACCGGGCAGGCGATGGACGACCTCCACAACGGCTTCGCCGCCGCGCTCTCCGACGGCGTCTACTCGCCTCTACTGCTCGCCGCCGGGTACGTCCTCGACTTCACGGTCATCCACCCCTTCCGCGATGGCAACGGGCGCATGTCGCGGCTCATCACGCTCTGGCTGCTCTACATCATCGGGCACGATGTCGGGCGCTACATCAGTCTCGAGAAGCTGATCGACACGAGCAGGGAGACCTACTACGAAGCGCTCGCCGCCTCGACCGAGGGCTGGCACTCAGACGCGCACGATCTCGCGCCGTTCACGAGCTACTTCCTCGGCATCGTCCTCGCCGCCTACCGCGAGTTCGAGAGCCGCACCTCGATCCTCACGGCCGGTCGCGGCTCCAAGAAGGCGCTCATCACGACGTTCATCGACTCGCTGATGGCCGACGAGTTCACCGTCGGGGACGTCCGCAGGGCCGCGCCCGGCGTGACCGACGGCTACATCAACAAGGTTCTCGGCGAGCTAAAGCGAGAAGGCATGGTGGAATCGCTCGGGACTGGTCGCAGCGCCCGATGGAAGCGGCTGCGCCGGCAGACGTGAGGAGATCGGCGCCGCGATCGCACCGCGCTTGGAGCTATTCAGAGCCGAGTGACGCCGAGGACCAGCCAAAGCGGGTCATCTCGCTCGACGGCGTGAGCGCACCGGCTCGCTCGCCGCGCCTGACGAACACGATCGGCGCCGGGGCGCTGCGTGCGATCGCGCGGCGGGTCTCACCGAGACCCTCCTTGCGCCAGCGCTCGGAGAGGCCGATGACCAAGAGACCCGCGCTTGAAGCCGCCTCTACGATCCCCTCGCGTCCTGGATCTGCCAGCACCGGCTCAACGGTGACTGCCGCGAACTGCTGTACGACCAGCGAGGCGTTGGCCAGCAGGCCGCTCGCGTCGCGACCGTCCTTGCGTTTGGCCGCTGAGCCGAGGATCTGCAGCGGCGCGCCGGTGGAGGCCGCGATCGTACTCGCCAACTCGAGCGCCGCCCAGTCGTAGTCATCGCCACCGAACGGCACCATCACCGAACAGCCCGGCCCGGGCGCGATCTCCACACCCTCGCGCGCGACGAGTACGGCAACGTCGCACGGGGCATCGCTCAGAACGGTGCCCACCTCCTCCCGCGGGATGCCGTCGCCGAGCAGCGGACGACGGCCATCCAGCAGCACGAGGCTGATCTGCTCGTCGCGGCACAGACGCGTCAGATCGTGGCCCGGATCCGCCGAGGTGATCGCGACGCCGCGCGAGGGGAGACCCTCACGCTGCAAATCCTCGCGCACCTTCGCCACCTGATCTGCTGCCTCGCTCACGAGCCGCGCCTCGGTCTGCAGCCCGCCGCGCACACCCGATCCCCGCGGAGGACGGATCAAGCGCGCGAGGATCAGCTCCCGCGGAGGCTCAGAGCGAGCCAGGGGCTTGGCGAGTGCCAACAGCTGCGCGACCGCTGCCGCGGTCTGCGGGGCGACCAGGATCGAGTGCTCGGGCACGGCTGGCTGCCTCGGCGCTGCGGGCTCGGAGACAGCGAGCGCAAGCTGTGTCTCCGGTGCCTCTCCGAAGCTGTTTTGAGGATCGAGCAGGCGCATGATCGGGCCGGCCATGAAGGTCGTCACGAGCGCCATCAGCACCAGCGCCGTGAACAGCGCGGATGAGATCACGCCCATGCTGAGCGCGAGATTGAGCACGATCAGCTCGGTCAGGCCGCGGGTGTTCATGAGCGCGCCGAGCACGCCCGCCTCGCGCCAGCGCAGGCGAATCACGCGAGCGGCGATCAGGGTTCCCCCGTACTTGCCGACGATCGCGATCGCGCAGAGAGCAAGCGTGATCCAGATCAGCTGGGAGTTGCCGAGCAGCCCGACGTTGGTGCGCAGGCCCGTGTAGGCGAAGAACAACGGCAGCAGCAGCGTCAGCACGAAGTCCTCGACCCGCCGTGTGACGTCGTCGCTGAGACCCGCGTGGCGTGGCATCGAGACACCCATCACGAAGGCGCCGAAGATCACGGCGATCCCGATCGTCTCGGTCAGTACCGCGGATGCCAGGACGCCGGCGAAGATCGCGGTGATCCACGTGCCGGGCACGTGACCGGCCTCGTCGTAGGCGACCGCGGCGCGTGCCAGCACGGGACGCACGAGGAACCCCATCCCCAAGCAGAAGATCGCCGCCCAGCCGATCGTCTCCAGCACGTCCACACCGCTGCCGGCGCCCGCCACCGCGGTCGCCAGCGCGATCAGGAACCACGCCGAGACATCGTCGACGGCCGCGGCCGAGAGCGCCAGGGCGCCCAGCGGGCGCTTGAGCATGCGCCGCTCGGAAATGATCCGCGCGAGCACCGGGAACGCCGTGACAGACATCGAGACTCCGACAAACAGCGCGAAGGCGAGGAACCGGCTCGGCGGCGCCAGCAGGCTGTAGAGCGGGATCGCGATCAGCATCCCCAGCATCAGGGGAACCAGAAGCGCTGTGTTGGAGACCGCGAAAGTCATCCTCACACGACCGCGCAGCTGAGCGAAGTCCACCTCCAGGCCGATCAGGAACATGTAGAAGATCAGCCCCAGATTCGCCGCGACGCCGATGTAGGGGACGATGTCCGAGGCGAATATCTGTGCCTGAAGGCCTGGATCGATCACGCCGAACGCGGTCGGTCCCAGGAGGATCCCGGCGATCACCTCGCCCATCACGCGGGGTTGGCGGATCTTCGGCATCAGGCTCCCGCACAGACGGGCAAACAGCATCACGACGATGACGGCCAGAAAGAACGCCACGACAGTCGCTTCGGAGGTCCGCTGCTTGGTCGCCGAGAGATGTTCAGCGCTCACGGGTGCCCCGGAGCCCGGCGCCGCGGCTGGGGCGCCTGCGGGCATCAGCACGATGTCCAGCTGACGGCCGGCGGCGGTAGCCACGAGTTGCTCTCGTCCGCCGCCGCGCTTACACGTGACCGCGCCCGACAGCGTGCCGTCGTTGTAGGCGAGGTCGCCGTGTGGCTTTTTGGCGAGGACCATCGCGACCCTGCCGGCTGAGCCCTCGAGCGTCATCGCGCCGCCGAGGCAGTTCGAGGTCGGCGAGATCTGATATTCGCCCGCGACGGAGCCCGGGGCGAGCGGCTTGGGGGCGCCGGGCGCCGGGGGTTCGCGCTTGAACTGCGCGCTGACCGGCGCGCCGCCGAGCAGACCGCTCAGCGCCCCGTTGGCGACATGCGCGTCCAGCCGGCGTGACGGGCCCTTCAGGCAGTGCACGGTGCCGCTCAACCTGGTCCCCTTGAAGGTCAGGGATCCGCTCAGCGTCGACTGAGCGTTGGTGATCGTGACGAAGCGCCCAGACTGCACGAGTTCGGCCTTCGCTCCCAAACAGCCAGCGCCAGCCGCGACGTTGTAGCCGCCGGCGATCGCGGGCTGCGCGTGCTTGCCGGTGCCGGAGGAGATCGCGAAAATGAAGACAGCGGCGGTGGTCAGCGCCAGCAGCGTGTAATGAACGGCGATGCGCCGGGTTCCCACGGAACCCAGCTGCTGGGTGTTCACCTGTCGGCCCCCTACTGCTCGTGTCGTATGACCGCCTGCGCGCTGCGAGTCTAGTCGCAGACGAGGACTCGCGACAAGCCCCGAGCTGAAATCGAGCAACCGGCCGCCAGGTATTCCCCAACAGCAGGCGGGCATATATGATGTCTTTCCGAGTTGCGGGCACGCGAGGCTCGATGTTCTGATGCGGCAAACATCCACACGTCTGCGGCGGCTGATCGCTGTCGCGGCGCTCACACTGACGCTGGGGGTCCCGATCGCGGCCGTCGGCGCGGCCACGCCGGCCCCCGGGCCGCCGATCAATGACAATTACCTGGAATCGCTGAACCTGAATCAGCCTCACACCGCGCTGAATCGCACGCAGACTCTCACCGACGTGCGCAACACGAGCGAAGCGAGCATCCAGTCAGACATCTTCACCCCGCCGCAGAGCGGCGGCCCGGCGGAGGTCACCGGCTGTGAAGGCGTCAGCGAGGGCAGGACGATCTGGTACGACTTTTATCCAGACGCCAACGGGCTCGTGCGGATCCGGACCTCCGCCGAATTCTCCACCGTGATGGCCGTGATGCCGTTTGACCCCAAGTCGCTGCTGCCGGAAACCACGCAGCGCAAGTGCGCCGTCAACCAGACCTCCCACGCCCAGGAACTGTTCGACGAAGTCAAGGCCGGGAAGTCCTACACGATCCAGATCGGTGGCGTGGAAAACGCCGGCGGCAATGTCGAGTTCCTGTTCGACTATGTCGTTCAGCCAAAGCGCCTGCAGGCCGAAACGACCCTCACCGCCGAACCGCTCGCCAGCGGTGTGCGGATCGTCAACCTCTCGGTCGGCGCGTCGAGCAAGGCCCACGTCGTGGTCCGCTGCACACGCGGATGCGCCACCCAGGCAAAGACGGGGCGGACGGTCGGCTTCGCGAAGCTCAAAGGGACCTCGCTGCGCAACGGTGCCGCCCTGAAGATCTACGTCACCGCCAAGAACGAGACCGGCGCATACATCGAATACGAGATCCACCGCGGTAGCTTCACCAAGGTGCAGCGCTGTCTGGCGGCCGGCGGGAAAAAGCCCGTGGCCTGCGAATGACGCTGAGCCCTGCCAGGCGCCTGGCGCTCGCGGCGGTGATCGTGGTGATCGCCTTCGCGGCGAGCCTGCTCGCGCGCAAGGCGAGCGCCGGGGGCGCACCCACAGCGCCGCTGCCCGCAGCGGTCGTCCTTGCGCCGAGCACCGTGAAGATTCGAGGCGTCTCGCCCCTCTCGCCACCGCCGGCGCTGCGCCGTCAGGTGCACAAGAGCGCGCCACCCAGCCCGAGCTCACCCAGCACCCAATCCGCCGCGCCCAGCGAAACCGCACCGCCGACGGTCACACCCAAAAGCAGCACTCCCCCGAGCAGCGGAGGCGGCGGCACGGTAATCGTGGGCTGAGGCGCCTCTCGATCGCATGGACTCGCTCGACAACTCCACCATCGTCGCTGGATACCGCATCGACGGCAGGCTCGGAGAAGGCGGGATGGGCACCGTCTACCGCGCCACACAGCTTTCGCTCGAGCGCGTCGTCGCGCTGAAGGTGCTGACCACACAGCTCAGCTCCGACCCGACGTTCCGTGAGCGTTTTCGCCGAGAGGGCCTGCTACAGGCCGCGCTCGACCATCCCCACATCGTCACCGTGTATGAGGCGGGGGAGACCGAGGACCGTCTGTTCCTCGCGATGCGGATGGTCGAGGGACCGACGCTCAAGCAGCTGATCCTCGACGGCTCGTTCGGCAACCGCCGCGCGCTCAGGCTGCTCACACAAGTCGCCGACGCGCTGGACGCCGCGCACGCCAAAGGACTGATTCATCGTGACGTAAAGCCCCAGAACGTGCTGATCGGCTCGGGCGACTACGCCTACCTGGCCGACTTTGGGCTGACCCGGGCGCACGGCGACACGCCGATGACCGAAACGGGACTGTTTGTCGGCACGATCGACTACATCTCCCCCGAGCAGGCGCGCGGGGAACGCGCCACCGCCCAGAGCGACGTGTACGCGCTCACCGCGGTGCTGTATGAGTGCCTCACCGGCCAGGTCCCGTACGTGCGCGCGAGCGAAGAGCGGGTGCTGATGGCCCACCTGACCGAGGATCCGCCCCGTATCTCTGAGGTGCGAGGCGATCTGCCGCCGGCGCTCGACGAGGCGATCGCGCAGGGGATGGCCAAGGATCCAGCCAGGCGGCCGCACTCCGCCAGCGAGCTGATGCTGAACATCAGACGCGCGTTCGGTGCGATTGCCCCGGCCCCGAACGCCGGCGCGCAGGCCACCCAGATCGCGGCCTCCGACGCAGGCGCCGATCCCGGTGTCACCCGCCTGGCCGGCGCCGTCACGGTCCCACCGCCGCCGTCACCGCCGACGCCGATACCCAGCGCCACGGCGCCGCCGAGCCCCGCGAGCGAGCCGCCCACGCGCGAGCAGGGGCGCGGCGGCTGGTTTATCCCGGCGGTTGTCGTGGCGGCGCTGATCGCGGCGGCGATCGGGGTCGCGCTGGGCGGGGGCGGTGGCTCTTCGCAGCCGTTCAGCGACTCGGCCTCGGCCGCAAACATCGAACTGTCCTTCCCGAGCACCTGGCAGCGGGTCTCATCCGCGCCCACGATCCCCGGGGTCGACTTCTCGCAGACGATCGCTCTGCAACGGTCGGGGTCACGGCTGCTGGCCGGCGAGGTGAACGCAAGCGGGCCATCGCTGCTCGAGAGCAGCCTGCTCTCGCTGCTTGGGCACGCGCCGCCGAGCCCGAGCGTGGTCAGACTCGGCAGTATCGACGCCTACCGCTACAGCGATCTGGCGGTGCGTGGACTCGCCGGCACACTGACGCTGTATGTCGCGCCGACCACGACCGGGGTGGCCACGATCGCTTGTCTGGGAGGAGGACCCGCTGCGGGTACGGTCACCCGGGAATGCGCACAGATCGCCGCCACGCTGCGACTGAACTCCGCCAGTGCGTTTGCGCTGACCCCGAGTCCGCAGTACGCGAGCGCGCTATCAGGGACGCTCGCCTCACTGCAGGGCTCGCTCGGGCCGCTCAGCGGACGCCTTGCCAGCGCCGTTGACGCAAGCGCGCAGGCAGCCGCGGCAGCCGCTCTGGCGCGTGCCTTTCACAGCGCCGGCGTGTCGGTCTCGCGGTTGACGGCGAGCCCGGCGGTGCGTGGCACAAACGCGAATCTCGCCGATGGGCTGCAGGCCATCGGCGGCGGCTACGGCGCGCTCTCGAGCGCCGCCAAAGCAGAAGACCAGAGCGCCTACACGCAGGCCGCGCGGGCGCTGAGTGCCGCGCACACAAAGGTCTCGAGTGCGCTTTCAGAACTGCGCAAGGCGGGTTACTCGCTCGGCGGCTGACCTTCCGTTGAGCTTGCGCTGGGTGAGACTTCTCCCGCCGCCTCTGGTGCGAGCGACCAGATCGTCGTGTCTGTGCGGCGGCCTCGCAGCGCGACCTGTTCGACGAAGACGAGATCGTCGGGTGGCGCGGTGAGTGCGTCCTTGGTGCTCCCCGAGAGCATCAGCTGGTGCGGTGTTCCCTTCGTCAGCTGCTCGATGCGAGCGGCCGAGTTCGTGGTGTCGCCGACCGCCGTGTACTCGACGCGGCGCTCAGAGCCGACGTTTCCGGACATCACGCTGCCGCTGTTCAGCCCGATGCCCATGCGAAAGCCCGATCCAAGATCCTGCTCGCCCAGCCACGCGTTGAAGCGGGGCAGACGCACCGTCAGCATCTCACGCGCCGCCGACAGGGCACGATCGGCGTTGTCGGCCTGTGCGATCGGCGCTCCGAACACCGCCATGATCCCGTCGCCCATGTACGCCACCAGTGTGCCGCCGTGGTCGAGGATCGCATCGCTCATCTCGCTCAGATAGTGGTTGAGCACGTCGATGACCTGGTCCGGCGTGAGCGTTTCGGCGAATGTCGTGAAGCCGCGCAGGTCGGTGAACATGACGGTCCCCTCGCGCTGCACGCCACCCAGGCGCAGCCCCGCGTCGGCGCTTGCCAATACCTCGTCGACGACGTTCTCGGGCACGAAGCGCGAGAACAGGTCGCGCACTCGCTCGCGCTCGAAGGCGACCGTCACCAGTTGCACCGACAGCGCGCCCGCCGCGCTCAGGATCAGAGCCCCGAGCGGGTAAACGAACGAGATCACGCGCCCGTTGTCGAAGGCGATCTGCGCGGCCACTGTGAAACTCGCCGCGAGCGCCACGGACAGCGCGATCGTGGCAATCGGCCCGAGCCGGGCGCTCGCCAACGGCGCCGCGACGCCGAGCGCCACGATCAGCGCCAGGTCCAGCCACACCGCCGAGGAGCGCAGCGGCAGGCCTCTGAGGACCGTCTCGAGCGCGCTCGCCTGAACTTCGGCGCCTGGCATCTGACGGGCGGTCGAGGTCGGGTGGATGTCCTGCAGCGTTGGCGCCGAGGGGCCCACGACAACGATCTTGTTGTGGAAGAAACCGGGCGGCAACTTGCCCTCGTAGACGCTCGAGAAAGACACTCGACGAAACGTATTTTCGGGTCCGTAGTAGTCGATCCACGCTGGGCTTGCGGAGAACTCGCTGGCGTGCACCGGATGCCCGTCGGCGACTTCCGTGCCGGCCACCGCGAGCGTCTTCAGCCCGCCGACCGAGAAGCTGACGCGGCGCAGGACGCCGCCCGGATCAGTCGGCAGCAGCCCGTTGGCGGGCCGTGAGCCCACTTCGCTCAGCAGCGCGTTGCCTTCGCTGCCGAGGAACCTCGTCTTCCCCCGCGCTTCGGTTTCGGTCGTGGCCATCACGGTGCGCCCTTCGGCGTTGTCGAGCGCGGTGAGTAGGGCTGTCTCATCGGCGCGTGCCTGGGCGCAGCGGCCGGGCGCCGGCTGGATGCCGTGGGCTGACACCGGGCAGGCGCTGGCCTCGCTGAACTGCACGTCGTAGGCGATCACACGGGGATGCTCGCGCGCGATGTTTTCGATCACGCGGGCGTGCACGCGGCGCGGAAACGGCCATTGGAAGCCCAATTCGTCGAATGTCCTTTCGTCGATCTCCACGAGCACGACGTTCGCTGGCGGTCGCTGATCGCCGCGGATTTCAAAGCGGGTGTCGACGGTGCTCAGCTCGAGCGAGCGCAGCAGGTTGGTCTCGTAGGCGAGGAGCCCCAGACCGGTGGCGCCGAGCGCCACGATCGCCAGCAGCGACAGTCGCAGCCGCCGCGCGCGCGCGGGCCCGGTTCGCCAACTGCGCCTCACTCGAAGTCCCCCCGCGAGCGCACGCTAGCGGGAGTCCACCGCTACAGGCCGTCCGTGGGTAGCGCGCGTGGCTCTGCGGCTGGCTGGCATAGATGGCGTACGTTACGCTGAGCTGAGAAATGGGGGATCAGTCACGCTTCGTTCTACCGGCGACCCACGTCCTGGCGGGACGCTACACGATCCATGCTCCGATCTCCAGCGGCGCGATGGGCGCCGTGTACCGTGCCCGCGATTCTCAGACTGGAGAAACGGTTGCGGTCAAGCACGTCGAAAACACACACCACGCCGAGCGCTTCGAGGTCGAGGCGCGGCTGCTTTCGATGCTTCAGCATCCGCGTGTCGTCGCGGTCCTCGACTATTTCAAGGACGAGCGCGGCCAATACCTGGTGATGGCGTTGGTCGAGGGCATCGACCTGCACATGCTGCTCCGGCAGATCGGCAAGCCCGGGCTGGAGCTGGCACTGGCGATCGACTATGCCCGCCAGGCCTGCGAAGCGCTCGAGTACGTGCACGCCCAGCAGATCGTGCATCGCGACGTCAAGCCGCACAACCTGATCCTCAGCAAAGACGGGATCGTGCTGGTGGACTTCGGGATCGCGCGTCTGCTGGAAGACGAGGACGAGGACGAAGGCACGGCCGGGATCGGCACCCCCCGCTACATGGCGCCGGAGGTGTTCGCCGGGGGCTCGGTCTCCCCGCGCAGCGACGTCTTCGGGCTGGCCGCCACGCTGTGGACGTTGATCACGGGCAGCCCGCCCGTGTATGCCAACCCAACCAAGCTGTATCAGCTGGCTCCAGAGGTCACCCCGGAGATCTCCGACGCCGTCGATGCCGGGCTGCAGATGATCCCCGAACGACGCGTCGCGTCGGTGGACGCCTTCGCCCGCGCGCTCGGAGGGCACCTGCAGCCAAGTATTGGAGGCTCGCTCGCACGGTCCGTCGGGGAGCCCTCGACGCGGCGCAGCGTGATGGAGGCGATCGTCTACACCGCGGCGGGCGTGTTCGAGGCGGCCGCGTCCTCGATCGCCTTGAAAGACGCCACGACCGGGGAGCTCGTCTATCAGTCCGCCTGGGGCGCGGGGGCCAAGGAGATCGTGGGTGTGCGACTGCCTCCGTCGCAGGGCCTGGCGGGGAGCGTCATCGACAGCGCCGAGCCGCTGGCGGTCAGCGAGTGCCGCACCGACCCGCGCTTTGCCGCGCGCATCGCGGCTGGAACCGGCTATGTCCCCTACACCATGCTGGTGGTCCCGTTGATGCGCGATGGGCGCCCGATCGGGGTGCTCTCGCTGCTCGATCGACGCGACGGGCGAGCATACGGTCCCGGTGACGCCGAGCGGGCGGCTCTGTTTGCCGAGCTTGCGGTGACCGTGCTCGAGACCGACGCCGATGCGCTACCGAGCCTCGGTACGCGTCGCCGGCGGGCGCTGGGCACGAACGCCTGATCGCCATCGCGGTGTCGCTGGGTGCGCTCAGACGCCACCGGCGGGCTTTGAGCGTCTACAGCGGCGCCTTGGCGAGGTAGTGTTGTCCGGTGTGCAGGGTGATGGTCTTGCGGCGTGAGAAGTCGCGGACGCTGACCAGGCCCCTGCTGACCTCTGTCAGTGTGCCCCTGCACTCGTTGATGACGGAGTAGACCGTGCCGCGCACCGTCGAGGCGCTGTACTGCCCGCGTGTCGTGAATTTGCCGTGATCGCTGGAGTTCAGGCGCCCCAGCACCGTGCTGCTCAGGTGCTTGCTGGCGGTTTGGGCGCGCTTGCCGATCGAGGCGCACACCTGATGCGGGCTGTGGCTGTCGATGATGTCTAGTTCGGTGAGCCCGCGCTGCTTGCGTCCCTGCAACAGCTTGAACAGCCCGGCCCCGAAATCCCCCGTCTGCACCTTGCCCTTCATCGAGGACGTGGTCGCCGTCGTGATATTGACAACACCGCCGGCCGTGTCGAGCGTCGACCCGACGGGGATCTGGCGCGCCTCGGTCAGCGGCACGAACTCGAGCCCCTTCGTGAGCGGCGCGGGCACGCTCGCCGCCAGCGAGAACGGGGAGAACGGGGAGGACGGGGAGAGGGAAGCGAGTTTCGCGCCCGCCGGCAGCTCGATGTAGACAATCCCCGACACCGGCTTCACATTCGCGGACTTGCCGAGTACCGGCGGGGGCGGCGGCGGATCGGCCGGCGTCACGAGCGTCTGGTTGGCGCCCAAACTCGTGCCCGCGCTGTTCGTGGCGACCGCGCGCACGTTGTACGTGACGTTTGGTAAGAGCCCTGTGACGGTCGCCGTGACCGTGTGGTCGGCGAAGTCCGAGCCGACCGACTGATCCGGCGTCGAGGATTCGTAGGTGACCGCCGCCGCGCTCGCACCAGGAAGAACCGGCCCATATTCGAAATGCACCTCAGTCTCCAGCCCCTCCGGATTCACAGTCGCCGTAAACGTCGCACTAGACGTCGTCAGAACAACCGGCGAAGAACCCGCGGCAAACGTCGGCGGTGCGGTGCTCGTCGAGGTGGTCCCTCCTGTGGATTCGCCCCCTTTGGATTCCAAGGTAGTGCCGGCAAGCACGTTTCCGAGAATGTCACCGGCCAGACAAAGAGAAGCCGAAGGACACGTAACCGACTCGATCACGCTCGTGTCGACGCTCGCTGGCGCTGACCACGAGGACAGACCGCCACTCGGATTGGCCGAATACAGAAGCTCCCCGAGGTAGTCCTCGGCCACGCACGTCGTCGTCGAAGGAGCGCAAGTCACCGACCGCAGCCCGAGTTTGTCGACGCTTTCGGGTGCCGACCACGCGGAGGGCCCGCCGGTCGGATTGGTCGAGTAGAGGACATCCCCCGAAGAGTCGCTGGCCACACACAGCGATGCTGAGGGGCACGCGAGTGACTCCAGTGGGTCGGTGTCGATTTTGGCCGGTGCCGACCACGAGGACAGACCACCGCTCGGATTGGTCGAGTACAGCACGTTTCCCCCGCCATCGACGAGGAAGCAGAGGGTGCTCGATGGCACGCACGCGATCGATTCGATCCCGTCGGTGTCGACGCTTTCGGGTGCTGACCACGTGCTCACGCCACCGGCCGGATCGGTCGAATAGAGGATGTTTCCATCCTCGTCGCTTATCAGACACAGCGAGTCCGAGGGGCAGGCGACCGAGCGCGGGCCACTGGTGTCGCTGCTCTTCGCGTTCGACCACGCTTTCGCGCCACCGGCCGGATCGGTCGAGGTGAGGATGTCCCCGGAGGCGTCGATCGCGACGCACAGCGAACCGGACGGGGGTGCACAAGCGACCGAGATCAGATAGTTCAGCGGATAGTCGATGTTGACCGGTGCCGACCATCCCGCCGCGCCGCCGCTGGGATCGGTCGATGTTAGAACGTTCCCGGCGCTGTCGATGCCCACGCAAAACGAAGGCGAGGAGCAAGCCAGACGCTCCAGTGGACTGCTACCAGGTGAGGCCCCGACGGGTTCTGACCACGTCGAGGATGCCCCCCGCGCGGCATCTGACGAGTTGAGCACCGCCCCCGTTTCGGTCCCGGTCAAACACAGCGATCCCGATCCGCCCACACACGAGAACACCGACGGAAAGCCCGTATATGAGGACAGACTCTTGGCGGTCCATTCGTGGCCTTCGTCTGTGGAGATCTCCACTCCGCCGGGATCGCCAAACGGTTCTCCCGCGGCGCCGGCTAGACACAGCACGTTGGGGGGACTGCTGACTTCGCTGTCTGGGAAACAGGAGACTCCGCCGATCCCGGCATCTATCAGTCCGACTCCTGTGGGCGAAAAGTTCGTCCATCTCGGTTCGGTTCCGGATGGGTTCATGGTCGAGGCGCTCACTGAGCCATCGCTGTTCTCACCGAATGCCAGGCAGAATCCCGTGGTGGGACAGGAGAGACTCACCACGGTTTGAAGGCCGGTCGTGTTCAGTGTGGCTTGCCAGGAGGTCTTGGATGTCGGATCGGTGGAGATGTACGCTTCGCCGTTGCTGGCGACCGCGAGACAGAGGCCTGTCGAGGGACACGATGGAGCCTTCAGCTGCGCTTCGTCGAGGAGAGTGATGGGGATTGCAGTCCACTTACTCGCGCCGCCACCCGGGTCACTGGATGCATACAGCGTCGGGGATTTCCCAGATTCGGCCGCTCCAGCCGTCACACACAGTGTCTCTGGGGCGCCCACGCCGCCCTGCACGCATGAGGGCGCACTGAGAAAGGAGCTCGCGAGGCTCGCCGTCTGCCAGGAGCCCAGACCGCCGGCCGGTTCGGTCGAGGTAAGGATCACACCCGGTTCGGCGCTGTCAACCGGGTTCACGCCGGCCGTCGCGCAGAATGGGCTCGCGCCCACGGTCACGCATGAGGCACCGTCGAGTGAGTAACCGGTCGCGCCTTCGGTCAGCAGCGAAGTCGAAGCGACTGACCAGTCGCTCGGCGAGGAGCCGGCCGGATCGGTGGAGGTGAGGATCTGTGAGCCGGCGTCGCCGACACAGAGCGACTCCGATACGCACGACAGACCGGTGATGGCGGCCGGGATCGAGTACGGGTACTGGTGATCCACGAGCGCGGGCGCGGACCAGCCGAGCGGTCCACTGGTTGCCCCGAACGCGTTGATCGCGAGCTTCGCGACGGTCACGCTGCAGGCCGCAGCGAGCAGTGTGAGCAGCAGCAGGAGCTTCGCTCGCGGCGAAGGGGCCCACCACGTCAGTGAGCCGGCCCCTCGCCCGCCGGGGGGCGGCAACTCGTCCAGCAGCGATTCCGGCTCGCGCCCTGGGCCGGTAGCCTCGCCGTCCTTGCCATCGTTAGGCGTCAACGATCTCCTCTTTCGCGTTGGCGGCCAATCCACATCTGAACGTATTATGCCTCCAGCGCCCTCGATCGTCGTCACGAGCGGTTCATCATTTTTGTTGAAGGGCCTCTCACATGTAGTGTCCTGGCCTTGGCGTGTCTGCCGGCAACGGGCGAGGAGCCTCGGTCCGGGCGCCGCAGGAGCTCATGCGCGGCGAGCGAAGTGAGGAAAGCTTGGTGAGCACGACCGGATCGGCGAGCAGCGCGCGGGAAGAGGATGAGCGCCCGGCGCGCATGTTCTCGCGCGAGCGCACCGCGCTGGCGCTGCTGGCTATCGGGACCGCCGTCTTTCTCCCGCAGGCGCTCAACCGGTTCGTCTTTCCCAAGCTCGCTCTGATGGCGGCTGGGGCGCTGCTGGCGGCGCGTACACCCGCGCGCGGGCGTCTGCCGCGGACGGCTGTTGCGATGCTGGGCGCCAGTGCGGTTCTGATGCTTCTCGCCGCGCTCAGCGGTGCAGCGCCGCTCGCTCAGATGCTCGGGCGAGCACCGCGCTATGAGGGGATCTTCGTGTTGCCGGTATATCTCGCGAGTCTTTTGGCGGGCGCGCGATTGCTTGGCGTCGGACGCGCGCGGGGATCTACAGCGTGGTTTCTGCGCTGGCTTGCGATCGCGGCTATCGCGGTCGGGATCGAGGCGCTGCTCGAGGCCGCCGGCCTGCGTCCGCTTGCCAGCGACGTCAGCCGTCCGGGCTCGCTGCTCGGCAACGCCAGCGACGAGGGGGCGTGGGCGCTACTGGCACTCGGGCCGCTTGCGAGTGTCGCCCTCCGCGCGCGCGGAGCTCTTTACATCAGTGGCGCGCTCGCCGCCGGCGCGACGCTCGTCTGCTCGGGCTCCCGGGGCGCGCTCGCGGGCGCGCTTGTGCTCGCCGGCGTTCTGGTCATCCTCGCTCCGCGGCGGGAGCTGCGCGTCGCAGTGATAGCGGCGACTGTCCTGATCGCCGTTGGGGCGGTGGCGCTCCCGGGCACCCGCTCGCGCGTGTTCGGGACGAGCCCCCTGGCCAGTCAGACGGTCACCGGACGTGGACTGCTGTGGGACCAGACGCTCCGGCTGCTCGCCGCCAATCCCGTGCTCGGCGTTGGACCAAGCGGCTACGTCGATGCGATCCCGGCCTACCACACACCCCGCTACGAGCGCGAAATTGGTCCCGCGAATCCGCCCGACAGCCCGCACGACTGGATTCTGCAGTCAGCCGACGCCGGTGGCCTGCTGCTCGCGCTCGTGGCCCTCACGCTTGCCGCGTTGACGCTTCGCGAGGGCTATCGCGCGGTGGGCTCACAGCCAACCGGTGGCGAGGCGGCAGCAGTTGCGGGGATGCTCGCCGGGCTCGCGGGCTACGCCTGCGCGCTGCTATTTGACTTCACCTCGCCGGGCACCACACCGCTCGCGGCGCTGTTCGCCGGTGCGCTGCTCGCGGGCTGCCGCGCACGCGAACCTCTGGGAGGCGCAGATGGAGATCCGCTCGGGTGGAGAACCAGGTTCAATTCTCTGCTTTACAGCACGGTGCTTACGCGGCTACGTAGGAGGGCGCGGCTGGCGGCGAGCGTGGCCCTCGGCGTACTGGTCATCGTTCTGGGATCGGCCGCGCTGGCCGAACTGCCGTTGCGCTCAGCGATCCTCGCGACGGCGTCCGGTCGCTTCGCCAGCGCGAACCGCGACTTTCACCTCGCCGAAGCGCTGCGCCCGTGGGACGCCGGGATCACGGCAACGGCGGCGCATGCCTACGCGACGCTTGCAAGCGACGGAATATCGACCGCCACCAGGCTGGGCGCTCCCTGGGCCGCCTCGGAGCTGGCGGCCTACCCCGACTCGGTTCAGGCGTTCAGCGACGCCGCCACGCTGGACCTGGCAGGCCGACAGCCCGCCGCCGCGATGCGCTTGCTCTCCAGAGCACTCGAGCTCGACCCGGAAAACCCAGACCTCCAGACCGAAGCCGCACGAGCCGCACTGGCGCAGCACCAACCGGCAGCGGCGATCAGGTTCCTGAGCCGGGCGACCGCACTCACGCGCGATGACGCGACCGTGTGGCGCGAGCTCAGCTTCGCCTACACGGCGGCTGGACTCGACAGGCGGGCAGCCATCGCCGCACGGCGAGCACGAGAACTCACAAAGTGATCGCCCGCCGCCACGCAGGCTGGGCGATCCCACTCGTGTCCACGACCAGAGCGGGACAGCGGCGCACCGGGCAGGCCTCCGCCGCCGGGAGTTTCGCGAAGCGCTTCAAAAGCCAGCCGCCGGGGAGATATCACCGGACGCAATGTGGAGCGCTGCGTGGCTAGGATGCTTTGGCGAGGTAGTGTTGGCCGGTGAAGAGTGTGATTGTCTTGCGTCGGTGGAAGTCGCGGACTGAGACGATGCCGCGTGTGACCTTTGTCAGTGTTCCGGCGCACTGGTTGGTGACCGAGTAGACGGTGCCGCGCACGGTCGCTGCGCTGTATTGCCCGCGGGTGGTGAATTTTCCGTGGTCGTTGGAGTTGAGCTGACCGAGCACTTTGTTGCTGAGGTGCTTGCTGGCGGTTTGGGCGCGCTTGCCGAGCGTGGCGCACACTTGTTTTGGGCTGTGGTTGTTGATGATGTTCAATTCGGTCAGGCCCTTCATCTTGCGGTTCTGCAGCAGCTTGAAGATGCCGCCACCAAAATCACCGAACTGCGTCTTGCTCACGCTCGCGGTCGCGGTCGTGAGCTGCACGACGCCGTGGGTCGTTTCGAGAGTCGAACCGACCGGGATCTGACGCGCTTCGGTCAATGGAATGAACGCGGTGCCCTTGTGCAAGCTCGCAAACACCGCATCCAGCGGCCCCGCGAGACTCAGACGCGCACCCACCGGGAGCTCCACAAACACCACACCGCTCACCGGCACGACATTCACCGTCTCACCCAACACCGGGGGCGGCACGATCGGGACCGAGACGATCGAGGTAACGGGGCTCGCGACTTTGGCGGGCGGTCCCGTGCCGCCTGAGCCACGCCACGCCACCGCCAGTTTTTTCTTCTTCCTTTTCTTTTGCTTTTTCTTCGCCGACCGGTAGAAGGGTGTAGCAGTTCCACGTGTAAGCGTTGTTGGCGCTTTCTGGATACCCATAAGATGAAGCGCTCGGGAATTCGTGGGCGCAGGCGTTGTTCATACTGGGGGCGGGACCGCTGACCGCGATCTGCACAGCGTTGCCGTTGTCTTCGACGCAGGCCCAGTTTTCATAGGCGTATTCCGGACCTTCGACGGCGCCTCGAAGAAGGGTCGTCGACCCCGAGCCAGTTCCGTCGTCGCCCAGGCTTTCGCAGTAGCCAGCGATGTTCAGGCCGCCCAGCCGGCGCGAGCGAGCCAGCTCGACGAGTTGCCCGTGTGCGCCCCCGACATAGACGTTGGCGCCATCCGGGCTGATGACCGGAAGCCACGCTTCCTCGAGCCCGACCGCCTTGTTGGTCCCGCAGCCCGCCGCGTTTTCGGTGATGCATTCGTACGGCGCGGCGAACTGTGTCAGCGCGCCCCCGCTCGCGCTGCGTTCAAACGTCGCGACCGCGTTGTCAGCGATCCCGGTAGCGTAGAGGTCCGACCCGTCTGGGCTGATTGCCATGCCGAACGACTCCTCGATCCCCTTCACCGAGGTACAGCCGCTGGGTGTGGTGGCGGAGCTGCTGATACACGTGTTCGGTCCCGCGAGCTGTTTGAGTTCGCCTGAGGATTCGCGAGAGAACTCGAGGATCGCGTTTTCCACAAAGGAGTTGGCATACACGTTCTGCCCATCCGGGCTCACGATGAGTTCCCCAGACCCGTTGATGTCCAGCGCGCTGGCGCAGCCCGTAACCCCTGTGCTGGTCAGGCAGGCGTTTGACCCTGCGAGTTGTGTCAGCGCACCTTCTTCGGAGCCCGAAGTGTGGCGTTCGAACTCAGCGATGTCGCCGCCGCTGGAACCCCCGCTCCCCGTCGCGGCCGCATAGAGGTTCTTGCCATCGGAGCTCAACGCCAGACCGCTGACTTCGTTCAGTCCAACGGCTGTGGTTTTGCATTTGGTCGCTGGTTCGCTGCTGATGCATTCGTTTGGCGGCGGTAACTGTTTCAGCGCACCTTCTTCGGCACCAGAGGTGCTGCGTTCGAACTCGGCCACGGCCTGTTCTCCGAAGGAAGTCACGTACACGTTCTTTTCGTCCGAGCTCACCTGCACCTTGCCGGGTTCCTTCATCCCTGGAGCTCCTTCGACCGCGCACCCGGTCGCCGTGTCGTGACTGACGCAGCCGGTCTCGGTCAGCAGGCCCGTGCCCGAGTCGCGGCTGAAGCTGACCACCGCGCCGGCTTCCTCTGTCGCCACATAGACGCTGTCGCCGTTGGGGCTGATCGCGACCGTCGCCGGGTCGTTCATCGCCGTGGCTTTGGCCTGGTCGTTTTCCGGCGCGCAGGCGACCGTGCCGCCGGTCACACAGCCGATCTCCGTCAGTGCGCCCGTCGCCTGGTTGCGCGAGAACTCGATCAGGGCGTTTGAGCCTGTGGCGTACACGTCGCGCCCGTCCGGGCTGACGGCGATGGCGACCTGGTCTTCGAGACCGGATGCGATCAGCGTGCCGCATCCCAGATCACCGCCCGCCCCTTCGACGCTGACGCAGTTGGATGGCGAGGGCAGCTGCGAGAGCGAGCCGCTCGGGGGAGGGTTGCGCCTCGCGGTGTATGTGCCTTTGGTCCCGTTACTGTCTTCGAGAGGACCAGACCACGAGAGGCCGTTGGCAGCGACCGTCAGGGCCGCTTTTGCTTCGTAGCCGCTGGTCGTACTCGTAAATGTGAATGTGTTGCCGATCAGGGTGCCCGAGATGGTTTCCCCTTCGTTGGAGCCGCTCACCACGTCCGAGCCTTCGGCCTGCGTCAGCCTGTCGATGGCCGGGAAGTCCGTTTGGCCCCCCGGGCACACACCTTCGGCGCAGTGGTAGTTCGCCGACCAGGTGCCGGTCAGGTTGAGTGCGGCTGAGGCGGAGGCACAGCTGACCACGCTGGCCAGCGCTGTGAGACACGCCACTATCAGCCGGGATCGCCGCGCGAGCCCTCCAACATGGGGTCTTGCAGTCAGCAGCGTCATCGTCGGAATGGCATTCTGACAGGACGACACCGAACCGGGCAGCTCCCAGATCCCGGCCGGCTAAATCGCATCGCGGGCGCAAGCAGCCTGTCGAAGTGCCGGGACCCGATCTCTCGGCTTTGCGAGGACGCCACGATCAAGCTGAGCCGTGGAAGAGGACCCCGGCCGGAGCCCTCCCCACGACCCAACACTACAAACAACCATCCAAAGGCGGCCCGCTTTACTTAAAACCCCGAGTCCACCCTTGGAAAGGAGAACTACAAGTGCTACGAGAAAATTGTTACACAACACCCCACAGATGTCCACCGACAAAACCAACCCGTACCGCTCGTTGTTCCCGGGCCACTGAGAACGACCGAGCGACGACATCGGGCACAACTCGCAGCGATCGGCGGCCCGCCCACTGAGACCTCAGCGGGCGGGGCTTCGAGTGCCATCTATAGCGTACCCGTCCGGCGTGTGGGAAACCGAAGAGCAAGCCCATCCGCGCCGTGGGCGGCCTCAATCCGTCCAACCGAACGGCCCAAAGGAATAGACCACACGACTCCAGTCACCAACCATAGCGATGTGGCACCGGCCCAAAGGAGGATCACTGCGGATATTGCGGCTTGGCGGATATCAAAGGCTTGATCTCCTGAGCACGTCTGCGCTACATTTGGCTCGTAGCATCCTCCCTGTAGTCAATGGTGCCCGGCGGACGCTCGCACCATGCTCCATCCGCCGGGCACCGGTCTGCTGGTGAGCCTCGGTCTGTCACCAAAGCGGATCGGTGAATCAGCCGTTTCGGCTCGTGAATGCGGCGTCGGGCTCGCCGGCCGATGCGATGAGGCCCCGGTCAACCATCACCGCCGCCGGCTTTGGGGGCGGGGGCTCATCTGGCGCTGCCAACTGGTTTTCGCAACCAGAGCGCCCTTCTCTCGCGGCGCAGGCTCAGATTAGAGGCGCTCGATCATCTCGAGTAGCTCCTCGCGCCGATAGCCCTGGGCGCGGGCGAACTGGAGCAGTTCGCGCGCTCTGGCAAGCACCAGCCCGCGCTCCGGCGTGCCGGCGACACGGATACCCATGCCGCGGCGGAACTCGAGCAGGCCCTCCTCGCGCAACTGGCGCAGTGCCCGGAGAACCGTGTTCGTGTTCACACCGAGGATCGCCGCCATATCCCTGGCCGGCGGCAGACGCTCGCCGGCGCGGGCGTCGCCTTCGGCTATCGAGCGCCTGATCTGCCCGGCCACCTGATCGTGCAGTGACGTGGGGTCCGAGCGATCTACCTTGACAGGATCCATGGTGCTACTCATAATAGCGCCAATGACGCTATTGCAAGAGTATCCCCCGCCCGCCGCCGAAGTCGACACAAACCCCGCGAGCCCCGAACAGGGCGTGATCGAGGAAGCCCGGCGCCGCCAGCGAAAACGCGTCGGCGCTGTCGCTGGCGGGCTGGTCGCGCTCGTGGGGATTGCCGGCCTCGCGTGGATGGGTCTCGGCGGCGGCTCACGAGCGCAGTCGCCGCGCGCTCACGGCAGAGCGCGAGCGCTGGCTGTCCAGCACGCGGGCGCTCCCACCCCGGTGTTCAATGTGCGCCTCAGTCCGGTCTTGACCGGCGGTCAGACAGGCTGGTGCACCGTGAGCAGCGAAGGCGGCTCGTGCGCTGGTACGCCGAGCACCGCCAGCCCGTTCTTTGGCGGGGTCGAAGAGTCCTACGGCGCCAAATCCCACTACGACATCACGACGGTCTTGACCACCCCACAGGTGGCCGCCGTCCTGGTGAACGGTCGCCGCGTTGCCAGCGTGTCCCTTCCCGGGCTGCCATATGGTCTGCGGGCGGCACGCGTCGTGACCAGAGCCAGCCCGGGACCTCGAGAGGACGGCCGAGCCAGAGCACGCCGGCACATCATCGAGCGTCCGCAACCTCTCGTGCTGGTCGCCCTCGACGCGCACGGGCGGCGAATTCCCTCAAACGAACCCTCGAAGGCACAGAGCCCCAGCACCAGCCTGGCGTGGCAGCGCCCGGCGGCGCCCGCGGCGGGAGTCTGCCAACTCCGCGCCACCGGACTGGGCGGGCTCGCCGCCCAGTGGGGACATGTCGCCAGCAGAGTCCTCCCCTATCCCGGCCAGATCATCGGCCGCGCATTCACCTCATGCGTGGACACCGAGTACTACCTGAACAAGTGGCCGATGGACGCCGCGATCCTGCTCGATGCCGCCCATCCCGGCACTCGGCCTGCCGCAATACCGGGTCTGATCGCAGTGCCGGGCACACGTGGTTTCTTCAACGGCCCCGGAGGCTTCCAGGGCGAACTGACGGCAACGCGCGTCAAGAACGCGTGGCTCGTCGTGGCCGGCGGCAGCGGCGAGCGCCAGCGCCTGCTCGTCCTGCGCCATCTGCGGGTCGAGTTCAACGGCCGCGCCCTGTAGATACGGCCAGCCGGGCGCTCCTTGAGATGCGGCGCCTACCCGCCATCGGCCCACACAGTTCAGGTCCGTGTCTGAGCAATCAGGTAAGCGCGGCAGGTGGAGCAAGTTCTCGTTACGCGGCTCGACGCTAGCTGACAGCTGTCTATGGAGCTACGGGGCTACTGCCTCGCTGCTGGCCTGGGCGGCCCGGAACGTCCTGCACTCACGACACACTTCGCTCGTGAACATCGACTTGCAGGTTGCAGCTGTCAAGGCAGTGCAAGGTGCTCTGCCCGTCGAGCAGCGCATACTCAGCGAGGCTTTCGCCGGTCCGCCGGCGCCGACGAGCTCGCCGGGCGTGAACGCGACGAAGCGTCTTGCGCTCGCTGGCGGCGCGACGGTCTTCCACAAGCCGTTCGCGGGAGTGAACGTTGTCAACGCACTGGCCTTTGGACAGACCGATGAGACGCCTCCGCTACACGACGCCGTTGGCTGGCGTCTAGCCGTGGCGCTCGGGGAACCGTGGCAGAGTCTGGTCTCGCCGTGCGTGCTGCGCGAGTACGCTGGTGATGATGGAGCGCTATCGTTGCAGGCGTCGGGGTGGCCGGGTGATCTCGCGCCGACTCTTAGCCCGATGTGGTGTTCGTCGGCGGCGTTCTTCGACTCGTTGATCGCCCAGCAGGATCGTCACGCTGACAACTGGCGCTGGGACGGAAGCCGCCTCACGTTGATCGACCACGGGTACGCATTCGCTCGGCCGGGTGACATCCTCAACCACACGGATCTGCTTGTGGCCCGGCGCAATCACGGCGCGGCTGCACTGCTGGACGCCGAGCGTCGGGCGCTGGAGCGTCTGCTCGGGGACGCCGGCATGCTCGGAATTGCTCGATCGCGCGCAGGCGCTCAGGGCGCGTGCCGAGCGCATGCTCGCGCGGGGCGAGGTTCTGCGCCCCGGGGAGTTCTAAGAGGACTAGCGAGCCTCGTCGGAGGGTGATACGATGATAACTCAAGAGGTCAACATGAATGGTCGATGGTGTAGAGGAGCCTTGCGATGATCCGAGTCCGCTTCACGACATCCGAGTTCAACCTGCAGGCGCACGAGTGGGTCGAGATGCCTATCGCCGAGCTCATCGCCGATGGCGAGGAGGTGAGGATCAGTGGTCCTCGCGCAGAGTGGATCAGCCTCGACATCGCCGTCATCGACCCCGAGACCAGGGAGCGGGTGACGCGAGCCGATGGCGCTGAGCGCTGGGCGCGGCTGCTGCCCTTCGCCTTCCGCAACGGAGACATAGACGTCGAGGTCAGCGAGGTAGCTGCGGCCGAGCCGGCCGGCGTGGTGTTCCGCTACTCAACCGCCGCGTAGAGGCAATGCCGCGCACTGCGGTATCCGACGTCCATGCCAAGGTCGTCGGTCGCGAGCTCAAAGACACCCGCCAAGCGCTCGGGCTCACCCAAGCCGAGGTCGCCGAGCGCCTCGGAGTATCCCCGTCCTACGTCTCCGCCGTCGAAGCGGGCCGTCACAACCTCACGCTCGGCCAGCTAGCCAACATCGCCAACGCCATGCGACTCGGCATCGACATCTCATTCATCCGGCCCGACGGCACACCCGCACGCGCCGGCCGCTCCAAATGAGAGCGGGCATGTTGGGTTGAGACATGCCGACCGGCAGGCGGCAAAACCCGCGTCCTTCTCCCACACTGCGGCGCCCCGATCCGTGGCAACGTTTTGGCAAGGGTCTACGCGCCCTCGGCACGGTTTTGGCCCTTGCATCTGGTACTCCCGCTGGGCCGCAACAGGACGTCATCTTTATAACACACTCACTCCGCTGCGACATCGATACTCCAGGATCCCAGCCAGGCAGTATGGGCAAATCCGGGTGTGGCGCCCGCAGGTCGATTTTGGGGTAAAGAGTGAGCATCTCTCGCCGTATCACGACCCGCGGGCAATACAGCGCAGCGACCGTGCGCGGCACCGTCTACTCGGTCACCAACCAGTGCGCCGGAACACTGACAAAGGTCACACGCGGCATCGTCTCAGTCCGCGACTTCCACCGACGCAAGACAATCACACTCTTCACCGGCCAACACTACCTCGCCAACTCACCCTGAGAAGGGCGCGCCCCGCTTCCAGACTGCGGCTAGGACCCGGCACAGCGGGCCCGCCGCGGGTTGACAGTGCTCCGGCGAGCGTCTACCTTCGCTGGCTCGGAATGGTCCTGTGGGGGCCGCTCACCGACTGGAGGTCGAAAGCGGAGTGATGCCGATGCGCAGGAGACGAGGACTGGCGGCGGTGGCGATTGTGGCCTTGGCGTGCATGCTCGCCATCGCCGGTGTGGCCGCGAGCGCATCTGCGGCGACCTACACCGTGGGCACGACCAAGGACGAAACCGGGACGTGCGCCAAACCCGCCGCCGGCACCTGCTCGCTGCGGCAGCTGATCGACCACGAGAACGCGCTCGCGACGACGCCGAGCCCGACCGATACGATTGTTGTTCCCGCTGGCAAATACGCCCTCGCCAGCGGCGACGGCGAACTCGCGATCAAGCAGTCGCTGACGATCATGGGGGCAGGGGCGCGTAGCACCAGCGTTGAGATTCCGGCCGGGATACCGGCCGCGCGTGTGTTCGAGATCATCGCCCCGAGCGGTGGCACCGCACCGACCGTGACGATCTCGGGCCTCGAGATCTCGGGCGGGACCGCCGATGAAACAACCGGCCCCGGCGGCGATGTCGTCAATACCGGGTCGCTGGTTCTCGAGGAAGATTGGATCACCGAAGGGCAAGCCTCCGCGGGAGGTGGCGTAGCAAACAGCGGCGGAACGCTGTCGGTCGAGCACTCGCTCGTCTCCGACAACCACGCCAACACGGGCGGTGGCGAAGCAGGCGGGATCGAGAACGTCGGCACCGGGACCTGCACCTCGGCCTGCTTCCAGGGCAAAAAGGCGGTCCTGACGGTGGAAGACTCGACCATCGCTGACAACGATGCCCGCCTGGGCGCCGGCATCTACAGCTCGAGCCCGACGGGCGACCCCAACAAGGTCTCGATCATCGACTCGACCGTCGCCGATAACACGACAAAGGAAGAGTCGTGCGCCGAATGCACCGCGCGCGGGCCCGGAGCGGGACTTCTGGTCAGTACCGGGAGCGCCGAAGTGGCGAACTCGATCTTTGCTTTCAACGACGAGGTCGATCCGGACGCTCTCGCCAGCAACTGTGCGATCGCCGGCGAAGCCAGCATCGCTTCTCTCGGCTACAACCTCGCCAGCGACAGCACCTGCGACTTGACCGCCACCGGGGATCGGCAGAAGACCTCGCCCGACTTCAGCTCCGCCGAACCGCAGGACAACGGCGGCAACACCAACACGCTGGCACCGGAACCCACCAGTGCCGCGGTTGACGCGATCCCGACCAGCAACACATTCTGCGACGGCACCGACCAGCGCGGGACGGCTCGCCCGCAAGGGGCCGGCTGCGATATCGGCGCGGTTGAGCTCGTTCCGTTCACGATCGAAGCCACCGAGGGTTCCCCCTTCTCGGGCAAACTGACAGAAGCGGGCTGCAGCATCTCCGGTACGCCCATCATCGATTGGGGGGACGGGACCAGCTCGGACGCGACCGTCAAAGAATTCGCCATCAGCGGCAGCCACACGTACGCCGAGGCGGGAACCTACAACGGCTCGGTCAGCTATGAAGATGACTGCGGGACGTACAAGTTCCCGTTCCAGGCGAGGATCGCGGACGCCGCGTTGAGCGCGAAAGCGGTTACAGTGAATGCCACCGCCACCGTGAAATTCAGCGGCAGGGTGGCGACCTTCACGGACGCCAACCCGGACGGGCAAGTGTCCGACTACACGGCCTCGATCACATGGGGCGACGGCACCTCCAGCGCGGGGACGATCAGCGCCGCGACCGGCGGGGGCTTTGAAGTCACCGGCTCGCACACCTACGCCATTGGCGGCGTATTCAAAACCACCATCACGATCGACGACGTCGGCGGCTCCAAAGCGACCGCCACGGGCAGCGCCAACGTGATCGGAGCGCCGGTGATCTCCGAAGTCAGCGTCGGCACGGTGACCGCGACGACAGCCCCACTGAAATTCTCGATCGAACCGGACGGCGCCGACACGAAATACGTGATCCGCTACGGCCACAGCACCACCTACGGCCAGGAAACGAAATCGGTCGAAATCGGCGCCACACGCGGAGTGCAGAAACTCGAACAGACGCTGAGCGGCCTGGAACCCAACAGCCTCTACCACTTCGAGGTGCTCGCCACCAACTCACAGGCGGCCGTGCCCAGCGCGGATGAGGTGTTCACAACACTCCAAAAAGCACCGGCGGTCGTGACCGGATCCGTCTCATCGATCACCCAGACGACGGCGACGTTGAACGCCACAGTGAACCCGACGGGCGGCGAAGTCACGAGCTGCGAGTTCGAATACGGCAAGACCGAAAGCCACGGATCCAGCGCGGCCTGCACGCCAAGCCCCGGAGCAGGGCGCAGTGTGGTCGCCGTGTCGGCGGCGATCAAAGACCTCGAAGCGAACACGACCTACCGCTTCCAGGTGTCCGCCACGAACGCCGGGGGCACGAGCGACGGCAGCCAAGTCTCGTTTGTAACGTTGCCGAAAGCGCCGACGGTGCTAACCGGCTCGGCGTCTTCGATCACGCAGGCCTCCGCGACACTCAACGGCACGGTGAACCCCAACGGCGGCGAAGTCACGAACTGTGAGCTGGAATACGGCACGACCACAACCTACGGGTCGAGCGTCGCCTGCTCACCAGCAGCCGGGTCGGGCACCAGCGCGGTCGCGGTGTCCGGGGCGATCAAAGACCTCGAAGCCAACACGACCTACCACTTCCGGGTCCTGGCCGGCAACGCGGGCGGCACGAGCACAGGCGCTGAGGGGTCGTTCAAGACATCGCCGAAAGCGCCGACGGTGCTAACCGAGTCTGCCACCACGGTCACCCAGACCGAGGCGACACTCAACGGCACGGTGAACCCCAACGGCGGCGAAGTCACGAGCTGTGAGCTGGAATACGGCACGACCACAACCTACGGGTCGAGCGTCGCCTGCTCACCAGCAGCCGGGTCGGGCACCAGCGCGGTCGCGGTGTCCGGGGCGATCAAAGACCTCGAAGCCAACACGACCTACCACTTCCGGATCGTCGCGGTCAACGCTGGTGGCAAGCAAGCCGGCGCCGATCAGGCACTCACCACGCCCCCGAGCCCCGTGGTCAGTCTGATCGCGCCCGCGAGTTCCAACCAGACCGGTACGGCCTTTTCGGAGGTGGCGACCGTGACCGAAAACGGTGTGCCACTACCCGATGTGCCGGTGACCTTTACAGTCACAGGCGTCAACCCACAGGCGGCCACGGTCACGACCAACGAAGCCGGCCAGGCGACCTTCGCCTATACCGGCGAGCATCCCGGTATCGATCAGATCGTCGCGTCGTTCATCGACGAGGCGGGAACGACAGAGATATCGAGCGATGTGACAAAGACGTGGAGCGAACCCGTACCCGGTGGTGGTGGCGCCGCGGGAGGCAGCGGAGGCGGACCGATTGGGCAGAGCGGCGTGCTTGCCTTCAAAGAACTATCCGCACCGGTGTTGGGTGAGACGGTGAATGTCGTGCCGGTGAGCGGTGTGGTGTTTGTGGAGCTCCCGGTGGGTGCGCGTCTGAGTCTCGCGGGGCCGCTGGATGCGGTGTTTGCGAGCTTGCACAAGGGCAGCGCGTTCATTCCGTTGACCGAAGCGCGTCAGATCCCGGTCGGTTCGACTCTCGAAACGACCCACGGCGTCGTGCAGCTCACGACCGCGACCGCGAGCGTCAGCAAGACACAGTTCGGTGATTTTGGTGGCGGCATCTTCAAGCTGCTGCAAAACCGCAAGATGAAGGGCCTGACCGAACTGAACATCATCAACAACCACAGCCCAAAACAAGTGTGCGCCACGCTCGGCAAGCGCGCCCAAACCGCGAGCAAGCACCTCAGCAACAAAGTGCTCGGTCAGCTCAACTCCAACGACCACGGAAAATTCACCACCCGCGGGCAATACAGCGCAGCGACCGTGCGCGGCACCGTCTACTCGGTCACCAACCAGTGCGCCGGAACACTGACAAAGGTCACACGCGGCATCGTCTCAGTCCGCGACTTCCACCGACGCAAGACAATCACACTCTTCACCGGCCAACACTACCTCGCCAAAGCACCGCGTTCGATATAGCCCGGGCGACCATCAAAGGACCGCTGAGGCGCATCGATCCGACCGCTTCGCTCACTCTGGTTCAATATGGGTGGCCAGCCACAGACAACAGACACCGCACGTCTCGGACAGAGGGTGGACTTGAGCTATTCAGCAGCACTCGCAATGCGCCCACGACTGCTCGCCGCGGCGAGGCTCTCCGTGGTGCTCCTCGTGCTCGCGGGCAGTGGCGCGCTGGCAGCCACGGCGCAGGCGGCGACCTACACCGTGGGCACGACCAAAGACGAAACCGGGACATGCGCCAAACCCGCCGCCGGCACCTGCTCGCTGCGGCAACTGATCGAATACGACAACGCGCATCCAGAAGCAGCGGGGGAACACAACATCATCGTCGTCCCCGAAGGCGAATACACGCTGATCCACGGCGCGCTCGGAATCACGCAGCCGGTCGTGATCCTCGGTGCGGGGGCACGCACCACGACCTTGGACGTGTCCACCGAGGCCCCGGAACGAGTATTCAACGTCGAGATCCCCGTGGGAGAAAATGGCGGCGCGGGCATCTTCGGGCTCGAGATCGCGAAAGGGACTGCGCCCGACGTCGACGAACAGTACGGCGAATACGGCGGCGACATCCGCAACACAACCGGGTTCCTGCTCCTCAGCGAAGACTGGATCACCGAAGGCACAGCGTCCGTGGGCGGCGGGATCGCCAACGACTTCGGCACGGTGGTGCTCGAACGTTCGCTGGTGTCGGGCAACCACGCCAGCGCCGGCTCCGGCGAAGGGGGTGGAATCCAGAACTATGGCTCCGAGCAAGACGGCGCAACAGGCACGAAAGCCGTCCTGGCACTCGAGAACTCGACGGTCGCCGACAACGTCGCTCGGCTGGGCGCGGGTATCGCCAGCGCAACCGAAGACGACGTCGCCGACGAAAATGGGGTCTCGATCATCGATTCGACGATTGCCGACAACAAGATGGAAGAATCCTGTTCCACTGAATGCTTCACGCGCGGGACGGGCGCCGGGCTGCAGGCCAGCGAGGGAACGATCGACGTGGGGGGCTCGATTGTCGCCGACAACACCGACACCGACCACTTCGGTACGACCAACGCCAACTGCTCTGCCACGAGCCCGGCGACGATCGTCTCGCCCTTCAGCTACGACCTCGAGAACGGAACCGACTGCCACTTCACGTCCACCGGGGACAAACAGAACACCTCGCCCGACTTCAGCTCCAGCGAACTGAAGAACAACGGCGGCAGCACCGACACGCTCGCCCCCGAACCCGACAGCCCCGCTGTCGATGCGATCCCCACCAGCGTTTCGGAGCTCTGCGAGAACTTCGACCAGCGCGACGTGACCCGCCCGCAGGGCTCCGGCTGCGACATCGGCGCGGTGGAGCTCACCGTATCTACCTTCCAGGCCACCGGGATACCCGTGAGCGCGACCGCGGGCGTGCAGTTCAGTGGCACGGTGGCGACGTTCACCGAGGCTGTTCCGTACACCCACGCCTCGGACTACACCGCGACGATCAACTGGGGCGACGGCACCGCCACGACGGGGACGGTCAGCGCCGCGAGCGGCGGGGGCTTTGCCGTCGGCGGCTCGCACACGTACGCCAATGGCGGCGCCTACGCGACCAGCGTCACGATCACCGACGTGCAGGGGGCCACCGCGACCGCCACGAGCACCGCCACTGTGACCGCCGCGGCGCCGCCGACGCTTGCCACGATCTCGCCACCAACCGTCATAACGACGACTAGTGCGACGTTCGCGACGACGGTCGATCCGGAGGGGCTTGAAACTGAGGTGCACTTCGAATATGGGCCGGTCCTTCCTGGTGGTGCGAGCGCGGCGGCGGTCACTTACGAATCCTCGACGCCGGATCAGTCGGTCGGCTCGGACTTCGCCGACCACGAGGTCACGGCGACCGTCACGGGCCTCTTACCAAACGTCACGTACAACGTGCGTGCGGTCGCCACGAACAGCGCGGGCACGAGTTTGGGTGCTAATCAGACGCTCGCGACGCCGGCCGATCCGCCGCCGCCGCCGCCGATACTCGGCAAGTCCGCGAACGTGAAGCCGGTGTCGGGGATTGTCTACATCGAGCTGCCGGCGGGCGCGAAACTCGCTTCCCTCTCCCCGTCCTCGCCGTTCTCCCCGTTCTCGCTGGCGGCGAGCGTGCCCGCGCCGCTCACGAAGGGGCTCGAGTTCGTGCCGCTGACCGAGGCGCGCCAGATCCCCGTCGGGTCGACGCTCGACACGGCCGGCGGTGTTGTCAATATCACGACGGCTACCACGTCCTCGATGAAGGGCAAGGTGCAGACGGGGGATTTCGGGGCCGGGCTGTTCAAGCTGTTGCAGGGACGCAAGCAGCGCGGGCTCACCGAACTAGACATCATCGACAGTCACAGCCCGCATCAGGTGTGCGCCTCGATCGGCAAGCGCGCCCAAACCGCCAGCAAGCACCTGAGCAGCACGGTGCTGGGGCGCCTGAACTCCAGCGATCACGGCAAATTCACGACACGCGGGCAGTACAGCGCCTCGACGGTGCGCGGCACGGTCTACTCCGTCATCAACGAGTGCAGGGGCACCCTGACAGAGGTCAGCAGGGGCCTGGTCAGCGTCCGCGACTTCTCGCGCCGCAAGACCATCACCCTGCACACCGGACAACACTACCTCGCCAAAGCACCCTGAGGTCCAAGGTCCCTCCGCCGCTCCGCTGACCTCACCGCCGTGTCGTGGCGCTCGTGATGCCGATGCCAGTGCGCGTAGAGGCGTCGTTGTGCGCGCCAGGCAGTTGTGGTGCGACGGCGAGGTACCGACGGTCGCCTGAGGGTTCACGACCTGCGTCACTCGACAGCGAGGAACACATGCTCCGCGTCAGTGAGCCGGCGCGGTAGGGTTTCATCGGGCCAGCACTAAACCACGGCATCGCTGGCACATGGACACGTTCTCTACGCAATTAGGTTTGCCGCCGACACAGGACTGGTGCTACATGTGCGTCGAGCGCTGCACGCCGGCCGCTACACGCTGATCCTCATGCGACGGGAGGGAATTTCGATGCGTAATCACTCGTCAGTAGATCAAGAGCGATCTTACGCCAGCATTTGACGTTATTCGCGGTAGCTAGATTGGACTCTCCGCATGTATGTGCCGAGACAAGCTATACCGGTTGAGGTCGCCAGCGAAACTACGGGGTCCCGGCGTATTGTCACGGTGTGCCTATTGCATGCTCGTATCCTTTCCTGTTGGCATCTCCTTGGATACCAAGCCCGCTGATCGCGGGCACGCGGTGTTGGCGCGCTCTTGATCGAAGTCGCTGCAGGTGCGGTGGCCACCTCCGACAGGATCATGGAAGATGATGAATACTTTGGCTCAGAGGGTCGTGCTGGTGGGGCTCGCACGCCGCTTGAGGGAAAACGGCTCCTGGACTGGGGAGGCGCATCTACAAAAGGCGGCTTATCTCCTTCGTGAGGTAATGAAAGTGCCCTTGGCCTTCGATTTCATCTTTTACAAGCATGGGCCATATAGCTTTGGGCTGCATGATGAGCTGTCGGATATGTGTGTTGATCGGCTTATAGATCGGGAGACTCAGGCACCGCAGTATGGCCCGTGCATAGTGGTTACAGAGCTTGGCTTGGCGACCGAACGGCGCTTCCAACGGATTGTGATCTGTTACGGGCCTCACCTTGATTGGATTGCGTCAAGGCTCGGAAATCGACAGATCGCGGACCTCGAGCGCCTAGCCGTTGCTCTTTGGGTAGCACGGCAGGGGGGGCTGAACACGTCTATGGAGGACCGAGCTACCGCTATCAATACATTGAGACCACACCTCTCGCTCCAGGCAGCTGTGGAGTCTGCCAGACAGGCCGATAGGCTCTTCGCCGAAGCGGGCCAGATAGCGCCTGCATGGGCATGAGCGTCTTGGCCTGGCCCGGTTGGTTTGGTCCGGTTGCAGATAGGGCGTCGTGCTTGTCATCTGTCTGACGTCTACGCTCTAATGCGAACGCATGTTCGTATTGATCTCCAGGATTACGCCCTTTTTCTCGAGACGTCTGCAGCGAACTAGTCCATCAGCCAAGATAGGTCCATGTCGAAGCGCCTCCACGAGGTCTGTGACGCTGTCCACGTCTTTGTTGGCTTTGACGACGATGAGCGGCAAATCATTGATTCGCCTGCCTTCCAGCGACTGCGCCACATCCACCAGCTCGCCCTCACGTACAAGGTTTATCCTGGGGCGACCCACAAGCGCTTCGAGCACTCGCTTGGCGTCATGCACCTTGCCGGCCGAATCTACGAGGTCATCACACGGAGCGACAAGGTGTCCGACTCGGTCCGAAAAGCGATGCCGGACCGTCAGCAGAATGACTACGGCTACTGGAAGACGGTGGTGAGGATGGCCGCTCTATGCCACGACTTGGGACATCTGCCGTTCTCGCATGCCGCAGAGGAGGAGTTGCTTCCAGATGGCGTCGATCATGAGACCCTTACCTGGAAGATCGTCCACTCTCCAGCGATGCAAGAGGTCTTCGCGAGCCTGACGCCGCCGGTTCGTGCTGATGACGTGGGGAAGCTGGCCGTCGGTCCGCGTAAAGCCGAGCGCCTGAGGCTGGGTGTGAGCTTCAACCCATGGGAGGCGATTCTGGCCGAGGTGATCGTCGGCGATTCGTTCGGGGCCGACCGCATGGACTACCTCCTGCGTGACTCCACGCACACCGGAGTCCAGTACGGGCGTTTCGACCATGAGCGACTCATCAACACGCTGCGCGTCATGCGTGAGCCAGTCCGTGAGGAGGGCGAGACCGATGAAGAGGCCACAGAGCCAGTCCTTGGCTGCGAGCGTGGTGGTCTCCAGTCGGCTGAGCAGTTGCTCTTGGCCCGCTACTTCATGTTCAGCCAGGTCTACCATCACCCAACGCGCCTGGCCTACAACGAGCACTTGAAGACCTTTCTGAAGCTATGGCTTCCAGACGGGGTGTTTCCCGTTGATGTCGACGGGCATCTATCTGTCGATGACACTGATGTGTTGGTGGCGATCAAGAGAGCAGCGAACGACTCGACTGACCCTGCGCACGACCCGGCTCGTCGCATCGTATGCCGCGACCATTTCAGGGTCGCCTACGAAAAAAAGGCAGGTCCCAAGGACGGCGAGTCTGGCGAGGGAGAGCCGGAGGGAGACACGTCGGCCGACGTTCAGGCTCTTGCACGCGCCGCCCAGGATAAGTTCGGGGAGGATGTGGTCGCCTACGGTGCGCCCCCAAGCCGAAAGAAGCCGCCAGACTTTGCCGTGTGGGTCCGCGACGGGCAGGTTCGTGAGGGACGATATAAAAGCGCGTGGGCCAGCGGTCTGTCCGATGTCTTCCGCAAACTCCCCGAATCCCCCGACGAGTACGTTCTGGCCGATGGCAAGGCCCGCGACGAGATTCGCCGGTGGCTGGAGACCGAACGAGATCGCATTGTGGCGGAGGCTCGTGCCGCCCAAATTGAGCAAGCAGACAGGGAGGTGACGAAAACATGAACCGACTAGCCCAGCAAGCGATCCTGTCGGGGCTGGCCAAGCGCCTAGCGAATAAGGGCAGTTGGGTAGGTGAGACCCATATGCAGAAGGCCACCTTTCTGCTGTCGAAGCTCTGCGGCATCGATTTCGATTTCGATTTCATCCTCTATAAGCACGGCCCCTTCTCGTTCGAGCTGCGCGACGAACTTGCCTCAATGCGTACCGATGGGCTCCTTCAAGGAGTCTCCCTAAGCCCGCGCTACGGCCCCATGCTGGTGGTCACTGAGCGCGGCAACCAAGTTGAAGGCGGCTTTCAGAAGACGATGGAGCGCTACGGCGAGTCGTTGGACTGGATTGCAGAGACACTTGGTTCGCGAGGGGTGATGGACCTTGAGCGGCTAGCAACTGCCTTGTGGATGACGCGTGAAGACCAGACAAGCTCGGTTCAGGGGCGAGCCGAAGCTCTTTGTGATGTCAAGCCACACATATCGCTTGACGCTGCCGTCGAATCTGTTGAAGAGATCGACAAACTTCTCCGCGAGCGTGGCGTCACGTTCGACGTATGAGAGCTCACGAAGACTCACGAACGGCGTCTGTCCGCTCCGTGATATAGAGCGTACGTTCGACGATTAGCTGTGCCAGGAGCAGCTTTAGACTTGATGCAAGATGGCATATGAGGTGCCGGCGCTGTGGATCCTGGTGGCGGGTTCATCCCGCGAGGATTGGCCAGGCGTCGAGGTGGGCACAGGCCGCGACGAGGTCTTCTGCCCAAGGCCACTGGCGGGCGAGGCGCAGCTTGGTGTGATGGCCTGAGCGGGCGAGCCGTCCGGCTTCGTGTAGCAGGCGGTAGCGAAGCGTGTGGGGTTTGCAGCGCGAGATCACCGGTGAGTGTCAATGCCTTGGCGTAGGCGGAGATCTTGTGTGCGCAGGGCGCGAGTGCATCCACGCCTCGTTCATCTCATATGCGCGAAACGGGAGCTTTGAGAGCCCGAGGGCGTGTGAGTCTTCGATGCGCGCCTCGACATGAGCGTGTGCACGGTGGCGACGGTCGAGCTCGGGGAGGTTCTCGTCTTGCTGGTCGCCCACGGTTGACGGTGTCGTCAAGCCGTTCTGTAGTGCTTGCGAGTATCGGTGAACAGCGTTCCCAACAGCAGTCTGTTGACGGGATTAGCGAATCGCGCCACCCCTCGCGGCTCGATCGCAACCGTCCACACAAAGCGGCACGAGGTCTCTCCGGTCGGCTCGAGGAGATAGTCCTCGGCGAAGCGCCGGAAGAGAGGACCGTTGGACTGAAGGACGTAGAACGATTGCCGGCGTCCCTCCTCCCAGCGGAAGAAATACTCGTCGAACACATTGGAGTTCGCGACCGTTCGTGCTGTGCGGGTGGCGCCCACTCCGAACGGGCGCGGCGAGGTCCAAGTGATGTCCTTGAGGAGCCTGCACCACGACAGCGGGTTTTCCTCGGTCAACTCCTCCCAGACATCGGTTGCAGGTCGACTGATCTCAAACCGTCCCGTAATCAGCACGGGCGCCGTGTCGAAGAAGTCTGCCTCGACTGTTTTTAGCTTGAACATCATCTGAAGAGCGCAATGATAACGGTCGAGACCCATGCGACCGAGGAGCCGCTCAAGGAACCCCTCGGAGACAGGTCAGTGCGCCGCGACACGACGCTCACGGCCCCCAAGCGGGATAGTTCACGTGTGCTGCGGCTCATCACTATCCCGATCAGTCATTACTGCGAGAAGGCGCGATGGGTGCTGGAGCGGGCGGGGATGCCCTATCGAGAGGAGCGCCACGTCCAGGGCATCCATCAGTTCGTCGCGCGGCGCGCGGGCGCCGGCAAGACGGTCCCCGTGCTGGTGACACCCGAGGGCGTGATCGGCGAGTCGGCGGAGATCCTCGTTTGGGTCGATGAGCGCATACCGGCCGAGCGCCAGCTGCTGCCTGAAGAGCGCGGCGCGCGCGATCAGGTGGACCGCCTCTGCCGGCGCTTTGATGAGGAGCTGGGACCGCGGGGGCGGCGGCTGATGTATGTACACATGCTTGCCCAGCGTCGCCTCGCGCTGCGCTTCAACAACTCGGGCGTGCCGCGCTGGGAGGACCGCGCGATCCGTTGTGGATGGCCATTTGCCCGCGGCGTCATCAACCGCGTGCTGGGCATCGTCCCCGGGAGCGAGATCGAGGACGAGGCCGCAGTCTGGCGCGAGTTCGACTTCGTCGCGGAGTTGCTCTCAGACGGCCGCTCATATCTGTGCGGGGACGATTTCGGCGCTGCTGATCTGACGTTCGCGGCACTGTCCGCGTCGATCGTCGTTCCACCGCAGTACGGCGTGGCCCTGCCCCAACCCGAGGTTCTGCCACCCGCCATGGCAGCGCTTGTCGAGCAGGCGCGTGATCATCCGGCCGGTCGCCACGCGCTGTCGATGTTCTCGAAACACCGGCACGCAGACTCATCCGCCTGATGAACGACCTCCGGGAGGGTGCCCGAGTCGTGCTCTATGACAGCGACTGCGGGTTCTGCAAGGTCGTGCTGGCAGTGCTGCTGAGTTCCGATCGCGCCAATCGCCTCAGTCCAGTGCCGATTCAGAGTCCACGGGGAGATGAGCTGCTCGCTGACCTAACGCGTCGAGATCGCCTCAAATCGTGGCATCTCATAGACGCGCAAGGCGCGCTTTACTCGGGTGGAGCGGGTGTCCCAGTGATCTTCGCGGCGCTGCCCTGGGGGGCGCCGATCGCCCGCATCGCGTCGCAGCTCCCGCGTACCACGTCGCGAACATACGGGTGGGTGGTGGCCCACCGCGCGCGTCTCGGCCGATTGCTCCCCAGACGATCGCATGCATGGGCCGCACGAGTCATCGCCGAGCACTCGGGACCGTAGCCTCAGTCTGCCTCTCGGCCGCCGGAGCTCGAAGGAATGGCGATAGGAGAGCCGTCGCGACGAAACTATGAGACGCAGAGGAGGGAGAGGTGGCGCAGGCGGGGGAGGACGCCGGTGTGAAACGCTCCGATCTTGGTTCAGGCTCCGCTGGACCCGCGGAGGAATAGAAGCGCAACTGAGCGGGTAGCACGGGGTCTGGGAGGGGTGGCACTACAGCTCTCGCCGTCACAAGCCCTGTCGCACTCGGAGCCTTCCACTTTCCACGAGCCGCCACCTCCCCGGCCAATCAAATAGAAAGGGATCGCCATCGTGTCTAGTCACCATGCTGTGGAACCCCCGTCCGTTGCCGAGGAAGCATCCCCGATCGCGGGCGCGGCGACCGCCAACTCTTCGTTCGCCGGCGCATCCGCGCTGAAGGATCTCCGCCAACCCAGCCGCATGCTGACCTCTGCACCCGGGCGGACTCGCCTGTGCCTGCTGAGCGTGATCGGTGTGCTCGCCGTGGCTGCGTTCGCGCCCACAACAGTGGCGGCCGCCACGTACCCCGCGCGCGCCGCCGGCTTTGGAATCTCGCTGTCGGTCAGGCCGGGCGGCATCCTCATCAGCCAGCCGGTCTCGTTCACCGGCGTCGTCCCGGCGGCATACGTCGGCGGACGCGTGCGGCTGCAGCGGCTGGTTGGCCCTCGCTGGAAACTCATCGGGGTCGATCGCGACATCGCCAGCGGCGGCGGCTTCACGATCACGCACATCTTCGAGCTGCCAAGCCGGCCACACGAACCCACGTTGCTGCGGCTCTGCTTCGGTGACGCCAGGCCCCGTCTGCGCACGTGCTCAGCGCCGTTCGCGGTGCGGATCAGCCGGCCAGCGAAACCGCGCCCATACACGCTTCGTCGAGCGATAGCCCGCGAACGCCGCGAACGGCACAGGCGAGCGCTTGAAAGCGCCCGCCACCGCAGAGAAGACGCACGTGATCGCCGCCTGCAACGAAAGCGGACACAGGCCAGCGAACGCCAAGCAAGGCGCGCGCGGCAGCTCGAAAACGCCCGCCGGCACCGCGAAGATGAACGCACACGCCGCGAACAGCGCCAGGACAGGCGCAACCAGGCGCACGAAGAACAGCGCAAACACCGCGAAGAAGAACGCAAACGCCGCGCAGAAGCGCACAGCCGGCAGGAAGAAGCCCGCAAAGATCGAGCCGAATTACGCCGCAGCCGCAGCCGTGAACGTGAAGAAAAGCGCAAGCAACACAACCAGGAACAGGCGGAAAAGCGCAAGCGCCACTCCGAAGAAGTCCGCCAGCGCACCGAAGAAGCGCGCAAACGCAAAGAAGCCAGCCATCGGAGGTGACTCATCGGTGTGGTGAGTTCAGCGTCCGCGGAAAGTGACTTGCCCGGGTCCTTTGGAGAGAAGCGACTCGATGCCGTGCGCGAGGTCGTCTGTCTCGAACAGTCGTGCGCAGGCGCGTGCGGTGATCGCGTCGGCCGCGGCCATTCCTTGCTCGCGGTAGGTGAGCAGCAGCTGCTTGGTGACGTCGTAGGCACGCGTCGGGCCGGCGGCGAGCCGGTGTGCGAATGCGAGTGCCTTCTCGTCGAGCTCGGCGTCTGGCAGCACGCGGTTGACGACGCCCCACTCGGCGAACCTCGCCGCCGGGTACGGGCGCGCGGTGAGCACGGTCTCGATCGCGCGGCCGGTGCCGGCGCGCGCGGCGAGCCGGTAGGCGCCGCCGATGATCGGCGTCAGCCCGATGATCGGCTCGGCGAACGCGAACTGAGCGGTGTCTGACGCCCAGATCAAGTCGAGCGTGAGCACTGTCTCGAGGCCCGCGGCCAGGCACAGTCCGCGCACGGCGGCCAGCGTCGGGAACGGCAGTCTCTCGGTGCGGTGCGCGAGCCCGAGGAACTCCGCGATCCGCGCCTCGCCTTCTGCTTCGGTGAGGCTCCCGAACACCTCCTGGACCTGCGCGCCGGCGGTGAAGTGCTCGCCCTCGGCTGCGCAGCAGCAATGCACGGATGGGTGCGTCCTGCGCCTGGACTGTCGCCGTGCTCAGTTCGGCGATGAGCTCGAGATCGAAGAGGTTCAGCGGCGGGTCGCAGATCGTGATGATCCCAACCTCGCCGTCCTGATCGAAGCGGACCTTCCCCATTGCTATGCGTTGACTGGGTCACGCACGAAGACCGGCTTGAAGCCAGAGCCCTCCAGAGCGTCGGCGGCTTGCTCGAAAGGCAGCACGGCGGTCTGCACGCGGCGAGGGCTGATCCTGCCGCTGGCCAGCAGTGCGAGGACCTCGGGTATCAGCGGGCGAGCGTTGGACAGCGCCGACCCTGACGAGCTCGCCTTGTGAGCTCGACGACAGATCAAGGACGTCATGGCACTCGCCGAGGAAAGTCCCGCAGCGGGTTGCTGATCGCTGAGGGCGGTGCTCGAGGATCCGCGCTCCGCGGTGGCCTGGCGCGGAGCGGCTCGCGGGCTCATGCCGCAGTCGCTCCCGGTCGATAGCGGAACTAAGGCATTTGACGTGAGCACCTCCCTACAGTTTCCCTCGAGCATTCGCCGCGTGATGCGATCGCGCATCGGCGCCCGCCTGGCTGGCTGGCTGCCGGTTGTGCTGACGCTGCTCATCGGCGGCGGATCCAGTTGGGCGATCATTGCCCTGCATCGCTCCGCCGATCGCATCGGAGAGGCCCAGGTGACGCTCGCTGAAATCCAGCGGAACGTCCAGAACGCCGATGCCCTGTTCTCCGGTCAACGGCCAGACCCGCCGCCAGGTGCTCCGCCGGGGGCGCCCCCTCCGCCTCCTCAACCACCTCCCGGAGGCCTCTCCTCAGCTTCACTGCAGGCGGACGATCTCACCCGGCTCGCCGCGCTGCGCTCGAACCTCGCGGATCGGCAGGAGATCGACGCCGTCAGTCGGGGTCTGATGGCACTCAACACGGCTCTGGGGCCCCCACCGGGCCCTGGCGGCCCAGAGGCCGGCTTCCTGCACGGCCGCCAGGTGGCGCGCACACTGCAGAGCGCGCTCACCCGGCTATCGAGGAGTGTCGCGGTGCAGCGACACCGGGCCGTCGCCGTCGCCGACGTCGGGACGCTGGTGATCGCCCTGCTCGCCGCCTTCACCGTCGCGGTCATGCTTCGCCGCCTGGATCGCCGTCGCCGCCGAGAGGCCGCCAAGCACGCCGATGAGCTGCGTGCCCTGGCGCTGCTCGATCCCCTGACGGGACTGGCCAACAGGCGTCAACTGAGCGAGGATCTCAGCGCCGCGACGCGTCGGGCCAGCGAGCAGCACCCGGTTCGCCTGCTGCTGTTCGACCTCGACGGGTTCAAGAACTACAACGACACGTTCGGCCACCACGAGGGAGACCTCCTGCTCGGTCGCCTGGCCAAAACATTGAGCGATGCAGTGGCCTCCAGCGGACGGGCCTATCGTCTCGGCGGCGACGAGTTCTGTGCGCTGATCTCGCTGGCCGACGAGGGTGGCGAGCTCGAACGCTCCCTGCAACAGTCGCTCTCCAGCGACGGCGAGGGCTTCTCGATCAGCGCCTCGGCCGGGAGTGTGCTGATGCCGGCGGAGACGAGCGATCCCGAGACCGCGATGCAGTGGGCCGACGCGAGGATGTATGAGAACAAGCAGTCGGGACGTCTGTCGGCGGGCCAGCAGAGCCGCAACGTGGCTCTGCGGCTGCTTGCCGTCCGCGAGCCCGACGTCTATGAGCATTCCGCACGGGTCGCGGCGCTGGCGGGAGCGATCGCCGAAGAGCTCGGCTTCTCGGTGCGGGCCATGTCGATACTGACGCGCGCCGCCGAGCTGCACGATGTCGGCAAGGTCGCGATTCCGTTCTCGATATTGGAGAAGCCCGGCCCGCTGAATGACGAGGAGTGGAAGCTGATGCGACGCCACCCGATCATCGGTGCCAACATCCTCAACGCGGCGCCCGCACTAGCGCCGGTCGCGGAGATCGTGCACGCGGCTCACGAGCGCTTCGACGGCACCGGCTATCCCAATGGGATTGGCGGCGAGGACATCCCGCTGGCGAGCAGGATCGTGTTTGTGTGTGACGCCTTCGACGCGATGACATCCGATCGCGCCTACCGCAAGGCACTCTCCGAACGCCAGGCGCTGGCCGAGATCAGACGCGCCGCTGGGACCCAGTTCGATCCCGAGGTGGTGGATGTCCTCGAGCGGCTTCTGAGGGATGGTGTGCACGAGCCGGCGGGTCGCGCGGCCTCCTCAGCCAATCGGGCGCAGGGGGCAGGATCTTTCGCCGCGGGCCTGGCGCGGGCCTGAGGACCGGTCCTGTTGCCGACTTCACGCAAGTCGGGGAGCTCCACTCAGTGGGAGGCGGGCGCGGACATCGCCATCAGCATCGTGGCACGCTGATCCGGCGGCGTCACGCGACGGCGATCCTTCTGGGCGCCGGACGATCGAGCTGTTCGATGTCGCTCACACCGTCCTCAGTGCTTCGGTGGGTGAGAGCCGCGCGGCGCGCAGCGCGGGGACGAGGCCGGCGACCGCGCCGATGAGCATCGCCGCGCCGAACCCGCCGGCCCAGGCGAGCGTGGGGATGACGATCGTCCAGCCCTTGGTGGAGGCATAGATCGCGGTCGCGAGAATGCCGGTAGCGACACCGACGGCGCCGCCGGCGAGCCCGAGCAGAATCGCCTCGGAGAGGAACTGCGTGCGGATCTGCCCACGGGTCGCGCCAAGTGCGCGGCGCAGCCCGATCTCCGAGCGGCGTTCGAGCACGCTGATGACCATGATGTTCGCCACACCGACCGCTCCCACGAGCAGCGCGACAGCGCCGAGCCCGAGGAACAGGCCGTTGAACGCGCCCTGGGCATCGGCGCGCGCGGTGAGCGTGGCCGATGGTTGGCTGACGTTGACTTCGTTGGGTGCTTCGGGGTCTGCGGTGGCGGCGAGCACCGACTGGACGGCCGGGACCTGGCTGTTCTGGGCGCGCAGGTAGACGGTGTTGGCGTGCCCGTTGAAGTGCAGGTAGCGTTCCGCGGCCTTGAAACCGACCAGCACCGAGCTTTCAATTCCGGACGCCAGCACCGAAGGGCCGAGTATCCCGACGAGGTAGAGCCACTGGTTCGCGGCCCAGATCCGCTCACCGGGGTAGATGTGGTCGATGCCCAGTCGTTGCGCGGCCGCGGAGCCGAGCACCGCGACCGGCTCCTGGGCGGTCGCGGCGTTCAGATAGCGGCCCTGCACGATCTGGATGCCGAGCGTGTGCAGCAGGCTGAGGCTCGCCGCCTGGATTTCCAGTGCATTGGTTTCGACGGTCGGGATCAGCGGCGAGCGGTACACCTTCCCTTCGACCTTCCCGGTCTCCGCGACGGTTTCGACCGGGTCGATACGCGCGATCATCGCCGGCGCCACCAATGGCAGCTCCGCGGTCTTGCCGGCGAAGCTCTGGCCGTTGGTGACGATCAGGAGGTTCGTCCCGAGGCGTTCGATCTCTTCCAGCAGGCCCGCCTGCGAGGAGGCGGACAGGCCCAGCACCGCGACGATCGCAGCGACCCCGATCGCGATCCCCAGCGCGGAGAGCCCCGCCCGCATACGCCGCGTGCGCAACCCCACGCTCGCCACCCGCGCGAGATCGGAGGCCCGCAGCCGCCGGGGTGCGAGGTCCGCGGCGCCCGCGTCTATTCGAGTGCGCTCGGCGACGACGCTCACCGCGCTCACGGGGCTTCGTTGACGAGCGCGAACGCCACCGGCCTGGCCGGCTTGGCGCTGGCCTCGACGATGTAGCCGCCCTGCGTGACGTTGGCTGTGAACGCTGGCGCGACGGCGATCCCGCAGGCGCCGGTCTTGAACCTGACCGTGTGGGGATGAGAGACGCGGCCACGATGGTGACGGGAACCGCGAGCGTGGACCGTGAAGCGTCCACTCGCGCCGTGCGCGGGTGCTGAGAACGTGATGGGCGCGTCCGGCACGGGGTTCTTCTGCGCGTCGGTGACGGTGACGGCCAGCCGGATCGAGAAGGGGGTTCCCGCGATCGTGGATTGCGTGGAGCCGACCCCGGGGGTGAGCTTGGCGGGTTTGCCAGCGATGTTCGAAAGGGTGAAGCTGACCGGTGTGACTGTGGGCGCCCCGCCTTTGCCGGCGCTTTCATTCCCGCCCCCGCCGCCGCTCGAGACCGAGGCGGTGGCGGTCAACGACCCGGCCGTGCTGTTCGCGGTGAAGAGCGGCGAGCTTGCGAGACCGTTGGAGCCGGTCGTCGCGGTCGCCTGGGCGCCCCCTGCGGCGAAGCTGGCACTGGCGCTCGAGCTCGTGCCGCAGGCGCTGGCGCCGCCGCTGGCGAGTGTGAACGTGACCGTCGCACCTGCGACCGGGTTGCCATCGGCGTCCAGGACGGTGACCTGTAGCGGCTGGGGGTAGCGCGCGGTGACGCTCGCGGATCTGCTCTTCAGCGGGATCGCGACGATCCTCGCTGGTACGCCCGCGGCGGTGTTCGTCAAAGAGAACGAGACCGAGCCGTACTGCGAGCTGGCGGTGAGGCTGTAGCTGCCCGCGGTGCTGTTGGCGGTGAACGCGGGCGCGGCCACGCCGCCCGAGGCATCGGCACCGACGATGACGGTGTTGGACCCGCTGGTCGAGAACACGCCGCTCGCGCCACTGGAGGGTGCGCTGAACGTGACGGGGATCCCCGCGGCGGCGCTCGTGACGGGGCAGCCATCGCTGTTGCTGAGCGCGACCTGCAGCCCGGTCGCGAACGCGCTCTGCAGGATCGCCGTCTGCGGCGTGCCCGCGACGAGCGTCATCTGGTTCGGGGGATTGGACGACGGACAGTTCGACGTCCCGGTGCCGGTCGGTTCGGTCGGCGATCCGCCGGTTTCCCCCGCGGCGAACGCCGGGCCACCCACGAGCATGGCGACCGCGGTGCCCAGGCTCGCGGCCACGAGCAGCCCGAGTCCCGCCCAGCGAACACGGCGGGGCAACCACGTCATCGCTGCCATCAGCGCACTGCTCCTGCCGCGGTGGTGTCGTTCACGATGCGTCCGTCGAGCACCTGGACTTGGCGGGGGAGGCGGGCGGCGAGGTCGTGGTCGTGGGTGATCACGAGGATCGTCGCGCCGTCGGCGTTCAGCTCTTGAAGGAGCGTGAGGATCGCTTCACCGGAGGAGCTGTCGAGGTTCCCGGTGGGCTCGTCGGCCAGCACGATCGCGGGGCGGCCAACGAGGGCGCGTGCGATCGCGACGCGCTGGCGCTCGCCGCCGGAGAGCTTGCTCGGACGGAAGCTCGCGCGCGCGGCGAGGCCCACGCGGGCGAGCGTCTCCGCTGCCCGCTCGCGGCGCTCGGCGACAGCGACACCGGCGTAGAGCAGTCCTTCGGCGACGTTCTCGAGAGCTGTGGAGTGCTCCGCCAGGAAGAACTGCTGAAAGACGAACCCGATACGCGTGGCACGCAATGTGGCGAGCTCACGATCGGTCAGCCCCGCGGCGTCCAGGCCAGTGATCGAGACCACCCCCGAGCTGGGGCGCTCGAGCGTGCCCATCACGTGCAGCAGTGTCGTCTTACCCGAGCCCGAGGGGCCGACGATCGCCACGAGCTCGCCCTCTCCCACCGCGAAGCTGACTTCCCGCAGCGCGTACACGGGCGGCTCGGCACCGTAGATCTTGCTGACTGCCTCGAGCTCGAGCACCGGCTGCTCGCCGCCGTCGGCCCACGCGGCGCTTGTTGGCTGCTCGCTCATGATGTCGCTGGCACCACCACGTGCTGACCCGCGGACAGGCCCTGGCCGCTCACCTGCACAACGCCTTCGGCGTCGTCGAACAGGCCGACGGTGACAGCCTCCAGACGGTGCACGCCCCCTTCGGCGACCTCGACCGCGTAGCCGCCGCCGGCGAGCGCGAGCAGCGCGTCGACTGGCACCGCCAGCACGTTTTCGACACGTTCGGTGGTGATCTCGACGTTCACCGGTGCCTGGTCGAGGTGTCCCGTCGCCGCCGGGTTCGTGGGGGTGGCGTCGACTTCGACGGTGGGGGCGCCTTCTTCTTCGCTGCCGTGGCCAGAGCTGGACGGCGTGGTGGCGACGCTCGAGACGTACGTGATCCTCCCCGGCGTGGTCTGGTTGTCGGGGAGCGTGATCGTGACCCGATCGCCGACTTCGACGCTCGCCTGCTGGGAGGCGTCGAGCGCGATCTTGACCTGCCGCGCGGTCGAGGTGATCGCCAGCACCGGGCCGGGCACGACCGCCTGGCCGACCGTGGGGGTGACGCTCGTGACGCGCACCGGCCCGGGGTGGAACACGACTGATCCCAGCAGCAGCTCGCCGGTGACCGAGGCGCCCTGCGCGGACTGCAGCGCGCGAATCGCGGCAGCTGTGGCGGTGGTGAATTCATCGCCGGCGAGCCCCTGCCCGTAGCCGAGCGCGTCGAGGTTCGCGTTCAGCTCCGCGACATCGTGCCCTGCGGACATCCCCAACGTGAACGCCCGCGTCGGCGCCACCGAGCCGTACAGCAGCAGCACCGGCTGACCTGAGATCTCATACACGCTCTGCCCGCGCCTGATGATTTGGCCGACCGAGGGCAGCGCCGTGAAGGAGGAGCTCTGACCGTAGAGCGCGGCCGAGGAGCGCGCCGTGGAGAAGTTGGACTGCGCGCTCGCGAGCTGTTTTTCGCCCGAGGAGACCTGTGAGCGGTCGGCGCTGACCTTGGCGGCGGTGCTGGTGGCGTTCTGCTGGGCCGAAGAGACTGCCTGCACGTCGCTCGAACAGGAGCTCCCGCCAGCATCCGGCGAGTTGTCGTTTTCATTTGATGGCGAGGAGCCGGCAGAGGCGGCTTCCGCGGCGCCCTCGCCCGCGCAGTCGACCTGCTCCTTCGCGCGCGCCGCCTCAAGCGTCGCCTGATGATCCGCGAGCGCCTGCGTATCGGAGGCCAGCGTCGCCCTGGCGCTCGCCAGCATCGTTTCGCCGCTGGCGACCTGCTGGCTCGACTGCTGGAGGGCGGTGGGCGCGGTCCCGGACGGCACGCGGATGCTGGAGGAGCCCGCGTAGCCGAGCGTGCCGCTCACCTGCGTCTGCTGCGAGAGCGATTGGCTCCTGACCGTCGCAAGCGAGGTCGCAGTCGCGTTGTCAACGACACCACCAGTGGATTTCCCGGGGCCGCCAAACGGGTCGGAGACGATCACCACGACAACGGCCACGACCAACACCAAACCCACGATCGCGAGCGTCCGCCGGCGAGCGCGGCCGGACGCCGGGCCGAGGTTCGATGGCTCGCCATCGCGCTCGACCGTCGGGGTCGCCCCGGGCGCAGACGCCGCCTCACCAGACACAGGATCACTCATCCGATGCTGTTTGTACGACATCGACGGTTTCGGGAATGTTTCGTCGAGCACACGAACGACCGCGCGCTCACGGGGCCAACACGGCCTGACCCCCGGAACCGCCAGGCCCCACGCTGGAGCTGGTGGAGGGTCCGCCGCCCTTCAGCCCGGGCAGGTCCGACTGGCACGTTTTCTGCGCGGCTTTGAACTGCGGTGAGTTGGGATCTATACCGGAGCTCTTGCCTCCGATTCGTATCCCGACAGCGCCGCCGCTGTGGTGGAATTCCGGATCGGGGAAGTTGGGGACTCCGTGGCTGCGCATGCACTTGGAGAAGTTCAGGGCGCCTTCCTGCAGCTTGGCTTGTTGCGCCGGACTCGGGGCCACCTTCGAGGGCGCGTACTTGCGGCACGCCTTTTCGGCCGCCTGGAAGCGGGGCGATTCTGGATTCGGGCCGTGGCCGTTGTGGTTCTGGATGCGTATGGCGCCTTCGGTCGGTTCGGGGAATTCGGGTTCCCCGTGGGTGCGCATGCACTGCGAGAACTTGACCATCTTCTGCTGGGTGCTCGCGCTGCTTTCCGGGGAGGATGAGCCGCTGCCGCTCGCGGGCGAGGAGCTGGACGTGCTGGAGGAGAGGTGCGCGACACCCGGGCTCGAGGACGAGCCACCGCAGCCGGCGAGCGCTAGCACGACGCTCGCGAGCACGACCACGCCGAGGTTCATTCTCATCATGTCTTGGTGTCCTTAATGTGGTTGTTGTCGGCCATCCGGGGAGGTGGTGACCGTGTGCGGTGCGCTCGACGTCAGGACTGATGAAAGCTGGACCAGGGAGCCCCTTCGCGCGTCGGCGGCATTCAGGCATCATGCGGGATGCGACCTGAGAATTGGCTGAGAGAAGGCGAGGAAGTTCCTAAACGACGGCGGAGGTCGTTGGAGCTGGACGCCCACGCTGCTTCCCGGCGAGGATCAGGTGCCGCTCGCGTCCGTGCTGTTCGATCCCGCGTTTGAGCCCAGGTGTAGGAAGCCGCGTTCGAGATGCAGCCGCCGCGGCCGGCAAGGAGCACCGCGAAGGTCGCCGACGCGAGCGCCCCGAGGGTGCCCGGCCGGGCACCCTGGTCGTGGGTGGGCTTCACCCGACCGGTTGTACAGCCGCGGTGGTTACAGCGAGGTGACACAATTTCTCACCGTCTGTCACGGCGCCTCACGCAACCTGCCAGCATGGGCCATCCGCCGGGTCATCCTTCCGGTTTGCTGTAGGGGAGTCCCGCGGGTATGAGTTTGGCGCAGATCTGCGCCGCTTGGATGAACTGCGTTGAGTGGGTATCGATGCTGGAGGGGATGTCGAAGTTGACATTGCCATCGGAGAACCTGGGGTCGGGGAAGTTGGTGACGCCGTGTGAGCGCACGCAGGCTGCCGCTTTTAGGTAGTAGTGCTGCTGTTGGGTGCTCACCGGCTGGCTGGTCTTCCCATTCAGCCCCTCACCTGCGGGGATCAGGCGTTGGCAGTCGTGCTGGGCCGCTTCCGCGTGCGCGTTGCTGACCCCTCGTAGTGCCCTGACAACGGCTCGCTTGTCATCGATCCCTCCGCTGCCGCTGGGGTCGGGGAAGTTGGTGATGCCGTGTGAGCGCATACAGGAGGCGTACGCTAGGAGTCCCGTTGCTTGCGTACCGCGGCCGGCCGACGAGCTGGCGGCGGTCGTGGTGCTCGTCGAGAGCGTGGCAACGCCCGGCGTCGATGAGCCGCTACCGCAGCCCGCGACAGCGACGCAGACAGCGAGGATTGCCGCTGCAGTCGAGGTGGCGCGGCGCAATCGAGGACGCCGTCTCGGCTCGAGATGGGTGTCTCGTGCGGTGTACTTTTCTTGTGGGGTGTAGTGCATGACGTGCTCCGGTTCGCGTACGTGGTTGTGCTGGGACGTGGGTCTTGGTGGTCGGCGTGTTCAGCCGCTGCGACGGTGGACGAGCCAGACGGTTGTGGCGATCAGCAGTACCGACAGCGTGAGCAGCCAGCCCCCCTCTATCCACTGGAACGTCCAGAACCGGCTGGCCGGCTGATAGGTGGTCCACCGCGTGTAGCCGTGCTGGACGAGGTACCGCCACGAGCTGAGGGCCTCCGGGACCCCGCCCTTCCCGGCCAGCTGTGGTGGCCCCTCCCGGAGGACCTGGCCAAGCACGGACAGGCTGGCCGGCTGGCCGCCCTTGGTCGTCCACCGCTGGCTGATGATCCACGCCGAACCGGGCACGCTCAGGTTGCTGGTGAGGAGCGCCGTCAGGTAGTGCTGGCGCAGGTAGGACCCGGCCGCGAAGGCAAGCCCAGCGTAGGCGGCCAGGGTGGCGATGATCGCGGGGACGACCCGGCGGATGAGCATGCCGGCCAGGCCGCCGATCGCAAAGGCGGTCAGCGTCCAGGCGGCGAACGCGACCCCGCGCAGGTCGAACAGGCCGCCAGCGAGTGGAGATGACTCGGTGGTGAGGGACATCCGGCTGCCAGCGAAGTAAGGCTGGAAGTAGGGCCGGTAGTACCAGGAGAGCAGCAGGCTGAAGGCTGCGGCAGCGGCGGCCACCACAACCGCGAGCGCCACCAGCTTGGCGAGCGTCCAGCGCCATCCCCCGAAGCCCTGTGTCCAGGCGAAGCGGAAGGTGCCGGTCTCGAGCTCACGGGCCAGCACCGGCGCCCCGACGAACGCCCCGATCAGCACCGGCACCGCCTGCAGGACGTAGCCACTGGCCAGAACCTTGTCGATGCCGTCGAAGTTGTTGATCAGCCCTTCGCAGGCAATCGAGCTTGTCGGGTGGCACGCGGTCGCGGCGGCGTAGGCGCGGTGCACCTCGAGACCGACGATCCACAGGCACACCGCCAGCGCACCCAGCAGCGCCGCAACACCGGTCAGCGCGAAGCGGTGCTGGCGCCAGGTGACCCAGGACATCCGCCGCCACGGCACCGGCCGCCGGCTCGCGTCCTTCTCCCGATGAGCGGGTACAGCCAGCGCGGTCATTTCGTCAGCCCCTCTGGTTCGGCGTCCCGGCTGCGGGCTGGGCCGGGCAGCGCCGCGGCACCGGGCTCGCGCAGGTAGGCCAGGGCGAGTTCCTCCATGCCCACCGGGTGCGCCTCCCAGCTGGGCGGGAGCGGATCGTCCGCGGTGGCCCGGACCAGCATGTGGGCCTGCGCCGCGGCACGGCGGACATGCACAACCGGCCGCCCGTATTTATCGGCCTCGGCCGCTGGGCCGGTCAGTATGCGATGGCTCGAAAGCAGGTCCTCGACCTCGCCTGCCACCTGCACCCGGCCCCGCGACAGCAGGATGAGGTAGTCGGCCACCCGCTCCAGCTCGGCGAGCACGTGCGAGGACAGCAGCACCGACACGCCGTCGTCCGCGACCGCCGTCATCACCGTGGCCATGAAGTCGTGCCGCGCGAGCGGGTCGAGCATCGCCATCGGCTCATCGAGCACGAGCAGCCGCGGGCGGCGGGCGAGCGCCAGGGTAAGCGCGAGCTGCGCCTGCTGGCCACCGAAATCTTGCCTGCCTTCTGCTTCAGCGGGATCTCCAGCTCGGCGAGCCGGGCCTCGGCATATGCCTGGTCGAAGCGCCGATTCAGGTTGCGCGTCAGATGCAGCATGTCCGCGGCCGACAAGCTCTTGTACAGCGGCGTGTCCTGGGCGACGAACGCGATGCCGTCCAGCGCCGCAGGCGAACCGGCAGGCCAACCGCCGAGCACGGTGACGCCGCCCGCGGACGGCGCCACCAGACCGACCGCGAGGTTCAGCAGCGTGCTCTTGCCGGCGCCGTTCGGGCCGATCAGCGCGATCACGTGACCGGCGGGGATCGCCAGCGAGCACTCGCGCAGCGCCCAGGTGGCGCCATAGCGCTTGCCCAGACCGCTCGCCTCGACGATGTTCACGCGACCCCCTCCATTTTGTCGCTCGCCGCGTCGCCGTGGTCGTGGGCGCCGACGCGGCGCTCATGGAAATCCCGCAGCGCGCTTGTGAACAGCGCCACTATCCCGTCTTCGTCCAGGCCGGCCCCGTCCGCGGTGGTCAACCAGCTCGACAGGGAGCGGCGAAGCGCGGTCAGCTCCGGGAGCGTGACCTGGCTGAGCGACGCTTGGATGAACGTGCCTTGACCGGGCCGTCCGACAGTCAGGCCCTTTGTCTCCAGCTCGCGATAGGCCTTCAGCACCGTGTTCGGGTTGACGGCCAGCGAGGCGACCACATCCCGGACCTTGGGAAGCTGATCGCCCGGCTCGAGGTAGCCCAGCCGCAGCGCGTGCTCGACCTGGTGCACGAGCTGCAGGTAGGTGGGCACACCCGAGGCGGCGTCGAGCCGGAACTCGATCGGCGATGCCGGCCCGCTCGAAGCAGGCGCAGAATCGCCAGCCGAACCCGGCGCCGCCCTGGACCCTTTATCTACTGTCATATGACAAGATTACAGCACGCCGCCGACTCGCTGTCGGCCATCCGCCCCGCGAGCCCGCAATGACGTGCTTCACAACGAGCTACACCGCGAAGGCGAACCGACGGCAGCCAGCCCACACACAGCGTTGACCCAAGGGCAGATGACGCACGGGGATCGGTGGGCGGCAGAACATGAGTGGACGCTCATCCGAGCTTTAGCGATGACTTAGCTGCGCCCTTGATTCTCGGCACGGTGAGTACTGAGAGCATCGCGGCTAGGGGCCGGGCTGGTGTGGACTGGCGGCGCGCCGAGTTCGTCCTGACGCTGCTCGCGTTCTTGGGCTTCCTGACGCTGCCAATCCGCATCACCACGATCTACAGCGGCCTGCCCGCGCATCCACTGTTCGTGCACGTGCCGGTGGTGTTGATTCCAACGACGATCGTGGCCGCCGTGGCGTTCGTGTTCAAGCGGGAGTGGTTCGGGCGGTATGGGATCGCGCTGGCGCTGGTGTCGATCCTCGCCATGAGCTCGATCTTCCTGGCGATGCAGGCCGGTGCTGCGCTGCGCGGTGAGCTGAATCTCCAGGGTGAAGCCGCCAAACTGATCTCCGAACACTCGCAGGCCGCGCACATCCTCGCGATCGTCTACGTCCTGTTCACCGCGACGCTGATCGTCACGTTCGCGGCGCAGCGGATTTCCGGCGGGATGCCGACTGGCCTTCACCTCGTGGACGGGCTGCTGTCCTCCGAGTCGATGTTCGCGATGCTGCGCGTGGTGCTCGTGCTGCTGTCGATCGGCGCCGGCTACATGTGTTTCAGGACGGGCGATCTCGGCGCGAAAGCAGTGTGGCAGGGACGCATCCAGGCGGCGCACGGCGGTTTGCCCGGCGCTCCAGGCGGGCGGCAGCCGCTGTTTGGAACCGGCGGCGGCCCGCGGTAGCTAGCGAGCGGTCGGTGAGTGATCGCCGACACGACTGCCCACGGGAGCGGGCGTGCCATGCGTAGGGCGCCGTGGAAAGCCGGCTGTAAAGTGCGGAAGCTCAAGCTCTATGCGGGCGCCGCCGGCTGATGATTGGCTTGCGCTCACTCGACCGTCGTGGGTTTTCGCGATGGCGTCCACGATCGCCAGCCCGAGACCTGTTCCGCCGGAGGCGCGGTCGCGTGCGGCGTCGGTGCGGTGGAAGCGATCGAAGATGCGCTCGCGCTGGTCTGCCGGGATGCCAGGCCCGTTGTCTTCGACCGCGAACTGGACGCGGCCGTTCGCCAAGCGCTGCACGCGCAGGTGTATGAGCCCGTGGTCGGGGGTGGTGTGCTCGATCGCGTTGGCGAGCAGGTTGCGCAGTGCTTGGGCGAGCCTGTCGGGGTCGGCGAGCAGTGTGCCTGGTGGAACCGGGTCGAGCTTGAAGTGGCGTTTGGCGAGCAGGGTGGTCGCGTTCCAGAGGTCTTCTACGAAGGCGGGGAGATCGATCGGCTCGATGCGTAGGAACTGTGCCTGCTCGGTCTTCGCCAATAGCAGCAGGTCATCGACCAGGCGGCTGATCCGTGCGATCTCGGCCTGCACTAGACGCTCGACGCGGCGCATTTCCTCGCCTGACGGGTTCTCTTGGGTGCAGAGCACTTCCAGTTGTCCGCGGATCACTGTGAGGGGTGTGCGGAGCTCGTGTGAGGCGTCGGCGACGAACGCGCGCTGCCCCGCGAACGCTTTGGTGAGACGGTCGAGCATGTGGTTGAACGCGTCGGTTAGCACTCGTATCTCCTTGCCCTGCCCGTCTGGGCTGTCGATGCGAGGGTCCAGGTCCCCGGCGTCAACCCGTGCGGCGACAGCGGCCATTCGCCGCAGCGGTCGTGACATGCGGGTGCCGATCAGCAAGGCGCCAAGCAGCGCGCCGGCGAGCGCGAGGATGCCCGCGAGCACGAACGCGCGAGCTACCCCTCGTTGCGCGCGGGCGACTGGCGCAAGGGGCTCTCCGACCCCGATCACGACTCGACGGGTCAGATCCCCGGCGCTCGGAAGGCGCACAGTGCGCTTGAGCAGGCGCAGGTGGCCTACGTCCGGCAGAGCGACCGTTGCATAGCCGTCGGGCACGGTGAGCAGCCGTGCCGCGAGACGGTTCTCCTGGTCTTGTTCGGCGACCGTCTCGCCGTCGTCGGGCGGCCCGTCGTCGAAGAACTCGGGGTAGTTGGTGCTGGTCGGGGCGTCTGGCACGAGCGCGAACAGCAACGTGGAGCTCGCGCTGAACGGCTGGCCGCGGACATACCGCGTCGCGGCCTCGGCGATCTGTCGCGCGGAGTGAGGGTGCGCGAGTGTGAGGGTGTGCGCGAAGTCAGTCGCGTCGCCTGCGATCTCGCTGTCGATCTGGTGGCGGACCTGTGTGCCGGTGCCTCGGTAGACCGCGACGAAAGCGATCCCGATGCACACAACAACGACCGCTGCGACCCATGCGGCTAGCCGCCAGCGCAACCCGACGTCTTCCAAGCGATCGAGAATCCGGCGCATCGTTCAGCCGCTGGCGCCCAGGCGATAGCCGACGCCGCGCACCGTGAAGATCGGCGCGGGATCATCGGGGCCAACGAGCTTGCGACGCAGATAGCCGATGTAGACATCCACGACATTCGTCGCGGGATCGTGCTGATAGCCCCACACGGAGCTGAGAATCTGCTCACGCGAGAGCACTCGCCCACGATGTGCAAGCAGCAGCGCCAGAAGGTCGAACTCGGTGCTCGAAAGCGTCACAGTCCGTCCGTGTCGATGCACCTTGCGGGTGAGCAGGTTCGCCTCGATCCCCTCGCCGCTCAGTGTGGTCGTGGATGCCTGTGCGAACACGCGCAACTGCGCATGCAGACGCGCCACGAGCTCCACCAGCGAGAACGGCTTGACCAGATAATCCACGGCGCCCGCGTCGAGGCCGGTGACGCGATCTCCGATCTCGCCGCGGGCGCTCAACACGATCACCGGCACGTTCGGCTTGGCCTGCCGAACGGATGCGAGGATCTCCAGACCGCTGCGTCCGGGGAGCATCAGGTCGAGCACGATCGCGTCGAAGCTCTCGCTCAACGCCAGCCGCTCACCCTCGATCCCATCCACGGCGCTCGCCACCAGGAAACCCTCGCTCTGAAGACCGCGCGCCACGAAGTCCACAATCCCAGGCTCGTCCTCGATCACGAGCACCCGCGCGCGGGCGGGCAGCTCCCTCGCGGGAGCCCCGGACACTGATGTGTCGCTGGGGCGTGCGCCGCTTGCGGCGGGCGTAAGCCCGTTGCGCTCGTTCGGAGGGGCGAGCTTCTGCTGCATCTCAAGGAGGATAGGCGTCGCCGCATCCAGCGCTTTGCCTGCGCGTCGTTTCCATGAGTTTTCTCATCAGCCGGTTAGCGGCTCCTTAGCCAGTCTGCACAGACTGGCATGGCAGTGGAATCCCGTCAACAACAGAGGCACGCTTCACCCCTCGCTTCTGCGCGTGTTGGCGCTCTGCTCGCGGGAGGCACGACGGGCAACGAGCTGCTGACCACCGTTACAGGCACCGTGCTGCTCGTGCTGCTGGCGGTGATCGGCGTCACGATCCTGCGTATCCACGCCCTGCTGTCGGTTCACATATTCCTCGGCATGTTGCTGATTGGACCGCTCGCGCTGAAGCTCGCGAGCACGGGCTATCGGTTCGTGCGCTACTACACCGGCAATCCGCGCTACGCCAGCAAGGGCGCCCCAGCCATGCCGTCGCGGCTGATCGCTCCTGTGGTGGTGCTCTCAACCGTGGTGGTGATGGGTAGCGGGGTTGCGCTCCTGTTCGCTGGGCCGGGGTCGCGCACAACCCTGTTGCCAATTCACAAGGACAGCTTCTTCGTCTGGGTCGCTTTCACGGGATTGCACGTCCTCGGTCATCTATCGGGCCTACGCCACGGCTTGAGTGAGGATTACAGACCACAAGCGCGGTTGGGTGAGGTAACTGCCGGTCGCTCGGGTCGCGTGATGTCTGTCGCTAGTGCGCTGACCCTCGGCGTGGTGATCGCGGTTCTCTGTATTCCCCAATTCGGGCCGTGGCTACACGCCTCCTTTCACCATCACCATTGATATGCGTTTTCACACATCTCACATACGAGCCGTTCATACACGCGACGCCGCGCTACGCAAGCTCACACGCATCAATCGCCTTCTGATCGCCGCCAGCGTCACTCTCACCGGGGTGCTCGCTGACGCCGCCGCCAATGCCTTCCCGGGTAGAACCGTTCACACCCATCAATCAACCAAGACCGAGGCGACAGGCACACAGCATCACGCCAAGCGGCCGGTGAACGGTCGGCCGACGAGCACTCCTACGCTGCGCCCGCCAGCCCAGCCTCCCAAAGCGGCGCCCGAATCGACCCCGGAATCCCCGCCGGCTCACGAACCTGTGCCCACTCAGGAACCGGCGCCCGCCCAAGAGGCCGCGCCCGCGCCCGAACCGCAGGTGCACGAATCGACTTCTGCGCCAGCGCATGAAGCCACGCCCGCCCCGCACGCCGCACCAGCTCGAGAATCGGCGGGCGCTCAGGAATCGGCGCCGGTCGTCTCAGGAGGGTCCTGACACGCGCACGCAATCCTTTCCCGCCGGCGATGTGGCCTGTGCGACGTGGGAGGCGTTCGGCACGAGCGTCGTGCTGCGCGTGAGCGACCCCGGAGCGCTAGCACGGGCACGGACGCACGCCGAACTCGAGCTCGACGCGATCGACCGTGCGTGCAGTCGCTTTCGAGGGGACTCCGAGCTCTCGCGCGTAAACGCGAGTCGGGGTCGCCCGGTGCAGATCAGCGACCTGTTGATGGAGGCGCTGGAGCTCTCGCTGTGTGCCGCCGAGCTGACCGACGGCGATGTGGACCCGACCGTTGGCCGGGCTTTGGAGCTCGCCGGATATGACCGCGACTGGCGAGCGCTCACCCACCCCCGCGGTGAGGAGCCTCAGCGGGCGGCCAACCGTGCGCCCGACCACAGGCCAAGGCCGGCGGGCAGGATCACGTTGCGCCGCCGCTCGGGCTGGCGGACAGTCGCTCTGGACCGCGAACGCGCCAGCGTGTGCATGCCGAAGGGAATCCGGCTTGACCTGGGAGCGACGGCGAAGGGCTGGGCCGCCGACCGCGCCGCCAAGACCGCCGCGGTGGCGGGCGGCTGCAGCGCACTCGTGAGTATCGGCGGCGACATCGCCACGTCAGGGTGCGGACCCGCGGACGGGTGGCGCATCCACGTAACCGATGACCACCGCAGCCAGCCAACCGCGCCGGGGCAGACCATCGCGATCCTGTCCGGTGGGCTTGCGACCTCCAGCACCACAGTCAGGCGCTGGCGCCACGACGGAGGAACCGCACACCACATCATCGACCCCCGCACGGGAGCGCCCGCCCAAACGCCCTGGCGCACAGTCAGCGCGGCCGCCGCCACCTGCGCCGAGGCGAACATCGCCACCACGGCCGCGCTCGTGAAGGGCAGCGCCGCCGCCGAATGGCTGGGCGAGACGGGACTGCCCGCTCGACTGATCGACCACCACGGGCGGGTGCTGTACGTCGGTGACTGGCCAAGAGCGCAAGAGGACGCGCGGTGAACGCGATCCTGTCGAGCGCCGGCCCGAGCGTCGACTGGTATCTGACGCGTGCGACCGGGACGGTGGCGCTGCTGGCGCTGAGCGGCGCTGTCGTACTCGGCGTGGTCGATGTCCGGCGGTGGAGCACTCCTGCCTGGCCGCGCTTCGTCGTGGACTCGCTGCACCGCAACGTGGCGCTGCTAGCGATGGTGTTCCTCGCCCTGCACATCCTCACCTCAGTGCTCGATGGCTTCGCTTCGGTCTCGCTGCTCGACGCCTTCATCCCGTTCGCTGGCTCCTACCGACCGTTCTGGCTGGGTCTCGGAGCGGTGGCGTTCGACCTGCTGCTCGCTGTGACGATCACGAGCCTGCTACGTCAACGCATCGGCTTGCAGTCTTGGCGAGCGATCCACTGGCTCACCTATGCGAGCTGGCCGATCGCGCTGTTGCACGGACTCGGCACCGGGAGCGACGTGAAAGTCACATGGATGCTGGCGCTCACCCTCGCGTGCTTGGCGGCTGTGCTCGCGGCTGTACTCGTGCGCGTGATCGCCGCCTGGCGTCAGTATCCAGATCGCAGCCGCGCAGCCCTCGGCGGCGCCGGCGCGTTCACGCTGTTTTTGGTGCTCTGGCTGCCGAGTGGACCGCTCGGATCTGAATGGGCGCGACGTTCGGGCACACCCTCGGCGTTGCTGAGGCACAAGACACCGGAAGCGAGCCGACGATGAGCACTTCGCTACCCAGGACGAGCGAGTCAGAGCCACGCCCCGGATCGCGCCGGCCTGCCGGGTTGCCAAGGCTGCTGGAGGGGATTCCCTCCCATGGAGCGATGAGCCTCGCCGAACATCTCGCCCTCCACGGGTCACTCCAGCTGTCACGCAGACGCTCTCGCCGCACAGAACATCGACTGATAGAGCAGATCGAGCAGGCCGGGTTGCGTGGGCACGGCGGCGCGGGCTTCCCCACCGCTGTGAAGATGCGCGCGGTCGCCTCCTCTCGAGGACGGCCGGTGGTTGTGGTGAACTCGGCAGAGGGCGAGCCCGCGAGCACCAAGGACCGCACGCTCACCGGGACGCTGCCGCACCTCGTACTCGACGGCGCCACGCTCGCGGCACACGCGCTCGGCGCGAACGAGATAATCGTGAGCGTCTGCGAATCCGCGCGAGCGAGCGTCCAGAGCACCGCCGATGCGATCGCCGAACGCGGAGCACCGGGACGCGGCTCGCCGCGCACACGGTTGATGACTGTCCCCGATCACTACGTGGCGGGACAGGAGTCGGCGCTCGTCAATCATCTGGGCGGCGCCCCCGCGATCCCGACATTCACACCGCCGATGCCCTTCCAGCAGGGTGTCGCGCGGCGACCCACGCTGGTCAACAACGCTGAGACGCTTGCCCACGTCGCGCTCATCGCTCGTTACGGCCCCGGTTGGTTTCGTGAGCTCGGCACGCCGTCTGAGCCGGGATCGACGCTCGTCACGCTCTCCGGTCCCGTGGCTCATCCCGGGGTCTATGAGATCGAGTACGGCGCATCGCTCGCAGCCCTGATCCACGCGGCCGGCGGGAGTACCACCCGTCCGCGCGCCGTATTGCTCGGAGGTTACGGCGGCTCGTGGGTCGGCGAGGAACACCTAAGTGGCCTAGTGCTCTCAGACGAATATCTCGCCTCGCATGAAGCCTCGCTCGGCGCGGGCGTCGTGCTGCTGCTCTCCGAGAACGCCTGTCCGGTCGCGGAAACCACCCGCGTCATCAGCTGGCTCAAAGGCCAGAGCGCGGGCCAGTGCGGTCCCTGCGTTCACGGCCTGGATGCACTCACAACCAGCCTCCAGGAGATAGCCAGCGGAGTCACGGACTCTCAGGCGACCAAGCGGATCGCCCGGCTGGCCGGGCTCGTGCGCGGTCGTGGCGCCTGTCGCCATCCCGACGGCGCCGCCAGGCTCGTACTCAGTGCGATCGAGACGTTCGGCCCCGAGTTCGCCGACCACGCCCGACACGGCGCATGTGAGGGGTGCCGGTCCACTGGAGAGCTGCCGCTGCCAACGAGGAGTGTGGCAAGCCGCAGGGCCACACCGAAGCCGCTCAGGCCACGATGAAGCCCCCACAAGCGACTCCTGTGTGCCGCGGAATGCTGAGCCAGTGAGCCATCGCCTGCGAGTGAACCCGATCGCGTGCGAGGCGCACGGCATGTGCGCCGAGCTGCTGCCCGAGCGGATCACGCTCGACGACTGGGGCTACCCCGTGATCGATGGCAAGCCACTGGAGCCCGCGCTGATCGGCCACGCCAGACGCGCCGCGCAGGCGTGCCCAACATTCGCGCTGCTACTCGAGCGCGAACCCACACGTCCTCGCGGCCAACCGACGTGATGTCGGGACTGCCGAGGAGACACGAGCGGCTCGCAAGCGGATGGTCGGGCGTATCACCTCAACCATGACGCCGGATCACTCACCACGCAGGTTCGAGACGCTCACGGGATCCGCACTGCGTTGACTCCGGATTCGGGTCCGCCGTTATCCGGGCCGTCTTTGGCGCCCGGCGGCCTGGGCAGGTTGGACTGGCATGTTTTCTGGGCGGCCCTGAACTGCGGTGAGCTGGGAACGATCCCACTGTCCTTTTCCATCTTCACGCCGCCGGAGGCGCTCGGGTCGGGGAAGCTGGGTACTCCGTGGGTGCGCATGCACTGGGAGAACTTCAACGCAGCGATCAGCATCCTGGCCTGTTCGGACGGGCTCGCGGCGCCGCCCTTGGCGCCATTGGGCAAGAGCTTGCGGCAGGCCTGCTGTGCCTCTCTGAACGTGGGCGAGGTGGGATCGACTCCAGGGCCCAGGTGGACGACCCCACTGGCGGTCGGGTCTGGGAAGTTGGGCACGCCGCGCGAGCGCATGCAACTGGCGAACGCGAGCGCCGTGGCTTCTGGCGAGCTCGCGCCTGGGCTGGCCGCACCTTCGCCGGTTGTGGCGCTCGACCCTGTGTTCGAGCCGAGGTGTGCCACAGCACCGTTTGAGGTGGAGCCGCCACAGCCGGCGAGGAGTAGCGTGGCGCTGGCGAGCAGTGCCGCGCTGAGGTTGATTCTCGTCATCTTTAGTGGTTGTGCAGCGGGAACGCGCACGCGGTCGCCGCCCGCGTGAACAGGGGCGATTGCTCGTCGATCGAGCCCATCACGAGGATCACTCCTTCGATATCGCTGATCACGAAGCGAGAGGCGCCGGCTGCCGGGTGAAGGTTGGACGGGAGCGAGGTTCTCGGGTCGGGGAATTCGGGGATGCCGTGGGTGCGCATGCACTGCGCGACCTTCAGGTAACGCGCCACCGTCTGTGCGGAGGGGGGCGGTCCGGAGCCAATGCCGCCAGGAGGCTGGAACTTCTTGCACTTCGCCTGCGCCGCCTCGAAGGCTGGCGAGAGTGGATCGACTCCAGCGTCGCGGCGCAAGCGGAAGTCGCCGCTGGCACTCGGGTCTGGGAAGTTGGGCAAGCCGTTGGAGTGCATACATTTCGCGAACGCGAGCATCGCGGCTTGCGGCGAGCTCGCGCCCGGGCTGGCCGCACGTTCGCCGCTCGCGCTGCTCGACCCTGTGTTCGTCGCGAGGTGTGCGACGCTGCCGCTCGAGGAGGAGCCGCCGCAGCCGGCGAGCAGCACCGCCGCCGCCAGCGCGAGCGCGCCCGGCCGGGTACTGTGGTCGTGTGTGAGCTGCATGCCAGCGGTTGTACAGCCGAGGCGGTTACACCGTGGTGACACGGTTTGTCACCGCTCTGTAACCGCGGCTCGTGCAACCTGCCAGCATGGGAAGCGATATATGAGAGTGCTGCTGGTCGAGGATCACGTGGAGCTCGCGCAGACGCTCGCCACCGGGCTGCGCCGCGAAGGGATGGCGGTTGACCTCGCCCACGACGGGCGCGAGGCGTTTGCGCGCATCGCCGTCACCGACTACGACGTGCTCGTGCTCGATCGCGACCTGCCGGACGTGAGCGGCGATCAGGTCTGCCGCTCGCTCGTGGAGGATGGGCGCGAGAGCAAGATCCTGATGCTCACCGCGGCGGGATCGGTCGAGGACCGTGTCGGCGGTCTCTGCATCGGCGCCGACGACTACATGGCGAAGCCATTCGCGTTCGCCGAGCTCGTCGCGCGCATCCGCGCGCTCGGCCGGCGCTCGGGCTCGCCGCTTGCGCCTGTGCTCGAGCACGGTGATCTGCACGTCGATCCCAACCATCGCCTGGCCACACGCGGCGGTGCGCCGCTCGCGCTCACCCCAAAGGAGCTCGCGCTGCTCGAATACCTGCTCGCCGCCCGAGGCCGTGTGGTATCCGCCGAGGAGCTGCTCGAACGTGTGTGGGACGAGAACGCAAACCCGTTCACCACTACGGTAAAGGTGACGATCAGGCGCTTGCGCGCAAAGCTCGGCGACCCTCCCGTGATCGAGACCGTCGCCAAGGCCGGCTACCGGATATGAGCGCCGCAGCACGGCTGAACAACCGGATCACCCACCTCGCGGTCGGGCGACACCTGCCCCACCAGGCGGCGCGTGTGCGCCTGACGCTCATATACGGCGGGCTGTTCCTGCTGTCTGGCGCCGCGCTGATGGCGATCGCCTACGCGCTGCTGGTCAACGCGGGATTCGTCTTCAATCTCCAAAACAGCACGGAACTGTCGGGGCCGCCCGCCGGCGTGGTCCGCACAGGGCCGCCCGCCGGACTTCCTGGCCTGGGCGCGAGGACACACCCCTCCGCGCAAGCGATGGCGCACTGGCGTGAGGTCGCCCAGTGCATGCGTCGGCATGGCGTCTCAGGCTTCCCGTACCCGAGGACGTCGGTCCCGTCGCCGTCCAAGGCACTCGGCGCAGGCGGCGTGGTGAGTGATCGCGAAGGAGCGATCTTCGTGATCCCCCACACGCTCGAATACTCACCGGCGTACGCGCAGGCGAACACCGCGTGCGCCTTCGTGGTCCCCGATCGCGGCACGCTGAGCACTGCCAACCGCCGGCGCACACAGGTACGGCAAGAGCTGCTCATCCAATCCGGCATCGCGCTCGCGGGGATGTCGCTGCTGTCGCTCGCCCTGGGGTGGCTGATGGCCGGTCGCGTGCTGCAGCCGCTCGAGGACTCCTACGAGGCCCAGCGCCAGTTCGTCGCCAACGCCTCGCACGAGTTGCGCACGCCGCTGACGCTCGAGCGCGCGATCATCGAGGTGACGCTCGCCGATCCACACGCGAGCAACGAGACGCTGCGCGCGACGTGCGAGCGCGTGCTTGGCATCGGCGAGCAGCAGGAGCGCATGATCGACGGGCTACTGGCACTGGCGCGCAGCGAGCGCGGCCTGGAGCGCGGTGACCCGTTTGACCTGAGCGTGGTCGCACGCGAGATGATCGCTGCTCATGCTCCGCAGATCGCAAGCCGTGGCCTCGAGCTCGAAAGCGATCTCGGCGAGGCTTGCACGAGCGGCGACGCGAGCCTCGCAGAGCGGCTTCTCGCCAACCTGATCGACAACGCCGCACGGTACAACGTCCACGACGGATGGGTGAGCGTGAGAACCGCCGCCACCAGCGGTCGGGCGATCCTCACGGTCTCAAACAGTGGCCCGCTCGTTCCCGAGCAGGACATCGAGCGGCTCTTGCGCCCATTCCAACGGATGGGGGCCGCCCGCGCGAGCCACGGCGACGGTCACGGCCTCGGGCTGTCGATCGTGAGCGCGATCGCCGCCGCCCACGGCGCGGAGGTGCAAGCACGCGCACGGCCCGAGGGGGGCCTTCAGATCGCCGTCAGCTTCGCCGCCATGGCAACGCCTCGTGCGCTGCACGACGCCGCGCAGGCCCCCGACGCGGCGGCGGCACCCGCGACCGCCGGCACGCGCGGACCGCGGCAGTAGCGCGGCGCACGGTCGAGACCTCAGAGGCGAGGAGCTTCCTCGGCGACGCGCCTCACCGCCCCGGCGCCGCTTCCTGGGTGTGGCCGGAGCCGCCGCCGTGTACACCGCCCGGGATCAACGATTCACAGTCGTGCACCGCCGTCTTGACCGTCGGAGAGTTCAGGTCGACGGCGTGCTGGGGAATGTGCGCTGCGCCGGCGGAGAAGGTCGGATCGGGGAAGCTCGGCACGCCGTGCGAGCGGATACACGCCGCGGCCCTCAGGTACCGCTCCTGCTGCGCCGGCGTCAGCGCGGCCTGACGGCCGGGGCCACCGCCGGGCAAGAGCTTGCGACAGGCTTGCTGGGCGGGCTTGAACTTGGGATTGCTTCCTACGCCCACGGGGACGGCCATCTTGACGCTGCCTTCGTTGCCGTGTTCGCTGACCTGGGGCTCGGGGAAGTTGGTGACGCCGTGCTCGCGCATGCAGGCGGTATACGCGATCGCCTGGCTGCCGGGCGAAGCTTCGTGGCCTTCGCTCGCGGCGGCGGAGGCAGTCGAGGCGTGTGAGCTCGAGCGGTGCGACCCGAGGCTCGCCACGCCCCCGGACGGCGAGTTGCCGCCGCAGCCCGTCACGAGCACGCTGAGGACGATCAGGGCGATAGCCAGAGGAGCGGCTCCCGGTCGGTGCACGGTCGCTGTGCTGTGCTTGGGGCCGTGTTTGGCGTTGCCTTGCATGTCGTCTCCTTTTACGGCTGCGAAGATCGTGCGCTGAGTCACTTGTACGATGGCGACGGTTTCGGGAAGGTATCGCCCAGCTCACGAAAGTCCACTCTTGCGGCTCACTCGCTCGAGGTGCTCACGGGACCTCGGGCCCTCCACCGAGGTTTGTGCTCGTCGTGTCCGAGTCTCCTGCAGGTGGTGGAATTCCTAAGCGACGTCAGACCTCAGGGGGGCGCCGGACTCGGATGCGAGGAGCTCGGCGTCGGTCATCTGCAGCGGCGCAAGCTCGAGCGTCAAACTGGCGCCGCCGTCCGGGTGGTTGGCGGCGTGCACCGCTCCACCGTGAGCCTCGGCCACCTGGCGTACGATCGCCAAGCCGAGCCCCGATCCGGGTCGCCCGCGGGCGCCGGGCGCACGGTAGAAGCGGTCGAATACGCGGGGCAGATCCTCGGCGGCGATCCCCGGACCGTGATCGCGCACCTGCAGGGCGCCGGCACGCACGCGTACTTCGACGGGGCCGCCCGCCGGCGCGGGCCGGTTCCATTTGCAGGCGTTGTCGAGCAGGTTGGCGATCGCCCGATCCAGGCGCGCGGGCGAGGCGTGCACCAGGCAGCGCTCGGCGTCGAGAACGAAGCGGCACTCCGGCGCGTGCAGCCGCGCTCGCTCGATCGCCGCCCCAGCAGCCAGATCGAGGCGCACATCCTCGATCTCGACCGCCTCGACCTCGTTCTTGGACAGGTCGACCAGATCGCCCACGAGTACCGTCAGCTCTCGCAGCTGCGCCTGCGCGGCGGCCAGGATGCGAGCGCGCTCGCGCACGGGCAACTCCTCGCCCATCGCTAGCGCATCGAGGTTGGCCTGCACACTCGTCAACGGCGTGCGCAACTCGTGCGAGGCGTCGGAAACGAGCTGGCGCTGGGCTAGGCGCGAGCGCTCCAGCGCGGCGAGCATCGTGTTGAAACTCCCGGCGAGGCGTCCGAGCTCGTCCTCCTCGCTGGCCTCGATACGGTGGCCGAGGTCGCTGCGTGCGCGCGACGTCTTCCGCGGCACCCGTCAGACGCTTCACCGGCAGAAGCGCTGCGCGCGAGACGAGCAGCCCCAGCGCGGCCGCGAGCGCGATACCGCCGAGGCACACGATCGCGAGCACGAGCCGCAGATGCTCGAGCGTGTTGTTCAGGTCGGTCAGTGGCTGCGCAACGAACCACACACCACCGGCTGGCGCGCGCTCGGTGAGCACGCGTGCCGGCGTGCCGGCGATCGTCAGGTCACTGAAGAAGGCGCCGTGCCGTCCTTCGGCCACCTCATGCGCGGTGGCCGTCACGGGCAGCAGCGGTCCTTTGCCGGCGTGGAGAACGTTGCCGTTGGGCTGGGAGAGCTGCACGTAGCCGATCGGGCCGCCGAACTTCGGGGTGGGGAGTTCGAGCTTCGCGCTCGCCCCGCTCCCGGCCGCCCTGCCCGCGAAGGACCGGGGGGCAGTACCCCTCGGCACGATCACCGTTTTGCGTTCGATCGTCACTTCTTCGGTGCGCGCGCCCTTCACGTGCGTTTGCACCTGGATGCTCGTAGCGCCCTTCACGGGCGCTGAGACGTTCCCGGATTCACCCGCGAGTTCGCCGCCGCCACGCACCTGCCCGCCATGCGCCAGCTGCGCCACGCCCGCGCTCGACAGTCTCCCACCCGGCTGCAGCCTCGCCAGTTCGGCCGCGTTCAGCAGCGGCTTGATCTGGACGGCCTGCGGCAGCCCCGGGGTGATCGTCGCGTGCAGGTTCCTATCGATCTGCCCGCGCAGCTCGTTACCGGTCACGACATACACCACGACCGACGCGATCACGATCGCCGCGGCCACCGCCCCCGCCGCGAGCAGCACAGTGCGCCGACGAAAGCTCATCTCACGAGCACCTCAACACGTAGCCGACACCGCGGACCGTGTGCACCAGCCGCCGCTCCCCGCCGGCCTCGGTCTTGCGCCGCAGATAGCCGACATACACCTCCAACGAGTTCGATGCCGGCCCGAAGTCATAGCCCCACACGCACTCGAAGATCTTTGTGCGCGAGAGCACCTGACGAGGATGGCGCATCAGCAGTTCGAGCAGCAGGAACTCTGTGCGCGTCAGCTCGAGCTCACGGCCGCCACGGCGCGCCTCGTGCGCGAGCGGATCGAGCTCTAAGTCCTCGAAGCGAATGGTCTCCTCGTGACCCTCCCAGCCCGTGCGGCGCAACAGCGCGCGCAATCTGGCGATCAGCTCCTCGCTGGCGAACGGCTTGACCAGATAGTCATCGGCACCGGCCTCCAAACCGGCAACCCGCTCTGACACCTCGGCACGAGCGGTCAACATCAGCACCGGTGTGCGATCGCCGATCGCGCGCATCCGCCGGCAAACCTCCAAGCCGTCCAGGCCGGGCATCAGCACGTCGAGGATCACCGCGTCGGGCCGGTCGATCGCGAGTGTGCGGAGCGCCTCGCCGCCGTCCGCGGCGCTCGACACCCCAAATCCGTTGAGGTCGAGCACCAGCTCGAGCGCTTCGCGGACGGAGCGGTCGTCATCGACCACCAGCAGACCCATCAACCGATGCTGACAGACCAACCTGAAAGAAAGCTGAGGAGCGCTATCTCACGGCGCTGATCGTGGCGCTGCCTGCTGTGCCGAGCCGGAGCCGCCGTGCAGGCCGCCTGGGATCAGCGATTCGCAGTCGTGCACGGCCGTCTTGAATGCCGGCGAGCTCTCGTTCAGTCCCTGATGGTCGATGTGCACGCCGCCGCCGGAGAATGTCGGGTCCGGGAAGCTCGGCAGGCCATGGGAGCGGATGCACGCCGCCGCCTTCAGGTACTGCGCCTGTTCGGTTGGGGTGATCTGCTGGTTGCCTCCTCCACCCGGCCCACCCCCGGGCATCAGCTTCCTGCAGGCCTGCTGCGCGGAGTTGAACCGGGGATTGCCCGAGATCGCCGGGTTGATCGCGATCGCCACGCTCACGCTGTTGCCGTGGGTCGAGACTTTCGGGTCGGGGAAGTCCGGCACTCCGTGTGCGCGCACGCACGCCGAGAACGCCACCGCCTGGCTGTCCGGCGAGGATTCGCCACCGCCCGAGTCGCCCGCTGAGCGCGGCGCCGTGGAGCTCGTCGTGGACGTTTTGGACGCGTGCGAGGGGAGGCTCGCCACGCCCCCGCTCGGCGAGTTCTCCCCGCAGCCCGCCACGAGCACACCAGCCGCGATCAGCCCAGCGAGGCATGCCACTCCGCGCCAGCGGACAGTCGTTGTGCCCCGGTCGTTGCTGTATCTGTGTTCGCGTCGCATGTCGTCTCCTTTGCAGCTCCAGGAATCGTGCTCTGCGCTGCTTGTAGGGCATCGACGGTTTCGCGAAGGTATCGCCGCCCATGCCCAGTGGCCCGCGCATTCGCCGTGCGACGTGGGCTCCGCTCGCCATACCTAGCTGATCGGCACGATTCCGATCCCGTGGTGGCTGTATGCGAGCAGCGGTGCTCTTTTGCCGCAGATCGAGCCTGGCTTCTTCTGCGAATCGAGGCTATCCCGTTTCGCGATACGAGCTCGAGATTCAGGCTGTGAGCCATCCGCCGCCGGCGTTCTCGAGTAGTCACATGGCGGATCGTCTGATCACACATGTACTCAGCGGCGGCATCGATTCCTCGTGACATGGATGACGCGCGGCTGGCCGGCAAGCTGCTCGACCGGACGGTCTGCGTCGGGGAAGAGACGGGAACGAGCTGAGCGATATTCGCCATCACGAGAAGACGAGAAACCCAGTAATCCGGGTGTCCCGCGCTGGTTGTCGTTCAGGTGGTCAGATCCAATGCTCGGCGTCGGGGATCCCGTTGGGGTGGGCGCGCATCACGGCCTCGATCGCGTCGGCAAGCGCGCCGGTGGCGTCGTTGCTGCGATCGCGTGTGGACGGCACGAAGATGAGACCCGCATGACCTTGGCCTCTGGCCATGTGTTCGGCGGCGATCGGGCGGAAGTCCTTGATGTTGTTCGTCACGACTGCCCGCTCCTCGCGCCGAGCCATCTCCATGACCTCCCGATCGGGAGCCTCCACCAAGTCGGGGCGTTCGGAGACCGCCTCCACGTCGAGGGCGCGCTCGCGCAGTGTCTGGGCTATTCGGTGCGAGAAATGCTCGTCGAGCAGCGCCTTCACGAAGCCAGTGCCTGCTGGCCCGCCAGCCAGGCGGCGTATCCACGCTCCGACTCGGCCTCGTTGAGCGCGATCTCGGCGTCGATTTCCTCGCGATATTCGCCGTAGTAGGCAACGGCCGCCTGGACGAGCCTGGCCGCGATCTCGAGGTACGCGGCGGCCTTCTCGGGATCGTTGCCGTTGTGACGAATCGTGTCGATCACCTCCCACACATCCAGCCCGCTGCCCCCCAGCGCGGCTCGCCTACCGCTCGGCCCGTCGGCGAAGCGGATCAGCGGATGATCCTCGCGGCGCAGCCCCTCGTCGACCAGGCGCTGGGCCAGCGTCCGTGGGGCGAGGCCGACACGACGTGCTTGCGCTGCCAACCGCTCGCTCACGCCTGCCGGGAACCGCAGCGTGAAGTGATCACTCATACGGTAAATGTACCACAGTGTGTCACGGTGTGGTGCCTGCGTTGACGTGAGGGCTGTCGTCGATCGGGACTCGAGCGAGAATCGCGCTGAGCGATACCCAGTCCTGGGACTGTTGTGCGGGCGGTGAGGTGGAGCGAAACCGTGTTGAAACCGCCGCGAGGTACCCTCAAGGACGCGTAGGTGACCTCAGCCATCGGGCTGGGAGGCTGTGCCGGCTCGGGAACCGAGTCACGACCATGTGAGGAGTGGCTGTGCGGGTGCTCGTGATCGAGGACGACAAGGAGATGGCCGAGGCGATCGCCTTCGGCCTGCGTCAGACCGGCATGGCCGTGGACGTCGCGCTCGACGGGCCCACCGGGCTCGCGCGCTCGATGATCAACGACTACGACGTGATCGTGCTCGACCGTGATCTGCCCGGCATGCACGGCGATGAGATCTGCGCGAGGCTGGTGGACAGCGAGTGTCGCAGCCGCGTGATGATGCTGACCGCTGCGGCGATGGTCGAGGATCTCGTGGACGGTCTCGGCCTCGGCGCGGACGACTACCTGTCAAAGCCGTTCGACTTCCCGGTGCTTGTGGCACGGATCGGCGCGTTGGCGCGTCGTGCCCAGCCCGCGATCCCGCCGGTTCTGCGCCACGCCGACATCGTTCTGGACACCGCTCAGCACCGTGTCTTCCGAGGCGCCAGGCAGCTCGAGCTCGCACCGAAGGAGTTCGGCGTGTTGGAGCTGCTGCTAGCCGCGCAGGGCCGCAGCGTCTCCGCCGAGGAGCTCCTCGCTCGGGTTTGGGACGAGGCCGCCGACCCCTTCACAAACGCCGTCAAGATCACGGTCAGCCGCCTGCGCTCGAAGCTCGGCGAGCCCCCGGTAATCGAGACCGTCGCCAAGTCCGGGTATCGGATCTGAGCGACAGCCATGGGTCTTGGCCGCCGACTGACCAGACTGGCGCGGCGTTGGCCCTTGCCGCGGCGCACGATCCGCCTGCGCTTGGCGCTGCTGTACGGCGGCCTGTTCTTCATCTCGGGCGCCGCCCTGCTGGCGATCACCTTCGCCGTCGTGGCGCGCACCCACGGCTCGTCTTCGCAGGCGGTATCGATCTCCTCGCCGGCCGGGGGGCCGTCGCTCCGCGTCGAATCGCGCGCGGCGCCGCCCGGCACACCGATTCACGGGCACACGGGGTCTCGCGAAACGGGACCTCGCGCGCTCCTCGAACGAGCGCTGCGAGCGTCACCGTCGCCCGCCGGGGGCACGGTGGTGCGGGTGTTCGATCCCGGCCAGCACGGCGCGGACGTGCGCGTGCTCGCCGTGGTGTCGTTGATCGCGCTGGTGGCGATGGCGGCGATCTCGATGGGGCTCGGATGGCTGGTGGCGGGACGAGTCCTGCGCCCGCTGCGCACGATCACGGGCGCGGCACGAGAGATATCGGCCACGGACCTGCACCGGCGGCTCGCGCTCACCGGCCCCGATGACGAGCTCAAGGAGCTGGGGGACACATTCGACGGGCTGCTGGGACGGCTCGAGGCGTCCTTCCAGGCGCAGCGTCAGTTCGTCGCCAACGCCTCTCACGAGCTGCGCACCCCGCTTGCCCGGCTGAAGACACTGGCGCAGGTGGCGCTGGCCGACCCGAACGCGAGCGTGGACTCGCTACGCGCCGCCCACGAGCGCGTGCTGGCCTCCGAGCAGCAGTTGGAGGACATGATCGAGGCTCTGCTCAGCCTGGCGAGCGGGGAGCGTGGCCTGGATCGCCGGGAGCCGGTCGACCTGGCGGCGCTGACCAACGACGTGCTCGCCGACCGTCGTGGTGAGATCGAGCGTCGCGGGCTGGAGCTGCACACCGCTCTGGACCCTGCCGTTACGCAGGGCCGCCCGCAGCTCCTCGAGCGTCTGACCGCGAACCTGATCGACAACGCGATCCGCCACAACACCGCCACCGGACACATCGACGTCACCACGGCGACCATCGCCGGAGCAGCGGTGCTGTCGGTGTCCAACGACGGCGTGGTGATCGCAACCGAGGAGCTGGAGCGCCTGCGAGCCCCATTCCAGCGCCTCGGGGCCTCCCGCACCCATCAGGGCGATGGGCATGGCCTCGGCCTGTCGATCGTGCACGCGATCGCCACCGCCCACGCGGCAACCATCACCACGCAAGCCAGGCCAGACGGCGGCCTGAACGTGGAAGTACGCTTCCCGCCTTTGAATTAGCCCTCTCGGCAGTCAGGCGGCGCCGAGCGCAGGCACAGCGAAGCTCAGAGCACCGGCCGGCGCAGCGGCGCCGGGCGCTCAGATAAATGGCGGAGGGTTGTCCCGTTCGGTCGCGGCTCGTCGAAGTAGGTGATATGAGCTCGATCGCTGCCATCCAAACTCTCACCGAGGCCAGCCTGTCGTTCGGCGCGTCGATCGTCGACGGCCTACTCGCGTGGTGCGGCGTGCTCGGCGTCAGCCTGATGTTTTTTGCGGTGCTCGCCGCGGCCGGCTCGCTCTGCGTTCCCGGCAAATCTGTCTCGCTCGCCAGACGCATAGACCGTGCTCTGGGGGTCGGCTTCGTCGTCGGGATCGGCGGCGGCTTCTGGTGGTTCATCATCTTCCTCACGAAAATCGCGTCATGAACGGCTTTGAAATCGTCGATCGCCACGACATCGTCATATCGGTCGCGACCGGCCCTGTGATGGTCGGCGCTCTCGCCCTGGGGGCAGAACTGTGGGTGGCGGCGCTGATCCTCCTGCTCGGCTGTGTCGTGGTGTTCGCTCGTCATGTCGAGGAGATCACCGAGCCGGACTGAAACCGGGCGGCGATTGGCCGCCGGCGCCTCTCAGTGAGCGGCAAGCAGCACCGCGCAAAAGACCATCGAGCCTGTTGTCCGTCACCGCCGCGCGTGCCGGCCCGCTCCGGGTAGAGGTGGCGAGCGGATCGATCGGGCCGCCGCGGGAAACCCGGGCCGGGCCCTCTGATCGCAGCTCGCGCGCACGCTAACCTGCGCGTGTGCGCCAGATCCCCACAGCGCCGGTCGCGGCCGGCACGCTGATCGTCGGTTACGCGGTCGCGGTCGCAAGTGGCTCCCGTCCGCTCGGCGGGGTGGTGCTCATGGTCGGTGGACTGTGGTGCGCTCGCGCCTGGACGCGCAGGCGGGACTCCCGCACGGCGCTGGTGCTGACGGGTGTCGGCCTCGCCGCGTTCGTGCTGTCCCATCTGCTGGCGCTCGTGATCGGAGCGTGGCCCTCGGTCCTGCTGGTCTCCGCGGCGATGGCGGCGGCGGCGTGGATGAGAGCCGATGCGTCACCTGCGCTGCTCGAGCGCAGGAGCCTCTGGCTGACCCGTCGCCGATGAGCTCAATCGACATCGTGCACGCGGGCCGGTGTCCGCTAGTGCCCCAGGCCCTGATCAAGTATCGATCTCTGTCGATCGCATGAGCGCCGCTCGCGGTGTGGTCTTCGACAACGACGGTCTGCTGCTCGACACCGAGGAGGCCTGGACACGTGCTGAGGAGACGCTGTTTGCCCGCCACGGTCACACGTTCACGATCGAGCACAAGCGATACCTGATCGGGTCCTCCCGCGCCACGGCTGCGCTGAAGCTCGAAGAGATGCTCTTCTCGCCGGGGGACGGGGAGAGCCTGATGGACGAGCTGCATGAGCTCGTGATGAGCGAGGTGCTTCAGGGTGTGACGCCACGCCCCGGCGCGCTCGACTTGTTGAGCCGTCTGACACAGGCAGGCACGCCACTGGCGCTCGCCTCTAACTCCCAGCGCGAGTTCTTGACGCGGGCGCTCTCGAGTGCCGGGCTGCCCGAGGAGACGTTCCAGATCACCATCTCCGCCGAGGACGTCGAGCACCCAAAGCCCGCACCCGATATATACCTGAGAGCCTGCGCGGAGCTGAACCTCGAGCCGTCTCACTGCGCGGCGCTCGAGGACTCAGCGACCGGTGTCGCCGCGGCCGCCGCCGCGGGACTGTTCGTGATCGGCGTCCCATACTTCCAGGGCACCAAGCTACCCGGCAGCGACCTGATCGCCGACAGCCTCGCCGACCCGGCAGTGGCTCGTGCGCTGGGGCTGGGCTCTTGACCACTCTGGCGGACCGCCAGCGAGCGGCTGACAAGCACCGTGAAGTCTGCCTGCGGTCCTGACCGACTCGCGCGCACTGTCTCGTCAAGTGCGAGAAAGGTCTTCCCATCGCGTCTCACAGAACACCCATGATGAGTCGATCACGTCGCGGGTAGGAGCGAGCGCGGCGTCGAACGAGAAGCTGCCGTGCTCAATATCCGCCTGATTGCGGTCGATAGAGAGATCGAGCGCGTGAGCGTCGCTGGCTGCGCCCAATCTCATGGACACCACCGAGTCATCTGTCTCCTGGGGCGCCGATACCTTCGACCGCGGTGTCGAGGTGAACCGTGTCAAGGGCAGCGAGACTCGCGGACCATCGATCCTCGCTGCGCGCATGGCGGCGATCATCATCGACGGCGTGGTGCTGGTCGTGCCGGTGCTGGCGATCGCTTACCTTTTCTCCCTCGCTTTTCCCCATCACGGCTTCTTCTATGCGAGGTCGGGGACATCGACGACCACGACCTTTTCTGGCGTTTCGCAAACCCACTACACGGTTTCGCTGCCGCTCTCCGCCGTGCTGTTGATCAGCGCGCTGTCGCTCAGCTACTTCTTTGTGTGCGAGGCAGTGTGGGGGCGGACCGTCGGCAAGCGGGCCATGGGGCTTCGAGTGCGCTCCACCTCGGGGGGACCCGCAGGGCCGTTGGGCATCGCGATCCGCACTCTTCTGCGCATGATCGACGGGATCCTTTTCTACCTCGTGGGCTGGATCGTCGCCCTCTCGAGCGGCAGTGCTCGTCGCCGCATCGGAGACCTGCTCGGCGGCACCGTCGTCACCCGCGAGGACGGTGCCTACGAATATCGCCCGCGCATGGACACTTGGAAGGTGCTGTCGTTCCCGGCGGCGTGCCTGGCGGTCGCTCTGGCCACCATCTTCACTCTCGGGCTAGACACCGCGCTCAGCGAGCCCGAACGAGCGGTCGCGCTCGTGCGCTCCTACGTGAAGGCACGTGAGGACGGCAACGCGAGTCTTGCCTGCTCGCTGCTCACACAGCCACAGCAGCGGGAGATCGTGGCGATCGAAACCGGGAGCTACGCATCAGCGCAGTCCAGTCGCTGCCCGGAGTTCATTCTGCGTGACGAGCCGAACTCCCATCTCCTGAACCCCGAACTGGTGCAGTTTGCCGCCTCGCCACTCAGCGGCGTCACCGAGCCGTTTGGCGGGGTCGTCATATTTTCGACTCAGGGTCCAGGTCTGCGCCTCATCGCGATACCCGAAGGTGGGCAGATGAAGCTGGACATGCGCGGCGTGCAGAAGCTCGAATTCATCCGCGGATGCACGGTCGCCGGCCATCTCAGCTCTGGGCAGTGCACATGCACGTTTGACCTGGCGCGCTCGCAAGACCAGATCCCCGAAGGAGCGCTCACACCCGCTGCGATTCGTGCTCTGCAGGACGACAGGGCTCGCTGCATGAGCGCTCTCGACCAGGTCTCATCCTAGACCGCTGCGCCCCATCCCGATCCGCTTTGCGGGGTACTTGGCCTCACTATCCTCTGCCTCTAGAAGGGGGATCGACGCGGCCGGGCGCGGCCAGTAGTGTTGCTGTCCAACTCGAAGGGGACTGAGGGGTTCACTATGCCGATAGCCGAGATCAACGCCCAGCGCATTCGCTATGACGACAGCGGGGGAGACGGCCCGCCGATCGTTCTCTCCCACGGATTTCTCATGGACCGCGAGATGTTCGCGCCTCAAATAGCCGTACTGGCTCCAGAGTTTCGTGTCATCACCTGGGATGAGCGCGGCTTCGGGGAGACCGAGTTCGACGGCAAGCCGTTCACCTACTGGGACTCGGCGAAGGACTGTCTGGGGTTGCTCGACCACCTCGGTATCGATCGGGCAGTCCTCGGCGGCATGTCTCAGGGCGGCTTCGTGTCGCTGCGGGCGGCGCTACTTGCCCCCGAGCGCGTTCGTGCGCTGGTCCTGATCGACACCCAGGCTGGCGGCGAGGATCCAGAGCGCCTGCCGGCCTACCGTCAGATGCAGGCGACGTGGCTCGACGTCGGACCGGTCGATGACCTGGCCAACGTGGTCGCCAGCCTGATCATCGGCGATCCGGTGTTGAGCGAGGTCTGGATCGCGAAGTGGAAGGAACTCGACAAGGACATCATGCGCGTTCCAGCCGACTGTCTGTTCGATCGGGACGACATCACCGATCGTCTGGCGGAGATCACCTGCCCGGCGATCGTCTTCCACGGCACCGCGGACCTCTCGATCGAGATGGGCCTCGCCGAGAAGCTCTGCCGCGGGCTGGTGGGTTGTGAGGGTGTCGTGTCGATCGAGGGGGCCTCACACGTCGCCAACCTGACACACCCCGATCAGGTCAACGGGCCGCTGCTCGACTTCCTGCGGGCGCTGTAGAGCGGCGCCGATTGCCGGCGTTCCTCAGAACACGAACGCGGTGAGAGCTCGAGCGATCTCCGCCGCTCTCAGCGGCCCGAGGCGAAGAGTCCAACCGCCGTCCATCTCTTTGCGGGGCTTGTAGGGGACTCCGTGGCGGCGCAACTCGGCCTCGTGTTGGCTGAAGCGTTCGTGTCCGGTGGTGCCCTGGAAGGTGGCGTCGAGCCCGTAGCGGCCATCGTCGACCGGCCAGATCGTCAGACGATCCGCCACCGGGCCGGCGGGAATCTGCGGAAGCTGATCTGGGCTCACCGGATCGCTAATAGGCTCACGGCGAGCGCTGCTTGACCGGCCACGGGGCACCACTGGTCAGCGATCCTTCAGTCGAGCAGCACCTCGACGCTGACGGTGCCCCGATCGTCCTCGTGCGCGGTCCCCTGCCCGGTGAGCTCTTTCCCGGAGATGCTCAGCCGCACCGGGGCGCCACCACGCAGGTTGCGCCACCACAACTTGCGCTCGGGCCACAGCACGGGGATCGTGACGCGCTCGCCGGCACGCTTGTAGCCGACAGGAAGGGTGTGCTCGCGGCCACTGCGGCGGCCGGTCACGGTGATCAGCGCAAGCTGGCGGCTGAGGAGCGGACGCAGGGGAGAGCGCAGCGCCAGCGCGACGAGGCGGTTGCCGCTTTTGTTCCACAGTGCAAACGGGGCATGTCCTGCTGCCATCGACAAGCACTCTAGCGCCGTGAGCGCTTACGGCTCCCGCGGTGCCCTCCAAAGCCAGGCATCCTCGGGGCGGGGCCGTAGATTCAGAGCGCCTGCTCGGCCTCCGGCGAGGTCACGCCCAACACCGGGTTGAGCGTGTACTCGACAGAGCCGAGAGTCCTGATCACTTCGTTGCAGCTCTCGCAGATCAGCGTCATCGTCAAGTGACCCGCCTGCGTCTTGCTGCGAGACAGGATCCCGGTGCAGGTTCCGTCGTGATGGTCAGTGCACATTTTCGACGCCTTCCATGGCTCTTGATGTTGATCGTTGCTTGAGATGCGGCTACGCATCCGGTGGTTACCGCTATGTATCGACAACACCAGCGATGAGCTGTAGGTGTGCCATTGCAAGTAACGGTGGGAGCACCCCGGTTTTCGGCGATTGGAGGGGTTCTCCCGCGGCGCGAGAATCAAACCGCCTGCATTTGTGCGACTGGTCAGCGAAGGCAGACGCCGCTCGCCGAGGCTGTGACGGACGGCCCTCAGGCTGACCGAACGCAAGTGCTCAGACCACGACCACCACGGCGTTGGGCGAGTGCCGCGGTTCGATTGGGCCAAAATTTGCTGGTTTCGTGGTGTGAGCTCAGGTGCGCTGAAAGTTGCCCGATCGTCTGGGGCCGGACCAGCGGATGATGTTGGCCTGCTGCATTGCACGGGTGAGCCGCTCGGCGGTGGCCACGGAGATTCCTAACGTTCGCGCTACATGCTGATTAGTGAGCGGCTGTCCAGCGTCGATCTCCGCTAAGACCCATGCCGCTCGTTGCTCTGCCGACATCGAATGGCCGTCGAGGCGCCGATCACCCTCATCACCCTCACGATCACCCTCATCACCCTCATGGAGAAAGGTGTGTGTGGGGATGGTGACGCGTACGACGACGCCGAGCTCGCGCCAGTCTGGTTCGGGGTAGCCCTGCTCGAAGGTGGTGCTGATGCGTTCGTAGCCTGATCCGAGGATCTCTATGAGATGCAGCTCGCGCAGGATGCGTACGATGGCCCGGTTGCGTACTCGGCTTATGCCTTGCTTGAGTGTCTCTACGGTAGATCCGTAGACGAATGAGCCGGGATTCTGGATCTCGAGCCGGTCGTCGAAGATCGAGATGAGTATCTCGGTGCCCGTCAACGCATAGTCGGTGTGAGCGATTGCATTGAGCAGAAGCTCGCGGACTGTGACTGGCGAGTACTCGGGCAGATTCTCGCGGCGCATCGCTCCAGAGAAACGCGCGCCTGTTCGTGTGTTTCGTGCCACGAACGCCTCTACATCGGCGATGGCGTCGAGGACTGTCCCGTGGATGTCGGTCTGATCGAGTATTTCGGCCTTTGTAGTACCGCGGAAGCGAGCGCAGCGCACACGGGCGTCCGGGACGTACCTGTGGCGCGAGCTGTCCGTGCCGAACAGGATCAATCCGGCGTTGGACGCAACCACTGAATCGCCGGCATAGTCGGCGAGTAGCTCGAGCGATCGCAGCCGAGGTGTATCGGTCTTGATGCCCTGCTCGCGCAAATAGGAGCGCAGGCGAGCGGGGTCGAGATCCTTGCGGCTGGTGCCTGGTCGTGGCAGCGCATCGAATGATGTTCCCGCGATCTGTCTACGTAGCTCTTCGATCTCGGTGGAGCCGAGACGCTGATTGGTTGAGCCGACACGCTTGTAAAAACCCTTCTCGCCTTCGGACTTGATCGCGAATGGACCCCTCCAGCGCAGCGCCTCAGCGACGAGCACGTTGGCAGTACCGATGTGTTGCACGGAGATCTCAACCGGCAAAGCGGCTCGACGCTGTCAGCGATCGCTCGCGAAAGCGCCTCCTCATCCTTGAGAGGATCCGCGAGCCCCTGGACCGTGCCGTCATCGTCAACTCCGATGATGACGTGTCCGCCAGCTGTGTTGCCCATCGCAGCGAGTGTTCGCACCACCCTTGCGATAGACGAGAGATCACGCTTGAAGTCCAGCGTGTTGCCCTCTGGTTGGGTGATGAGCACAGCGAGGTTTTCCATGAGCAGAGATACCTACCACGATCGCCAGGCAGGATGCTGGTGGAGCCTATCCATGATCGACCCGTTCAAAGCACACGCTCGGGCGATGGTCAACTCCGTTGGCGAAGTGGGCCCGTCACTTCAAGCAGGCCTGTCCTGCCAACTCGAGGCATACGCTGGCGTGTACAAACAAGGCGACTTCAGCCTGTATGTGCCGGCAGGTACCGTCCCGGTGGTGGGTGCTCGATCAGGAGATGACGTAGAGCGTTTACTTTCGGGTCGAGCGGTCCCTCAGTATGGGCCCAGTGACGCACCCCAACTCGGGTGATCCAGGAGGCTCTTCCGGTCAGCTGGTCGGCGAGCCATGCGCGGTTGCGCCGCGCCCCACTACACTCGCCACGCGCGATGTTCGACCTGGACGCTTATCTGGAGCGGATCGGCCTGAGCGGGCATCCCGGCCTGGCAGAGCTGCACCGCGCGCACGTCGCTTCGATCCCCTTCGAGAACCTCGATCCGCACGGCGGGCTGCCTGTCTCGCTGGAGGTGGAGGATCTGCAGCGCAAGCTGGTGAGAGAACACCGCGGCGGCTACTGCTTCGAGCAGAACCTGCTGCTGAAGGCGGCCCTCGAGGCGCTCGGCGTGCAGGTGGATGCGATGCTCGCGCGCGTAAAACGGGGTGCGCCGGCCGGCGTCGTGCGGCCACGCTCGCATCTGGTCCTGCGCGTGCTCCTCGACGGCGAGCGCTGGCTGGCGGACGTCGGCCTCGGCCTGGGCACGCTGCTGGTGCCGCTGCCGTTCGACCCGGGCGACGTCCACGAGCAGTCGGGCTGGCGCTTTCGCGTCGTGACAGATCAGCACGAACACGTGCTGCAGACGCAGGGCGTGGACGGCTGGGACGACGTGTACGGCTTCGTGCCCCAGCCGGTGCCCATGATCGACATCGAGGTGGCCAACTGGTTCACCTCCACCCATCCGCGCTCCCCGTTCGTCAGCGGGCTCATCGTCGGCGCACAGACGCGTGATGGCGTGCGCACCTCCCTCAGCGACTGGGGCGAGCTAGCCCTCACGGTGCAGACTCCCTCGGGCAGCGAGGCCACCGCGCTGTCGCGCGAGGAGATCCCGCAGACGCTCGATGAGCGCTTCGGCCTGGCGGGATTCACGCTGGACCGCGAGGGTCGCGTGGTGGCTGCGCCCTAGATCGATAGGTGCGCATGGAGCCGAGGGGAGCGGCGGCTGCGCTGGCTGGCGAGGGGTCCTCGGCGGGCCGGTCGGGTGAGCCGGTAGGCGGCACGCGCCGCGCGGGTGCGCAGCGACCCTGCCAGCTCACTTTCAGTTTGCTCGCACCGCGGGAGCACGGAGCGGCCGCGCGGCAGCGCGCCTATCCGAAATGACCCCAGTGCGTGGCGATGATGAGAAGCACGCCGCCGATCGCGAAAGCGACACCCGCGATGATCGCCCTTGCGGTGCTCATCTCGAGCCGTGGGATCTGTGCGGCGGTGAGCCACAGGCCAGCGATCACTATGAGCAAGAAGCCGACTTCGGCCAGCCGTCTGCCGGTCTGATGCGTGAGCGCCAGGACGAGGCTCATGCTCGAGATCGTTCCCTCGCTGCCCGCGTGCGAAACCGCCCAACCCACAAATACCTCGGCGACCTTCCGCGCCACAGCACTTAGGATTGGTCTCGTGAGCCCCGAGATCCTAACGGGCCCAAGGGTGCTGACAATGCATTCACAGCAGCCTGTGGCCGAGGCCGTCGCGATCGATGCGGGTCGGATCGTGGCCGTCGGATCGCTCGCGGAGGTGCGGGCGGCGGTCGCTGAGACGGCGAACATCACCGATCTCGGCGGCGGTGTGCTGATGCCCGGATTCATCGACGCTCATCATCACTTCGCGTACGCCGCGCTGGACTATGGCGGTGTCAGCCTGCGGTTGGCGGCCGGCAGCTCGATCGACGATCTGCTGCGGGTGCTTACAGACGCGGTGGCGGGCAAGCCGCCGGGCTGGGTGTACTTGTGTGGCTATGAGGCCGGCGATCTGCGTGAGCGCCGTGCCCCCAACGCTGATGAGCTGGAGCAGTGCTGCCCCGGCAGGCCCCTGTTCGTGCAGGCCGCGAGCGGCCACGACGGAGCGCTGAACCGTTCGGGCCTCGCCGCTCTTCAGCTCAGCGATCGCTCGCCAGACCCACCCAACGGCGTGCTCCTGCGCGACCGCAGAGGACACCTCACCGGTGTTCTCTCAGAGGCCGCGGCGTTCATCGCCGAGGCGGCGTTTCGTGAGCAGCTGCTCGACGACGGCCCCGATGTGTGGCTATCGGCGTGCGAAGCCCACGCCCGCGATCTGCTGAAACTCGGCATAACTCGTGTGGGCGACGCGGCCGTCGCGCCATCGGTCGAGCGCCTGTACCGGCGAGCCGCGGAGGAAGATCGCCTGCCGCTGACCGTTCACGCGATGCCGGTCGCCTCGACGTGCCTGCTGCTGCCGCGCTTCGATGGACCGGCGACGGGGGAGGGGCCGCCGCGTTCACCGATCGGACCGGCGAAGCTGTTTGTCGACGGAGGGCATCGCTGTGCGGTGTGCCTCTCGGCCGGCCAGGCGGCGTGGGTCGCGGGGGCGCTCGTGAGGAACGTGATCCGCGGCGGTGGACTGGCTGTCCTGCGGGCCGCTTCGCGCAGTGGACGGCCGCGAGTGGGGAGAGACCTGCATCTGCACGCGGGCATGCGCTTCTGGCACGCTGAGGCTCTCGCCGACGCGGTCAACGCCGGCGCGCGGCGCGGCTTTCAGGTGGCTCTTCACGCGATCGGCAACGAGGCGATCGACCTCGCCCTCCATGCGCTCGAGCAAAACGAGCACGAGCTCTCCAGCGCACCGGGCCGGCCTCGTCTGGAGCACCTCGTGTTCGCCGAAGAGCGCCAGCTCCAGCGCATCGCCGACACGGGTGCGATCGCGGTGGTGCAGCCGGCGTTCATCGCCAACACCGGAGACGACATGCTGCTGACGCCGCTGGCGCCATCGATCAAGACGATGCCGCTGCGCTCCCTCAGCGAGGCCGGGGTGGAGCTGGCAGGAAGCTCTGACTATCCGGTTACCCAGCCGGACGTGCTCGCCGCGATCAGCGCGGCCGTGACGCGCCGGACTGCCGGTGGGGCGGTTCTCGGCGCCGAGCAGGCCGTCAGTCCAGAGCTCATGCTGCGCGCCTATACGCTGGGCGCGGCACGCGCTCTGGGCTGCGAGCACGAGGCTGGATCGATCGAGGTTGGCAAGCAGGCCGACCTCGTCCACCTGTCTGCAGATCCGCTCACCCACGACCCCGAGCGTCTCGCGGAGATCGGCGTCCAGGACACCTGGGTCGCGGGTACCCGGACCGGCCGCGAGTAGCCTGGTGGGGTCCGCCGGCCAAGTGACAGGCAAGCTCCTCGTCAACTCGAACTGTGCTCCTGCTCGCTCCGCGGAGCGGCCCAGCCGGCGCCGCGGACTCGCTCGGCTAGGCCACGCCGATTCTCGGCGCGGCCTCGGCGGAGATGAGCAGCTCTTCGGATGTGCACGTGAGCGGATTCTTGGCAGGGCGTGGCGGCTGCCATGCCTTAGCCCGGCTCAGCAGCGACTCGTGGTCGAGGGAGCGGAAGGCGGCGACGACGTCTGCCTCGAACTGCCGGCCTGCTTGGTGGGAGATCTCGGCGACCGCGTCTTTGACCGCCCACGCGTCCTTGTATGGCCGCTTGTGTGTCAGCGCGTCGAACACGTCGGCCACGGCGACGATCCGTGCGGGTAGCGGGATCTCCTCTCCCGACAGGCCAAACGGGTAGCCGCCGCCGTCCCAGCGCTCGTGGTGAGCGATCGCGATCCGCTCTGCCATGCGCAGCAGCGGGCTGTTGCTGCCGGAGAGGATCTCGGCGCCGATCGTCGTGTGCGTCTTGATCCGCTCGAACTCCTCCGTCGTGAGCTTGCCGGGCTTCAGCAGGATCGCGTCGGGAATGCCGATCTTGCCGATGTCGTGCAGCGGTGCGGCGCGCATCAGCAGTTCGACTTCTTGCTCAGGGAGCCCGAGCTCGATCGCCAGCAGCGCGCACGTGCGACCCAATCGCCATGCATGCTCCTGCGTGTCGTCGTCGCGGTACTCGGCCGCGAGCGCGAGACGGTCCAAGATCTCCAGACGGGCTTGCTCGAGGTCTCGGGTGCGCTCGGCGACTTCGCCCTCGAGGTTCGCGTTGTGCTCCACCAACTGGTCCTGCAGACGTTGCACCTGCAGCAGGTTGTGGACCCGCAGCAGCAGCTCCATACGGTCGAGCGGCTTGGTCAAGAAGTCGCGCGCGCCGAGCGACAGCGCCAGGCGCTTGGTGTCGTCCGTCGCGTCCGCCGTAAGCACCAGCAATGGCACGTGTCGACCTTCGCCCATCAGCGGCGCGAGGCGCTGCATGAGTTCGAACCCGTCGAGCCGTGGCATGTGCAGGTCGAGCATCACCAGGCTGGGGCTGAGGCTCGCGAACAGGTCGGGGACCTGCGTCGGGTCCGTCGTCGTCTTCACGTTGGTGTAGCCCTCACGCTCCAGGATGCGCCGCAACAGCAACAGGTTGGACTCCTCGTCGTCGACCGCGAGGATCTGCAGCCGCTTCAATTCGTGCTCTTCTGGGTGTATCGTCGGCATCGCTATCTGGGGGCCGTGGTGTAGTGGCTTTCGGAGGCGCCGGTGGATTCGGTGCGCTGGGCGGGAAGCGCGTCTTCGATGCTCTTCAGCAGCACGTCGATGTCGATCGGCTTCGTCAGGTACATGGCTGCGCCGGCGGACACCAACTGCTCGACCTGTTCCGGGGTGGCGTCGGCGCTGAGGATCACGACGGGAATCCCGGCTGTCAACGGGTCCTGCTTCAGCTGGGCGAGAACCTCGCGCCCGTGCAGGTCGGGGAGATGGAGGTCGAGGATCACCAGGTCTGGGTGGTGCTGGCGGGCGAGCTCCAAACCCATCGTGCCCTGCATGGCGGGTATCAGCCGCACGCCCGGGACACGCTCGATCAGCCGTTCGACGATTGTCAGATTGGAGAGATTGTCCTCGACGTAGACCACTGTCCCGCGGTGCACGTTGGAGACCTGGCCGAGCGCCGGCTGCTGGGGCTCCGGCTTCTGCATCGACCGGCGGACCTGCTCGAGCACGACCCGCACGGTGGTGCCGGAGCCGAGCTTGGAATCGGCCTGGATCGTTCCCCCCATCGCTTCCGTCAGACTCTTCGAGAGCGCGAGTCCGAGACCCGTCCCCTCGATCTCGCCGCCCTCGGCGCCGAGGCGGTCGAAGGGCTCGAAAAGCCGGCTGAGCTGCTCGGGTGCAAGTCCGTTGCCGGTGTCGGTGATCGAGAGCTCCAGCCGATCTTCTGAGAGCTCGGCGCAGCGTACGTCGACCCGGCCGCCGGCGCGGTTGTACTTCACGGCGTTGCTCAGCAGGTTGATGAGAACCTGCTTGAGTCGCTGGCGATCGGCCCGCACCTCGAGATCGCCGAGCTCTCCTGGGTCCGCGACGAGCCGTATGTCGGCCGCGTCGGCCAGCGGCCGGATCAGGGACAACACATCGGCGAGCACGCTGCCGAGATGGACCGGCTCGACCGACATCGACATCGTTCCCGACTCGATCCTCGAGATGTCGAGAACCTCGTTGATCAACTCGAGCAGATGGCGACCGGCTTTGAGGATCTGCTCGACGCCCTCTCGCTGCCCGGAGTCCAGCTCGTCGAGCTCGAGCAGCTGCGCAAAACCGATCACGGAGTTCAGTGGCGTGCGCAGCTCGTGGCTCATGCGGGAGAGGAATTCGCTCTTCGCGCGGTTGGCCTGCTCGGCCTCCGCGCGGGCCTCGCGCTGCGTCGTGGCGTTGCGAATGACGCGCATGATCAGCATCACGCTGAAAACGGAGAGCAACGCGAAGGCGGCGAAGAGGATCCACGGCACCCATCTGTTGGCGCCGGCCACCGAGGCGAACAGGCTGCCCTGCGCCGCGGTCAGGACAACCCGCCACTGCGAGTTCTCGATCCGGCTGGAGACGAAGTAGCGGTCGTGACCGAACGAGCCGCTGGCTGCGCTCCGGGCGGCGGTTATCAGGCCGGGTTCGAGTCTCTCCAAGTTCGCTTCCGGGCCGCGGGTGCTTGCGATCGTGTCGCCTTGCCCGTCGATGACAAAGCCATGGCTGCTCGCATCGCCAGTGCGCAGCGCGCTCTCGGCGAGAAAGCCGCCGATGAAGCCAGAGAGCGCAGCGACCGGGAAGCCGCTCACCAGCACGCGCTGGCCATACGCGGTCGCGAAGGCCTGGGCAAATTGGACCACCGCACCGCCGGCGCCCAACGGCATCACATTCGACAACGCAAAGCTCTGACCGGCCAGCGCCGTGCGAACGAACCACGGGTGGCCCTGAAGCGTTCGGGTCACGATCGCCGGCGTGTTCGCCGAAGCTGCGAGGATCGTCCCGTCCGCCGCCAACAGCACGACGTCGGAGCTCCCGCCCTTCTGGGCGGCCAGCGTGAGTGTGGCCGGCGGAACTCGCGCCGCGCCGTAGAGCTTGGCGCTGGCTGCCCGCTCGGTGGCCGCTGAGGACTCCATCAGCGAGTGCGTGAGGGCCGCGCTGATCGCGGCATGATCGGAGAAGCGGGCCACAACTTCGTGGCGAGCCTTGGACTGCGAAGAAGCCAGACCAACCCCGAAGTACGCGATCAAGATGGCAAACAGCAGCGCCGTGCCGGCCACCATCGGCCATGACTGAGAGCGTCTCATCACGTCATCGATTCGCCTTGAGCAGGATCGAGATCTCTCGCGTTCGGAACATGGGACCGTTTCGGAGCATGGAACCGGCTTTTGCATCGGCGGCTGGTGCCTGGCACTTGAACCAACGGCGGCTGGCTGGCCATGTCGCTGCCTTCGGATCGGGGAACACGGGCCCACGATGGTGCTGATTGCGCTCATCAAGCGATATTGGCCCGCCAGTCAGCCGTGTCTTGCCGGGTGCGCCGAACCAAGCCGGGCCCGGACGCGCTGAGGTCATCGCGGAGCGTCAGCGGGGAGGGTGATCTGCGACTCGCTTCTGATCCAGCGGGATCCTGCCCGAGCAATACCCCGCCGTGTGGCCGAATGCGCCCAGGGGAGCGGGCGCGAGGATGCTCATCCATATGCTCCCTCGCGCCCTCACGGACTTCTGCTCACGGTGCAGCGGCTCCGCTTAGGCGTTGGTTATCCACCGGCGGGCGACTCTAAACACGTTTTCTTGTTTTTCACATTCGCTCGCTCTTGGCCGGCGGGCGTCTGGTTCAGGAGCGATCTGCTGCCGTCCGGCGCGGCGGTCTCGCGGGCGCTGATCATTCGTCCAGCGCGAGCTCGCGCTCGACAGGCATGACGGCGCGATCCCGATGCACCCAGCACACGCGTCGCAAGGAAACCCTCGAGAAGAAGCAGGTTCGCGTGACACACAGGCAAGCAAGACAGCCGACCCGGTCGGCTGCGTCCGCGCAGCCGTCGAGAACCGACGCACGCTGGCGGAGCGTGAGAAGGCTCAAGGGGCGCACGTGGGTACTCGCCGCCGGCCTGCTCGTGCTCGCGGGGATCATCGCCTCGGCGGTGGGCGCCCGCGCGGTGAGCAGGTCTGACTCCGAGGAAGCACGCCTCGCGTCCCACCTCACCTCGGCGGACATCGCATCGACCCTCAACCTGGCGATCCTCCACGAGGAAGACCTCGTGCAGAGCGCGAGCGCCTTCGTCACCGGCAACTCGCACGCCTCGCCCGCCGATTTCGACCGCTGGGCCGAAGCCGTGCGCGCGATGAGCAGATATCCCGAGCTACAGAACATCGGGCTCGTCTCGCTCATCCCCGCTTCGCGCCTGGCTGCCTTCGAACGGTACATCGTGGCCAATCCCGTCCGCGCGATGGGCCCCGACACCGTCGGGCCGGCGCAGCCGTTCGCACCGCTGCCGCCAGGTCCGCGTCCCTATTACTGCTTTGCTGTCGCCGGGCTCGCGAGGGACGCCGCGAGCTACCTTCCGGTGGGCGTCGACTACTGCGCGATCGCGCCGACGCTGATCGACGGCCGCGACTCCGGGATGGCCAGTTACGCTCCGTTCGTCTCTGCTCGCGCGACCACGCTCGGCATCGAGACGCCCGTCTATCGGGGTGGCCTCGTGCCGGACACGGTGAGTGCACGCCGGCGAGCGTTTGTGGGCTGGGTCGGCGAGTTGCTCGTGCCGCAGGTCATTCTGGCCAGAGCGCTGCAGGGCCACCGCGACTTCGCGGTCGTCTTCACCTACAGCTCGCAGAGCTCTCACGCCGCGTTCAGGAGCGGAACCCCGCGCCCACACGCCGAGCGCACCGCCGTCGACCTCCACAACGGATGGACGGTGCAGAGCTTTGGTCCCGCGATCCCCAGCGGAGTGCTCGCGGACACCAACGCGTTGATCCTGCTGGTCGGCGGGACGCTGCTGAGCCTCGTCTTCGGGATGCTCGTGTCGGTTCTCGCGACCGGCCGCCGGCGGGCGCTGTCACTGGTACGCGAGAAGACCCGCGAGCTCTCACATCAGGCGCTGCACGACTCGCTGACCGGGCTGCCCAATCGCGCGCTGGTTCTCGATCGCGCCCAGAATCTCCTGGCGCGCGGGAAACGCCATCACGGCGCGAGGGCCGGCGCGCTGTTCATCGACGTCGATGGCTTCAAGCAGGTCAATGACACCTTCGGGCACGCCGCCGGCGATCAACTACTGAAGATCGTCGCCAACCGGTTGCGTCGCGCGCTGCGTCCCGAGGACACGATCGGCCGACTCGGCGGCGACGAGTTCGTCGTACTGGTGGAGTCCACGGCCGACACGGCATCTCTCGAGTTACTCGCTGAGCGCTTGAACAATGGGCTGCGCGAGCCGATCGAACTCCACGACGGGCAGATGATCCCCGTGGTGACGGTCAGCATCGGGGCCGCCTTCGGCAAGTACACAACGGTGGAGGCTCTGCTGCAAGATGCCGACAGGGCTCTCTACGCGGCGAAGTCCGCCGGCAAGGATCGCCACGTGCTGTTCGATCAGGACGTGTACGCGGGGGTCTGAGGTGGATGCGAACAGGCCGTCGCTGCTCATCGAGGCGTTCGCACCGCGAGCTCCACACCATCGTCGAGCGGGAGCTCGATCGAGAAATAGCCGTGATCCGGATCGCGGACATACTCCAGATAGGGGAGCAGATCAGAATCCTCGGAGTTCAGGTCGGCAACCACGAGTGCGCCCGGGGCCAGGCGCTCCTCGACTAGGCGGAGCACCGGCAGGTACAGATCGTTGCGCCCATCGAGGAACAGCAGATCGATCGGCCGGGCAAGATCGGCGAGCGTCAGCAGGGCGTCGCCGGGCCGCAACTCGACGAGATCCTCGAGACCCGCCTCTGTGAGGTTGAGCCGCGTGGCTCGTGCCTTGTCGGGGTCGAGCTCGGTTGTGATCAGCGACCCAGCGCCACCGCCGTCGCGAATGGCGGCCGCGAGAAAGATCGTGGACAGCCCGACCGAGGATCCGAACTCGAGGACTCCCCGAGCCTGGCGGCTCAGCGTCAGCAGGTACAGCAGCTCCCCGACCTCCTGGGTTATCGCCAGCGGCGCCTGGCCATAGAGCTCATATCTGCGAGCCTGATCCAGGCGCTCGTCCAACTCTGCCTCGCGCGCTCGTACGCGCTGCTTTGCCTGCGGGTCCTGCTGCGCGGACTGCGCGAACAGCCGGTGCAGGACGGCCGCGACAGACGGTGATCTCAGGGTTGAGCGCATCGCATCGCGAAGTGGTGTGCATAGATCGAGAGTCCGTGGTTGCTGTAGAGCCGGTGCGCGTCAAAGCGCTCTGGGCCCGTACCTGAGTCGAGGTGCAGCTGCTCGCAACCGAGGCTTCGGGCCTCGTCGATGAGCCAGTCCAGCAGCGCGCCGGCGAGCCCCTGACGACGCGCCTCGGGGGCCGTCGAGAGATCATCGATATAGAGATAGCGGCCCCATGCCAGGCTCTCGACGGTGCGAAAGCCGGCCACAGCCAGCGCCTGCTCGTGTTGTGCGTGAAACGCGCCGAGAAGCCGGTAGCCGCCTGCGCGCAGCACGCTGTCGACGTGCTCGACGAAGTCCCGCTCGCTCGCATATGCCGCTCGCAGCGCGAGCATCGCCCGGTGGGCGAGGTGCGTTTCCCCGCAGCACAGCTCGCGAATCTCCTCTGTGGCAGGTGTGCGAGTGCCACTCATAGCGGGGCTCTCGATTGAGCGTAGCGGAGTGTCTCAGGCGTCTGGGGCGTTGCACTGGACAGGGCGCCCCCCACCTCAGCGGCGCTCATCAAATGGACGCCGATGTTGGCGAGCTCGCGTTCGCCGCGTTCATACAGCCCTGAGATCGCGTCGCGCGCCGCCACCACCCGGAAGTCACGCTCGCTGGCCTCATAGATCGAGGTGCGCGGGCAGTTCGGGAAGTTGGCGCCGCAGAAAGTCAGTGTGCTGACGCGCAGCGCGCGCAGGTGATCCTCCAGCGCGGTCTCATAGAACGCGCCCCATCGCGGCTTGTAGATCGCCACCTCCTGCGCTGCCAGGGACTGAATACCACCAGCCAGCAGCCGCTCGGAGTCGAGCTCTCGCTCGGGCTCTGAGAGCAACTCGACAGCGAGCTGCGAGCCGGGCGCGCCGGGACTCAACACCCGCATGCCGCCTGCCACCGCCTGGCGACGGCACGGGTCGACGTTGCCGGCGTCCTCTCGATACAGGCGCACCACGTGCACGATTGGCCGGTCCGCCTCGCGAAAGGCCGCCACCAGCACGCGCATCGACGCGAGCGCTGCGGAGGTTCCCGGGACCTCGAGCGGCCCGCCGTCCAGCACGTCGCGCTGGGTGTCGATCGTTATCAGCGCAGCGCTCGCGAAGTCCGGGTCGGTGTACGGGTCGCTCACGGTGAAGGCCAGACTAGTAGACGCGCACGTGCCCTGCTCGAGCCCGGTCAACGGGGGCGCAACCAGGCTCACGAGCACCGCGAGGTGGTGCCGGCGCGTCGGCGATCGGCCCGTCAGATCAAGCGAGAACTCGCGCCAGTGCGCGCCAGCGAGCCTGGCGATAGCGATACATGAGAGCGGCGAACAGGCACGCGAGTGGCGTGAGCAGACCAGCATGGATCTCGACGGCATCGGTGTAGCGGCACGTGGTGGATGAGGTCGGCTCGAAGGTCAGCCGGTGGTTCCAGACGGTGATCGGGCCGCCGTGCTCGCGCGAGACGATCTCGTGCTCTGCCAGGTGCTCGACCACAACCTCGTGGGTCCAACATGGCAGGATGCCGAAGAAGCGCAGGTGGATCGAGATCCGATCGCCCTCGGCGATCAGGTCGGGTACGCGCATCGATGGCGTGGCGGTCAGCAATGGCCAGAGCACGTGCTGGAGCGTGGCGGTTCGCTGGGCAAGCGCGATGGCGCGCTCGGCGGGTATCGGCAGATCGGTGCTGGTTGTTACGTTCATGCACCCTAGTATGAGCAATTACTCATGTTTGTCTACTCGCTTTTGAACAGCGCCAGGCGATGACGCCGGCGGCGGCCTCGCGATCACGGCGCAAGCCCGTGCAGAGCCGATCGCTGGCGACCGTCGAGGCGATCATCGAAGCCGCTGCTCAGGTTTTCGCGCGCTGTGGCTACGCAGCGGGAACGACCAATCGCATCGCTGCGCGCGCGGGCGTTTCGATCGGGACGCTCTATCAATACTTCCCAAACAAGGACGCAATCCTGATCGCCCTGGTCGAGCATCACGTGCAGCAGGGCGAACGCCTCGTCGGATCGCTGCTGAGGGAGTTGGTCGAGCGCCCGCTGCCGCTGCGGGAGATGCTCGAGCGCACGCTGAGTGCGTTGCTCGAGCTGCATCGGCACGAGCCGAGGCTGCACCGCGTCCTCTTCGAGGAAGCCCCTCGTCCCGCCGAGCTGCGCGCCCGACTGGACCTCACGTTCGAGCTGGCGAGCGAGGCAGTGGCCCGCTATCTCTCGCTGCGCCCCGAGGTCAATGTCAGCGACCCTCAGCTGGCCGCCCAGCTGCTCGTCCAGTCCGCCGAGGCGATCACCCACGGACTGGTGATCCACCCGCGCGCCGGTATCGCACCCGAGGTATATGCCCGTGAGGCCGCGACGATGCTCGAGCGCTATCTGGTCGGCTGAGCTGAGAAGGTGGGGGGTGAATTCCTGGCAGGCGGCGATCGGCGACAGGTGTCACTCCGATCCGGGCATCCCTTGGCCGGGATCTGGTCCTCGGCGGAGCGGATCCACGGTCTCTGAGCAGAGCAGACCGCTTGCTACTCGCCGCAGGCTCTCCTGGCGCGGTATTTTGCGTCCATGACATGCTCGAGGATCACCACGATGCTGATGTTCGAAGGTCGGGCGCAGGAGGCCATGCGCTTCTACGCAGCGAGCTTCGCCGACGCGGAGATCGAGCGGATCGAGCACTACCAGGCCGACGAACCGGGCACGGAGGGGTTGGTCGAGCGCGCCACGTTGAGGCTCGGCGAGCAGCGGCTCCTGTGCATAGACAGCCCGGTCGAGCACCCGTTCACGTTCACGCCGGCGGTCTCCCTGTTCGTCGACTGTGAGACCGCCGCCGACCTCGATGAGCTGTTCGCCCGCCTATCGGACGGCGGCGCAATCCTGATGGCGCTCGCCGAGTATCCCTTCAGCCGGCGATTTGGCTGGCTCACCGATCGCTTTGGCGTCTCCTGGCAGCTGAACCTCGCGTAACGGCGCTCGAGCCGAGGACTCCACGGGACAACTGCGGGTGAAGGCTTTTAGTTGAGCTCGTCGGCTCGCCGGTAGCCGAGTCGAGCCGAGATGCGGCTGGCGGTTGAGAGCAGGTGTGGGCTCAGCGAGATGACGAGGTCGTTGACGGTGATCATCGAGCGCGAGGCGACGAGGTTGACCGCCGCGCGGACCTCACCGCCGCTGCCACGCACTGGCGCGGCGATTGCCTGGATGTCCACACCGAGCTCTTCGTCGTTGACGGCGACGCTCTCGTCTCTGAGGCTCTCGAGCTCCGCTCGCAGCGCCTTGCGAGAGCTGATTGCGTTCGGCCCCTGCTTCGAGAACTGCATCTGCGCGACCAGATCCTTCTGCTCAGACTCAGGCAGATGGGCCAGCATGATCTTTCCCATCGCGGTGCAATACGCCGGCATCCTGGACCCGATATGCAGATCGAAGTCGATCTTGTGCTGCCCCGGCCGCGAGCCGCGCAAGCGGTCGACATACAGCACCTCGTCACCATCGAGGATCGCCAGGTTGACCGTGAAGTTCGTCTCCCTGCGCAGCTCCTCCAGGTACGGGTGAGCATGATCACGCAGACTCATCGAGCCCAGCGCCGACATCCCCAGATCCGTGACCTTGAGCCCCAACCGGTACTTACGCCGCGCGTCCTGCTCCAAATACCCCAGCGCCACCAGCGTAACGACGTACCGGTGGGTAGTCGAGCGACTCATCCCCAGGTCATCCGCCAAATCCGCGATGCCACGAATCGGGCGATCCGGCGAAAAAGAAGACAAAATAGCCAGCCCACGCTCCAGCGACTGTGAAAACCGCGGCTCACGCAGACTCGGCACCGAGCGGCCTCCGTGTTCCTGTGTCTGGCTGTCAGTTTTCTTTCTCGGCATGCGATCTCTCCTCGACGATACATAGATTACGCCAAACAGCTCAGCGCGGGGCACGAATTTCTACCCGAAAGCTATCCAAAGTGATCCGAAACTGATCATCGCTGGGCTCGTGATTTCTCTAGCCAGCCTAGCGGCCAGCCGGAATAGCCGGGCGGCGGCGGTGAGCGGGACTCGCTCAAACGTGCTCGCACGGACGGGTGAGGGTGGCTTGTTGACGGCGCGGGCGATCGTTGATCTGTAGCGGTGGCGGACAGCGCGCTGCACCCATCCTCGAATGTGACGGTGGGCAACCGCCCGTGCTCGAGCTCGGTGTCTGGAGCGACTTCTCGGCGACCGCGCGCGCTTGCGCCTGGCAGCCGGTGATTTCGCTGATCCGCGTGCGATCCTCTCGCGATAGACGTCCGCCGCGGAGCTCTCAACCCTCGTGCGCGGCGGCTCTGTGCCGGAAGCGCGATAGGACTGCGCCTTATACGTGCTGGGACTTGACTGGCGAGGATGGGCGAGTATGGTCGTCTGAGCAGTGGCACGGCTGGGGATCACGACGTAGATGTCAGCCCGAGGTCGGGGTCCGCACAGAAAGAAAGGTAGATTTCTTCACATGTTCGAGGGTTTCGCGAGAGGGAATCGATTTGTCTGGCTCATCTAGTTCATCTAGTTCGTCTGGTTTGCCGCTCGGCCGCGGGGATCGCGACGCGCTGCGGCAGGTTCTCGTGACTCGTCTCAGCGGACTCGGTGACGTCTACCTCGCCCTGAGGAGAGGCGACGAGGCTGACGCTCAGCGCATGTGGCGCCGCAGCGAGCGGGACATGCGGCTGCTCGATGACCTGGGCTGGGAGCGGGAGACCGAGCGCGACGGTTTTCGGCTGACGATGACGGCTGAGGAGCTGCGAGGCGTGCTCGAGGGGATCTACTGGGAGAGCGTCGCGGGGCTCTCCCAGAAGGAGGACGATCTGGCCGATGATGCTCGAGAGCAGCTGAAGGCGGTCGTGGGACTCTGCTCGTCGCTGTTGGCGCAGGTCGTGCGGTCAGATTCCGCCGCCGCCGCGCAGCGTGTCAGCGCCGCGGAAGTCGCTGCCCTCGCGGAGAAGGTTGCGCAGCTTGCCGAGAGCATCAAGAAGGCCTGATCTGAGGTGAGCGGTCTCGTCGTACCAGCGGCCTTGATCGATGTGCTCCGGGACGGACTTCGTGGCCAGATCTCCGTGGCGGCCACGCTGCTAGTCGAGGCGGAGGTGCAACTCGGCGCGCGAGAGCAGCCGCACCGCTACCGTCAGCCACTGGAATCGATCGACTCGCTGCGCGCACTGCTCGAGGAGATCGGTTGGGATACCCCTCCAACAGATCAGCGGCTCGACCTGGATCGGCATGGCTGGGCGCTCGTGCGGGGGATCGAGGACCGGATCCAGGTGCTGATCGACCGTCTCGCTGAGATCGACCGCCACAGTCCCGGCGAGGTCGAGCCGCGAGCCGCCGTAGCGGGCGAGGCCACGGAGCTCTGCAAACTCGCTCTCGCGACGATGACGCTGCTCTCCGATCCCACGGGCCAGACCGCGCCAGCCGTCCCCTAGCGGTGCGGGATCTCTGCTCCCGCTCAGCGGCTGAAACCGTCGAGCACGGCGTCCAAGCCCACTCGAAAGCGCCGGTTGACCGACTGCGGTGTGCTGCCCAGCCGGTTTGAGTTCTCGGCGGCGGCGAGGCCCTGGGTCAAAGCGATGAGCACATGCGCGATGTCGGTCTCGTCGCCGTGCAGCACTCCGGCGTCGATGCAGCGCCGTACACGGCTGAGGATCAGGGTTCGCACCGAGCGCCCGGCCTGCAGTTCGGCGGAGCTGGCCTGGAAGTCGGTGAACGGGTGCGCGAACATGACTTCTGAGAGCACAGGGCGCTCGCGCATGAAACTCCGATAGAGATCGACGAGCGCGACCAGGTCGGCCCGCGGGTCCTCGGACTCCACGGAGCACTGCAGATGGCGGTGCAACAGGCGGAATCCCTCGAAGAACATCTCACGTATCAGACCGCCCTTGTCTCCGAACAGCTCGTAGACCGCGGGTGTCGAGGTCTCAGCCTCCTCGGCGACGCGCCTGGCCGTGAAGCCGGCCACTCCTTCGATCGCGAGCAGCTCGACGGCGACCGACAGCACGTGGTCGCGCAACTCCGGGGTTCGCTGCTTTGCCCGCGGCACGAGCGAGCCTAGCGCGCTCTCGCCGCTGAATCGCCGGCGGTCCGCAGCGGAATCGATGGGCGAGGAGAACCTGTCATAACAATGTTTCGGAACATCGTTACATTATAGGGGATGATCTAAACCCAAACAGCAGGGAGACGGCGATGAGCGAGTTGGTGACCTACGAGGCAGGCGACGGAGTGGCGAGGATCACGATGGACGACGGGAAGGTGAACGCGCTCTCGATCCCGATGCTCGAGGCTCTTCATGGTGCCTTCGATCGGGCAGAGGGCGAAGCCGTCGTGGTCGTTCTCACCGGGCGCGAGAATTTCTTTTCCGCGGGATTTGACTTGAAGGTCTTCGCCGGCGGCGATGTCGAGCAGGTGATCGAGATGCTCGAGCTCGGCGCCACGCTGTGCGAGCGAATGCTGTCGTTTCCACGGCCGGTGCTCGTTGCCTGCAACGGGCACGCCGTCGCGGCTGGATCGTTCCTGGCTCTGTCCGCGGACATGCGGATCGGTGTCGATGGGCCGTTTCAACTCGGGCTCAACGAGGTCAAGATCGGGCTGACGATGCCATGGTTCGCGATCGAGCTCGCACGCCAGCGCCTCGCACCCGCGCACTTCGATCAGGCGGTCATGACAGCGAGGATGTACAGCCCGTCCGAGGCGGCGCAAGCCGGCTTCCTCGACCGCGTCCTCGCCGCCGAGGATCTGCCGCGAGAGACCCAGAAGGCCGCCGAGCAACTGCTCGGGCTCAACGCGCAGGCCCACGCCGCCACGAAGCTCCGCGCGCGCGGCGGCGCGCTCGCCGCGCTGCGCTCAGCGATCGAAACCGAGCTCACGATCGAGGGTCTCAGCGCACAGCAGCCGCCGGCGTGAGCCGGGGGCTCGGGGCGACTGGAGGAACCGATCGGCGAACCGCGCGGCGGGCGATGACTCACGGAGGCTCTGGCGGGCGGGCGCGCCGGAGAGTAAGGTCGATCTGCACTCAGGCGGTCTGCCTTTTTTTGCGATCCTTTGATTGAGGAGGTTTGACGTTCATGCCCACGCTGCTCGATCTCTCGAGCCAGGTAGATGTTGGGACCATCGCCGATGAGTCCAAGCTGTCCGCCGTGAAGTTGATGGCACCCCGCGAGCTGTATGAGCTGTGGGAGCGCCAGAACTGGCAATCACACACGATCGACTTCACCAGGGACAAACAGGACTGGGCGGCAATGGACGAGGAACTGCGCCGCCACCTGGCCTGGAACCTCTCCTCGTTCTTCATCGGCGAGGAGCGTGTTACCACTCAGTTCTCGGGTCTGGTGATGGCCTATGAGAGCCAGGACGAGGAGGCGTTCCTGACCACCCAACAGGTCGACGAGGCTCGCCACGCCCAGCACTTCAACCGTTTCTACGAGCAGGTTCTGGGTATCGACGGCACGTTCGAGGATCGCTTGACGCAGGCGCGCAAGAATCTCAACCCTGCGTTCGTCGAGATGTTCGACGGGGTGCTGGTCGATTGGGGGAAGCGCCTCATCGAGGACCCTTCGGACATCGAGGCGAAGGTCGACTTCGTGACCCTCTACCACATGATCATCGAGGGCACGCTTGCGCTCACGGGCCAGTGGTTCCTGACCGACTACATGGAGCGCAAGGACATCCTGCCCGGCTGGGTCGAGGGTTTCAGGCTGATCTCCCAGGACGAGCACCGTCACGTCGCCTACGGCACCTGGTTCTTGCGCGAGAAGGCGAAGGATCCGACGCTCAAGGAGCGCATCACGGCACGCATCGCCGAGCTACTGCCACTGGCCAGCAGCGTACTCGTGCCGCCCGGGGCGGATCCCAACAACTACGCGATCCTCGACTACTCGATGCAGGAGACCAACACTTTCGCCTTCAACGCGCTGAGCCGGCGCCTGAAGGTCATCGGGATCGACATGGCGAGCCTGGCAGCGGCGCACGGGTAGTGTTCGCGGGCGAAGGTCACTAGCCACTCTTCAAAGGAGACCCAATGTCCAACTTTGCAGTCGTGAACCTGATGGAGGTGGAGAACGCTGTGGGCGATCGCGCGCCCGGGATCGACGGTCGCTTCTCGCGCAAGCACCTGGACTCACGCGACCTCGGCGTCAGCCTGTTCCGTTACGCGGCGAACCTGCGCAGCCCGATGGCTCACAGCCACCACGAGCAGGAGGAGGCCTATGTCGTCGTCGCCGGCTCCGGGCGGGTGCTGCTCGACGGCGAGGTCAAGGAGCTTCGCCAGTGGGATGTACTGCGCGTGGCGCCCGAGGTCGTGCGCGCCTTCGAGGCTGGCCCGGACGGTTTGGACCTGGTCGCCGTCGGCGGTCCCAGGCCCGCCGATGGGGACGGTGTGATGGGCCAGGCCGACTGGCCCGACTCGCAGTGATCATCTGACTGCGAGACACGGACCGATCGCCGGTGGAGCACCCGCGGGCGTTCTGCGAGGCGACCTGGGCTACCCGCCGATCACGGCGTCAGTCAGCGCCTCGATGCCGGCGAGCCTGCCCGTCAGCTCATCGCCGAGGTGATATCGGTCAGCCAGCGCGCGCGGCGAGGTGTAGCTGAGCTTCGTCTGATCTCCGTCGGCCCAAACCAGAACCTTGAGTGGCAGATCGAGCGCCGCGAGCGGTGCCGAGCGCATCACCGGCGTTCCCGCGGCGGGGCTGCCGAAGATGACGAGCTTGGTGTCGCGCAACTCGAGTCCCACGGCGCTCGCCTCGCCGCTGTGATCTATCACCGCGAACAGCTTCATGCCTTTCTCCGCGATCATCGACGACAGTCGCTCGACGCTCTGCGCGACCGAGAAGGGACTCAGCTTTGTGATCACTTCCTCGCCGGTGCTCATCGTGCCCCTGTCCGATTCTGCATAACGCTAATGGCCTGCAACCAATGCTGCTGACGTCGGAGTACCCCTCCAGCGTAACTTCCGGTTCGGTCTTGTCAAGCGTGAGTTCGAGGGCATATCGTGCAAGCAGGAGGGTTGCTCAAACGAGTGGGGGAGGGTCACGACACGAGTGCAACTGGGCAGTCCACCGCCGCGTGCGCTTCGGCGAACAAGAACCTCGTGCTGGCGGCGATGGTCTTCGCGGTCGCGATGACGTTCATCGACCAGACGATCGTCGCGATCGCGATCCCCGATCTGCAGAAGCACCTGTCGATCTCGGGCACCGGCTCGCAGTGGGTCATCAAGGGGTACCTGCTATCGCTCTCGGCGCTGTTCGCGTTCGGCGGCAAGCTCGGAGACATGCTCGGGCGGCGGCGGATGGTGGTGGTCGGGGTGGTCGGCTTCGCTGTCGCGTCGGCCTGCTGCGGGCTCACGCCAACGGGCCACCTAGCGGAAGCATGGATCATCTTCTTCCGCGTGGCACAGGGCGCGGCCGCGGCGATCATGTTCCCGCCGGCCGTGGGCATCGTGGTCGCCTCGTTTCCGCTGCACGAGCGCGGCCGGGCGATGGCGATCTTCTTCGGCATCTCGGGTGCCCTGACAGCGATCGGCCCGATCGCCGGCGGCTTTCTCACGCAGTGGACCTGGCGGGCGATCTTCTGGATCAACATTCCGGTGGCGCTCATCGCATTGATCCTGATCTGGAGATCCAAGCCGGAGGATGAGCGTCACCCGGCCGCACTGGACTATCAGGGCACGGTGCTGATCGCGGGAGCGATGGGGCTGCTGGTGCTCGGTCTGCAGCAGTCGACCGTGTGGGGGTGGGGCAGCGTGGCCACATGGGCCTGCCTGGTCGGCGGTGTGCTGCTGATGGGCGCCTTCGTGAGGCGAGAGCTGCACACGCACGATCCTTTGCTGCGCCTTGCGATCTTCGGCGATCGTGGCTTCTCGATCGACAACATCGTGCTTGGGCTGATGTCGGTTGCGTTCGTGCCGTTCTTCTTCTTCGCGAGCGTCTACGCACAGGTATCACTCGGCGAAAGCTCGGCCGACGCGGGCGTGTATCTCCTGTATTTCTTCATCGGCTTCTCGATCATGGCCCAGATCGGCGGACGGGTTCTCGATCGCCGCGGTGCACGACCGGCCGTGGTCGTCGGTGGCGCGATCGCCGCGGTCGGGTTCTACCTGCTAGCTGGCAAGCTCACCGACCTCTCACTGCACGCCCAGTCGATCTACATAGTCGTTGCCGGCGCGGGGCTGGGCCTGATACTCGGCCCCGTCAGCACCGACGCCGTAAATCGCGCGCCGAGCACGAGCTACAGCGAGGTCACGGGTATCACACAGACCGCACGCAACTTCGGCGCGAGCCTCGGACTCGCCGTGCTCGGGACGATCCTGATCTCTGAGAACAAGACAAACGTGTCGCATGCCCTCATCGAGGGCGGTGTGCCGGGCGGCCAGGCAGCCAAGATCGCCGCTTCGTTTGGCTCGGGGGGATCATCCAGCGGCGCCTCCGGGCATTCGACATCGCTGTTGCACTCGATCCAACTGGCGACCGCGCACTCGACGCAGACGGTTTTCTACATCATGGCCGGCGTGATGGCCGCCACATTCCTCGTGTCGCTCATCTGGTTTCCGAAAGGCATGACCGAGTCGCTAGAGCAAGGTGACGCGGCCGCGGCGGAGCCTGGCATCGAAACGTCGGTTTGAGCGAAGCGGGCACACGACCCGCACGAGGAAGCGCCCTCGATGGCTGGGTCGGTACTCGCCACTAGCCGGGAGAGTCCGTCAGCGGTGAGAAGCCGACCTCGGCGAGCGCATTCTCCGGTTCGAAGTAGACGGTCAGTCTGATCACCTCGCCCTGGCGGAGGTGGAACAGGTTCGCGCCCCGTACTTCCCAACATATCGATGGACCGATCACGTCGTCTGCTGGATACTTGGCGGGACATGTCACAGCAGAACGTGGAGATCGTCAAGCGAGCGACAGACGCCCTGAACCGGCGCGATGTTGACGCCTACGGCGAGCTCATAACCGCGGACTACGAATTGCTCCCGGCGATGACCGGGTTCACAGGCGTCAGTTTCCGGGGGCGCGAAGGCATGGAAAGGTACTTCGAGGAGCTCGCCGACACCTGGGAGGAGTTCTCTGTGCTCGCCGAGGACTTCCGCGAGCTCGACGGCGAATGCATGCTCGTCCTCGTGCGGCTCGAAGGGCGCGGCAAGGGCAGCGGCATCCCAATCGACGCGCTACACACGGTCCTCTTCCATTTTCGCGGCGGCAGGATCTCGCGCATTCACTCCTATCTCGATCGCGGTGAGGCGCTGCGCGCGGCCGGGCTGTCGGAGTAGCCCGCGTCTCCTCTGGAGGCCAAGGCCGACCCACGAATCGAGGACGAGACGGGAGCCTCGCTCAGGGCGCCACAGACCGTGCCCGGCGGGTCTCAAGCCTCCTCGGCCATCTCCAGCAACTCCTCGGCGGTGATCACCGCCGCGATCGCCGGATGGTTGGCCTGCATGTGCTCACGCCCGAGCTCCACGACCTGCTCGTCGTCCTCGCCCCGTATGACGTAGCCGCACTCACAGACGATTCGCTTTGCCATGTCGATATTGTCGCTGATGTGGTCGTGCAGCTGTGTGGTCGCCTCGTCGTGAGATCCGAAGGAGCTGAGCTGGCGGGTCAGCTGCCTGGAGCGCAGGGCCGGATCGCCTTCGCGTGGCTCGTCTATAACCGGCGACCGCGCCGCACCGCGCGAGGAGCTCGCGACGGCGATCTGGGGAGAAGAGCGCCCGGCGGCGTCCGGCCAGGCGATGCGCGCTCTGCTCTCGAAGCTCCGCTCCGTGATCGGACGTGACTCGCTCCCGGCGGATGGGCCGTTGCGTCTCACGCTCGATGACGACGCGCAGGTCGACGTCGAGGTCGCCGCACGAGCGATCCACGACGCTGAGTCGGGGATCGCACGCCAGGAATGGGAGCGTGCCTGGATCGCCTCCCAAATCGCGATGAACGTCACGCGCCGTAGCTTCCTGACCGGGCACGATGGCGCATGGGTCGAGGAGCGCCGCAGGGAGCTCGACGCCGTATACACCCGCGCCCTGGCGACGCTCGCCGCGGCCGCGCTTGCGCTCGGCGAAACCGAGCTGCTGACCGCCGAGAGGGCGGCGCGCGAGCTGGTCGCCGCCGAGCCGCTGAGCGAGGGCGCGACCGCGCTGCTGATGCGAGCACTCGACGCGCGTGGTGAGCGGCCGGCGGCGCTCGTCGTCTACGACGAGTTTCGCCTGCGGCTACGCGACGCTCTCGGAGTCGCGCCGGGACCGCAGCTGCTGGCGTTGCACTCCGAGCTCGTCATGCGCTGACGAGACGCCAACGGCGCGCCAACGGTCCAGCGGGATGATCCGCCCATGACAAAGAGAGATGAGCGGACCGGCCTTCAAGAGCTGTTGGCGATCCGCGACGGGACGGCGCCGCCCGCGCCGATCCAGGAGCTGCTCGGTTTTGATCTTGTTGACGTGACCGAAGGAACGGCCGCGTTTCGCTATCGGCCGCACGCGCGACATCGCAATCCGCTCGGCACTGTCCACGGTGGCGTCGTGATGACGCTGCTCGACTCGGCGGCCGGTGCGGCAGTGCACTCCACGCTCAGCGATGACTTCACCTACACGACCCTGGAGACCAAGGTCAACCTGGTGCGGGCGGTCCAACCGAGCACCGGGCCTCTGCTGGCAGAAGGGAGCGTCGTGCATCGCGGGCGCACCATCGCGACCGCCGAGAGCCGACTCGTCGCCGAGGACGGAACGCTGTACGCGCACGCCACGTCGACCTGCCTGATTCTGTCCGATTCCGGGCGCGAGCAAACATCCAACGCGGCCGTGGGCTCCGCCCGAGTCGCGGCGGCGAAGATCTGAGGCGGGGAGACGCTATGTCTGGCGAGGACGCGGACCTTCAGCTACTCGACCGCGGCGGTGAACGGGATCGAGTTGCACTACGCCCACGCGGGCACTGGGCCACTGATCGTGTTTCTGCACGGCTTCCCCCAGTTCCACTATGCCTTCCGCAGCCAGTTGCGGGAGTTCGGCACCGACCACCTGGCCGTTGCTCCCGACCAGCGCGGCTACAACCTCTCGTCCAAGCCGCAGGGCGTCCACAGCTATGGGATCTGGCCCGCGGTCGAGGATCTACGCGCCCTCGTCGAGCATCTCGGGTACGACCGCTTCGTGCTCGTCGGCCACGACTGGGGCAGCCTCGTGGCATGGTCGTTTGCGCTCCACTATCCGGAGATGCTTCGGGCGCTGATCAGCCTCGGCGGTGCCCACCCGGGTGTACTGGATCGCGCGCAACGCGAGGACGACGAGCAGATCCAGGCCAGCCAGTATCTCCTCGGCCTTCGTCGCCCGGATGCAATCGAGGCGATCGCCGCCAACGACTTCGCCGCGCTCGAGCAGGCCCTCGATCACCCCTTCTTCTCAGAGGAGGATCGCGAGACCTACCGGCGCTCGTGGCGCGTTCCGCGGGCGATCGAGTCGGCGCTGCACTGGTATGAGGTCGAGGGGATCGCCCCACCGGATCGGCACGGCACCCCCGGACGCGGCAACTACTGCCCCGGACGTGGCGCCACTGTATCGTCGATGTCCCGACGATGGTCATCTACCCGGAGGCAGACCCATACGTCAGGCCCGCCTCCCATGCCGGCCTCGAGCATTTCGTTCGCAACCTGACGTTCCGGCCGGTGAAGGACGGGACACATTGGATCGCCGAGCAACACCCCGAGCTCGTCAATCGCTCACATCCGCGAGTTCCTGAGCCGCCCAAGACCTGAATCCCACGTGAACCCCAGGTTGGAAAATCGCACCGCTCCGCCATCTCCGGTCGTGTCCCGGACAGCCTCGGTTGTGGCGGCCCAGGTCTCGTCCTGCACCTCCTGGGGGTGCGGAGCGATCATCGCCGTGAGCGGCGGGGCGATCTCCTCGATGAAGATGATGAACTCCTCGGGCGACTGCCACTGGAAGTGACCTCGGCCTCCTCGACCTCCACGTTCGAGAACCCGGCCGCTTCCAGTGGGCCCCTTTGGCTCTAGGAGTCGCTGGGGTTGGTGTCGAGCTGCAGTGCCGCCGAGTTGATGCAGTAGCGGTCGGCGCCCGCGGGACCGTCGTCGAAGACGTGGCCGAGGTGCCCTCCGCAGCTGGCGCACGTCACCTCGGTGCGGCGCATGAACAGGCTGCGATCCTCGTGCAACTCGACGTGCTCACGGACCGCCGGGTCGGTGAAGCTCGGCCAGCCGGTGCCCGAGTCGAACTTCGTGTCGGAGGAGAACAGCTCCGTGCCGCACGCCGCGCAGCGATACATGCCGTCCTCCTTGGTGTGCACATAGCTGCCGGTGAACGGCGGCTCGGTGCCCTTGCGGCGCAGGATGTCGTACTGCTCTGGGCTCAGCTCTGCCCGCCACTGCTCATCTGTCTTCTCGATCGGCATATCTCACACGCTCCTAGTTTGGTTCACATGTACTGAGACCCGGCTTTGGCGGAAACGGTTCACGGCGCTGCGATCACCGGCGCGAGCAAACCGCGGAGCACCATCCTGCCACGATGCAGACGGCTCTTGAAGGCGGCCTCGCCGAGCTGCAGCACCTCGGCGGCCTGCTGCGTGGAGAGCCCCTCGACGTCGCGCAGGACCACAGGCGCGCGCAGATCGACCGGCAACTCACCGAGCGCGACTCTAAGCGCCGCCCGCAGCTCTTGGGATTCGACCAGGGCGACCGGCCCGGCACGGCCGTCCGCCACCTCCGCCACGGGTGCCAGCTCGCTGGAGATCACGCTTGCGGCGGCCGGGCGGCGCGCGAGACTCCGCTGCGCCTCGTTGAAGGCGATCCGGTAGAGCCAGGTGAAGAAGCTCGAGCGTCCCTCAAAACGCGCCAGTCCGCGCCACGCGCGCAGAAATGTCTCCTGGGCAACCTCCTGAGCCTCGGCGTCTCCCAGGCCGAGACGCCGCAGCGTGGCGAACAGTCGATCGGCGTGCTCCATCACGAGCTCCTCAAACGCGCTCACATCGCCCACGCGGGCTCGCTCGACCAGTTCCTGGTCGGTGTGGCCCGTCCTCTTCAAGGGAGCTCGCTGAGTCTGCTGCGCACGTTGCTCAGGACGGCGCTCGCCACGAGCTCACCGTCTAGGTCGCGCATCGATCCCAGTCCGCCGACGATCGCCTTCAGGCCAGCCAGCAGTTCGCGGCAGTCTGGGCAGTCGCGCAGGTGACGCTCGACGCGTGCGCTCGAGTGTCCGAGCAGCTCTTCATCGATGTAGTCCGACGCGTGCGCTGGCAGCCAGCGATGATCGCGGCGAAAGCGAATGCGGGCAGTGACGTTCACCTGTTGAAGCCTACGCGCCAGGTGAACGGTCTCGCCTGCAGCCGGGTCTGACCGGATATGAGACAAGGACCAGTGAGCTCAGATGCCGCGCGGGCAGACAGCAGGGCGATCGTCACCGGGACAGCGCCCGTCGGCGCTCTGGGAGGCCGAGGACCACCACCAGGGCTATCTCGCGAAGCACGGCCGGGCCAGTTGCGCGGCGAGCAGCGCGGTCGTCTGAGCTCGGCTGCCAGGTCACCGATTCAGCTGCGCCTGGCGCGGAACCACGGCGTTGGCTGTGGCGCGTGTCAGTACTCGCGGAAGGCGATCGAGCGGGCCGCGCCGTGCACCGGGGTGAGCGTCAGCAAATAGCGACCTGCCGTGAGTTTGGGTTGGCTGCCCAGGGTTCTGTGGTTGGTGCCCTGGGTCGCATGGATTGTGCTGGTGCGCGAGATGGCACGCCAGTGCGTGTGCCCGCCGGTGCGGACCTCTCGCGATAGCTCCAGGCTGATCGGCGCCGATGCGTTGATCGTGAAGGAGAAGCCGAGCGCTGAGGGTCTCGCTGCCCCGTGATCGAGGGCGTAGATCGCGCTCGAGCTCAACGTCAGGGAGGAGATCCGGATGCTCGTGGGCGCCTGCGGTTTGGCGGACGATTTGACGGACGACACAGCCGTGGTCTTGCCGGGGGCGGCGCTGGACACCACCTCAGTCGTGTCGGTGCCGTGGGTTTCGACGGCCACGGCTTTGCTTTCGGGACCGCTGCCTTCCTCGAGGAGTTTGAGTTTTTCTTCCGCCTGTCTGATCTTTTCTTCCAGCCTTTCCTGCTCCTCTTTCTTGCCTTCCGGTTCTGGTGTTTTTTCTTTTTCTTTTTCTTTGGGTTCGCTTTCGATCGGCTGGGTGCTCGGCTTCATGGCGGCGATCGTGTTCGGCGAGCCGACGCCGGTCGGGCCGTCATAGCCGACGGCGGCGTTGCAGATCAACTCCCCCTGGCCGCAGTCGAAAGGCGAAGCAAGCGAGCCGCTGCAGCTGGAGTATTCGTCCTGGCATTCCCCGTTGCCGCCTTCGGTGACGTCAGACAGCAGCGCTGAGCCCAAATGCGAGTAGAGGGTCTCGGCAGGGTATTCGACGCCGTGTGAGCCGCCGGCGAGCGCGAACATCGAGGCGATGATCGGCGAGGCGACGCTGGTGCCGCCGATCGGTGTCCAGCCGATCACTTTGGTGGTGCCGGGGTCGTTTTCGACGGGGTAGGGCGCCGAGTCATAGACCGCCACGCCGGTGTCGGGGTCGGCATCGGCCGAGACATCGGCCACGGCGCGCTCAGAGCCGCAGCCGACGGCGCTCCAGTCGCTGACGGCGCTCTGCCACGGCGGAGCCGCAAAGGCGGCGCCCGTGGCACATCCACCGCCGCCCGCGCCTCCGGCTTCGCCGTCGTTCCAGACCGTCTCGCTCTTGACGCCACCGGCGCCCAGGGTCAATTTGGTGCCACCGACCGCGATCACTTGCGGTGAGGAAGCGGGATAGTCGGCGCCAGCGAAATATCCTGAGACCTTGCTCGGCTGGCTCGCCTCGGTCCAGTTGAGATAGCCATTGTCACCGGCGGCGGCAGTGATCACGATGCCGGGATGGTCAAAGGCCGTGCTGTCTTCCACCGATTCGCCTCCCCAGGAGTTGGAGATCTCCTGTGCGCCGATCCTCACGGCCGCTTCCTCACCAGCTTCGAGATCCCCATACCCAGCCGAGTCGGTCTCGACCAGCACGATGCGGCAGTTCTCACACACACCGTGAGCGACCTCGATATCGGTCGAGGTCTCGAGCGCCCATTCCTCGGCTTCCTGCCTTTCTGAGCGGCTGGTGACGGGTAGATTTCCGGCTTCGCCGAGCTGATTGACCTTCTCAAAACAGTCGCTGAGAGCTCCCGTGGCGCATTTCGGCAGAACGGGCAGCCCGAATTCCCTGCTGTAGTTTTCGAGATCTGACGCGGCGTCGGGATCGTCATAGGCGTCGACCAGCGCGATCGTCTGAGGTTCGGACGCGGGCGTTACGGGCTGTTCATCTGGGAAGTAGGCGGTGCGCAGATCCTCCGGGCGCAGACCGAAGGAGCCTTCGGCGGCGCTGAAGGGCTTGATCTGAGCTGCTGCTGTGAGCCCCAGCGGATGGGTGTGTGCGCGTGCCGCCGCCGTCAGGGGGAGGAGCTTCAGCGCCAGACACCCGGCATGCCCCGGCGCTGGCGCTCCACACACCGGACTGATCTCGTAGTCCGAGGCGGGCAGCGGCGAGAGTGTGCCGGCAGAGGAATTCGCGCAGCAGAGCAGGGCACCGAGCGCGATGAGCGCCGCGACGCGGTATCGGACACACGAGCAGGAGGGGTGTCGGGAGGCCGGGAAACGCAGGGCGCTCATCTAATCATCCAGACTCCAGCGGGTCTTTTCACGTTCCTTGGTTGCCCCGTATACATCTTCGCCAACCCAGTATCGACAAAGGTTGTAGGTCGCTAAAGGAAAGAGTAGAGACTCAGACGAATCGCCTGACACGGTTGCGCTCGCGGAGAGCCTTCGGCCCGCGCGTGCCTGCTCTCAGCCCGCTCACGGCAGAGGCGCGGCGGGCGTCACGGTGGCGAGCAGCGGGTATCCTGGCGCTCGCAGTGGACACACCCTGGGACGCGCGCACATATGACCGATCGAGTCAGCCGCAGCAGGCCTGGGCGACGGAGGTTCTGAGACGGCTGGACGGCGTCGCGCCAGACGCGACGGTGCTGGATGTGGGCTGCGGCACCGGGCGCGTCACGGAGATGCTGGCGGCCCTCGTGCCAGATGGTCGCGTGCTCGCCGTGGACGCCTCCGCGGATATGGTCGCGGTCGCGCGCGACCGGCTCGGCGAGCGCGCCGAGGTCTGGTGTGAGGATGTGCTGCTCGACCTCGAGCTCGACGAGCCAGTCGACGCGATCGTCTCGACCGCGACGTTGCACTGGGTGCCCGACCACGATCGTCTCTGGGCGCGTCTGGCCGAGGCATTGCGAGCAGGGGGAATGTTGGAGATCCAGTGCGGAGGGGAGGGCAACATCGACGGCGTCCGTGAGGTCATCGAGGCGGTCGCTGGCGAACTCGCTCCGGAGCTGCTGGGCTTCTCGCCCTGGGTATTCGCGTCGGCCGAGGAGACCGAGCGGCGGCTGCTGGGCGCTGGTTTCACGGCGACCCGCTGTTGGCTGCAGAAGCGCCCAACACATCCTGAGGATGTCGCCGCGTTCGTGCCCACGTCGATCCTCGCGGCACACCTCGCGTGTCTGCCAGTGGCGCGCCGTGAGCCGTTTGCCGCCGCGGTCGTGGCGGCAATACGGCTACCGCTGGACTACGTGCGTCTCAACGTCTCCGCCGTCCGTGGCGGAGCGTAAGAGCCCGGCGCGCTGAGAATCACAGCCTCAAAGAGATCGCACACCCAAGCGGGGTCCCTGGGCCGTGTGGGCCCCGCGAGACGACAGCAATTACCCGTTTCGGGCAGGCCGCCTGCCCCTTTCGTGCACCCCCACGCCACGATTGGGGAAATCGCCTAAATCGTTTGTCCAAAACCCCCACCCATCATCTGGGCAGCGTGCATGCTTGCTCTCATCGACTGCCGTGCATGGGGTGTCGATTCGCCGCCGCCGCAGTGCCCACAAGCGCCGCCGCTTCGAGTGAATCGATCGCCGCAAACTCGCCAACCAGGACGACTCGACTAGGAGACTGCCACATGCGATTGCTGCAAGCACCGAGACACGATTCATCTTCCCACTGCGAGCCGCTGCCGTTGAGCAGCGAACCCTTTGCGCGGGAAGCGACCGATGATCTGCCAAGCCGCCACGATCCGTTCATGTTCAGCGCGCGCACCTTGCCCGTCGACCCGTACACGGACTGGCTGGCGCGGCGCGAAGCGGATCGCCGGTCCCTGGCCGAGCCCGGACTCGCCGAGCCGCTCAGCTCAACGGCGACCAGCACCCCGTGGTATGTCGTGCTGGCGCGAGGCTGCCCCGACAGCTGAAAAGGTGCCCGACGCGAGCGTCGTGGGGGAGTTCGAGAACGAAGTGGTCGTTGGGGGCGCCAAGAGGCTGGTGTTCGCGTCGAGAAGAGGCTCCCCGGCGGCAGAGGCTCGGGAGCTCTTCTGTCAGGAGCGCAAGCGGAGGTTCGTGGCCCGGTGTTCCAGACGCCGTCCACGGGCTTACCGCTGCGCCAGCGCGGTGCCCCGGCGAAGAGCAGCAGGCCGGGGCGCCCGCGCTCTAGTGGGCGTGACCGTGCACGCCCTCAAATGCGTCCGCTGAGACGTGAGACACCAGAACCGAGGCGAGCCCCGTCGTTACGGGAACCGCGCAGACGAGCGCGATGCAGCCGACGATCGTCGCCGCGACTGGCTGGGCGATGTCCTGTGTGCTGAGGGCGTCGGTCAGGCCGACTCCCGAGGAGTGCGTGATCAGCAGCAGCGGCAGCGAAGCGCCGGCGTAGGCAAGGACGAGTGTGTGAATCGTCGCGGACAGGTGATCGCGCCCGACGTGGAACGCGGATTTGTAGAGCTCTCTCGGCGTGAGGTTGGGGTTGGCGTGACGCAGCGCCATGACCGCCGATGCCTGAGTGACCGCGGTGTCGGCGAGGACCCCGAGCGCTCCGATGATCATCCCGGCGAGAACGATGCCCTGCAGGGATATGTTCGAGTTGACGCTCGCGAGATAAGTCGAGAGTTCATCTGTACGCCCGTCGATGTGGGCCACGTGAACGGCAAACACAGCGAGCACGCATGTCAGCAGCAGCGTCGAGGCGATCCCGAGGGCTGCTGCGAGCGTCTGTGGGCCGATGCCGCTGGTGAGGACGAGGGTGATGAACATCACCGCGAGGGCGCAGACGAGCGCCACCAGGATCGACGGCTCGCCGTTGAGGATCGCGGGCACGAGGAACTCGACGAGCAGCAGCAGCGAGAGCCCCACACCGACCGCGGCGAGCAGACCACGCATGCGGATTACGGCCACCGCTATCGCCAGCAGCGCGAGCGCGAGCCACAGCAGCGGGCCGTGCCGGTCGATGTTCACGAATTCCCAGGGCTGATAGCCGGGGGTGGCTGCTCCGGTGCGCGGTGGGGGCAGGTGACTCACGCGGATCGGTGTGCCCGCCGGGATCGATGGCTCGGTGCTGACGGGCCCCAGCAGGATCGTTGAGTGCCGAGAGTGGACGGTGATGTCGAGTTCGCGGCACCGCGTCGCGCTCGAGCCGCCGCAGGAGGAGATGAACGATCTGGTGACGGTCGCCTGCGTGGTGTGAGAAAAACCGTGGATCGTGTGGCGTGCGGGTCCCGGCCAGAGAGCCGCCAGGCCGATCAGTGTCAGGAGCGCAAGGACGGCTACCGCACCGACGAGGATCCGCCCGGCGCTGGTGGAGGTCAGAGGCTCGGTGTGATGCGCGTGCTGCGCTCTTCTCGCGGGTCTGCGGCGCTTCTTCTGTGAGCGTCGCTCGCGGCGTTCGCGGGCCCGACGATCGTAGTCGGCGAAATACTCATCGGGGTCCAGCAGATCGATATCTGACGAAGCCACGCTCCAGTGATTCGATCCGTTCTCGAAGGCTCCTGCGTGCGCCCGGCGCTACGCCAGCCCGAGCAATCTCTCGCAGCTTGCAGCCGCTGGTGCCACCGGTCAACCCGCGGCCGGGGCGACCGCCGCCTCACCGCGACGCGCTGCTTCGGCGTGCTCGCGGCTGTCGCGCGAGGAGATCAGGACGGCTGTGAGGATCGCCCCGACGATCGCGAACCCGGCGCCGACGAGGAACGCGCGGTCGAAGCCTTTCGTGAGGGCCACCGACGTGCTGTGCCCGCCTACGTGGAGCAGGCTCTGGGTGCGGCTGTTGGCGACGGTGGCGAGGATCGCCAGGCCGAGCGCGCCGCCGACCTGCTGGGAGGTGTTGATCAGCCCAGAGGCCAAGCCCGCCTCGTGTGGTTTGGTGCCCGTAACCGCGGCGATCGTCACGGGAACGAAGGAGAACCCGAGCCCCAACGCCGCGAGGATCGACGGTCCGAGGACATCGGCGGCGAATGAGCCGCCCGGCGCGGGGACACGCGAGAACCACAACAGGCCGGCGGCGATCAGCAACAGGCCTGCGATCAGAGTGGGCTTGAAGCCTACGCGCGTGACGAGCTGCGAGGCGGCTCCGGCAGAGAGGATGATCGCGATCGAGAGCGGCAGGTAAGAGAGCCCAGCCTTGATCGGCGAGTAGTGCAGAACGTCCTGGAGATAGAGCGAGATGAAGAAGAACATCGAGAACAGCGACATCCCGATCAACAGGCCGACGATGTCCGCCCCGCGCAGCGTGCGCAGGCGGAAGATCGAGAACGGCATCAGCGGATGGCGGGTGCGCAACTCGATCGCGACGAAAGCGACGAGCAGGGCGGCCGCGCCTGCGAGCCGCGACAGCGTGCCGCTCGAGCCCCAGCCGACGTTGACGGCGTCGACGACCGCGTAGACGAGCAGCGCGAGGCCGGCCGTGACCGTCACCGCGCCCGGGATGTCGAAGCCCTCAGTGCCATCGTCGGCGCGGCTCTCGAGCAGTATCCGCGGCGCCAGCGTGGCGGCGATCAGGCCGATCGGGACGTTCACGAACAAGACCCAGCGCCAGCTCAGGCCGCTCGTGAGGATGCCCCCGAGCAGCACCCCGGCCGCGCCGCCGGCGCCTGCAACCGCACCCCAGACGCCGAGCGCACGGTTGCGCTCTGCTCCTTCCGCGAACGTCGTCGTGATGATCGACAGCGCCGCCGGGGAGACGATCGCCGCGCCAAGGCCCTGCACCGAGCGCGCGACGATCAGCCACGCCTCCGACTGAGCCAGGCCGCCAGCGAGCGAGGCAAGCGAGAACAGCACCAGGCCGAGCATGAACATGCGCCTGCGCCCGAGCAGGTCGGCGAGGCGCCCGCCGAGCAGCAGGAACCCGCCGAACGTGAGCGTGTAGGCGTTGACGACCCAGGAGAGGTTGTCGCGGGAGAAGTGCAGCGCGGCGCCGATCGAGGGTAGCGCGACGTTCACAATCGACGCGTCGATCACGATCACGAACTGCGTCATCGCCAAGAGCATCAGCGCGAGGTTCTCAGCGCGAGGCGAGTCGAGGCTCATCTGGCGCGGCCGGCGGTCGCCTCAGCGTCACCCGCGCCGTGAATCACCTGGTCATCTCTCGCGCGGTCCATCAAGCTGCTGAGAACGATATCGCCACCATGCCGTGACCCGCGATCTGGGCTATCCCTGTGCCGCGGCGGCACCGCCGCTCAGATCTGCAACCCCGAGCCGATCCGATCGCCGGGCCACAGGACCCGGATCGACGGGGCGTTCTTCACAGCGGCGCGATGGTGATCTACGCTCCCCCGTGTGTCGCGTCCGCTCGGCTTTCTGCTGGCCCCGGATCCACCGCCCCGGCGGGTGGGCATTGTTGTCGCGATCGTGGGTGTTGCGCTGTGCACGCTGGCGCTGTATCCGCTGAAGCAGATTGCCCCCGTCGTCTCGCTCGGCGTCGTGTACCTGCTGGCGGTGCTCGTGGTGTCGGTGATCTGGGGAGCGTGGCTGGGGATCGCCACGGCGGTGGTGAGCGCGGCGGCGTTCAACTTCTTTCACCTGCCGCCGGTCGGCCACTTCACGATCAGGAACTCGAGCAACTGGGTGGCGCTGATCGCCTTCGCGATCGCGGCGGCGCTGGCGAGCTCCGTGGCGGAGGTGACGCGTGCCCGTACACGGGACGCCGAAGCACGCCGGCGCGAGGCTGATCTGGCGGCAGAGATGGCCCGGCTCCTGCTGCGCGGCAACAGCCTCGCAGAGGCGCTGCCGACGGCCGCCTCACGGCTCGCGCACGCCCTCGAGCTCAGCTCCGCGGCGATCGAGATGGAGACGGTCGAAGGGGACGCGCGCCGGGTGGCTTTCCCGTTGCGTGAGGGCACCCGCCGGCTGGGGACGCTGCTGGTCGGAGCGGACACCTCCGAGACGAGCCTGCGCCGGCTGCAGGAGCGGGTCGTGCCGGCGCTGGAGGCGCTGCTCAGTGCCGCGCTAGAGCGCGAGGAGCTGTTGGGTGGAGTCGTCGAGACGGCGGCGCTGCGCCGTGCCGACGTGGTCAAGACCGCGCTGCTGCGCGCCGTCTCGCACGACCTGCGTTCGCCGCTGACGGCGATCTCCGCCGCCGGAGAGGCGGTGGGCTCCCCAGCCCTCTCGGAGCGTGAGCGCCAGGAGATGGCGAATGTCATTCAAGGCGAGACGAGGCGTCTGTCGCGGCTGGTTGACAATCTGCTGGACCTTTCGCGCCTGCAGGCCGGTGCGGCCGAGCCACGCCGTGACTGGACATCGATCGAGGAGGTGATCCAGGGGGCGCTCGGTGAGCTGGCGCCCGCGCCGGAGGATTTCAGCCTCTCGCTCGATCGCGATCTGCCGCTGGTGAGTGCCGATCCCGTTCAGCTCGAGCGCGCGTTCGCGAACGTGCTGGAGAACGCGCGCCGTCACTCAGGCGGGCATCCGGTATCGGTTCGGGCGCGTGCGGTGCGTGATCGTGTGATCGTGAGGATCGTCGATCGCGGGCCGGGAATTCCCCCGGCGCAGCTCGAGCGAGTGTTCGAGCCGTTCTACCGCGCGGGCACGCCCGGTGGCGAACACCGTGGCTCGGGCCTCGGTCTGGCGATCGCCCGCGGATTCATCGAGGCGAACGCGGGAACGCTGCATGTGGAGTCACTGCCCGGCCAGGGAGCGACGTTCGTGTTCGAACTGCCGCTGGGAGATCGCTCACAGGCCCTCACCGCGGCCGCGGCCGCCGATCTGCGAGAGCCGGCTGGATGAACGTGGCGCCCGAGCAGGCGGCCAGGCGCGTGCTCGTGGTCGACGACGAGCCGCAGATCCTGCGTGCGCTGAAGGTCGTGCTGCGCGAGGCGGGATTCGAGGCGGTGCCGGCGCAGACTGTCTCAGAGGCGCTCGATCTCGCCTCGGTGCGCCCGCCCGAGGCGGCAATCGTGGATCTCGTGCTGCCAGACGGCGACGGGGTGCAGGTGACGCGCAGATTGCGAGAGTGGAGCGAGATGCCGATCCTCGTGCTGTCTGCCGTCGGCGAGGAGGAGCAGAAGGTCAGAGCGCTGGAGGCCGGCGCGGATGACTACATCACCAAGCCGTTCGGCGCGCGCGAGCTGGTTGCTCGCCTGCAGGCGGCGCTGCGCCGTGCCGCGCCGACCGACGAGGAGCCGAGCGTCATCGTCGAGGGGCTCGAGATCGACCTGGCGGCGCGAGTCGTGCGCCGTGACTCAGAGCCGATTCACCTGACACCGATCGAGTTCGATCTGCTGCGTACGCTGGTGCGCAACCGCGGGCGGCTGATGACTCACAGGAAGCTGCTGGTAGAGGTGTGGGGGCCGGAGTATGTGGACGACGTGCAGTCGCTGAGGACGCACATCGCGCGACTGCGGGCAAAGATCGAGCCGGAAGGCGCCGCCGGCCCGCGCTACATCGTCACCGACCCCGGTGTGGGATACAGATTCTCCTTGTAGCTCCTTTGGCCATACGTGAACAGCTGTTGATTGGACACACGACTGTGCAACGGTGGACACATCACTGGTCTGGCGTTGCTGGCCGAAGAAGTGGGTGTAAGCGAGCGAGCGAACGTTGCGGCGAGCGGTGAATCGGGGGACGCTTCGTGCAAGCAGACCGACTCCGCGCAAGCCCGAATCATCCTCGGGCGAGCGGCAGTACGTCCGTCGCTCGTGGGAGCTGCTCTCCGTTCTACGCGCGGCCATGCGGACCGAGCAGAATGTCCGCTTTGCTCTGCTGTTTTGGATCGGTTGTCAGGGGAATCGGTGGCCCTCAGAGCGATGTTGATCTGCTAGGCGATTCGAAGGACGCGAGCTTTGAGCGCGTTGTCGATCTCAGCACGAAGTTCACGAGGACCGTCGGTCGAACTGTCGATGTCCTCGACGTGCGGCACGCTGAAGCTGAGCCTGGCTTTCTCGCCCAACTCTTGGTGGACGGGCGCATCCTGATCGATCGGGAGGATCTGTAGTCCGGGCTGCGTATTCGTGAGGTCGCGCTTCCTCGCCGCGGCAGCCGCGAGGATACCCGGCGTTTGGATAGCGCCCTCTCGGGGATCGATCGTCTGCTGGCATCTCGAGCGATGACGCGACCACACGCACGCAAGGCGGTCCGTAAGCGGTGGCAGCGTGGTATCGCTCGTCATCAGCCGCAAAGCCGGTGCACAGAACCTCTCCCGATTTCATCGGCCGTTATCGCCCATGGGTAGAGCCTCATCTTCGAGATACTGAGGACAAGGGGTCCCTAGTTTCCCCTAGTCGAGACGTTTTCCGACTAGTAACAAGGGTCGTAACGAAATCGTTATACGCAGAGCCCAGATCGTCATGCGGCCGTGACGCGCTGGCGTCCATAGTGCTCGGCATGGATATCGTGTACATCGTTCTCGGGATCGTCATGTTCTTGATCCTGCTGTTGATGATCGAGGGCATCGACCGGGTATGAGCTCTCCGCTTCCCCTCGGTTTCTTCGTCGCGCACATGAGCGGCGCTGACTTCTTCGGCCTGGTCGTCTCGGTACTGGTGATCGCGTACCTGTTCTACGCCCTGATTCGCGGAGAGAAACTCTAAGAGATGACGTTCGCCGGCTGGTTCACGATCGTGGCGTTCGTGGTCGTTCTGACCTTGCTCGCCTTCCCGCTCGGCGGCTACATGGCGAAGGTGTACACCGGTGAGCGGGTGTTCCTGTCACCCATGTTCTCCGGGCCCGAGCGTCTGCTCTACCGTATCCTCAGGGTCGACGAGGAGCGTCAGCAGGACTGGAAGTCCTACGCGAAAAGCCTGATCGTCTTCTCGCTCGCCGGCTGGATCTTCCTGTACATGGTTCTGCGCACCCAGGACGCGTTCTTCGTTCCCCATGTGCTGAATCCGCTCGGCTATCACTCAGCTCCCGCCGACGTTACGTTCAACACCGTCTCGTCGTTCATGACGAACACCAACTGGCAGTTCTACAGCGGTGAGACGACGATGACCTACCTCAGCCAGATGATCGGGCTGACTGTCCAGAACTGGCTCTCGGCCGGCGTGGGGATCGTCGTGGCGGTCGCGCTCGTGCGCGGGATCGTCGGGCGCAGCGGAAAGGGCATCGGCAACTTCTGGGTCGACGTGGTGCGCACGATCCTCTACGTGCTGGCGCCGCTGTCGGTGATCGGCGCGCTCGTGCTCGCCTCCCAGGGCGTGATCGCCAATTTCTCCAATTACCTGACCGTTCACACAATCACCGGTCTGACGCAGACGATCGCCATGGGCCCGGTCGCCGGACAGGAGGCGATCAAGGAGCTCGGCACCAACGGTGGCGGCTTCTTCAACACCAACTCGGCGCACCCGTTCGAGAACCCGACCCAGTTCAGCAACTTCTTCGAGATGCTGCTCGTGCTGATCATCCCGGCGGCGCTGATCTTCATGTACGGGCGCATGACCGCCAATCGCCGCCAGGGCTACGCGATCTACGCGACCGTGATGATGATGTTCCTCGGCGCGGTGATCGTCGCCTACATCGCCGAGGCTCACGGCTCGCCCGCCCAGCACGCGGCCGGTCTGCACACAGGTGTGATCAACGGCTCGACCGGCGGCAACATGGAAGGCAAGGAGCAGCGCTTCGGGATCGCCGGATCGGCGCTGTTCGACGTCATCACGACCGTCACCTCGTGCGGCGCCGTCAACAGCGCGATCGAGTCGTTCACCGGCATCGGCGGAGCCGTGCCGTTCGCCAACCTGTCCGCCAGCGAGGTGATCTTCGGCGGCGTCGGCACAGGGCTGTACTCGATCCTGCTGTATGTGCTGCTGGCGGTGTTCATCGGTGGGCTGATGGTGGGACGCACCCCGGAGTGGCTCGGCAAGAAGCTCGAGGCCAAAGAGATAAAGCTCGCCGGCCTGGGCATCCTGATCACTCCCTTGGCGGCGCTGTTCTGCACCGCGCTGGCAACGGCGACCAAGGCCGGACGTGCCTCGATCTCCGAAGTCGCGACCTCTGCGAGCCATCTGGGCATCCACACGCCGCAGGCCTTCTCCGAGACCTTCTACGCGTACCTCTCTCAGGCGAACAACAACGGCTCGGCGTTCGCCGGCTACACCGGCTTGATCCAGCCGAACGCGGGCAATGCGGGGGCGCACGGAATCAGCTTCGCCGACGTGCTCGGCGGCTTCGACATGGTGTTCGCACGCTACGCGCCGATCCTGTTCGCGCTGGCCGTCGCCGGCGCGCTGGCCGGCAAGCGTGTCACCCCCGCCGGGCTCGGCACGATGCGCACCGACAACGGCACGTTCGTGGTGCTCCTGATCGGCGTGATCATCCTCGTCGGCGCGCTGACCTTCTTCCCCGCCCTGCTGCTCGGCCCGATCGTCCAGGGCCTGACCGGACACCTGTACTGAGATGAAGCACTGGCTCCACGACTCCGTCACATCGGTCATCGGGATCATCGTGTTTGCGATCCTGCTCGGACTCGTCTACCCGCTCGCGATCACGGAGATCAGCCAGGTCGCGTTCCCCGGCGACGCCAACGGGCAGCAGATCCACCTCGACGGCAAGCTCGTCGGCTCGAAGCTGATCGGCCAGAACTTCGGCACGCCGGTGCTGGAAAAGAACGGCAAGCCCAAGGAAGTCAAAGGTGCGGTCGTGACCGAAGCCGACCCCCGTTACTTCCAGTCGCGCCCCTCGGCGACCGAAGGCGGCGCTTACAACGCGGCCGCGAGCACGTTCTCCAATCACGGACCGAACTCTGTCAAGACCAAGGAAGCCGACGAAGAAAACATCGAGGCCTATCTCGAACTGAACAAGGACCCTCAGACCAAATCCGAATACGACCAGGGCCTGACCGTCGCGAAGATCCCGGTCGACGCGGTCAACAGCTCGGCCTCTGGGCTGGACCCCGAAATCTCACCGGCCAACGCCTGGATCCAGGCCTACCGCGTAGCGGCCGTGCGCAATCTCCCACGGGCGAGCGTCGACGCTCAGATCGCCAAGTACACCGCTGGCCGCGGGTTGGGCTTCTCCGGCGAGGAAGGCGTGAACGTGCTGGAGCTCAACCTCGCGCTGGACCGTCTCACTGGAGGGAGCAACTGATGTCTGCACAGATGCCGGGCACACACGAGCGGGCGGCGGTCTCGCTGTTCCAGCGCGAGATCGTCGTGCGCGCGCTGACCGACAGCTTCAAGAAGCTCGACCCGCGGGTGCAGATCCGCAACCCGGTGATGTTCGTGGTGGAGATCGGCGCGCTGATCACGACCGTCACCTGGCTGATCCAGGTGTTCGGAGGCAAGTCGCTCGGCGGCAGCGATCCGGCTTGGTACACGTTCACGATCTCGATCTGGCTGTGGCTGACTGTCGTGTTCGCGAACATGGCGGAGGCGTTCGCCGAGGGACGCGGCCGCGCACAGGCCGACACGCTGCGCTCGATGCGCAAGGAGACGGTGGCGAAGATGCGCGACGGCTCCACCAAGGCGGCCGCCGAGCTCACACGCGGCGATGTCGTGGTCGTCCCGGCGGGGGAGCTGATCCCCGGTGACGGCACCGTGATCGAGGGCATCGCGACCGTCGACGAGTCGGCGATCACGGGCGAGTCCGCGCCCGTGATACGCGAGTCCGGCGGCGATCGCAGCGCGGTCACGGGAGGCACACGTGTGACTTCTGACGAGATCCTCGTGGAAATCACCCAGGAGCCCGGCCAGTCGTTCCTCGAGCGCATGATCGCGCTCGTCGAGGGCGCCGAGCGGCGCAAGACACCGAACGAGATCGCGCTGAACATCCTGCTGGCGGCGCTGACTCTGATCTTCGTGATCGTCGTGGCGACGCTGCGCCCGTTCGGCCTGTTCGCCGGTACGGCGATCTCCGAGACGACGCTGATCGCGTTGCTCGTCGCGCTGATCCCGACCACGATCGGGGCGCTGCTGAGCGCGATCGGGATCGCCGGCATGGACCGGCTCGTGCGTCGCAACGTGCTGGCGCTCTCCGGCCGCGCGGTCGAGGCCTCGGGCGATGTGGACGTGCTGCTGCTCGACAAGACCGGCACGATCACGATCGGCAACCGCCTGGCGTCGGAATTCGTACCGATGCCGGGTGTGCCCGAGTCCGAGCTCGCGGAGGTCGCGCAGCTCGCCTCGCTCGCGGATGAGACTCCCGAGGGCCGCTCGATCGTGGTGCTCGCCAAGACATATGGCATCCGCGAGCACGACATGTCGACCCTGGGCGCGGAGTTCGTCCCGTTCACCGCACAGACGCGCATGAGCGGTATCGATATGGGCGGTCAGCAGCTGCGCAAGGGCGCGGGCGACTCGATCATCGATTTCGTCCGGCGCGAAGGCGGCTCGCCGCCGCCGGAGCTGCAGCAGGCGCTGGACCGGATCGCTCGCGAGGGCGGCACGCCACTTGCCGTCGCGCGCGACAGCCAGGTGCTCGGTGTGATCTACCTGAAGGACACGGTCAAGGAGGGCATGCGGGTGCGCTTCGACCAGCTTCGCGCGATGGGCATCCGCACCGTGATGGTGACCGGCGACAACCGCCTGACCGCGGCCAAGATCGCCGAAGAGTCGGGCGTCGACGACTTCCTCGCCGAAGCCACCCCGGAGCGCAAGCTCGCGCTGATCCGCGAGGAGCAGGCCGAAGGCCGTCTGGTCGCGATGACCGGCGACGGCACCAACGATGCTCCGGCGCTGGCGCAGGCCGACGTCGGTGTCGCGATGAACACGGGCACCCAGGCGGCGCGCGAGGCCGGCAACATGGTCGATCTGGACTCCAACCCGACCAAGCTGATCGAGATCGTCGAGGTCGGTAAGCAGCTGCTGATCACGCGTGGCGCGCTGACGACGTTCTCGATCGCCAACGACGTCGCCAAGTACTTCGCGATCCTGCCCGCGGTGTTCGTTGCCACCTACGCGACGAGTCCGGGCGGTAAGGGTCCCCTGCACGTGCTCAACATCATGGATCTCGGTACGCCGCAGTCGGCGATCGTCTCGGCGATCATCTTCAACGCGATCGTGATCCCACTGCTGATCCCGCTGTCGCTGCGCGGTGTGCGTTATCGGCCGATCGGCGCGAGCGCGCTGCTGCGGCGCAACCTGTGGATCTACGGTCTCGGCGGGATCATCGCGCCGTTCATCGGCATCAAGCTGATCGACCTGATCGTCCACAACCTGCTCGGGGCCTGAGCGCGGGGACTGGCGCGCCGCGCGTGTTGGGTGCGGCTGCGACAGGCGGGCAGCTCCTGGCGGGCGTCCACCCAGCGCTCAACGTCGGCCAGTGACTGTTGCGGGCGGCACAACGTGCACAGACCGAGGCGGGGCACGACCCGACTGAGAGTTTCTGCCCGGTCGGGTGAGGACCGATTCTATCCGTGTGATTCGAGGCGCAGGCGGACCCGGCGTCGCGCGGATCGTGTCACGTTGTCCGACTGCGGGCAAATCGTGTGAGCTCGGCGTATTCGTCGGTGTTGGCGGCTTCGATCAGGGCCGACATGTATGTCGCTCTCCTGGACCCGTCTACGTCGAGGGTTGCGCCACCCCATGTGAAAGGCTCGGCTCCGATCGAGGTCAGGTAGAGGTCGGCCAGCAGTCTCGTGCAGCGGCCGTTCCCGTTCCGGAAGGGATGGATGCTTACCAAGCGGCAGTGAATCCGGGCCGCCATGTCGTCGGGGCCGAACACTTCTCGGGTGTGCCAGTACTTGGCATCGTCGAGCAGCAACCGGGACTGGGTGGCGATCAGGTGCGGCTCGACCCCGATGTTGGTGACGCGCTGCCGTTGGGTTCCTGCCCATGTCCATACGTCGCCGAACATGCGGCGGTGGAGCGCCAGCATCAAACCGTAGTCGAGGATGCCTTCTACTCCGAGGAAATGCGCCTGCCGTTGTGCCCAAGGGAGCGCTGCGACGATGTTCTCGAACTCAACCTGATTGAGGTCGGCGCGGGTCGCCACGAAGTCTGGGATGAGTCCCTCCAGATCCTCCTCCTCGAACGGTGTGGCCCCAGAGGGTTCCGGTCCGATGGTCCGCGTGTTGAATCGCGGAAGGGGCGGCTCATCGGGCGGCGTGACGGTCACTTCTCGGGTTTCGAGGGGCTTCGTCGCGGACGCCAGAGGTTGCCGGCGGCGAGAAGTTGTTGTGCGTGGCGCTCGACCGCCTCGCTCTGTCGATCCTCGTCGATGTCCTGAGCCTCGAGCGACATGGTCCGGGCGGCATATCCGAGAAGCCGCGCGGACACCGTTCGAGCCTGGGTTCTGACTGTCCGCTCCAGCGTCGAGTTCGGCACGAGGGCGTAGATGAGGGTGCAGTCGAGGGCGCCTGCAACTTCGGCCAGCTTGCTCGTGGTGATCCCGCCGTGGAGCTCAGCGTGCTCTAGTTTGTTGACTGCGGCCCTGGATACTCCCAGCCGCTCAGCTAGCACGGCTTGGCTCATTCCGAGCGCCCCGCGGACAGCACGTATCCAGCCAGAGCGTGGGCGTGCTTGGATGGGCACGAGGTTGGCGGCATCGAACTTTCGGTCCAGTTCACGTCGGGCTTGGGCGGCTCTCTCGGAACGTTGCATACCTATAGATTACATTATTTTGGACGAAATGCAACTTATAGATTATGCATAATGCGATGATAGGCAACTAATAGGTTGCCGAAGTAGCCGCCGTGGTGTCGCCGGTCCACGGAACGCAGCACGGGCTGAGGGATCCGGGTTGCAGGGCGCCTGCGTCGGCAGAGCAAGCGCCGAGGCCCACAGAGACGGGCGAGCGGGCCCGCGGCCGGCCCGGTTGCTGCTACCGCGCCAGGTCGGCGACAATGCTCGTGTGACCTCAGCGGAGCGTGGGCATCTAAAGGTGTTTGTGGGGATGGCCGCCGGTGTCGGCAAGACCTACCGCATGCTGCAGGATGCTCGCGCCGAGGCGCAGAGCGGTCGCGACGTGGTGATCGGCTACCTCGAGCCACACGACCGTCCGGAGACCTCGGCGCAAGCCGACGGCCTGGAGGTAGTTCCCCGGCGCCGGGTCTACTACCGCGACACACCGCTGGAAGAGATGAACCTGCCGGCGGTCCTGGCGCGCCGCCCCGACCTCTGCCTGATCGATGAGCTCGCCCACGCCAACGCGCCGGGGGTCGAGCACGAGAAGCGCTACGAGGATGTCCGCGACGTACTCGAAGCGGGGATCGACGTGTTCTCGACCGTCAACGTGCAGCATCTGGAGAGCCTCAACGACCAGGTCGCCGAACTCACCGGCACACGCGTGCGCGAGACGATTCCCGACGAGGTGCTCTCGGCCGCTGACGAGCTGGTGCTGGTCGACGTGACTCCAGAGGCCCTGATCGCGCGCCTGCGGGACGGCAAGGTGTACCCGCGCGAGCGCGTGCCAGCGGCGCTTTCCAACTTCTTCAAGATCGAGAATCTCTCCGCGCTGCGCGAGACGGCACTGCGGCAGGTGGCCGAGGATGTCGAGGGCAAGCGTCTGGTTCGCAAGGCGCCTGTGGGGCGGCGCGAAGACGACGAGGCACCTGTGCGGGAGAAGCCGCCACGGGCGATCGCCGAGCGGCTGCTTGCTCTGGTCACACTCGCGCCTGACTCGCAACGCGTGGCGCGCCGGGCGTGGCGCTCGGCCCAGCGGCTGGACGGCGAGCTCGACGTGCTGGTGGTGCGCCCACCGGGACGACCGCCGAGCGCCGAGGACCGCGAGCAGCTGGAGGCGCTGCGGCGCCTGTCGGCGATGCTCGGCCTGCGGCTGCACACCGAGGAGGGCGACGACGTCGCTGCCGTGGCGATCAGGGTGGCACGCGAGCAGGGCAGCACCTATGTGCTGATGGGGAGCCCCGCGCCACGACGTGGCCTGAGCCGCTTCTCTGAGCGGCCCCTGATCGAACGCCTGCTGGAGGGGCTTCCGGGCGTCGACCTGCGCATCATCGCCGACCCATCGCTGCGCGAGGGGAGCACCGAGGAAGAGGCGATCCCGTCGATCTGAGACCGCGCCGGCGCCGTGATGGTGGATAAACGTCCAGTGCTCGAGACTTGCGCGAATACTCGCGGAGTTCTTGGGTAACCCCCTCACAAATCGAACTCGATGTGAGGAGGAACGAGATGCCAGACGAGCAGGCGAGAAACTCGTGGCTGGCGCCCGCACAGGGTGCCGAGTACGAGCAGGCGGGACAGGACTACGTGGGCCCGGGGGCCAGCTTTGCGCATCCCGACCGCTGCACGGTCCGCGGCAACCCTCCCGCCGAGGCCGCTGAGGTAGAGCGCGCTACCGAGAGGATGCATCAACTGGCTGGAAACTAGAGCCCGTCCCGATCGCCGCGAGACCGGACTCCCGCGGAAGATCCAGCGCTCGGAGATCTGCGGGGCCGGATCGCCGGGTGCCCGCCCGGGAGGAGCTTTCGCGAGATCCGCCAGCGGTGAAGTCCACGTTGAGCACCGGTGTCCATGTAAGAAAACCATCAACTGCCAACGCCATCGCAACCTTGCCCTCTATAGCCTGTTCAAGCGATGATGAACAGGCGCCGTTCAGCGAGCTTCCTCGCTTCGCTCCTCGCTCTTGCGATCCCGCTCGGCCTCGCTGGTGGCGCCTCTGGGAGCCGCGTAAGCGCCCGGCACGAGGCCTCCGGCCCGCCCGCGCGCTCGAGCTCGTCGTTTCTGACGGGGATCGGCGATCAGCAGACCGAGATGTTCACGAACCCGCTGTGGCAGCATCTGCACACGAAGATCGCCCGCTACATCGCCCCCTATGACGCGGCGGTCAGGCCCTACTCGCTGTCGCTGGCCAGGGCCTGGATCCAGGCGGCCGAAGAACATCACCAGCAGATCCTGCTGTCTTTCTACCACTCCGAGTACACGCCGTTGAACATGCCCAGCGTGGCGACCTACCAGAAAGATGTGCAGAAATTCGTCAAGCTGTTTCCGCGCGTCAAGGACTACCAGCCCTGGGACGAGGCCAACCGCGGGACGATCCCCCACGAACTCGTGAGCCCGAGCCCGCTGCAGGCCGCGCAGTACTACCAGGCGCTCAAGCGCGTCTGCTCCGGCTGTCAGATCGTTGGCCTGGACGTTCTCGACCAGCGCGACGACCGTCCGACGCTCACCTACATCGCCGAATTCAAGAAAGACATCGGCAAACTGCGGACCGTGATGCCGCACATCTGGGGCCTGCACAACTACTCCGACACCAACCGCTTCGAAAGCTACCGCACCAGCGAAATCGTGGCCGCGCTGCCAGGTGAGGTGTGGCTGACGGAGACCGGCGGCATCGTCCACCTCGGCTCGAGCTTCCCCAACAATCACGGCTCAGGGCTGACTCGCGCCGCCAAAGCGCTGAGCTACATGTTCAAAATCGCCGCCTCGCAACCGCGAATAACCCGTCTGTACATATTTCAGTGGTCGGGCGCGACCGGGGCGGCGCGCTTTGACGCGGGACTCACCAATCCCGACTACCAGCCCAGAGAGGGCTATGTCGTCGTGTGCAAGGCACTGCACGGCTCTGATTGCAACGTCAAAACCAGCAAGAACTGAGCGCCGCTCGGCGGGCAGGCGAGACTCGCTCAGAGCGGTGTCACCTCAAATAGGCTCCCTCAACAACAACAAGACACGGATCCGCGCCGCTCGAGGAACCCTCCTCGTCTCACCCGAAGGTGTAAGCGATTCAGGTGGCGCCGCCTCGCACCTCTGGTGGCCTCGCTCTTTGCGGCTCGGTTCCGCGTCTCGAGTGGAACATAGACGCGAGAAGACGAGAAGCGCAAGGCTTCGGATGGCTGTTTTCCCGCACGCTGCGATGAAAATGCGAGATGAGCTTTTTGCCGGCGAGGATAGTAACCGGATGTTCACGGGTGGGTGCATGAACGCCGCCGTGAACGGGAAACGAGAGTCTCGATGACGACCTCGTCCAACCCGCCGGCACGGCGAGCGACGCTCGTCATCCCGCGGCGGGCGCAGCAACGACGATCTGACCGAACTGATCATTGAGGCCTGGCTTGCTCGCGCGCCAAAGCGGCTGGCCGACGCCTATCTCAACGATTCACCCTGACAAGCGGCACACCACGGCGCTTGCGAGCATCGAGGCAGATGAACGTTTCTTCTCGTGGTCTCTAGCCGGCGTCGCCGGCTGCGAGATCCAGCAGTCGCCGTGCACGATGAGAGTCCTGACCGTCTAGCTCCTGGATCTGGGCCGCGGTCTTCTCGACGTTGATCGATCCATGCTCGACCATCGCCTCGATGTCCGCCCAGTCCTTGGTTCGATCGAACATTGCCTTGAAGACGGCGAGGGCGCCGCAGTCGAGGACGGGGATCGCGCGTCCGGCGAACACGACGGGCCGGACTCCGGTCGCGACCTCATCGTGAAACGGAAGCACGTTGAGGAAGATGTCGACTGGCATGTCGTCCCACATCAGTCGCGTCTGACCGTCTCGCTCGATTTGTTCGACGTTCGCCAACGTGACGGTGATGTCCTCGGGCAGCGCTGCGAAGACGTCATCGGCTCGGGCTCGGGTGACGAAGATGTTGATATCCAGGTCGCGCGTGCCTCTCGGCTCCTGAATGCAGTACCCAAGCGCAATCGCGCCACCGATTGCGTGTGGGAGCTTTGCCTTGTCGAGCGCATCGTGAACCGCGATCAGGCGCTCGATCAGGGAGTTCATGCGGCCAAGCGAATCAGAGGAGGATATGCCAGGTCTCCGCGCGGCTCGTATGGCATCTGCTCAGCGAGCTCGATCACTTTGACAAGGATGTCACCGGCTCGCAGCATCTCCATCTCGTCCAGCGAGGGGCCCACCCGAACTTCGAGGCCTGCCGCTGCCGCGATGCGCGCGAGCGCGGCAACGGACGGCTGACGCTCCCCGTGCTCGTAGGCGCTCAGCACCGAGCTCGGCATCCCGCTCCGACGCGCGAGCTCGATCTGCTTGAGTCCGCTGTCGTGGCGAATCTGGCGGATCAACTTCCCAGCCATCTGGTCATTGGCGTTGTGCATGAGCAAATCTTAGCGGATCCGCTACGGTCAAAGGGCTGCTTTGGGCGCACTGGAGGCGAAGGCCTTGCCAACCCAGCCGCATCGCGCTATACCGGCGTCGCGTCGCTTTATCTCGTTGCGCAGGAGGCGCATCGCAAGTAGCGCCAACAGGCCGGCCACTGCGGCGACGAGGGCGAGCGTCTTCAGCGGGTATCTGGCGCCCGAGTGCAGGGTCAGGTTGAAGGCGGTGTGGTCGCCGGCTTTGTAGATGCTCTGCAATCCGGCGTGGTCGATGCCGAGTACCGTGGGGGCGAGCGCCGCGAATAGCGCCCATCCGCCGAGCGCCACGAGCCCCCACGCGAGTGTCCTCGGCGAGAGTGCCAGGCGCGGCGTTGCCCAGGTCGCCGCCAGCAGCGCCGCGCCGGCGGCGAGGAAGAACGGCCAGATCCCGCCCCAACCGCGCCCCAGTCCGTAGGCCGAGGCGATCGTGGGTTGGAAGAAGCCTTTGGAGAAGAAGCGCATCCAGGTGACGGTCTCATTCTCATAACCCACCAGCGGATGCGTGACTGTGGCGATCACCATCGTCGTGATCGAGACCGCCGCGAGCGCGATCGTCGGGCCGGGGAAGCGCTTCAGCGTGAGCGCGATCGGGAAGGCGAGGAACGGCAGCATCGTGTCGAGGAAGCGCGGGCCGACCGAGCCGCCGCCGAAGGGCAGGTAGTAGCCCGAGTTGTAGCCCAGGAAGCAGAGGCAGATGCCGCCGATCGTCAGCGCCTCGGCACGCCTGCCACGCCGGTAGAGCATCGCCGTGCCGGCCGCGCCCATGATCAGCACCGGGGAGATCGTCAACAGGCCGCGCGAGTCGAACAGCAGCGTCGAGAGCACCCGCAGGCTCGGAGCGCCGATCCCGAAGAAGCCTTTCTGCTGACGGGGCACGTCGGAGTAAGCGAGGTGCGTCCAAGAGCGAAACGCGTAATGGTTGTAGAGCAGCAGCGGGACGATGCCGACGAGGCCGCCGGCGACGTAGGAGCCGCCGCGCCGCAAGATCCCCAGCGGGTGCAGCGAGTCCCTGCGCGAGAGCAGGAACAGGCTCAGTACGACCGCGGCGAAGAACGTCGGGTACTCCGAGGAGAACGCGTATCCCATCGCCAGGCCGGCGAGCCCCAACAGCATCGGGCTGGGCGGCCCGTCGCGCTCGCGCAGCATCAACCAGAAGGCGGCGAAGCTCAGAAACGTCGTGAACACGTGGCTGAACAGCATCTGCGAGAACGGCAAGACGATCGTGCCGAGTCCGAGCACGATCGCCGTGGCGGCGCCGTAACCGGGCTCGAAGCGCTCGGCCACGCGCCAGACGAGCAGGAGCAGCAACAGCCCGGGCAGCACGTTGCCCCACAGGCCGATCAGGTAGATCATCTCGTCTCCGGGGTGATCCGGCGGCGCCACGTGCGCGTTCGTCCACGATTCGGCGTTCACGAGATTCAGCGCGTTGTAGAAGGGCAGCACGAACAACGCCAGGCCAGGTGCGCGGGCGGAGTAGATGTGGCCCTTGTATTCGACCTTGTCGCCCGTGTTCGCGGCGTATCGATCGATCGTCGTCTCGTCCTGGTTCAGCGCGCGTGTCAGGTCGTAGTGAGAGGTCTGATTCCACGAGAAGCTCTGGATCATCGTGACGTTCGCCGCCGCGACGAGCAGGACCGCAGCCAGCGCGAGGCGCCTCTTGGTCGACGAAACCCTGAGCCGGCGCGGGGAGGACGCCCCGCCGAGGAGGTCCATCAGTCGGTCCCGTGCAGCGCGCTGGGCCCCGGGCCGATTTCATAGATGACGAGCGAACCGACCCGGCGCCGCTTGACGCCCAGGCCAGTGACTGGCTTGGCGGCGGCGGCGTACGCGTTTGGCGGCTCGGCGAGCTCATAACCGACGATTCCCGGCAGCTCTGGCATCTTCAGGTGCAGTACGACGGTCTTGATGCCGTAGTAGCGCAGCTTCTCCACGCTGGCCCTGTCGGGGAAGCCGCTCATGCCGCCGCGCAGGTCATCGACCGCGGGGATGTCAAAGGTGCTGTTGCCGACCGGGATCTTGTAGAAACCGTCGGTCGAGAAGTACTGCCAGATGCGGTCGGCGGCGCCGTCGGTGGGCAGGTCGAGCAGCGGTCCCGGCAGGCCGATCTCGGCCTTTGCCGGCTGAGGCACGGTCGGGTGTCCGAGATGGCCGGCCCCTTCGCCGAGCAGGCCGATCAGCAGCACGGCGCCGAGCAGCGCGGGCAGCCCCCGCAGTGTCTTCGACTCTCCCCAGGTGCCGATGCGCTGCATCAGCAGCTGCGCGCCGGCGCCGACGAGCAGCGCGTAGAGGAGCGTCGCCGTCGTGAAGACCCTGCCCGGCACGCGCACACCATCCCAACCCGGCGCGTAGTCATACAGCAGCCGGTACGGGTAGCCGGCGCCGGTCAGCCCGAGACCCATCGCCAACACCGAGCAGGTGAAGATGCCGGCCGCCAAGCCGAGACGGAATCGTCGTGTGTACACCGATCCGCCGACCCCGAGCAGACCGATCAAAGCGAGCACGAGGATCTCACCGCCGGGAAAGAACACGTCCTCGTTCTTGGAATGCACGTGTTCGCGGGCGGGTGCGGTGAGCGACCCCCATACGCGGTTCTCCGAGGATGCGGACAGCAGCGCCGCGGGCCCCGAGGAGTAGGTCTCGACTTCCCTCAGCGTGCGCTTCGCCGTCGGGTACTCAGCGGCGACCTTCAGGTAGGGCCGTGCCTCGTACACCGTGACGATGCCGAGCGCAGCGATGCCGATCAGCGTGACCGCCAGCAGCCGGCGGGGGATCAGCGGACCGCGCACCCCGCGCGAGCCCACTCGCTGATCGTGAGCGTCGTCGCGCGTGGCGCGCGCGTGGGCTGGCGACTGGGGCGCCCGCGCGCCCTGGAGCCACGCGGCAGCGGGTGTGAACTGGCCGCGCCACCAGTACACGAGCACGACCAGCGCAAGCAGCGCGAGCAGGTAGGTGTACTGCAAGCCGAGGGTGAAGCCGAGGCTGACCTGCCAGGCGGAGACGAGCCAGCCGGCGAGTATGAGCTTGCGCGATTCTCGCCGGTAGCCGCGCAGGAGCAGGAACAGCGCGAGCGGGATGCCACCGGAGGAGATCACCTGAAAATGGCCGGCCTCGGTCACGCGGTAGGGCGCATATGCGAAGGCCACCCCGACGGCGCCAGCGGCGAGCTTGCCCAAGCCGAACTCGCGCCCCAGCAGGTAGGCGCCGACGAAGCAGAACGACCATATCCAGAGGAAGATGAGGTTGTAGCGCAGGAGCGCGGCGACCGTGCCGTGGCCGAAGAACGCCGCCGGCCCGTAGCCGAGCAGCGAGTCCGAGAAGGCGAGGCTCAGCGGGTGAGGGTAGAAGGCATTGGAGTCGAACAGGTGCAGCGGGTCGTGCAGCATCGCGTGGCCGACCCAGGCGACCTGCCAGGCGGTGCGCACGGGGTCGCCGAGATCCGGCGCGATGTGGCTTGACATGTGCAGCAGCAGCGGCCAGCTCGTGAGAATCGCCAGCAGCACGCCGACGACGCTGACCGCGAGCACCTCCCGCCGCGTGATCGACGGCGATGGCGCCCAGCGTGGTGTGCTCAGCGCTCTGCGACGGGAGCGCTCGGAGTATTCGTGCTCGCTGCTCACGGGTACTGTGAGGGACCGACCCTCGGTGCTCGAGGCGCTCATCTGCTGTTGATCGCGACTGGTTTGATCGGCGCAGCATACGGGAGTGCAGTGTGCCATTGCGGCACAGAGGAGCCCTGCAATTCAGACATTCGGGGATGCCGATTTGCGTCAGACTGTCGCCATGCGAGTCTTGGTCCTCGGCGCCGGTGGCGTTGGCAGCGCGTTTGCCGCGATCGCCCAGCGCCGGGCGGCCTTCGAGTGCGTGGTGCTGGCGGATGTCTCGCTGCCGCGCGCCCAGGCGGCCGCCGATCGCCTGGGCGAGCCCGACCGCTTCCTCTCAGAGCAGGTTGACGCCTCCGACAGCGCGGCGGTCATCGCGCTGATCGAGCGGACCAGGCCCGACGCGCTGCTCAACGCCTGTGACCCACGCTTCAACGAGCCGATCTTCGCGGCGGCGCTGCAGGCACGCGTCACCTACCTGGATATGGCGATGACGCTGTCGCACCCCCACCCTGAGCGCCCGCACGAGCTGCCGGGGGTGATGCTCGGCGATCTGCAGCTGGCCGAGCACGAGACCTGGAAGCGGGCGGGGCTGCTCGCGCTCGTCGGGATCGGCGTCGAGCCGGGATTGTCAGACATATTCGCGCGCTATGCCGAGCAGGAGCTCTTCTCTCACATCGAGGAAGCCGGTGTCCGTGACGGCGCCGACCTGGTGGTCGAGGGCTATGAGTTCGCGCCGACCTTCTCGATCTGGACGACGATCGAGGAGTGTCTGAACCCACCACTGATCTGGGAGCGCGAGCGCGGCTTCTACACGACCGCCCCGTTCTCCGAGCCCGAGGTCTTCGAGTTCCCCGAGGGGATCGGGCCCGTGCAGTGCGTGAACGTCGAGCACGAGGAGGTCGTGCTGATCCCCAGATGGGTGAGCTGCGAGCGCGTGACGTTCAAGTACGGGCTTGGGCAGGAGTTCATCGATGTGCTGCGCACCCTGCACAAGCTGGGACTGGACTCGACCGATCCTGTTGCGGTCAGAGGTCTGCAGGTGGCCCCCCGCGACGTGGTGGCAGCGTCGCTGCCGGATCCGGCGACACTCGGTGAGCGGATGAGCGGGCGCACCTGCGCGGGCACCTGGGTCACAGGCACCGGCAAGGATGGCGCTCCGCGCTCGACCTACCTCTACCACCTCATCGACAACGAGTACACGATGCGCGAGTACGGATGCCAGGCGGTGGTGTGGCAGACCGCGATCAATCCGGTGGTCGCCCTCGAGCTGCTGGACGATGGCGTGTGGAAGGGCACCGGCGTACTCGGTCCCGAGGCATTCCCGCCGGTTCCGTTTCTCGAGCGCCTGGCGGTACTCGGCTCGCCGCACGGGGTGCAGGAGCTGGCGCTCGCTGAGCTACCAAAACGGCAGCTACTAGGGTACTAAAACGGCACCCCAAAGACACCAGATCGGCAAGGACTTGTCTTGTCTAGCGACCCTTACACGCACGCCCAGCGGGGAGAATGCAGTCTTTCCAGCGGGGAGTTTGCAAAATCTTTGCGGGAGTTTGCAGAGTTCGCATGCTGGTCCGCCGGCGGACGCTCATCTGACCCAAACGCTGCGCTCTGTGCTTTTCAGAACTCCACGCGCGCCGGCGTCGGCTCGAGCGGCGGCGGCTGATCGAGCAGACCGGGCCGGGCTGTTTCGCTTTTACGCGCAAAGAACTCCCGGAAAAAGGGCCGCGACAGAAGCATCAGCGCCACACCGAGCAACAGGCCGCCCACTCCCATCCAGATCGGCAGCGTGAAGCCGAGGAAAGGATGGGTGGTTTCTCCTTCCAGATTGGCCGTTTCGTTGTAGTAGAACCCCGCCTTGACGCCGACGCCGAACAGCATCAACCCGCCCGCCAGCGGCGCAAGGCCCAGGAGCACGAGGTTGCGCGCGCTCTTGAACAACTCGCGGCGGTAGTACCAAAAGCAGGCGATCCCGGTGAAGCCGTAGTAGAAGCAGATCGGGAAGCCGATCGCCACGATCGAGTCGACGAGGACGTGTTCTGAGAGCAGCAGCATGGGGACGGTGAAGGCGATCGAGACCGCACCCATGCCGAGCGTCGAGACAGTCGGCGTGAGGTAGCTCTTGTGGACGCGGCCGAGAAGAGACGTAACCGCTTTCCAGTGCGCCATCGAGAGCGTTGTGCGGGCGGTCGGCAGGATCGTGGTCTGCGTCGAGGCCGATGCCGAGGTCAGCACGGCGACGATCAGCAGCCTGTAGAGGACACCGCCGAGAACCGGTTTGCCGAGTGCGCTGAGCACGTCGCTTTCGTGTTCGCCGAGGAATTTGGTGCCGTGAAACGACTGGGCGGCGGCGGTTACGATCACGTAGATCACGACGAGCAGGATCGTCGAGATGACCGCGGCCTTGCCCGGTCCCTCGGCGGGATCCTCGGACTCCTCGTTGACTGCAACGCCCGAATCCCAGCCCCAGTAGATGAAGACGCCGAGCAGCACGCCGTCGAGCAGCGCGCCGAACTTCAGCGCGAACGGGTTGAACCACGACAGCGCGGGTGTGATCGAGCCAACGGGATGCCCGCTGTAGACCTTGGCGATGGCGACGACCGAGAACAGCGCCAGAATCAGGACCTCGGCGCTGAGCAGGATCTGCTGGATGCGCGCGGAGAGCTCGATTCCGCGGTAACAGATCCAGGTCATCACGGCGATCCACACGACCGCTGCGATCAGGATCGCCGGTTTCGAGGTGGCGGCCGATTCCCAGCTGAAGAGCTTGAAGCTGTAGACGGCCGCGATCTGCGCGAGCGAGGCCATCACGATTACGTCCGCGAGGAAGATCGCCCAGCCGTTGACCCAGCCGATGGCCGGGCCGTGCGCGCGTGTGGTCCACGCGAACGTGGTGCCGGCGTCGGGGTCGGCGCGATTCATGTATTTGTACGCGGCCGCGATCAGCAGCATCGGGATGAACGACACGAGCAGCACCGCCGGAGCGTGCACGCCGATCCCGGTCACGAGCACGATCCCGCCGAGCGTCGTCGCCAGCGAGTAGGCCGGCGCCGTGGAAGCGACGCCGATGACGATGTTCGAGACGTAGCCGATGGCGCCTTTCTTTAGGCCCTTGTCCATCACCCCGGACTGTGCCGATGATGATGCTGCTGTTGTTGTGGCAAGACCTTCGGTGGCCATCGGCTGCTCCTCTCGTGGATGCGGCGGAATACGGCGTCCGCTCGTAGCGAAAGCTACGGGGATTGTCACCACTGGCACAAGGGGCGCGATCCCCAAAACCTTCCAAGCCACTTGTACATTCTGTACAATTGAAGCCATGCTTGTTTACCGGACGTGTCATTGAGGCGAGCGTGTGGGCGCAGTACGGTTGTCCTGAGCGTCTAGCCTGCGCGGCTGGGCGAACGGCACAAACAGGACGTCGAGGGAGAAAATGACGATGGCCTCCTCAAGCAATCTGACCGAAGTCACAGCCACAGAAGAGTCTGCCGCCACGGCGCCCGCTGGTGACGCGAGCTCGGCGGGTGCGCAGTACGCCGGCAAGCCAGCGAGCAGCGAGCTGCAGCGTCGCGCCAGACGCCACCTGTGGATGCATTTCACGCGCATGGGCGCCTACGACGCCGAGCACGAGGTGCCGGTGATCGTCAGGGGGGAGGGCTGCTATGTCTTTGACGAGCACGGCAAGCGTTATCTCGACGGTCTCTCGGCGCTGTACTGCGTGAATATCGGCCACGGGCGCTCAGAGCTGGGACGGGCGGCCGCTGAGCAAACCGCGGAGCTTGGCTTCTACACCAACTGGAGCTATGCGCATCCTCGCTCGATCGAGCTGGCCTCGCGTATCGCAGAGCTCGCGCCCGGAAGCCTGAACCGAGTGTTCTTCACCTCCGGCGGCTCGGAGGCCGTCGAGTCGGCGTGGAAGCTCGCGAAGGCCTATCACGGCGCGCGCGGCGAGAATTCCAGGCACAAGCTGATCTCACGCAAGCTCGCCTATCACGGCACCTCGATGGGCGCGCTGACGGCGACCGGGCTGACCGCGCTGCGCACTCCGTTTGAACCACTGACACCCGGCGGTGTCCACGTGGCGAACACAAACTCCTATCGCTGGAGTGAAGATCGCGATCCACTGTGGGCGGCGGAGCAGATCGAGGAGGCGATCCTCTTCGAGGGCCCCGAGACGATCGCGGCCGTGATCGTCGAGCCGGTACAGAACGGCGGTGGGTGTTTCGTCCCGCAGGACGGTTACTTCCAGCGTGTGCGCGAAATCTGCGATCGCCACGGGGTGCTGCTGATCTCCGACGAGGTGATCTGCTCGTGGGGGCGCCTGGGACACTGGTTCGGATCGGAGCGCTTCGGCTACGAGCCGGACATGATCACCACCGCAAAGGGCATCACCTCAGCCTACGCGCCGCTGGGCGCGGTGATCGCCGCCGATCACATCGCCGAGCCGTTCCTGGAAGGCAAGGAGATCTTCAACCATGGCTTCACGTTTGGCGGACACCCGGTTGCGTGCGCGGTGGCGCTCGCGAACATCGACGTGATCGAGGCAGAGGATCTCTGTGGTCGCGTGCGCGAGAACGAGCGGGAGTTTCGAGCGATGCTCGATGGGCTGCGAGATCTGCCGATCGTCGGCGACGTGCGCGGCGCGGGCTACTTCCACGCGATCGAGCTGGTCAAGGACAAAGCGACTAAGGAGACCTTCAACCACGAGGAGTCGGAGGTCCTGTTGCGCGGGTTTCTCTCCGGCGCGCTCTACCGGCACGGGCTGATCTGCCGCACCGATGACCGTGGCGATCCGATCGTGCAGCTCTCGCCGCCGCTGATCGCGGGAGCGGAGCAGTTCGCGGAGATCGAGTCGATTCTGAGACCTGTGCTCAGCGAGGCGTCTGAGCGGATGGACGGTTACACGAGGCGGAGAAGCGGCTCTTGAACGAGAGCCACGTCAGGGTGGCGAGGTGAGGAAGGCGAGCTTGAGATGAAGCTGACAGTCGAGAGTCTGCTGGCGGAGCTGGGCCTCGAGTTGCTGTGCGGCGAGCCCTCGGCGCAGAACACGGTGCGCTGGGTGCACGCCACGGAGCTCCTGGATCCCACGCCGTGGCTGACCGGCGGCGAGCTCGTGCTCAGTACTGGGATCCAGCTCGAGAGCGCGAAAGTTCAGCGCGAGCTGATCGGCAAACTCGCCGAGCACCACATCTCGGGTCTGGGCTTTGGCACGGGCTTCACTCATGCGAAGGTCCCGATGGCGCTGTTGACCGCCGCCCGCAAGCTCGACTTCCCAGTCTTTGAGGTGCCCTATGAGCTGCCCTTCATCGCCGTCACCGAGCGCGCCTTCACGCACCTGGCCGGCGAGCAGTACGAGACGCTGCGCCGCTCGATGGCGATCCAGGAGCGTCTCGAGCGCCTCGTGCTCGAAGAGCGCGGCCTCGACGAGGTGGTGCGTGCCGCCGCGGGCGCGATCGGCGGTGTCGTCGGTGTGCTCGACGCGCACGGACAGACGCTCGCGTGGCACGCGCAGCTGCCCGTCATGAGAGAGGCCGAGCGCCAGGTGATCGTCCGCCACGTGCAGGAGGCGCCCGCCGGCACCCGGCACATCCCTCCGGTTCCCTTCGAGCCGCACCTGGCTCGCTTGCACGGAAGGATCCTCGCGCTGCCCGTGATCGCTCGCAGCCACACCTCCGCACACGCTTGGCTGATCGGCGCAACCGAGAACCAGTCGCTCGGCGACTACGAGCGGCTGATCCTGCGCCAGACCGTCACGGTCGTGGCACTCGAGCTGATGCACCAGCGGATCGAGCGCGAAACCGAGCGGCGCCTCGCCGGCGACATTCTGGCTGAGGCGCTGACCGGTCGCCTGCAGCCCGACGAGTTGCTGGCGCGGCTCTCGCCGTTCGGCGTGGGCGAGCAGGCCGCCGTCCTGGCGTTCTCGATGACGGACCCCGGCGCGGCCGCCCAGCTGCTGGAGCGCGCACTCGCCCAAGAGGACGTCAGAGGCCTCGTGGCGACCCGCTCGGGGCTGCTGTGTGCGGTCATCAACTCCGGCGAAATCGACCCGCTGGAGGTGGCTCGCAAGGCGCGTCTTGCGCTTGCGTCCGAGATCGGGGAGGTTCGCGCCGCAGTGTCCCGCTCCGCGCCAACGCACTCGCTGCGCCTCAGCTTTCACGAGGCGCGCTGTGCCCTGGAGGCTGTGCGAATCCAGAACGGCACAGCGCCGGATGTAGCCTCCCACAAGGATCTCGGCGCTTTTCAGCTGCTGCTCTCGCTGCAGGACGACGACGCACTGGCCTCCTATTGCCGCGGCGTACTGGGCGCCGTCGAGGAGGGCGAGGGAGAGTACGGCGATGAGCTGCTGCGGTCACTGGATGTCTTCATCGAGCACAATGGCCATTGGGAGCGCGCGGCCAGCGCCCTCTTCTGTCACCGTCACACGCTGCGTTATCGCATCAAGCGCGTGGAGCAGCTGACCGGGCGGGACTTCTCCAACGCCCGTGACAGAATCGAGTTCTGGTTGGCCTTGCGAGGAAGAGAGCTCTCGAGATGAGGATTGGTGTTCCGGCCGAGATAAAGCCCGACGAGTACCGCGTCGCGATCACCCCCGCGGGGGTGCGAGAGCTGAGTGGCCGTGGCCACGAGGTTCTCGTGCAATCCGGCGCCGGGCTCGGCAGCGCGATCGAGGACTCGGACTTCCAGGTCCAGGGAGCCGAGATCGTGCCCGACGCGCAGGCCGTCTTCGAGCGCGCCGAGCTCGTGCTGAAGGTCAAGGAGCCACAGGCCGCGGAGGTCGGGATGCTCCGGTCCGAGCAGACGCTCTTCACCTACCTGCATCTCGCGGCCGAGCCAGAGTTGGCGCGTGGTCTGCTCCAGTCCGGTGCGACGTGCATCGCCTATGAGACCGTCGAAGACGGCAGCGGCCATCTGCCGCTGCTTGCGCCGATGAGCGAGGTGGCCGGCAAGATCGCCACCCAGGCGGGCGCCTTCATGCTCGAGAAGCCGCTCGGCGGAAGGGGCATCCTGCTCGGCGGCGTGCCCGGCGTCGCGGCCGCCACCGTGCTCGTCATCGGCGGCGGCGTCGTCGGCATGAACGCGGCCTTCATAGCGATCGGCATGCAGGCCGACGTGTTCGTCTTCGATCGCTCGGTGGATCGTCTGCGTGACTTGGAAGTCGCCTTCGGCGGGCGTGCCTCGACGGTGTATTCCTCGACGCTGGCGGTCGAGGAAATGCTGCCACGAGCCGACCTCGTGATCGGCGCGGTGCTGATCCACGGATCTCGAGCGCCGCACGTCGTCACACGCAAGCAGCTTTCGCTGATGAAGCGCCACGCGGTGCTGGTCGATGTCTCGATCGACCAGGGAGGTTGTTTTGAGACCTCACACCCAACCACACACTCCGAGCCCACATTCGAGGTCGATGGCATCACCCACTACTGCGTGGCGAACATGCCGGGCGCGGTGCCGATCACCTCCACCTACGCGCTCACCAACGCGACCCTGCCATATGTGAGCACGCTCGCCGACCACGGAATCGAGGAGGCGCTGCGGCGGGATCCCGGTCTGCGCATGGGGCTGAACATACGCGCCGGTGAGATCACCTACGAGGCCGTCGCGCAAGCGCTCGGCTCTTGACCGTAAACGAGGAGGCTGACGATGGCGAGCACGACCCAGACGCTGAGCAACTTCATCGACGGCGAGTCTGCTCCCGGCCGCGGCGAGACGGAATCCGTGCTCAATCCCGCCACTGGCGAGGAGCTGGCCAGAGCGCCGATCTCCAGCGCCGAAGACGTCGAGCGTGCGGTGAAGGCCGCGCGGCGGGCATTCGACGGCTGGTCGGGTGCGACGCCGGCGCGGCGAGCGCAGGCGCTGCTCGCGATCGCCGAGCTGGTTGAGGAGCACGGCGCTGAGCTCGCGCGGCTGGAGGCGCTGAACGCGGGCAAGCCGATCGAGGCGGTCAAGGGCGATGAGATCCCGGTGATGGCCGACAACCTGCGCTTCTTCGCGGGAGCGGCACGCTGCCTGGAGGGCAGGGCGGCCGGCGAGTACATGGAGGGCTACACCTCTTTCACGCGCCGCGAGGCCGTCGGCGTGATCGGCCAGGTGACGCCGTGGAACTATCCGCTGATGATGGCGATCTGGAAATTCGCGCCGGCGCTGGCGGCGGGCAACACCGTGGTCCTCAAGCCGGCGGAGACGACGCCGATGACGACGATCAGGCTGGCTGAGTTGGCGGCGGATGTGCTGCCAAAGGGGGTGCTGAACGTCATCGCAGGGCCCGGTCGCCCGACGGGCGAGGCGCTGATCGGCCACGCGGATGTGGACATGCTCGCGCTGACCGGGTCGGTGGAGACCGGCAAGCACTTTGCGCGCGCGGCCGCGGAGACGCTCAAGCGGGTGCACCTCGAGCTTGGCGGCAAGGCGCCGGTACTCGTCTTCGACGACGTGAGCCTGCCGGGCGCGCTGGAGACGATCGCCGCCACCGGCTACTACAACGCGGGGCAGGACTGCACCGCCGCCACCCGGGTGCTGGCATCGAGCGAGGTGTACGACGATGTCGTCAGCGGCCTCAGCGAGCAGGCCCAGGGACTCGTGCTCGGCGACACGCTCTCCTCGCAGACGACACTGGGCCCGGTCAACTCACTGCGCCAGCGGGAGCGAGTCGAAGGCTTCCTGCAACGTAAGCCCGATCATTGCGAGATAGTCACAGGAGGCGAGGCCGCCGAAGGCCCGGGCTTCTTCGTGCAGCCAACGGTCGTGGCGGGACTGCGCCAGGAGGACGAGATGATCCAACGCGAGATCTTCGGGCCGGTGATCACGGTGCAGCGGTTCGCCGGGGAGGAACAGGCGATCGCGTGGGCGAACGCGACACGCTACGGATTGGCCTCCTCGGTGTGGACACGCGACGTCGGCCGGGCGCTGCGCGTGTCAAAGGCGCTGCGCTTCGGCTGCGTATGGATCAACGACCACATTCCGCTCGTCTCGGAGATGCCGCACGGCGGCTTCAAGGAGTCCGGCTACGGCAAGGACCTGAGCGTGTATGGGATCGAGGACTACACCGTCGTCAAGCACGTGATGGCGAACCTCGCATAGCGGCATGCCGAGCCGGTCACGAGCCGCTCAGCGTTATCCACTACACCAGCTACGCTCGTAGCTGGTGGCTGTTTCTCCCGCGAAGACGGCTCGTATTGAGCCCAGGTCGTGCGGAGGACTCGAGGCCCAGTTAGACGGCCGGCGGGCTTTCGGCGATCTTCGGGGCGAACGTGGTCTTGCCGGCTCGTCGCGGGCCGATCGGGGTAACGGCCGGCACCTGCTCCAGCAGAGCCGCGACGTCAGGAGCCGCCTACGCCTGATCAACATCCGTGCACTCAACCCATAGCTAGGGATTTGCACGGTCGATCGTGAGTTCGTCCTGCGCCGATGAGGCGGGCGCTGGAAGCCGCCATGTGGACGCCGCCGATGTTACCGCGGCGCCGGGGCCTCGCCTGCGTCGATGCTCTCGGCGGTGTCTCCCAGGCGCCGCACTGAGCGCTCGCCGCGCACAACGGTCGCATGATTGAGACGCTTCTCCGCGAGCATCCGCTCATCGGCGAGCCGCAAGAGGCTCTCGGTGGTGTCCTTGAGGTCGCCGATTGGCAGCTTGGCGCTAGCCCAGCCAAACGTCGCCTGGAGATGCGCGCCGCTCACACCCGGAAGCTCGCCGGATATCGCGATCGACAGTCGTCCGGCGATCCTGTCGATGAGATCCAGATCGGAGGTGTGTCCGGCCACGACGAACTCATCGCCGCCGATCCGAGCCGCCAGGTCGCTGCCACGCATACTCGCCTGCAGGCGCTCGGCCACGCAACGCAGCGCCTGATCTCCGATCAAGTGACCGTGGTTGTCGTTGAGTGCCTTGAAGTGGTCGAGGTCGAGCATGATCAGGAACGGATAGGCGTTGGTGCCAGCGCTGCCGAGCAGCTCAAAAAACGAGGCTTGAAAGCCGCGCCGGTTCAGCAGGCCGGTGAGCGGGTCGATGCGTGCCAGGCCACGCAGTTGGGTTTCGGCGTCCGCCAGGCGCCTGCGAATCAGGATCACCGCGGCCGCGATGAAGAAAATCGTGATGCTGACACCGGCGGTTCGTGCGAGCGTGGTGGCGCTGGCGGCGGCGGACTGGTAGAGCAGCGGGCTCCAGAAGGTCAACACGAGCCCCGCGCAGAGACCCATCACAGTGCCGCGCCGCTTGACGAAGAACGCCCAGTGGATCGGCGCGAGAATCAGTAGCGGGCGTATGTAGCTGAACCAGCCACCGGTGGCCCAGATCGCAAGGACGATGACCGGCAGGGTCGCCGCCATCGCCGCGACGTGGACCGCCATCGGCCGTTTCTCCCAGTGTATGAGGCCGCTGAGTATCAGCAACCCGTAGAGGATCGTCGCGAGGCCGAGGCCGAGCTGCCAGTAGACGTGGAATCGCAGCGCCGGAAACGCCGTGCCGAGTATCCCGAGTAGACCGACCAGCGCATACATCCAGCCGGACACGTAGCCCATCAGCGCGCGCTGATCCCCCGTCTGATCGACGGTTGGAGGGGCAAACCAACGAGGCATGCGAGACAGATCGGTGTATGGCGGGAAATTCTTTAGCCGCACTCGGTTTGCGGCCAGCGATGCCCGCGGTGGCGCGTTGAGCGCAAGCCCGTGATCTGCTTGAATCAACGCGAGGCCGCGCGGCGTGTCCAACCAGGACACAGACGGTGGACCGAAGAGGAGATGCAGTGATAAAGACCCTCGCATTGGGGTGCACGGTCTGCGACGGCGGCTCGCACCCGCTGTGTTGGTCACGGTGAGAGGCCCCGTGAAAGCCTCAGCCGTGCTGCTCTGCCTGCCGGTCTGTTGGTGTCTCGCCGGCGCAGCCCAGGCGGCTCCGGCGGTCGAGCTGCTGACGTCTTTCACGCCCGAGCATCTGGGCGCCAGCACCACAATCGGGTTCGGCTTTCAGATCGCTGACGAAAACGGGCAACCGCCGCCGCCGCTGACGGCAGTCGACCTGCACATGCCGGGCGGCCTGAACTATGTGACGACCACACTCGGACTGGCGATCTGCCGACCGGCGACGCTGCTCAACGGAGGTCCGGGCGCGTGTTCGGTGAATTCGCGTATCGGCTCGGGCAGTGCGTTTGTGGAAGTGCCATTCGGCAGCGAAAGCGGCGGGGAGACGGCCGAAGTCCAGGCGTTCATGGGTCCACCGAGCAACGGCAACATCGTCGTGCTGTTCTTCGCCTCAGGCCAGACCCCGGTTTCCGCACAGCTCGTGTTTCCCGGGGAACTCACCCCCGGCTATGGTTTCCTCGACGGAAGTCTCGACACAGACGTGCCACTGATCCCCTCCGTTCCTGGTGGATCGGACGTCTCGATTCTCACCGTGCACACGACGATAGGACCCGGCAACTTTCTCTACGTCGAGCACGTGCACGGCAGAACCGTTCACTTTCGTCCGCGCGGGGTGGCATTGCCGGAAACATGCCCACGAGGTGGCTTTCGGTTCTCGGCGCTGTTTGATTTCTCCGACGGCGCCACCGCTACCGCCAACAGCACCGTCGGCTGCCCGCACGAGCCGTAGGTGATGCGTCACTCCCGGCTGAGTGGTCTCTCGGTCTGACTCGGGCGTCCAGGGTTGGGGACGGTACGCCAGGTGTCGATCTCCAGTGCGCCGATCCACACGAGACGTGGGGCCGGCCCGCCGTGAGTGCTGAAGGACACTCTGCTCGACCGCCGACCCAGAGCGAAGCGCTGGCGAGATCGCTGCCGTCGATAGCTCAGGCCCGTCGTCCGAGGATCTGAAAGATCGAGGTGAACCCCGTCTGAAAGCCGTTGCGTGCGGCTCGCAGGTACAGGCGCCACACGCGCACGCGCTCCGCACCCGCCAGACGCTGCGCCTGCTCGAGATTGGCGTCCAGGCGCTCGATCCAGTGGGTCAGCGTCTGTGCGTAGTCATCGCGCAGGGCCTCCACGTGTAACGGCTCGATCCCCGCGCTCTCCAGCGCCATCGTCACGCGCGAGACGTGCAGCGGGGCGGCGTCGGGGAACACGTAGCGCTCTGAGAAAGCGCCCGCCTCGGCGTCGCCGTGACGCAGACGCGCGATCCCGTGGTTGAGCAGTGCGCCGCCCGGCTGCAGAAGTCCCGCGAGCTGGCGCGCGTAGAGATCGATCTGGCCGGAGCCGACGTGCTCGACCATGCCGATGCTCGCGATCGCGTCATACCGTTCCGTCGTGACTGTGAGATCGCGGTAGTCGGCCAGGCGGATCTCGACGCTTTCTGCCAGTCCCGCCTCGGCGACGCGCTGGCGCGCGAGCTCGGCCTGGGAGGGGGAGAGCGTGATGCCGAGCGCCTTCACTCCGTGGCGCTGTGCGGCGTGGATAACGAAGCTTCCCCACCCGCAGCCGACGTCCAGAACGCGCATCCCCTCTCTCAGCGCGAGCTTTCGGCAGATCAGCTCGCGCTTCGCAGCCTGCGCCTCCTCCAGCGTGCGCGAACCCGGCCGGGTCGCTTCGCCTGTGCCCCAAGACTGCTCCAGCGAATCCAGCTCGCGCGAGAACAGTGCGCAGCTGTACGTCATCGACTCGTCCAGAAACAGCTTGAAGAAGTCGTTGGAGACGTCGTAGTGATGCCTGATTGAGCGGGCGTCACGCTCGGGGCTGTGGCGCCTGCCACGAGGGCGCAACTCGCTCGCGGGAATCCGGGGAGCCCGGGTCAATCCACACGCGCGAAGCGCTGCGAACATCAGCTTCAGCCGGGTGGAGCGATCGATACTCGGTGCCTTGAAGGTGTCGAGCAGCCCGACTACGAGATCCAGGTCGTCGGCCTGCAACTCGCCTGTCGCGTAGGCGCGCCCCAAGCCGAGCTGGCCCGGCGCCCTCAGCAGGTGAGCCACAGCCAGAGGTGAGCGAGCCGTGAAAGTGGGTCCCCCAGCGCTGCTGGCGGGCAGTTCGCTGCCCTCCCAGAAGCGCACAGTGAAAGGACGCTGTGGCAGCGCACGAGCCAGCTCACGGCGCAGCGGCCCAGGATCAGCGAACGGCAACTTCGACCAGATCCTCGCGCATGCTCACAACGACAGAGTAGGACGAAATTGCGAAATTCCGGCTGTTTCTCGGCAAGCACGGCGGCAACGGTCGGCCGAGCTGGCATCGAGCTCTTCGCATCGCCCGCCGAGACGGCTCCGGAGAGCCCTAGAAACAGGCTGTCGACTGCGGCGGGGCAGGCGCGAGGCTCTCAGAGCGCGGTATGGATAGCCTGCCGCTTCCTTGCTTGTTCCCCGCTCCGATATTCGCAACGTCGCAATCGTCGCCCACGTCGATCACGGTAAGACGACACTCGTCGACGCCATGCTGTGGCAGTCGGGCGCGTTTCGCGCTGGCCAGGACGTCAACGACCGGGTGCTCGACTCGATGGATCTCGAGCGCGAGAAGGGCATCACGATCCTCGCCAAGAACACCTCGCTTCGCTACAGGGACGTCAAGCTCAACATCATCGACACGCCCGGGCACGCGGACTTCGGCGGCGAGGTGGAGCGCGGGTTGACGATGGTTGACGGGGTCCTGCTGCTGGTCGATGCGAGCGAGGGGCCACTGCCGCAGACCAGGTTCGTGTTGCGCAAGGCGCTGCAGGCCAGGCTGCCCGTGATTCTCGTGATCAACAAGGTCGACCGGCCTGACGCCCGTGTGGCGGAGGTGGTCGACGAGGTGTATGAGCTGTTCCTCGACCTCGACGCGGACGAGTCACAGATCGACTTCCCGATCGTCTACTGCAACGCGCGCGCCGGACGGGCATGGCTCACCTACGACTCCGCGCTGGAGGGAGGGATTCCCGCGGAGGGTGACCTCGCGCCGCTGCTGGACCTGCTGCTCGAGCACATCCCCGCGCCGACCTACGATCCGGAGCATCCGCTGCAGGCGCTCGTCACGAACCTCGACGCCTCGCCATACGTTGGACGCCTGGCGATCTGCCGCGTGCGGCACGGCAACATCAGCAAGGGCCAGCAGATCTCCTGGTGCCGGGCCGACGGCTCGATTCAGCGGGCGCAGGTCGCCGAGCTGTATGTGACCGATGCGCTCGAGCGGGTTGACGCCGCGGAAGCGGGACCGGGCGAGATAATCGCGGTGGCGGGGATCGCCGAGGTGACGATCGGTGAGACGCTGGCCGACCTCGAGGACCCCCGGCCGCTGCCGGTGATCACCGTCGACGAACCGGCGATGTCGATCACGATCGGCGCGAACACCTCGCCACTGGCTGGGAAAGACGGGAGCAAGCTGACGGCCCGGCAGATCGAGGCGCGCCTGAACCAGGAGCTCGTCGGGAACGTCTCGCTGCGGGTATGCGAGACCGCGCGACCGGACACCTACGAGGTGCAGGGCCGCGGCGAGCTGCAGCTGGCGGTGCTGGTGGAGATCATGCGCAGGGAGGGCTTCGAGTTGACGGTCGGTCAGCCGCACGTGGTCGAGCGGGAGATCGACGGCAAGCGCCACGAGCCGGTCGAGCGTCTGTCGGTCGATGTGCCCGAGGAGCACGTCGGCACCGTCACCCAGTTGCTCGCCTCGCGCAAAGGCCGGATGGAGCACATGATCAATCACGGCACCGGCTGGGTGCGAATGGACTATCTGGTTCCCGCACGCGGGCTGATCGGATTTCGCACGGAGTTTCTCACGGAAACCCGCGGGACGGGAATCATGCACCACGTCTTCGATCGGTGGGAGCCGTGGGCCGGAGAGCTGCTGACACGCAACAGCGGCGTACTCGTAGCCGACCGCCGCGGCGAGACCGTCACCTTCTCCCTGTTCACACTCCAGGAACGAGGCTCGCTGTTCGTCGGTCCCGGTGAGGAGGTCTACGAGGGGATGATCATCGGCGAGAACGCCCGCGCGGAGGATCTCGACGTCAACCCGGTGAAGGAAAAGCATTTGACCAATATGCGCTCCTCGACATCCGATGTGCTGGTGCGCTTGGACGCCCACCGTAAACTGACGCTCGACGAGGCGCTCGAGTTCGTGCGCGAGGACGAGTGCGTTGAGGTCACGCCCGAGAACGTGCGCATGCGCAAGGTGGTTCTCGGCAAGACAGAGCGCGTGAAGGCAGGTCGTCAGGCACGCGCGGCCGCGCGTTAGGCTGGGCGGTCCCTGCGGCCGTAGCGTCTGCATGCCTAACACCGCGCAGGAGGCGATCAATGGTCCGGTTCGGCAAGCTGGTGGCGGACGACCTGTGGCCGCTGCCGACGTATTCGGAGATGCTCTTCATAAAGTAGTCCTATTCCGGTTTGGTAGGGGGCTCTATTCCGGTTTGGTGGGGGTCGAGGAGGCCAGGTACTCCGCACCGGATCAGGGGGCGATCGCGGGCATGTTGTTCGAGACGCTCGCCGCCATGGAGATCGTTGAGCAGGCGACCCGGAGCGAGACCCGTGTACAGCTGTTCTTTTACCGGGACACCGATCTACGCGAGGTCGATCTGGTCATCGAGTCGGCCGCGGGAGATGTCGTGGGCATCGAGACCAAGCCCGCCGCGTCGGTCGGTTCAGCGGACTCGCGCAGCTTGCGATACCTGCGCGACAAGCTCGGCTCGCGCTTTCAAGGCAGGCGTCGTCATCTACACAGGCGCACAAACCCTCCCGTTCGGGGAGCGCATCTGGGCGATGCCCGTGTCTGGACTGTGGTGAGGGAAGCGATCGGAGAACATCGCTTACGAGGGGCTGCTCGAGGCGACTGTGCATGACAAATGTCATGGGCAAGTCACGACGTTCGCCACTTACGGGAGGCCGGCGATTGGCCTAGTCTCGCTGCATGACCAATGTGATCGAAGTCAACCAGCTGCACAAGCGCTACGAGGAGCTAGAGGCGGTGCGCGGCGTTGGTTTCGACGTCGCCGCCGGTGAGGTCTTCTGCATGCTCGGGCCCAACGGTGCGGGTAAGACCACCACCACCGAGATTCTCGAGGGCCACCGACTCCCCAGCTCGGGAACGGTGTCTGTTCTCGGCCACGACCCCGCCCGCGGCGAGCGTGCGATGCGCGAGCGTATCGGCGTGGTGCTGCAGTCTTCCGGTGTACAGCCGGACCTGACCGTGGGCGAGCTGATCGAGATGTATGGGCGCTACTACCCGCGCTCGCGCTCGGTGGCGGAGCTGATCGAGCTCGTCGAGCTGGATGCCAAGCAGGACACCCGCGCCGGTCTGCTCTCCGGCGGGCAGCGCCGGCGACTTGATCTGGCGCTTGCGCTGGTCGGCGACCCCGACCTGCTGTTTCTCGATGAGCCCACCACGGGCTTCGATCCCCACGCCCGCCGTCACGCGTGGTCGACGATCCGCTCGCTGTGCTCGCTCGGCAAGACGGTCTTCCTCACCACACATTTCATGGATGAGGCGCAGACGCTCGCCGATCGTGTCGTCGTGATGGTCGCGGGGCAGATCGTCGCCAGCGGCACACCGGAGGAGATCGGCGGGCGCGAGGAGCTGCCCACGGAGATCCGCTTCACCCTGCCAGACGGAATCGGAGCGGACGAACTGCCCCAGTTGCCCAAGGACGCTCAGCTCACACACGATCGCGACGGGGTGCTGATCAAGACGCAGAACGGGCTTCTCGCCGCGCACGAGCTGAGCGGCTGGGCGCTGCGGCGCGATCTGGCGCTGCGCGGCTTCGCGGTCGCCCAGCCCACGCTCGAGGATGTTTATCTGGCCCTCACGGGTATCGACGAGGACGAGCAGCCCGGTCAGGGCTCGCCGTCCAGGGAGGTCTCGACATGAACGCCATCACTACCGCTGTCTCTGAGGAGAACGCCGAGGTACGCAAGCCGGGTGATCTGCGCCACGAGCTGAGCCTGGTGGCATGGCAGATCCGCTACGAGCAGCGTGCCTTCTGGCGCAACCGCCGCCGTGCGATCTTCAGCTTCGCGTTCCCATTGATGTTCCTGTTGATCTTCGGCTCGCTCGACGGTGGCAGTCACCTCAAGGAACGCGGCAACCTCCCGTTCATCGATTTCTTCCTGCCGGGGATCATCGCCTACGCGGTGATGACGATCGGGTTCAGCAACGTGGCGATGTCGATCGCCAACCTGCGAGAGACGGGGATCATCAAGCGCATGCGTATGACACCGATGCCGTGGGCCTCTTATTTCGGCGGGTTCACGATCAGCATGGTGTTCACGGTGTTCGCCTCGGTCGTGGTGCTGCTCGTGGTCGGCATCGTGCTGATGGGTGCGCGTGTGTTCAGCGCGACGCTACCGGGGCTGATCGTGACGGTTCTGCTTGGCACCGTTTGCTTCACGACGCTCGGGATCGCGATCTCGCGGCTGATCCCCAACCCCGATAGCGGCATGCCGGTGCTGACGTTCCTCACGCTGCCGCTGTCGTTTGTCTCGGAAGTGTTCTTCCCGCTCGAAGGCGCACCGTCGTGGCTGAAGAGCATCGCCGACTTCTTCCCACTGCGGCCCCTCTCCAATGCGCTACAGGCCGCTTTCGATCCGCGCACCCACGGCGCCGGGCTGGTCGGTCACGACCTGCGGACATTGGCTATCTGGACGGTCTTCGGGTGCTTCATGATGATTCGCACGATGCGCCAACTCTCGGCCCGAGACTAGCTTCACGATGAGCGACACGATCAACCCGAAGGATTGCGCAACGAATCCGATGGCTCCCAGCCAGTGGCAGCGGAGAATCGGCCGAGCACGTGATCTGGCTGCGTCGATCGCCGCTTTTCCGCCCCTCCAGGGCCCGGGTGAAGGCGAACGCAACCGCCTGCATCGGACACGCTGGCGGCGGCGCTTCGGTGGCGGGCTGGGCTTGCTGTGGCTGATCTCGCCGATCAGCGCGTTCACCGAATCGGATCCCTCCGGATGGCGGACCGGGCTGACCGCGGTCGGCCTGACGATGTTCGTCGGCATCTACGTGCTGGGTGTCCTCGACCGGCGGCTCGGAGGGCGGACTGTGCTGCTCGTGCTGCTCGCGATCGCATCGCTGCTCACCCTCTGCGCCTTTCACTCTTTTGCGATTCTGTTTGTGTACGTCGGTGCGGCCGCCGGCGTGAGACTCGGTTTCGAGGGCGTGCCGGTACTTGGAGCGTGCACAGTCCTGGCCTATGGGTTATCGGCGATCGCCGGCAGTGGCCAGGAAGAATCCCTCTCCTATGCGGCGGTGACGCTCTCCATCGGGTTCATGATGCTCGCCTTCGGCAGGCTGATCTCCGTCAACCACGAGCTCGAAGGGGCGCAAGAGGAGCTCGCGCGCTTGGCGGTGGCTGACGAGCGGCTTCGCTTCGCGCGTGACCTGCACGACCTGCTCGGCCACAGCCTGTCCGTGATCGCGCTGAAGAGCGAGCTGGCCGGCCGGCTGCTCGAGCGGGAACCCGCGGCGGCAGCGGTGCACATCGCCGACGTGCAGGAGGTTGCCCGCAAGGCGCTCACGGAGGTGCGTGAGACGGTCAGTGGCTACCGGCGGCCGGAGCTCTCGGCCGAGCTCGACGGTGCTCACACCGCGCTTCAGGCCGCCGGCATCGAGCTGGCGCTGGATCGGACCGATGTGGAGCTCACGCCAGAAGTGGAGGCGCTTCTGGCCTGGACTGTGCGCGAGGGCATGACCAACGTGATCCGCCACTCCGGTGCGACTCATTGCCGGGTGGCGATCGAGCCGGGACTCAACTCGGCGAGTGTCGAGGTGCTCGACGACGGGCGTGGGCCGGGCGAGCCCGACCCCGCGGGCAACGGTCTGGCTGGGTTGCGTGAGCGAGTCGAGCGGCTCGCGGGTGCTCTGGAGGCAGGGCGCGCGCCGAACGGTGGTTTTCGCCTGCGTGTCACGGTGCCCACCGGCGAGCTCGAGAGCACCGCGTGATTCGCATCCTGCTGGCCGAGGACCAGACGATGGTTCGCGGAGCGCTGGCCAGTCTGCTCTCACTCGAGGAGGATCTGGAAGTCGTGGCCGAGGTGGCGCGTGGCGACGAGGTGCTTCAGGCCGCGCGCGATTCTCAGCCCGAGGTTGCGGTGCTCGATATAGAGATGCCGGGCGCAAGCGGTCTGCAGGCCGCGGAGCAGCTCGGCCACGAGTTGCCCGACTGCCGTGTGCTGATCGTGACCACCTTCGGCCGGCCCGGCTATCTGCGTCGTGCGATGGAGGGAGGTGCCTGCGGATTCCTGCTCAAGGACGCCCCGGCCGCCGAGCTGGCGGCCGCGATCCGCCGCGCGGCCAAGGGCGAAAGGGTCGTCGATCCGGGTCTTGCGGCCGCCGCGCTCAGCGATGGCGTGAATCCGCTGACGGCGCGTGAGCAGGAGGTGCTGAGCGCCGCTCGCCAAGGTGGCACGATCGCCGAGTTGGCCGCCGAGCTGCACCTCTCGCCAGGGACCGCACGCAACCACCTGTCCTCGATCATGCAGAAGCTCGGGGGCTCAAACCGGGCCGAGGCGATACGTGTCGCGGAGCAGAAGGGCTGGTTGTGAGCCGCGCGTCGTGGCGTCCCGATCGATCACTACACAGAGCCCGGTGAGTCGCTTGGTGGGCCCGCGGCACGGCCTGGCTGCGCGCACACTCGCGCAGGCGGGAGCGATCGTCAGGCCGCCGCCTTCGTGTGGGCTGTGAGCACCAACGCAGATGTCGGGCGGGGACGCTAGGGTCCCTGCCATGAACAGATCGATCAGAAGCTCGACGCGCGGGCGCGTGACGGCCTGCCTGGCGCTTGCGCCATTGGTGGCGTTCACGGCGATCCCAGGGAGCGCAAGCGCCGCCGGTTTCCACTTCCTGCCCGAGGGCCTGCCCGCGCTGCACACGCAGCTGCGCAGTCACGAAGTTCACGCGCTGACTTTCCACCCGACGCCCGCGCCGGGGCACGTCCACGTCTCGATGGACAATCACGGGCACTTCACGGTCCTCTACACGGCGAGCGAACAGCCGCAGTTGATCGCGTTGGCGCAAGCGAACGGAGCGCGCTACCAGGTGATTGTGGCGAAACCGAAAGCAGCCACGAAAGCGGTGCACCACAAACTGCGCTACATCGCCGGCGGGATTCTCGTTCTGGTTATCGTGGCTGTGCTTTTGGTGCTGCTGATGGGACGCCGCCGCGCGCTTCTGCTGGGCACCGAGGGATCCTTGGGTGAGGGCGCCGATGAGCCCCCGAGCGTCTCGCCGCCCGCCTCGGGGTGAGCCACTCCCACAGTCACGCGGGACATACGCACGGGCCGCCGGCCTCTGAGCGCAGGCTGGCGATCGCGCTGGCGATGATCGCCGGCTTCATGGTGCTCGAGGTGCTGGTGGGAGCGCTCGCGCACTCACTGGCGTTGATCTCAGACGCGGCCCACATGCTGACCGACAGCGCGGCGCTCGGGTTCTCGATTGTCGCGCTGCGTCTCGCCGCCAGGCCAGCCAAGGGCGCCATGACCTACGGTCTGCGGCGAGTCGAGATCCTCAGCGCACAGGCCAACGGCGTGACGCTGCTGGTGCTAGCGGGCGTCATCATCTACTCAGCCGTCGGTCGGCTGATCAGCCCGGCCAGAGTGTCGGCGTGGCCGATGGTCGCGGTGGCGCTCGCTGGGATCGCCGTCAACGCCGCGGCCACGCTCACGCTCGCCGGCGCTGGCCGCGGAAACATGAGCGTCGAGGGTTCCTTCCAGCACATCCTCACCGACCTGTTTGCGTTCATCGGGACCGCGGCGGCCGGCGTCGTGATCCTGCTGACAGGCTTTGATCGTGCCGATCCGATCGCCTCGCTGCTTGTCGCCGCGCTGATGCTGCGCTCCTCCTACGGGCTGTTGCGCGACTCCGCCAGAATCTTCCTGGAGGCCGCTCCCGAAGGGCTCGATCCGCAGCTGATCGGCCGCGCGCTCGTCGATCAGCCCCATGTGGTGGAGGTTCACGACCTGCATGTCTGGGAGGTCTCCTCGGGGTTTCCGGCGCTCTCCGCGCACGTCCTGGTCGCCGCTGACGCCGACTGTCACGCGGCGCGCCGGGCGCTGGAGTCGCTGCTGGCCGAGCGCTTCGAGCTCTCGCACACGACACTGCAGGTCGACCACCAGGGTGGCGGGGAGCTGCTCGAGCTGCAGCTCCCCGAGGAGCTCTCCTAGCATGAGCCAAGTGCAGGCCCAGCTGTCGGTGCGGCGCGGCCGCGCGGCGGTAGATTTCTAGGAGGCGGCTTTTGGGGCGGTCGAGGACTATCGGGTGGGCGGCACCGAGGATCATCCGGATGTGGTTGCCCAGCTGTCCCTGGGGCACGCCTGCTTCTGGGTCTCCGATGAGTCTCCCGCGCACGGAAACTTCAGCCCCGAGTCCGCGGGTGGCGCGACTGCGCGGATGCTCCTGATCGCCTCCGATCCAGAGGCCGCGCTGGAGCGGGCGGTGGCGGCTGGCGCGAGCGAGATCCACCCCGTCGGCGAGCGGCACGGTTGGCTGCTCGGCAGGATCGTGGACCCATTCGGTCATCACTGGGAGATCGGCAAGCCGCTCATCCCGTGGCCGCCCGCAAAGCCAGCCGTCGAGCGCGGCAGGCCGCTTTCGGACCCGGGCCACGAGTCCCGGGGTGTGTGACGTAGCGAGCACGGTTCGCCTCCCGCACGGAAGAATCATGCGGGGGACGTCGCGTGTGCTTACAGCCGGTTGTCGCCCTCGCCCCCCAGGCGCGCCACGGCAGCGGCCACACTCGAGCCGCGCTGTGAGACAGTGCCAGTTACGAGCGGCGCGACGGTATCTAGAATCCGGTGTTGGTCTTCACGCGCTTGCGGTCCGTTGGGTGCAGAGCGCCCTTCTTTGCGAGCGTCTGGCAGGCTTCGGCGATGTCGTTGCCGAGCGTGACGGTCATCGAGTAGCTGAGCGTCTGCTTGACGAGCGCGCGCATGATCTTGACGTGTTCGGCGTTCGGCGGAAGCGTGTAGGCGGGCAGCATCCAGCCCCGCTCGGCGGCCAGTTGCGCGGCGACGTCGAACTCGTCGTAGTCGTGACCGTCGGTCAATTTGAACGCGACCAGCGGGAGCTGCTCCTCCTCCGCCGCGCCGATGATCTCGAACTCGCCGATCGCTTCGATCTCGCGCGCCAGCGTGCGGGCGTTGTACTTCATCGTCTCCATGATGTAGCGGTAGCCCGTGTGGCCGAGGCGCGCGAAGTTGTAGTACTGGGCGAGCACCATCGAGGCGCCGGTGGAGAAGTTCAGCGTGAAGGTCGCATCGCGCTTGCCGAGGTAGTTCTCGTAGAACACGAGATCCTCGGCTAGGTCCGACTCCTCGCGGAACACGAGCCAGCCGATGCCGGGGTAGACGAGGCCGAACTTGTGACCGGAGACGTTGATCGAACGGACCTGCTCGAGGCGGAAGTCCCACTTGCAATCGGGATAGAGAAATGGCCAGACGAAGCCGCCCGAGGCCGCGTCGACGTGCAGCGGCACATCCAGGCCCCGTGCGTTCTTGAGCGTGACGAGAAGGTCGTTGATCCCGCGAATGTCATCGGAGTGCCCGGTGAAGGTCGTGCCGAGCACGGCGGCGACGCCGATCGTGTTCTCGTCGATGTGCGGCTCCACGTCCTCGGGGCCGATCGTGTACTTCTCGGGCGCCAGTGGGACGATCCGCGGTTCGACGTCGAAATAGCGGCAGAACTTCTCCCAGACGACGTGCACGTCCCCGCCGAACACGAGGTTGGGAGCATCGGTCGACTTTTTGGCTGCCTGGCGGCGCTCGCGCCACTTCCACTTCAGCGACAGCGCGCCGAGCATGATCGCCTCGGAGGACCCCTGCGTGCGCGCGCCTGTCGTCTTGGCAGGGGCGTTGAACAGGTCGGCGAGCATCCGTATGCAGCGCTGCTCGATCTCCGCGGTCTGCGGATACTCGGCGTGGTCGATGAAGTTCGTGTGCAGGTTTTCCGCGATGATGCGGTCGGCCTCCGGCTCCATCCAGGTGGTGACGAAAGTCGCGAGGTTGCGCATCGGGATGCCGTCGAGCACCATCTCCTTTTCGATCAAGCCCATCGCTTCATCGGCGGACATGCCGATCTTCGGCAGCTTGTCGTCGGGGGCCGGCTCGAGCAGGTAGCGGTTGCCGTAGCGTTTCTCCAGGCGCTCGATCTGCTCGCGCGTCAGCTCGGGCGGGTGTCTGTCGCCGTCAACGTTCAACTCGTGCATGGTCCTGGCCTTTGGTCGTGAATGTGGCGTCACCTCTGGCGGCGAGGATGGCAGTCACTGAATCATCCCGCGTTCTCTGACGCGGTGTCGCAGCGCCGGCCGAGGAGCATCTCGAGCGTGTCTGTCAGTGCCCCGATCGGCCCGCTGGCGCTGCTTGCTGCGCGTGCACGGGGCGCCCCCAGAGGTAGCTCAGCACGCAGCCGAGAGTGAAGACAGCCACGACCAGCAGCACTGGTCCGGAGTCCTCCGCCAGCGCCCCGACGACGCCCGCGGTGAGGCCGCCGGCGAGCGCGGCCAACCAGACGGGGTCGGCGGCGACCGGATTCAGGAGTCGGTGCCGTCGGCGTACGCCGAGTGCGGCGTAGAGCAGCGCAAAGGCCGTGGCCACCGGCATCGCGTGGTTGTGCAGCTCATCCCAGGCCGCGGTGTAACGTCGGACGATTACATCGCGCAGGTCGCCGACTGAGCGGGCGTGCAGGATGCTGCCGGTGAAATGGCCGCTTCCGTGGGCTGTCGTGAGGTCGAGCGCGGCAAGCGCCACGAGTCCCGCGACCGGGCTGATCAGCACGATCAGCGCGCGCCGGCGCGTCAGGTCTCCCTCGAGCAGCATCACGGCAGCCACGGCGGTGCCGGCGCTCACCAGGATCACGCCGCCCACACCCGCGCCGATGCGTGCCGAGCCCTCGATTGTCGCGAGCAGGATGCCCGCGCCGCTCATCACAGTCGCGGCCTTGCTCCCGCGCACGGTGGGATACAGCGCGGCGGCCACCGCGGCGAACACGAGCACGGCCAAACCGGACTTGAGCTCGTTGCCGATGCCGTAGAAGCGTGCGCCGAGGATTGGATTTGGACCGAGCACAGAGCGCATCAGCAACTGCGTGCCGGCGAGCGCGTCCACGGCCAGCGCGGCGACTGCCACGATCGCCGGGGCAATCGGCGCACGGGGCCAGGTGATCAGCCGGTCGGTGAGCGCGCCGAGCAGCAGGCAGGCCAGGGCGATCGTGGAGTACTCGACAGCCGGGCTCGGCCCAAACGCCGCTGGAATCAGTACCGCGACGGGCGCCCACATGACGCCGAGAGCGCCTGTGCGCATCGCCCATGCACGTGTGTGCGGGCGGCCGGCCGACAGCAGCGCGAGCAGCGCCCACGCGCTCAACATGACCGCCAGCGCCTTCAGCCGCCTGCCGCCGATCACACGCAGCCTGGCGAGCAGCGCGCGCAGGCTCGCCGAGTGGAGCGGGCCGTCTGTGCGGATTGCATCGCCGCGCATGTCGGCGGGGATCGGCGTCACGCCCAGGTGGCGGAGGATCGTCGGGGCGAGGTCAACAGCGGCGATCAGTCCGCGCTCGTTCGTCGTCTGCGAGGTGAGTGTCTTGCCGCCACCGCCGGCCAGGCCTCCGACGGCGCTCCACAGCAGTTCGTGCCCGGGTGTGTCCGGGGCGCGTTGCAGGACGATCAGCAGCTCTCCCGCCGGGCGATTCTCGCTCAGCGTTTGCAGGTCCGCGTAACCTGCCGCGTTACCGGGCAGGTCTGTGACGACGAGGCGCTCGAGGTTCCTGAGTGCGGCGAGACGTGCCAGCAACGTTGGCGCCGTGCCCAGCGAGACGGCCGCGATGCGTCCTGCGCGGTCGGCGGCTAGGACGCCGTCGATCGTGTTCGTCGCGGCTACGGCGACGTAGGCGCCACCTCCCGGGATCTGCGCGCCAAGCAGCCCGGGCTGCAACAGCTGCGGTGCGTTTTCGGCCCGTCTGCGCGCCAGTCGCCAGCCATCGATCACGGCGCCCGCGCCGACTGTCTTCAGTGACAGCGCTGGGGGGCGCGTCTGGGAGTAGGCGGAGGAGGCGACCCGCGCGCCCTGGGTGAGGTCGAGCAGGAATTGGGCGGTCGTGTAGCTGCCCTGGGTGGCGCTCATCAGTCCGATCGAGAGCCCGGGCACGGCTGCGAGCTCTCGCTCGAGCGGATCTTCGAGGGCGCGGTGGCGGTGTTGGGCCGGCGCGCTCAGGAACGCCACGAGGACCGATCTGTGCTCCGCTGTGGAGATGCCCGCCGGCGAGTCGGCAACCGAGGAGGGCGCGAACACCGCGAGCGCCGATGCGCCACACGCGGCAAGCAGAAGCCCTCGAGCGACTCGGCTCAGGCTCCCATCTCCTCGTTGAGAAGAGCCGCGAGCGCGATCCGGGCGGTTGCCACGCGACGGTGATTGGTGTGAGCCGGCTTGAGCATGATCGGAGCCTCGGGGCGAAGGGTTGAGGTGCGTGAGAGCCTAAGAGTAGAGACAGCGGCAGTGCCGCCGCGCCTACTCTCGGCCGGCAGTGCTCGCCCTAGTTGACGCTGGGGTCCAGTGGCATGCGCGCGATCAGCGCGTAGGTTCCGCCTTTGCGGTTGAGCACAGTGCTCCACAGCTCATCCGGGGCCTCGGTGAATACGTCCTCGGGCACCGCGACGTCGGCGATCCAATCGCCGCTGTCGAGCTCGGCCTCGAGCTGCCCCTCGCCCCACCCAGCGTAGCCCGCATATACGCGCCGTCGCGCGGTGGCCTCCTCGAGCTGCGCGATATCCGAGTCCGGCGAGGGAAAGCCGATTCGCCCGAGCACGATCAGTCCCGCCGGGGTCGGGTCGAGAAACTCGGCCAGCACGACTATCGAGTTGGGCGAGACCGGTCCGCCGATGTAGACCGGCTCTGGCTCCTGCTGCACACGCTCGAGGATCGGCACCGCCTCACCCACGGTCATCTCCGAGGGGCGGTTCAGCACCACGCCCATCGCACCGTCCTCGTTGTGCGCGCCGATCAGCACCACCGCGCGCTTGAAGTTCGGATCCTCGAGCGCCGGGGAGGCGAGCAGCAGCTGACCACTGAGTGACTGGAGCATCACCTCTGAGGCTAGCGCGGCGGCGGCCGCGCAACCAGTCTCGCTCGCCATCCCCGGTCTCACAGCGGCCGGGCATCGGCGGCCATTGCCTGCCGGCGGCCTCATCTCTGCGATCTTCCCGGGGTGTTCGAAACGCATACACGTGGGTGGACATCGAGCGGCGGTCGATTCAGATTGGGCACGGCGAGAAGCCAGGCACCCAAACAGAGCGTCTTTGAGAAAGAGAGAGGACAATGAACGAGATGGACTTCGATGTGATCGTCATCGGCGCCGGGCCCGCGGGCGAGGTCTGCGCCGGGCGTCTGGCCGAAGCCGGCCTGGAGGTGGCACTGGTCGAGCGCGACCTCGTCGGTGGGGAGTGCGCCTTTTACGCCTGCATGCCCTCGAAGGCGCTATTGCGCCCCGCGCAGATCCTCGCGGAGGTACGCCGCGTGCCGGGCGCAGCCGAGGCCGCGACCGGGCAACTCGACGTCGCGTCCGTGCTGCGCCGGCGCGATGAGGTCGTGAGCGACCTCGACGACACCGCCCACCTGCCGTGGGTGCAGGAACGCGGGATCGTCTTGTTCCGTGGCGAGGGCAGACTCGAGAGCGAGCGCACGGTTCGCGTGCACGGGGAGGGGGATGTGCTGCTGAAGGCCAGACGGGCCGTGGTCATCGCGACTGGCAGTGGCGCCGCGGTGCCGCCGATCCCGGGCCTCGCCGCCAGCAAGGCATGGACCAACCGGCAGGTGACGACCGCCGGGAGGGTTCCCGGTTCGCTGCTGATCCTCGGCGGCGGGGTTGTCGGGTGCGAGATGGCGAGCGCATACACCTCGCTCGGATCGCAGGTGACGATCGTCGAGGGCCTGCAGCGGCTGATCGCCGGTGAGGAGGAGTTCGCCTCCCAACAGGTGCGGGAAGCTCTGGAGGATCGCGCAGCGCAGGTGATCCTCGGCGTCAAGGCGATCGGGGTCACGCGCCCGACCGACGGCGGGACAGTCACCCTGGAGCTCGAGGACGGTCGCTCCCTAACAGGGGACGAGCTGCTGGTAGCCACCGGCCGGCGGGCACACACCGAGAATCTCGGCGTCGAGCAGCTGGGTCTGCGGCCCGGCGAGACGATCGACGTCGACGACGCGATGCGCGTGCCCGGCAACGACTGGCTGTATGTGGTGGGGGACGCCAACGGCCGCGTGCTGCTGACCCACATGGGCAAGTACCAGGCTCGTTTGGCGGCCGATCACATCCTTGGCCGCGGCGGTGAGACCTCGGCGCTGCGCTCCGACGGGCGGCTCTCACCGCGTGTGATCTTCACCGAGCCCCAGGTGGCCGCCGTCGGGCACACCCTGCAAAGCGCTCAGGCGGCGGGCATGAACGTACGGGCGGTCGACCGGCCAACGAGCTCGACAGCGGGCGCGAGCTTCATCGGCCGCAACACCCCCGGCACCGTGCGCATCGTCGTCGACGAGGACCGCCGGATCATCATCGGAGCCACCTTCACGGGTGTCGAGGTCGCCGAGTCTCTGCACGCGGCGACGATTGCCGTGATCGGGGAAGTGCCGCTCGAGCTTCTATGGCACGCCGTCCCGAGCTTCCCGACACGCAGCGAGATATGGCTGCGGCTGCTCGAAGAGTACGGTCTTTGAGGTTTGTCTCTACGGATCGGGTCCAGGCGTCTACTCGCCGTTATCCTTGGCTGCGGAGATTCTGTGTTGAACGAATACGAGGGGGTCGAGCATGGCAAAGACGCCACAGGTGGGTGAGCCCGCGCCGGACTTCGAGCTGGCGGGCACCGACGGTCAGTTCAAGCTTTCAGAGCACCGAGGCGAGCGAGTCGTGCTGCTTTTCTACCCGGGTGATAACACGCCGGTGTGTACGAAGCAGATGTGTTCGTATCGCGATCGTCCAGATGCGTTTGCGGCTTTGGATGCAACGATCGTCGGTATATCGGCGCAGGATTTGGACTCCCACAGGGGATTCATCGACAAGAACAGCCTCACGGTGCCGCTGCTGGCTGATGTCGATAAGCAGGTCGCGAAGGCGTACAGCGCCGTGGGTCGCATGGGTACGAAGCGTGCGGTGATCGTGATCGATGAGGACGGGATCGTCCGTCATCGCCATGACCATCTGCTGGGTCTGGATTATCAGTCCGTGGATGACCTGAAGGCGGCGCTCGACACGCTTCCTGCCCCGGCCGCCAATTAGGCTGTTCGCTACTGGGGTGTAGTTGTCGCCGGCTTGGGACGGACGGCATACGGATGTCAAGGGCAAGAAGGCGGAGCAGGGCGCGACGACCCGCCGGGCACTGCTGGACGCCGCCTGCGCGCTGTTCGGCGAGCGCGGCTACAAGCCTAGATTTCCCGGTGCTAGTCATCAGCGGCGATAACGACAAGATCTCCCCGCACCGCGATGCCCGGGCGCTGGCCCGCCTCGCCAGCGGTCGCCTCGAGGTGGTCCCCGGCGCGGGCCACTTCCCGCATGCGCGCAAGCCGTTGCAGGTCAACTTGGCGCTGCGCGAGTTCTCCGAGGACGTGTTCGGCCGTGAGCGCACGCCATGCGATCCGACGGTGTACCGACCCGACGGCCGTCCCCGGGCGCTGTTCGTCTCTTCGCCGATCGGGCTCGGGCACGCCCAGCGTGATGTAGCGATCGCCCGCGAGCTGCGCCGCCTGCAACCTGACCTGCAGATCGACTGGCTTGCCCAGGACCCAGTCACACGGGTGCTCTCAGCGGAAGGTGAGCGGATCCATCCCGCGAGTGCGCATCTGGCGAATGAGTCCCGGCACATCGAGTCGGAGTCCGCCGAGCACGACCTGCACTGCTTCCACGCGCTGCGGCGGATGGACGAGATCCTCGCCGCGAATTTCATGCTCTTCCACGACGTCGTGCGCGAGGACCGCTATGACCTGTGGATCGGGGACGAGGCGTGGGAGCTCGACTACTACCTGCACGAGAACCCGCGCGAGAAGCGTGTCCCGTTCGCGTGGCTGACCGATTTCGTCGGGTTCCTGCCGATGGACGACAGCGATCAATGCGAGCGCTTCGTCACAGCTGACTACAACGCCGACATGGTCGATCACATCGCCGAGCATTCCGAGGTTCGTGACCTGGCGTTGTTCGTCGGCAACCCCGAGGACATCGTTCCCGAGCGCCTCGGCCCGCAGTTGCCGATGATCCGCGACTGGACAGAGCGCCATTTCGACTTCACCGGCTATGTCACTGGCTTTGACCCCGCCGAACTCGGCGATCGCAGCAAGCTGCGCGCCGAGCTCGGCTACGGCGAGGACGAGCAGGTGTGCATCGTCACTGTCGGCGGTTCGGGCGTCGGCGCCGGCCTGCTGCGGCGGGTTATTGCTGCTTTCCCGCAGGCCAAGGAGCGCGTCCCGGAGTTGCGCATGATCGTCGTCGCCGGCCCTCGCATCGACCCCGACTCGCTCCCTTCCCATCCCGGCCTGGAGGGCGTCCCTTACGTGCACAACCTCTACCGGCATCTCGCCGCCTGTGACCTCGCCGTGGTACAGGGCGGTCTGACCACCTCGATGGAGCTCACGGCGAACAAGCGGCCGTTCCTGTACTTCCCGCTGCGCCACCACTTCGAGCAGAACTTCCACGTCCGCCACCGCCTGGAACAGTATGGGGCCGGTCGCCACATGGACTTCGACAACTCCCCTCCGGAGACTATTGCCGCGGCCATCGCCCAGGAGATCGGTCGCGAGGTGGCATATCAGGACGTGGAGGTCGACGGTGCTGCCAACGCGGCTCGGTGCATCGCGGAGCTGCTCTAGACAATGCTGAAGGAAGGTGCGATTGTGCTGTCAACCAAAGGAGGGCGTTTTGTCGTCTAGCGTGTCCGATTCAGAGCTGAAGGCGCGTCATCGCGCGATGTGGGCATCGGGTGATTACCCGGATATGGTCGAGACGTTCTTGCTTCCGTTGGGGCCGCGGCTGGTGGAGGCGTGTGGCATCGCTCCCGGCAACGTGGTCCTGGACGTGGCTGCCGGGACCGGTAATGCGTCGATACCTGCGGCGAAGGTCGGCGCTCGGGTCACCGCCAGCGACCTGACACCGGAGCTGCTGCAGGCCGGCCGCGTCCGTGCTGAGAATGAAGGGCTGGTCCTCGAGTGGGTGCAGGCCGACGCCGAGTGCCTACCGTTCGAGGACGGGTCGTTCGATGTCGTGATCTCCTCGATCGGCGCGATGTTCGCTCCGCACCACCAACAAGTCGCCGACGAGCTCATCCGCGTGTGTCGTCCCGGTGGCAAGGTCGGGCTACTGAGCTGGACCCCCGAGGGGCTGGTCGGGGCGCTATTTAGGACGATGGGCCCGTTCGTGCCCACCCCGCCGCCGGGTGCACAACCGCCACCGCTGTGGGGCAGCGAGCAACACATCGCCGAGCTGTTCGGTGAGCACGTCGACTTCGGGTTGCTAGAGCGTGATGTCTTGGAGGTCACCGCCTTCGAGCATCCGCGTGACTTCGGCGAGCACTTCAAGGCGCGGTACGGCCCGACGATCGCGGCCCGTGCGAATGCAGCCAAGACCGGACGCGAGGCAGAACTCGATGCCGCTCTGGACGAGCTCTGCGAGGAGTGGAACCGTGGTACCCCAGGGGATGCGCGCTTTGAGATGGAGTACCTGCTCGCAGTGGGCACACGACCGTGATGGTGAGTGAAGCGCTCCTGCATTACGAGTAGCGGGGAAGCGGGGCGCTGCTCTTGCTCCGAGCGCGTCACTCCTCCAATCCGGCGATGAGGGCCGGCCGGTCTCGCTGGGCTCTTGCAAGTGGGCGGCTGGCGAGATGCCCTACTCCGAGATGGTCAAGCTCGACGCGCTCGCCACGTACCTCCTGCCCGACGCGGAACCCCCGGCGCTGTACTTCTTCGCACGCTCAGGCTTTGATCAGCGCCTCGCAGCGGCAGGCGAACAGGAGCGCCGCGTGCATCTCGTGACCCCCGCAGAGCTGTTCTGAGGAGACCTAGATTTCGACCTTGCGCACGGCGAGACGGCGTTCACCGCAACTAGACGACGCCACGAATCGCCATGAAAATCCAGTCGAAGGCGCTCGTACAACTTGCCTTGTGGCTGGCGACACGGACCTCTGTGCGGGTGACAAGTTTTTGTTGCCCCCCATAAAAAATAGTCCTATCCTCCTACCCAAATTTTCCAGAGGGGCTGCTAGTCGAGCAGCACGAGCGCTTGGCCGTGGAGCCTCGGCAGTCCTAGGACCGGCCCCAGGAAGTCTCCGGTCGAGAAGTCGAACGCGATCGCGTGAGCCTCGCCGACGCAATAGAGGTGGCCGTCCGACCCCAATCTCAACCCGCGCGGCTGGCGGAAGTTCACCGAACTCTCAGGAGCAAAGACGCGGAGGAGCTCTCCGCTAGCCGGATCGTATTCGCGAGTGGTGACTGCAGCATCGGGGGCACGGAACGGAGACTCGCTGGCGACGACGATGTGGCCATTCGGGACCACGGTCAGGTCCAGAGGGCTCAATTCGGGATCCGTGACCAAGCGACGCGGCCGCGCCGGCGGGTCGGGATCGAACACCAGGATGGTGCTCTCGCCCTCGCCGGAGGGGCCGATGCCCGAGGCGAGATACAGGCTGCCGTCCCGCCCGAAACCGAACCCGCGTGGGAATGGGACGATGCCTTCCGGCAGGAGTGGTTCCGCGTGGCCGTCGAGCGTCGCAGAGATGCCCAAAAAATCGTCCGGCGGCGCCGCGTCGTGACATAGAAGCGACCGTCTGGCCCAAACACGGCGCCGCCCGGGTCGAGGTCCACCATCGGCCCAGAGTCGCGCACGACGCGTCCACTGCGATCAAGGGCGAGCATCCGCTCGGCGCCGTTCAGGTAGATCAGCGCACCGGACGGGTCAATGCAGAGACCACGCGGATCGACGATCCTGGGGTCGTCGCTGAACGGGCCGACGAACTCGCCTTCGGCGTTGAAGGCGAGCAGCGCGTCATGGCCACCGCCGTTGGCGCTACCTGCACTGGTGAGGAGGAAGCGCATCAAGTCATCCTAACCGGGGCTGATATGCCCCTGTGCTGGAAGGAAATCCAAGACCGGGCCGATTTTGGCCTCCTTGTCGTGCTAAGCCCCTAATAGTCATGCTAAAGCTACTGAGAATTAGTACGACTATGTCATCATTAGCACGATGCAAAGCTTCATGGATATCAGTCGCACCCTCGGTAGCCAGCCACCAGGGTTGGGTGCGACGCTCTCTGCGATCGACACGGCGCGTGGCCGGGAGCAGATGTTCGTCGACCAGATGCCCGAGTTGCTGCACCAGCTCTCAGAGCACGCCAGGATCGCGTCGATCACGGCCTCCAACGCGATTGAGGGCGTTGTCGTCGACACCGAACGCGCCGAACGGATCGCGGAGGGTTCTCCCCGCTTCCGCAACCGCAACGAGAAGGAGTTCGCGGGGTATCGCGACGCGCTCGACGTGCTTCTTCGCGAGGACGAGCACGAGCACGAGCCGCTGAACGTCCCTTTTGTTCTGTATCTGCACCGGACACTCTTCCATCATCTCGGTGGGCACGGCGGCTATCTGAAGACCGAGGACAACATGATCGCCTCGGGGGAACCCGGCCAACGCGAGATCGTCTTTACGCCGCCACCGTGGCAGCGGACCGAGTTTATGCTTACCGAGCTGTTCGAGCGCTACAACGCCGCCAAGCGCGACCGTGTCGCCCATCCACTCGTGCTCCTCAGCGCCATGGTTCTGGACTTTCTCGCTGTCCACCCGGTCACGGACGGCAACGGCCGTCTCGCCCGGCTCATAACGACCCACGAGTTGCTCGCCCATGGTTACGGAGTCGCCCGCTATATCAGCGTCGAGCAGCGCATCTTCGAGTCCAAGAACACCTACTACGCGACGCTGTATGAATCCCAGCGTGCCTGGCATGAAGCCAACCACAGCGTCTGGCCGTGGACGAGCTATCTGGCACAAATCCTGGCCGACGCCTATGAGGACTTCGAGCGCCGTGTGCTGGCAGCGGCCGCAAGCAGCGGGGGAAAGCAGGAGCGGGTCCGCGAGTACATCTGCCACCAGTCGCCCACCGAGTTCCGCAAACGTGACATCGAACGCGCGCTGCCGGGGATCAGCACCGCCACTATCCGCCTGGTACTGAATGAACTGCGCGACAGTAGGCGGATCGAGCTGCAGGGATCTGGCCCCGGCGCCCGATGGCACCGGCTGTAGCCAACCGACGCTGCGATTTCGCCGGTTACGTATCCAGCCTTGCGCAGCTCATTGTCTGAGGACTCGGTAACACACCGGTTTGTAGAGCACAATTTTGTTCGTACCGTGATCGACCGGGTGAGTTCGCGGCGCTTGGTGGCACGATGGTGGGGATCTCGGCTCAGGATGTGGCCTCGCATCATAGGTTCGTCGAGAAGAACAGCCTCACCGTGCCGCTGCTCGCAGACATGGATGGGACCGTCACGACTCTCGCGCTCGTACGCCCTGCGTTTGACATACCACCCGGTATGTGCTGAGATACCGTCCAGTATGCGATCTGCGACCACTCGCGAAGGAGCCACATCGATGATCACCGACGATCCCGCGCTTCCCCCGGGCCCGCGCCTACCGAGGGCCGTGCAGAGTGTGATCTGGTACCGCCAGGCCCAGTGGCTGCTGGACACCTGTCAGAGGCGCTTCGGAGAGATGTTCACGTTGAAGATCGCCAATGAAGGCGAGTGGGTCGTGACGTCCGATCCGGACACGATCAAGCAGGTGTTCACGGGCCCTCCAGCGCTGTTGCACGCGGGTGAGGCGAATCGCATCCTGCTGCCGGTGCTCGGCCCCGAGTCGGTGCTGCTGCTCGATGATCAGCCGCACCTGCGCCAGCGCAAGCTGATGCTGCCCGCGTTCCACGGCGAGCGGATGCAGCGCTACGGCGCGCTGATGGGTGAGATCGCCGCGCAGGAGATCGAGCGGTGGCCCCTGGGCGAGCCGTATCCGCTGCGTCCTCGGATGCAGGCGTTGACGCTGGAGATCATCCTGCGCGCGGTGTTCGGCGTCTCGGAGGGTCCGCGCATGGAGGAGCTGCGCCAGGAGTTGCGCCACGTGCTGGACATCGTGACCAGCCCGCTGAACGGCTTCGCGCTGCTGGCGCTGGGGCCGGAGCGGATCGCGCGAGTGGGGCGTTTCCAGCGGGAGATGGAGCGCGTGAACCGCCCGATATACGCGGAGATCGCCGAGCGGCGCGACGCCGGCGACCTGGCTGAGCGCGATGACATCATGTCGCTGCTGCTGCAGGCCACACACGAGGATGGCAGCCCGATGAGCGACTCGGAGCTGCGCGACGAGCTGATGACGATGCTCGTGGCTGGTCATGAGACGACGGCGAACTCGCTGTCGTGGGCGGCCGAGCGGCTGTGTCGCCATCCGCGGAAGCTCGCGCGGTTGACCGCCGAGGCGCAGGCGGGCGAGGACGTGTATCTGAAAGCGGTGATCCAGGAGACGCTGCGCTTGCGCCCGGTGATCTCGATCGTGCTGCGACGGCTGGCCGAGCCGATGGAGCTGGGCGGGCGGATGCTGCCGGCGGGCTGCTCGATCGTGCCGGCGATCCACCTCGTGCACCGGCGTGGTGACATCTATCGCGAGCCCAACGAGTTCCGTCCCGAGCGGTTCATCGAGGGCGAGGGTGGACGGGCGCCGGGAACGTACACGTGGATCCCGTTCGGCGGCGGCATCCGTCGCTGCCTGGGCGCGGCGTTCGCGCAGTACGAGATGGAGGTGGTGCTGCGCGAGCTGGTGCTGCGGCGCGCGATCTCCCCGTCGCGGCCCGAGTCCGAGCGCGTGTATCGGCGGGCGATCACCGAGACCCCGCGACACGACGCCGAGGTGCTGGTCGGCCGCTGTCCCGTCGTCGGTACGCGCGCGGCCGAGCCCGCCGCCCCCGATCCGCGCGTCTCGCCGGGAACCCCGCCGGCGAGCGGCGAGACCGACCCAGACCGCTCGCGGGGGACCATGCCGGCGCCCGACCCACAGCCTGCCCCGGCGTGAGCCCGACTCGCGCGCCGCGCGCGCGCAAGGCCCTCGCCGGCCCCACCCGCGTGCAGCGCAGCGAGGCCACGCGCGCGGCGCTGCTGCGCGCGGCGTCGAGGGCGATCTGCGCGCTCGGCATGCAGGGCGCCTCGATCGACCGCATCGCGGCCGAGGCGGGGTACACGAAGGGAGCGTTCTACGCACATTTCGCCAGCAAGGAGGACATGTTCTTGACCGTGCTAGACGAACACTTCTCCGCCGAGCTCGCACGCCTGGACGCGGTGCTGGCAGGTGCGCAGGAGCCTGCCACGGAGGCGCGCAGGGCGGCCGAGGACTTCCTCGAGCACATCGACGCCGATCCCGAGTGGCCAAGGCTTTATCAGGAGTTCACGACCCACGCCGCTCGTGACGAGGCGTTTCGGATCGAGCTGGCGGCACGCCAGCGCGATCTGCGCGTGCGCATGGCCGCGGTGTTCGAGCGCTGGGCCGCGAACTTCGGCGTCGAGCCGCCGGTCCCGCCCGCCGACATCGCTGAGATGACATTCTTCATGGCCGACGGATACCTACTCAACCGCATCGTCGATCCCACGATCGGCGCTGAGGTGTATGCGCGCATGTTCGAGGTGTTCATGCACGGCCTGATGGCAATATCCGACGCTCCGGAATCCTCTTGAACAGTTCTGTTCGTATCGTGATCATGGCGATGATTTCGCTGGGCTGGATGTGACTGTGGTGGGATCTCGGGGCAGGGCTCCAATTCGCTCTGTGGCCTGGATCGACGCTCCGGTGTGCTCCTCCGCGGGTGCTGGGCGCGTGGCGCGGTGAAACGTTAGGCTGTGCTCTCCATGGTCGGGGTGCGCAACAAACGCTCAGCTCGGCGGGAGGAGAAATGTTCGTGACTCTGGCGCGAATGATCAGCGTTGTGAGCGTTACCGACGATGGCAGGCTGTTGGACAGGCCGATCAGCGACTCGTGGGAGGCCCGATGAGCGAGCGTGTGCTGGTGCTCGGGGCTGGGTTCGGCGGACTCGAGCTCTCAACGATGCTCTCAGAGGAGTTCGGTGGCGAGATCGATGTGACGTTGATCGACAAGAGCGACGCGTTCGTGTTCGGATTCTCAAAGCTCGACGTGATGTTCTCGCGCGCGAGTGCTGAGGCTGTCCGGTTGCCATACAGCGATATCGCAAAACCCGGCGTGCGCGTCCTGCGGGAGACGATCACGGAAATCGACCCAGAGGCCCGGCGCGTGAGGACCGATGCTGGGGTGCACGAGGCCGATGTCCTCGTGATTGCGCTCGGTGCCGACTACGACATGGACGCCACGCCTGGTCTCGCCGAGGGCGGGAACGAGTTCTACTCGGTGGCCGGCGCCGAGCGGCTGGCCGGGATCATCTCGACTTTCTCAAAGGGTCACGCCGTGATCGGCGTGTGTGGCGCGCCGTTCAAGTGCCCGCCGGCGCCGAGCGAGTGCGCGTTGCTGCTCGATGACGAGTTGACCGCGCGCGGGGTGCGCAAGGACTGTGAGATCTCGTTCGTGATTCCATTGAGCACCCCTGTGCCGCCCTCGCCCGAGACCTCCGCCGCATTGATAAAGGAGTTCTCAGAGCGCGATATCACGCTGATCGCGGGCCGCCGTGTCAGCTCGCTGGATCCGCAGCGGAGCGTCGCGGTACTCGATGACGGCACCGAGCTGGCGTTCGACCTGTTCCTCGGCGTCCCCAGGCACCGCGCGCCCGATGTGGTCATTGCCAGTGGCATGACCGAGGATGGCTATGTGCCGGTGGACTCGGCGACGCTCCAGACGCGCTTTCCCGGTGTGTATGCGGTCGGCGACGTCGCCACGGCGGGGGTGCCAAAGGCCGGTGTTTTCGCTGAGGGCGCGGCGCGCGTCGTGGCGCAGACGCTGATCGCCAGGCTGAGAGGCGGCGAGCCGCCGGAACGCCACCTCGGGCGCGGCACGTGCTACATCGAGTTCGGCGCCGGACGGGTCGGCAGCGTCGACATCGACTTCCTCTCCGGGCCGCAGAAAACCGGTACGTTCAACGCGCCGTCGGCTGAGCAGATGGCGCTCAAGGAGGCCTTCGGCTCCAGTCGCGCCAGCCGCTGGTTCGGCGCCTGAGAAGCGCGGCGGCGATGCCTAGCTCGCCGGGCGGTCCTCGGCGGCGCGCAGCGAATGGCGCTCCATCAGCTCGAGCTGCAGGTTGCGCGGTGGCTCGCCCGGCGCTGGGAGGCGGCGGTGCCAGACATCATCCGAGCGCAGCTCCCACGAGCTTTGATTGTCGGCAAACGCTCGCTGCAGGGAGTCGAGCAGCTCGGCCCGCAACTCCGGTGTCTCGATCGGCACGGCGAGCTCGACGCGATGATCGAGGTTGCGCGGCATCAGGTCCGCAGAGGCGATGTAGACGGTGTGCTCGCCATCGCGCTCGAAGGTGTAGATACGGGAATGCTCGAGCAGCCGTCCCACGACCGAGACGACCCTGATGTTCTCTGAGACACCCGGCACCCCGGGACGCAGGCAGCAGATCCCGCGCACATTCAGGTCGACCTCGACTCCGGCCTGCGAGGCTCTGTAGAGCGCCCGGATGCAGCGCCCGTCGACGAGCGCGTTCATCTTCATCGCGATCCGCGCGGGCTTCTCTGGCGAGTGGGCGGCGATCGTCGCCTCGATCTCCGCGATCAGCCCGTCGCGCAGCTGGTTGGGAGCGGTCAGCACCTTGCGGTAGTGCGTCGGGCGTCCGTAGCCTGTGAGGTAGTTGAACATGTCGGCGACGTCGGCGCCGATCTCTTCATCGGTTGTGAACAGCCCGAAGTCGGTATACAGCCGCGCGGTCGTCGAGTGGTAGTTGCCGGTGCCGATGTGGACGTAGTTGCGGACCCCGTCGCCCTCGCGGCGGACCACCAGAACGCACTTGGCGTGCGTCTTCATCGCGGGCTGGCCGTAGACGACGTGCACGCCCGCCTCCTCCAGTGCCTTGGCCCAGTGAATGTTCATGCGCTCGTCGAAGCGAGCGGTGATCTCCACCAGCGCGACCGCCTGCTTGCCCTGCTCGGCGGCATCGATCAGCGCCGGCACCAGCGGCGAGTCGTCGCTCGTGCGATACACCGTCTGCTTGATCGCGAGCACGTTCGGATCGGCGACCGCCTGCTCGACGAACCGCTCGACGGAGGTCGTGAACGAGTCATACGGGTGATGCACCAGCAGATCGCCTTCGCGCATCGCGGCGAGCACATCCGGGCGGTCGCCCTCGTGACGCAGCAGGCGCGGGTGGGTGTGTGTCGTCAGCGGCGCGTCTCTGAGCTCTGGCATCGCGGGCAACCTGACGATCTGCCACAGCGCGCCCATGTCGAGCAGTCCATCAACCGGGAAGACCTCGTCGTCTGAGACCCCCAACAGGCCGGCCAGCTCGGTGCGCAGCTGCTCCGAGCAGCCGGTGCCGACCTCGACTCTGACCATCTCCCCGAAACGCCGGCGGCGCAACTCGTCCTCGACGGCCTGCAGCAGGTCCGCGGCGTCGTCTGAGACCTCCAGGTCGGCGTCGCGGGTGACGCGGAAGACGTTGTAGTCGGCGATCTCCATTCCCGGGAACAGCGAGTCGAGATGGTGAGCGATGACTTCCTCTAGCGGCACGAACGAGGTTTTGTCGGTCAGCGCCAGGAAACGCGGCAGGATCTCGGTGGGGACCTTCACACGCGCGAATACGGTCTGATCGGTGATCGGGTCGCGCACCAGCACCGCGAGGCTCAGCGACAGGTTCGAGATGTAGGGGAAGGGGCGCCCGGGGGCGACGGCCAGCGGTGTGAGAGCGGGGAAGATGACCTTGCGGAAGCGCTGGGCGACGTGGGCGCGCTGGTCTGCGTCGAGATCCTCATAGCCAACGACCCGAATTCCGTTCTGGGCCAGCTCCGGACGCAGTTGCTCCTCAAAGCAGGCGGTCAACCTCGCGCTGAGCCCGAGCACGCGCTCACGCAGCGCGGCGATCGTCTCGGACGGCGTCGAGCCGTCCTGGCTCGGGTTCTCGACACCAGCGTCGATCTGGTCGTGCAGGCCGGCGACACGCACCATGAAGAACTCGTCGAGGTTGGTCGTGTAGATGGCGCAGAACTTCACGCGCTCGAGCAGCGGCAGGCGCTCGTCCTCGGCCAGTTGCAGCACGCGCTCGTTGAAGTCCAGCCAGGAGAGCTCGCGGTTTATGTATAGAGCGGGATCCTTCAGCTCCTCCTGATGATCGGCGCTCACCGATGATCGGTGCTCTTGCTCTGGGCTCGTGGTGTCCGTCAACGCTACATCCTTCGCTCGGTCGGATATCCCCGGTGAGAGGCACGCAAAACATCACAGCGTCCCGGCACCGACATGTAAACAGATTGATACGGAACGTCTGTTGGTCTGTCCGTGCAGCGTACTCACGATAGGCTTTGCCGCGGGTATGGTCCGTCAACTCTGGTTGTTACGTCATGCCGACGCCGAGCCGCACGGGACGCGCCAGGACGCTCAGCGGAAGCTGACAGCGCGCGGCGAGCGCCAGGCGCGGATCGCCGGTCGGGCGATGACGCGGATGGCGCTCAGCTTCAAGACGATCCTCGTCAGTCCCAAGGTGCGCGCCCAGCAGACCGCTGAGCTGGCCTGCCTGGAGCTCGGGTCAGACCAGCGCGGGCTGATGGAGACCTATCCGCCGCTCGCCTCGGACTTCGACGGCTCCCAGGCGCTGGAGGCGCTCGGCGGGCTGGCGACGGGCGAGCGCCTGCTGCTCGTCGGCCACGAGCCGGACATGTCCGGGGTGCTCTGCGATCTCACGGGAGCTCGCGTGGACGTCAAGAAGGGCGGCCTTGCAATGGTGCGTCTGGAGGGACGCTCACGCGGCGAGTTGATCCTCGTGCTGCGCCCCAACGAGCTTGCGCTGTTGGCGGGCGAGAGCGAGCTCTAACCGGCGGTGACGAGCTCGCTCGGAGCGCTTTGCTCGATCGCGATCTCGGGATATTCCTGAAGCGGCTCTGCTGAGAGATCGTCGAGCGACTCCGCGGCGAAGCGGTATCCGATGCCGAAGTGGGTGTGGATGTAGCGCCACCGCGGTGAGGCCTTCTCGAGCTTCTGGCGGAGCTTGCGCACAAACACGTCGACGGAACGGTCGCCGCGGACCATCGCGTACCCCCACAGCCGCGAGTAGATGTCCTCGCGCTCGAGCACCCGTCCCTCGGCCGCGGCGAGCAGCTCGATCAGCTCATACTCACGACGTGTGAGCTCGAGGCTGACGTCCGCGACGAAAGCCTGGAAGTGGTCGTAGCGAATCTCGACCTCGCCCGCGGTCAGCGGTTTAGCCTCTGTTCTGGAGGCCGTACGGCGGCGTCGCCGCACGACGCCTTCGACGCGCGCGATGACCTCCTCGGGATGGCAGGGCTTGCCGATCCAGTCATCCGCGCCAAGACGCAGGCCACGTACGCGCTGAGCGACCGTCGAGGCTCCCGTGCAGACCACGATGCCGAGCTCGGGCAGTGCGTCGCAGAGGCGCTCGAGCCAAGTCCAGGCCTGTGGCCCCAGGACTGCCAGATCTACCACCAGCGCGCTGAGACGCATCGAGGAGATCGCATCTACCGGGACTGGGCTCGCGAGCACCCTGTGCTCGAAGCCGAGCCGGTCCAGGCGCTTGCTCAAGACCTGAATGAAGCCGCTGTCGCGATCGAGTACCGCGATCCTCAAAGGCGCTGAGCCGGAGGCGCCGCCACGACCACCGGGGGCGGTCCGATCCTCCTCAACGCGGATTGCATCCGTCATCTGCCGGCAGTGTAGGGGAACGGGAGGCTCGTGTGAGCGCCTCTCGCCAAATGTCACAGGATATTCACAGGTCGTTTAGCCGCCGATGTGGGCGTTCAGGCGGCTCGCGGGCGGCTGGCCGTCCAGCTGGGACCGCGTGGCTGCGATCACCTCTGCGTTGAGCTGGTCGGCGCCGCCGGTCTTTACGCGCAGACGTGCGCGCGGGGCCCTGTGAAGCATCTCCCGGGCCCGCGCGAGGATCTCCTCGCGCCGCTCGAGGTCGAGGCCACAGGCCTCGAGGAAACCGGCGGCGTGTTCGCTGCTCAGGGAGTCGTCGTCGATCTCCAGTTCCTCTGAGCGGCCCGCGTTCGCGGCCAGTGCGGCGGCGAGCGGTGAGATGATGCAGGCGGCCATATCGTCGCTGACTCTCGTGGCGCTCTCGCGCACGGCACCGAGCAGATGCTCGGCGCTCGCCTGCTCGCCGAGGCTCTCGAGCTTTTCGCGCAGTCCCTCGCGCCCCAGTAGGCCGCTGTCCGTGCGAGCCTCGATCAGGCCGTCGCTGAAGAAGCACACCTGGGTTCCCGCCGAGAGTTCAAGCGTGGTCTGGCGCTGGCCGGTCCGCACGCCCCATCCGACCGGCGGCGATGCGAATCCGTCCACCGACTCGCGGCCGGGGACATTTGGTGTCAGTGGCGGGGGGTGCCCGGCGCTCGAGAAGACGAGGATGCTCTGCGTCTCGTCGTAGATGGCGGCGATGACCGTCGCGTAGTGCTCGAAGTTCGGATCCGACATCACCTCCGAGGCCAGCGCCAGAGCCGCTCCGGGCTCGAGCCCCGCCTCCAGGTAGGCGCGTACGGTGTAGCGGGTGAGCGCCGCCTGCTCGAGCGCTTCGTGGCCGTGGCCGCACACGTCGCCGAGGATCATCGCCACCCGCCCGTCGGCGAGCCCGAAGACGTCGTAGAAGTCGCCGCCGGCGGCGGGACCCTCCGCCGGGCGATAGGACGCCGAGATCGCAAGCCCGCCCAGCTGCGCCGGCACATCGGGCACGAGCGCGCTCTGCATGAGAAGCAGATCGCTCACGAGCGCGCTCTGGGTTTGCTCGAGGCGCCGTGTCCGGCGTGTGGCGATGATCGCGCGGATGGCGAGGATCAGCGAGAGGATCAGCAGCGCGAGGATGATCGGGCGGCTCCAGTCGGGCACCGGTAGACCCAGCGCGGGGAGCTGGCCGCCGAGGACGCTCAGCGGGTCGTTGGACTTCGAGCTTCCTCCTCCCGACGCTCGCTTGGCGGCGTGCGATCGTCGGGCGGCCCCGGGCGGCGTGGTCACAGTCGCGTTTGGGTGGGGCGCGCTCGCCGCCGTGGCGCCGTCGCCGGTGGGTTTCCCGTGGGGTTTGCCGGCTGACCGGCGGGACGTCGGTGCGCGGGGCGCGGTTGGGGGTCCGTGCGCGTGTTTTGCGGCGATGAGCGCCGCCGGGACGCTCGCGTGAGTCTGCTCGGGACTGAGGGCAGCGGCTTTGGTGGGCGCGTTGCTGTTGGTGCTCGAGGCCGGCGGGGAAGATTGTGTTGCGGTGGCGGTGGTGCTCGGTGTGTGTGCTTCGCTGGTGCCCGTCGCTTTCGGGGTGCTGGGCGATTTGGCCGGTGCGGGCGTTTCGACGTGGACGCTCACGGTTTCCGAGCCGCCGGGTGATCCGCTGCTCGGAGCTTCGGTGCTCGTCTTTGGGGTGGGGTCGACTGAGCCCTGCACCGGCCCGGCTTTGACCGTGATCGGCGGCACCACACCGGACAGCGCCGAGCTCGAGATCGAAACCGAAACCGGGCTCGAGGAGCCAGAGGATCCTTTGCTGTCTGAGGATTCCGTCGAGGAGGTCGATTTACCCTGGCCGAGTGAGATTTCGATGCCGAGCAGACCAGACGCGTGAGCGCTTTCCGCCGCGGCTCCCAAATGGGCGCAGCTCGCGAGTGCGCAGAGTCCCAGGGCAAGCGACAAACACAGCCGCCGCCATGAGGGTCGGTGTGTGGCGCGGGCGCTCATTGCGCCGGGAACGTCGCGCTGTCGTGGGGACCGAGGAGCTTTGACAGAAAGACCGTTGTGCCGGTGCCATCGCGCTGCAGATGCAGCGCATCGGTCAGGCGAGACATCAGCTCAAAGCCACGGCCGCCTTCCAGATTGCCGTGCTGGTCCAGTGCCAGCCCGCCGGAGGTCCCACTGTCGCGCACCGCGATGGTCAGGACGCTGGGGTCGTGGGCGACTGTCAACGTGATCATCCCTCGAGAGTCTGGCGATCCGTGCTTGATGGCATTTGTTACCGCCTCGTTGACAGCGTAGACGAATCTGTAGCACTCGCTGCCACTCAGATGGCAGGCAATCGCCGCCTCGCGTGCGAACTCGCGTGCCCGCACGATCGCCAACGGCTCGGCGGGCAGTTCCAGAACCTCACCCTCGCCGGTGCGGTGAGGCATCGGCGGCATGGCGGTCCGCTCACATGTGGGTGGCCAGAGAGCCAAGAGCCTCGTCCCGGGAGCTGCTGATACCCACCACCTCGCTCAAGCCAACGATTCCAAAGATGTTGAGTATCTGCTCGTCGGTGCAGACGATGGCCATTTCCGAGCCAAACTCACTGAGCATCGCGGCGGCGCCGACGAGCACGCCGATCGCGGTCGAGTCGATGAATGTGGCCTCTGAGAGGTCGACGATGACCGGTGCTCCACGGGAGTTGGTGGCGCGAGCCAGGAGCTCCCGCAACTGGGGGCTGGCCGCATAGTCGATTTCGCCGCCGGCGGCGACGAGCACCGCTGTGCCCAGCGAGTCGCCGTGAACGATCTCTTCGTCAGCGACGTAGAACGAACGCATATGGGAGCTCCTTCAGGTCAGATGTCCACGCGCCTGATCACGGCGTCTACTGGGCAGTTTCGTCAGACTAGAACTTTATTCTTGAGTCCCGCGCCACATTCTGGACGCTTCGCCGAAATGATCATCAGCGTGTAGATGCCGCGTCGTATCGCCCGCGAGTGCTCAGACACGAACTGCTTGCTCCCGACGACGGTACGCCCCGGACGGGCTGAAGGTTCATCAGTGTGGCTGGCGTGTCGTGCCGCGCTCGACAAAGCACCCCGATGACCTCCACAAGAGGCCTACGGGTGCTTGTGCGCTCGCCGTGCGATCCGCCCTCGCCGATCCGAGCGCTCGCTATCTGCCAATCCTGTCAGCCCTGGGGGCTGGTGCTAGCGGCTGGAGGAATCGAGGAGCCAGAGAACTCCTGGAAGAGCCCAGTCACGACGAACGCGACCTGCTCGCCGACATCCACCGCGTTGTCGCCGATGCGCTCGAGTGCCCGCGCGACAAGGATCATGTGCATCGCCCACTCACGGGTGTCTGGGTCGTCGCCGATCTCGATCGCCATTCTGAAGATGTCACGGTTGAGGCGGTTGATCTCGCGGTCCTGGCGAACGAGATCGTTTGCCAGTTCGATGTCGCGCGCGGCGAACGCGGTCTTGCACTGGATCGTCTCCGAGCGTGCGTGCGCGCCCATCTTGGCGAGCGCCTCGAGCACCTCCTGGCGAACCGGCGGCTCGTGCCCGGACAGCGGGATCAGCTTGGCGATGTTCACGCATTGATCGCCCATCCGCTCGATGTGCATGATCACGTGTAGGAGAGCTGCGACCAGGCGCAGATCTCCCGCCACCGGAGCCTGCGTGGCGAGCAGCGAGAGGATCCCCTGGTGAACCTCTAGATAGCGCCCATCGACGCGGTCGTCGTCGGCGATCACCATCTGCGCCAGCTCTACATCCTGGTGGGCGAGTGCCTCCAGCGAGCGGTCGAGTTGCTCGAGGATCAAGTCGAGGCCGCCGAGCGCGTGCTGTTCGAGTCCCTGCAACTGCTGCTGAAAGTGCAGACGGCCCTGCTTGGCGTTGGTGCTAGCCGAACTTGCCGGTGACATATTCCTCGGTTCGCGAGTCCGTGGGCGTAGTGAAGATGTTCTGCGTCGGGCCGACCTCGACGAGGTTGCCGGTCAACATGAAAGCGGTGCGGTCCGCTACGCGAGCCGCCTGCTGCATGTTGTGCGTGACGATCACGATCGTCACGCGGCTCTTCAGCTGATCGATCAGCTCCTCGATCTTCAGGGTGGCGATCGGATCGAGCGCCGAGCACGGCTCGTCCATCAGCAGAACCTCCGGATCGACCGCGAGCGAGCGCGCGATGCACAGCCGCTGCTGCTGGCCGCCGGAGAGTCCCGCGCCAGGCTCAGATAGCCGGTCCTTGACCTCATCCCACAGCCCGGCGCCGCGTAGCGCGCCTTCCACCTTGGGCTGCAGATCGCCGCGACCTCGGGAGGTCAGGCGCAGCCCGGACGCGACGTTGTCGAAGATCGACATGGTCGGGAACGGGTTGGGCTTCTGGAAGACCATGCCGATCGCGCGCCGCACGGCCACGACATCCACCGAGGAGTCATAGACGTCGAGATCGTCGAGCAGCACCCGGCCCTTGGTGTGGGCGCCAGGGATCTCCTCGTGCATGCGGTTGATGCAGCGCACCATCGTCGACTTTCCGCATCCCGATGGCCCGATGATCGCCGTTACCTGGTTGGCGGGGAATTCGAGGTCGACGCCCTTGACCTGCTCGGCGTCGCCATAGAAAGCACGCAGGCCCTGCAGGGTGACGCTGTGGCCCGGAGTGGAGGAGGCCGACGGCGTCGCCTTCGCCGGGGTCTGTGCGCTGGTGGTCATCCGGCTACGCGCAGGGGGATCGGGCTCGAGTAGATCGTCGTGTGGCATATCAGCGATTTCTGGGGTGGGTCCGTCGTTGCTCATGCTAGGCGGCTTCTTCGTGAGATCAGACGGGCGAATAGGTTGAGGACCAAGATCATGACGACTAGGGCGAGTGCCGCGCCCCACGCACGGTTTACCACCGCTGTCGTGGGAGATGTGACGTCGCTGTATATCTGCACCGGCAGCGAGTTCATGAACTTGCCGAGGTTGAACGTCGTTTCGTGGGTTGCCGCAGCGGTGAACAGTAGCGGCGCGGTCTCACCGGCGGCCCTCGCGACCGCCAGCAGCACACCGGTCACCATCCCGGGCAGCGCGGTCGGCAGCACGATCGAGAAGATCACCCGCCAGCGCGGCGCCCCGAGCGCCAGCGCCGACTCGCGCAGCGCGCCGGGGATGAGGAGCAGGATCACCTCGGCCGAGCGGATCACGACCGGCAGCATCAACAGCGACAGTGCGAGCGAGCCCTTGTAGCCGGCGTAGGTGCCGCCGGTCCCGACCACCAGCACGATGTAGATGAACAGGCCGAAGACGATCGAGGGAACACCGGTCAGCACATCTACGAAGAAGCGCACGGTGTGGGCAAACCAGCTGTTGCGTCCGTACTCCACCAGCCAGATCGCGACGCCGACACCGATCGGCACGGCGATCGCCGAGGCCAGCGCCACGATCTCGATCGTGCCGAGGATCGCGCTCTTGATCCCGCCGATGCTCTGGCTTTTGAAGAAGCTCTGACCGGTCGGGTCGGTCGTGAAGAAGCTCCAGCTCCAGGAGCCGAGGCCCTTGCTCAGCAGGTAGTAGACGATCAGCACGAGCGGGATCAGCGCGAGGATCGTTCCGCCCAGGATCGTGGCGCGCGCGATCCTGTCTCGGCGTCTGCGTGCCGGGCTGAGGGCGTAGCGCGACATGCGGCCCTCCCAGGGGTTGGAGGAAGGGTCCACGGGATGGGTCATGCGCCGAGGGCCGCCGTCGCTGTCGCGTCTGAGCTGATCGAGCCACGGGTGACTTTCGAGGCGCGTGAGGCACGCAGCACGAGCAGCCGTGCGATCGCGTTTACGAGCAGCGTCAGGACGAACAGGACCAGGCCGGCCGCGAACAGCGCCGAGCGGTGAAGCCCGGTCGCCTCGCCGAACTCGTTGGCGATCACGGCGGCGAGGCTGTAGCCCTGGCCGAAGAGATGATGGGGCAGTTGCGGAGAGTCGCCGATCACGATCGTCACGGCGATCGTCTCGCCGATCGCACGGCCGAGGCCGAGCATCGCCCCGCCCGTGATCCCCGCGCGGCAGTAGGGAAGCACGGCCATGCGGATCATCTCCCAGCGAGTCGCGCCGAGGCCGAGCGCCGCCTCCTTGTGGTCGGCTGGCACCGTGCTCATGACCTCGCGGCTGATCGCGCTGACGATCGGCAGGATCATGATCGCGAGCACCAAACCGGCGATGAAGATGTTGGGGATCGTGACGGTGCTGCCACCGATGAAGGGGATGAACGAGAGGCGGTCGGCGAGCCACTGCTCGGTTCCCTGGAGCTTCGGGGCCAGGAAGAAGATCGCCCACAGCCCGTAGACGACCGACGGGACCGCCGCGAGCAGCTCGATCAGCACCGTCACCGGCGTCTTGACCCGTGGCGGGCACAGCTCGGTGATGTAGATCGCGGTGGCCACGGCGACCGGAACGCCGATCAGCAGAGCGAGTCCGGAGGTGATCAGCGTCCCCACCACCAGCGGCAGCGCGCCGAAGTGATCGGTACTCGGAGTCCAGTTGTTACCAAAGGCAAAGCCGAACACGCCGGCCTTCGAAAACGCGGGATGAGCCTCTCCGACCAGACGGATGAAGAAGTAGACGATCAGCGCGAGGATCAGGGCCGCCAGCACGGTCAGCCCGTACTTCAGCGCCCGATCGGGGAGCCGCGCCACCGGTGAGCGTTCAAGCAGCGAACGCTCACCGGTGGGTATCGATGCGGCTGGCACTTTCTCTGGACTAACTAACCGATTTGCGCTCTGCTAGCCGGCCAACGGCGAACCGTTGCATTGAAGGCTCGCCAGAGCGGCCTTTGACTTTGCGAGGATCGGCGCCGGCAGAGTTGCATAGTCGGCCTGAGCGAGAATGCTCTGGCCACTGCCGAGACCGTATTCCAGGAACTTGGCCACGCCCTTGGCGGCCGCTTCGCCACCCGGGATACCGGCCTTGCACATGTCCTTGTAGACGACGATGAACGTCTGCGAGGTGATCGGGTAGGCCTCGGGTCCTGAGGGGTTCTTGATCTTGAAGCCGAGGTTCGCGGGCACCGTCAGACCTTCACCGGCCGCGGTTGTCGAGGCCAGCGTCGGTTCGATGTATTTGCCGGCCTTGTTCTTGACCGAGGCGTAGGTGAATTTGTGCTGCAACGCGTACGCCTGCTCGACGTAGCCCACGGCACCCGTGGTCTGCTGGACCGCGCCGGCAACGCCCGCGTTGCCCTTGGCTCCGGTCGTACCGGCGGGCCACTTGACTTCCTTGCCCGGTTCGCCGACGACCTTTTCGAATTCGGGGTCGGTGGCGGCCACGAATCCCGTGAAGCCGGCGGTCGTGCCGGAGGAGTCAGAGCGGTGGATCACGGTGATCGGTGTGTCCGGCAGCGTGACGCCCGGGTTCAGCGCCTCGATCTCCGGGTCGTTCCACTTCTTGACCTTGGTCAGGAAGATGTCGCCGATCGTCTTGCCGTCGAGCTTCAGCCCGGACTTGACGCCCGGCAGGTTGTAGGAGACGGTGATCGCCCCGAAGAACATCGGGATCTGCTGAACGGCTCCGACTTTTTCGAGCGCCGTAGTTTCTTCGGCCTTCAGCGGCGGGTCGCTTGCGCCGAAGTCGACGGTCTTCGACTCGAGCGATGTGATTCCAGCGCCGGAGCCAACAGGCTGGTAGTTCAGCTTCACGCCAGATCCACCCGAGGAGGATCCCCACTGTTCATACACAGGCGCGGCGAAAGTGGAGCCTGCACCCGAGATCGTCCCGGCGGCGCCGCTGGCGGCGGCGGCGGTGGTGGTGCTGCCGCTGGATGAACTCGAGGAGCTCGTTGTTGACGATGAGCTCGAGCTACCGCACGCGCTGACTACGAGCGCGAGCATCACAGAGCCCACAACCGCTCCAATCTTGTTCTTGATCACTGCGTCTCCTTGGCTGGATTATTTGATATCTGCCATGAGGGCAGGCGAAACTAGCCGCCGACCCTGCATCTGGTCAGTCTCTTAAGCGTCGAGGGCCTCGATGTGAACATTTCGTGAAAGCTGCGATTGGAAGCGGTAACCAAAGCCGGGGTGGGTGTGAATGAAGCGGCGGTCTGGCATCGCCGCCTCGAGCTTGTTGCGCAGCTTGGAGACGTACACATCGACCGAGCGGTCGCCGTCGCGCAGTTCCGCGCCCCAGACCGCGCTGTAGAGCTCGCTGCGCGTGACGATCGCTCCGGCGCGTTTCGCCATGGCGACGAGCAGCTCGAACTCCCGTACCGACAAGGTCAGCGCCCGGCCCGTGGCGAGCACCAGCCCCTCGTTGGCCCTGATCTCGAGCTCACCGGCATACAGGATGTTCGTGTTGTCGACGGAAGCCTCCACCGGCCCGATATGTTCTCCTCCGAGGCCACCTCATGGCGTTGTAAATTCGTGATCTACTGGTAAAGAAGTCGTGAAAGTGTGGTCGTGATTCGCAGCCGTCCGACACCAGCGACATAGACAAAAGCCTCGACCGCGAGACTCGAGGGGTCTGCGACTGGGCTTCCGTGGCACCCGCACCGCGCGAGGGGCACCGAATGGCTACCCGAGGACGCCTCGCCCAGGCGCCGACGAAGTCCCACCGACCTGCCTGCTCTCGGCAGGGCTACTCATAAGCGTTGAAGACGCTCTTGTCGAACGGCAGGAGGCCACTTGCGCCGGCGTAGCCGAGGGGCTTCAGGCCGAACAGGTCCTCGATGCTCAAGAGCAGCGCGAAGTGGTTGTACTCGCCGATCGCGTTGACGCTGCCTGGCTTCACATACTTGGAGATCAAGAGCAGCCCCACCTTGCCGCCACCGTCCGGGGTCTGCGCAGACGGCGTGGTACCGGTGCCTGTTGACGGCGCGCTCTGGAGGTTGGGGTAGGTCGCGGTCACACAGCAGCCGCTCGAGTCCGCGTTCGGTCCGCTCTGCGGTGCCTGATCGGAGGTGACGGCGATCAGCCCGCCTTCGCTATAGGCGGGAGAGCTCTCGATTTCGGGGACCAGCTTTTCCAGGAAGGAGTTGGTGGCGGCGAGGCCGGCCGGTCGTCCCGCAGCGCATGGTTCTTCCGATCCATCCTGGCAGGGGCCGGGGGCTATGTAGGCGAATGACGGTGTCGTGCTCGCGCTCTCGAGGTCTGTGGTCAGTTGCCCGAGCCCCGTGTCGTCTTGCGCGCAGGCCGTTGCGGCGGTGATCGACTGGAAATAGACGAACGGGTTGCGCCAGGTTACGTATGGGTTGCCGGGGCTAGGTGTCTGGTTGGGGTCGCTGCTACCCAGCGCCGGGTGAGCGCAGGCGCCGGGAGCGCCAGCTCCTTCGGCGATTCCTTCCATGTACGCCTTCCACGTCAGGTGCTTGGCGGTCAGCTGGTCGGCGAGCGTCAGCGTCTGCTGTGGATAGACACAGCCACTTCCCAGAACCTGGCCTTCAGAACCAGTCGTCCCTGGCGTGATGGCGCTGTAGGTAGGGCAGTTGGTGGCGGTCTGTGGCGTCGGGCCCTGGCCGCTTATCAGCGCGATCTCGTTGGCGAGCTCTCCACCGGTGACCGCGTAGTAGTCGGGCAGGAGCTCACCCAGCTTCGGCAGCGACTTGGAGAGATAGGGGGCGGTCGAGCTGGCGCCAAACGCCGAGCTGTATCCCTGATCGGACAGCACAATCAAAAATACGTGCTTGATTGGTGGGAGCGCCCCGCTTCCCGACGTCGTTTCGCTGGGTGTCGTCGGGCTCTTCGCTTTCTGCTTGGAGGTCTTCTTAGGCGTTGCGGCCGGCTTGCTGGTAGTGGTTGATTCTGTCGTGGGGGTGGTGGATTCTGCGGGTGCGCTGGAGGGTTCCTGAGCCGCGCTGGATTCGGGAGTTGGGGTCGATTCGGGGATCGCCGGTGGCGCGGCGGTCGCGAAAGTCGAGCTCGTTGCGGGCGCCTGGGAGCTGGGCGGGGCGGCGGCCACGAGGATCGGCGAGTCGGCCGCGCTCGGCTGAGCCGGGCTGATGGTCGAGCCGACGATCACCCCAAATACGAGCAATGCCATCACCGCGCTGACCACGGCCGGGCGGCTCAGGGCCTGAAGAGCGCTGACCCAGTTCGTCGCCTGCTGGTCCTCCACGACGTCCGCTGGCAGCTCGTCGATGGGCGCATCGAAGCGAGCAGATGGGGCAATGGTCGCAATCAGCGCCGCGACAGCGGGCGCAGGCGGACCGCAGCGTGTCCCACATCGCACGCAGTAACGCTGATCGTGAGCGAGCGATGCGGAGCACGAGGGACAGTGCAGCAGCGGATCGCCGCGGCGTTCAGCAAGACTCAACCCAAAGTGCTGCTCGCCCGAGGTATGGGACATCTTGGTAATCTAGCCCGAATGCTCATGGCTCGTAAGGAAACTGCGATTAGTAACCTTTTGTTTACAAACAGAGGCAGTCACCAAGAGTTACGATACTCGGCAGGATGAACTGGCCGAGCTCAACGGGCGAGCAGGAGACCGCCGAGCTGCCTCGCACCGATGTAGGTCTGGCCCGCACACCCGGTATCCAAGCTGCGGCAAAAGTCCCTATGGCCGCGGCCGCGCAAGAGCGCTGCCCGATGTGCAGCGCCGCCACGGCGGCAGACCAGCGCTACTGTGTTCAGTGCGGGCAGCGCCTCGGTCGCGCCCGTCCGCTGTTGATGCAAAACGCTGGCTCCGTCGCGTCGTCCGGCGCGGGCTCCCCGGCCACGCCACCACCTTCCCGTCCGCGGTTTCGGATGTCGCCCAACAGCACACTGATCGCCGGTATCGGGACACTGCTGTTGGCAATGGGTGTCGGGGTGTTGATCGGTCATCTCGGTCGAAACCCGAGCTCGTCGCATGTCTCGACACCGATTTTGACGATCCCCAGCACGGGCGCCGCGGGCACGGCCACGACACCCGCCGCGACGTCGAGCACCGCTAACTCTCCGACCAGCTCCAGCAAATCGGCCACGCCGGGCGCCACCAAAGCCGCGAGCAAACCCAGCAAGACCGCCACGCCGCCACCCAGCCCAGCCGTCAAAGTCGGCCAGAAAGGCAGCGGCAAGGGCTATCAGCACCACAAATTCACGGGCCACTTCTTCGGCGGCGAAAACGAAGAAGAAGCGGGCGAAGAATCCGAAGCAGGCAAAACCTCGAAATCGAAATCAGGTAGCACGGGCAAAGGTAAAAAATGAGCGATACCAATACCGCTACCGAGACGATCATGGTCGATCTGGCCCGTCGGCGCGATGAGCTGGCCGGACGGCTTGCCGAACTGCAGTGGGATCTCGGCGGACTCACCTATGAGATGGCGATCCGAAACCACATCCGGGTCGAGGTGCTCGTACAGCGCGCCGCGACGCTGCAGGAGGTCGACAGCGAGCTCAGCGAGGTCGAACGGATCCTGCGCCTGGAAGAGACCGGGACCGCCGGGATGTGCGCGTCGTGTGGGGCTCCCCACTCCAGTGGCGCCACCTACTGCTGGCAGTGCGGGCAGCCACTGCTCGAGCACGTCGCCAGCCACGCCATCGGCAGTTGACGCGGATCGCTCGGCGCTCCTAGCCGAAGCGGCCGGTCACGTAATCGCTTGTCCGCGGGTCGCGCGGACGCGTGAAGATCGTGTTCGTGTCGTCGTACTCGACGAGTGTCCCGGTGCGCTCGGTGCCGGTCACGCTGAGGCTGAAGAAAGCTGTACGGTCGGCGATGCGCGCCGCCTGCTGCATGTTGTGTGTGACGATCACGATCGTGTAGCGGTGCTTGAGCGTCCGCATCAGCTCCTCGATCGACTGGGTGGCGATCGGGTCCAGTGCCGAGGCCGGCTCGTCGAGCAGCAGCACGTCGGGCTCGATCGCGATCGCGCGGGCGATGCACAGCCGCTGCTGCTGGCCGCCGGAGAGCCCAAGCGCACTCGAGTGCAGGCGGTCCTTGACCTCCTCCCACAGGGCCGCGCCGCGTAGCGCGTACTCGACGCGCTTGTCGAGGTTGGTCTTCATCTTGAGGTTGCGCGGCGCCCAGGCGACGTTGTCGTAGATCGACTTGGCGAACGGGTTCGGTCGCTGGAAGACCATTCCGATGCGCCGGCGCACCTCGACCGGATCGACCTCCCCGCCATACAGGTCACGGCCGTGGTAGAGAACCTTGCCGCTGATCGCAAAGCCTTTGACGGAGTCGTTCATCCGGTTGAGGCTGCGCAAGAAGGTGGTCTTGCCGCAACCCGACGGGCCGATCAGGGCGGTGATCAGATTGCGCTGGATCTGCAGCGTGACGCCGGCCACCGCACGGTGCGCGCCATATGAGATCGACAGATCACGCACGTCAAAGATCGTCTCGCGCCCGCGCGCGGCGCTCTGAGGTGGACCCGCGGCGTCTGAGATCGCCAAGCCGTTGGTGGCGAGCGGGCTCCCCTCCGCCAGCGGATGGCGTCGGATGCGGACACGCGGCTTGGCGCCCTCCGGGGAATTACGCTCAGTATCGATCGTGTGCTCTGACATCTTCGATCCGGTTCATCGTTGCAGCTTCGCACGGCTGCGGCTCAACAGCGCCCTGCCGCCAAGGCTCGCCAGGCAGATGAACGCCAGCAGCACGAACGCCGCGCCCCACGCGCGTTCGAAGCCGTAGGAGCTGGCCGCCTCGGAGGAGGTGTAAATGTAGACGGGGATGTTCGGCAGGGCCTGGCCGAACAGGTGCAGCGTGACGGTGTTGCCGAAAACCGAGCTGACGAGGATCAGCGGCGCCGTCTCGCCCGAGGCGCGGGCGACCGCAAGGATGGTGGCAGTCAAGATACCGCCGAGCGCGCTCGGCAACACGACCCCCCAGATGACGCGCCAGCGGCTGACGCCGAGCGCATCGGCCGCTTCACGCATGTTGTTGGGAACGAGCAGCAGCACCTCTTGCGCGGCACGGGCGATCAGCGGCAGCATGATGATCGCCAGCGCCAGCGAGCCCGCGAAACCACTCTGACCGCCGCCCACCACGAGCAGGCCAAAGACGAACAGCCCGATGATGATCGTCGGCAGCCCATTGAGCAGGTCGAGGGCAAGCGCAACCAGGCGCGCGACTCTGCTGCCCCCCGCCAGCTCGGTCAGGTAGAGCGCGATGAGAACGCCGGTCGGCATCGCGATCGCCGTGGCGACGAGCATCAGCAGCGCCGTCCCGACGATCTCGGGCGCGATCCCTCCCCCGGGTAGTTCGGAGATCCGCGGTGGGCCCTTGGTGAGGAATTCGAAGCTGAGTACGCCGGCGCCGTGTTCGATTACCGAATAAACGACGATGCCCAGCACGGCCAGCGCGAGCAGAGCAGAGGCGGTCTGGCCTCCCTGGACCAGCCGGCTCATGAGCTGGCGCCGTCGCAGATGGCCCGAGGCCGTCAATGGCCCTGTGGGATCGAAGCCCGTGGCGCTGGTCAGCGCGCCCAGCGCGAGGATGGCATCCTCCGAGGACGTGGACTGTGGGAGCTCGCTCATCGGTTGGCCAGTTTGTGCGTGTCGAAGCGGCGCATGATCCCTCGTGCCGCGAGGTTGGCCACGAGCTCCACCACCAGCAGGATCGCGCCGAGGTAGAACAGCGAAGCGTGCTGCAGCTTGAATGGGGCGCCCTGGATCTGTTCGGCGATGCGGCTGGCGATCGTGGCGCCGTTTGCGAACAACGAGGCGTGGATGAAGTTTCCGCCGCCGATCACCTGTGAGGTGGCGATCGCCTCACCGAGCGCGCGACCCAGCCCCAGAAATGACGCGGCCACGACGCCGGAGGCCGCCGAGGGCAAGACCACCCCGCGTACCACCTCCCAACGCGTGGAACCCAGCGCCGTCGCCCCGTCCTGGAGATCCTGCGGTACCGTCAGGAAGAGGTCGCGGCTGATCGACGCGATGATCGGCACGACCATGATCGTCAGGATCAGGCTCGCGGTGAACAAGCTGGCTCCAGTGGCGGCGGCCGGCCCGAAGATCGGCAGGAAGCCCAGCACGCTGTGCAGTGCCGGCTCGATGTGCGAGCGCACAAAGGGGCCGAACACGAGAATGCCCCAGAACCCGAGGATCACGCTGGGGATCGCGGCCAGCATCTCCACCAGCGGGCCGATCACGCTGCGCACGCGACCTGAGGCCACCGTGCTCAGGTAGAGCCCGATCGAGACCCCCAACGGCACCGCCAGCGCCATCGCCACGAGCGAGGTCATCGCCGTGCCGTAGATGAACGTGGCAGCCCCGAGCTTTTCGAAGTTGGGCTGCCACACTTCGGCCGTCAAGAAGCCCAGGCCGAAGTGCGAGATGGCTGGGCTCGCACCGTCGATCAGCTGGTAGCTGATCGACACGAGCAGCACGACCGCCAACAGCGCGGCAAGTGCGCACAGCGCGCGGAAGGCGCCATCCCCGACGCGATCGATCATCTTCCCGCTCGCATGGCCCGAGCCAGGTGCGGTGCGCGCCGAGCGGTCGGTTTGTGAGACCTCGGCCATCTGGCCGGGCAGTTAAGCAGAGCGTGACGTCACGGTGCACTCTCACCGGACCGTTCTTTCACAGAATCTACACAACTTCAAAGTTCACAGAATCTTCACAATATGCCCAGTTTACAAGATCTTCACAAGATCTACACAGCTTCAAAGTTAGGTATGAACAACAACCTCGAGGAACTTCGATTTGTTTCACAACTTTTCGGGGCCGGTGGGGTATATAAGGTCAACCATCGTATGGTCAGGCCATCTCATTCACGGAGCGACGCCTCATAAACAATGGCTTAGACGGGTTGGCTTGGCATCGACAAGTCTCGCCATCTTCGCCCGACATGACGACTTCTCCCAAGGAGGATCTTTGAGACGCACAAGAAATTCACTCTTCGCCCTGTCTGCCCTTATGGCGTTCTTGGCGACAGGACTATGGTCCGGCACGGCGACAGCGGGCGCTGCCTCTCTGACTGGCGCGGGCTCGACGCTGATCGCACCGTTGCTCGAAGGCTACTGGGCGCCTGAATTCGAAAAGACGAGCGGTACCAAAGTGACCTATTCGGCCGTGGGCTCCGGCGCGGGCATCGAACAGATCTCCGCGCGTGCGGTCGAATTCGGCGCCTCTGACGCCCCGCTCACTTCGGCTCAGTCGAGTGGATGTAACGAATGTGTGCAGATCCCATGGGCGTTGACGGCAACGGGCGTCGCCTTCCACATCGAAGGGGTCAGCCGGCTGCGTCTGACCGGTCCGGTGCTCGCCGATATCTATCTCGGCGATATCACGAACTGGGACAGCCCGGCGATCGCAAAGCTCAACAAGGGCGAGACCATGCCCAACCTCGCGATCAACGTCGTGTATCGCAGCGACGGCTCCGGCGACACCTACGCGTTCACGAACTACCTGTCGGACATCAGCCCTGAATGGAAGAGCAAAGTCGGCAACGCGACCTCGGTGAGCTTCCCGACCGGGGTGGGCGGCAAGGGCAACGCTGGGGTGACCGCGGTCGTGTCGTCAACGAACGGCTCGATCGGCTACATCTCGGCCTCCTACATCATCGCCCACGGTCTGGGTGCGGCCGCCATCAAGAACGCGGCCGGCAAGTTCGAGTACCCGAACCTGAAGAACATCGAAAACGCGGCGTCATCGGTCAAGTCGGTCCCGGCGAGCAACGAAGTGCACATCGTCGATCCGTCGAAGAAGTACAAGATCGCCTACCCGATCTCGACGTTCACTTACTGCATCATTCCCAAGGCAGCTCCGCAGAAGGAAACGATCGTCCAGTGGGTGAAATTCGCGCTGACCACGGGCCAGAAGTTCGGGGCAGCGCTCGACTTCGGCACGATCCCGAAGGTCGTCTTGAAGGCCGCGGAAAAGACGCTCAAAACCCTGTAGTACGCAGCATCGCGGTTAGCTCGAGTTGACAATGGGGGCCGGAGAAGCGCAGGTTGCCTCTCCGGCCCTCATTTTGTCTGCTTGGGGCCGCCCCGCAGTGACCCATGAGACCGGTGCCGCTCGTGCTTGCCTCAGTCTCAGTGTTTGCGATGCCGGGCGGATCCCTCGGCTCCGATAAGCGAGACCGCGTTGTTGGTCAGTGGGAGTGGTAGGCGTCAGATCGGTGATGAGGTGTGGCATATCGTCGAGCCAGCGCGCCAGCGCGCCAGCTGTCGATTGAGCGCCAGGACGATCTTTCGAGAGATCTCTGAGAATCCCAGGCCACGGTGGGAGTCGACTGGAGCGTGCTCATCTGGTGGGGCTGGCGAACGTGACCGAGCCTCACACTGCTCGCCGAGCCACGGGAAGCCCGGGACCCGGTTACGGTCAATCGTCGAGGCGACGTGCCTCGTGTTGTCCTCACGCAGCAGGATCGAGCTCAGGTGGCCGGGGCTGGATGGTTTGAGAGCATCGCTTCGAGTGTGACGCTCGAGAGTGTCTCGTGGCCAAGCACGACCGCTCGAGTTGCGGACACTCCACGCCTGGGGCGAGCAGCCTCTTGCGAGGTCCGGTCACTTGCGCTGGACCGCGGGAAATCCTGTAAGGGCGTTGCGGCGTTGCGATCGGCCGTTGCGTGAGCGGAGATCTTCCCCGGTCTGCTCTAACCGCCGTGTTGCGCTGCGGCTTCTCGATGTGTCATCCCCGTGAGGTCACCGCTTCTCTATTCGGTTGTCAGCCCGGGAAGCAGCTCTTCTTTGTTGTTGATCGCCCCCAGCGACTTGTAGTAGGCGCAGCGGAAGTTCTCTGGTGTCCCGACCGGCTCGCCGCCTGCCAGGCCGCCTTTCTGTTCGTTGCTGTACACGGTGACGTACTGAGTGCTTTCCGGCGTGGGTTCGACGACCGAGCCGGCCGCGTTGGCGCCCCCCCTGGTGGTGACCAGAGTCGAGCTCATCTCACGCTTGTCCTTCAGTGCGGGGTTTTTGGTGTCTGTTTGTTCGATGAGGGCGTGATTGAACGTGTCGTTGACAGTTGTCTCCAACGCAACGCGCTTTGCCGCTCCGATCAGCTGCGAGACCGACGGCAAAAAGCCACCCAGTTCAACGCACTTCCGCGACGCATAGAACCAGTTGTTGGAGCCCATTTCCTTTTCGGGCAACGGGTACACGGATTGGTCCAGACACCATGTGCCCATGTTGGCAGCCGACGGTGGGCAGGTTGGTTCCAGTTCAGCGACCGTCTTGCCATCCAGGCGCGAGGCTTCGTAAGCGGTGGGGATCGCGGCAGCGGGGAACTTGCGATTCTCGCCGAGCAGCAGGATCCCGTCGGCGTGCGGTTTGCTGCTGAGCAGATGCCCGTCGACCCCTCCCAGGGCGTGCTCGATAGTGTGGCGAGCCGCTTCGGCCAGGCCCGTACTCGCCAGGACAATCGCCACTATCGAGATCAGAACCGACGGCGTGAGGTGCTTTCTCATCGCTGGCTCTGGCTCTGGCTCTGGCTCGGGTTTGGCCGGCCGGCTCTGGCTATTCACTGCTGCTGGCGCTGGCTATGGTCTTGACGTAAGCGCAGCGGAAGTTCTGTGTTTCTTTGATCGGCTGGCCTCCCGCGAGGCCACCGTGACCATTGTCGGCGAATACGGTGATGTACTGAGTGCTTTCCGGTTCAGGATCGGCAGGTAGAGGGATCGGCTTCGGTTCACCGGTGTTCGAATTCCCGGTCGCGCTTTCGCTGACGCCCTCGGATCCCGCGGCAGCCGAGCCCGCCTCGGTGGTGATGAGTGTGGATGACATTTCGCGCTGCCCCGCGGTCGCCGTGCCGCCCGCGAGTTCGACATCCTTGACAGCACCGACGAGCTCTGAGGCCGATGGCAAGAACCCCCCGTTTTCGGCGCACTTCTGGCTGGCCCAGAAGTAGCTGTTCTTGCCGGCGTCTTCTTTGCTCAACGGATAGAGGTGCTTTTCCAGACACCAGGTGCCCAGATCGGCGCTGTTGGCGGGACACGTCGGCTCGAGCTCACTAGCGGTCTTGCCGCCCACGTGATAGGCCTCGGGCACGCTCGGGATCGCGGCCGCGGCGAACTTCTTGTTCTTGCCCAACAGCAGGATGCCGCCCGCATACGGTTTGGTGCTGAGGCGATGCCCGTCGACCTTCGCCACGAACAGGTGGCTGACGGCGTGACGTGCGGCGTCAGCGAGCGGTGTCGACGCCAGGATCAATGCCAGGATCGAGATAACGAGCGCGGGATTGATGTGCTTTCTCATCGTGTCGTGTCTCCTGGGCCCGTTGTACGGATCGGGTTGTGTGATCAGCCTTCGCCTCTATCCGCATACGAACCGCCCCCGCATGCCGACGGTCGTGATTGGCCAGCGCACTAGAGCCGCGACCCCCATGGCGAAGCTAGCGGCCAAGATGCCTTGCCCTGTCCGCGATAGTGTGAACAACTTGATAAAGGTCGGCGAGTGGTGTCGAGGCCAGGATCGACGTCAGGGTCGGGATCGCGAGCGCGGGATCGATGTGCTTCTCATCGTGTTCGTATCTCCCCTGGCGGGTAGGGCGATTTGCGGGGACGTGCACCACGGCGTCCTCTCAACCCATCTCGACTTCCCAACGGATCACACCGCCTCACCTCACTGGGCCTGCGCCGGTTGGCCCAGCGGAGCCAGCCGCGTTAAAAGGGGCCTTGGGCGCGATCGTCAGGGATCCGCCACCGAACCGGTCACGGCGCCGAGCAATCTCGATACGGATAGCGCATAGGCTGCATCGGTGCCGGTCGCCGATTCTCTGAAGGAGCCCTCGTTTGCTGAGATCGTGCGGGAGTGGGGGCGGATCGGCTGCATCGGGTTCGGCGGGCCACCCGCCCATATCGCGCTATTCCGTGACCTGTGCGTCAAGCGACGGGGATGGCTGACAGAGGAGCAGTTCGAGCGGGCGATCGCGGCCACGAACCTCCTGCCGGGGCCAGCCTCGACGCAGCTTGCGATCTACTGCGCCTGGCGGCTGCGCGGCTCCCGGGGAGCGTTCCTCGGCGGGCTGTGCTTCATCCTTCCCGGTCTCGTCCTGATCCTCGCGCTGTCCGTGCTGTTTCTCGCTGGATCGCCGCCGTCATGGGTTCGTGGCGCCGGTATGGGAGCCGGTGCGGCCGTCGCCGCCGTCGCGGTGCGCGCGGGGCTCGGGGTCGCGGTCCCGATCTGGAGACGCGCCCGCCAGGATCGTCTCACCGTTGTGCTCTACGCGCTTGCCGGAGGGATCGCGGCGGCCACGGCGGGCCCGTTGCTCGTGCTGGTCCTGCTGGGCTGCGGCGCGATCGAGTTGATACGACGCGGCCTCGCTCGCAATGTCGCGGGCCTGCACGCCTGGCCGCTACTCGCCGTGGTCGCCGAGCCCGGTGGCACAGGTGCGCTCGTGTGGACGGCGTTGAAGATCGGGGCGCTCGCGTTCGGCGGAGGGTTCGTGATCATCCCGCTGATGCAAGCCGACGCGGTGAGCACTCACCACTGGATGACCCACGGCCAATTCCTGAACGCGGTCGCTCTCGGGCAGGTCACGCCGGGGCCGGTCGTTCTCACGGTGGCGGCCGTCGGCTACTCCGCGGGCGGGCTCGCCGGAGGTCTTCTCGCCGCGTTGGTCGCGTTCGCGCCGTCGTTCTCGTTCATCCTGTTCGGCGCCGCTCGCTTTGAGCGGCTGCTTGTAAACGAGCGAGTCGTGGCGTTTCTCGCCGGCGCCGCGCCCGCCGCGGCCGGAGCGATCATCGGCTCCTCCATACCTCTCGCTGGTGCCCTCAGCGAGAGGTGGCAGTACTTTCTACTCGCCGCGGCGGCTATCGCTCTGCTCGCGCTGCGTCGCAGTGTCGTGTTGACCCTGCTCGCCGCCGGAACGGTCGGCGCGGCTGCCGGACTGCTCGGCGCCCCCATCCCACATTAGGAGCGACGAGCGCGCGATGGCTGCTCGCCAAGCTCTGCCCAGCAGACAGCTCCTCCAGGGCGTCGGGGATCACGGAGTAGTGATCTGGCGGCTCAAGCTGGCCACTGTGGAGGAGGACGGACGCACAATCACCCTACCCTGGCCTGGAACGAACTCAGACGCAGCTTGGTGAGAGCTCGGGCGCATCGTCCTCGAGCTGGGTCAGAGCAACGAGGTTGGAGGCACCGAGATCTGGCTGCTCACTGCCGTTTGCTCGCAACTGCTCGGCGGCGAAGCGATAGCCGATTCCGAAGTGGGTGTGAATGTAGCGCCACTTCGGCGAGGCCTTGTCGAGCTTCTGCCGTAGCTTGCGCACGAACACATCGACCGAGCGATCGCCGCGGACCATCGTGTAGCCCCACAGCCGCGAGTAGATTTCCTCGCGTTCGAGGACGCGTCCCTCCTCGGCTGCGAGCAGCTCGATCAGCTCGAACTCGCGGCGTGTCAGATCGATGCTGGTGCCCCGCACAAATGCTTGGAAGCAGTCCGTGCGGATCTCTATCTCACCTGCGCTCACCAGCTTCACCTCAGCACGCCCGACAGGCTGGCGGCGGCGCATGGCGCTTTCTACCCGAGCGATGGCCTCCTCCGGGTGACACGGCTTGGTGATCCAGTCGTCAGCTCCGAGTCGCAGTCCCGATGTGCGCTGCGCGACCGTCGAGGGACCGGTGCATACGATCACGCTGAGCTCCGGCAGCGCACTGCAGAGACCCTCGAGCCACTTCCAGGCGTCTGCTCCGAGGACGGCCAGGTTGACGATCAGTGCGTTGATCCTCATCCCAACGATCGCCTCGCAGGCCACGGGGCCGGCGATCACCCTGTGCTCCCAGCTGAGACGGTCGAGCCGCTTGCTCAGCATCTGTACGAAGCCACTGTCGCGATCCAACACGCCAACACGAGGCTGAGTGCTCGTCGATGAGGAGGGACGTACGTCCGGCGTGCCTCCCTGCTCGGCGCGGATACCTTGCTTCATCGGCGGCGAGTCTATGCAGAACAGGTGCTCGTCGTGTTGGACTGGGCGGCATCGGTCACAGAATCATCACAGGGAGATCGGCCGCGCTCGCGACGGACCGCCAGCCTCGAGAGGGGCTTGCGCGGGTCATTGGCGGGCAAATCATCCTTGGGTGGGCAAAGATCTCCCTGCGGGCTTCGCGCGGGTCTCGAGAACGGTCTCGGATGGCCACGGCCCGTCGAAATCTCCACGCGAGGGCATATCGTCTCCGAGCCAGGACCCGCGGTCGCTCAGCGGCCTATATTCTCGGCCGGTGAGCTTCTTTCGGCGTGGCATGGACGCGATCCTCATGGCTCTCGTTGAGGAGGCTGGTCGCAACGTGCAGCGCTCGGGTCTGCTGCTGCGCGACCTGCTGGCCGACTTTCCCGAGCACGCGTCGCTGGCACGCGATCTGAAGGTCTGTGAGCAGGAGGGAGACCGCGTCACGCACGACATCATCCATCGACTCAGCGGCAGCGGCCGCGTACGCGCTCCGTTCGGCGCGAGCGATGGCTATGCGCTGGCGACGGCGCTGGATGACATCGTCGACTACACCGAGCACGCCGCGGCGCAGATGGTGATGTACGGCGTCGAGGCCCCAATGGAGCAGGCGGTTGAATTCGCAGACGTGCTGGTGGGGGCGGCCGAGCAGATCGCGCGAGCGCTGCGCTGCCTGCGCACAGGCACCGAGCTGGCGCCCCACCTGGTCGAGATCCACCGCTTGGAGAACGAGGGCGATCGTCTCCAGCGCGACGCGGTCGCCTCGCTGTTCGCGGGCGGAATCGACCCGATGGTCGTGATTCGCTGGAAGGACATCTTCGAGTCCCTGGAGGCGGCGGTCGACGCCTGCGAGACTGTTGCCCACGTGCTCGAGGGGATCACACTCAAGCAACGCGGGCGCTGAGAGGCGTCCGCGTAGTGACGGAAACGTGGGTCCTGTGGCGCGACCGCAGGTTTGAGCGCAGTTTCGTTTTTGTGAACGCACATCTGGCCCGCGCCAGATGTTGCGATCGTGTGAACACAGGCTGCCTCGAAGGTCGTGTTTCGTTTTTGTGAACGACGTTGCGTTTGCGGTGATCTCGTGAAAAGCTAGCGCCCGTTCGATCGGAGCGGGGGCTCCATGGCTGCCTACAGCTCGGCTGCGCTCTCGGACGTTGCCGGTCGACTATGCCCGCTCCGCTATTCAATACCGCCCTTGCGCATCCACACCGCTGGATCGAGCTCTCATCGAGCATCGCTTCCGCGGCCGACGGATCGCATGCGGTCGGTCTTCACTGCCTCTCTTGAATTTGGACAATGGATAAATGACCGACGAGCCTGATTTCCCCGAGCCTTCCGACTCCTCCCAGCCGTCCTCTCGCGACGCCGCTCCTGTGTCGCGCAACGGCGCGCCCCCGTCTGCTCGGCCCGTGGTCCGCTCGGGGCTGGCTCACCGCCGCAACCCGGTGCTCGTGACCCTCGGCGAGCTGGCGCAGGGCACACGCAAAATCATCTTCCGCGATCCGATCGCGCTGTTCCTGGCCTTGGCCTCGATCGTGCTGGCTCTCGCCTTCTCTACGCTGCTCGGCGACATCAAGCCGGCAAGTTCCGGCACGGCGGTGCCACTCAGCGCGGTCCAGACGCTCGCCAAACGCCACGACCTCGCCGCGGCGACGCTGCTCGACCACGACAGCCGTGTCGAGCTTGCGACGAGCACCGCCGCTCCGCCGCTCTCGCCCGATGGATCCGTACCCGCGCTCCTACATCGGACCGTTCGCACCCTCGTCAAGGTCAAGGGAAAAAAGAAGCAGAAGATCGAGGTCAGCACTACCCTGGTCCCGCCCCCCGGAGCGGGCACGATCCAGAGGCTGTGGGCGGCGTATCCGGCGTCCGGCGCCATCACCCAGCAGCTCCTGAAGGAACTCGACGAAAGCGGAGCGAACGTCACGGTCGACCAGCAGTCGGGCAAGGGCACCAAGACGATCGTCGTCCAGTTCCTGATACCGATCCTGCTGTTGGTGTGCCTGTTCTCGCTGTTCATGCGGCTCGGAACCGAGGGCGCGGCGGGCGGAATCGCAGGTTTCTCGCAGTTCACCGGCAAGGGCCGCAAGAAGGGCAAGGGCAGCCGCGACAAGATCACCTTCGCCGATGTCGCAGGCGCCGGCGAGGCGCTGGCCGAGCTCCGCGAGATACGCGACTACCTGGCAGATCCCTCCAAGTACCTGGCGGTGGGCGCCGCCGCCCCCAAGGGAGTGCTGCTCGTCGGCCCTCCGGGCACAGGCAAGACGCTGCTGGCCAAGGCCGTCGCCGGTGAAGCCGACGCGGCGTTCTTCTCGCTGTCGGGCTCTGACTTCGTCGAGTCGCTCGTCGGCGTAGGCGCGGCCCGTGTGCGCGACCTGTTCCGCAAGGCCCGCAAAGTCTCGCCCGCGATCATCTTCATCGACGAGCTCGACGCCGCCGGGCGAAAGCGTGGCGCCGGCATCGGGCAGGGCAACGACGAGCGCGAGCAGACGCTCAACCAGATCCTCGTCGAGATGGACGGCTTCGCCGGCGACGGGGGTCTCGTGGTCATGGGAGCGACCAACCGCCCCGACATCCTCGACCCGGCGCTGTTGCGCCCCGGCCGCTTCGACCGCCAGGTCGTCGTCGACGTGCCCGATGTGCATGGACGCCTTGAAATCCTGCGCCTGCACGGCGACAAGCGGCCCTTGGCGCCGGACGCCTCACTCGAGGAGGTCGCGCGCCAGACGCCGGGCTTCTCAGGTGCGGAGCTCGCCAACGTGATCAACGAGGCGGCCCTGCTCAGCGTGCGCGACGGCCGCGGGCAGATAGATGCCGCGACTCTAGAGGAGGCGATCGACCGGGTCGTCGCGGGCCCGGCTAAGCGCCACATCCTCACCGAGCAGGAGCGTTGGCTGATTGCGATCCACGAGTCATCCCACGCGGTCGTGACCGATGCGCTGGGGCACACCGCCTCGACGCGCAAGCTCTCGATCGTAGCCCGTGGACGCCAGCTCGGTACAGCGGCGCACATGCTCTCCGACCGCGACCAGACGATCATGACCGAGCCCGACCTGCAGAGTCAGCTGATCGTGATCACAGCCGGCCTGGCTGGCGAGCGCATCGCTTTTGGTTACACCTCGACGAGCGTCAACGACGACTTGCACGCGGCGACCAACCTCGCGCGCAGCATGGTCACCTCGTTTGGGATGTCCGAAGCCCTCGGTCTCGTGACGATCGGTGAGAAGGGCGGCGAGGTGTTCCTCGGCGCCTCTTTGCAGGATCTCGGTTCGGTCGGACCCGAGACGCTCAACGTGATCGACAACGAGGTAGAGCGTCTAGTCGGCGATGCCGAGGCACGAGCCGCCGTGGTACTCGACCGCAACTGGAACACCGTGGAGGAGACGGCCACCGCCTTGTTGGAGCAGGAGACGCTCTCCGGGGTGGCGCTCGAGGCCGTGCTCTCCACCGTTCAGAACATCACGCTCGAGGAATTGCGTGACGTGCGCCGGGCCTCCTCCTCACAGGATCCAGAGCAGGCACCATGAGCCCGTCCCGACCGACGATCGGGAACGTGAAGGTTGAGCTGCCGTCGCCGGCGATGGGGTTGATCTCAGCGGTGGGCTCAAAGATCATCGCGAGACCTCCTCGGCACTGGTCACCATGCGAAGCCGGCTCTGTAGCCGCAGGGTTCGCGGACGTCAGTGAAGGCACGACCGGCGATTCACGGCAGCGCCAGGCGATTGATCCTGGGAGCTTCCACAGGGACAGCATGGGCGCCGGAAACGGCCGGCATCGGTAAGCCCAACGGGGCTGTAATCGACTCGTGACCTTTTGGTGAAGCCTGGCTCAGTGTGGCGCTCCGCAGTCCTCACATCTCCTATCTTGACCTTTCGATGAGCTTCGCGGACGTGCCGACTCGCTTGCTGATGGCGCGCCGGTGGGGCGTGCTGCTGTCCCTGCTCGGGCTGGCCGCTGTCCTGCTTGCCGTCCACGTCCAACTGGCGGATGCCGTGATCCTGCCGGCGACCACGATCGATGGTCCCAGCGAGAACATCGTCGGCTTCGGCGGAGTCGCCATGGCCGAAGACGGCACAGGCGGCCTCGTGTATCTCAAGCGGGTGGAAGGCGTCACGCACGTGTTCGTATCGCGCTACGTGGAAGGGCACTGGCTGGCGCCGTTCCGCGTCGACACCGAAGAGCCATACGCCGCCAGCTGGCCGCGCATCGGCGCCGCCAACGGCGGCGAGCTCGTGGTGGTGTGGGCCACGCCATTCGCAACCAACAATGAAAAGCCGGTGTATGAGCTGGTCGGCGCGCTGCTGGGCCCGGGGGGCGAACGCTTCGGCCAGGCGACAATCATCGACCGCAACATCGAAGAAGCGACCGGAACCAGTCCCGACCTCGCGGTGAGCTCGACCGGACAGGCCGACGTCGTCTACCGGGTCGTGTCGACGTCCAAGGTCGGCGTCCCACTATTGCGTCCCGGCGACGTGGTCGAGCAGGTGCGCGTCGCGCACTTCAACGGCACCCTTTGGTCGAACCTTGGGGCGATCAACCGTGATCCAGCAGTCTCGATGCGCGCCCCCACCGAGGCCAACGCGCCGCAGATCGCGGTTAACGCGCTGGGAAACGGCGTGGTCGTGTGGCAGGAGCCGGACATCGAAGGCGTCGCGCGGATCTGGGCCAGGCGCCTGGTCGGCTCGACGCTCAACTATGTGATGCCGGTCAGCGCAGAAACGTTCAAAGGAGCCCCAATCACAGACGACGCTGATGCGCCGAGCGTGGCAGTCTCGCGGCTGGAACAGGCGGACGTCGCCTATCGCCAGGCCGCCGGACCGTCCTCGCCGTTGCCGGGGCCGAGAATCTTCCTGAACATCCTGCCTGACAACGAATCGGCCAGCGGGGCCGAATTCGCCGGTGCTCAGGTGCTCGACGAAAACGTCGCCGGCGGCAAGGCGGCGACCGTCGGGCCGCCCAGCGTCGATAGCGACGAACACGGCGAAGTGCGGGTGCTGTATGACGCAAACGGCACCCCGCGGGTGATCGAGGGTGACGACCGCGGGCCGACGGGAGCGCTCTCGCTGGGGCCGTCGTTCGTCGGCCCCGAACCCGTCGCGGCAAGTGTCATGAACCCTGCGGGGGGAGGTATCTCGGCGTGGCCGAGCGCCAACGCCCAGGGCGATCCGGCTGTGGCGGTGCGCGAGGACTTCCCGGACGGGGCTGTACAGACGGCGCTGGTGAGCGGTGGCGCTGGCGGCGAAGTCGGAGAACTCGCGGTCGGGCGCTCTGGGCTCGGCGATGGGCTGGTCGCGTTCCGCCAGGGGTCGTTTGGCGACGCGGCGATCGTCGCCGCCCAGGCCACCGCGCCGCCGGCCGAACTGGTTCTCGACGTGCCCGATGGCTGGGTGAAGCCCTCCGATGCCGTGGTCAAATGGCACCCGGCGGCGAGCGCCGACGGGCCGCTGCGCTACACGGTTGTGCTCGACGGTCGCGAGTTGACGACCCCCGCTGGCGCCTTCCAGCTGCGCCTCGATCCACGCGGGCTGGGCTCGGGGCGGCATCGCGTGCAGCTGCTCGCCACTGACACCGACGGGCAGTCGACGCTCTCGGCTCCGTCCAGTCTGCAGATCGACGGCGAAGCGCCAACCGTCAAGATCACGCGTGCGCAGGGAGGCTACGGCGTGACCGTGGGTGTCAGCGACGCCTACTCGGGCGTCGATGCGCACGCGGTGAGCGTCAGCTTCGGCGACGGCCATTCGGCGCGCGGGCGCAAGCGCTTCAACCACCGCTATGCCCACGGCGGCGTCTATCGGATCGTCGTTCACGTGCGCGACAAGCTCGGCACAGCGGGAGTGGTCCGCGAATGGGTGAACGTGAGGTGAGTCCTCCGGCCGATGCGCGGTGGCGGCTGCGTGGCAGCTTTGCACTGAGACGATGCCAGCTCGTTTTGGCTGGGGCAGGCACGATGGCGCTGGTATGTGCCGCTCCCGTGATGCTGCTCACCGCGACGCCCGCGCGGGCTGACGTATTCGGGCCGATATCGCTTGTCTCGGAGGGCCAGTTCGACGACAGTGAACCGCAGCAGGCCGAATACGCACACGATGCCGAGGTCTCCGGCAACGGGATGTATGTTGCCTTCGACGGCTCGGTGGCTGGCGTCACGGGGGTGTGGCGGCGCGACCTCGCCACGGACGTGTTGGAACAGGTGGCTGGGGGCGACGCCGAGATGCCCTCGATCAGCGAAAACGGGCAGTACGTGAGCTTCACGACCAACGAAGGGCTGAGCCTTGCGGCGATCACGAACGGTGGTCCCGACCAAGCCCCGAAACAGGAAGCGGTCGATGTCTACGTGCGCAACATGGCTGCACGCCCGGACGAAGAATGGGCCTTCACTGTCGTCTCGGCGCCGAGCGGGTCTAGCGAACCGCTCGAATATAGCGGGGCGGGAACGACCCTCGGCGCGAGCGCGGCCGGCCGCTCGGCGATCGGCGAGAACTCTCACGGGGAAGTAGAGGTGGCGTTTGTCACGACGGCTGTCTCCGACCTCGTCCCTTATCCCAAGCTGGAAGAAGAAGAACTGAAGCGGGGCGAAACCCCGCCGCTGCGAACTCCCGCGTTCCAGGTTGCCGTCCGCTACCTCAACAGTCACACGACGGTGTTAGTCAGCCGCTGCTACTTCCACTGCAGCGAAGCCGCCGACGAAGGGGCCGCCGAACCGGTTGTGGGCAGCGGACAGCTTGGTGCTGTGTATCCCGGCAACCGGCTGGAGTTCCCGTCGGTACCGGAAAGCGGCGAATGGCCCGGGGCCTCGATCAGCGCGGACGGATCGACCGTCGCGTGGATGGGCGAGGATGTCGGCGAGCAGGGGCCCACGCTCGCGGCCGAAACACTGGCACCGCTGTACACAGAGCCCCTGTGGCGGCGGATCGCGCCAGGCTCGGAAACCCACACTGAGCGGGTGACCGGCGGCTCGGATCCCGAAAACCCGGCGTGTGTGGCCTCGGGCGAGACTACTCTGCCGAGCATTCCCTCTTTGTCGGACCCCTGCCGGGGGCCGTTCGCCAGGGGGGAAGGCGCGGGCCCGGTCACCGGGATCTGGGGTCACGGGCCGGACGTCGGTGACTTCATCCCGCGGCTCAGCGCCGATGGCTACACGGTGGCCTTCCTTTCCCAGGCGGAACTGGCCTCCGGGGGCTCCGGCTTCGGCAGGGGGGCGGAGGGACAGGAAAGCGACCTGTACGTCGCCGACATGCAGCCGGGCCTGACCCGCGATCAGGCGCTCACTCCACTGACCGAGATCGGTGCCGAAGGGCTCGCTTACAGCGCACCGATCGGCGACTTCGCCATCTCCCCAGAAGGAACCCAGGTCGCGTTCACCACCGTGCGCACGCGGTTTCTCCTCGACCCGCCGGTGTACTTGAGCGAGCCGGCGGCCGAACCGGGTCTGCCGGAACTATTCGACATCGACCTCGGCGACGGCACGCTCACACGCGTGAGCCACGGATACCTCGGGGGTCCCTCAGAACAGCCGCACGACACCAACCTGCACGAAGAAGACGAGTATGGGACGAGCCCGCAGGGCTTCGGCGCGCTCTCGCCCTCCTTTTCGGCCGACGGCGGTCAGCTGGTGTTCACCTCGACTGCCGACAACCTCGTCTACGGAGACGGCAACACCCCGCTCGGCGACCGGGCATCCGCGGCTCTCGACAACGGCAGCGACGCGTTCCTCGTGGAACGGCAGGTCTTCGACACGCTGCCGGCGCCGCAATACGTCTCGCCCGCGCCCGAACCGGCCACAGCGCCGGCCTGGCAATTGGGGGTGACAGCGCTCTCGCAACCGGCCGGAAGCATCCTGCTCGACGCCGAGGTCCCCGGGGCCGGCAATTTGCGCGCTGGCGCGCACAGCGTGGTGGTGGTCCGCTCCGCGCACGCGGCCCGTGCCGGGCGCCGCGCCTGGACCCGAGCGGCGAGGACGGTCGCAACGCGCACGGTAGCGACCCAGGCGACGGATGCGACAGGCGCCGGGCTGACAACGCTGACGCTGACGCTCGCCGCTCACTACGCCTCGCTGGCCCGCGAGCGAGGTGGCCTGTCGGCCACGGTCACCGTCACGTTCACCGCCCCCGGGCATCCGGCGCTGCGCGACAGCTTCCCCGTGACCTTCCTGCACACGGTCAAGCAATCGAAGAAGGTCCGGAAGAAGGTCCGCTCGTCTAAGGCGCGCAGGCGCACATCCAGGACACACCGGCGCTCATGACCTCGCGAACTCAGATCCCGCCGGGGCCTGCGATCCTGGCGCTCACTCTCTGTCTCGCTCTCTTCACGTGCTGTGGCTCGACAGCGCGCGCCGGTGCTCTCGGGGTCGAAGGCGAAGCCACGGCGACGTGGCGGCTCGAACAGCCGCGGCCACCCAAGGCGCCTGCCGGCGCGCCGGAAGCCTCGCTGCCGATCGCCCTCGGGCAGATCGGCGACATCGAGTTCTGGGAACCAAACCGCGGCCTGCTGATCACACACGGCAACGGGCCGGCTGTGCCCCCCGGCGTGTGGGCCTACGACGGCGTCGAATGGCGTGAGATCGCCGAAGTGTGCGGCGCAACCGAAGGGAGCATCGCGTGGGCGGGGCCCGACGAATTCTGGACGGTCTCAGACGGACGGCCCGGTCAGGTCAGCGAATCCTCTGGCACGAGCCACGAAAAAGCCGCGCCGCTGGAAGACAACACGCTCTGCCACTTCAGCCACGGCGAAGTCGTCGGCTCGTATGCCCACCCCGCATTCGAAGCCGACTCCTACCAGGCGATGCACGCCGCGGGATGCATTCCACCGCAGCCGCCGGCAGTCGCCTCCGAAGACTGCTGGTTTGGCGGCGAAGCGCTCCCGGAACCGGCGCTCGGCGCCTTCCACTTGCACTGGAATGGCAGCGCGCTGGAAGCGGCGCCGTATGCAGGGGAAGGCCACGCGGTGGAGGACATGAACGTCCTCGAAGGGCTGATCTACGAGAGTGTCCGCATCAACGCCACCGATCGCGTCGCCAAGGAACGGGGCAGGTATCCGGTCATCCACGTGATCGACCCAGAAACGACGCCGGCAATCGCACCGGAAGAAACGGAACCGCCTCTATACGGGTCATCCAAAGAGCACACCAGCGCGCTCGACTACCTGCGTCTCTCCTCGGCTGAAGGCGCCCTGTGGGGCGCCGCGGGGAAAAGCTCCAAGCAGATCACGCCTCCCGAACTCCCGGGTCAGGTGACGGTCGTGCGTCGTTCACACGGCGTGTGGAGCCAACTGATCGGCCCCGGCTTCCCCGCCGGCGGCACGCCGCCCCACCCGCTGGAACAGGTCGTGCCCAGCGTGGCCGAAGAAAGCCGCCTGCTCGGCGGAGAAGCCAAGGATGCGGCCGTGAGTGCGCTCGCCGCCGAACCAGGCGGCGAACGCGCGTGGCTGGCTCTGAGAGCGCCGACCGGCTCCGGCGATGGCGTGAGCGCGGTGCTGCTGCACATCTCCGCCGAAGGCAAGGTGCTCAGCGAGCAAACCCTCCCATCCAAACGGGAAACAGAAGAAGGGGTTGGTCCCAAGGGAGCGGCGGCGCATGTCTCCTGCCCCGCCGTCGAAGACTGCTGGATGGCTACTACCGAGGGGTGGGTGTTCCATCTCGCTGTGGAAGGCGACAGGACGCTGCCCGGCAACGAAATCCCCGGCTTCAGCGGGCTGATCACATTCCGCCCGCCCGACCAGGGCCTGCCGCAGGTGGCGGCCGACGCGCCTCCCCCCGACACGTCGGGGCTCATCGAAGAACGTCCCGACTACGGCGGCACGATCGCGGAAACGAAGGTCCCGCCGATCGAAGCCAAGGTCACGGCTCCCCTGCTTACGGACCTGCACAGCCGCCTGATCCACGAGACAACGCTCGAACTGCGCTTCCATCTCGCGGTCAAGGCGCGCGTGCGCCTGCTAGCCAAGCGCCACAAGAAGCTCGTCGGGAGCACCCCCACACGCACGCTGGCCGCGGGCAACCGCAAGCTGCTGCTGCGCCTGAACCGGCGCGCGTGGCCGACAAAGCTCTCGCTGCAGACGCATGCACTCGCTCCGCTGCCGACGACCGTCGTAAAAGAATCGGTCGGGGGGGCGGAAGCCGCCGGCGTGGGGTCGAGCACGAAATCGGCCGGCCTCGCTGTGCTACTACGCGTTCCCTCTTTCGCGGACCTGGAAGCACAGCTTTGAGACTCTCACGCAAGCCTGTCGGCGCAGCCTTCGTGCGACGGCGCGTCGTGGGCGCAGTCGCCCTCGCTGGCCTGTTTGCGCTGATCGGAGCACTGCTATCGGTTGTGCTGCCCGGACCCGGCGCGACGTCGCGCGCGGCGGCGCAGCCCTCCCTCGGAGAACCGACGCCCCAGACCGACGCCTCGGTCCCCGCGAGCAGCGTGATGATGATCGGTGCGACCCCCGAAGAACCGGAAGCGCCGGGCGGCTATGAGACCTGGGGCGTCGGTTCTCAGGGGTCAGCCTCCGTGCTCGTCCGCTACTACGTGCATCCCGCCGCGACAGGTGGGGAAGAAGGGACTTGGACGCTCGCGCCGGCGCTGCCTGGCGGCTTCAAGCTGGAGTCCAGCCCCCTGGCCGGTCAGATGACGCCCACGGGCTTCGGTGTGCTCGCGGGCACGGCGTCCGGGGGCGCGAACGGCCAGACCCTGCTCGTGCGCAGGCCCGGCGGCGCATTCGAAGAAACCGCCCGCGTGCCGGTCGAAGGCGAAGAACCGGCGCCCGCTGAACCGCTACTCACCAAGGGGCAGCGTCTGTTCGGCCAGACTCGGGCGCCGATGATCGCTCCCTTGGAGGAAGTGGACGGCGAAGCCGGTGCGCTGGTCGTGCCGGTGAGCGAAGGTTCCACCGTCGAAAGCGACGTGCTGCACTGGGACGGCAAACACTGGAGCAGCGAGCCGATCGATATCCCTGCCAAGAGCGAAGAAAGCTTCCGCGTGCTGGCGATCGGCGCGAGCTCGCCAGCAAACGTCTGGCTGCTGGCGCGACTTTCGAACAACTACCCCGCTGGCGCGGTCGCGCTGTTCCGCCGCGTCGAAGAAAAGCCCGAACGCTTCAGCTGGAAGCCGGTCGCCCTGCAGCCCGGAGCCGGCGATGGAGAAGCTCACCCCCTCACCGTCCCCGTGCTGGAACCGAGTGCCCCGCCTGCAGGGGAGCCCTTCATCGTGCCAGGCGCCTCCAGCGCGCCGGTGATCGCCGCCCAACTGCTGACGGTCACGAGCCAGGGAGTATGGATCGACGGGGCGCGCGGGGACGTCGAAGCGCGCACCTCCGCCTCCACGACGCTGTTCTTCGAGCCCGAAGGCGCCGGCGGAGGCCACATCGCGGCGAGCTGGTGCGAGCTCCCGGCCGGCACGCCAGTCGGGGTTCCGAGGTGCGAGCACGAACTGCCTCAGGCGCTGCCCACCGGACCGTCGCGCAGCATCGCTTGGAGCGGCGCCGCGCCGTTCGGGGAACGCGTGATCACCGGTCTGCCCGAAGGCGTGAGCTTGCGGCTGGAGGGGGAATCGTTCAAGCGGGTGCTCGCGCTCGGCGGAGGCGAAAGCGCCATGCAGGACCCCGGTGCAACGTTCGGCGCGGCGTTCTCCTCGCCCACCGAGGGCTGGCTGGGCGAGAACGCGATGCCCGTCCACCTGACGCTCAAACCCCAGCCAACCAAGCTCACGCCCTGGCCCGTCTCCTTCCGCCACCCGCTCCTGGCGGTCGCCCCAGAGCCCGGTGCGCCGGTTGGCGCGCTCACAAGCGAAGCGCTCGCGGTCGGCGAAGGCGGTGCCGTGGCGCGGTTTGAGCCCAGCAGGGGCTGGGTCCCGGAAACCCTGTTCGGCCCTGGGGAGCGCCCGGAAACCAAGGTGCGTCTGCGCGCTGTCGCTTGGCCTTCGCAGAACCAGGCCTACGCCGTCGGCGATGAAGGAGAAATGTGGCTGTGGCGTGGCGAAACCGGACTGTGGGAACGTGATCCCGCGACGCCGATCGACTTCCGGGCCAACCTCGTCGGCATCGCCTTCGACCCGAACAACCCGGCGCGCGGATACGCGGTGGGCACCAACGCGGTCGGGCAGGGCGGCGTGCTGCTGCGCTACGGCAAGACCTGGACTGAAGAAACCGCTTTGCCCCCACAGGTGCAGGGAGCGGACTTCACCGCGATCGCGTTTGCTGGCTCGGAGGCGATCGTCGCCTACAGCAGGCAGCCCGACCCCTCGCGCAACGAGTTCGTCGGCGGCCTGCTCGTCAACGAAGGCTCCGGCTGGCGGGTCGACCAGGAAGCGGAAACGTTGGCGGGCGCCGACTCGGTCCCGCGGGCGGTGGCGGGACTGCCCGATGGCGGTGCTGCGTTTGTGGCCACCGACAACGAAGGGGGACAGTACCTGTACGAGCGTGAATCGGCGGGATCGCCCTGGCGAGCGGCGCCGACCCCGCTGCCGAATACCCTGGCAGGGTCGCTGGCGCTGTTCCGCGAAGGCGGAGCGCTCCGCGCCATCGTCACGGCCGGTGGCACCGGTCTGCTCGAGTCGAGCGGGAGTTCCACGCCAGGGCTGCCGCCGACTCTCGTTCCCCCGACTGGGGTGCCCTCTGGATCCGAAAGTGGCGGCGTACTGCGCCAGACCGCCGGTGGATGGAGCGACGACAGCCACGAACTGAACCCGGTCGGTGCTCCGGAAGGCCCCTACATCTACCACGACCTGCCCTACAGGCCCGACCCGATCTTCGCGGTTCTGATCAGCCCGACCGGTACCCAGGGTTGGGCGGTCGGCGGCGAGCTCAGCGGGGAAGAAGTCCTCGAGACCTCCAGCGTCGAGCGCTACCCCTCCGACGGCGTCGCGCCGCTGGGTGAAGGCAGATCACAGGTCCCACTGTCTCCCGGCGGCACGACTTTCGCCTTCGGCGGCGGCGCGCAGTGCGTGGCCGCGTGCTCGGATCGGGAGCTCGCGCGGGTCGGACCGCCGGTGTGGCTGACCTCGGCGATCACGCTCGCGGGTAGCGTCGGTGAAGGCAGCGGCGGTCATGTGGGCGCCTTCTTTGACCTCGGCCCCACGGTCACCGAAGGCGCCTACTCCGGACCTACGCCACCCACGATCCCCTACGAACGCGAGCTTGGCGACTACGCTTCGATCTTCGCCGGCGCACGTCTTCCCGTGTATGACGCGATCGCGCCGTCTGACCTCGACGCCAGGCCCGAGCAGGACGGGACCGAGGCATCGTGGGAGACGGCGTTCACGGCCTTTCCCCGCCCATTCGGCGGCGAAGGGGTCGCGAGCCCCGAAGAACCAAAGCCCTGCGGCTCACTCGCCGGCTGTGAGTCCGCCTACTACGCCGTCGAAAAGGAAGGCGTCTGGGTCATGGTGCTCGACGACTCCGCTCGCGGCGAGGTTGACCAGGCCCAGCGCGAATGGCTCGAGGAACGTCTCGGTAGAGCCGGCGGCGAAGGCAAGCCTGTGATCGTCGCCGGCAACTCGGACCTGGCTGCCCAGATCACGGCTCACGACGAAGAAGCGATCGAGCTGTTCAAGGCGCTTGTCGGCGACAACCCCGATGGGTCGCCGGCGGGCGACCCCGATCACTACGTCGCCTCGGCCTACTTCTACGACGCGCCGGAAGAAAACGTCCAGGCGCCCCTGGCATACGGTGGTCAGCAGCTGGCCACGTTCGGCACCGGCACCCTCGGCTACGAGCTGGCGGAACACGAGGAGGTGGGCAGCTTCCACGGCGCCAAGGGCATCCTGCTCGGCCAAGTCCATCTGACTGAACGCAAACCAGATGACGAAGCGCCGGTGTCGGTGCGGCTGGTCCCCGTCATCGGCGAACTCGCGCTCGAAGCCAAGCAGGGCACGCTACTGCACCGCAGCGGCCCAGCCCTGTTCGAAGGGCTCGCGCGCCGTCCCCGCGCAGGCTGCAGAGCGGAAGCCGGCGAAGAGGTATGCAGCGAAGGCCAGTACACACCGATTCCCTCCGTTTGCGTGGGGACGGGATGCCAGACGGCGGTGCTGCCGGAATACGAATTCGAATCCTCGAACAAAGAAGTGGGGCGCTTCGTCGAGCGCAACACCTCCTCCAGTGATCTCCTCACCGTCCTTCAGAACGCCAAAGGGGAACCGATCGTCGACGAACCCGAACCGGGCAAGCCGCGATCGGGGCCACCACAGGCGGGGCTCTTCTGCGCCTACAACGCGGGCACGACGATCGTCACGCTGCGCGCTGGCGGCCTGTCCTCCTCGCTTCCCGTCACTGTTCAGCCAGGCAGCGTGCGCGAGCCATGTGGCACGGTCCCGATCAAACATCGTGCCCTCGCCAGCCAGACCACGGCTCCCGTACCCCCGCCAGCGCCGGCTCCCGCGCCCGCGGGGTCGCCTCCGACGTCGGCGCCTCCGGTGGTACCGGTCCCGCCCCCGCCCGTCGCTGCGCCGCCGGCAGTTGCACCGAATCACCCGGCGCCGGCGCCCCCGACGACGTTCTTCGTGCAGCCGGCGATTCCGTTCCTCACGCCCGCTTTCGTCCCGCCACCCCTGCCCGCGCCGGCGGAGCCGACTCCACCGACTGGCACCTCAGCCGTGACCTCCCCTGTGGAGGCTGCGCAGAAAGAAGAGGAGAGGGAGGAGGCGACCGAGTCGGTCTCCAACCAGGCGCTGGCCTATAGCGTCCCCGAACACGAGCCGTCTCCCGGCTACATCCTCGGCGTCGTGCTGCTCGCGGCCTTCGCGGGGGCCGCGAGCATGCGTGGACGTCCGCGTCGCGGGCAGCGTGAGGTGCGTGTGGCGCCGGCGACGCTTACCGGCATGCACAGTCAGCGGCGAACGACCCGCAGCTCTCAGCACGAGCGTTGAGAGCCATGCTCGTCATGTCCGGCTCATCGCTCATCTCTATGCGCGTCCGCGTCCGCGTCCATCGTGCATTCGATTCCCCTCCCGTTAACAGTCTGGCAACACGAATGCCGTCGCAATGGGCGAGTCTTCCGTCTGCCCGATGACCCACGCTATTAATCCTCGCAACCATCGTCGACTGGCCGCGCTCGCCTGCTCGCTTATTCTGCTCGGCGCCCTCACCGGAACCGCACATGCCGAAAGCTGGGGCGAGGTGAGCCATGTCCGCATCCCGACCGCAAAAGAAGAAGCGGCAAAAGGAGTCAACTTCAACGGGTCAAACCGCCTGGCGTTCGCGGCGGACCCGGACGATCGCAGCTACTACATCGGCGACCAGCCGAAAGAAGGCGAATACCGGATCCAGCGATTCGTCGAAGGCAAATCCGAAGCGTCGATCTCGTTCGTCCCGCCGGGTGCGAAAAAAGCCCACGGCGGCGAAGGCGTCGTGCCGGTGGGTTTGCAGATAGCCGTGGATGGAGCGCACAACCGGGTGTACGCGTTGGTCCTCTACCAGCGCCGCAACACGAGCGCAAAGGAAGAAAAAGAAGAAGAAGAAGAATATATCGCGACTGGTGGAGAAGAAGGCGGCGAAGCGTACGAGCGGACTCCGCTCGATTCCGAAGAAGCGACGGCCGGCCAGTTCTACGCCTTCGAATACACAGGCGGCCAGCTCGTCTCGGCAAAGGAAAAAGAAGATAAGCCGATTCCGCTCATCGGAGAAACCACCGCGGAAACCTCGGCGGGCGCTTTTGCGGATCAGAGCGAAACGCCGAAGGAAGCGCTGTTGAATCCACGGGGAATGGCAGTCGATCCGGCGACGGGTGATTTGGTGATCTCCGGCGTCGAGGATCAGGAGGAAAATATAAAGGTGGAGAAGGGGGAAGCCGAAAAACAGTGCCGCGCCGCCGCGCAGTTCATCCTTCTCAAAGAAGAAAAATCGACTGGCAAACTCACGGACGGAAGGCTCGGGCATAGGTATGTCGACGGCGCCGCCGTCCTGCGCCCCGGGGAGCCCGGATGCCAGCCGGTAGAACAGGATGAGGTGCCCCTCTCGCCGGTGATCACGCCCGGCGGAAACGTACTTCTCTACTCCGGCGCGGAAGGCGAAGGCCAGATTTGGGAACTGTCGACGCCGGGGAGCAGCGAAGTTCCCGCCAAGGAAACGGAAGCGGAAGTGCAAGTCACCCCCCGCAAGCTCTATCACGAAGCCGGGGTCGGTCTCACGCTGCTGCAGGCGGCGCCCGAAGAAGGTCCCGGGCCCACGATGTCGTTCGTGCCCGAAGGGCCCGAAGTCGAAATCGACGGTCACAAACGCCAGGCCGAAGGCAGCATCTACGTCGCGACCAAAGCCTTCGATTACTATCCGGCTCCGCTGGCGCTCCACTATGCCGAAGGAGAAGGCGAGCCGCAGATCAGTGAGATCGGCTGGATGGCGGGAAGCTCAACCGAACAATGCGGTATCTCGCGATTCGGATCCGAATCCGGAGTAACTATCATGCTCGGTGGACTCGAGGAAACCAAGGCGGGCGTCAAGGGCGGTGTGCTTGTCCTCGCCCCTTCGGAGGAAGCAAGCCTGCCACACTCCCCGTACATCGAAGCTCTCGAATTCGGGCCCGGCGGCAGCACCACAGGCTGTCCCAAAGCCAGCCTGAGCACCCCACACATGGAAGTCGGCGAAAACCGCAACGCTGATGAAGTGCCCACCGGTGAAGAAGTGATCCTGGCCTCCGAACTCAAAGGCGCCGATGCCAAGAGCGTCGAATGGGACTTCAAGTACAAAGACCCCAAGACCAGCGAAGAAGGGGAAGAAAAGGTTACGCAGGCGAGCGACCGCTTCCAGAACCCGGCGGGAGAATACGAATTCTACCCGCTGGAACACGAATTCACGCACCCCGGGAACTACGAAATCACCGAGATCGCCAACACCGATGATCTCGCGGGAGAAGCGGTCGCCGCGGCCGAAGTCCTGAAAGTTACCGTGACTGGATCTGTAATTGAGACTAAGCCGGTTGTGACTGAAAGTCCGGCGTCGACGAAGGTTGCGGAAGGCACCAGCGCGAGCTTCAAAGCGGCTGCAACAGGTGCGACATCGGTGCAGTGGCAGGTCAAGAAGGGCAGCGGTTCGTTCGAAAACGACACGACCGACAAAGGCACCACGACCGACGAACTCACGGTCGAACACACAACCACGGCGGAGAGCGGCTACGAATACCGCGCCGAGTTCAAGAACAACGCGGGCGAAACACCAACCACGCCCGCGACACTCACCGTCGAAACTACCGCGCAAGCCCCGGTTGTGACTGAAAGTCCGGCGTCGACGAAGGTTGCGGAAGGCACCAGCGCGAGCTTCAAAGCGGCTGCAACAGGTGCGACATCGGTGCAGTGGCAGGTCAAGAAGGGCAGCGGTTCGTTCGAAAACGACACGACCGACAAAGGCACCACGACCGACGAACTCACGGTCGAACACACAACCACGGCGGAGAGCGGCTACGAATACCGCGCCGAGTTCAAGAACAACGCGGGCGAAACACCAACCACGCCCGCGACACTCACCGTCGAATTCGTCGAATCAGCAAAAGAACACGAAGAAAAAGTAAAACACGAAACAGAAGCCAAACACAAAGCCGAAGCTCAGCAGAAAGCCGAAGCTGAAGCGAAAGCCGAAGCTGAAGCGAAAGCCGCTGCCGAAGCAAAAGCGGCTGCCGAATCAAAAGCGGCCGCCGAAGCAAAAGCGGCCGCAGAAGCAAAAGCCGCGGCGGAAGCCAAAGCGGCCGCAGAAGCCAAAGCAAAGGCCGAAGCTGAAGCGGCAGCCAAGAAGAAGCAAGAAGAAGAACAGGCAACAAAACATTCGACGGCGCCCCCGACACGGGCCCAGCTATTGGCGAAAGCGCTAAAGCAGTGCAAGAAAGAGAAGCCCAAGAGCAAGCGCGCCAAGTGTGAAGCGACTGCTAAGAAGAAGTACGACCCCAAGAAGAAGAACAAAAAGAAGTAGCGCGTAAGCGCAAGGGACCTACGTAGCAGGAATTCGGGTGGCGGTACGGGCATTGTGAATGACATGTGAATAGGCTGGCGTTTCTGCCAGCCTATTGTGATTAAGCAGTGAAAGCGGGTTGCGGGTACAGGATCGTAACCCCAGACATGGGCCACACTGAGAAATTACGTAGCGAGAGAGTGGACGCTTTCTCGCCCGCGTGGACCATCAGCAGACTCACGTGGGACACTGAATACCAACTAGGAGGTAGTTACGCAATGTCGTATCTCTCCGCACGTCGCATGTTGTCCGGGTGTATCGTCTCGGCGGCCGCTGTGGTCGTCTTGGCGGCACCGGGCACAGCGAGTGCAACAGACCTGACCGAACAGTGTTCGGGGTCGAACATCAAAGGACTGGGTTCGACGTTCCAGGCCCCCGCTCAGGGGCCTGTCTGGAACGCGGACTTCAACCTGACTGGCAACACGAACGCACTGGCGTGCGCCGGCACTCAGGGTTCTGGTACCGGTAAAGACCAGAAGCCGACGGTCACGTACGAATCCACTGGCGCTAACAGTGGAAGCGGCGCGTGTCTGAAGGACTTCGGAGACGGTGAAGCGCCGAGATACGGTGTCAAAAGTGGGGAAGACTACCCCTTCTGTGGCACCGATGAAGCGCCTAGTGCATCTGCGCTAACCGCGATGGAAGCGGATAACAACAACAAAGAAACTGAAAAAGAATCGATCGAGTCGGTTCCCGTGCTTCAGGGAGCTGTGGCCGTGATCGTCCACCTTCCAGAATTCTGCAAGGCTAAGGACGAAGTCAAAGAGACCACGACTGGCACAAAACTCAAACAGGGCCGTCTTGCTCTGGATGACATGACGATCGCCAAGATCTACCGCGGCGAAATCAAAGACTGGAAAGAAGTGATGGCAGCGCAGGGCGCAGGACACGGCATCGACACGATGACCTGCAAATACCCCGTCCTGTCAAAAGTAGAACCATTCCAGAAAGAAGAAGAAGAAGCCTACCAGAAAGAAGCAGAAGAAGATACGATTAACGTGGTCGTGCGCACGGACAAATCTGGCACGACGCACATCTTCAAGTCCTACCTCGCGCAGATCGAAGAAGCAAATAGCATGACTGAATTCGAAGCTGAAGAATTCGGCAAAATCGAGGAAGAAAGCGCATCAAAGGAAAACCCGTGCAGCGCGCTTCTGGCGGCCAAAGAAAAACGTACGTTCAAAGACGTTCAGGAAGGCTGTGAAAACCAGCGTTGGCCGTTGGCGGCGCACATAGTCCGCCCCGTCTACAGGCCGGGTTCAGCTCACCAGAAACTCGGTTACAAGGGTAACCCTGGCGTGGTCTATCAGGTGGCCACGACACCGAGCAGCATCGGCTACGCAGACCTCGCGGTCGCCCGCGAAGAGAATGCCTTCTCGGCAAACTGTCTGGGCGCCAAAGCACACCCCGCCAGCGAATGCGGAGGGGAAAACATAAAAGGCACCGAAACCAAACAGGGTGAACAGAGCGAAAGGTTCTGGGCCGTGATGCAGAACAGCGAACTCGCTGGTGAAACGTACACGGATCCGAGCAGCACCGGCGACATCGAAAAAGCAGCTCAGTCCAACTGCGCGTCTACCGTGTTCATCGGTAATACGTTCGGTGAACCGATTCCGCCGGAATCGACCCGCAAGGCTTGGAACACCGTGAAAGGCAAGGTGTACGAGAAAACGTATGCCGTGTGCGGGCTCACGTACGATCTCGCGTTGCGGGTATACAAGCCGTTCCTCGAGCACATCCATTCGCTGACAAGCGAAGAAGAAGAAGTAGGCAAGCACCAGGCGCAGACCACTAGGGACTACCTGCTGTGGGAGGTCAACGCCCCAGCTGACGGTGGTGGCGCATACATCAAAAACCACGACTACGAAAAACTCCCGACCGCGATCCAGAAAAAGGCCGAAGAAGGCATCAAGGAAATCGGCTGGGCAATCGGCTGAGGATCTCCTGAAATCCGTCGGGCCGCGATGCTGGCCATGACGGTGTAAGGACCGGGCAGCGAAGAAGCGAAGGACCGGGCCGCTCCAAGGATGGGGCGGCCCGGTTGTCGTTTTGTCGCACCGCCTGGAACCGGCGGCGCCGACCTTACGCATCAGGGGGCTGTGCTGACACTGGCTTGCGCTGTGAACGAGGAAGCACGCAGGCGATCTCGCGCAAACGTGACATCCGCTACAGATCGCCAGATGATGATCTCGCGCAGGCGATTGGCGGACGAAGCGGTGGGGGTCTTCCACGTGCGCGGGTACACCGGGCTCTAGAATCGTCGTCGGCGTGACCCCGAGCGAGGTCCAAAAGGAGTCGATGAAGATTGCTATATATCGCCACCGTGCACTACCGGTCCCCACAGTGGATAGAGATCCAGACGAGGTATCTGCGTGCGCACATCTCAGTCCCGTATCAGACGTGGACCTCGCTAGAGCAGATAGACCCGTCGTACTCGGCCCATTTCGATCGCGTGCTCGAGCAACGCGGACTCCACGCGGCCAAGCTCAATCACCTGGCGCTCGAGATATCGCACGAGGCCTCGGGCGAGGATCTGCTGATGTTCCTCGACGGGGACGCATTTCCGATCGCCGATCCAATGCCTCTGATCACGGACGGCCTCGCGAGGGCGCCGTTGATGGCCGTCCGCCGGGCCGAGAACGCAGACGAGCCGCAACCCCATCCGTGCTTCTGTGTCACGACTGTCGGTGCGTGGAATGCTTTACCGGGCGATTGGACGGCCGGCTTCACGTGGCCGGGAGCTAGGGGCGAGCCGACGAGTGACGTGGGGGGCAACCTGCTGCGTAGGCTGGAGCTGACCAAAACGCCTTGGGTGCAAGTGCTTCGGTCGAACGTAAAGAACCTGGATCCCTTGTACTACGCGATCTATGGCGACACTATTTACCACCACGGTGCTGGGTTTCGTACCGGCGAACTGAGCCCAGTGCATCGGGCGGGGGCACCGCGGCCATCGAGGCTCTCGGGAACGCCGGTGTTGGGCTCGGCAGCGCGTGTGATTGGCCGCAGACAATGGCGCAGATGGGAACGTGAGCTGGAACGGCAGCACTTGCGGCAGTCAGAGTCGATCTACGAGAAGATCCAAGCCGGCGGCACAAGCTGGTTGACCGAGTTCATGTAGACGCACCATTGGCCTCGCAGACGACCGGTTTTGTCGGAAAGCCGCCGCGCGGACGAGAGTTCGGGCCCAAGAGCGAGGAGCAGCACTGGCTCTGTGAACCGAAATCGTGGGGTCGACAGGACTGATGTTCGTCTGTCGGTGCAACTTGACAAATGTAACCATCCCGTTGTCACGGTCGGGAAGGCGTCGCTGTATCATCAGAGTGGTGTCTGACGTGCCTGTGTCGATATCGCGTCCAGTAAAACGTCCCGGATTTCTCAGCAAGCCGCAATTCCTGTTCAATCCGGGTGCGGTTGCGCGGCGCTTGGGCCGGACGACGCCAGGCCACGCTGAGCTTCGCTGGGGCTTGTCTCTTTCCTACTCGCCCGGCGGATTCATGGGGGAGTCCCTCGACAGGATGGGCACATATGACCTCGTCGTTACCGAGACCCTCTTTCGCTTGCTTGGCCCGGGTGACACCGCGGTGGACGTAGGCGCGAATGTGGGGTATATGACGAGCATCATGGCCCGCCGGGTGGGCAGCGCAGGGCGTGTCGTGGTTTTTGAGCCTCAACCGGACGTGTTCTCGCAGCTGCAGCGGAACGTAGATGGATGGCTGCGCGCTGGGCGCGCGATAGGCCAAGTTGAGTTGCACCAAGTCGCGCTCTCGTCGGCGTCCGCCGAGCTTTCACTCAGTGTCCCCGAGGATGACGACGAGAACCACATTCGGGCAACACTTGGCGCCCTGGGGGCCGAGCAGGCGCGCAGCATACCGGTGCAGGCACGCCGCTTGGACGACATCGTGAAGCCATCGGATCGAATCGCCGTAATGAAGCTCGACGCCGAGGGTCACGAACTCGAGGTTCTGCGCGGCGCCGAGCGCTCGCTCAGAGAGACCTCGGTGGTGATCTTCGAGGAGCATGGCCAGCCGCCGACGCCCGTCACAGAACTGCTCGTGGAACGGGGCTTTGCGATCTATGCGCTCAGCGAGTCGCTGCTTGGACCACGGCTGGAGCCGCTGGAGGAATGCGCGGCACACGTGGGCTGGGACCCTCCGAGCCTGGTGGCCACCCGTGACTCCGCTTGGCTGCGCTCCGCGCTCAAGCCGCGCGGGTGGTTGTCACTAAAAAGCGGGCGATAATCGTTCATGGCGGTTCGAGAATCCACGCGAGCTCAGCGCATGACCGATACGCTGGCGCTGCATACTCGCCCCATCAGGTGCCGGTTGCGGCGGGGGTTCCGCCGCGGGGTCGAGGACTCGGCTGTCTCGATGAGCCTCGATATGGGCGGCCGCTCGCGGACGCTGCTGATCGCCTTCGGTGGTATGCAGGGCCAGATTGGGATGCCGCCCTTCGAGTTCTTCAGGGCAACCGGAGCGATCCCGGTCAAACGCCTATTTGTGCGTGACTTGCGTCAGGCCTGGTACCACCGGGGCATTCCCGGTGGCGGATCGAATGTCTCCGATGTGGCTGACTCACTGGATCGCCTGATGGCGCAGCACGAGGTCGACCGGATCGTCACTGCCGGGAACTCGTCGGGCGCCTACGCCGCACTGCTCTTCGGCACGCTGCTCGGCGCCGATGACGTGCTGTGCTTCGCGCCTCAGACCGTCCTCGAGCTCGACATTCTCGCCGCCATGGACGACCACCGCTGGGATGAGCAGCTGACAGGGCTGGCGGCAACCGGTGGTTTGGATGCACGCTGGACCGATCTGCGACGAGTGCTGCCCCGAGTTCGTCGCGCGGACATCCGCTACGAGGTCTACTTCGACCAATCGTATGACCCTGACCGGCTTCACGCCGAACGCCTGGAGCAGCTCGAGGGAGTGCAACTGCGCGCTTACGACGGGGGCGCCCACGGTATCGCGCGGCAGATGCGCGAAACCGGTGAGCTCGAGCAGGTGCTGCGAGACGTGTTACTGGGTGCACCGCAGGGGAGACCGGCATGAACACGTCATGTCTCCTCCTGGCGGGTTCGCTCACATCTTCAACGTGGTCCTCGCGATGTTGCTCGCAGGCGGAGTGAGATTGACGTGATGCGCCCGGAACTACGCAAAGCTGTCCCGCCGATCAAGCGACGCTTGACACGTCTGATCGGCTGGGCCTACTGGTCAAAGCGACGTCTGAGGCCGGCGGTCGGCGCGGCACCAGGGATAAATGTGGTGGCTGCGTTCGTGCAGCCGGAAGCTGCTGTTAGGTTGCCGGCTGGAGCCCTCGATTGCGTCGTGGCAAGCAACATGCATGGGGTCTACTGCGTGCCGCGGTCATCCCAGCATCGGCTGGTCGCACAGGCGATCCTGCAGGCTCGCGTGTGGGAGTCCGACACGCTGGACCTCATGCGAGTAGCCGATCGCGACGGTGACATCGTTCACGCTGGTACGTTTTTTGGTGACTTTCTGCCCGCACTGGCGCGGTCGCGTGGGGAGGGCGCTGTCGTATGGGCCTTCGAGCCGGGCCGCGAGAACTACCGGTGTGCTCAGATCACCGTGATGCTCAACGATCTCGAGAACGTGGCGCTCAGTCACGCCGCGCTCGATGTCAAACATGGCAGCGCGTTGCTCGCGACCAGCGACCGTGCGGGCGTGCCGCTCGGCGGCGCGAGTCGCATCATCAAAGACCCCGCGCGAGCGCGCTGGGCCGACAACGAGGAAGTGAAGCTCGTGGCTGTCGACGAGGTGGTTGGCAGCGACCGGCAAGTGGCGGTCATCCAACTCGATGTCGAGGGCCACGAGCAGGAAGCACTGGCGGGCGCGATGCTCACAATCGAGCGCTGCCGGCCCCTGATCGTGCTGGAGACCGTGCCCGAGAACGGCTGGCTGGCGGCCAACCTCGAACCACTGGGCTATCGAGTCGAGGGCGCGGTCGACAGGAACTCGATAATCCGCTGCGGTACGCACACGCTAGCCACGACCGTGGAGCATCAGAGACCTTCATGAGAACCCCACCGATCAGCGCGACGGCAGGCCGCCGGGGTGCCGTCACGGCGACGGCGTCCGTCTCTCGTGCACTACCGCCGCTGCGCGGCAAGGAGGCCCTGGCCCGGCGGTTGATGCGCTCGGCAGACAGGCGCGGGGAACTGGAGGGAACCTGGACCGTGCGTCTCAAGGACGGCACAGCACTGGAGCTTCCCCGACAGAGCCGGATGTCGTGGGCTGTCGCCTTCGCGGGCGTCTACGACGCGACTGCCCTCGAGTACGTCGCACGGTTCATCAAGCCAAATACCGTGGTGCTCGACGTGGGTGCCTCCATCGGGCTCTGGACGGTTCCCCTCGGGCGGATCGCCGCAACTCGCAACGCCACTCTTTGGGCGTTCGAGCCAAACCCCGCCAACACACCCTGGATCCGGCGCAACACTGCCCTCAATCGCCTATCCGAGACGGTCACGGTGCGCGAGGTCGGGCTCGGAGACCAAGCTGAGTCGCTCACGCTCGTGTCTGCGGAATATGGCGTCGGGAATGGTGCGATCGCATTGAAGGAAGGAGAGGGCACGAGGAAGTTTCCCCGTATTCCCGTAACGGTCGAGCGTCTCGACGACATAGACCTCCCGGGTCCCGTGAGTTTCATCAAGATCGACACGGAGGGATACGAGGCGGCGTTCCTACGTGGCGCAGCGGCGTTGATCGAGCGTGACCGGCCCGTTGTCTTTGGCGAGTTTGCCAGCGGATGGCTGCATCGTCGCGGCGAGGATCTGCGCGCGGTTCTCGTCGACCTCGACTACGACGTCGCGGCCCTCACAGCATCGCGCTCCCGAGTCTGGAGGCCGGTCGACATCATTCGATGCCGTCCTGTGGATATCGCCGGCCCTGAGCCACTGCCCCAAGATCTCCTGCTTTCCCCCAAGACGAGTTGAGCGGGTCGGTCTCTACAACGGCAACGCGCCACCAACGGCCGCAGAGCCCATCACTTCAGTACGGCCGTTTCGGTTACAGCTCTCGTCTGGCAGAAGCAGTCACGTCGGCTCCCCTTGCTCAGCCGATCGCCGACGTCACGCTCGGGTCCCCGCGCCGCGCCGCGGGCTCATCGCCCAGAGCACTCGGCGTAGCACTGACGCGAGAGCTCCGGTCGGCGCTCCTGGGGCGCGCGAGTACATGAGCCAACCACGGCCCGTCACGAGTAGATGCGTCAAACTGGATCAAGTGATGCTCGTAGCCGGCGCTGTCGAGCATGTCGGCCACCTCGACGTTTGTGCCGTGCAACTCGATGATGAGTGTGGGCTTGGCCGTTCGCAGCGTTTCGGTCATGCCATTGAGCACGCCCGCCTCGGCGCCCTCTACGTCGATCTTCAGAAGGTTCGGCGGTGGCTGGTCGTTCGCGGAGATCCACTTGTCGAGCGACAGGACCGGCACGACGGCGGAACCCTTGACCCTTTGATCTTGTCTCGCCCATCGTTCGGCTTGCGCGCGGCTGTGGCTCTCGCTCAGGCGCCCCTCGAGGCTTCCTTTATCCAAGAACGTCGCCCAGCCATCGTGATCGCTGACGGCGGCGGGTATCACCATCACGTTGTCCAGTCGGTTGCTGATCGCGTTCTCTCCTACGTAGGCTGCGTTGATCAGGAACGGCTCGAACGCGATTACCCTGCCGGTCGGTCCGACCTGTCTCGCTGCCAGCATGCTGTACCAGCCGATGTTCGCCCCGACGTCGTAGACGACATCCCCCGGGCGTACGAGTTTCATGAAGGTCTCCTCGACCTCCACCTCCGCGCTCGCCACAAGCCGTATGAGCGAGCCGGGACCGAAGCGGATCCTCAATCCGCGACCATTGCCCCTCAGCACCGGGAGGGCGGTGCGACGAGCCGGTTGCGTGACGCTCTGCTGAATGTTGCGCATCCGAGGATGGTGCCGTAGGAGTTCGGACACTCGAAAGGCCATTCGCTTCTCACGTGCCTTGGTCATCGTCTCTCCTGTGTTCGGGCACTCATCGTCGCTGACCGCGAGTTTGCAGTGGCGGTACATCCACCCACGGCGTCTGTGAGTCGCGCCTACTGCCAGTTGTAGCCATTTTGCGCCACTCTATCACTGCACGTTGCAGCGACTATCTGCCAGTCAGAACAGCGCAACAAATGTGTAACAAGTCGTGAGGAGCGACGCTCACGACACTCGGCTGGCACTCTCCTGTCTGCCGCCGGTGCCATGGACGAGTTGCTCGAGGGCCACCGAGATCTTCTCGCAAACCAGATCGGGCGCAAACAAACGGCGGGCCTCGGCATGGGCCAGCGAGCGTGTCTCTTGCGGACTCGCCTTCACTCTGTCGAGCATCGCCGTGATCGCGGTCGCCATACCATCGATGTCACCCGGCTCCACCTCTGCGGCAACCGATGAGTCCACGCCCTCGATCGCTCCAACCTCGCGTGTCGCCACAACTGGGACTCCGGCGGCCAGCGCCTCGGCGACGGTCAGGGCAAACGGCTCATACTTGCTTGCCTGCAGCAACAGATCACTGCGGGCCAGCTCGCCCGGAATCTCACTGGCGGGGACGCGTCCGGCGTATTCTGAGTTCTCCGCCGGCAGATCGTCGAGCAGCTTCGTGTAGTCAGACCAAAGACTCGGCCCGCCCACCACCCGAACTCGCACGTCAACGTTGCGCTCGAGCAGCATCCGCGCGACTGCCACGACGTCCTCTATGCCCTTCCTGACGGCTATTCGCCCCAGCACGAGCACCGTGGGCGGCTCGCCCGGCTGTCTGTCCGGCTCAGCGAAGCGCCCGACCGCGATCGTGTTTGGGACAACGATCGTGTTTGCGAGAGGAAAGCCATAGTCGTGAACCATGTGGTCCCGAAAGACACTGCTGATACACACCAACAGCCGGGCACGTCGAATCCTGATCCGCTGCACGAACGCGCGCAACAACATGATCGACGCAACGCTCACGAACATGTAACGCGGCTGGCACCGCAAGGCCAGCCGGCGCTCGGAGATGAGAAACCGCAGCTCACCGGCGACGTGGGTCTCGGGATGGATGACAAGTGGCACCGCGCGCGCCACGCTCGGCGGCACGGCCAGTGTCTCGATGTTGGAAAATTGATAGATCAGGTCATACGGCTCCTGTTTGTGTCTGCGTGCGATTTCCTTGCGAAGTCGCACAGACGCATACCCACGAGCTAAGAGCCCGCTCATAAAGGCCCCGATCTTTGCGCGGCTGTACCACCGATCCCACTGCCATTCACTGGTCCCCCAAACAAAAACAATGTTCTCATCGCCGGCGAGTATGGCGGGCGGCTCGCGTCCCGCCGCCGGAAAGAAACAGTCGATCCTGTGGCCGAGTCTCGCCAAGCCGTGTAACAACTCGGTCGCAACGGCCGGTACGCCGCCATCCTCACCGGGGGCCGGCCCGAGCCATGCGATGCGAAGCGGCTTGGCGGGCATTATCGACACGCTATAGAATTAACACTGACTTCGTATTCGACGCCTGTATCTCGGGGTTCGATATGATCACGGAATGGCGCAGCCGCAGTCGATCCTCCCGGCCCCGCTACGTGCCAAGACTGTCAGGGTGCGTGAGGGTCTCGCCCGCCGCTCGCAGCGTCGCGTAATACTCGCCCAGCTGCCGCGGGCTGGTGTGGGCGCCGAGATAGGGACTTGGAAAGGTGATTTCACCGCAAAGCTGCTCAGCAGGACGCGTCCGCGTCAGCTTTATCTGATCGACCCCTGGACGTATCGTGACGAGAGCACCTACAAGCACGCGATGTACGGTGATCGCACACCAGGCGAGCAGGCGAGGCTGGACGGGATCTATGAGAGCGTTATCAACCGGTTCAGCGCCGAGATCGAGTCTGGGCAGGTTGTCGTTCGGCGCTCGAGGTCCACCGACGCCGCGGCTGAGCTCGAGGACGATTCCCTCGATTGGGTATACATCGACGGCGACCACACCTATGAGGCTGTGAAGTCCGATCTTCAGACATACCTCCGTGTCGTCAAGCCTGGAGGGATCCTCGCCGGCGACGACTACGGACAGGCCGGATGGTGGGGAAACGGAGTGACCAGAGCGGTTGACGAGTTTGCCGCCTCCGGGCGGTGTGGTGATCTAACTGTGATCGGGTCTCAGTTCATCTTCACCAAGGACTGAGCTCTCCAGGACTGAGCTCCGGGCCGACCCGGAGCGGGTTTAGCGGGATGCTCGGAGGGTTTGCGTAACCTGCGCGGCCAGCTGGCGCTGGAAGGAGGCTACCGAGAACCGTTCGGCGTTCTGCACCGCATGTGCCGGATCGAAGTCCAGGTCGTCGATCTCACGCATCGCCTGCGCGAAAGACTCGACATCGTCCAGTCTCGCCAGCCGTCCTGTCTGGCCATCGATCACGGTCTCAAGGGCCCCGCCTGCGGCTGCGGCGATGACCGGCCGTCCGGCGGCCTGCGCCTCGACGGCGGTTATGCCGAACTCCTCGACACCCGGCATCAGCACCGCGCGAGCGCTTGCGTACAGCTCCGCGAGATCCCTGTCGCTGGCGCGGCCGAGGAACTCGGCCTCAGGGTATGCGTTGCGAAGGGCGGTGTGGTCGGGTCCTGAGCCGACGACGCGGATCGGGACCTGTGCGAGGCGGGCCGCGTCTAGAGCGACACGCAGACGCTTGTGCTGTACGAGCTCTGAGACGATCAACAGCGCGTCGCCTGGTGTGCCGGGAGCGAAGCGGTGCGTCTCGACCGGAGGATGGATGACCGGAGCATCGCGGCCGTAATAACGCCTGATCCGCTCGCGTGTGACTCGAGAGTTGGCGATGTAACGGTCAACTCTCGAGCTGGCGGAGAGGTCCCACTTACGGATGCGGCGCAACTGTGAGCGCAGCAGCGGGCGCAGCAGTGGCGAGAACTCGTCGAGGGCGTACTCTTCCTCGTTCCAGGCGTAGCGAAAGGGAGCGTGGCAGTAGCAGACGTGTACCGCGCCCTCGGGGACGCACACGCCGTGCGCAAACGCGCTGCTGCTGCTGAGTACCACGTCTGCGTCCGCTGGCTTCAGCCGCTCGATCGCGTGAGGGTACAGCGGCAGCAGCCGTCTGAACGTCGCCTGTCTGGCGCCCAGCAGCTGTAACGGCGAGGTTGTAACCGACCGCCCGGCGAAGCGCTGGTTGGTGGCGACTTCGTCGTGGAGCAGGGTGTAGATCGGGGCGTCCCGATAGAGATCGGCTATCGCGGCGAAGGTGCGCTCGGCGCCACGCATGACCAGCAGGTAATCGTGGGCTAGGCTGACGCGCTCGACTGGTGGTGAGGCGAGACTCAAGCGCGCGACTGGAGGCTCGTAAACAGGGCCGATGTGTTCGACTGGTGAACGACCGGTGAAGCGCTGCAGGCGCTCGGCTGGTGGCGAAGGACTGGGTATCGGGTTCATCGCAGTTGATCCATTGGCCGAACGGAAGGCAACGTATATCCCCGCCGCGGAGCAGTTGTGAACGGTTGGGGAAGGTTTGGGGAACGGTGCGGAGGTTCGTGGCGCCCGCCTCGTGCCGTCCCATGTTGTTGGGTAGTCTCTGGCAGTGATCAGAGAAGAGATTCACAAGAGTGATACAGGGCAATCCACGGCGCGGGAGGACTCGTGCGCATCCTCATAACGTTGCCTTGGGGACAGCGCCTTGGCGGCGCCGAGGTGATGCTGCAGACGGTCCTCGATGGTGCGCATCAGTCTGGGCATGAGCTTGAACTCGTGTTCTTCCAGGACGGGCCGTGGCCGGCTGAGCTGATCGATGACGGCTTCCGCGTCGAGGTGATCGATGCCGGGCGCCTTCGTCAGGCTCACCGCTGGATTACCACCGTCGTTTCACTGGCCAGAATCTTGCGCCGCCGACAGCCCGACCTGATCATCAACTGGGCGGCCAAGACACAGCTGTACGGCTCGCCGGCCGCCGTGCTCACCGGCATGACCGACCGGGTTATCTGGTGGCAGCACGGGATCTCAGCGCGGCACTGGCTCGATCGCTGCGCGACGGCGCTGCCGGCGAAAGCGATTGGCTGCTCCTCGAACACGGCCGCTCGAGCACAGCAGCAAATGTCTGGGTCGCGACCGACGTTCGTGGTGCTGCCCGGAGTTCCTGTCCCACCTACACACCGAGTCCCAGCCCTATCGGAAGGCCCGGCTCCCTCGTGGATTCAACGAGAGCCTCCAGTGGTTGGCCTGGTGGGCCGGCTGCAGCCGGGTAAGGGCCAGGATCGCCTACTCAGAGCTCAGGCGCTCCTCCACGAACGCGGGCACCGGATTCACACTCTTCTGGTCGGAGGCGACGCCTATGGCCTGTCCTCTGAATACGCTCTCTCGCTGCCGTCGCTGATCGATCAGTTGGGCCTCGCTTCCGATGTGACGATGACTGGACAGGTGGCCGACGCTGGGCCCTACATCGATCAAATGGATGTCCTTGTCAGCGCGTCTGACTCTGAGTCCTTTGGGGTCGTTCTCCTGGAGGCGATGGCCAGAGGCGTAACGGTCGTGGCGGTGGACTCGGGCGGGCCGGCCGAGATCATCATGGACGGAGTGAGCGGGCTGCTTGTTCAATCGGGTGAGCCCGAGGCGCTTGCGGATGCACTGGAACCGCTGTTGGTATCGCCCGACGAGCACGAGGATCTGAGTCGAGCCGCCAGAGAGCGATTCCTGCGCGAGTTCACCGCTGTGGCCATGCGCGACAGGTTCTTTCTCCAGCTCGAGCGTCTCCTCCGGGAGCGAAGTGCGTTGTGAAATCTGAACGGTACGTCAAGCATGAAAGCCAGCCGGCGCCGGAGGTGTGCGATGTCACCATTGTCGCCCACAACGTCGGCTCGGTGGGCGGGATGGAGCGGGTGCTGGCCGAGTTGATCCTCGGATTGCGGGCGCTCGGCCACCGGGTGACGGTGATCGCACGGACGTGTGAGCTGCCGGCGGGCACTGGAGTCGTCTTTCGACGCGTACCGGGACCAAGTCGTCCGTTTCTGCTGGCCTATCCGTGGTTCATGGTTGTGGGCTCGCTTGCGGTACGTAGATGGCGGCGGGGGATTCTCCAGAGCACCGGCGCGGTCGTGCTCAACCGAGTTGACGTCGTCGCGGTCCACTACTGCCACCAGGTGGGACAGGCGACCCCCAGTCGCGATACGGGGTTGTTTCGCAGGCACGTCAAGCTCGCCGGCCGGCTGAAGCGAGTCGCCGAGCGATTGTGCTTTCGCGCGAACAGCTCGGCTGCCTTTGTGTGCGTCTCTGACGGCGTAGCCGAGGAGATACGCGAGCACTATCCAGAGCTCGCCGACAGGGTGCTTACGATCCACAACGGGGTCGACACGGAGGCGTTTGCTCCCGGGCTGTTCGGGGCGCAGACCCGTGCGATGCGAGCCCGCCTGCAGATAGGAGAAGAGCGCCTCGTGGCCGCCTTCGTTGGCAGTGAGTGGGAGCGTAAGGGTCTACGTCCCCTGATCGAAGCGCTGGCGTTGGCGCCCGAGTGGGATCTGGTGGTGGCGGGCAGCGGAGATGAGCGGCATTACCAAGAACTGGCGGACGGTTTGGGGGTGGGGCAGGCCGTGCATTGGCTCGGAGTCATGCACGATGTCTCTGTCGTTTACCAGCTCGCCAATGCCTTTGTGTTTCCATCTAGTTACGAGACCTTTTCCCTGGTGACATTCGAGGCGGCGGCGAGTGGGTTGCCGATTTTGGCCACCCCTGTCAGCGGCATACGTGAGCTCATCGAGGATGGCCAGAACGGCTTCTTGATCAGCTCCGAGCCGCACACAATCGCCGAGTGTCTCAGGCGTCTGGTGGCAGAGCCGGCGCTGATGGCGCGTTTGGGGCAGGCGGCTCGCCGTTCGGCGCTCGAGTTCGGCTGGGAGAAGATGGTGGCCAGCCACCACGAGCTGTATGTGCGCTTGGCGAACGAACGGGAGACGTGAGGCTGGGTCTCGGGCTTGCGTGCGTGCGGTCGCCAGGCGCGCTAAGCGCCGGCGGCCGCGATCACCTCGCCGAGGCGCACTCGCATGCTCTGCAGATCAAAGGCCTGCGCCGCGAGGCGCACGGCGGCAGTCCGTCGGTCCATCGCGCCATCGGGATCGCCGCGCCAGCGCTCGATAGCCGCGGCCAGGCGGGGCGGGTACTCACGATCGACCACGCCTTCGTAAGGCAGCGTCCAGCCGAGCGCTCCCAGCAGATTGGCGGCTTCACCCACCGCGGACGCCAGCACGGGGCATCCGTAGGCCAGATACAGAGGCAGCTTGCCGGTCGTGCGCACCCACCCGACGACATTGTTGGTCTGGGTCGAGATCGCCGCATCCATCATGCTGACGTATTCCCCGACCTGATCAAAGGACACCTCTCCAGCGAACAGGCAGCGATCGAGCACCCCTAGCTCGCGGGCGCGCCCGCGCAGCGGCTCCAGGCCGCTGCCATCGCCGATGATCACCGCCACGACCTCGGATCCGGTCGCGGGCAGCGCCTCGATCAGGTCCCATCCGTATGAGGTGCCAAGTCGTGGGGAGAAGTTGAGGCTGCCGACGAGACCCACGACGAAGGCGCGCTCGAGTCCGAGCCGGGCGCGCAGTCGCTTGGCGTCGATCGGGCGCGCGCCCACGGGCGGCAGGTCGGGAATGTGGGTGGCGGGACGGGGAACCAGTTGCGCGTGGGCACGTCCCCGCACCACGATCTGATGCGCGCTGTGCAGCGCGAGCTGCTCGCCGAGTCCGACAAGCGCCAATCCCAAGAATGTTCGGGTGCCTACCGATCGCGCGAGTGCGAACGCGGCGTCGCCAGTGTCGAGCACGACGCGCTTGCCGATCAGCCTGCCGAGCATCGCCGCGACCGTCGTGCTCATGCCGATATCCACCAGATAGATGGTTCGAGCGCGCGAACGCAGGACCAGCCACACCGATACCAACACGCCACGCCAACCCCTCGGCGGATTGTGAGCTAGTACGGTTTCTCCCAGAAGCTGCTCGATGCGTGTCGCGGCATTGGGGGAGTGGCCGATACACAACAACCGATCAGCTCGCTGGAACTCCCGCGCGTGTTGGTTAACCGCTGTTGCATTCATGTCTGTATTGTGTGGGCCCTAGCACGCCGCTCTTTTAGTCGCTGGTAACCCGCTTTTTTACGATGGGTCATCACCAGCCGTGGATGGATCCTCGAGGCGATGAACGATACCGACACCACAGCCATCTTCGCGACGCTTTGGAAGCGCTGGTGGCTTATTCTCGTTGTGGGGCTCCTGGCCGGGTTGTCGACCTACTATTACTACAAGCGCCAGCCAACCGTTTTGTCCTCGAAGACGCAGGTCTATCTGGGTGCGGCTGCCGAAGAACAGGGGCTTTTCAACAACACTGTCGGCAAAACGAACCTGGATGCCACCGAACTGGCCGATCAAGCCGCGCTGATCAATTCCGACGTCGTGGCGGAAGTGGTTCACCAACGGTTACAAAAAGAACACAACCTCGCCGCAATTCGGGGTAAGGTGAAAGCGAAGGCGACCATCGGTAGCGACTTCATCCTGATCACCGCGGAAGCGAGCACCGCGAAGTCCTCCGCTCACCTCGCGAACGCCTACGCCCAGGCCTACATCGACCGGCACGACGCCGCCTACCGGCGGGAGGTCGGGACGGCGATCGCCAACATCAAGGCGCAGCGGCGAAGAATCGAAGCCAACGAGTTGGCCGCCAGCGCATCCAAAAAGAAGAGCGCGGCGACTGGGTCTGTCAGTAGCGAGGCGGCGCTCCAGGAGGCTTCTCTCAGTAGCAAGATCGACCAGTTTGAATCGGATCTGTCGATCTCCGGTGTTCAACAGGTCGGTCCCGCAAAGGTCAACGGCGCGGTGCTGATCGCGCCGCTGCCGAAAAAGAACGCGATCTTTGGGTTCATGCTCGGGATCGTCCTGGCCGCACTCGCCGTCTATGCGGCGAGCAGAGTCGCTCGGCGGTTGCATTCACTGGCAGAGTTCGAGGAGATCTTCCATACGCAGGTCCTCACCGCGCTTCCCGCCGTCAGAACTCCCGTTGCACAGCGCGATGGAGGACCCGCGCCCGCCAACGCCCTTCTCGAGCCCTTCCGGAGATTGCACAGCGCACTGCAACTGGAGAACCGGCGCGAGGAGCACGGCAGGCCGGGCTCGCCTCGTGTGATCCTGTGCATCAGCGCCGACGGTGGTGACGGCAAGTCCACGGTGATCGCCAATCTGGCCCTCGTCCAGCGGGACGCGGGTGAGCGGGTGGCGGTCCTCGAGGCCGACCTTCGCCGACCCGTGCAGGCAGAGTTGCTGGGCGTGAGCAGGCCGAACGGGCTCGCGGAGGTGCTCGCCGGAACGCTGCCTGTCGCCCAGGCGCTGCAGAGGGTGAAGTCGCTGGGTGTGCAGGCCGGCGCCCGATCGGATGAATCTGCCGCGGGCCTGGCCACTGTCGTGGAGTCGCACAACACGGGTTCGATATCGGTGCTCCTCAGCGGCGGAGCGGTGGACAACCCCCCAGCGCTGCTCGCGGACCGGACGATGACGGGCTTGCTGCGCGGCCTCGGCGAAGAATTCGACTACGTTCTGATCGACGCACCCTCACCGCTCGAGGTGAGCGATGTCATGCCGCTGCTGCAACTGGTTGACGGGATCGTGCTCGTCGCACGGGTCGCACACACACGCGAGTCCTCGGCCCATCGACTCGTGCAACTGCTCGAGCGCACGGCGAGCGCGCCGGTCATTGGGATCGTGGTGAACTCGGTGCCCCCCTCGGACATCGAGCGGTATGGCTTTCACTCCGCGCACGGCGGGCGGGGCTGGCGTCACAAGCTGATTGGGCGATGAGCACTCCTTACCTGCGCCTCTCCGGTCCAGCCGGAGGTTCAGGTTCGAGTGTCCTCAGGCGACGCGTCCGCGATCTGCTGCGGATCGGAGTCACAGGGCTGATCCCCCTGGTGGTGGCTCTTGGCATCGCCATCGAGCTGCCCCGTCCAAATTATCTACTGGTCCTGGGCGTGGTGGTGGGATCTCTCTGCGTCGTGGCGCTCATGGCCAGCGCTCGCTACGAGGTGACGGTCGCGATTCTGGCGCTTTACCTCGGGCTGCTCGATGGGCCCGTGAAGCTGGTCAGTGGGGGAGGAACGACCGCATCGGCGGTCCGTGACGTGTTGATCTTCGCCGTCAGCCTCGGAGCGATCATGCGTCTGATCGCCAGCGGGGAACGGGTCCGGCTGCCGCCTTTGTTCGGCTGGGTCTTCGCTTGGATCGTCCTCGTGGTCATCGAGGCCTTCAACCCGGGCACGCACGGGTTGCTGAAGGTCGTGGGCGGCTTCAGGCAACTGCTCGAGTGGGTCCCGTTCTTCTTCTTCGGGTACATGATCATGCGCTCGAAGGAGCGTTTGCGCGTACTCTTCCTGCTGCTTGGCGCGATCGCGCTCGCCAATGGCCTGGTGAGTCTTTATCAGACCCGCATCTCACCGAGACAGTTGGCCAGTTGGGGGCCAGGCTACGCGCAGTACGTCGACGGTGGCAAAGGCTTCGAAGGCGGCGCGGGCACCACGGGGCGCACCTATTCCAGTGAAGGTGTCGCGCGTGTTCGCCCGCCGGCTCTCGGCTCGGAGGAGGGATTCGGTGGCGGCGCCGGCACGCTCGCCCTGCCTGGCCTTCTGGCTTTGCTCGCGGTCGGGCGCCGACGGCGACGATGGCTTGTGGTACTGCTCCTACTGGGTGCGCTGCTCGCTATCGGCACCTCGTTGCAGCGCACGCAGGTTCTCGGTGGCGTTGCCGCCGCGGTCAGCTTCGGACTGCTCTCGCTCGGTGCCGGGCGCCGAGTCACCGGCCCGCTCGCGGCGCTCTCAGCGGTCGTCGTCCTGGCATTCGCGATCGGGGCGGTGCTCGTTTCGGCGGAGGGCAGCGGGGTCTTCTCCCGCTACGCCAGCATATCTCCCAGCAACGCGGGATCGACGACTGTTGATTACCGAGAAAAGACGATCCTTCAGATCCCACGGTATATCGAGGACGCTCCCTTCGGCGTCGGCTTGGCGACGGTCGGCGCGGGGGCGGGCTTCGGTGGGAAAAATGAAGTGGAACTGGAAGGTCACGGAGTCACCGGCGAGTCGCAGTACAACTTCGTAACCCTCGAACTCGGCGTACTCGGTTTGATCCTGTGGGTGGCTCTTACGACAAAAGTGATCTTGCTCGCCGCACGCCGGCTGCGCCGCATCGCGGATATCGAGCTGCGCGTATATCTCGTGGCTCCGTTCGCGGCCTTCATTGCCTTTACGCTGGCCGGCTTCGGCGGCGCCACCACTCCCAGCGCGGTGTTCGGCCCGTTTTTCTGGTTTGCGACCGGGATCGCCGCGTACTGGTTTGCCGGGCCCGTCCGCACCGCGAGCACGAGCGCCGCCCAGCCCAAGTTCCCCGCCGCGCTGCATGCGAGTCCCGCATGAGCTCTCCGCAATCATCCGGCAGAGCCCCTCGCTCGCCGCATCCGCCCCCGCGGTCAGCCAACGGCTCCTCCGCTGTGGCGCATTCCCTCGCGCGTCCGCCCGCGGCCGAGCCGCCCTCGCCCAAGACCCCGCCTGGACTCCCCGACGGGGCTGCTTCTGTGTCACCTCGGCAGGCATTTTCGCCACGGGACAGATCCTCGGCCGCGCCGTCGGCCTCGCGGTCGCTCGAGGATGCAGGAGCATCTGCGGAACGATCCGCGTCTGGGCCAGCGGAGTCCCAGCGATCGCGGTATTCGACGCGGGAGCGACTGGATGCGCTACTCGGCGATCGCCGCAGGACCGTTGTTGCGCTCGCGGTCTGCTCCGTGTTCTCGGGGTTCACCGAAGCCGGGATCCTCGCGGTGCTGGCGGAGGTCGCCGTCAATCTCGTAAACGGAGCCAAGCGTTTGCACGCAAAGATCGGCCCGTTGCAAGTACATTCGACCGTTGGGGTCCTGATCGGCGTGGCGTTCGCCCTCGTCGTCATTCGCATGGCTCTGCAGGTGCCGCTCTCGATCCTGCCCGCGCGGATCGCGTCCAGCGTGCAGGCCCGCCTGCGCAGAGACGTATTCGGCGCATTCACGCGCGCCTCCTGGGAGGTGCAGTCCCGTGAACGAGAGGGCCACCTGCAGGAGATAATGACCAGTCAGGTGCTGCAGGCCACCGGTGGCGCACTGCAGGCGACCGGTCTTGTCACCGCGGGGTTCAGCTTTCTCGTTCTGGTCGCCTCGGCGTTTGCGCTGAACGTCTTGGCCGCGGTTTTTGTGATGACCGCGGCGACCTTGCTGTTCGTGCTGCTGCGGCCGCTGAACTCACTGGGAGTCAGGCAGGCACGAGCTCTCTCACAGGCTCAGATGGACTATGCCGGCGGGATCGGCGAGGCTAGCCGGATGGCCGAGGACACCCAGGTGTTCGGCGTGGATGGCGCCCAGCGCGGGCGGATCGAACGCCTTGTCGTGACTGCCCAGGATCTCTTCTTTCGCACCCAGATGATCGGCCGTCTCGTCCCGAACATCTACTCGACGATGATCTACCTGATCCTCGTCGCGGGTCTTGCGATTCTGTATGAGATCGGCAAAAGTCACGTGGCGGCGCTTGGCGCGGTGGTCCTGCTGCTCGTACGAGCGGGAACATACGGTCAATCGCTTCAGACCTCCTACCAGGGCCTGCGCCAATCGCTGCCGTTCATCGAGCGCCTGCAGGAGACCGCACGACGGTTCACTGAAAGCAGCCCGATCCACGGTCACCGGCCGCTGAGCGAGCTGCGCACGCTGGCTTTCCAGGATGTCTGCTTTGCCTATCGCGCCGGCAATCCCGTACTGTCTTGCATCAGCTTCGAGATGACCGGCGGCGAGGCGATCGGCATAGTCGGCCCATCCGGTGCGGGCAAGTCCACACTCGTTCAGCTTCTCCTGCAGTTGCGGACGCCGGACAGCGGCCGCTACCTCGTCAACGGCGTGCCCGTCGAGGAGTTCTCTCGCGAGGACTGGCACCGGCGAGTCGCCTATGTGCCTCAAGAACCGCGTCTCGTGCACGCGACCGTCGCGGAGAACATACGCTACTTCCGTGACCTCGACGACGAGGCCATAGAACGAGCGGGGCGGCTGGCTCGCATCCACGACGAGGTCATGGCGTGGCCCGACGGTTATCAGACCGTTGTGGGTCCGCGCGCTGACGCCGTCTCCGGTGGCCAGCAGCAGCGGATCTGTGTCGCCCGTGCGATCGCGGCGCGACCGGGGGTTCTCGTGCTCGACGAGCCCACCAGTGCGCTGGACCCCTACTCCGAGACGCTCATCCAGGAGTCGCTGATGGCGCTCAAGGACGAGTTGACCCTGTTCATCATCGCGCATCGCATGTCTACGCTCAACATGTGCGATCGCGTCATGGTCGTCGTCGACGGCCGGTTGCAGGCCTTTGACAGCAAAGCTCTTCTCGAGCGAGACAACGCCTACTATCGCTCCGCCTCGATGCTCGCCGTCGGGTCCTCCGCAAACGGATCACACTAACCCGTGCGGAGTGACAGGGCGACCCATTTCACCGAGACGAGCGGAGCGTCGGCTGCGGGCGGCTCGCTGGCCACCGTTCTGGGATCCGGACCGAGGATGCCAGACTTCTTCATCGTCGGCCACGGCAAGAGCGGCACGACTGCGCTGTATGAGATGCTCAGGCGCCACCCCCAGATCTATATGCCCGACGTCAAGGAGCCATGGTTCTTCGCCACCGAGCTCCACTCGCGCACCCCACCCAGGCCAGGCGGGACTCCGCAAAGCCTCGAGCAGTACCTGCCGCTGTTCGCGGCGGCTCGCTGCGAGCAGCGAATTGGTGAGGCAACGGCGCTGTACCTCTGGTCTCACACGGCGGCTGCCCGCATCGCTGAGGTGCAGCCCGCCGCGCGCATCATCGCGATCCTGCGAGAGCCGGCGAGCTTTCTGCGCTCGCTGCATCTCCAGTTCGTACAGAATTACGTGGAGACCGAGAGTGATTTCCGTGAGGCGATCTCGCTCGAGCAGTCGAGGCGCGAAGGGAAGGACATTTCCCGTTACTCCTATTGGCCGCAGACGCTCCTGTATTCAGAGCACGTGCGCTACACCGAGCAGCTGCGCCGCTACTACGCCGCGTTTCCACGCGAGCAGATACTGGTGCTGATCTACGACGACTTTCGTGCCGACAACGAGGCGACCGTGCGGACGGTGCTGCGGTTCCTGGAAGTAGACGATGCTGTTCCGGTGGATGCGATCGAGGCCAATCCGACGGTCCGCGCGCGTTCGCGGCGCCTGCACCACCTCGTCCACGCTGTATCGGTCGGACGAGGCCCGGTCTCATTGGGCGTCAAGGCGGCGATCAAGGCACTGACGCCGAGGCAACTGCGAAAGGATGCGCTTCGGCTGACGCAGCGCATCGTCCTCTACGGTGATCCCCACCCGCCCGACGAAGCTCTGACGATGGAGCTGCGTAGCCGTTTCAAGGGAGAGGTCGTGGCACTCAGCGAGTACCTCGACCGTGACCTCGTGACACTGTGGGGCTATGACGGTGTCAGCTGAAACGAACACATCGAGAGCGGGACGCCTCAGCGCAAGCGAGGCTTCTGGGCCGCAAGGGAGGGTCCCCGATTTCTTCATCGTCGGCCATGCCAAGAGCGGCACGACAGCGCTCTATGAGATGCTCAGGCGCCACCCGCAGATCTACGGACCCGACAGCAAGGAGCCGTGGTTCTTCGCGAGCGACATGCGCTATCGCTTCCAGCCGCCGAGAGCGGGCGTGACCCCTGAGACACTCGATGAGTACATGTCGCTGTTCGACGGGGCAGAGCCCGGGCAACGTGTGGGTGAGGCATCATCGTCTTACCTCTGGTCTCGCACCGCCGCGAGCGCCATCGCGCAGGCGCGACCAGACGCGCGCATCATCGCGATCCTGCGAGAGCCGGCGAGCTTTCTGCGCTCGCTTCATCTCCAGCTGTTGCAGACTCACGTAGAGAACCAGCAGGATCTGCGTAAGGCATTGTCGCTCGAGGCCCCCAGACGTGAAGGCAGACGAGTTCCGCGCCGCTCCCATCGCCCGCAGCTTCTCCTCTATTCAGATCACGTGCGCTACGCCGAGCAGCTGCGCCGCTACGGCGCCCTGTTCGCGCCCGAGCAGGTGCTGGTGCTGATCTACGATGACTTTCGTGCCGACAACGAGGCGACCGTGCGGACGGTGCTGCGGTTCCTGGAAGTGGACGACACGAGTGCGGTCGAGGTGATGGAGGCCAACCCGACTGTTCGCCTGCGCTCACAGCAGCTCGATGAAGCGGTGCACGCCGTGTCGGTCGGGCGGGGCCCGGTCTCACGGCTGCTGAAGACTGCCACCAAGGCGCTCACTTCCCAGCAATTGCGCCACGACGTGCTGCACGCGACTCAGCGTCGAATCGTCCACGGCAAGCCTCGCCCGGCCGATGAGGGCCTGATGCTCGAGTTGCGTCGCAAGTTCAAGGGAGAGGTTGTGCAGTTGAGCGAATACCTCGGTCGTGACCTCGTGACCCTTTGGGGCTATGACCGTCTCGGTTGAGCCATCGAGCGCCACCCAGACGCGGCAGCAGAGAGTCCCCGATTTCTTCATCGTCGGTCACGCGAAGTGCGGCACGACGGCGCTCTACGGCATGCTCAAGCGCCATCCCGAAATCTATATGCCGGAGGTCAAGGAGCCGTATTTCTTCGCATGTGACAATCCGCGACCGAAGAAAGAGTTCGGCAGAAGCTGGACGACACTCGATCAGACCGGCTCACGCTCAGAAACGTTCGAGGAATACCTCTCGCTGTTCGACGCGGCCGAGCAAGGTCAATGCGCCGGGGAGGCCTCGACGCACTATCTCTGGTCACCCACGGCCCCGGGCCGCATCGCTCAGGCGCGACCGGACGCACGGATCGTCGCGATCCTGAGGGAGCCCGCGAGCTTCCTGCGATCGCTGCATCTGCAGCTCGTACAGAACGGTCACGAGAGGCACAAGAGCTTGCGCAAGGCGATGAGCATCGAGAGCGCCCGACGTGAAGGACGCCACATCCCCCGTCACTCCACCTGGCCACGATGCCTTCTCTATTCAGAGCGTGTGCGGTACGTCGAGCAACTGATGCGTTACCACGCGGTGCTACCGCGGGAGCAGACGCTGGTTCTCATCTACGACGATTTCAAGCGTGACAACGAGGGCACCGTGCGCACCGTGCTGCGATTCCTCGGCGTGAACGACGCGATCACACTCGAGCCGATAAACGCCAACCCAACGACAGCCGTGCGCTCGGTGCGCCTCCAAGCTCTGGTGGGCGACATCCGACAAAGCCGAAACCCGCTGGCGCGCGGACTAAAAAAGACCGTGACCACGCTGTCGAGCGAGCAGCTGCGCCGCGACGTTCTCTACCCGCTCCGGCGCCGCGTTCTCTACGGCCCGCCTCGGCCGCCCGACGAGCGGTTCATGCTCGAGCTGCGTCGCCGCTTCAAGGGGGAGGTGGTGGCGTTGAGCGAGTACCTCGATCGCGACCTCGTCACGTTGTGGGGTTATGACGGTATCGGCTGAGCCACGCATGTCCGATGGCAAACCGCAGAGTCCGCTGGGATCCCAGTGGCGCGCCGAGACCGCGAGGCGCCAGGAGCTGGCTCTACCGACAGGGCGAGTCCTCGTGTCCTGCTCGGCGCCGCTGGGAACTGGGGGCCTCGGGCGTCACTTGGCGGAGATTCTCGCGGCGCTCGAGCGTCGCGGGCAGCCCGCAGCCTGCATCTGCGCCTCGGCCGCTGGCACCGGCACATCATCCCGCTGCCAGGAAGTCAGCCCCCGAGGCTTCACCACGATGCTTGGCGTGTTGCCGATGCGGTTCTCCTCAGCCACGCGCACGTGGGCGGCCAGCGTCGACTTCGACGCCTGCGCCGCGCGACGGCTGCCGGCCGGCGAGCATCTCATCGCATTCAACGGGACGGCGGTGGCACAGTTCCGCGCGGCGTCACGAGCCAGGTACCAGTCGCTCTCTCTGGTTGCGGCAAACTCGCACTTCCGGCGTCTAACACGCCAGCACACCATGGCCTACCGCGCCTATCCTCTCGAGGCCTCCTGGTCGACACGCCTCACCAGACGGAACCTTCTCGAGTACTCACAGGCCGACCGGATCTACGTCGCCTCTCGCTACGCGTGGCAGTCGTTCATCGAAGAGGGATTCTCCGAGGACGTGCTGTCGCTGTTCCCCCTGACGCCCGATCCTCGCTTCCAGCCCGATCGTTCCCCGCAGGCCTCGGCGACCTTCGACATCGTCTATATCGGCAGCCTGACGGTCGCCAAGGGCGTTCCGCTCCTGATCGATGCATTCCGTCGTCTCAGCCATGAGGACATGCGGCTCGTTCTCGTAGGGGGCTGGCGATCGCGAGGCATGCGCCGCTTTGTTCAGCGGGCCTGCGCCGCGGACTCCAGAATCAGCGTCTCTCCCGGGGACCCGTTGCCTCATCTGCGCAAGGCACGGCTGTGCGTCCATCCCTCCTACGAGGACGGATTTGCGTACGCCCCCGCGGAGGCGCTGGCGTGCGGGGTGCCCGTCCTCGTCAACGAGGACACCGGAATGAAGGAGCTGGTCGATACGGGCCGCAACGGCGAGATTCTTCCCACGGGCGACCTGCCGGCACTCACAGAGGCGATCGCGGCCGCATACCGCGGAGAGATCGCCGGTGGCTGACGGCACGCGGGCGCCGTGGTGAGCGCGACCGTGGGCGGCTTTGAAATGTCTCGGGAAGATGCCGATGCGGTTTCGTTTCAGAGACTGGCGCGAGTCGCCGTCCTCGGTATCTCGGTGAGACAACCGTGCGGCGTGCACGACCACGCCGCGCTGCTCGCCCAGACGCTCAGCGGCGATGATCTGTCCTGCTCTTTGCACTGGCTGTGGCGGCGTGAGCTGTCGCTGCGCCCAGCACGAGCCGAGATCCGCGCGTGGACCCGAGGACTCGCCGCCGAACTCGAGCGCAGCCAGCCGGACGCCGTCGTGCTGCACTACTCGGTCTTCGCGTATTCATACCGCGGCACTCCACTGTTCGTCCACCCGACGCTCTCGGCTGTGCGCAGATCGCGGATCCCACTGATCACGGTGCTGCACGAGTACGCGTATCCCTGGACGTACGGAGGCTGGCGTGGCAAGGCTTGGGCCCTGACCCAACGCGCGGCCCTCATCGAGGTCATGCGTGCCTCCACCGCGGTAATCGTGACTGTCGATTCTCGCGTCCAGTGGCTCGCCTCTCGCCGCTGGCTGCCGCAGCGCCCGGTGGCGCTGGCGCCCGTGTTCTCGAACCTGCCAGTGGGCAGGAGCGAGCCTCCTTCCGATCGCTCCCGCCACACGCTCGGGTTGTTTGGCTACGCATACGAGGGAGCCGCGGTCCTGCTCGTGCTCGACGCTATCCGCGCGCTGAAGGATCGCGGCGTCGAGGTGCAACTGAGCCTGCTTGGCGCACCCGGACGTTCCTCATCTTCCGCCGAGGAGTGGCTCGCGGCGGCGCGGGCACGTGACATAGCGCCGGCCCTGTCCTTCTCGGGTACGCTCGCCGCGCAGGATCTAGCGGACGCGCTCGCGGCGTGTGACGTGCTGCTGTTCACGGACGCCTCAGGCCCGTCGTCGCGGAAGACCACGCTGGCCGCCTCACTGGCGTCCGGCAGACCCGTCGTCGCCATCGACGGCCGCCACCGGTGGTCTGAGATCGTCCGCTCGCAGGCAGCTGAGGTCGTCGAGCCGACATCGGATGCGCTGGCCGATGCGATCGCGGACCTGTTCGCCGACGAAAGCCGCCGTGAGAGGCTCGGTGCGCGCGGGCGCGTGTTCGCTGAGCAAAAAATGAGCGTTGCACGCAGCGCCGGCGTCGTCAGAGCGCTGCTCGGCGACATCCTCCAATAGCGCGTCACGAGCGCTGGCTCCGGTTCACTTGCCACGTTTCGTGGGCGACCCGATAAGCCTGTAGAAGTGCCTCGACATGACGCTCCGGCGAGAAGCGTGCGTTCACCGCCTGCTTGCCGGCTGAGCCCATCCTCTGCTGCCGCTCGGGATCGGCCAGCAACTCGCCCAGCGCCTTCGCCAGCCCAGCGGCGTCGCCCGGATCGACGAGCATCCCGCTGACGCCGTCTTGCAGCCAGTCGACGATTCCTCCAGTGGAGCTGGCGATGACAGGTCGCCCGGCGGCCAAAGCCTCGATTCCAACAAGCCCGAACGGCTCGGGCCAGAGTGACGGTAGGACCACCACCGAAGCATTCGCCAGCTCCTGCGCGAGCTCACCGGCGCTCAGCCACCCCGTGAAGTGGACTCGCTGCTCCAGCCCGAGCCGTTGAGCGAGCGCGCGCATCTCCTCCAATCGCCGCCCGGTTCCGCAGATGACAAACTCAGCGTCTACGCTGGCGGCGGCGCGGAGCAGAACTCCAACCCCCTTCGGGGGCACTATGCGACCCGCGAAGAGGACCCTTCGCCGCGACGCGTGTCCTGAGCCGATCTTCGGGACCATTGTCGTGAACAGCGGGATCACCTGGCGTCGCATCACGCCATTTGCCGCGAGGTGCCGATCAACGGCGCTCGAATAGGAGATAGCTAGATCGGCACGCTTGAGGGCCTGAACTCCCCTGGTCGCGTTTAGATACTTCAGTGGCAACGTTTTTGGGTATCGCGTGTGGGCGCACCCTCGCGCGGCCAAGTTCGCCAGGCAACCCAATCCATGCGCTCGTGTGCATTCCTGGCCAGGGCGAAAGTAGTAGACGCCGGATGTGCACGCGGTATACCCGTGCGCACTCATCACCACAGGCGCGCAGCTCTGCATGCTCCGCACGATCCCCGGATCGTCAACCTGATGAAGATGGATCACGGCCGGTCTGAACGACCTGCTCTGGCCGAACATCGCATCGATCGAGGCACGCGCGTCGAGGAGCTCGGGACGGTGATACACCGTCACTCCTTGAAGATCCTCGCCCGATTCGACTCGTGCGGTGAGAACGCGTACGTCCAAGCCGTGCCGAGCGAGTAGTGTCGCACTCGCGGTGACGTGAGCAGCCACACCGCCGCTCCTACCCCACAGCGGCGTCACCAGCAGTACCGAGTCCGGTGTCATGAACGTCGCCGCGCATGGCCGCCGTGTAAGTGCAATACATGCTTGTTCATGTGAATAACCGGTGAAGTTTGACGTCTTGTGGTGGAGCTTCAGTGTTCTCACGCCGGAGCGTCTGTCGGCCCGTGGCTCCCGCGGTGGATCTGAGAATCCCCATCGAGGACACCGGATACTAACGAGCGCCAAAACCGCTGTGCCAAAGTGGACTCGCAGACAGGGTGCCGAGTGCGACCTCCAGCCGTCTGGACCGCCTGTCGCGAATTGGTCAGCCAACCGGCAGACAGTCCGAGGCGATGCCGGTGTCTACAGCGATCTGAGAGACTGCGAGGATATGGCCGAGCCGCCGAGGTCTGAACGTTCGCAGCCCGCGCACGCCGAGAGGCCGAAGGTCATCTATGTGATGGGAGCGGGCCGTAGTGGAAGCACAATCCTCGGCGTCACCCTGGGCAACTGCGCGAACCTATTTTACGCCGGTGAGCTCGACAACTGGCTGATGAGGTCGGGGGTCCCGCAGCTCGACGCCGCCGAGCAAACGCGGTTTTGGGGCCGCGTACGCGACGACGTCGACGGCGCGGCCGAACTTTTCGGTAACGAAGCCTCACGTTATCTGGAGCGTTCGATGGCTCTCTTCCGGGTCCACGGATGGCCGGCTCGGCGACGCCTACGCGAGTGTTATCGCCGCATCGCCGTCGATCTCTATCGTGCGGTCACACGCGCATCCGGGATGACGTACATCGTCGACACCTCGCATTACCCGCTCCGTGCGCACGAGCTGCAACAGCTCAGCGACATCGAGCTCTACCTCGTGTACTTGGTACGCAACCCGCAGAGTGTTGTGGCGTCTTTCAATCGTCACGATGTCGCCCAGTACACGAAGTCCACGCTGACCACGAACGCCTACCTGTGGTTGACGAATCTGCTGTCAGTCTTGGTCTTCCTTCGTCATCCTCGCAAGCAACGGCTATTCGTACCCTACGAGGACTTCATCCAGGATCCCGATGGTGTGCTTCGCCGGATTCTCGATGGTGCCGGCGCTCCCGTGGTGCTCCCGGACTTGTCTTCGCTCAAACCCGGGATCCCATTTCAAGGCAATCGACTGATCAAATCAGAGGTGATCGCCCTTACAAGTGAAGCAGCTCCGCCTCCTCAGCGGTCACGAATCACCGCTGTGCTGCAACTGCCGTGGGCGCTCGTCCTTTCGCGACTGCGTCCGGCGACGGGAACTTCGACATAGGAGGAGAACGTGGAACAGGCCGTCTCGTCACACCGGCTCCTAAACGGCTGCCTTCTCGTAAACAGCACACCGCGCCGATGCTCGGCGGGGCTAGTGTTCGTTGTATTCGATGGTCAGTAGCCGGGGATAGTCCGTGGCGGCGAATTCGAACACCGCCTGGCTGCCTTCTCGCGACACCAACCGCGCGGGCGTGGCTTCGTTGCGCAGCGGATCGTACGCGCTCACCGACGGCGGTTCGCTGGTTTCGGGAAGGTCGCCAAGAGTGATCCGGAAGGTCTCATTGGGCAGGTCGAAGCGGTCGACGTCGGTCGATGGCGCGTTGGGTTCATACAGCGTCAGCAGATCCCGTGTCATCACGTACACAGGGATCACGAAGCGGGTCGGAGACGACTGGAACGGGAACACCGCCAGCACGTCGCGGTCATACAGCGGCGGGTGAGCGGCGGTTTCGTCGCCGTTGAACTGCGCGTGGTTGCCGTCTTGGGCGATCGAGAGAAGCTGGAGCTGGCGCGGGGCTCCGCCGGGGCCAGGACCCTGGAACTGGGCGAACATGTTGCGAAAGGCGTTCATCGTTTCGCCGCCGAGCTGATCCCCGGGATAGGTGGCCGGTTGGGCGTCGAGCGCGGAGAAGAATTCTTCGCCGATCATGTCGAGGCCGCCCGGGCCGGCTTTGTAGAAGTACTCGCGGGCCATCCCCTTGCTCACGTTCGCCACCAGGCTGCGCAGTGCGACCTTGGCCTCGAAGTGGGCCTTGTCGGCAGGCGTGGGCTGTGCTGAGCTCGCCGTTTCGGGTGTCACCTCGTCGGGGCCCACAGGGGTGACTCCCGCCGGGGACAGGTTGTACTCGGTGATCCACTTCTGTACGGGAGGGCCCCCTTCCGGCCCGACTTCACGGCCGTGCGGGTAGCCGTAGATGCCGGTCGTGAACGGTGCGAGATCACGGATCGAGGTCTCGGTCGAGGTCGCCGTCAGATAGTACTCGGGGAACAACGATTGGTAGCTGGGGATGAACAGCGGCGCGAAGCTCTGATTGGAGATCGTGTCTGGTGCACCCAGTGCGTCGAGCGGACGGAGCCCTTCTGGGTATTCGGCGGGAAAGACTTTTACGCCCGCGTAGGGGTGCTTGCTGAGCGCGGTCAGCCCCAGCGGCGCGTCCTTGCCCGAGGGGAACGGAGTCTCGCTCGCAAAGCCGTCGGTTGTGCCCACCCCAGGGGGGATGCCGTTGGCGGGATTGCGTACGTAGGCGACCGTTGCGTCGAGCACCGCCTTGATGACTTCTTTGGTTCTTTCCGCTTTTACTTTCGCTTCGGCAGGAACGTAGTAGTTTTCGGCGTTGAGGAACTGTGAGCCGAAGGAGAGCTCATCCCAGACCTCGAGGTCATAACCTTCCGGGCCGACGATGCTCGCTGCCTCCTTGCACACGGTTGCCACGTAGCTCAGCCATCCGGCGAGCGTTTCCTGGAAGACCGGATTCGGTTCTCCGTTTGCGAGCTCGGGAGTGCCGAACGGTGCATACAGCAGGGTCGTGCCGCCGTGTACTCCGGCCGCTAGGGCTTCGGGCAAGGGTCTCGACAACGTTGCGACGCCGCCGGCGCCCACGGAGGTTATGAGGATGTCTGGACTTCCGCCGAAGGACAGCCCGTTGAAGCCGGTCTTGCCGGGCACGACCGCGGCGGCGCTCGAGGCAGTCAGCGTGACGGTCTGAGCACCCGCGGGCGCGGCTTCTGTCGTGTCCAATTTCACCATCTTGGATGGGCCGGGGCCAGTGCTGTTCGCATTGAGCAGGATCAGTGGCCGCAGGCCATGGTTGTGCAGCGCGGTCAGAATCGCGCTGATGTTGGCTTCGGTGCGGAGCTTGGTGGGATCTTCATAGCTGAGTGCGTCCCAGGGAATTTCTCTGCGGGCCAGCTTGAAGCCGCTGTCCTGAAGAAGCTGTGCGGTGCTTTCCGCGTCCGTCGGGCTGACGCCGAAGTTGATTCCCGCGGCGTCGAGCAGTCTCGAGGCGGGCCAGGTATCCAGGTATGCCCGCCATGGCTGGATCCAGAAGGAGGTCGTCCCGAACGGCACTTCGGTCAGGAACCGGGGATCGATCGGGTCGTTGAGGACTTCGCCGGATTCGGCGGGGAGGCTGCCGGCTTTGTGATGAGGGGTGCTTTCCGCCGGAGGCGTGGATGATTCTGGTGAGGTGCCGAACGTGATGTCGGGTGGAGTGATTTCGCTGGGGTTGGCTTCGGCGGGTGCGTTCTTCGGGGCTTTCGGAGAACGTGTCTTCGCGGTTCGGCGTGGGTGCTCGACGACATCCACCTTTGTGCAGCCCCGGGTGGACGATCTCTTCGTGCCGCGCTTCGCTGAGCACGGCTTGTTGGCGGCACGCCGCTTTGTTGCGGTGTTTGCGCGGCGAGTCTGTCGCGCTGGCGCGACGGCGGGCGTGACTAGGCCCAGGCCGGCGGTGATCGCCACGAGGGCGAGGATGGACGCCTTCTTGAGCGGTCTTTGAGAATGAGCAGAGGGGTTGGTCATCGATATCCGAGTGAGGTGTTGATAGGAGGAGGAAGCGCGCGGTAGGACGCGCCAACTGGGACGTCGCACGCGGCATCGACGGCATCCCCGGTTCGCTTGAAACAGGTCTGCTGCGATGGACGTTCGTACACGCGCTGCCCTGAGAGTCACGGCAGGCCGCATGGGGACCGCGGGACGCGGTCATCTATGTTGCCTGGATGACCGCCGTCAGTCCTGGCAACCATCGGCCCCGTCGGCGGACGGGCTCCTCGGCCTCCTCTATCGCCCACGCGCCTCGGCTGCTGCTGATCACGCCGGACTTTCCTCCCGCCCGCGGCGGCATACAGGTGCTCGCATATCGGCTCGCGTCCGCAATCGAGCGTTTTGAGACGAGGGTGATAACGCTTGATAGCGCTGGCGGGGCACGGTTCGATGCGGCCAGCGAATTGACGACGCGGCGTGTGCGCGCCGGCAGGCGCTCGGGAGCGGTACCCAACGGCATGCTCAATGCGGCCGCCTTGCTTCAGAGCGCCAGGTTTCGCCCGCACGTGACGCTCAGCATGCATCTCGTCGCCAGTCCGGCCGCGGCCGTCATCAGCCGCCTGCTCGGCGCGCCGACCGTCCAGTATTTCCACGCCAACGAGATCGGCGGTAAACCGAGACTGGCGGCGTTCGCCGCGCGGCGCGCCATCGTGTCGATCGCGATCAGTTCCTACACCGCGGCTCTGATTCGGGCGACCGGCGCCGCACAGGCCGACATCAGACTCGTCCCTCCGGGCGTCGAGCTACCGAGCGACTTCGCCACGCCGCCGCCGGCCGAGCGTCCGACGATCCTGACGATCGCGCGGCTGAAAGACAGTTACAAGGGACACGACTTGCTGATCCGGGCACTCCCACAGGTGCGCGAGAAAGTGCCCGATGTGGAGTGGATCGTGATCGGCGACGGACCGCTGCGTGCGAGCCTGGAGGAGCTAGCGGGCGCTGTTGGAGTCGCGGACTGCGTTCGTTTCCTGGGCTCGGTGTCCGATGAGCTGCGCGACCGGTGGCTGCGCCGCGCCGATGTGTTCGCGATGCCGAGTCGCCAGCCTGGCGAAGGCCTGGCCGGAGAGGGCTTCGGGATCGTCTACCTCGAGGCCGCCGCTCACGGAAAGCCGGTTGTCGCAGGCAACGTGGCGGGTGCGCTCGACGCTGTGGTAGATGGCCAGACGGGGCTCCTGGTCGACCCCACCGATCCAGATGCGGTGGCGGGCGCGATCACCCGACTGCTGCTCGACCGTGAGTTGGCACAGCGGTTGGGAGCAGCGGGCGCACAGCGCGCCCGGAGCTTCGCCTGGCCGGCGATAGCCGAGCGGGTCGAAGCGGTGCTGTTTGAAGCGCTCGGATCCTCTCACGACTTCTGTTTCTCCGACGGCGGTGATCCGAGGATGCCGCGCGCGCGATGACGTGAAAGCGCTCTACGTCAATCACACCGCCGAGGTCAGCGGAGGTGAGCACTCGTTACTGGGTCTGCTCGCCGCGCTGCCTGACACGATGCACCCGCGGGTGGCCGCGCCACGCGGCCGGCTGTCCGCGGCGATCGAGGATCTCGCCGTCCCTTTCACCCCGATCACCGGCACGGCGGGCAGCCTCAGATTGCACCCTGTGGACACACCACGCGCTGTCACCGAGATGAGCCGTGCCGCCTGGCAGGTGTCCCTGGCGGCTCGCCGTCATCGCCCGGAGGTGGTGCACGCCAACTCGATTCGCGCCGGGATCGTGCTCGCCCTTGCGCGACTGGCGCCGGCCGCGACACTCGTCCACGTGCGCGACTGCCTACCCGCTGGTCCGGTGGCCACCGCCACGATGCGCCTGATCGCGGCCACCACCACGACGATCGTGGCCAACTCAGACTACACGGCGCGCTCGGTGGCGGCACACGCGCCGAGTGCTCGCCTGGAGGTCGTCTACAACGCCGTGGAGCTCGCGCGCTGGGATCCCGAGCGCATCGACCGAGACTGGGCTCGGGCCCGTCTCGGTGAGGCGAGCAAGCGGGGCCTGCTGCTCGGTGTGGTCGCCCAACTGAGCCCATGGAAGGGCCAGGACACCGCGATCGAAGCGCTGAAGCTGCTGTGTGATGAGGGGATCGACGCGCATCTGCTGCTGATCGGCTCAGCCAAGTTCGTCGACCGCGCCACGCGCTTTGACAACGAGGGCTACGTGGCACGCCTGCGCGAGCTCGTGGTCAGCGCCGGTCTCGAGGACCGTGTCTCGTGGCTGGGTGAGCGCGAGGATGTACCCGAGCTCGTGCGAGCGTTGGACGTCCTGCTGCTCCCTTCCTGGGAGGAGCCGTTCGGTCGTGCCCTGATCGAGGCGATGGCGCTGACGATCCCAGTCGTGGCGACCAGCGTCGGTGGACCGCCGGAGATCCTCGAGGATGGGCGCGAGGGCTTTCTGGTGAAGCCACACAATCCCGCAGCCTGGGCACAGGCGATCCGACGGTTTGCGCAGCACCCCGGACTCGGCCGTGAGATGGGGCACGCCGGCAGGCGCCGGGTCGAGGGCGCTTTCACCGCCGAGCGACACGCCGGCGCGATGCTCGAGGTTTATGACCGCGCCCTGGCCCGGGGCCGGCCGTAAGCTGAGCGATCACAATTCAGTTACAACTTCGCTGGGTGCAGGAAATATCTTGCAGTGTCCCGTCCTCGGTATCCGAGGTTGTGCATGGACTGCCAGGGAGCGGTACGCAACGCTTGCATTGAAACGGACTAGCAGAGAGCAGGGGGCAGGCGGAGTGAGCGCGCGACAGCCGAGTATGACGAACCTGAGCAGATGCACGTTTTAGCGGCGCGGCGCCCTGGCTTATCCGGGAAGCAGCGGCTCCTCTGGCTGCTCGTCGCGGTCCTCTTTTCGGCACTAACGTGCCGAGAACAGTCCGAGGCGCTTGCCGCGAGCCGATTCGTCCAGCAGGGCGCCAAGCTGACGGGCGGCGCGCAAAGCACCGAGGGCAACTTCGGCCGAGACGTCGCACTGTCCTCGGAAGGCTCGACCGCGCTGATCGGGGCGCCGCACGCTGACGGCGAAGTGGGCGCGGTATCGGTGCTCACGCGTACCGGCTCGACCTGGACGCAGCAGGCGAAGCTCACGGGTGCGACAGAAGAGATAGGTGAAGGCCACTTTGGTCACTGCGTGGCTATCTCCGCGGACGGCGACACGGCTGTGATCGGCGCTCTGAACGACAACCACAGCCTCGGCGCAGTGTGGGTTTTTACGCGCACGGGCTCGACCTGGACCCAACAGGGCCCGAAGCTCACAGGCGGCGAAGAGAAAGGCGGCGGGCGCTTCGGCGCCAGCGTCGCGTTGTCCGCCGACGGTGAAACCGCACTGATTGGCGGCTCCGGAGACCGTGGCGGTTTTGGTGCGGCGTGGGTTTTTACGCGCACGGGCTCGACCTGGACCCAGCAGGGCGCCAAGCTCACCGGTGGCGAAGAGTCCGGCGCGGGCCTCTTTGGCGGGAGCGTCGCGCTGTCCGCTGACGGCGAAACCGCGCTGATCGCCGGTCCCCGCGACAAAAACTATGTCGGCGCGGCGTGGGTGTTCACGCGGTCGGGCTCGACCTGGACCCAGCAGGGCGCGAAGTTGACGGGTGGCGAAGAGTTGGGTGCAGGCCGCTTCGGTCGCAGCGTCGCGATTTCCGCTGACGGCGAAACCGCCTTGATCGGCGGTCGCCAGGACGACGGCGGTGTCGGCGCGGCGTGGGTGTTCACGCGGTCGGGCTCGACCTGGACCCAGCAGGGAACAAAGGTCACGGCGACAGCCGGCGAGGTCGGCGTCGGCGAATTCGGTTACAGCCTGGCCCTGTCCGCTGACGGCGATACCGCGCTGATCGGCGGGACCCGCGATAGCGTCTACGTCGGTGCCGCGTGGGTGTTCGCACGCTCCGGTTCGACCTGGACCCAGCAGGGTGAAAAGATCACCGGTGGCGAAGAGCAGGGCGACGGCTGGTTCGGTTCGAGCGTGGCTCTCTCCAGCAATGGCGAAATTGCTCTGATCGGCGGCGTCGAAGACAGCGCAGGAACTGGTGCCGCATGGGCGTTCGAAATGCGCGAAACCAGCGGACCGCCCCCGGCCGGTAGCAGCCCGGCCACGAGCGGCTCAACAGGCACCGACGAAGGCAAGCGTGGCGTGCTCGCGTTCGGTCCGGAGACAGTAACCGGGCCAGGAACTTGCAAAGTATCGTTGGTCAGTAGAAGAGTCCCCGTGCGAAGCGGAAAGTGGGCGGCGCTCAGACTAAATTCCAGAGGCTCGGGCACCTGCCGTGGCAGGTTGAGCCTCGTCACACATGCGCTCCTCGCCACCACCGCCAAGGGCAAGAAGAAAAAGAAAGGGTTGTCCCGGGCGGTGGCGAGCACGACGTTTTCCCTGCGCGCGGGTAAGGACGCGGTCATCGGCCTCGAGCTGAACAGAGCCGGGCGTTTGCTGCTGGCGGCGCACCACGGACAACTGGCTCTGAGCCTCGAGATCTTCACCTCGAGCCCGACAACGAAACATACGCAGACCGTTCACCTCGAGCGGCCAAGGGCCCGTAAATCGATCAAACGGCGCTGAGGATCCTGGGATAACCGGGTCTGTCTGTCCGGGTCGATGGCGCTCTTGGGTGTGCGTCCCGCCGTCTTTTGAAGCGCCAGCATCGCCCTACCTATTATCTACCTTGCTCTCCGTGCCCGCATCGGTGCGGAGTGAACGAGCACGGTGGGACTGGAGCCGGACACCAGTTTGCCGTTGGTCACTCTGACGAGCGCGCGGTAGGCGCCGCCACGGCCGTGGCGGATATAGGCCAAGCTACTGAAGCGAGAGACTTTCGCGGTGCCTGCCTCGAGCACTGTGCCGGCCGCGGTCGCCGGCGCAAGGCCGGGTCTCATCAGCTGAAAGGAGACCGCAGCGCCCTCGATCGCTGGGGTGACCGTGCCGTAGAGCCGGACATATCCCTTGCGCCCAGTGGGACGCGCGTGCAGCGTCACCCGCACCGCGACTCGGACGGTTATCGGTGGGCTCGAGATCGGAGGCACGTCGAGTGTGGACACGCGCAACTCGGTGTTTTGCGTTGGGCTCGCGAGGGAGAACGAGAACCCGCCGCTGGCGTTGGCGAGAATCGGGTCGCTGATATCGGCAAAGCTTTCGAGGTAGGGAAACGGGCTGCTCTGCAGTACCACCTGATCGTCACCCGAGCCTGTCCCGCTGAGCGCGCCTTCAATCGCGAATCGACCGCCGTAAACGACCGGTTCGAGTAGCTTGGCGAGCTTGAGCCTGAGCGGGATCTTCTTGGTCGTGAACACGCGATCCGCTCCGGCGATGATCGTGCCGGAAGAGGTCACGCTCACAATCCGGTAGTGGTAGGTCGTGCCCAACTGGAGCCCCGAGATTGCCTGGCTCACCTTGGCGGGCACGGTGCCGTCACCGACGCTGGCGGTGGGCGTCTGCTCGCCATAGGAGACCGTCGGCCCGTACTGGAAGTAGCAGCTGCTTTCCGTGCCGTGAGGGTTGACGGTTCCCTCGAGCGTCGCCGAGGAGCCGCTCACCTGGAGGGCACCCCCTGTCGAGGCGCTTGGAGGTTTGATCACCGGAGGCCTGGTTGCCGGCGCGATGGCTGGCAGTATCAATGCGGCGCTTGTCAGGATCGGTATGAAGAAGGCGATTCGCCGGCCAATTTTCAAAATCGTCATCTCCGAGTCGCTCCCTGTGCTCGCTGTTCTATCACACCGTCGTGTCCTGCCGGCGTTCATGTGGTGTATGCGCAAACACGATCGGCACAGCATCGATGCGGCCGTGCTAGGCCTCTGTGGACGGCTTCGCTTCACCAGTCGTTCACAGCACCAAAACTGTTTGTTCACATAGCTCGAAAGGTTCACTGCTTAGTTACATTTCAGGTAGGCTTTGACGGCAGGATCACGTAGGACGTGAAATGGCTGCACGGTGCTTGCAGGTGCACCCCTAGAAAGGGGTGGCTGTCAGTTGTAGGGGCTCGATGTGTTGGCGCACGCATCCGCCCGGCTTGCGCCGGGCGGATCGGAGTGGTCTGAGTTGCCTGTGGCTCGGCAACGGGACGTTGACATCAGGCCGCTCTGTTAGCGTCGAAATCGATCGACGTTGAATCAGCTTTCAAAGGACGAAAAGGAGGATAGCGAGAATGAGACATCTCAGAATGGCGTCTGGACTTGCCGCCGTCGTGTGTGCGCTTGGCGTTAGCGCGGCGTCGGCATCGGCCAGCGAATTTGAAGCCAGCGGTGGATCAACCGCGGGCTTGAGCGTCAGTAAAAATGAAGAATTTCGTGTTTACCCGATGACCATCGACTGCGCAAAAGCTACGACCATAGGAGCGGTGGCGCCGGGCAAATCCGAAACGTTCACCAACGAAGCCAAATATTCATCGTGCACAACGTTCAACGGACTGGTCAAAGTGACCGTGTCCCCGGGCCACTTCGAATACAACGCAAACGGTACCGTGGCGATCACGGCACCGATCACCCTCACCCCCGCCATGTTCAAATGCCACTACGAAATTCCGGCGCAGGCGAGCTTCAGCAAAGAATCCATATTCTACAGCGACGTGACGGCGTTCAACAACAAGAAATTCCCCAACGGCCAGCAGAAGATCCAGGTCGAAAGCGCGCTAACGGGAATGGAATACACCGCGCATGGCTGGCCGTGCACTGGGCCGAAAAACCCGGAAGAATTGACAGAAGGCAGGGAAACGGAAGAAACAGGTACAGAAGGTAAATTCAACGGCAAGCTCGAAGAAAAAGTTAACTCCGGCAACTTCACGTGGCTCAAAGCATAGGCTGCGTGGATTAGGCGTCAAGTAAGGCGCCTCGAGCATGCGCGACGGCCGCGCCGACTAGGAAATCGGCGCGGCCGTCTCCGTTTTTGGGGTGCTCACAAGGGCCGCTCGCTTAGCTTCAGACGCCTCAGCGACGGGGCCCCGCTGGGTCTTTGGGCTTTTAGACCGAAGTTCTTTGTTTAGATGAGATGAACTCCGTGAGGATGTAGCCGTCCACGCGAGGTCGGGCGCTCCTGCTCCCACAACCAGAGACGCCGACGAGCCCAGTGGCCGGGAAGAGGCAGGCGAGAGCTACTTGCAGTGCCCTACGGCGGCCGCTGGTGTGAGGAGATGTGCGCCTGCTGTATCTAGAAATTGAGCTTCACTCGGTCGCCTGGTGGTCGAGAGTTGTCGAGAGTGGTTTTCTGAGAAGGGAGCGTAGGCGCGTTCCCTTCTCATACGGTCTTGGGTGGCGCCTCGTGAACATCTTGTGACGATGTTTGGGTCCTTGGTAAATATCTGGTGATCGTCCTCTAACTTCGGCTTTGAAGGTGGTAGAAGGCACCAGTCCACTTGTCGATGATCGGAGATCCCCGTGCGCCGCATCAGTGCTTTGCTGTTCCTGCTCTTCACACTCTGTGGAGCAACTGTTGCGGCGCTCCTACTGGCTTCGGCGCCGTCGGCGCTCGCGAGCGGCGCCGCGTATGTGGCTGGAGCGTCGATCGTCGACGAAGTCTCGGGCGGGCCGTGGAACACCTCGCAGGGCAACCCGGCGGCGGGCGCCGCCTATCCCGAATCGGATCTGCTGCAGACGTTCAAGTTCGGTGGTCCCGAAACCACCCTCGGCGGTGTCAGCGAGCCCAACGTCGCCGTCTACCCTGCCGAAACCGGCTCGGTCCCATACCCCAGTGGCGTTGCGGGGACGCCCGGGCCGCTCTCTGGCTACTGCAGCAAGGAAGAGAGCGAAAACGAGACCGGCTCGCCAATCTCCTCCCAGCCGAATGGCAGCACGCTGCCGTTCGCGCCCTACTACTTCCCGGACGTCGTGCGCAACGCCGACGGCTCGCTGACCGGCTACTTCGACTGGCGCCCGAAGGACGCCGACGAGGCGATCACGGTCGCCAGGTCCACCAACAACGGCAAGACCTGGACCACCGAGGGCAAAGCGCTCGAACAGAACCCGGGCTACTGTCCGACCGCGGACACCAACGACGATGGTGAGGGTCACCCGTTCGTCACGACCGTAAACGGCACGAACACGCTGTACACGCTGCAGCGGAGCGCTGGTGACTACGAAGGCGTGGGGCTGCTCGTCCATTCGATCGGCGCCAACAACTCCGCTAACCCTCTGTCCGGGCTCTCGGAAACAGAGACCTCGGGCATCGACCCGAACACGTTCGCGACCGCCGAAACCATCCTTGGCACGACCGCGAAGAACATTCCGGTGACGACGCTCGGCAGCTCCCAGGGACCGAATACGATCGTCTCCGGTCCGTACATCGACTACTCGCACAACTCCCCGACGAGTGGCTCCAAACCGACGATCATCACATGCACAGGCACGACCACGTCGCCGGCGCCACCCGAACTCACTGGTTGCACGATCCCGAGCGGCGCATCGCTCACCGTTGCCTCCAAGGACGATCTCGTGCAGGTGATGGAGGAGGTCAGCAAAGCAGCCACGGTCCCCGCGGGGCCGAACGAACCGAGCGGCGAAAGTAAAAAAGCCCTCGAAAAGCTCAAATTTGCAGTCAACAGCTACGGGTACGCGGACGCCACTAGCAACTCCAACGCGCTCGCCTGGCTGATGAACAACAACGCTCCCAACCGGGTGTATGTCGACGGCCACGCGGTCTACTGCTTCACGACCAACACGAACCCGATCACGACCAATCTCCAGTTCTGCAGTTCTCCCTCGGGCGCGTTCTCGGTCGCGGTGGGCGACCCGATCACCGGTGACCCGATCACGCCCGCGAGCGCGCAGATGACTACCGGTCTGATCGCCCCGGATGGCATCGTCGGCACCGTCCCCTACACGTCGACTTTCAACGGGCGCAGCGTGCCGAGCAACGCCACGGTCATGCTCTACACGGAGAAGATCGTGAACTACTTCGTCGAGGGCGAGCTCAACGGCCCGCTCAACGCTGAAGGCACCACGTACACCCCGAGCACGGTCAGCCAACCCACCTTCACGCTGCCCGGCTCTGGAACGACCGCCTTCGGCCTCAACTTCCAGCCGTTCCCGGGAACGAGAGAGCCACTCCCGGCCAGTGGGTCGTTCACGATCTACACCTCAACCAGCGGCGGCACTTCGATCGTTCCGATCACCTGCGCCGGCTGGAGCGCATCCGTGCCGGCGAACGCGCCCGCAGGCAGCGTCGACGTGACCGGCTGCAGCAGCGGGACGGCGACCGGCTTGATCGACGCCACCGGCAGCTCGAACACCAAAATCGGCGAAGGCACCGGCTACTGGATCGGTGGCCCGAATGCGGCGGTCATCCCGTACTCCGTGCTGAACAAGATCGGCGAGGGCAAGAACGGCAAAACCAGCGGGCCTGGGAGGCTGTTCGGCAACAACGAGGACTACACGGTGCTGCGCGCCGCCTTTACCGAAAACGGAGTCGACTTCACCGACCTCGGCCCCATCAGTGGCACCAGCTCGGGCACCGGCAGTACAAACGGCTCATACACCGATCTCGCCAACTCACTGCAGCAGAACAGCCCCGAAAACAGCGCGAACCCGAACGTCGGGACCACCACTCCGACCGCTCCGACCAACCTGTCAGCCGGGAGCGCCGACACAGTCGAGTTGCGCTACATCGGCTCGCGCGGGACGATCGTCACCAACCCCGATGGCAGCCTCGGCATGTTCCTGTCCGGATCGTGGCCAACCGACGGCGACAGTGACGCCTTCAATCAGATCTTCTACTCCTCCTCGACCAACGATGGCCAGACGTGGTCTGTCCCGACGGTGGTGCTGAGCACCGAATACGAATTCAAAGCCTCGCGCGAACAGGACGAAGCGCTCGCGCACAATGAAAACCTGGCGCTCGGGATCAGCGCGTACTACTCCGGCCGTGCTTACGGACCCGCGGTCGTACAGAACCCGAACGGGACGCTGACGATGGTCTTCAGCGGCTACCGCCTGCCGAAACCCATCACGGCCGCGGGGACGGTCCTGGGCATCAACGCCGCCGCGCAGTACGCGATCGGCTCGAAAGACCCGGCCGTGTACCGCAACATCCTCACCACGCAGCTCCTACCGGCGACGAGCACCGTGGTCAGCTCTTCTGATGGGGGTTCGGGTGTGGTCGGTGCGCCGGTGACGTATACGGCGACGGTATCGGTGAACCCTCCGAACACGGGCACCCCGACGGGCACCGTGTCCTTTACTGACGAGGCCGGGCCGATCGCCGGATGCACCGGTCAGTCGCTGAGTGCCACCGCACCAGACACAGCCACCTGCACCACACAGCACGCCGCATCGATTGGGAGCGATCAAATCAAGGCGGTCTACTCGGGCGATTCCACCCACGCTGAATCGGCATCCCTCGAGTACACCGAGGCGACCACACAGGCCGCTACGAGCACTGCGGTCAGCTCCTCAGACGTTGGCACGGGCCTGATCGGTGCGCCAGTGACCTACACGGCGACGGTGGCCGTGACCTCACCGGGAGCGGGCACTCCGACCGGCTCAGTGGCCTTCTCGGACAACTATGGGCCCATCAGTGGTTGCTCGAGTGAGCCGCTGAGCGCCAGCTCTCCATACACGGCGACATGCGCCACCACCCACGAACACCCGAGCTCCGACCAAATCACGGCGACCTACACTGGTGATCTCAACTTCACAGGCTCCTCGGGGAGCTCGAGCGAGTTCGTCGAGGAAGCTCCAGCGATCACCTCTAATAACAACACGACGTTCACCGAGGGGACGACAGGGAGCTTCACCGTGACCACGACCGGCGCCCCGGCGCCGAATATCACAGAGACCGGTACGCTGCCGGCCGGTGTGGAACTCACCGCCGGTGTGCTCTCCGGCGACCCCACCGAGGAAGGCACCTTCCGGATCACGCTCGAAGCATCAAACGGTGTCGGCTCGCCAGCGGTGCAGAGCTTCACGCTCACCGCCGATGCTGCGCCGGTCATCACCTCGCCAAGCAGCGCGACGTTCAGCGAGAGCGCCACGGGCAGCTTCACGCCTGCGGCGAGCGGCACCCCGGCACCGACGATCGAAGAGAGCGGCACGCTTCCCAACGGAGTCAAGTTCACTGATGGGACGCTCTCCGGCAGACCAACCCAAGAAGGCGAATTCATGGTCGCCTTCGAGGCCTCCAACGGCGTGGGCTCGCCCGCGCTGCAGATATTCACGCTCACCGTGGATGCGGCGCCGGCCATCACATCAGCAAACGAAGTCACGTTCAACGACCAGTCGGCCAGCTCATTCACCGTGACCGCTACCGGCACCCCCGCACCAGCGATCACCGAGTCCGGGAGTCTCCCGACGGGCGTGAGCTTCGACAGATCCACAGGTGTGCTTTCCGGCACTCCGACCCAGCTCGGCACCTTCCAGATCGCGTTCACCGCCACCAACGGCATCGGTGCTCCCAGTGTTCAGCAGTTCAAGCTGACAGTCGCCGGGTTGCACATCACGACCACCTCGCCGCCGCCCAATGTCTCACCCGGGGTTCCTTACAGCCATCAGCTCGCGGCGACGGGCGGCCTCACACCGTTCAAATGGAAGGTGTCCACGGGGAACCTGCCCGTGGGCCTCAAATTGAATGCCACAACCGGGCTGCTGTCGGGGACGGTAGGCGTCCACAGATACCCGAACGGGCACTCGTTCCCCTTCACGGTCACGGTCACCGACTCCACCAAGAAGGTGCATCAGACGGCGACTGCGACGTTCACGATAGTCGTGCCGTCGTGAACGAAGACGAGCGGCGATAACTACCGGCCACGAACTGCTCGCGGTTTCGGCCTCTCGCTGGATGTCCCCCGAAGGCTCTGAGCTGATAATTGCTACAGCTGGGCTCCCGGGCCCTTCATGCACGCATGGCTAGATCGTAGTTCGGCGCGCACCGAGTACGTCGATGCTGATGGAGTCGATCTTGAAATGGCCACCGCTGTTGGTGCCGCCGACTCCGCCGCGGTCAGACACCGCCGCTGTCAGGGTGTGACTCGTGCTTTTTAGCGGGCTCAAACAACCACGACGAGCCTTGGACGGTCTCAGTTGTTTCACTTTCGCCCACCGGCAAGTCGATTTCTGTCTGCGCGTTACCGTCGACTTCGATCGTGGTGCGCTGAGAACTCCAGTCAGCGGAGGCCCGCCTGTCTTGACGTCGACGGAATCCAACAAGCATCGTCAAAAGCCCATCTGTTTAAATTGTTCACATGAACCTGACGCCCAGCGTCACTTTGCGTAGTGTTGCGCAGCAATGACCATTGCAACGCGACTCAGGGCGCACGCGCCAGCAGAGTTCGCGAGGTTCTCTAGGCGGCTTGGCGCGGCCGGCGGTCGATGCTGGCTGTTCCCAGCGATTCGGCGCTCGCGCAGCTCCTTGTGCGTCTAGAGGACACGTATCCACGGAAGAAGGAGCAGCAAGTGAGGTTAAAACAAAGGATCGCGGTCCGCAGCAGCGTCGCGCTAGCAGCCGCGATGGCGTGTCTTCTCGCCACGAGTGCCGCCGCGTTGGCGAACACGGCATGGGTCAGCAACGCCAAGCCTGTGAAAGCGCCCTACAACAGCTGTACGAACCCAGGCTACAAAAACATCCAGGCCGCCATCGAAGCGCCAACGACGACGATCCACGTGTGCGCCGGTGTATACAGCGAACAGCTTCAGATCAACCGGGCTCTCGCGATCGTTGGCGAATCGGGCTCAACTGTGCGGTTGCCGGCCGTAACGGCCAATTCGACCACGCCTTGTGACGTGGCGTCCGAAAGCGCGACCGGGCGGCCCGATCAGGACGAGATTTCGATCTGCGGCGCTTTCAAGGTCACGATCAAAGATCTGGACATCGAAGCGATTTGGCCGGGAGAACCGGTGGGAGAAGGTGTCTCATGCGCCTACAACCTCTACGGGATCCTGGCGGCCGGCGGCGCGAACCTGGAACTCTCCGCCGGCTCAACGGTCACCGGCGCCGCGCCCAAGGCCATCAACGGCTGCCAGTATGGGGTCGGCGTCCAGATCGGCATGGCCTACACCGATCCTGTGAGCACCGGTACGGCCACGCTAACAGACGACACCGTGCTCGGCTACAACAAGAACGGGATAACGGTCGACGGCGAAGGGTCGAAAGCCACGATCAAGGACGTCACCGTGACAGGTGCTGGGCTCGTGCCGACCGCGCAGAACGGGATTCAGGTGAGCAACGGCGCGGTGGGCAAAATCACCGGATCCACGGTCACGAAGAACGAGTGTGGCGTCGCATCGTGCGGCGACGGCTCCTACAACGAACTGGAAGAAGACGCGGCGGGCGTGCTGTTCGACAGGGAGGGCACAGGCTCGTCGGTGGGGAGCTCGCACATCAACGAAAACGATCTGGGTGTCTCGAATATCTCCGGATCGGAAACGACCAAACCCCAGGTGACGATCAACAGCGACTTCATGGAAGGGGATCTCTACGCGGCGGTCATGTTGGGGCAGGGCTATGCGACTGTGAGCAAAGACGAAATGTCGGGCGGAGCCGTTGGTGTGCTGCTGCTGCAGTACTGGGCGCCGCCCACACAAGAATGGCCGCCGTCCCAGGAATTCGGGCCCAGGGGCACCGGCACGGAAGACAAAATCTCCGGAATGGCCAAGTACGCGATCGAAGGGTTCTCGGACAACAATCCGGGCGATCAGTTCGGGTCCTTCACGATCACCAAAAGCAAAATCAGCGGCAATCCCGGCGCTACGCCCGCAACATCCGTTTCCACCAACAATCCGGGAAAACTAAAAATCGTCACGAACTCGACTGACAGCTAAGGGGTAGCCACACCAGATGTGGTGCCGCCCCCGGACAGAGCTCCGGGGGCGGCAATCTCCGCGGGACTGCAGCTGTTCGGGCCTCTCTGCCGTTGTCTCGCCGGCGGCATGCGCAGACCCCTCCGACAGCGCAAGCAGCGCCGCTGGTACCCACGACCGAGAATTGCATCCCCTGCACATCGGCAGTCCTCGCCTCGATAGTGAGCGGGTTCTCGTATTGGACGGCTGGCCCTAGCTGGGCAGGTGGAACGGAACGGTGGTGATGACGATTCCCTCGCAGGAGATGAGGGAGGCACGCAGACGCGTGGCGATGCGGTTGTGCAGGATCCGCTGCCAGCGCTTGGCGACGATGATCTCGGGTACTACGAGCGTGAGGGTTGTGTCCGGACGTTGGCGGTGCAGCGCGGCTATGTAGTTGGCCAGTGGCGCGACCGTCGCACGGAATGGCGAGACGACGACCTCGAGCGGCAGATGGTCGCCCCAGGCCTGCCACTCGCGCTGGAAGCGTTCGGCCTCCTCCTCGGTGGGGCTGATGTGCAGCGCGAGCACCGGCTGTGCGAGCGAGACGGCGTAGGCGAGCGCGTGCAGCGCGGCGAGATCGAGCACCGCGACCGGGACGACGGCGAAGCTGTGCACCTCGGACGGGTCATCCGCCGCCTCGGCCAGGCGCGCGGAGACCTCTGAGGGCAGCTGCGGTGGCGCCACGCGAGTCGCCCGCGCGTGCTCACCGGAGTCGGGTCGCGGTGTGAGCGCCTCGCGAACACTCACGTAGTGCGCATGTATCCGCCGGCACGCCAGCATGATCAGCGGTACCAGCACCACCACGACCCAGGCGCCCTCGGCGAACTTGGTGATCGACGCGATCAGGACGACCGAACCTGAGAGGATCGCGCCGAGTAGGTTCGTGGCGAGTGCGGCGCGCCATCCCCGCCCGCGGTGCCGGAGCCAGTGCGCGACCATCCCGCTCTGGGCCAGCGTGAAGGCGAGGAATACACCGATCGCGAACAGGGGTATCAGCGGGGCCGTCTGACCGTCGAAGGCAGCGTAGATCACGGCCGCGGGGACGGCGAGTACGAGGATGCCGTTGCTGAACGCGAGGCGATCGCCCATACGCAGAAACAGTCGCGGGACGTAGCCATCGCGGGCCATGAAGTACAAGAGGCGCGGAAAGCCATTGAATGCCGAGTTGGCGGCGACCAGTAGCACGAGCGTGGTCGCGACCTGCACGAAGCCGTAGGGGATGCCGCCGCCGACGCTGTCATGCGCGATCTGGGAGAGCACGGTCTGGCTCCCACCGGGCGCGGCGCCGTCGAAGTGAGCGACGAGCACGACACCGACGAACATCGCGATCAAGAGCCCGATCATCACCGACAGGGTCTGGCGGGCGTGCTGCGCCTGTGGCGGGCGAAAGACCGGGACGGCGTTTGAGATGACCTCGATCCCGGTCATCGCCGTCGCACCGGACGCGAACGCGCGCAGCAGGAGCAGCACACCGACCGCCTCGATCGCCCGGTGCGGCGCCGCGGTCGCGGGGTGAAAGCCATGGGAGCCGGCCTTGATCAGACCGGCGATCACGACCAGCGCGATCGCGCCCACGAACAGGTAGGTGGGGGCGGCGAAGGCTGCGCCGGCATCGCGTGTGCCGCGCAGGTTGCCCGCTACCAGCAGCACGATCACGACGAGGCCGATCGCCACTCTCGCCGAGTCGAGCGACGGTATCGCCGAGGTGATGGCTTCAACCCCGGACGCGACCGACACGGCGACAGTGAGGATGTAGTCGACGATCAGCCCGCCGCCCGCGAGCAGACCCCACTGATGCCCCAGACTGTCGCTTGCGACTATGTAGGAACCACCGCCGTGGGGGTATGCCCGGATGACCTGGCGGTAACCCAGTCCGACGGAGAGCATCAGCACCGCAAGGGCCGCCCCGATCGGCAGCGAGAGCTTCAGCTCGCCCGAGCCGGCCAGCACGAGGATCGCCATCATCGCTTCAGGCCCGTAGGCCACCGAGGACAGCGCGTCTGGCGAGAGCACAGCGAGAGCGAGCAGCCGCCCCATCAGCTCCTCTGCGATCGCCGTGCTGCGCAGCGCCGGGCCGATCAGCCAGCGGCGCAGCTCGTAGGCGACGCGGCCCGTGCGCGAGTCGCCCTCCCCCGCCGCCGCCGTCGCTTCGAGATCCTCGTCGTGCGCTCCCGGCCGCGCGCTGTGGATATGCACAAAGCGCCCGGCGCGCGAGGACCGCGGATCGGCGAACTCCAGGTGGCGATCGACGGGCAGCGCGCGCTCCCATACCCGGCGTGCCGGCATACACCCGGCCCAGCTGTGGCCGACCTCGCGCAGCGCGGTGAGCGCACGCTCGTCGAGCTCCGGCAGTTGTGCGCTCGCTGTGACCGTCGCGTCCGGCCCGCTCTCTTGCGAACCACTGCTCTCGGCGGTGAGGGGTGGCTGTCGAGCGTCTCGGCGCTGGCGCCGATGGCCCATCAGTCCAACACGACGAGAATCTCGTCGTGTGAGCCGGCGGCCTGTTGGACTTGCGGCTGGATCGGCCCGACTGTCGGTGAGGGGCCGGGTAGCAAACGTGCCACTCGCCTCGCCTGCGCTCGGGTCCCCGGAGGGTAGAGCACGTGGGTGCCGGGGCTGAGACTGATGGTGATGTTGCCGACCGCTCCGACGTGGACGTGGCTTGCGGCAAGCGTCGCGGCGATCCGGTGCGCCGCGCCGGGGGTGGAGGTGGCATTGAAGACGCCTACCGGGACGGCCGAGACTGCGGGGGCCGAGCGCGAGCTGGAGCCGGTGTGCACCAGATGGACACCTACAGCGACGAGAGCGGCGAGCACCGCTACGCTCGTGGCGAGCAGCGCTCTCCTGCGCCAGCCTCCCAGCGCACGATAGATCGCAGGCGGCCGTTCAGTGAACAGGGGACTCGCCGAGGCAACCGGGGGGGATGAGACGGGGGTCGGCGCTGATGACACAAATGGGATGCCGGCGGCGGCGAACAGCGGGCGCTGGCGCGCTTCCAGCAGGAGCGCTCGAGCGACCTGCTCACGCAACGTCCGAAGCTCACGCTGGCGTGTCCACACCAACAGCGAGAGCAGCGCGAGAGCGCCGAGGCCCACGAAGCCGAGCAGCGCCCCGACCTTGGAGAGGAGGCTCGTCGTCGCAGCCGTACGTGGGCTCAGGCTGATGCTGTGGGGAACATGGGGCGCCGGCACGCCGGCGCTGCTGTCTGTGTTGATCACGGGCAGGGTCTGCTCGGCCATCGCAAGCAGCGCTCGTGGCGAGACGTTGTTGGTGAGCGTGTTCTCGATCCAGTAGACCGCGCCGGCTTCGTGCCAGGCGATCACCCTCACCTGTTCACCGGCATAGAAAAGTTCATAGGTGCGCGAGCCGACCTGCACGGTCTGACCCGGGTCGTTCAACAGGGGCGGGTCAGTCCAGTTGGTCCCCTGAACGTCATAGAACTGCCCCAGCTCGCCACGGTCGATGACGATCGTGTAGATCGGATGGATCTGACCCCGCTGATCGCGGATGTCATACAGGCGCAGCATGTCTGGTTCAGCGCCGGCGAGGCTGTCACGCGCCCTCGGATACTCGATCGCGAACGGCAGGTTCGGTGACTGCACGCGCGCCTGTTGTAGCTCTGAGGCGGTTGTCGGCGTGAGGAGGGGGAGTGCGAGGGGCGGAGCACCGCCGTGGGCAGCGCCGTGATGGTGATGGGATGTGACGTTCAGTCTCTGCCTGTGGATCACGCCCGTGCCGTTCAGGAACGACTGCACCGATTCGTGGATCTGCTGTTCAGAGGCGGTGTCGTATGTCGGCAGCAGGTTGACGTTGAACGGAACCTGCCTCACCGGCTTGCCCTGGGATTCCACGAGCAGCTCCAGCAGATCGAGTACCTGGCTCGTGCCGTGCAGGTCGGTTTCCACAGTCCGGCCGAGTATCCGCTCAAACTTTTCCCGGTTTTCAAAGAGCGACGCGCCGTACTCGGACTTTACTTCGAGCAGAAAGCGCTGGTCGCGCGCATCGCGTATCAGTGAAGTGCTTTCGTGGCGGTTGGCCACGAATTCCAGCGCCTGTGTGCCACATAGCCGCTGATAGCCGGGCTGCAGGTTGATTTCGAAATACTGTTCGCCGCCCGGTTCGTTGACGTGGTAGTAGCGCTTGTCGACGCCCATGTAAACGCAACCCAGTTCGTCGACCGCTCGTTTGAACTTTTTGAAGTTCGTCACGAACACGTGGTTGATGACAGGAATGCCGAGCACACGTTTGATCGTTTCGACCATCAGCTTGACCCCGCCGGATGTGCCGCCACCGTCCTCGAAGCCGTACGTGTACGCGGAGTTGATGCGGTTCGTGATCACTTCCCCGTTGGGTGCGGTGAACGTGACCTGCAGCTCACGCGGGATCGACAGCATCGAGATCGTCGGCTTGCTCGGGTCGATCCGCACCAGCAGCATCTCGTTGGAGTGCGGCAGGACGGCTCCGGTCGGATTGTCCTTTGGTGGCGGGCGTTCGTCGTTACCGATCAGCAGCAGCGTCTCGGGTTCGCCTTTGCTGGTCGGTGCGAGCAGTTTCGGGGCGACCTTGACGGGGCGGCTTTCGCGCAGCGCATCGACAACTTTGCCGACCTCGTTCAGCGCCACAACGGCCGTCGCGGCACCTGAAAGAGCCACCACGCAGAACGTAGCGAGCAGGAATCGCCTGGCCATCCACCGGCCACGCCCGGGCGGCTCCGCAGGCGCCCAGTCCGGTGGCGGCGCGCCCGCGGGAGGCGGCGGGGTCGTAACGGTGCTCACGCCTGGGATTATCGGTGGTGCCGGGGACGACTGCCTCAGTGCAGCTGGTCGATGAGGGTGTCGATGATCATCAGGCTGAGGAGAACCACGCAGACTCACAGCACCCACAATCCGGCGTTGGCGCGCACCCCGAGTGCGGCTTGCGGCTGGTGGCGGTCAATGGGAAGCCCGCGCGGTCTACGACGAGACGCCGGGGGCGAGCAGCTCGTCGTAGGTGATCGCCTGGCGCCTGTGCCCGGCGCGTCCAAGGACCCACTCCAGCGCCATCATGTAACGGGGGTGCTCTAGATCGGAGGGGTGCAGGTCCAATCGCATGGTCTCCCCACACAGCACGCTCCCGGTGCGGATCAGCGATGGGGCCAGCGTGCGCCGCAGCGGGCTGCCCGTTCCGATTCCCCAAGCAGGCGCGATCATCCCGCTGGAATTACCCTCAGCGACAGCGTGCGTGCGGTGCAGCGCCAGTAGGCCGGCCCACCAGCGGAACTTGTCGGGGAGCACGTTGCGCAGAGCCGGCGTGTAGGCGTAGGCGGGCGCCACGAAGCCATCCGGCTCGATCCCGGCCAGCTTGAGTACTCGCCATCCCGCATCGACGGCGCGACGGGTCTCGTTGCTGTCCAGCCCGACAAACTCCGCCGAGCCTCGGCTGCGGGCACGCGCGAGTGGCCGCCGCGAAAACGCTCCACCGCGCATCTGCAGATGCTGAAAGCCGTGCTGGGCGATCGAGTCGCCAGCCGCACGGCGGTCGGCCAGCCAGCGCGTCATCGCTGGAGAGCGCTCGCTCAGCGGGTGCAGGTCGCGAGCCGGGATCACGAGCAATGTGGCCCGGTCGACACCGTGATCGCTCAGCCAATCACGGATCAGTGCGCAGCGCTCAAACGTAGCCGGCTCGATGTCGTGCAGCGCGACAGCGATCCTGCCGTTAGCCAGATCGTCTCGGCTGCCGGCATGCCTGTGGAATCGGGTGCGGCGATGCCGCGCGCGCTCGGGCGACGTCCCCGGGAGCGTTGGGACGTCGCCGAGGCGCGCGACGCGGACTGGCTCAGGCCGCACGCGACACTTCCGCAGCGGTGATGGTTGGCAGTACGTGCCGATAGCCCTCGGCCAGTCGAGTCAGGGCCTGCTCCCAGGTGCGCCGGCGCACCGAGTCGAGCGCGGCGCTGGACAGTCGCTCACGCAAAATCGGCGCGCAGGCGAGCTCGAGCAGGGCGTCTGCGAGTACGCGGGGATTCGCCTCGCGCAGCAGCCCGGTGACGCCGTCCTCGATCAGCGACAGCGGTCCGCCCTCCGCGACAGCGATGACCGGCAGTCCGGAGGCCTGGGCCTCGAGGATCACCTGGCCGAAGGTGTCTGTGGCGCTCGGGAACAGGAACACATCGGCGCTCGCGTAGGCACGAGCCAGCTCAGTCCCCTGCAGCCATCCGAGGAAGCTCGCCGTGTCGCCGAGGCGATCGCGCAGACGCTCCTGCTCCGGCCCGCCGCCAGCGAGCACCAGGCGCAGGCGCGGATCGCTCTGACGTGCGAGCAGGAACGCGTCGGCGAGCAGGTCGGCGCCCTTCTCGTGTGTGATCCTCCCGGAGTAGAGAACGTTGACTGTTGCCGACCCAAACAGCTGCTCATCACGCAGAGACGGGTCAAAGCGCGAAGTGTCAACGCCTCGGTCCCAGCGCATGATCTTCTGCGACGGCATTCCGATCGTTGCCAACGCAGCGTCGGAGGCGAGACTGGGGGAGAGGACTATGTCGCAGGCGTTGTAGAACGCGCCGACGGCCATCGCCATTGCGTTGGTCACGTGCTCGTCCCCTGAGCGCAACCCCGCGTAGGCGGTCAGCTCAGTGTGATAGCTGCCCACGAGCGGCACTCCGAGCGCGCGGGCAACCAGCGCCCCAGCAATACCGGCCGGTCCCGGCGAGCAGACGTGGATCGCGTCAAAGGCGCCATCGGCGAGCGTCTGCACCGCCGCCGGCAGGCTCGGGACACCGATCTGAAGCCCGGGGTAGAAGGGCACGTCGATCTCCGCGACCGCCGAGAGGCGCAGGTCGACCTCGGGATCGGTACCGACGACCTCGATCTCAAAGCCGGGGACACCGCGCTGGCGGATCTCTTCGATCGTGCGTGTCACTCCGTGCATCGAGCCGATGCCGTCCGCGAGGATCGCGACCCGCGGGGTCTCGCCGTCATCGTCTCCGCGCCCATCGAGCTTGACCATCTCGTTGGCCAGGAACGCGGTGGCTGGGGCGTAGGGGATTGCGGCGACGCAGCTCTCGAACAGCCCCTCGGCGGCGCTCATCACCTCCGCCTCTCCGGTGGCGGCCTGCACGGCGACCGCGACCGCGGTGCGCAGCTTGCGCTCGTGCAGACGGCACGCGCGCCGATACAGATCGGAGTGGCTGAAGTCCTGCTCCTGCATATAGGCGATCAGGCCACGCTCGTCGAGGTGGTCGAGCTCTACCGCGGAGAGCCATGCGTGCAGCAGGCAGCGGGCGTCGGCCGGGGACAGATCGTTTCCGGTTGCTCCGTGACGGGCATCGCCCTCGCGCAGCAGCCGATTGACCATGCTCAGCACCGCTCGCGGGTCGAGCCGGGCGGCTGGCTCATCGGTCTCGGCGCTGCCAAGCGATCGCGCTGCGAGGGCGATCGCCGCGTGTGCCCACTTGGCGGCGCTGCCCTGCTTGCCGCGCGCGAGGACGTTTCCGGCTCGCATGTGCTCCAGGAACTCGGCCGGGGTCCCAGCGGATGGGGCTTCTGTAAACGTACGTCCGATATCGACTCCCGCGTGATCGTCTGAGCCGCCGATGCCGACGGCGTCGCGGGTCGCGACATAGGTCGCCGCGGGCCGGTTGAGCTCGCGTGCACGAGCGCCGTTGCGGATCTCCCAAACGCTGAACAGCTCCGCCAGGCGACGGCGATGACGTGCCGTGAGCGGTGCGCCGACGTTGTAGTAGGGGTGCGCCAGAGCACAGGCGATCTCGCGCTCGTACAGATACGCGGCGCAGATCTCGACGTCACCGCTGTGGGCCTGCAGCCAGCTGTGGTCTTCGGGAGTGATCCCGTAGCAGAGGACGTGCACGGCCTGCGGCTCGCCGCGGAAGTGGGTGGTGAGCTCCTCGGAGATGAAGACGTCTGGGCGGTCTGCGATATCGAGGACTCCCGAAATCGTGTCGTGATCGGTGATCGTTACGAAATCCATGCCGCGTCGCTTGGCCAGGGCATAGACCTCTTCGGGCGGGGTGGCGCACTCCGGCAGGCCGACAGCTCGCTGGACACCGAGCTTCGATACCTGTGAGGCTGTCGAGTGGCAGTGCATATCGACCCGGGTGGTCGAGCTTTCCATTTGTATGGTCTCTTTTTTAGTCATATGTGACCGACATATTTGACCTGCAAAGACCATGTTTTGTGACGACTCGGAAACGATCCTGTTACCTGCGTGTGAAGACTTCACCCCGCTTTCTGCCCCCGGGTCGTCCATTTGTCCAATCAATCTGAAATCGCTTGACCCTGCGAGGTGATAAAAAGCCGCCTTCAGGCGGGCCCCGCCGAGGCCAGTGAGGGCTCTGTGGCCAACCGCGTGAAAGCACTGGCCGCGGGGGACAGCGGTCCGTCGCGGTGAACGAGCCCGATCAGGCGCGTGATCGCCGGTTGAGCCGGGCGTGTTGTCGCTCCTCGCCGCTCGGCCTCGGCGGCTAGCCTCGCCGGCAGCAGCGCCGCGCCGGCGCCGGCGAGCACGAGTGGCACGATCGCTTCGCGGGCGCTCACTTCAACGGCGATCTTGGGGACTATCTGCGCTTCTGAGAGCGCTCCTTCGAGCAGCAGGCGGGTGGAGGTGCCCGGTGGGCTGAGCACCAGCGGTATGTCGGCCAGCGCAGCCGTTGGCAGCGGTCCTTGGGTGGTCTGGCTGCCCGGCGGGAGCACCAGCAGCAGCTCCTGTGTTCCGAGCTCGTGCACAACCAGGCCATCTTCTTGCAGTGGCAGGTGCGCGAGCCCGACCTCGCTCGACCCATCGCGGACCAGTGAGCCGAGACCGGCCGCGTTATCCGGTTCGGCGACGCTCACCGCCACCCGTGGATACAGACCGCGGAAGCGTCCAATCAGGTCCGCCAGAGGGTCGACCGCCAGGGTCGCGAGCGCCGCCAGATCGAGCGTGCCACCGGCCAAATTCGAGACCTCCGCGACTATCGCGCGAGCGGTGTCGATGTCGCGCACAACCTGCCGGGCCGCCGCGATCAGCGCGAGGCCCGCCGGCGAGGGCCGCAGTGTGCGCCCGACGCGGTGAAAGAGCATCGTGCCGAGCTCGCTCTCGAGCGCCTTCAACGCCTGCGAGAGCGACGGTTGCGCCACGTGCAGCTTGGCCGCGGCGTGCGTCACGCCGCCCTCGTCGATGACGGCCAGGAAATAGCGCAGCTTCCGCTCATCCATAGGCAAATCCTATCGTAAACATTGATAAATAGTCTTTGATCTATTGATGGTCTGGTGATGCAATGGATATATGGAGCTGCAGGCCACCACGACGCCCTTCCGTCACCGTCTGTTGCGCGAGCCACGCAGACCCCTGGCGATCCGCGAGAGCCAGCGCGCGCACTGGTATGTGCTCGCGACCGTCTGCGTCGGGGCGTTCATGGGCCAACTCGACGCGAGCATCGTCACGCTGGCGCTGCCGAGCATCGGTTTACACCTGCACGCGAGCATCGCCTCCACCGAGTGGGTCGCGCTCGCCTACCTGATGGCTCTCGTCTGCTCATTGGCGGCGATCGGCAAGCTCGCCGACAGCTTTGGGCGCAAGCTCCTCTATGTCTACGGTTTTGCGATGTTCAGCGCCGGGTCACTGGCGTGCGGGCTGGCCACGAACCTCACCTGGCTGATCTGCGCACGTCTGCTGCAGGGCCTGGGAGCGGCGATGCTGCAGGCCAACAGCGTCGCGTTGATCACCGAGGCGATGCCCAAGGGCGCTCTCGGCCGGGCGCTCGGGATTCAGGGCGCCGCTCAGGCATCAGGGCTGGCGCTCGGCCCGGTACTCGGCGGGCTGCTGCTGAGCATCGGTGGCTGGCGGCTGCTGTTCATGATCAACCTGCCGGCTGGCGCGATCGGGCTGTGCATCGGCTTGGCTCTGCTGCCGCGCAGCAGAACAATCGCTTCGGCTTCTGGGGACTTCGACTCGCTCGGGGTGTTGCTGCTCGCGGCTGCGGTGGGGACGCTCATGCTCTGCCTCTCGATGGCGCGTGCGTTCGGATACACGTCGCCGGCCCTCTCGGGGCTGGCGGTGATGAGCGTCATCTGCGCCGTGGCCTTCTGGCGCCGTGAGCAGAGCATCGGTGAGCCGCTGATCGACCCCCAGCTGCTGCGCGCGCCCGGCCTGCGGATCGGTCTTGCGAGCGGCCTCGTCTCCTACACGGTCATGTTTGGCACTCTGCTCGTGGTTCCTTACTATCTCGGCGCCACCCACACGCCGTTCGCCCGTGCCGGTCTGGAGCTCGCCTGTCTACCCGTCTCACTGGGGGTTTCAGCCGCGCTGGCGGGCCGGGCGATAGACCGCTCTGGTTCTCGCCCACTGACCTGCGTGGGCATGCTGCTGACTGGCGCGGGGCTGCTTGCGATGGCACTCGAGCACGACACGCTGGGGTTGATCGTGGGCCTGGCCCTCGCCGGCGTCGGCCTCGGGGCGTTCACGGCGGCGAACAACACCTCGATCATGCTCGCGGCCCCACGCGGGAGCGCCGGCGTGATCAGCGCTCTGGTGAACACGACGCGTGGACTCGGTACCGCTGGGGGCGTCTGTCTGGCGAGTCTCATCTATGTCACGGTGGCGGGGATCTCAGCTCACGGTGAGGTGAGGAGTTCCGCGGCTGCTCGTGGACTGAGCGCCACGTTGATCGTGCTAGGCGCTGCGGCGCTTGGGACCGCGGTTCTGCTCCGCGGTCACTTGGGCGTTCATTCCGCCTCCCGAAATGAGGATCTGACGGCTCAGCAACCGTGAGGTCCTCGAGTCGATGGTTGCGCTCGTGGAAGTCGTGGGAGTGCTTGTCGTCGTGGTTTCTGTGCTGATCGGGGTGGTGGTGCTCGGAGTTGAGATGCGGGCAGCCTCTGTGAATCGAGGCTAAGCTGCCCATCCGATGCATCATCCGATCTCATATTTTCAGGCAATCATCCTCGGCCTCACACAAGGCGTCGCCGAGCCGTTCCCGATCTCGAGCCTCGGCCACAGCGTCGTGCTGCCACGACTCGCCGGTTGGAACATCCATCAGAACGACAAATACTTCCTGACCTTCCTCGTCGCGACCCACTTGGCGACGGCGATCGTGCTGCTGGTGTTCTTCTTGAAGGATTGGGCGCGAATCGTCAAGGGCTTGTGGCGCTCGCTGCTTGCACGAGAGATCGGCGAGCACGACACGGATGCTCGTCTGGGTTGGCTGCTCGTGATCGGCACGGTCCCGGCCGGGGTGCTGGGTCTGGCGCTGCAGGATCCGCTGCGCAAACTGTTCGGCTCGCCGCCCATCGCCGCGGCGTTTCTGATCGTCAATGGTGTTGCGCTACTGAGTTTCGAGCGGCTGCGCAAGCGTGCTCCAGCACCGGGGGAGAACGAGGGTGACCCCGATCCGCGGCTGGCCAGACTCTCTTGGCGCCAGGCGATCGCGATCGGCACCTCGCAGGCGGCCGCACTGATACCGGGCATCTCGCGCTCGGGGTTCTCGATGGGGGGCGGGCTGCTCGCTGGGCTCTCAAACGAGGACTCGGCGCGTTTCGCCTTCCTGCTCGCGACACCGGTCATCTTTGCGGCCGGCGTGCTCAAGCTACCCGGGCTGCTCGGCTCAGAAGGAGATGGCATCCGCGGCCCAGCGTTCGTGGCGGCGCTGTGCGCGGCGTTCACGACATTCCTCGCGGTGAAGTTCCTGCTGCGCTACCTGCAGAGCAACCGTCTGACGCCCTTCGGCGTTTACTGCATCGGGCTCGGGGTGGTCTGCACGCTGGTGTTTGCGTTCAGCTGACACCCTCCACATCGCCGGGCAAGGCGTCGTGTGCATACTCGTGTTCGCGGTCGGCGGGGTAGACGCGTGCTCTGACCGGGGCGGACGCTATGAGTCAGAGCCGGCTGTGAGCCCGTTCTGAAACCGAGCAAACCCAAAGCAACCCAGAGCGAGGATGAGGGCGAGGATGCCCCGCTTGGCGTGGTGGAAAGCCCCGCCCTTGCTGACATGGCCGGGGAGGAACGATGGCAGCGATTTTGCCGGCTCGACGAAATAGAGCACCGCGACCACGATCATCAGAACACCGATGATCACGGCGGCGGAGAGGATCAGCTTGCGCACGCTGCTGTTCATCGCCGCGCAGGTTAGAGCAAGCACTGGTGGCCCGCACGGCGCTCCGCCTGGTGGCGGAGCGCAAGTCAAATGCACGTGTGGAGACGTTCAGGCACCATGATCGGAGACGATGCCGATCCCAAGAGCCCCCCAGAACATGTTCGAGACGCGCAGCCAGGCGTGGAGCGAGGTCGGACTGCTGCACAAGCTCAGCCCGCGCGCGGTCAAACGAGCTCGCCTCGAGGCGTTCGTGCTGGTCCCACTGTTCGTCGGGGTGGTGATCGCCTACCACTACCGTCAGAGCCTGCTCGGGGTGGAAGTCACACACGTCAGCCACCACAAACGTGTTTCGGCGCCAGAAGACCTGCCGGTGCGCATCGTTGTCGTACTGGCACTGCTGGCTCTCGGTCTGGCGATCGCTCGGGACTTCGGCCGAGCGCTCGGACCGCGGCTGTTTCGGCGCCTGGACCCGGCGACCGCCGGCACGGTCGGGTTCCTGATCCGCCTGGGCACGGTCGCTCTGGCGCTGCTGGTCGCGTTGACGGTCGCCGGCATCGATTTGGCGACACTGGCACTGGGCGGCGCTTTCACCGCCGTGATCTTCGGCCTCGCCGCCCAGCAGACTCTCGGCAACATCATCGCCGGGACGGTCCTGCTCAGCGCACGGCCGTTCAAGGTCGGTGAGCGGGTGCGTTTGCAGGGCGGCCCGCTCGCGGGACAGATCGAAGGGACGGTCAGCTCACTGGGGCTCCTGTATACGACCTTTGCGACCGGCGAGGACTCGATCATGGTCCCCAACAGCGTTGTGCTGAATGTCGCCGTGTTGCCCTTGCGAGAGCCTGAGGCGGTCAATCTACGCGCGCGCCTGCGGGCCGGGATGTCGCCGGGCGACTTGCAGGAGATTCTCGAGAAGTCCCTGCAGACACCGCTCAGAGACGCCCCGCGCATCACGCTCGAGGAGCTCGACGGCGATGAGGTTGTGGTGCGGATAGCGGCCACCCCGCGTGTGGCGGCTCAGGGACGTCACCTGGCTTCAGAGCTGCTGAGCATCGTCTCGCGTCAGACGAGCGCCGCCGAGCGCGAAAGCGCCGCACAGGAGGACGGCGCCACACCGTCTGAGCAGAGCGAGAAGTGATTTGTGGGTCTTCTCCAATGCTCGAGATTTGATCAGTGGTCAGCGTATTTGCGTCTGCGTCTCGGCGCAACGTGTGATGCATCGTGTCTTTTGAGAAGCGATGCTGTTCAAGAGGTCGCGGTAGGCGCGGAAACACCGTTGCGGCGCCGTTGCCGCGATTATCGGAGTAGCCGAGCGCCCCTTACAGCCAGTCGCGCCGGCTCGTCAGGGGCGTCTCGGGGTGCTCGCCCAGTAGGCGGTCGAGCGCGGTGACCATGCGCCCGATGGTTCCCGGGCTTGCGCGGGGGTAGTGGCTGGGGTCAGCAAGCACGAGACCGTGATGGGCCTGGCCGCGCTGGTCGTAATCGTCGGCAATGACGCTCAGATCGGCGATGTCCTCCGTGACGACCGCACGCTGCTCGGTCTGGGCCAACGCAAAGAGGTCCGCATCCGCGAGCGCGCGAAGCTCGGCGCGCTCAACGACCGCGTAGACATCGTGTCCGCGAGCACGGAGCTGCTCGGCGATCGCGTGCGTGTACATCTCGTCGAGGACGAGCTTCACGGCTCAGGCGAGCGCTGCTTGCGTGCGCTTCCACGCGGCGTATTGCCGCGCCATCTCCTCGTGGTTGAAGGTGATCCGCGCGTCCACCTCCTCGGGGAAGTCGCCGTAGTAGCGCAGGGCCACGTTGACCTGTGCGCGTGACAGGTTGCCCCATTCGATGACGCCCGCGATCGCCCGCTCGCCGTCGGACCCAAATTCCTGGAAGACTTTCACGACCTGCCACACATCCGGACCAAAGGAAAGCGCCGCGCGGCGACCTGCCGGCCCATCCTTGAACACGATACCGGGGTGGTCCTCCATGCGCAGGCCCTCGTCGATCAGCCGCTCGGCCGTTCGCGACTTGGGCTCGCCGCGGCGCCGTGCACCGATGTTCAGACGATCGAGCGTCTTCGGGCTCATGCGGATGGAGAATGGCTGGGCGCTCATGTAGTTGACTGTAGTCTAGCGCACTACATCCACCAATACGCAGGACTCACGAGGAGTTCCAAGCAGTCCGACACGCATACGCCTGCGTACTCCCGAGCGCTCAGCGAACGGTGCGATAGCGCAGAAACAGGTGTGACTCAGACTCGAGCACTCCGAGCAGCTCGAGCTCGAGCGGGGGTTCGAAATCCACGCCCGCGACGATCCGCAGAGCCTCCTGCGCCGCGGTCCCGCCAGCCAGTTTGGGCGCGAATGTAAGCAGCAGCTCATCGACCAGGCCGGCGGCCAGCAGCTGGCCATTGAGGTGCGGGCCACCCTCACACAGCAGGGTGTGGATCTCAAAACGCTCGAGCAGATGCGCGCTCGCCGCCCGCAGATCGAGCGAGCACCCCGGCTCTGAGCGGATGTAGTGGACTTCAGCCGCGCAACCCTCGATGCTCTCTGAGGAGGTGGTCAGGATCACGACTCTCGCGCTCGGGTCGGCTAGCAGCGGGAGCTCCGCGGGGAGGTCCAGGCTCGCGGACAGGATGCACGCGAACGGTTCCTCGCTGAGACCACGCTCGAGTCTGCGGCGGCGCACGGCGGGATCGTCGACGATCCTGTTGTAGCGCTCGGAGCGCAGCGTCTGCGCCCCGATCATCACGCCGTCGACAGCGCCCCGCAGCGCGTGAAAGAGCTCGCGGTCGGCGAGGTTGCCGATTGGCCCCGAGCGTCCGTGAATGCTCGCTCGCCCGTCCGTGGTGCTCACCATGTTGAGCAGCAGATAGGGATGCTCCCGTGAACTGGCCCGGTGCTCCAAGCACAAGCTCTCGATGACCTCGCTCGCCCCTAGATCTGCCTGTGGGCTCGCGCCTCGAAGGATCTTGAAGATCGGCTCCACGGAGCTCACCCTAGCCAGATCGGACCCCCCGGAGTCGCCTCGAGCACGGGCTCATCGACTTAGGTGCATTTGCGACTTGGAAACATCTGCTCTGGGGGACCTGCTACCTTCGTGGGTGTCTGGCCGGCCATGAAGCCGGCGAAAAGTAGTGCAGGCTCTCGCAGGTCGAAGCTCTAGAAGCATCCTCCGCGTAGCAGCAAGCACCTATCGTGGAGGAAACTCACATGCCAACTGGCACAGTGAAGTGGTTCAGTGACGACAAGGGATTTGGCTTCATCACACCTGATGATGGCGACAAGGATCTTTTCGTCCACCACACTGGGATCAACGGGGAGGGCTACCGCTCACTCCAAGAGGGAGCGAAAGTCTCCTATGACGCCGAGCAAGGCGACAAGGGTCCCAAGGCAGTAAACGTAGAGTCGATCTGAGAGACCGACCGGCAGCCTGTGGCTGTCGCCGAGTCTTTGTGAGAGCCCGCCTTGGCGGGCTCTCAGCGTCTCTCGAGGTCTCGATCCGGTCGCGACCGGGAGGCTCACGCCGGCTCGGCGCCGCCGCCGGCTGAAGCGAACGCTCGCTGCGGCTGGCTCTCGAGGCCTGCTCTGCTGGCACCGTGGCGGACTGTGGCGCCTAAGATGCAGCCAGTTTCCCTGGGGTGCGGTTGCTCGCCTGGATGTGAGCAGCAGCGCCGAGACGTCCTTCAGCCATGTCGATAAACGCGAGAACTCTTCCCGCCCACGAGGCGCTACTGAGCGGCAAGCCGCTGCCCACCAGCGTCGATGGCGAACGCGCGATCTCAAACGACAGGACGATCACCGCCACCGCGACGCTGGCGGTGATCGTCGCACTCAGCGCATTGATCGTGGTGATGGCGGCCGATCGTCCGAGCTTTCTCTCGGCGACCACGCACTCCCACTACTTCCCCGGCTGGATGGCCGGCCCGCTGGGCGGTCTGTGGCCCGGGCTGACACGCAACAACACGATTCTGAAGTACCTGTTCTCTGGCTCGATCATCGTGATGTACATCAGTTATGTCCTGGGACTCAGGCACGCGGCTCATCTGCGTGTGCGGACGGCGGTGGCGGCGATCGTGGCGGTTCACGTGATCTTCTTCCTGGCTCCGCCGATGGCGTTGACCGACATCTTCAACTACGTCAACTATGGGCGCATGGAGGTCGTGCACCACCTCAATCCCTACACCACGATCCCGATCCTCGAGCCCCACGACGATCCGAGCTTCGCGCTGAGTAACTGGCATCACCTGTTCAGCCCCTACGGGCCACTGTTCACGCTGCTCAGCTTCGCGATCGTGCCGCTCGGGGTCGCGGCCTCCTTCTGGGCATTCAAGGCGATCCTGTTGGCGGCCAGTCTCGGCACGCTGACGCTGATCTTCAAGTGCGCGAAGCTGCTCGGCCGCGACCCCGTGCAGGCCATTCTGTTCGTCGGCTTGAACCCGGTTGTGCTGGTCTGGGGGCTGGGCGGTGACCACAACGACTTCACGATGATCTTCTGCATCGCGCTCGGCTTCTACCTGCTGCTGCGCTCGCGCGTCAGCGGGCGAGATCCAGGCGACCCGAGCCCGGCGTCCTACAGCGGCGAGCCGCGGGCGAGCGCCGAAGCGCACGCGAACGGTCAGGTTGGGCTCAGGCTCCGCGGTCCTGGACGCTCACGGGCGCTGCGGGCGGCGCTGCTGGCACCCTCTCCTCTGGACCTTGCCGCTGGCGCCGCGTTCGTCAGTGCCACGGCATTCAAGGCATCCGCTGGCATCCTGATTCCGGTCGTGCTCGCGGCGCTGCTGAGGGACTCCAGGAGACTGGTGCAGGTGCTGGGCGGGATGGCGATAGCCGGTGTGCTGATCGGAGCCGCCAGCCTACTCGCCTTCGGCGCTCACCTGCCCGATCTGAGCACGCAGGGGAGCCTCGTCACTCCCGTGAGCATCCCCAACCTGATCGGTCTCGCGCTCGGCCAGGGCGGTGAGACGAACACGTTGCGCCAGGTGCTGAGCGTGGCGCTCGTGCTGACGGAGATCGGCTGCTGTGTCCTCGCCTACCGGCGGCGCGAGTTGCTCACGGCGAGCGGCTGGGCGACGGTCGGACTGCTCGTCACGCTGAGCTGGGTGCTGCCGTGGTACGTGGTGTGGGTGCTGCCTGTAGCGGCGCTGTCGAGCTCGCGCAGGCTGCGCAAGGTGACGCTTCTGCTCGGCGCCTATCTGATCATCGTCTGGGTTCCGATCTCATCCGCCCTCTTCGAAGCGGTCGGATTCAACCCTTCGAAGACATCGCTCGGCAAGCAGCACCAACGGATTGTCAAGCAGCTGCTGGACTGACGTGATGTCGTGACTGGGCCATCACGCAGGCAGGTGGCAGGCGCCCATCCACCTGCTCGCGAGCCGCGCAGCTCCGATGAGGAGCTGCTCGGCGCCGAGCAGGATGACGTCTCCAGTTCGCTGACCGACGCCCAGCGCCTGGTACTGATTGATCGGGAGCTCGCCGACGGGTTCACCGCGCTGGCGCACATCGGGCGCGCCGTCTCAGTGTTTGGATCCGCTCGCACACCGCCGGATGACCCGGCGTACGAGCTGACACGCAGCACCACTCGCGCACTCGGCCAGGCGGGTTTCGCGATCATCACGGGCGGCGGGCAGGGACTGATGTGCGCGGCAAATCACGGTGCCCGCGACGCGGGGGCGCCATCGGTCGGGCTGAATATAGAGCTGCCGTTCGAGCAACTCGCCAACCCCTACCTGGACATATCGCTGACGTTCAATTACTTCTTCACGCGCAAGGTCATGTTCACGCGCTACGCGTGTGCGTTCGTGGTCGCGCCGGGCGGCTTCGGAACCATGGATGAGCTGTTTGAGGCGCTCGCTCTGATCCAGACACAGAAGATGAGGCATTTTCCCGTGATCCTGCTCGGCGGGTACTACTGGCAGGGGCTGTTGGACTGGATCAGAGAGCAGATGCTCGCCGCGGGCAACATCGCTGACACGGACATCGAGCTGCTGGCGGTCGCCGAGGACGCGGCGCAGGTGCTCGAGATGATCGAGGGCGCACAACCCACCTTCTGAGAAGTTCTCTAAAGAATTTTAGAAGGTACTCCAGGGGCCTGTGGTTGCTCTCGGGGCGCGGCGCTAATCCTCGGCGGGCGAACGGCGCTGGCTCTTACGTTCTGAAGCACGTCGCTTGGCGGCCAGGCGGCGCTCACGCGAGGCGTTGGTCGGCTTGGTCTCGCGCCGCCGGCGTGGCACCGCCAGAGCCCGCTCCAGGCGCACCGCCAAGCGGCGCAGAGCGAGCTCCCGGTTACGCGCCTGCGAGCGCTCGTCCTGAGCGATAGCAACGAGTTGCGGTCCGACGCGGGCCATCACTCGCTCACGCTCACGCTCGCTCAAGCTGCGTGAGGCACGCACGTCGAAGCTCGCCTGCATGCGCGAGGAGGTCACGTTGGAGTGCTGTCCCCCCGGTCCCGAGGAGCGACTCGCACGAAGCGTGATCTCCGACAGCGGGATCGTGAGCTCATCTGTGATGCGCAGTCCCTCGCTCATGGCCGCTCGCTCCCGTCGCTCTGCTCGAGGCTCAGGCGCCTGGAGGCCCGCTGCCACCGTCATTGCCGTCGGGCGAGTGCCCGTCGCGGCCGATATAGCCGTCCTTGCCGCCCGCACACAGGTAGATGGCATCACCATCGCCGACGTTGCGGATCCTGCGCACGGTCGCCGCGTCCACGCGTGCGAAGGCGCCCTCGTCGAGGCGATGCACCGAGCCGTCACCGAACTCCATCTCGATCGCGCCACGGTGCACGAAGTAGAGCTCCTCCTGCTCGTCGTGGTAGTGGCGTCCCGTCTCATAGCCGGCGGGTATCACGATCGCGTTCACGCCGAACGCGCTCACGCCAAGGCCCTTGCGAACCTTGCGGAAGCCATACCCCTCTCCCAGGGCGTCGAGGTCGCCGACAGCGTAGCCCTCGCCATTGGTGACCTGCGGGTACTCAGCGCTCTCCGCCATTTGCCTTCTCCTTTTCAGTGATCGGCCACGTAGCCGTTGTCGGGAGCGAGACCTCGCTCCTCTGCCGCCCAGCGCACCAGCCCGCCGTTCATCGAGTAAGCCTCGAAGCCCGAGGCGCGAAACGCCTGGGCGGCCATGTCAGAGCGCGCCCCGACACGGCAGTAGAAGATCACCGGGCGTTCGGTGTCGATACTCGCCGCGTTTGCGCTGAGTGACACGAGCTCGATGTGACGTGTGCCGGGGATGTGGCCCGCCTCACGCTCATAGCTCTCGCGCACATCGATCACCTGTGTCTGGGGGTCCTCCGCCAGTAACTCGGCGACTCGCTGCGGCTCGATCTCGATTTCGGCTGCCGGGCTCATCAGTTGGAGACTAGCGGCAGGCACTCGCCTAGCACGGACCGGCGGACAGCGCCAGGCGAGGCGAGCGCCGAGGAGACGGGTTGGCTCTCAGTCGAGCTGTGATCGCCGGCGTACAACTGTCATCATCGTCTCAGCAGGGGTCTTCGCCACGGCGGCGAGCTGTGCGGAAACCAGCGCAACCCGATTACGCCACCACCACTAGGATCGAGCTCACGATGCAGCAGCAGACAGTCAACGACATCTACACGATCCCTCAGGAGTACCTCGATTTCTGCGCGACGATCCGCCAGATCGCACAGGAGAAGATCGCGCCGCGCTCCGCTGAGATCGACGAGCAGGCCGAGTATCCGTGGGACATTCGCAAGATCCTCGCCGAGCAGGACATTCTCGGACTGCCGTTCTCGACCGAGCATGGCGGTACCGGCACCGGAACCTTGATGCTGAACATGGCGGTCGAGGAGATCGCCAAGGTCGACGCCTCGTGTGCGCTGATCCTGATGGTGCAGGAGCTGGGGACCCTGCCGATCCAGCTGTTCGGCTCAGATGAGCTCAAGGAGCGCTTCCTGCCCAGGTGCGCCAGCGGCGAGTGGTCTCCCGCATTCGCGCTCTCTGAGCCCGAGGCGGGCTCTGATCCTGCCGGGATGAAGACGACGGCCGTCAAGGACGGCGATGAGTGGGTGATCAACGGCACCAAGAACTGGATCTCCAACCTCGGCATCGCCGACTTCTACATCTGCTTCGCGGTGACAGATCGGGAGAGCAAACGCATCACGGCGTTCGTGGTCGAGGCCGACAGGCCCGGGTTCAGCGTCGGCAAGCTCGAGCACAAGCTCGGCATTCGCGCCTCGCCGACGGGTCAGCCGATCTTCGACGACGTGCGTGTCCCGCTCCAGAATGTGATCGGCGAGGTCGGTCGCGGCCTGCGAGTCGCTCTCGGAACACTGGAGCGCACACGCCTCGGCGCCGCCGCCCAGGCCGTCGGTATAGCCCAGGGCGCGACCGACTATGCGGTCGCCTACGCCAGGGAGCGCCGGCAGTTCGGCCAGGCGATCAACGAGTTCCAGGGAATCTCCTTCAAGCTGGCCGACATGGAAATACGCACCGCCGCCGCCCGCGAGCTCCTCTACAAGGCATGCGCGATGGCCGACCAGGGGCATCCCGAAAGCTCGAAGTACTCCTCGATGGCGAAGGTCTTCGCGTCGGACACCGCGATGGCCGTGACCGTCGAGGCGGTGCAGGTGCTCGGCGGCTACGGTTATGTGAAGGAGTACCCAGTGGAGCGAATGATGCGAGACGCGAAGATCACCCAGATCTACGAGGGGACCAACGAGATCCAGCGTCTCGTGATCGCCCGCACGCTGAAATAGCCGTGGACAAATCCTCGATACGCGAGCTGCTGCCCCGGTTCCTGATTCCAGGGTGGCCGGACGAGGCGCGGGGCGTGGTCCAGCGGCCGCTGTTCGACGAGGCGGCGCGCATCGGCCGACCGCGCGGGCGCTGCCTGAACGCCGGCTGCGGCGAGGGCTTGTTCAGCCCGTGGCTGGAGTCGTTCGGGGAGATCACCGAGATCGTCAACGTCGACATCGACGAGCCTGATATCAGTCGCCGGCGATCTGACCCCCGCCACACCGACAGCGTCGGCTCGGTCACCGGGCTTCCGATCGAGGACCGATCGATCGACTGGGTGCTCTGCACCGAGGTGATCGAGCACGTCGAGGACGACCATGCGGCGGTGCGCGAGCTAGCACGTGTCATGAAGCCCGAATCCCACGCCCTGATCAGTGTTCCGCGCCCGCCGGCGCCGTTCGACCCCAACCACGCGCGCGCGGGCTATTCGCTGCAGGAGATGACCGATCTGCTCAGCGCTGGGGGTCTCGACGTCCTGTGGCACAGCCACTGCTTCAGGATGCCGATGAGGTGGCTGGTCGTTATCTGGCGCTGGCAGCACGAGACGCTCTTGCGCGGGCGCCGGAACCTGATGCCGCGATTCGTGGTCTCGTCGTTCGCGTACGCCGATCGGCTGCTGCCGTTCGGCCGCCCGTGGGACCTGGTGGTCCTGGCACGGAGGGAGCAGTGAGCTGACGTGGGCGAACCGATCACGCCAGGCCGCCCGGGATACCTCCGGCGCGTGGGCGTCGGGGTGCTGGTCGCGCTCTGCCTGGGCTTGATCGTGATCGTTCTCGGGCAGGGGTTCAGCTCGATCGGCGCGGTCAGGGCGCTCGAGGACGTCGCGCTGGGAGTGGTCGCCGCGGCGGCGCTGATGGGCGGCGTGGCGTTCGTCGCCGTGCGGCTGGCTGGCTGGCGTGATCCCGAGTCAGAGCTGGAGTTCGAAGAGCTCGTGCGCAACTCCGAGACGCTCGCTCGCGAAGGGCTCGCCGTGGACCCGGAAGAAAGCGAGTTCATGGAGCTCGACCCGCTCAACGACGCGGACTTCGAAGAGCTCGTACGCGACGCTCTCGACGACCTGCCGGATCTGCTGCAAAACGCCCTCGAGCACGTCGCCGTGGTCATCTCAAACGGAGGACGCGCCCGCGGCGCCTACGGTCTCTACCAGGGTGGGCAGACCCGCCGTGAGGACACGCACGACCGGATCGTGATCTTCCGCGACACACTGCGCCGGGACTTCGGGCACGATCCGGATCTGCTGCGCGAGCAGGTCACGCGCACCGTTCGCCACGAGCTGGCCCACCACGTCGGCTTCGATGAGCTGGGCGTCAGCCGCCTGGATCTGTGAGCTGACATTTGCTCAGGCCACTGAAGCGCAACAGTCCTCGGCTGCTTTTTCGCCGGGCCCGCTCAGCGGGAGGCGCATGCCTCCGAACCCAATCTGTGACATTGCGCACATAGTCATCGCGTCAATCGGCTCATACCGGCCGTTGTCGTAGGATTGGAGTCTCTGCGCCGCGAGTCATCGCCTGGCTCGATGGGGTCACCCCGTCTGCGGCGCTCATTCGTGGCTTCAAAGACCAAGGAGAAGATCCTCACATGCCTGATGCCGTAATCGTCGATGCCATCCGCACACCGATCGGACGCGCGGTCAAGGGGTCTCTGAAATCGGTTCGTGCCGATGACCTCGCCTCGATCCCCTTGAAAGCACTGCTCGAGCGCAACCCGTCGCTGGACTCCGCATCGATCGTCGACGTGATGATGGGCTGTGGCTTCGCCGAGGGCGAGTCCGGCTACAACATCGGCCGCAACGCCTCGCTGCTGTCGGGTATCGACTATCACGTGCCCGGATGCACGGTCAACCGCTTCTGTGCCTCCTCGCTGCAGACGACGCGGATGGCCTTCCACGCGATCACGGCCGGTGAGGGCGACACCTACATCGCGGCGGGCGTCGAGGCAGTCTCGCGCGCCGGTGACAGCGCACCGTTCGAATTCCATCCCAAGCTCGACGGATCCGAGGGCTCGCTCTACAACGTGTACATCCCGATGGGGCTGACCGCTGAGAACGTGGCCGAGAAGTACAACGTCAGCCGCGAGGCCCAAGACGAATGGGCTGTCGTCTCCCAGAGCCGCGCGGTGGCCGCTCAGGAGTCCGGGCACTTCGACAAAGAGATCATCCCGGTCCTGGCGCCCGCCCACAAGGACAAAGATCGTGAAGGCAACGAGATCGACGTGCCCGAGACACTTGTCAGCAAGGACGATGGCCCGCGTGCGGGAACGACACTCGAGAAGCTCGCCTCGCTGCGCCCGGTGTTCAAGGAGGGTGGAACGGTCACGGCCGGCAACGCCTGCCCGTTGAACGACGGCGCCGCGGCGCTGCTTGTCACCTCGGCGGAGCGCGCCAAGGAGCTGGGTATCGCGCCGAAGGTGAAGATCCTCGCCTCCACGGTTGTGGCGATTCGTCCCGAGCTGATGGGTGTGGGACCGATTCCCGCGATCCAGCAGCTGCTCGAGAACACCGGGATGTCGATCTCGGACATCGACATCGTCGAGATCAACGAGGCATTCGCGGCGCAGATCGTGCCGTGCAAAGAAGAGCTCGGCATCGACGATGAGAAGCTCAACCCATTCGGTGGCGCGATCGCCCTCGGGCACCCGTTCGGGATGACCGGAGCACGCATCATGACCACGCTGATCAACGGCCTCGAGGCACTCGACGGGACCTACGGCATCGAGTCGATGTGCGTCGCTGGCGGTATGGGCATGGCGATGCTCGTGGAGCGCTTGAAGTAAAGAGGCGATGATCGGGTGCCGGCGCCGCTGAGCGTCGGCACCTGTGAGCCTGCCGGGCGGAGACCGCTCTATCGCGCGGTGCTCGCCGCCAGCATCTGGGAGCGTGTCTCGCCGACCCAGTCATCGAGCTCCTGCCATCGTTCATACAGCCATGCGATCAGCTCGTCGCGATCGCTCGGCAGCTCTGCCGCCGCGAAGCGCCAGAACTTCAGGCGGACGGTGCTGCCGACCAGCCCGCCGGACCAGATATCGCTGATGTACTCAAAGCCGTCGAGGCCGACGTGGCCAAAGATCACGACGTCCGCTTCCGCGCGCCGATTCCAGCAACTGCATCGTGCCTCCCGAGCCGCGGCGGCAGCAGGTTCTGCAGGCGATCGGCCAACGGAGCGATCTCCGGCTGGCGCTCGGAAATGATCTGCTTGGCGCGTGCGAGCTTCTCCATCGTGCAGCGCGTGCCCTCGGGGTAGATCAGCAGCCCGTCGTTCGCAGACAGGTTGACCGTCAGGTCGCGTATGCGCTGCACCTCGGCTGTCGTATCGCCGGAGGCACGGCGCACGAACAGCGTCGGCACCCAGCGACCGCCGATGTCGATCGTCGGCAGCATCTGCAGCTCGCGCTTGATGATGAAGCGAAAGCCGAGCCCGTGGGCGTGCCCGACGATCGCATCCGGCAGCGCGTTGTCGATGATGCTCGCGTGGCGGATCAACACGAGCACCGGCCCCGGGCCCGCGAGCTCGAGTCCCTCGATCTCAAAGCGCAGGTGAAACAGCGTGCGGATGCCGGCGAGGTGACTGCGCAGCCAGCGGCGCTTGAGCCGATACACGCGATCTCTTCGGTCATGGCTGTCGCGGCCACCCGATAGCGCCCAGATCACGCCGAGGCCGAGCAGCCCATAGAGCTCGCCGAGCAGAAACCACCACAGCATGCCGAGCAGGCGCACAGCCATCCAGGGCTTGCGACGCACAAGCCACAGCACCGCGTCGGCCACGATCGCGCAGAGCAAGAGCACGGGCGAGAGCAGGCTGATCAAGAGGAACATCAGCACCTCGATGGAGATGCCGCGCACCCGGCGCAACACGCGGGCGGCGCTACGGGCTCTCGTCGGGAATCAGCGGTCCCAGCGCATCACCTGATCCCATTCGGCGACCATCGTACTCTGCGCGAGTGCTCGCCGGCGGCGAGGAAGGTGAGCCGGTTCTCAGCGCGGCGGCATCCGCAGTGCGCCGTCGAGGCGGATGACCTCGCCGTTGAGCATGCGGTTCTCGATGATGTGGCAGGCCAGGTGCCCGTACTCATCGGGCTCTCCCAGGCGCTGGGGGAACGGCACGCCGGCGCCGAGTTTCTGGCGGGCCTCTTCGGGCAGGGCGGCAAGCAGCGGCGTGTCGAACAGGCCCGGGGCGATCGTGTTGACACGGATCCCGTACTGCGCGAGGTCGCGAGCGGCGGGTAGCGTCATGCCGACGACACCGCCCTTGGAGGCTGAGTAGGCGATCTGTCCCACCTGACCGTCATAAGCGGCGATCGACGCCGTGTTCACACACACGCCGCGTTCACCATCCTGCAGCGGCTCGTTTGTGAGCATCGCCGTGGCCGCGAAGCGCAGTACGTTGAAGGTCCCAATCAGGTTGATCTGGATGATCGTCTCGAAGGGCATCAGCGGGTGCGGTCCCTTGGATCCAGCGAGCTTCTGCGCCCAGCCGGTGCCCGCGCAGCAGATCGCGATCCGTAGCCCGCCGTCCGCCGCCGCCCGCTTCCACTGCCGCCTGGACCTGATCCTCCTCGCGCACATCGCAGGAGACGAACTTCAAGCCCAGCTCCGAGGCGAGCGCCTGTCCCTTCTCGGCGTTGACATCCGCGATGCTCACCACCGCGCCCGCCGCGTGCAAACGGCGCACGGTTGCCTCGCCAAGCCCTGATGCTCCGCCCACGACGATCGCTGAATTGCCCTCGATGTTCATTGCTGTGGAGCCTATTGAATAGCCGGCCCGCAGGGCGATGTGGTGTCAGGCCAGGCGGTCAGGACCGGGTGGTGTGAAATCGCGGTGGCAGAGACACTCACGTAGGAGCCCACAGCTGGTCGATCGGGATCACATGAAGGCGGTCCGAGAAGTTGTATGCGCTCTTCCCGGTATACAGTGCGACGCCTCCGAGAAAGCGTTCTCCCAGCGCGTCGCGCAGCTTGTGCAGAGAGCGCATGTCGCGCTCGGCGAGGAGGCCCGCGGCCTTCACCTCGAAGGCGAGCACACCGCCATCGGTGCATTCGATCACCAGGTCGACCTCATCGCCGTCAGAGGTGCGCCAGTGTCCATAGGTAGCGATTTTCTCGAGCCAGGAGGCCTGTCTGACGAGCTCGCCCACCACGAACGTCTCGAGCAGGTGGCCGAACTCGGATATGGAGGATGCGTCGCGGCGGGCGAGTCTCTCCGGAGTGAGACGCATCAGGCGCGCGGCCAGGCCAGTGTCCACCACATGGACCTTGGGCGCATTGGTAGCTCGTGCCCTGACAGTCGTCCCCCAAGCGGGCAGGCGCATGATCAAGAACACGGCCTCCAGCAGCTTGATGTAGTCAGCTGCGGTTGTTCGGTCCAGCCCCGCCTCGGTGGCGGCCTTCGTGACGTTCAGCACTCCCGCGGTCTGTGCCGCGAGGCGCAGGAGCAGCGCGGGTAGAAGCTCGCGCTGGCGCAGCATGGATAGCTCTCGCACGTCGCGCTCGAGAACGAGCTCGACATAGTCGTCAAACCAGCGGTCGCGGGCTGCTGGGCTGCGTCTCGCCAGTGGTATAGGCATGCCGCCGGCGGTGACGCGTGCGAGGTACTCCTCCCGGCTGGTGTCAGAGACGACACCGCGCGGCGCGGCGCGAGTGGCGTCGTCGATCAGCGATGCGAGCAGATCGTTAGTGCTCCCCGATCTGGAGGGGGTTGAGTCCCCGATCTGGAGGGGGTTGAGTCCCCGATCTGGAGGGGGTTGAGTCCCCGATCTGGAGGGGGTTGAGTCCCCGATCTCGAGGAGTCTCTGATGGTCGCCGACAGGTGCGCTGCTACCCGTCCGGGCGCACCCGCGAGAGTGTCAGCGCGAACAGTTCTTCGGGGTCTGTCAGCCAGCGCACCAGCTCCAGGCCGGCTGCTGACAGGTCGCCACTGAGCCGCTCGGGGGTGAACTTTGCGCTGATCTCGGTACGGACCTCCTCGCCCGCACGGAAGCTGACAGGCAGATCGAGCGCACGCACCAGCGTCGTGTGCTCGCGTCGCGAGCGCAGGCGCATCTCGATCCACTCGTGCTCGGTGTTGAACACGGCGATGTGCTCGAAGTCCTCAGGATCGAAATCAGCCTGGAGCTCGCGGTTCATGACCCGCAGAACGTTGCGATTGAACTCGGCCGTGACTCCCTCGGAGTCGTCGTAGGCGGCCTCCAGCACGCCCGGGTCCTTTACGAGGTCGGTGCCCATCAGCAGATAGTCCTGCGGGCCGAGCAGCCGCGTGATGGTGCGCAGGAAGCGACGGCGGCTGCCGGGCTGAAAGTTGCCGATGGTGCCGCCGAGAAACGCCACGATCCGTGGCCCGATCGCCTCTGGCACACGGTCGAGATGGCGCTCAAAGTCTCCGATCACGCCGTGCACGCGCAGGCCGGGGTACTCCTCGGTTAGCGTCTGTGCGCAATCGCGCACCATGCTCTCGGTGACATCCACCGGCACATAGCGTTTCAGGGTGCCGGCGTTGTGTAGCGCGTCGAGCAGCACGCGGGTCTTGGCAGCGGTGCCAGAGCCGAGCTCGACGAGCTCCACGGCGCCGGTGAACACCGCGAGCTCGGTCGCGGCCTGCTCGAGGATCGCCCGCTCAGCGCGAGTGGGGTAGTACTCGGGCAGCTCGCATATACGGTCGAACAGCTCGGCGCCACGCGCGTCGTAGAAATGCTTCGGCGGCAGTTCCTTGAACGGACGCGTGAGGCCATCGAGGACATCCTCCGCGAGCGAGCGTTCCTGGCCGGCGTCGAGATGAGAATCGATGCGGATCGTCGCCTCCTCCGGGTCTGCGACCGGCTCCATCACAGATCCCTGGCCAGTCGTACACCGGCAAAGATCTGACGGCGCTGGGGAAGGTCCCAATTGCGGAACGTGAGGCTCGCGACGCTGGGATGCGTTGCCCACGAGCCGCCTCGCAACACCCGGTAGTCATCCCCGAAAAACACTTCCGAGTACTCGCGATAGGGGTGAGCGAGGAAACCGGGATAGCCTCCGAAAGTGTTGGCGCACCACTCCCAGACCGAGCCGACTCCCGCAAGGATCCGCGGTTGATCGGCAGCCGCCTTCTCCCACTCGGACTCGGCGGGAAGGCGCGCGCCGTGTGCTCTGGCGAAGGCGTCGGCCTCAAACCAGGAGACGTGGCAGACGGGGATGTCGGCCGCGCCCGCCGCGATCGCCGGATGGTGGGTGATGTCGTACTCCTGTTTCCACGCCCAGCCCTCATCCGACCACCACTCGCGCCGGTGATATCCGCCGCTTTCGGAGAAACGCATCCAGCTGGCGTTGCTCACCGGCCGGCGCGCGATCTGGAAGGCGGGCAGCTCAACGGTGTGTTGTGGGCGCTCGTTGTCGTAGGCGAATCCGCTGGCTGGCGCACCCATCGCAAATGGCCCGGCGGGAATCACACGCCAGGCCTCCTCGCCTCCAAGTGGCGCCAGCGCCGGCTCGCCCGCCGGCAGCAGTCCGGCGATCGCTAGCGTCTGGCGCATCGTCTCTGAATGCTGGAGCTCATGACGCAGCACGAGCTCATAGATCGTCCCGTCGCCGAGGCCCCCTCGCTCGATTGCCGCTGTCGTGCGTGCGCGGACATCTCGCAGGTAGGAGCGTGCCTCTGGCGCGTCGAGCATCTCGATCTCGCCACGCATCGCGCGGGGGGTCTCGAACGCGTCGTAGCACTCGGCCAGATCGGGACGCAGCAGATCGAGGCCTGCGTGGCGATGGGCCAGCCACAGATCCTCGTAGGCGGCGATGTGGCCGAGATCCCAGACCAGGGGGCTCATGATCGGCGAATGCACGCGTCGCAGGTTCTCCTCGCTGAGGCCCTCGATCAGCGTGAGCGTGTGCTCGCGTGCGCGGTCGAGAGCCGCGACTGCGTCGGCTGCGCTGGCTGGGCGGCTGCGGATGCTTTGTGTTGGTGCGCTCGTGGCCATTGTCTAGGTCCTGCTCACTGTACGTAGCGCCGACCGCGCCGGCTCATCGCCCTACAGTAGTCCAGATCTCCGAATACCCGGGTGTTTGCCTGGAATTTGTTGTGAGGTGGTATCGCTCTGGCTCATTGGCGCAATGACGCGGGGCAGGCGTCGTCGTCGGCGATCACCGTCAGGCGCTCTCTTGCCAGGAGGCTGGCGGGGACGTGATGAGTGGGCTCCGCGAGCGCGGCAGCGACCGCGTCCGCCTTGCTTGCGCCGCTGGCCAGCAGCACGCAACGCCGTGCGGCTCTCAGCATCGCGAGGCTCAACGTGATCCGCTGCGGTGGCGGCTTGGGGGAATCTTCGACTGCGAGGCAGACCGCATGCTCGCCGGCGTCGAGCGTGTCGGCGCCGGGAAACAGCGAGGCGACGTGCCCATCGGGTCCGACGCCAAGCACGATCACATCGAGCGCCGGTGGAGCGGCCTGGCTCTGGGGCTCTGCGGCTGAGCCGCTCGCGCAGCGCCTGTGCGTAGCGGCGTGCCCCCTCCTCGGGCCCGAGCTCTCCCTCCATGCGGTGAATCTGATCGGCCGGGATCGGAACCCGCCCCAGCAGGGTCTGCGCCGCCATGCGGTAATTGCTTTGCTCATCCTCGGGTGCCACGCAGCGCTCGTCGGCGAACCAGATCTCGATCGCGCTCCACTGCAGCCGGCGGCCGCGAGCAGTTCGTAGGCGCGCTTGGGGGTGTTGCCGCCGCTCAAGGCGAGATGGGCGACGCCGCGCTCTGCGAGCGCCAGCTCGAGCTGCCGCTCGATTTCGCCCGCGGCGCGAACGGCCGCCTGCTCGGCGTCGGAGACCGTCGTCAGGCGTGTCACGAGATCGTGCTCACCCAACCATCGTTTTAGCGGCCGCGAGCGCCGGGAAGTAGGTGGGGTCGCGCAGCAGCGACTGACGGATTCCCTCGCCGAGGATCCCCACCTCGCCACGGGAGGCACCGAGAACGGTCCACTCGTGCTCTGCTCCCTGCGCGTCGCGGCGATAGGCGTGCAGACCGCCCCGTCCACGGTCCAGGCGCAGCTCCAGCCCCGAGGACATCTGTAGCGCGAGGCCCGCGAGACCACGTACCTGCTGCTCGGGCGCGGCCTTCAGCGACAGCGCGATCTCCCGGCGGGAGCTGTGCGCCGTGCCACTCATCAGCCCGTCCGTGCTCTGCAGCGGACCGGTCTGCCAGTGAAGGCGCGAGGCGAGCCAGCCGATCAGCAGCATCGCAGCGATCTGTGGAGTCGGGATGGTGGGTGACCGCGACGCTCGAGATCTCGCCCAGCTGCTCGCGCATCGGGGCGGGGTCGAACGTTGCGGCGATCCGCTCGCGCCACGGCGTCGAGCGAAGCCACGCCAGATCCACCACGTAAGCGCGCTCGGAGATCTCGTGTGCACGATCGATCGCAATCGCGTAATCGGGCTCGTCGATCGAGTCGAGCAGCACCGCCTGAGCGAAGCCAAGCAGTGGTGCAAGCGTCTCTGGGTGGCCGTGTGGTGACCACAGCACGGTCGGCAGGTCGGTGACGACGAGCGGGTCGACGATCGTCGCAAGCTCCTCCAGGTGACGGTCGCCGAGCTCGACGAGCACCGTCTCACGCAGCAAAGCCAGCTCGCCCGGCTTGGGGTCGCCTTCGGAGGCGATCGTCACACGCGCGTCCAATTGACGCTGGGAGGGTTTGTGGGAGAGCACAACCAGACGCGAGGCGTGGTAGCGGCCGACGCCGCGCAGGCGGTTGGCTATTTCGCCGCTGTATTGACGGTCGACGAAGACGATCATGTTCAGCACCCGGGCGGGCACGAGGCCACCGTTTTCTGAGTGACGCTCGGCCAGCAGGTCGCGCAGCGCCGCTTCGATCGCGTCAGGGGTTGTGCCCTGCTCCTCCCAGATCGCGTCGCTGACGCTGCTCATCAGATCGCGCGCCAGCCATCGCCATCGCGCAGGATGCTCGAAGCCTCCTGTGGGCCTTGGGAGCCAGCCTCATACTGGGGTAGAGGCCCGGGCAGATCGCCCCACTCAGAGACGATCGGATCACAGATGCGCCACTGCGCCTCGACCTCGTCGTTGCGGGTGAAGAGCGTCGGGTCGCCACGCATCGCGTCGGTGATCAGCCGCTCATATGCCTCCGGGGACTGCGAGAGGAACGACGTGCCGTAGAGGAACTCCATGTTGACCGGACGGATGATCATTCGCGTGCCGGGGATCTTCGCGCCGAGCTGCAGGGTCACGCCCTCGTTGGGCTGCAGCGTGAGGATCAGCTGGTTGGGCCTGACCCCAAGTGAGCCGTCCTGGCTGAAGGCGAGGTGGGGGACCGGCTTCAGCGTGACGGCGATCTCCGTGATCTTGCGCGCCAGGCGCTTGCCCGCGCGCAGATAGAAGGGCACGCCAGCCCAGCGCCAGTTGTCGACTTCCAGGCGCAGCGCGGCGAACGTCTCGGTGTTCGATCCCTCACGCACACCATCCTCCTGCAGGTACCCGGCGACCTCCTCGCCACCGGAATGTCCGCTCGCGTATTGAGCACGCACCGCCATCGAGGAGATGTCCTGCGCGGTGGGCTGGTGAATGGCGTGCAAAACCTTGACCTTCTCGTTGCGGACCTCTTCGGCGGTGAAGCTCACCGGTGGCTCCATCGCGACGTGGCAGAGCAGCTGCAGCATGTGGTTCTGAATCAGGTCACGCAGCGCGCCGGCCTGATCGTAGTAGCCGGCGCGGCTGCCGATGCCGATGTCCTCGGCGGCGGTGATCTGCACGTGGTCGATGTAGTTGCGGTTCCACAGCGGCTCGAACATGCCGTTGGCGAAGCGGAACGCCATCATGTTCTGCACCGTCTCCTTGCCGAGATAGTGGTCGATGCGGAACACCTGGGACTCGTCGAAGACGGCGAGCACATCGCGGTTCAGCTCGGTCGCCTCCGCCAGTGTGGTGCCGAAGGGCTTCTCGATGATCACCCGCACCTCGGCGCCCTCGTGGTGTGAGAGGCCTCCCTCGCCGAGGCGCTCGATGATCAGCGGGAAGAAATTCGGGGCGGTCGACAGATAGAAAGCGCGGTTGAGCTTCTCCCCAGCGTCTGCTTCGAACTCATCGAGCTCCTTCTCGAGCTCTGAGTAGACGGACTCCTCGTCGAATTCCCCGGGCACGTACTTGACGTTCTCGAGCAGGCCAGCGAGGACGTCATCGTCGGGCTTGCGGCGGGAGAACTGGCGGATCGCCTTTTCGCACTCCTCACGGTAGTCCTCGTGCTCTTTTTCTTTGCGTGAGACGCCGATCAGATGAAAACGCTCGGGCAGCGCTCCGTCGTGCGCGAGGTTGTAGAGCGCGGGCAGCAGTTTGCGCTTCGCCAGATCGCCGGTGGCGCCGAAGATGACGAGCGTGGTCGCGGCCACCGGCAGGCGCTCGAGACCTTCGACGAGTGGATTCTCGCGCGTTTCCTCAGGGGTGCTCAAGGTGCGCTCACTTGCGCTTCTGAGCGGCCGGTTTGCGCGCCGGGGCTGGGGCGGCGGCCTTGACCGCGTGGCCGCCGAACTGGTTTCGCAGCGCCGCCAGCACCCGGTTTGAGTAGTCGCCGTTGCCGCGCGAGTAGAGCCTCGCGTACAGCGACGCGGTGATCACCGGTGTCGGCACGTCGCGATCTGTCGCCTCGGCGATTGTCCAGCGTCCCTCGCCTGAGTCCTCCGTGTAGCCGGTCAGCGTGTGCAGGTCGTTGCCGTCTGCCTCAAACGCCCGTGCCGCCAGTTCACACAGCCACGAGCGCACGACAGAGCCCTGCCCCCAGAGGTGTGAGATCTTCGCATTGTCGAGCTCGTACTCGGACTTGTTGAACAGGTCGAAACCCTCGGCGTAGGCCTGCATCAACCCGTACTCGACGCCGTTGTGGACCATCTTCACGTAGTGCCCGGCGCCCGCTGGACCGAAGTGCATCCAGCCACGCTCACCGATCGCCGCCACGCTCTGCTCGTTGGTCTCTGGCGCGAGCACATCGAGGATCGGCGCGAGCCGCTTGACGGCCTTGGCCGGGCCGCCGACCATCATGCAGTAGCCGACCTCGAGGCCCCACACGCCGCCGGATGTGCCGACGTCGACGTAGTGGATGCCCTTGCTTTTGAGTTCCTTCGAGCGGCGCTTGTCGTCGGTCCACTTCGAGTTGCCGCCATCGACGATCGTGTCGTCGCGGTCGAGCAGCTTGGCGAGCTTCTCGACGGTCTGCTGGGTAGCCTCGCCCGCGGGCACCATGATCCACACGATCCTGGGTGCCTCCAGCTTCTTGACGAGGTCCGCCAGCGAGCTCGCGCCGCTCGCCCCATTGGCCACCGCGCGCTTGACCGCGTCTTTGTCGAAGTCGAACGCCACGACCTCGTTGGTGGAGTCGCGGCGGATGCGATGCACCATGTTGCCGCCCATCTTGCCGAGCCCGACGAAACCGATTTGAGTCACAGCATCTCCTTGATCTGGCGGGTCAATTCGCGCACGCCGCTGAGCGGGTCCGTGCCGGTCAGACGTACTCGCTCAGCTGGCAGCGAGAGCTCACGCAGTGTTTCCAGATCGCCGATCGCCTGGGCGTTCTTGAGCGTCGTGAACGTGAACGGCTTGCCCGGTATCTCCACGTCCTCGGGCCCGTCGTGCACGAGCTGCAGGAAGCGGCCGGTCCTCGGTCCACCCTTGTGGAACTGGCCGGTCGAGTGCAGGAACCGCGGTCCGTAGCCGAAGGTGGTCGTGGCGAGGGTCGCCTTGCGGATCGTCCGGCGCAGCTCGGCGGTGGCGGCGTCGAACTCCGCCGATGGCTCGAGGTAGCCCATGATCGCGACGTAGCTGGGAGGCGCGGAATCGTCCAGCAGCGCCCGCAATGCGGCTGTGTCGGCATCGCCGAAGGCCGGCAGCTCGTGCTCTGACTCATATCCGGCGAGCACACGATTGGTCGCGTCCTTGGCCTGCTGCACGTTGGGCTGATCGAACGGGTTGATTGCAAGCCCCCAGCCCGCGACGGCAACCGCGATCTCGCTCAACAGGAACAGGCGGCCCAGGTCCGCCGGACCATCGTTCGGCAGGGTGAGCACGGGGTGGCCCGCCGCCACCAGCGCCTCGATGCGGCGGTCGAGCTCCTCATCCGGCGCGCTTCGATCCGGCAGATATGCGAAGACACGGTCATCGCCATAGACGCCGGGGTCGCCCAGCGGCTCGTCGGCGACCGGCAGGATGCCGGTGCCGTGCTTGCCCGTGGACTCGGCCACGAGTTGCTCGAGCCACAGGCCGATGCTGGGAAGAGTCTCCGCGACAACGAACGTCAGCTTGTCGCGCCCGGCTTGAGCGAGTGCGCTCAGGGCTGCCCCCAACCACACACCCGCGCTGAGATCCTCGCTTCCGGCGACGGTCGTCCGCCATGCGCCCTGAGCACCTCCCAGCAGCCCTTGCACGTCAACTCCCATCAATGCCGCCGGCACGATGCCAAACGCCGACAGCGCGGAATAGCGACCGCCGATATCCGGATCACCGGCGAACACCTTCCTGAAGCCGTGCTCCCGCGCGAGATCTTGCAGGCCTGAGCCCGGGTCGGTGATGGCGACGAACTGGGAGCCCTTGCCGACGAGCTCCCAGAAGTGGGCGAACAGCGACAGCGGCTCGATCGTCCCCCCGGACTTGGAAGACACGACAAACACGGTTCGTTGCGGGTCGATTGCCCGCTCCACCGTGCGGATCCTGGCTGCGTCGGTCGAGTCCAGGACGTGCAGGGCAGGCCTGTCTGTGATTGGGCCGAAGCAGCTCCACAGCACCTCGGGGGCCAGCGAAGAGCCACCCATGCCGAGCAGAACCACATCGCGGATGCCCTCGCGCTGAATCTCGGTGGCCAGGGTCGTGATCTCCTCCAGGTCACCCAGCGTCCGCTCGGCGATCGTCAACCATCCGAGGCGGTTGGCTATCTCCGGTGTGCCGGGGGCACCCCACAGTGTCGGGTCTGCGTCCTTGAGGCGCCCCTGCACGTTCTCCTCGCGGGCCAGATCGAGCTTCGCTCCCACAGCGGCCCGGAGTCGGTCCGGCAGGTTGACGGCGACGGTTGGAGGACTCTCGTGCACAAGCGGATCCTAGCCAGATGTCGCGCCGATCTGAGCCACCTTCCACGCCACCCGCGGCAGATCGTCTGTCAGGCCTCGCGCGATGCCCTCAGCGAGATGCCGCCAAGCGCGCTCCTGGGCATATGCGTGGCGTGGCTCGATGTGGCTCGGAGCTCTGGTTCGGATCCGCTCGAACACGACTGTTGCTATACGTTTCACTCCAGCGATGAGCGCTCCCAGCGACCAGTCGAGCCACGCGGACGCTCCCCAGCGTCCGGACCGCAACCTTGCGCTGGAGCTAGTGCGGGTCACCGAGGCGGCTGCCCTCGCCGCCGCTCCGCTGGTGGGCATGGGCGACAAGGAGGCAGCCGATCAGGCCGCCGTGGACGGCATGCACTACGCGCTTCAGTCGGTGCAGATGGATGGTGTCGTCGTGATCGGCGAGGGCGAGAAGGACGAAGCGCCGATGCTCGCCAACGGCGAGCGGATCGGCGACGGCTCACCGCCACAGGTGGACATAGCCGTCGATCCGCTGGAGGGCACGACGCTCGCGGCGCATGGAATGCCCAACGCACTGGCCGTGATCGCACTGTCCGCCAGAGGCACGATGTTTGACCCCGGGCCGTGTGTCTACATGGAAAAGATCGCCGGATCGCCGGAGATCGCCGACCTGCTCGACCTCGATCGCCCGCTCCCGGAGACGCTGAAGCTGATCGCCGAGCGCAAGGGGACCTCGATTCGCGACGTGATGGTCGTCGTGCTCGACCGCCCACGCCACACCGATGCAGTGAAGGTGATTCGCGAGGCGGGCGCGCGCGTGCGGCTGATCTCCCACGGCGACGTCTCCGCCTCGCTGCTGGCCGTTACCGAGCGCTCGCCGGTGGATCTGCTGTGGGGTATCGGTGGCACCCCCGAGGGAGTTATCTCCGCGGCGGCGATCAAGTGCCTCGGGGGACAGATCTTCGGGCGGCTGTGGCCGCGCGAGGAGACAGAGCGCCAGGCTGCGCTGGAGGCCGGCTATGACCTGAGCAGGGTGCTCGACCGTGACGATCTCGTCTCCGGCGAGGATGTGTTCTTCTCGGCCACGGGGATCACCGACGGCGATGTGCTCCAGGGAGTCCGCTATCCGAACGCCGGAGGCGCCACCACTGAGTCGCTGGTGATGCGCACACGCTCCGGCACCGTGCGGCGAATTCGCGCACAGCACGATCGCGCGAAGCTGCGTGCGGTCAGCGGCGACGACGGCCGCTTCGGCTGATCACCGGCCGGCCGGCACGCCCTGCTGCTCAGACGTGGTCGATGGATTCGGCACGTCCCCGATCTTCGCCAAGCGATCCGCTCTCAAGGGCGCCAGATCCAGGCGCGCCAGCGAGCGCAGGAAGCCGTGCGTCACGATCACATGGATGCGCGACTGCGTCTCGTTGTAGAACCAGCGCCCGATTCCCGCCGCGATCGCGGGATAGAAGTTGGCGACCTCGACCTCTACGTGCAGACGCGCGCGCGTCGGGTCCTCGTGCTCCTCGTGCTCGCAGCGGCGCACATCGATCTGCAGGTACCCGTCGCCATCGTGGCCGCGCCTGGCGACGAGCAGACCCCGCGCGATGCGCCAGCGCACGACGCCGCGATGCTCGTCCATCTCGAATTCCGGAGCGTGAAAGGTGAGCAGCCTCAGCGGTGGGCCGAGCAGCACCACCGAGCGCCCGTGCTCGCTGTAGCGCACGCGGATCAACCCGAGCGTGACACGGCTCAACCAGCGCCAGTAGGTGCGCGCGAGCCGCTCGAGGTGCACGGGTGACCAGATCTCCGCCAGCGCCGTCTGCGGCAGGTACAGATCGGCCGCCTGCATCGAGCGCACGGAACCGGTGTGGGCGTCGAGTGAGGTCGTGTCGCGCAGATTGGCGATGACCGCCTGATCCACGTGTCGATCGCGGCTCAGCAGCCTCCGTGCGAGTCTGAGCAGGAGGACCGCGAGCAGCACGACGGCAGCCGCGATCAGAGCAATCCAGATGACAGTCATGTCTCACACACAGGCTACTCGCGCACAGCCCGGGCCAGCCGCGGGCACTGCGGTGGCGCACCTGGCGCCCGATGTTCGGGACTCCTCGGTGGCTATAGCGCCTGCCGTCCTTCATTACTGATATTCAACAGTCGTGAGCTCGCACCCCGCAAATCAGGTTCCCCGCCCCGTTGCCGACATCTCTTTGCAGAGCGCTCTGGCCCGTACCGATGAGATCGCCAAGAGTTGGGCGATCTCGCTGATCGCCAGGCTGCCACTGCAACGGGCCGGGGAGATCCCGTTTGCTCTGCTGGCCGGCGAGGCTCCCGATATGTGTGGGCAGGCGCTGCGTGCGTTGAGCTCAGAAGAGGAGCTCGAGCGGCTCGGCGACGGCGGTGACGGCGCGATTCTCGCCGGGCGTCTGGGGAAGCTCGCCGGCGCAAGCGATCTGCAGGGCGCTGTCGCCGCGATCGAGTCTCTGCGAGCTGTGCTCTGGGAGGAGTTGACCGGAGCGCTCGAGCGTCCCAGCGTGCGAGAGGTCGCGGAGCTGGCCGACCGGCTCTCCTACATATGCTCGCTGATAACGATCGCGGTGCTCGCGCATCATCCGCGCGCCGAACCCACCAGAGGCTCCGGCACGCGTGCGCCCGCGGTGCCAACGCCCGATCCACGCGGGTCAGAGATCGAGATCCACGATGCCCGCGGAGAAGGGCCGGCGGCCTGGATCGGCTCGATCGGCTCGAGCCTCGAGCAGCACGCCCGCGACTCACGGCCGTTCCTCGTCGCGCTGATCGAGGTGGTCGGCATCGAACGTCTGCGTCACCGCGAGGATCCCGCTGAGCTGGGCCGCATGGTGGGTGAGGTCCAGGATGCTCTGCGCGCGGAGTTGCGTCCCGCGGATGCCCTCACGCGCGAGGGTGACGGGCGCTACTGGCTCGTGGCCCGGGAAACCGACGGCTCAGCGGCGATGTTGCTCGCCGAGCGTCTGATCGCGACGGTGCGCGAGAAAGTCACCCACCGCGGCGCGCCACTCGACGTGGCGATTGGGGTGGCCATCTGTCCCGATGACGGACACGAAGCCTCTGAGCTTGCCGCGCACGCTGACATGAAGCTGTTCGCGGCACGCGCCGCCGGGCTGTCTGTCGCTCCGCTTGGCCACTCGATCGGCGGCTTGGACATCCCCGCCTGACCGGATACTCGAGCTCAGGCGGTGGTGCCGCCCGTCAGAATCAGGGTTTCAGCGGCTCCCGGTGGCAGTCCGAGCGTCGGCACGTTGGCTGTGGCTCCGACGACCAGTGTGCCGAGAGGAACCGTTTCGGCGACTTCCAGCGCCTCGGCGGCCGCTTCTGTCAGATCCCATTCGGCGCCGTTGGCATAGGGGCCACGGTCGATCACCGGCACCGTCAAGGCATGCCCGCCGTAGCTGACTTCGACGAGCGTTCCGCACGGCAGGGTGCGACTCGCGACGCCCACCGTCAACGGCGTGAGGGTTTGACCGCATGCTGTCTGCTGACCGTAGAAGCCGGGACCGAAGTAGGTGGCGATCGCCGGGCGGTAGATCGTGATCTGGGCAGGCGCTGAGCTTTCCGAGGCCGCTGTCCGAGCCGCTGTGGAGGACGACACGACAGCGCGCACGGAGACGCGGCCGGCGAGGTTCGTCAACCAGCTCGCGATGAACGACCCGCGCCTGCTGACGGGCGCGCTGGCGGCCTTCACCCAGTCCCCCGTCGATGGTTCGTAGCGCTCGATCACAACGGTCCGCTTGCCACGGTGCCGCGAGGTCGAACCGGTGAAAGTGAGCGTGTGCCCCAGCAGGCCGGTGGACGAGCTGCGTAGCGTGACGGAGCCGACGCTCATCACGATCGGAGGCTCGGGCGTGGCGGTCGCGGCCGGGCTGGGGGCGGTGGAGGCGGGCGCCGTGGGTGCCTCCTCGCCGGTTGAGCTCGAAGCACCGCTGGGAGTGCCGGCGGCGGCCACGCCGCTCGCGCAGGCGGCGAAGGCGAGCGCGAACAGCGCAGCTAGCGACATTTTGAACGTTCTGGGCATCAGCTGGTTGGTGCCTACGGGGTGAGCTGACGGGCTCGCGCCTCATGGCGCTACGGCTCGGGATGGCCGATTCGCCCCGGCGAGCCAGAAACCTTCACGGTGACTGGCTTGCAGTGGGTCCCCCGTCTCTGCAGAGCTGACTCTGCAGAGCTCGGCGTGCGCGACGCAGTATACAGCTCACCGGGACTGACTTTGCGGGCGAAGTCACGGTTGCCCCGGATCCCCGGCTGTGGTCCGGTCAGGGTCGCGGCACGCGCGAGAGCATGCCCTTGAGCAGGCGCCCGCCGGTGGCGAGGCCGCCTTTTCCCAGCGCCCCGCTCAGATGCAGCGCGGAGACGAGCATTTCAGTGCCGTTGGGTGGCTGCACAGAGCCGCGGATGGGGGCCTCCTCAGCCGCGAATCCCTGCTTTGGAGCGAGTGTCCGGGTCTCCTGGATGGCGCGTGCCGGCCGGGGCCGCGCGGGGCGCTTGGAGCCGGTGCTCCGGCGCTGCGGCTGCTTGGGCGCGGCGGCGCTCACTTTGCGTGAGGCTGGCTTCGGCTCAGCGGCAGTCTTTGCGGCGGGCGCCGTTTCACGCGTCGCCCGGCGTCGCGCCGTCAGCCGCTGGGGACGGTGGCGGGGAAGACCCGAGAGAACCTCCTGGCGCCCGCGCTGGCCCTGCGTGGAGTCCTCTGGTTCATCTGGGGCGCTCATGTTCCATCGCAATCATCGCGTACCGTGGTCAAAAGCGCGTTGCGCGTAAGAATTTGGCTTGCGGGAGAAACCTCAGCCGGTGCACTGGTGTTCTGAAGGAAATCAAAATAAAGTTCGAGCTCTCAGAGCGTCCGCTAACCGGGCGCTCTGCGCGGCCTGTGCGATGGGGCTTGGTGGCGGACGGTTCTCGAGCTCCTTTGATTACCACGGCCAAAGCGTTAGCATAGGAGCTACATTTTTCGCATTGCATGGTCAGTATGGTCGGGCGTGCCACGGTCGCAGTCCGATGAAGTTGTCCTCCACACTCACTCGGCAGGGTCGCGATAGTCGCGGTCCGGGCTCCCTCGACGGAAACGGAAATAGATGTCAGTAGTTGAACTGCAGGAACTGGACGAGGTCAAGGGCCTGCTGGCCAAAGGTCAGCAGGTGGGTGTCCTCACGTTCGCGGAGATATCGACCGCGACCTCGGAGCTGGATCTCGACGAGTCGGATGTAGAGGAGCTGCACGGCTTCTTCGAGAAATCGGAGATCGAGCTCGTGGAGGACATCGATCCGGCCACTGCCGCCGCCTCAGAAGTCGAGCGGGCCCCGGACAAGCGTGGACGGCGCAAAGCCAAAACGGCGCTCGACCTGAAGCCGGACATGACGACGGATTCGCTGCAGCTGTTCCTCAAGGACATCGGCAAGGTGCGCCTGCTGACCGCCCAGGAGGAGGTCGATCTCGCCAAGCGCATCGAGCGCGGAGACCTCGACGCGAAGCAGAAGATGGTCGAGTCCAATCTGCGCCTGGTCGTCTCGATCGCAAAGAACTATCGCAATCAGGGGCTGCCGTTCCTCGACCTGATCCAGGAGGGCACGCTTGGCCTGGTGCGCGCCGCGGAGAAGTTCGACTATCGCAAGGGCTTCAAGTTCTCGACCTACGCGACGTGGTGGATACGCCAGGCGATCGCCCGGGCGCTGGCCGACAAGGCACGCACGATCCGTATCCCGGTGCATGTCGTGGAGAAGCTCAACAAGATCGGCCGCGCCGAGCGTAAGCTCGTCACCGAGCTCGGTCGCGAGCCCACCGCCGAGGAGATCGCCGAGGTCACCGGCATCGAGCCGGAGGAGGTCGACTCGATCAAGCGCTCCGCGCAGGCTCCGGTATCGCTGGAGAAGCCGGTCGGCGACGAGGAGGAGTCTGAGTTCGGGCAGTTCATCGCCGACGAGCGAGCCGAGTCCCCATATGAGCGCGCTGCTGAGATCCTCACCAAGGAGGCGTTGCGCGAGGCGCTGGAGAACCTCTCATACCGTGAGCGCCGCGTGCTCGAGCTGCGCTACGGCCTCGGCGGCGAGCATCCACGCACGCTGGACGAGGTCGGACGTACGTTCAACGTGACGCGTGAGCGCATCCGCCAGATCGAGAATCAGTCGCTGAAGAAGCTGCAGTCCCTCGCGGAGGCTCAGAAGCTGCGCGACGTCGCCTGAAGCGAAGGCGCACCGCGGCGGCGAGACATCGTGGCGGGGGTTGACGGACCTGGCCCGGGTGAGGAGGCGGGGCGCTGGGCGGGTAGGGGGCGCGCCGTTCATCGAGCACCTCGGCGGCGATGCTACAAAATTCAACCAGAAGGTTGAAGATACGTGACCTGCGTCATATCCTCAACCATATGGTTGAGGATGGAGTCGAGCTGGACGCGATATTTCGCGCACTCGCCCACGCTGCGCGGCGTGAGATAGTCGGCCGTCTCACGGACCGCGAGCTGACCGTCGGCGAGCTCGCCGAGCCGCTGAGCATGTCATTGGCCGCCGCGTCCAAGCACGTGAAGGTTCTCGAGCGAGCGGGCCTCGTGCAACGCACCGTCGAGGGACGCCGTCACGTCTGCCGTCTCGAGGCCGCTCCGCTCGGCCCCGCCTCGGCCTTGTTGAGCCTCTACCGGCGTCGCTGGGAGGAACGCCTCGACGCGCTCGAGGATCTCTCCAAGACGGCCCTCACACCCGATGAGGCCTAGCGATGACCCACAACGAGGAGCCCGTCGCGGCCATCGGGCGGACGGCGTGAGCGCGTCTGCTCAGCCTCCCGGTCTGCTTACCGCAAAGCCGGCATTCGTCCAGCGCACTAAAGGCGCTCGGATCTCCTGCCGATGGGAGGGCGATGTTTGATGTTCAAACCACACTGCGCAACCTGGTGCTGCGTGGGGGCTCAGATCTCCATCTGAAGGTCTCCTCGCCGCCGCTGTTTCGCATCGACGGCGTGCTGGGCACCTACACAGGCGAGCCAGTGCTGACCGCGGAGGACACCGAGCACGCCTTGCACGAGCTGCTCCACGACCCCGCCAAGCTGCAGGAATTCGCAGACGAGCACGAGGTCGACTTCTCCTTCGAGATCCCCGAAATCGCACGCTTCCGCGTCAACGCTTTCCGTCAGCGCGGCGTGATCTCGCTCGCCTGCCGTGCGATCCCCCACAAGATCAGCTCGATCACGGAGCTGGTGCTGCCCGAGGTGGTCCGGGAACTGGCCCAAGAGGAGCGCGGCATCGTGCTGCTCACGGGCACCACCGGCTCGGGCAAGTCGACGACGCTCGCCGCGATGATCGATCACATCAACGAGACCTACCCCAAGCACATCGTCACGATCGAGGATCCGATCGAGTTTGTACACAGCGACAAGCGCTCGGTGATCAACCAGCGCGAGGTGGGGATGGACACAGCCTCCTTCCAACGCGCTCTGCGCCGCGTGCTGCGCCAAGATCCCGATGTCATCCTGGTTGGAGAGATGCGCGATGAAGAGACCGTGCAGACGGCTCTCTCGGCGGCCGAGACCGGCCACCTCGTGCTCTCGACGATCCACACCGTCGACGCGCCAGAGTCGATCAACCGGATGCTCGACTTCTTTCCCCCTCATCAGCACGCCCAGGCACGCTCGATGATCGCGGGCACGCTCAAGGGAGTCATCTCCCAGCGGCTGGTCCCCGGCGCGAGCGGAGGACGGGTGGCCGTCTGTGAGGTGCTGCGCATGACCGGCAGGGTCAGAGACATGATCGTCGACCCCGCACAAACCGGCAAGCTGATGGAGGTCATCGCCTCGGGCGCCTATTACGGCATGCAGACGTTCGACCAGGCGCTGTTCGGTCACGTCAAGGCCGGCCGGGTCACCTACGAGGCTGCCGCGCACATCGCCTCGAGTCCGCACGACTTCAAGCTGCTGATGCAGGCTGACGGACGCGAAGGTACGACGATGGAGGATGTCGCTATCGCCGAGGCTCGCCGCGGCGGCGAGCCGGCGCCCGCACGTGATGGGAGCTCGTCCGCGGGCCAGGCTTCCATGACGGTCGGTTAGTCGGCGCTCGCGGCACGTCGCCGACTCCTCGGTTTCTAGTCGAGTAGTCCCGCGACCCGATCAGCGTCCAGATGTGGGCACGGGGTCTTCGCAGCCAAGGCTGGCCCTACGCGCACATGTCCGCAGTGGTGCGACTGACCTCGGTCACGGCGTCGGCCGGGATTCCGGCCCGCTGGGAATGCCCACTTGTCGTGTGTGCTGTCGGCCGCCGGAGATTGAGAGGCTCGCCGAGTCAAACCGAGATGCCACCTTCCGGCCGCTTCACTTCAGTTGGTAAAGTAAAGGGCGAAATGGCTACAGATGAGACCTGTCCCGTGTGCCGCACCGCCGACATCGTGTGCGGTAAGTGGACGCTTTTGCTGATCCGCCAATTGGCTGAGGGCCGCACACGCTTCTGTGAGCTCGAACGATCCCTGAGCGGTATCAGCCCGCGCACGCTGTCGTTGCGGCTGCGCGCGCTCGAGGAGGAGGGCGTCGTCGAGCGCCACACCTTCTCTGAGGTGCCCCCGCGGGTGGAGTACGCGCTCACCCAGAAGGGCCAGGCTTTGCTGCCGATCATCGAAAACATGCGCGCCTACGGCGAGCGTTGGATCGTGCAGGGCTGCGAGGACAGGCTCGCCTCTGGCCTTCAACTCGCGGCTGTCTAGCCGAAGCTCGCCATAGAAATCGCACTACGTCCGAGCAGGAGCCCGGGCGCTTACGGCGAACCGCTTCAGCGTGAGATCCAGTCAATTCGAGCAGGCGCTGACGGTCTTTATCGAGCAGGCCTCGCTGTATCTGCAGGAGGAGCTCGCGGGCGGCGCGGAGATCGCATTCGAGCTGACCTCGAGCTCCGCTCGCGGTCACCGAACTCCCCTCTACAGCTACCGCCCGCTCACCGAGGGATTCCTCAAGGAGCGCTCGGCGGCGTTGCGCGGCCTGGCGGGCTATACGCAGGCGGCCAACCTGATCGCGGGAGATCAGGGACTCGAGCGCTATCTGCTCTCCAGGGGCATCGCTCGCCTGCCTGGGAGCTCCAGCAAGTGCGCGGAGCTCGCTCTGCTGGCCCTGCTGAGCGATGTCTTCGGCGAACAGACCGACTTCGAGCTACGGGCAGAGCGGACGCGTTCAGCGCTCGACTCGCTGGGCCGCTCCGCGAGCTCGAGGCCCGACGAGGTCGCGGTTCTCGGGACTCTCCACGGACTGGCGCTGAGCAGCGCCGAGCTCGCGCTGACCACTGGCCTGTCGCTGCTGGCGGCAGAAGCGTTCGAGGATCTGCCCGAAGCCATCACTGAAAGCGCTGAGACGCAGCCTCATCTGCTGGTTCTGTTCACGAGCTGCGACTCCGACGTTCACAGCGCGATCACCCAGGGCCGGGAAGTCCTCGAGGATCTACTGCGGGCACTGCGGCTGTTCGGCGACGGGCGACTTGCGTTTGGAGACTTCGCCTGGACGCGTGTCGGCGACGGATCCTGGAGCCCGCTGGCGCTGGGTGCGCGGGGCCGTCCGCGCGGAATGCTCGTGATCACACCCGAGCAGGAGGACGAGCTGCGCGCCTTCTGCAACCTCGTCTCCCGCCGTGCTCCGCACGACAACGAGCTCGCCTGGGCGTTGCGGCGCTTTGAGCTCGGCTGCGAGCGCGCTGACGAGCGCGAGGCGCTGAGCGACTATCTACTGGGACTCAGAGTGCTGCTCTCCGACGCGCAGTCCACGGGGCGATCTGAGGATCTGCTCGCGATGCGACTCGCGGCCCTGTGTGCGCAACCCGCAGACCGCGCGGGGCCTGGCGCAGCGAGTCACAGAGGCGTTCGCGCTCGAGCGAGCCGTGATCGCTGGAAGCGCTGTGCCGAGCGCCTCGCACAGCGCCCTGACAACATGATCGCCGACCATCTGCGGGCGCTGCTGCGCGACGTGATCTGCGGACACCTCGACGCCGACCTGATCGGTCTGGCCGACGAGTTGCTGGCCGCCGAGATCGAGCGCGAGCAGCCTGCGAGCCCACGACGCGATCGCCCAGGCGCTCGGTATCTCAGAGGACCCGCTTCCGATCGCCTCGGGACCTTCTCAAGAGGCGCTCTGGATCGCCGAGGCGGAAGAGCCGCTCGGCGCGCCAGTCTAGACGCGTCGCTGCTCCCCGCTGAAGAGCCCGCGCGAGATCGCCACCAGGCCACCGATGTCCGCGACATCGCCCTCCTGTTGGGAGACGATGATCGGCTGCGGTTCTGAGAGGGCCTCTTCGCAGATGCTCGATGCTCTGGAGATCGCGCCGCGCGAGCAGCTCGAAGTCCCGCAGGTTCGAGACGGCCCGTGTCGCCAGGCGCTCTCCCAGCGAGCCGCTCAGCAGCGCCGTCAGCTCCGCCGCTGAGGAGCGGCGATCGGTTCCCTCGTTCACGCGATTGACGATCAGCGCACCGAAGGGCAGGCTCATCCGCGACGAGCGTCGTGTGCAGGAAGATCGCCTCGCGGGCCGGCTCGCGCTCTGGTGTGGTGATGATCAAGAACGTGCACGCGGGGTCTCCCAGCAGCTCTTCGATTCCGCGGGAGCGCTCGCGAAAGCCGTCGATGAGCCCCGACAGAGAGCTGAAGAAGACCGACAGATCGCCGAGCAGATCGACGCCGCTGACGCGCCCCAGGGCGGAGAACAGCAGACCGCCTCCCCGTCCGAGGAAGCGAGCCGCCACGCCGCTGGGCGTCAGGAACATGGCCAGCGCCCGGCCTTCGAGGAAACGAGTCAGGCGAGTGGGCGCGTCGAGGAAAGCGATCGCGTCGCGTGACGGTGGCGTATCGAGCACGATCACGTCGAAGTCGTTGCTTCGATCGAGCTCATAGAGCTTGGCGATCGCGCTGAACTCCTGGGAACCGGCGACCGCCGAGGAAATCTCCCGGTAGATGCGATTGGAGAGGATCTCATCGCGTGTCCTGGAGTCGGGGGCGAGCGTCGTGATCAGCGCATCGAAGGTGCGCTTGGAGTCGAGCATCATTGCCCACAGCTCGCCGCTGAGGGTGAGTCCGTGCGCCGCGAACAGATCGGGATCGACAAGACTCGGCTGATCTGAGAGCTCGCTCATGCAGAGTGCCTCGGCCAGCCGCTTGGCGGGATCTATGCTGAGTACCGCGACCTTCTGCCCACGAGCGGCCAGTCCCAGCGCGAGCGCCGCGGAGATGCTCGTCTTGCCCACCCCGCCCGCTCCCGCGCAGATGCAGATGCGCTTGCCCTCCAGGCGCTCAGGGAGGGTCCGCTTGCGGGCAGGCATCGGGCTGATCGTAGGGGAGGCGCCCAACCGGATGCTCTCGTGAAGGAATTGGCGGCTCCTATGCGAATACCCCGACGGAAGGGTTTCTTCTCTTTAAACGAGCATCGGAGCCTGCTGTGGACGCAAAGGCAAAGGTCATCGCTTTCGCCAATCAGAAGGGCGGGGTGGCCAAGACGACTACGACGCTGAATCTGGCCGCGGCCTTCGCCGAGGAGGGTCATCGTGTGCTGTGCGTCGATATGGACCCGCAGGGCAACCTCACCATGTCTCAGGGGATCGACCCCGACACGCTCGAGAAATCGATGTACGACGTGCTCGTCCACAAAGTCTCGATCCGCGAGGTGATTCGCAAGCGTGAGATAGACATCGCGTGCGCCTCGATCGACCTCGCCGGCGCGGAGATCGCGATGTCGACGATGATCGGCCGGGAGCGGTCGCTGCAGAAGGCATTCGAGCCGATCATGGACGACTACGACTTCATCTGCATCGACACTCCACCGAGCCTCGGACTGTTGACGATCAACGCGTTGACGGCCGCCAACAAGGTGATCGTCCCCGTGCAATGCGAGTATCTGTCGATGCGCGGGCTGATCCAGCTGCAGAACACCCTCTCGATGATCCGTGAGAATCTCAACCCGGACGTCGACATCGAGGGTATCCTTCCGACCCTGGTCGACTCGCGCACGATCCATGCCAAGGAGGCGATCGAGATTCTCGAGGAGAACTTCGGAGATCGCGTATTCGCCTCACGTATCCGTAAGACGGTTCGCTTTGCCGAGGCCCCGGTCAAGGGCATGTCGGTGCTCAAGTACGAGCCGGATGGCATGGCGGCCCAGTCCTACCGTCAGCTCGCGCAGGAGGTTCTCACTCATGGCAAACGCTAAGCGTGCAAGCATGCGAGAGGGTCCGCTTGCGGCGCTCTTCCGCAAGACCGAAGATCCCGCCGCACCGGGCCAGCCCACCCCCGCAGAGGACGAGCTCACCGCCGGCGAGTCGCAGACCAGCGAAGCCCCAGCCGCCGAGCGCAAAAAGCCGGTCCCGCGGACACGGGAGCGCGGCATGCCGCACCCGGCGTTGAATGCGCCCGTGGAGGCCGAGGAGGAGCAGACCCGGACGCTCCCGACCCCACAAGAGCGACTGCGCCACGTCTTCTCGTCAGAGATTCCCGAGAACGTGATGGACCGGGCGATCCCGCCGGCCGCGATGGACGTCTACGCCCGCGATGAGCTGTCGAGCTCGTTTGGCTCCTCGAGTGCTCCCTCCGGTCGAGTCCTGCAGCCCGTGCTGCGCGTCATTGGCGTGGGTGGCGCGGGGGTCAACGCGGTCAACCGCATGGTCCAAGCGCAGGTGGAGGGCGTCGAGTTCCTGGCGATCAACACCGACCTGCAGTCGCTGCAGCAGTCCGACGCAGACGTCACCCTGCACATCGGAGCGCAGCTCACGCGCGGGCTTGGCTCAGGATCTGACGCGGCCGTCGGCCGGCAGGCCGCGATGGACGAGTACGACAAGATCAAGGCGCTGCTGAAGGGGTCGGACATGATCTTCATCACCGCCGGCGCGGGCGGTGGAACCGGCACCGGGGCGGCGCCGATCGTCGCCCGGATCGCCAAAGAACTCGGCGCGCTGACCGTCGCGATAGTCACCAAGCCGTTTGGCTTTGAGGGCTCGCGACGCTCTGAGCAGGCAGACGACGGCATCGAGGCGCTCGCCCAAGAGGTCGACACGCTGATCGTCGTGCCCAACAATCGTCTGTTCGCGGTGCTCGACAAGCAGACATCGATGGTCGAGGCTTTCAGGGTCGCCGACGACGTGCTGCGCCAGGGCGTTCAGGGCATCTCAGATCTCGTGACGCTGCCGGGCCTGATCAACCTCGATTTCGCCGATGTGCGCACGATCATGGCCGACGCCGGCAACGCGCTGCTCGGGATCGGCATGGGCGTGGGAGAGAATCGCGCCATCGACGCGGCCATGCAGGCGGCCTCCTCGCCGCTGCTCGAGACCTCGATGGACGGCGCCAGGTCGATTCTGCTGTCGATCACCGGCAGCCGCGACCTGTCGCTGTGGGAGGTCAACGAGGCCGCGAAGGCTGTCTCGGAGGCTGCTCACCCCGATGCCAACATCATCTTCGGAGCGATGGTCGACGAGAAGCTCGACGACCAGGTGTGGGTGACGGTCGTCGCCACGGGCTACGCCAATGAGGGCGCGCGACGTCCCAGACGCCTCGAGGAACCTCGAGGCGAGCCGCGGGTGAGCCGCACCAGCGACGCGCGACGGGAGCCCCGACGCGGCGGGCTGGCCGTGGATGAACTCGAAGTTCCCGAGTTCATTCCACATCTCTGATCTCCGTCGTCGCTGGGCCTCACCGCGCGACTTGGGTGGCCGGACCGGTTGCTCGTCGGACCCATGCGCCTGGACGCTCCCTCTAGGCTTCGTCGGTGGGCCAGACCAACAAAGGAGTCATCGCGGCGGGGCATCCGCTGACCGCGCAGGCTGGGGCGCGAGTTCTGCGCGAAGGCGGAAACGCGGTCGATGGCGCCGTTGCGGCGATGCTCACCTCGTTCGTGGCGGAGCCGCTGCTCACCGGACTCGGCGCCGGCGGCTACATGCTGATCGCGGGCCGCGCGACAGAGCCGGCGCTGCTCGACTTCTTCATCGAGGCCCCGCGCCGCGCAGACGACGGGTCGGCCGCATCGCTGCAGGCGATCGACGTGTCCTTCGGTGACGCGGCGCAGACCTTCTACATCGGCCCGGCCTCGTGCGGCGTCTACGGGACACCGGCGGGGGTGAGCGAGGCGATCGAGCGCTGGGGCACGATCGCGCTCGGCGATCTGACGGCCCCAGCCGCGGAACTCGCGCGCGAGGGCGTGCGGCTGAACGCGCAGCAGGCCTATGTGGCGGAGATACTCGGTGACCTGCTGCGCTCCACACCCGAGTGCGCCGCTCTGTGGTCACCGCGTGGGCGGCTGCTCCAGGAGGGTGACGTGCTGCAAAACCCCGATCTCGCCGAAGCCCTGACGCTGCTCGGCCGCGAGGGAGCCGCGCCCTTCTATGAAGGTGAGATCGCACACAAGGTGTGCGAGTGGGTGACCTCGCTCGGCGGGTCGCTGAGCATCACGCAGCTGGCCGGCTACCGCGCCGAGTTGCGCGCCCCGGTACGGATGCGCTACCGCGACCGCGAGGTGTTGACCAACCCGCCGCCATCGGCCGGCGGCACGCTGCTCGCCTACTCCCTGGCTCTGCTCGACAGGGGTCCCTCTCCGCCGCGCGCTGAACGCGATCGTCGAGGCGATGGCGCGCGCGCAGTCCGAGCGCACTCCACGGTTTGTTCAGGGGCTCGGCGAGGAGGGCTTTCTCGAGCGCTTCCTGTCGCGACGGCTGGGCGCGACCACCCACATCTCGGTGCTCGACAGCGACGGCCTTGCCTGCAGCGTGACGTGCACCAACGGTGAGGGCTCAGGCGTCGTCGTGCCGGGCACCGGGCTTCACATCAACAACATCATGGGCGAGGAGGATCTCAATCCGCTTGGATTTCACACGCAGCCGGCCGGGCAGCGGATGCCGAGCATGATGGCGCCATCCGTCGTCCTGCGCGACGGCGAGGTCGAGCTGGTGCTCGGCAGCGCCGGTTCGAACCGCATCCGCTCGGCGCTGCTGCAGACGATTGTCAGCGTGGTCGACAACGGACTGGACATCTCAGCCGCCGTGTGTGCGCCACGGCTTCACTTCGAGGCCGACACGCTGTATGCCGAGCCGGGGATCGATCTGGCGTGCCTGGAATGCGACGAGCGGCGGATCGTCCGCTTCGGGTCGCCGAATCTGTTCTTCGGCGGGGTTGGAGCGGTTCAGCGTCAGGGAGAGCGACTGCTTGGCGCCGGCGATCCACGCCGTGGCGGAGTGGCGGTCCTCGCGTGAGGATCACGAGATGGAGGTTTGCGGCGCTTTGCCTCAGCGCGACTCTGGCGGGCTGCGGCGGCGGTGTGAGGGCCGCCGATCTGTTCATCGTCTACCGCTCGGGTACGGTGGCGGGCGCGCGCCTGAGCCTGCTCGTCAACGAAGAAGGCGGCGTTGAATGCAACGGTCGCAAGGCGCATCCGCTCAGCGATCCGGAGCTGATCGACGCACGCGCGATCCAAGAAGAAATCAAGGAATTCGCCGAACGGCACCTGTCGCTGCGGGCCAGGCCCGGATCGGTTTTTCACTACTACCTGCGCGATGAAAACGGCACGGTCAGCTTCAGCGATGACTCGGCCGGCCAGCCCGCCGTGCTGCGTCAGCTCTCGCTGTTCGTGCTGAAGGCCGCACAGAGCGATTGTGGGCTCGCGCTGTGAGCCGGGCGGTCGTGCCCCGGCCGGTCACCTGAAGTGAACCTTGCCGTTGGCGTGAGCCCGTTCCTGGGCGTGATCGATCAACCGCAGCCGCTTGATCGCCGCGCCCAGAAGCCGCGCCAGAAGCACCATGCGGGCACTCTCCGAGCGCAGTTCGAGCAGCTCCTGCTTGGCGTCTGAGCCAAAGTCGACGGTCGCGGCCATCGCGTGGGCATCCATGCGCCTGCAGCTCGCTGACCTCGACGATCCGGTCGGTGGCGGCCTCCAGGAGCTCGCCATAGAGGGCGCGCGCCCTGGATCCCGCCTGCCGGTCGCGGGCGCCAGCATCGTCGCTGAGAAATTCGACGACGCCGGTGGGGTAGGGCGGCTCGTCGTGGCGCTCGATCAGAGCAAACGCGCGAGTCCCCCTGACCAGTATGTCCAGCGTGCCGTCCGCCTTGCGCTCGAGCACACGAGCGATCACGCAAGCGCAGCCAATCGACTTGCACTCATCTTCGCTGAGCCAGACGATTCCAAACTCGCTGTCGGAACGCAGGCACTGCTCGATCATCTTCAGGTAGCGCTCCTCGAAGATGTGCAACGGCACGAGCTCGCCGGGCAGGGCGACCAGACCGAGCGCGAACAGAGGCAGGTCGATGTGGCGGGCGTAGGTCATCACCGTCAGTCTAGGAGGCGTCCGCGAGCACCGGAAGCGATGTCATCCACCAGCTGCTCGCCGCAGCGATGCGGGCCGCACAGACGCCGGCAGTCTGCTCGTCAGCGTGTCCTGAGCGGCGCCGCTCGACGGACCGGAGTCGCCCACGGAGGTGCCTCCCGAGTCAGGCCAGGGCGGCGCCGCCGCGGCGGGACTCGGCGCCGCGCTCGGCGGAGCTTCGGCATTTGACGGCGCCAGCACGAGCGGCGCGAAAAAGTGCCAGATCTGCTCGATCCCGGAGATCGTGTAGGGGCCGCCGGAGCTGATCTGCGAGCCCACCGCATCGGGCAGCCCGTGCCTGCCCCGATAGATCCGCAAATGCTGGACGCTCGTTTCGCCTCGGCATCCGCTCCACACGTATCGCAAGGTGTGCAGGGCGGCTCTTTTTATCGTCGGCTGGAGATCGCAGCCGTCACGGGCGGCCCAGCCAAAGACGTAGGGCAGCACGGCGCCTTCATGAGAAGAACCTCGTCCCTCGTAGGGCACGGTCGTGTCTGCCGTTCCGTGAATCTCGAGCACCGACACCGGACGAACCGGCTCGCACGGCGGCAGTGCGCTGTAGCCGCCCGCGACCGGTGCGATCGCGGCGATGCGCTGGGAAAGGACGCAGCCGAGCAGGGCGGTCATGCGACCGCCGTTTGAGACGCCGGTCGCGTAGATTCTGCGCGGGTCGATGCACGCTATCTGCTCGACACGATTCAGTAGATCGGTGATGAACACAACGTCACGGGTACTGGTCGTCACAGCCCACTGCGATCCGTGTGAGCTCGGGTAGACGACGGCGAACCCGTCCTTGTCGGCGAGCGTCGAGAAACCCGTGTCCTGCTCAAAGCTCTCGCCGTTGCCGTCATAACCGTGCAGCGCGATGACGAGCGCGAGCGGATGCCCGCTCGGCGAGGCGGGCAGGTGAAGCACCGCGGTGCGGATCAGCGGGCCTACGGGAATTTCGACCACGGAGCTCCCCTGCTGTGAAGGGGATTGACATGGATCGGCCGGCGGCGGTGCCTGTTCGGTCGACTGCTGCTGTTCGCCAGTGGCAGCCGGTGTTGTGCCCGCGCCACCGCCGCTTTCGCTGGGAGCCTGTGCGACAGGCGTCGGGGGGGAGGTGCCTTCAGCCGCCGGTTCGGCCAACGCGCCGGTCGAGCAAGCCAGCCGCCGAGCCACACGCGAGTACTGCCGCGAGCATCGTGCGGCGCCGGCTCGGCCGTGCACGAGATGCTCGTCGATATCGATTCATGAGTTTGGGCGCCCGGGGGCTTCAAGCGCGCCGAACCTCCGAATTTCGCCAGAACCACCAGCACCCCTCGCGAAGTCTGTGAATGTTCGCCGAGCCCGGGGACTGGCGGGCACGCTCAGGCCGGCTTGGTGGCCGTGATCATCAGGTTGTAGAAGATCGCCGGTGGCAGACGAGACTCGAGCAGGCGACGATCCAGTTGCTGCAGCAGCAGGTAGCCGCGGTAGGCATACTGGCGCCAGGCCCACGGCACGTCGCTCGGCTCGGCGGTCGCCTCGAGCGTGCGGTTGGTCCAGCCGAACCAGTTGGCCAAGAGCTCCTCGCCGGTCACGTGCACCTGCTGAAAGCCCGCTCCACGGGCGAACTCTGAGAGTTCGGTGGGCGCAAAGGCGTGGACGTCGACGACTCCCTCCAGCGAGGCATCCGCAGCGCCTCCCTCGGCCGGGGGGGCCGGACGCGCGTTGATCGCCCGGCGCCACAACGGCGCGACCGCGCCGGCGGCGCGCTTTGGCACCATCGCCAAGCGGTCTCCGTAGCGGGAGGGCTCTCCCGCGAACAGCACGGTTCCGCCGGGGGTCAGCACACGCTCGAACTCCGAGAACGCGCGGGCCAGATCGGGGATGTGGTGCAGCACAGCGTGACCGAGCACCAGATCGAAGCTCTCATCGGAGAACGGCAGACGCTCGGCGTCGGCGACCTGGGTCTGAACATCGAGGCCCAGACGCTCCGCATTGCGGTGAAGCGTCGAGAGCATGCCCGCTGAGATGTCACTGCACGTGGCCGTCTCTATCATGCCGGCGCGCATCATGTTGAGGGTGAAATAGCCAGTACCAGAGCCAATCTCGAGCGAGCGCCGAAAGCTCGCGGCCTTGCCGCCGAGGGCCTTTTGGACCTTCGGGATGACCTGGCTGGAACCGACCTCGCCAAAGTCGATGCCCCACTTGGAGTCATAGTGCTCAGCTGCCACATCGTGGTAGCGGGTGTTTACGTCGCGTATCTCCTGTGCGTTCAGAACTGGCGTCATGGAGGGGCACCATATACTCGCGCGGCGTGTCCATGCCCCTATACCTACAGCGCGACCAGCCAGCCGGTGTTCCGCCACTGTCACTCACCGGCGAGCGGACGCTGCCGAACGTCCCTGAGGAGAACTACTGGTTCCGTCGCCATCTCGCCGTCTATGAATGGATCGCCGCTCGGGTTGCCGGCCTGCGCGTGATCGACATGGCCTGCGGCGAGGGCTACGGCTCCGACGTGCTCGCGGACCGCGCGGGCAGTGTGGTGGGCGTCGATGCCAACCCCGAGGCTCACGAGCACGCCCGCCTGCGCTATCGGCGTCCCAACCTCAGCTTCGCCCGCGAGCTGGTCGAGAGCTTTTCCGCCGACACGGATGCGGTTGTCTTCCTGCAGACGATCGAGCACCTACAGAACCCCGGTGAGGTGCTCGACCACTTCCGCTCACAGGTGGGCGAGCGCGGCGTGGTGTACGTATCGACGCCGAACGTCCTGACACTGGCCCCCAAGGGAGCTGAGCGCTCCGATAACCCCTGGCACGTGCACGAGTACAAGGCCGGCGAATTCCGGGAGCTATGCCAGGGCAGCTTTCGCTCGGTGCGGATCTACGGCCTGTTCCACGCTCGCAAGCTGCGTGTACACGAGCTGGCGCTGAAGCTCGGCTGGGATGCCGTACATCCGCGCCTGAAACTCACATCGCCGTTCTACGGATGGTTCACCCCGGCGATCGCGGCCAGTGATTTCGTGCTCGAGGACGAGTCCGCGAGAGACCTCGACGGCGCCCTCGATTTCATCGCCGTGTGCAGCGTCTGAGATCCGGATGAGCACCAGCGGTGCCTCCAACGGCAAACTCGCGATTCTCCTGCACACGCACATGCCCTACGTGGAGGGCTTCGGTACGTGGCCGTTCGGTGAGGAGTGGCTGTGGGAGGCGATCGCCGGCTGCTATCTGCCGCTACTGGATCTGCTCGACACGGGCGCGCCGCTCACGGTCTCGCTGACGCCGGTCCTGTGCGATCAGCTGCAGGCAGCGGGCGTCGCCGAGCGCTTCGGGGCATTCGTCGATGAGGTACGCCGCCACACCCACGACGAGGACATCAGAGGGCTGCGAGCGGGCAACCACGAGACCCTCGCCCGCGAGCTCGAGCGCTCGTGGAGCGAGTATGAGTGGGCACTGCAGAGTTTCGCCGGTCGCGGCGGCGACCTGCTGAGCGCGTTTGCGCCGCACGCACAATGGACCTCCTCGGCGACGCACGCTGTGCTGGCGCTGCTGGCCACCGATGCCGGTGTGCGCGCACAGGTGCAGTGCGGCGTGGACTCCCATCGTGCTCGCTTCGGCGCCGAGAGCTGGCGCGGCGGCTTCTGGCTGCCGGAGTGCGCATATGCGCCATGGCTCCTGCCGATGCTCACAGACGCCGGTGTGCACGCCACGTGTGTCGAGCTCACCGACCGCTTTGGGCTCGGCGCATGCGAGCACCTGCGCCCAATTCGCGGCGAGGCCGGCGTGACGCTCGTGCCTATCGACAGGGCGACGATGGATATCGTGTGGAGCGACGCGGGTTATCCGGCCAGCGGCGTCTACCGCGACTACCACAACCACACGGTCCATCACCACAACCCGTGGGCGAACGACGGCGCGGCCTACGACCACCAGCAGGCCTGTGCGCTCGCGCAGGAGCACGCAGCTGACTTCGTGGCTCGAACGCGCCAGCGTCTGCGTGAGTGCGGCGAGGGTCTGCCCGGTGGAGGCCTGGTGGTGTGCGCGCTGGACACCGAGTTGCTGGGGCACTGGTGGTATGAGGGAATCATCTGGCTGCAGGCGGTGGTCGGAGGAGTGCTCACGGCAGGATCTCGAGCTGATCCGTCTCGACGACGCGCTGGAGCAGTTGGAGCCGGCGAGCGACCGAGCTCCTCGCTCGGGGGCGGCGCGTCGGCTGCGGGCAGCGATGCACGCGAGCCCGAGTCGCAGGCGACCAGTTGGGGAACGGGCGAAGACCTGTCGACGTGGTCCGGGCCCAGGTGTCGCGGATCTCGCATTCGCCGACGCGTGCCGGTGAGCTCCAGGTCTTGGCCGCGGGCAGCGAACGGACCGGCACGGCACTTCGCGAGCTGCTGGCGCTCCAGGCCAGCGACTGGCCGTTCATGATCTCCCGCGGCATCGCCGTCCCCTACGCGCACGAGCGTTTCGACGGCCACCGCCAAGCTCTCGAGCGCGTGCTCTTGGGACCGCAGCGGACGGGGATCAGGCCGCTTTGCGCAACCTCGCGGTCCATGCCGATCGCGCGGCCCTGCTTGCACCCTGAGCAAACTCAACCCCGGCTCGCACAAACCCGGCCTGTCGGCTTGGTAGGCTGCCGGCTATGAGGCAGACGCGCAACGGACGCGGGGCGCTCGCCGTGGCCGTGATCTCTCTCGCGCTGCTGGCAGGCGCGCCATCGGCGCTCGCCGCCGCAGGCACGGGCAAGATAACCGGCACGGTCACCAAGGTCGGCGGAACGGAACCGATCGAAGGAATCGAAGTCTGCGCGTATGAGCTCGACAGTGAACCCGAACATCTGCCCAAACACTGTGCGAAAACCGATACAAGCGGCAACTACACCATCTCCGAAATCCCCGGAGCGGAATACGAGGTCGAATTTTCTGCGCCCGTCGAAAGCGGACTCGATTACATAACGCAGTACTACAAAGACAAGTCCTCGTTTGACACAGCCGAAGGCTTCACTGTCCGCGAAGGGCAGAACAAGGAAGACATCAATGCGGAACTGCAGGTCGGCGGTGAGATCTCGGGCACGGTGACAAACACGAGCAAAGTCGGGCTGCAAGACATCGAAGTCATCGCCTATCAAGCTGGACTTGGATATCCGGTCGCCGACGTGAAAACCGACGCTCACGGCAAATACACGATCGCCGGGCTGGCAAACGGCTCCTATAAGGTGGAATTCTCCCCACAGTTTGAAAGTGGGCTGAACTACGTTCCCCAGTTCTACGACGACAAGTCGTCGTTTGCCGCAGCGGAACCGGTGAGCGTAAAGACGGAAGAAACGACGGAAGACATCGATGTAGAACTACAGCCCGGCGGGACGATCGAAGGCACCGTGACGGACGCATCGACGAATATGGCGCTTCCAAACGTCGAAGTCGAAGCGCTCGGGCCGAATGAAACCTTCGAGGGCGTGGCGGTCACCGAAGCAAACGGTCACTACACGATCATCGGATTGGCCAGCGGCTCCTACAAGGTCGATTTCGCAGACATCCGCTACATCACTCAGTACTACAACAATCAGCCGTCCTTCGCGAGCGCCAACCCGGTTACGGTCCTCGATGGGAGCATCACCCAGCAGATCGATGCGGCGCTCCTACCCGTAGCACTAGCCAATACCGGCGCCAAAGCACCGGTCAATACTGTCGCTCCGGTCCTCTCGGGAACACCGGCATTGGGACAGGCGCTGTCGTGCTCGACCGGTACCTGGGCCGGCAGCCCCAAACCCAGCTACAGCTACTCGTGGTTGCGCGATGGTGCCGCGATTGCAGGCGCCGTCGCGAGCACCTACACGGTGCAGACGGCGGACACCGGCAACCGCGTCGCCTGCAAGGTCACCGCGACCAACAAAAACGGCAGTGCCGCCGCCGCCAGCAACACCCTGGCAATCCCGCTGCCGGCTCCTGTGTCCACGAAACCCGTCGTCACGCTTGCGCTCTCCAAGCTCGTAGTCGCCGGAGGCTCCGTGCGGGTACCGGTCACGTGCGCGGTGGCGACCTGCTCGGGAACGATTGAGCTGACCGAGCACGTCGTCGTCAAGCGCGCCAAGGGCAAACGGAAGACCTCGAGGAGAAAGACGATCGTGCTCGCAAAGGGCGCCTATACGCTGGGGGCGGGACACACGACCACCGTCGTCGTGCAGCTGAATTCCAGCGGCAAGAGCGCGCTCGCCAAGGCAAAACATCATCGACTGTCGGTGGAGCTGCTCGCGTCCGTATTCGGCGGGGCCACGGCTGAGCGGCCGGTCCTGCTCGGCGAGCCGCCCGCGAAGCACAGGAAAAAACGCAGGTAGGGCCTCCCGGCGGGCGACTGGCGAGGTCGCGGTCGACATCGGTGGCGAACAGACCGTTGCTGCGCACCCGGATTGCCAATCGTGCTCCACGCGGATCCTGGCCCTGGACCGCCAGCAGCGCACGAGTCACGCTCACCGGATCGCTCGCGGGCGGGCCGCTCAGCAACTGCGCCCGCAGGCGTGCGGCGAGCATGCGCCGTGGCCAGGCAGGGGAGTCGGGTGGCTCGTCATCGGTTATCGACCGGGGGGATGCGGGTATTGATCGACTGAGGACAGCCCTATTTACGTCGGAGGAAGTCCTAGAAGCGAGGTTGTAGAAGTCGTGGTCTTCGAATAGAGGTGCAGGGGGTGGCCGCTCGGGCGCGAATAGGCGGGTAGGAGATCTGCTCGTTCGGGTAGGACCCACAGACATCCAGCGCTATTCACGGCAAACCGGAGGAAGACACACATGCGTCGCCTTAGTTCAGCTCGTCGTGCCTCATTCATCGCTTCATTTCTCGCCTTGGGTCTCGGCGTGCTCCTCGCGATGCTGCTGCCGGCGGCGGCCGGCGCTATGTCGCCGACTGGGATCAAGGGCACGGTGACCGACTCCAGCACGCATGAACCCATTTCGGGGTCGGAAGTATGCGCTGTGTCCAAAGGCGGTGGTTCAGAAAAAGTATGCGAACACCCCAACGGCAGTGGCGAATACAAAATCGAAGGGCTCAAAGAAGAAGAATACCGAGTCGAATTCACTGCTCCTGCGCACAAAAGTCTGACCCACTCAGTCACAGTGAAAACTGATGAAGTCGCGGAAGCCAACGCCGAGCTGGAAGAAGTGGGCGAGGGCTCGGTCACCGGCCGGGTGACGAACGCGTCCAACGGCCAGGGTGCCGTTGGCGTCGAAGTGTGTGCTAACGAAGAACTGAAGCACTGTGTCGACACCAACGGCAACGGCGAATACACCCTCACGGAATTGTCCGTCGGCTCCGACACGATCGACTTCTCGCCGGCGGAAACCTGCGAAGAAGAACAGGGAGAAAAAATTCGCTGCCAGCCGACGTCCAACTACCTCAATCAGTCGAGTTCAGTGGACGTGAAGGTGAGCCCGACGGCAACCCTCGACGTGACGCTTCAGGTTGGTGGCCAGATCAGCGGCACGGTGACGAACGCCTCGATCACGCATCCTGGGCTCGCAAAGGTCAGGGTCTGCGCCACGAGGGTCCAGGGCACGGCCCACGAATACGAAGAATATGAGGGTGAAGGCTGCGCCGTCACGAGCTCAAGCGGCCAGTACACGATCAACGGTCTGGGAAGCGGCGCTTACAAGGTCGAATTCAGCGGCGAAGTGTGCACGATTCCGGTACCGAAATCAAGGGAATGCTCCGAGACCTATGTGACGCGGTTCTACCACGGCAAGCCCACGCACAAGCAGGCCGAAACGATCCCGGTGACGACCGGCTCGAACACGGCCCCGATCAGCGAAAGCCTCCTCGAAGGCTTCCCCACGACGCCGGCAAGCACCGCGGCGCCGGCGCTGATGGGGACGGCGGCCGTCGGCCAGGTGTTGACCTGCTCGCAGGGGTCCTGGTTGCACGAACCGACCTACCTCCTGTACCAGTGGTTGCGCAACGGCACGGTGATCGCCGGGCAAACGGGGACGACCTACACGCTGCAGGCTGCCGACCAGGATCGCTCGATCACCTGCTCGGTCACGGCCGGAAACGGCGCCGGGGCGACGATCGCCACCAGTAAGGCTGTTGTGATCCCGGTGCCGCTGGCTGTGTTCGCTGGCGTCAAGGTCAAAGGCACCGTGGCATCAGTCACGCTGCGCTGTCCGGGCCCGGGATCGTGCTCGGGTGTGATGAAGATATTCACTCGGGTCGCCAAGAGCGGTAAGCACAAGACGAGCAACGTGACAATCGGAGTTGCCAGCTTCTCGGTGGGAACCGGCAAGCGCGTGACCCTGCACGTTCACCTGACTGGTTCAGGCGGCAAGCTGCTCAGGCACGCCGGTCGTCGAGGGCTCAAGGTGCAGATCACAGGTACCGGCGTCAAGGCGCACAACTCGGTATTGAAGACGTAGTAGGGCTCCGCCGCTGCACGGCGCCACCGCGGGCGCGGCGAAGCTTCTGATCACGGTCGAGGGCCTCAAACCGGTCGAAAAGAAAAGACGGTGCTGCTTGCGGCGAGGACGTGACGGTCTGTTTCGTCTGTGACGGGGGACTCATCCCCAGTGCATGTGCTGCGGGGCGTCGCGCATACGGATGATGCGTGCGGGGATGCCGCCGACGACGGCGTTCTCCGGCACATCCTTTGTTACCACGGCGCTTGTGCCGACGATGCTGTTGTCGCCAATGCTCACACCGCGCAGTACGCATGCGCCGTAGCCCATCCAGACGTTGTGGCCGACGCGGACGTCTCGCTTGTAGATCCCCTGCAGGCGGATCGGGCGATCCACCTCGACGGCCCCGTGATCGAAGTCGATCAGCATGACGCGGTCAGCGACGATGCACTCGCGTCCGATCTCGACGTGCTGGAACGCGGAAATCGTGCACTCCTGGCCCATCACGGTCTTCGCCCCGATCGAGACTTCGCCCTCGTGCACACGGACCTTGGTGTCGTGCCCGAGCCAGGCCCAGCGGCCGATGCGAAGCGTTGCGTGGCGCCCGATCTCCAGCTCCACGCCTGGACATATGAAGCAGGGGCCGTCAGTTTGCAGGCGCTTGCCGAATCGCAGCTTCAGAAATGCTATGCGCAGGATCATCCTGGCGTAGGAGAAGTTCAACATGCCGTTTGCGCGCATGAATCCCAGCAGCGTGAACAGGCCTCCGCTCAGAGGCGCAGGCTCGCCGCGTAGCCCGGGGTGGGCCGGGGTCCTCTGGGGGAGGTCGACCCGATCTCCGGGCTCGTGGGTGAGCTGAGCACTGCTGTCCATTGGCTGAGATGGTAACCAGCGCACCATCGTGGGCGTGGTTCTCGCTCCTGAGGAGGATGGCGAAGATCGTGTTCTCGACCGCTCGGCGATAATTCCCCGCTCGATGCCCGAACAACGGCAAACAAATAGCTCCTCGACCCTCGCGGCTCGCCTGCTAGGTGGTGATCGTCGCGCGCTTGCTCGCGCGATCTCGCTGGTCGAGGACGACAGGCCCGAGGGCTGGGAGCTCGTACGCGAGGTCTATCCACACACCGGCAGCGCCGCTGTGTTCGGCTTCACCGGCCCGCCAGGGGTCGGCAAGTCGACGCTGATCGGCGCCTTGACCAAGCATCGGCGCCAGGCCGGCAGGACGGTGGGCGTCCTGTCGATCGATCCATCCTCGCCTTTCACGCACGGCGCGCTGCTGGGGGATCGCATCCGCCTCTCTGAGCACTTCTTGGACCCGGGTGTGTTCATCCGCTCGATGGCCAACCGCGGAGCCCTCGGAGGTCTCTCAGAGGCCGCGCTACAGGCCGCGCTGCTGCTCGACGCGGCCGGCCGCGAGGACATCTTCGTCGAGACGGTGGGTGTGGGCCAGGCCGAGGTCGACATCATCGATCACGCCGACACAATCGTACTCGTGCTGATGCCCGGCTCGGGCGACTCGATCCAGGCGCTGAAGGCGGGCGTCATGGAGATCCCAGATGTGATCGTGATCAACAAGGCAGATCATCCGATGACCGACACGATGGTTCGCGAGATCCGCGGTGTGCTCTCGCTGGCCAACCTCGATCGCACGCACGAGGAGGCCGCCAAGAGCTGGCGAGTGCCGATCGTGAAGACCGAGGCCGCGCGTGGCGAGGGCGTCGCGGAATTGGTCGAGCAGCTAGATCGCCACCGTGAGTACATCGCGGCCGAAGGGCAGCTGGAGGAGCGCCGCGGGCGAAACCTGCGCAGCGAGGTGATCGCGATCGCTGCCGCTCGCATGCGCCGGCGCCTGGAAGAGGAGTTGCACGAGGATCCCGAGTTCAAGCGCCTGCTGGAGGAAGTGGTCGAGCGCCGGTTGGATCCGGCGAGCGCGGCTACGACTTTGTTGGAGCGCGGTGTGTAGGCACATCTCGACGCCGAGGTCCGGTGCACACCGAGCCTCGAGATCCTGTTTGTGCTCCCGGGGCCGCGCCGAACCGCTTCAGGGGCGCTCTCGATCTGCCTTGGTTGTTCTGAACAGCTCGTTCACCTCGACCAGATGACATTTGGGATCCTCGCGTGCCTCCCGCGCGAGTTTGCTGTCGAAACCCGAGCGCGAGAACAGGTAGCTATCGGGCTCGGGTGGGTCGGATGAGTTGGCGGGCTTGCGCGTGACCGAGACCAGGTGGCCGGCGAGATGACGCAACTGCGCCTTCTCGTCGCTGCTCATGACCCCTGCGGTCCACTTGCACGAGCCCAGCGCCAGCACCGCACCCTCGTGGTCGACGGCGACCGCGTCCAGCTCGCGCTGGATGTTGCGCGGACCGTCGTCGGTCATCTCCTTGAGGTTGCCCCACCACCACCCCGTGTTCGCCGCGCCGATCTCCTCGCGTAGCCAACTCTGGCAGATCTGCTCGAACGCAGGCTTTGAGACGAATGCATCGAGCCCTGGCAGCACCAGTCCGTCGAGGTGATGCTTGGCGTCTGCGCGACGGTGCAGACGACTCTCGTAGGGGTGGACGAAGGTGAACCAGAAGCGTAGGAATGGATCGTCGATCGCGAAGCGGACCAGCCTCGTGCGATCCGGATTGAGGACCGTGACCGGATATACCCGCCGTACCAGGCCCATCTCCACGAGCCGCTCCAAGAGTTGGCCCATAGCGCCGTCGCTGCGACCGACGCGAGCGGCGATCTCGTTGCGTCGAGTGCGGCCCGTGGCGATTGCCCGGAGGATCGAGAAGTAGACCCCGTCCTCGCGCAGGTCCGAGTGCTGGCCGAACAGAAACCTGGGCTCCTGGCGGAGCAGTCCGTCGGGCGCCAGGACGTGACGTTCGATGTTCTCAGCGAGGCTCGCCGCCGGATCCAATGCCTCCAGGTAGTAGGGGACACCGCCAAACACTGCATAGGCGCGGATCAGATCGACAGGCTTCCACTTCACGAGGAAGTGACGCAGTTCGGCGAAGGGGAACGGCTGCAGGTGCAACGAGCCTGTGCGCCTGCCGTACGTGGTCGCGCCGTAGCCGACGATCTCGCGTTCGAAGAACGACACGTCGCTGCCCGACAGGATCAAGAACAGATTGGGGTTGTCGCGGTGCTCGCCCCAGAAGCGATTGATGAGCGAGCCGATCGCGGGTGTCTCGCGGGCCACGAACTGGAACTCGTCGAGGGCAACGAGCAACGGGCCGTTCTGGAGCTCTTCGCCGACGGCGGCGAAAAACGCTTGCCAGCTCGACAGCGGTTGCGCGGCGAGCAGCTCTCGCCCGCTCGTCTGGGTCAGCGCCCTCGACAGATCGTCCAGGTGGTCGCGTTCGGTCCCGGCGCTCGCTTCGAAGTAGATGCAGCGCCTGTCTTCGGCAAATCGCAGGATCAGCTCGGTCTTGCCCACCCGGCGGCGGCCATAGATCACGACGTACTCGGCTTTGGCCGAACTCCACCGTTGTTCGAGGGCCTCGAGCTCATCTGTGCGGTTGTAGAACCTCATCTACGGCAATGATAGCTACAACTATGATAGTTACAGCTATCTTTCTGCGAAGATGATCCTGCCGCCTCTCCCGACCCTGCCCGCCTTGCCGGCGTCGAACACAGGAGTGCGTAGAAAAGGTTACGCAGACCTGCGTTACGCAAGTATGCGTAACGGTTCGCCTACGCCCCGAGCGCGCGGGCGATGACCATCTGCTGGATCTCGTCGGTGCCCTCGCCGATCGTCAGGATCTTCGCGTCACGGTAGAAGCGGCACACCGGGTACTCCTCGATGAATCCGTAGCCGCCATGGATCTGGACGGCCTCCTCAGCGCAACGGACGGCCAGGCGGCCGGTCTTGAGCTTCGCCTGCGCCGCGGTCAGCGTGAAATTGCGGTTGTGGTCCTTCTCCCTGGCCGCCTTGTAGACGAGCAGTCGCGCGGCCTCGATCTCACATGACATGTCCGCGAGCTTGCCCTGGATCGCCTGGAACTTGGAGATCGACTTGCCGAACGCCTTGCGCTGCTTGGCGTAGGCCAGTGCTTCGTCGAGCGCGCCCTGAGCGAGGCCAACGCCCATCGCGGCGACGCCGATGCGCCCGATGTCGAGGATGTGCAGGAACTGCTTGAACCCCGCTCCACGCGGTCCCAGCAAGTTCTCCTGCGGCACGCGGCAGTCGGTGAAGGTCAGCGGGCGCGTGTCCGAGGCGTTCCAGCCCATCTTGCGATACGGGCTGCCCTGCTCGTAGCCGGGGGTGTCGTTGGCGACGATCAGGTTCGAGATCTCCTGCTCGCCGGTGCGAGCCGTTATGCACACGACACCCGAGATGTCGGTTCCGGCGTTGGTGATGAACTGCTTGGCGCCATTGATCACCCACTCGGATTGATCGAGTTGCGCGCGGGTGCGGGTGTTGCCGGCGTCGGATCCGGCTTCTGGCTCTGTCAAGCCGAACGCGCCGAGTCGCTCCCCCGAGCAGAGCTGTGGTAGCCACTCCCGCTTTTGCTCCTCAGAGCCGAAGAGGTAGATCGGCTGGGTGCCCAGCGAGGTGTGAGCACACAACGTGATGGCAACGGATGAGTCGACGCGTGTGAGCTCCTCTACCGCCAGGGCGTAGGCGAGGGTGTCAGCACCGCCACCGCCGTACTCCTGAGGGAACGGAATCCCCATCAGGTTCAACTCCCCGAGGCGCTTGACGATCTCATAGGGGAAGGACTTGGTACGGTCGAGCTCCTCGGCGACAGGGGCCACCTCCGCCTCGGCAAACTCACGCACCGTGCGTCTGATCAGCTCGTGATCGGCTGAGAGATCGAAGTCCATCGCGGCGCATTCTCACAGAGAGCACGCGCGAGCAGCTTCCCGCCATTTGTGACTATTGGTCTATCGGTTGACCATTTAGACTTGCGTGGTGTCGCGCCCACGTCTGATCCTCGACTTCCTCACGCGCGGCACGACCTACAGGTACGGCTCGCATCGCTCGCAGCGAGCCGACCTGTATCTACCGCGTGCAGCCGGTCCGCATCCGCTGATGGTCGTGATCCACGGCGGCTCGTGGCACAAGCGCTACGGCAAGGTCGTGATGCGTGGCCTGGCCGGGGATCTGATTCGCCGCGGCTGGGCTGTTTGGAACATCGAGTACCGGCGTCTGGGAGAGGGTGGAGGATGGCCGGCGACATTCGAAGACGTCGCCAGCGCGATCGACTATCTGAGCGAGCTGGACGTGCCGGTCGACCTCGAACGGGCCAGCGTCCTTGGACACTCCGCCGGGGGACATCTGGCGCTGTGGGCAGCCGGCCGCGCGAAGCTACACGCCGGAGTCCCGGGCGCCGGGCCGCGAGTTCACTTCGAGCGCGTCATCTCCCAGGCGGGAGTCGCTGATCTAGGCGGCGCGTATCGCCGCTGGCGGGGCGGCGCCGTCGAGGCGTTGATGGGAGGCTCACCCGAGGATCTGCCCGAGCGCTATCAAGCCGGCGATCCAATTCGCCTGATTCCGTTGGAGATACCGGCGTTGCTGGTGCACGGTGTGGGGGACGAAACCGTCTCGGTGGCGCTCAGTCGCGACTACGCGCGCGATGCGCGGGCCGCCGGAGCGTCCGTCGCGCTCATAGAGATCGAGGGCGACGCCGGTCGTCATCGTGCGCACCTCGATCCGCGAGGCCAGGCGTGGGCCGCAGTCACGCGGTGGCTGGCCGAGCCACTCGGTCTCAGATCGACGACCGATACCGACAGCCAGCCGCAGCTGCGCTGAGACTCCGAGAGGCGGGCGCGCGCGCTCGGATCTTTGCCGGTTTGATGTCCGGGACTCTCGAGAACCGGCCGCAGCGTGCTGTAGTGAGCTACGCGCCGTAGGCCCGCGCCAGCTCGACGAGCAGGCGCACACCGTAGCCGGAGGCATCCTTCGGCGCGTAGGCACGCCCGAGATCCCAGGCGGAGCCGGCGATATCCAGATGTGCCCATGGCGTGTCGCCGACGAAGTTCGCAAGGAATGTGGCCGCGGTGATCGTGCCGGCCTTGCCCCCTTCAGGAGCGTTGTTCAGATCGCCGTAGCGTCCCTTGATCAGCTCGCGATACTCCTCGTGCAGCGGCAGACGCCAGACGATCTCCCCGGTCCGCTCCCCGGTGGCCGTGATTCGCTGCGCGAGCTCCTCGTCGTTTGAGATGAGGCCGGCGTGGGTCGAGCCGAGCGCGGTGATCACCGCGCCGGTGAGCGTGGCCAGGTCGACCACGCGCTCGGCGCCCAGCGAGATCGCGTGATGCAGGCAGTCAGCGAGCACGAGCCGGCCCTCGGCGTCCGTGTTGTTCACCTCGATCGTTTTCCCATTGGCCGCGGTGACGATGTCCCCCGGCTTGACGGCGTGGCCACTCGGCAGGTTCTCCGTTGCGCCCACCACCGCCAACAGCCTGACCGGCAGACCCAGACGCGCGATCGCCGCGACCGCCTCGATCACGGCCGCGCCACCGGACATGTCGAACTTCATCTCCGACATCTTCGCCCCCGGCTTCAGGGAGATGCCGCCGCTGTCGAACGTCACGGCCTTGCCGACAAACCCAAGCATCGGACCGTTGTACGGCGTTCCCGCCAGCGCCTCATAGCGAAGCGTGATCAACGCCGGCTCCTGGTCTGAGCCCTGAGCCACCGCGGCAAAGGCGCCCATGCCGCGCGCAATGATTCCCTCGCGCCCCTCCGTCTCCACGGAGAGCCCCTCGATCTCCTCTGCCAGCGCCTGTGCGTGCGCCGCCAGAGCCGTCGGGGTGAGATCGTTGGCCGGCCGGTTCTGCAGATCTCGGGCGGCATTGACGGCCTCGGCTACGACCACTGCCTCAGCGACGCTCTGATCTGACTCCTCGCTCGTGCAGAGGATCAGCCGCTCGAGGTCGCGGGGCCCATCCTCCGCCTCGTCCGTGGTGGACTTGTGCAAGTCGAAGCGGTAGTCGGTGAGGATCGTTCCCTCGGTGAACGCGGCCGGGACGCCGGGATCGACATCCGCTGGCAGCGACACGCACAGCGTGCGGGCCGACAGCTCACGGGTTCGCTCTCTGACGGCCGCGGCCAGCACACGGGCACGCTCTGGAGTGAAGTCCTTGCGGTCTCCCAGCCCAACCGTCAGCCAACGCTTGCCGTCCACATGGGCCAGGGCAAGCGCCTTGAAGGAGCTGCGCGCCTCTTTTGAGACGAGCAGCGCCTCGAGCTCCGCGGGCATGCCGGCGAGGATCGGCTCCCGCGCGAACACACCCAACACGACCGTGTCAGCGACGGTGGAATCTGGAGCATTGACGGTGGTGGACACGCGCACGACTCCGGCCACGATATCCAGCTCGCTAGCATTTCTGTTCTCTCGTCCGTCCTCCCCAACTCCAGGAGCCTCTCATTCAAATGCCCAAGACCGTGATTCTCGGCGCCGCGCGCACGCCCATCGGAAAGATGGGCGGCGGCCTGTCGACGCTGGATGCCACCGAGCTCGGCGCTGTCGCGATCGAGGCCGCGCTGCAGCGCTCCGGCGTGGAGCCCGAGCAGGTGCAGCACGTCGTGATGGGACAGGTGCTGCAGGCCGGTCAGGGGCAGATCCCCTCACGTCAGGCCCAGATCAAAGCGGGGATCCCCAAGGAGGTCTCCTCAGAGACGATCAACAAGGTTTGCGCCTCGGGGCTGCGCGCCTGTGTGATCCTCGATCAGGCGATCCGCGCGGGCGACGTGCAGGTTGGCGTCGGCGGCGGCATGGAGTCGATGTCAAAGGCGCCGTACCTGCTGCCTGGCGCGCGTTTCGGCTTTCGCATGGGCGACGTGAAGGCGCTCGACGCGATGGTCCACGACGGGTTGACCAACCCGTTCTCTCACAAGCAGATGTTCATCGAGGCGACTGAGGTGGGTGAGGAGCTCGAGATCACCCGAGCTGACCTCGATCGCTGGGCGCTGCGCTCGCACGAGCTGGCGCTGGCCGCGACCGACGAGGGTCGTCTCCCCGAGGAGATCGTGCCCGTCACCGTCAAGGGGAAGAAGGGTGACACCACTGTCGAGATCGACGAGGGACCGCGCCGCGGCAGCACGCTCGAGGCGCTCGCCAAGTTGCCGGGGCTGGTCAGCAGGGAGAGCTCGCACACGGCCGGCAACTCGCCCGGTGTCAACGATGGTGGCGGCGCGCTCGTGCTGTCCTCCGAGCAGTGGGCGACCGACAACGGCCGCGAGACACTGGGGGAGATCGTCACTCACGCCCAGAGCGCCGGGGAGTTCGCCTACCTCGCGACGACGCCAGCGAGCGCTGCCCTGAAGGCGCTGGAGAAGGCCGGCCTGCAACCTTCGGATATCGATCTCTGGGAGATCAACGAGGCGTTCGCGTCGGTCACCCTGAACTCGATCCGGATGCTCGGCATCGATGAGGATCGCGTCAACGTCAACGGTGGAGCCGTTGCGCTCGGGCATCCGATCGGCGCCTCCGGTGCGCGCATCATCGGCAGCATCCTGCTCGAGCTGCGCCGCCGTGGCGGCGGCTTGGGCTGTGTGGCGATCTGCTCCGGTGGAGGCCAGGGCGATGCCCTGATCGTCAAGGTGTGAGATGAGCGAGGCCCGTAACGGCGCGGGCCCGGCACGCGAGGCCGCGTTCTTTGATCTCGATCGCACGCTGATGGCGGGATCCTCAGGGATCTTCTTTGCCAAAGCGGCCTTCCAGACCGGCATGATCACCCGCTCGCGGATGGCGCGGGATCTGTATGAGAACCTGCGCTTTCGTCTCGTCGGCTCCACCGACGATCGCGCCGATGAGGTGCGCAAGCGCGTCGGCGAGATGATCGCCGGTGTGCCCGTGCGGGAGCTCGAACGCCTCTCACCGCGCGTGCTGGCGGGCGTGCTTCCGCGGCTGTATCCGCAGATGCTGCGGCGTGCCTACGCTCATCAGGACGCCGGTCGTCTGGTCTACATCCTGACCGCCGCCTCGCAGGAGATGGCTGATCTGCTGGCTCACGTACTGGCCTTCGACGGCGGTCTGGGCTCACGCTCTGAGATCGTCGACGGCTACTACACCGGCAAGCCAGCGGGTCCGTTCAACTACCGTGAGGGCAAGGTCATCTCGATGGGCGAGGTGGCCGAGCGCGAGCACATCGACCTCTCGAGATCCTATGCCTACTCGGATTCAGAGTCCGACCTGCCGATGTTGCGGGCCGTGGGCCATCCCGTGGTCGTCAATCCGGATCCCGAGCTTGCTCGCATCGCCGCTCTGGAGGGCTGGGAGGTTCTTCGTCTCGATCATCTCGGCCAGCGGTTGAAGGTGCTGATCGCGCTTGCGGGCGTTGGCGCTCTCGGGGGGCTCGGGGGAGTTGTGCGAGATCGCGTGGCAGCGCGGCCGAGCGCTCGCGCCCTACAATCTCGCTCGACCGGTCAGATCCGCTCCGGTTTCTCACACCGTGACGCGGATCGCTGAAGCTATAGCCCGATGGCCACTTCGCCCGCCCAAACTCAAAGCAAGATCCGCGTCGTCGTCGCCAAGCCGGGCCTCGATGGTCACGACCGCGGCGCAAAGATCATCGCCCGCGCGCTGCGTGACGCCGGCATGGAGGTCATCTACACCGGCCTGCATCAGACCCCTGAGCAGATCGTAGAGACCGTGATTCAGGAGGACGCGGACGCGGTCGGCCTGTCGATCCTCTCAGGAGCTCACATGACGCTCGTGCCGCGTGTCGTGCAGCTGCTGCGTGAGCAGGGCATCGACGATGTGATCGTCACCGTCGGTGGCACGATTCCCGCCGATGACATCCCGGAGCTAAGGGAGCTGGGCGTCGCGGAGGTCTTCACCCCCGGCGCAAGCACCCAGTCGATCGTTGATTTCATCCGCGAAGCGACAGCCTCCCGAACCGTTGATTGACTCGTCAGTCAACGAAACGGGTAGGATTACTCGCATCCACACCTCAAGGAGTTTCTGAATGAAGATATGCGTCCTGGTTAAGGAGGTTCCCGATGCCGCCGTCGAGAAGAGAATCGACTCTTCGACGGGGCGTATGGACCGCAACGGGGAGAAGAACCTGAACCCGTATGACACGCATGCCATCGAGGCTGCGATGCAGATCAAGGAGGGCGGCGCGGTCGCCGTCGAGGAGGTCGTCGCCGTGACGATGGGGCCGCAGAGCGCGGTTCGCGCGCTGCACAAGGCGGTCTCGCTGGGCGCCGACCGCTCGGTGCATCTCTGCGATGACGCGGTCGCCGGCTCAGACGTGGCCGCAACCGGCTACGCGCTGGCCAAGACGCTGCAGCGCGAGAGCCCCGACCTGGTGCTGCTCGGTCAGCAGTCAGACGACGGCGAGTGCTACACGATCGGCGCCGTGGTCGCCGAGCACCTGCGGATGCCCTCGCTGACGCAGGTGATCAAGATGGACGTCGAGTCGGGCGCGCTTCGCTGTGAGCGCCAGGCTGAGTACGGCTACGACACCGTCGAGATCCAACTGCCCGCGGTGATCTCCGTCGGCGACGCGATCAACGAGCCGCGCTATCCGTCGCTGAAGGCGATCATGGGCGCCAAGAAGAAGCCACTGGACACCGTCGCCTCTGGCGATGTTGACATCGACACCTCGAAGGTCGGCGGCGAGAACTCAGCCGCTCGGTGGATCGCCGCGAAGGCGCCACCGGCCAAGGCGGCCGGCGAGATCATCGAGGACGAGGACACCGGCGAGACGGTCGAAAAGATCGTCGCCTGGCTCGACGAGAGGAAGCTGATCTGATGGCGAACATCCTGGTTTACGCGCTGCACTACAACGGCGCGATCAACAAGAACTCACTCGGCGCCGTTTCTGAGGGCGCCAAGCTCGCCGCCGAGCTCGGCGGCGAGGCGCATGCAGTCCTGCTCGGCGAGAACGTCCCTGAGGATCTGGCTGCGTCACTCGGCAAATACGGCGCCAAGAAGGTGCTCGTGGCCGAGGGCCCCGAAGGTCTCGCACAGCCGCTGGTGGACGCGATGGCCGCAGCCATCTCCGGTGGCGACTACTCCTATGCGCTGTTTGGCGGCGGGCTGCTCGGCTTTGAGATCGGCGCTGGCCTGGCCGCGCGGCTCGGCGCCGGCGTGGCGATGGAGGTCACCGCCGTGCGCGCCGAGGGCGGCGAGCTGATCGCAGAGCGCCCAATCTTGGGCGACTCAGCGATCTCAGAAATCAAATACCGCTCTGACGTCGGCATCATCATCGGGCGGCTGAACGCATTCGAGATCAAGGACGTCGGCGGCGCGGACGCCCCCGTCGAGGCGCTCAGCTTCGAGCTGAGCTCCCACGCTCAGCAGGCGAAGATGCTGACGCGCGGCGAACAGCGTGGCGCCGACGTGGACATCGAGGGCGCTGAGATCCTGGTGGCCGGCGGACGCGGTCTCGGCAAGGCAGAGGGCTTTGAGCTCTGCCAGGCGCTGGCGGAAGCGTTCGGCTCCAACAGCGCAGTCGCCGCCACACGCGCTGTCGTGGATGCCGGCTGGTATCCCTACGCCGCACAAATCGGACAGACCGGCAAGACGGTCGCGCCGAAGCTGTATCTCGCCGCCGGCATATCCGGAGCGATCCAGCACAAGGTTGGTATGCAGGCATCGGAGAACATCGTCGCGATCAACAAGGACTCGAACGCGCCGATATTCGAATTCTCCGACCTCGGCATCGTAGGCGATCTGAACAAGATCCTGCCGAAGCTGACCGAGGCCGTGAAGGCGAAGAAGGCCAGCTAGGAATGTCCGCAGGCAACGGATCTCACAACGGGAAGGTCGCGCCCGCGGCCTTCCCGCCGCCAGTTGATTCTCAGCAGGAGTTCGTCAAGCGGGGGCTCGACGGTGAGGATGAGCTGATCGAGGTCGGTGTGGCGATCGTCGGCGGTGGCACGGCGGGTTTGGCGTGCGCCAATCGTTTGCTGCAGTTGTTGGCTGACGATCCTGAGACATTGGAGCGTCTCGGCGAAGTGCCGGTCGCGGTGATCGAGAAGGCGAAGACGTGCGGCGGGCACAACCTGTCCGGCGCGGTCATGCGCCCGGGGCCGCTGCAAGAGCTGTTTCCAGACATGACCCGCGAGCAGTGGCGCGAGGAGGGCTTCGCGTTCGGTGAGGTCAAGAAGGAGTCGGTGTACATGCTCACCGGCCCGAAGACCAAGCTCCCGGTTCCAGTCGCGGCGGTGCCGAACTTCAAGAATCACGGCAACGAGGTGGTCTCGGTCTCCGCGCTGGCTCGCTTCCAGCAGCGCCAGGCCGAGGAGGCCGGCGCCTACATCCTCACCGAGACCTCGGCGACCCAGCTGATCGTGGCGGACGGACGCGTCGTCGGCGTGCGCTCGGGCGACAAGGGTCGCGGCAAGGACTCAGAGCCGCTCGGCAACTTCGAGCCGGGGACCGACATCAAGGCCAAGGCGACCGTGCTCGCGGAGGGCTGCTGGGGCCATCTCACCGGTGCGGCGATCCGTGAGTTCGACCTGGCCGCCAACCGCGAGCCGCAGGTCTGGGAGCTCGGCGTGAAGGAGGTGTGGAAGGTCTCCAAGCCACTCGACCGTGTCATCCACACGTTCGTGCAGCCTTGGCCGCTGAAGGTCGCGGCCAAGTACGGCCAGCTCGGCGGCACCTGGATCTACCCGATGAAGGACGAGAAGACGGGCGAGGACCTCGTCTCGATCGGGTTCGTCGTCGACCTCAACTACCGCGACGCCACGACCTCAGCTCACGACCTGCTGCAGACGTTCAAGACGCATCCGCTCGTCAAGAACATCCTCGACGGCGGCGAACGCGTCGGCTGGGGCGCCAAGGCGCTCCCCGGTGGCGGCTACTGGTCGATGCCCAAACTGTCGATGCCGGGCGCGGTGATCGTCGGCGACGCCGGCGGGATGGTCGACACCGCGGCGCTGAAGGGCGTCCATCACTGCATCAAGTCCGGGATGCTCGCCGCCGAGGCGATCTACGCGGCGCTCAGGCGCGGCGAAAGCAACCTCGAGTCCTACGAGCAGGCGATCGAGGACTCGAGCGTCGGCAAAGAGCTCTACCAGGTGCGCAATACGCGCCAAGCATTCCAGAAAGGCTTCCTCATCGGCAGCCTGCTGGCGGGGCCGTCGATCATGTCGAAGGGCAAGGTTCCGCCGGGCCGCCAGCAATGGCACCGCGACGACGCTGAGCCGATGTTCCTCGGCGACACCAAGGAGCGCTACCCCAAGCCCGACGGCAAATACACCTTCGACAAGCTCTCGAGCGTGTTCATCACCGGCAACGCCACCCGCGATGACGCGCCCAACCACATCCGCGTGCAGAAGCACGTGCCGCGAGAGGTCGCCGAAACGTGGAAGTGGATGTGCCCGGCCGGGGTGTACGAGATTCCCGAGGACGCGCCGGAGCACGGCGATGTCGATGTGATCGTCAACTACACCAACTGTGTGCAGTGTGGGGCGATTACGGCGAAGGGTGGCCGGTTGACGGTGCCCGAGGGCGGCGACGGCCCCCTCTACCAAATCCTCTGAGCGCTCTGGGGCGGCGTGCTTGGCTGACTCGACCAAGCTCGGGAGCTTCGGTTTCACCGACCGGCAGGCGCGCTATCCGGTGGACCGGCTACTCGTGGCGCAGGCTGCTCCAGCGAGCGAATTCCGGTCGTGAAGCGGAACCCGGCGTTCGCGGCACATGGCGTTGCGATGATCTGGTAAGAGCTCACGAGCGCCCAACGGTTGGGCGGCGCTGTGCGCGAACAGGACCGCCAGCTGCCTCGGAAGCCTTCAAGCCGCCTCGGTCTGCCGAAACCTAAGCTCACAAGCGGTGTTACAAGCTTGTGGAAATCATGGCGCACACCTCACAAACAGCCTCACGCAGCCGCGCCGCGCGACTCGTGGCGATGATCTTGGCGCTCTGCTGCCTGCTGTGGGCGCTCTGGGCAGTACGCGCACAGGGTCAGCCGACGACGATCAGCCCAGACGATACCTCCGGGGTCACAGCGACTCTCACGCAGTGCCAGGCGGCGGTCGAACCGACCGATCGCTCAGCAACATTCTCCGGGCAGATGGTCGCGATCCCCGCCACGCAGCGGATGGCGATGCGAGTCGATGTCGAAGAGCGCCTCGGCGGGGAAGCGTCATTTCGCCCGATCGTCGCTCAAGGGTTGGGTGTCTGGCGTGGCTCAGACCCCGGGGTAAAGATCTACAAGTACCTGCGGCAGATCACCGATCTTCCCGCGCCGGGCGACTTCCGCGCGATCGTCAGCTTCCGTTGGCTGGGCAGCAAGGGACGTGTCATCCGTCAGACCGCCCGCCACACGCAGGCCTGCGAGCAGCCCGACGAGCGGCCCAAGCTGCTCGTCGCGCAGGTGACGGCGACACCCCAGAGTGACTCCTCGAGCGCTAACTACGAAATCACCGTGCGCAACGAAGGGCGCGGAGGGGCTGGATCCTTCGGCGTGATACTGAGCGTCGCCGGGGTGCCACAGCCGATGATCGACGGGACCCCGTTGGCGGCACAGACCAGCACGACGCTGGACGCCTCAGCGCCGGTCTGTATCCCTGGCGAAGCCGTCGAAGTCAGCCTCGATCCCCAGGGGCAGATCGAAGAGGCCCCAGGTGGGGGTCTGCCACAGCGGATCGCGTGCCCTCTGCCCACTTCCACCGGCGAGGAATGAGACTCTCCCGGAGCCTCTAGTCCACGCCGGACTTTAGCCGGGACGATCAACTCGCTAGACTGGTCAAAGACATGAAGCCGTCAATCCACCCAGAGTATCTAGAGGCGCATGTGCGCTGCACCTGCGGCAACGAGTTCATCACGCGAGCCACGCAGGCCGAGATGCACGTCGAGATCTGCTCCAACTGCCATCCCTTCTACACGGGTCGCCAAAAGCTGGTCGACACCGGTGGCCGCGTCGAGCGCTTCCAGCGGCGCGTCGCCAAGGGTCGTCTGCAGACAGCAAAGACTCAGGCCACGCAGTAGCGGCCGATGTCCTCAGGCCTAGCCGACGGTCTCACGCCGACGTTGTCCGTCGAGCCGAGACCTGGCGAGGTGGAAGGCGAGGATGAGCAGCTCGTAGCGCAGAGGGACGCCCCCCTTGGCGGCCAGGCGGTGATGGAGGGCGTGATGATGCGTGGCGTCTCGAACTGGGCGATCGCTGTGCGGCTGCCGTCTGAGGAGCAACTGCAGGAGGGCGAGCGTGCGCCCACGGAGGCGTCGCTCGGCGAGATCGAAGTCTCGATCTTCCCGCTGATCTCGGTGCTGCGGCGTCACCGAATTCTGCGTTTGCCGATACTGCGGGGGGTCATCGCGCTGTGGGAGTCGATGGCGATCGGCTTCCGCGCGCTCGGCATCTCGGCTAACGCGCAGCTCCCGCGTGGCGAGGCGACCGGCGAGGGGGATGGGAGCGAGGAGGATGCCTCGCAAGAAATCTCGGGCGTCGTCTGGGCGGGCACCGTGGTGATCGCGGTGATCTTCGCGATCGGCCTGTTCTTCCTGATCCCCGTTGGGCTGACCAGCCTGATCAAGAGTCAGCTGCACTCCTCGGTGCTCTTCTGGGCCGTTGAGGGTGTCGTTCGCACGGTCATCTTTCTCGGCTACATGCTGGCGCTCTCGCGTCTTTCGGATCTTCGCAGGGTATTCGAGTATCACGGCGCCGAGCACAAGACGATCTCCTGCTTTGAGGCCGGACTGGCGCTCACTCCGTCAAACGCGCAGCGTTTTTCGCGTCTGCATCCGCGTTGCGGCACGAGCTTCCTGCTCGTCGTGATGGTCGTGGCGATCTTCGTTTTCGCGCCGATCGGTCTGCCCGCCTGGTACTGGCTGCTGGCGACGCGGATCCTCGGGGTGCCGGTGATCGCGGGGATCTCCTTCGAGTTGATCAAGTTCGCCGGGCGCAATCGCAGCCGCCGCTGGGTTCAGGCCGTGATGTGGCCTGGGCTGAAGCTGCAACTGCTCACGACTCGCGAGCCCGACCTCGACCAGCTCGCCGTCGCGATCGCGGCGCTGGAGGCGGTGCTCGAGCGCGAGACGCCCGGCGAGCTCACGGCCGCAGATCTGGTTGGCGTCGAGGTTGTCGCCTAGCTGCTCGGGGCGCCGTCCGGAATCATCCGCCCGATCAGCTGGCCCCATCCTGTCCTGATTCGCGCGAGATCCATTTCGCGGACATCTCGTAGATAGAGGAACAGATCGGCCCCGAGAGCCGCCAGCAGCGTCTCGGCGAGAAGCTCGGCATCGCAGTTCCGATCGGCCTCGCGCAGCAGCAGGGTCATGTGCAGCCGGTATACGGCGTACGGCGCCGAGCTGAATCGCGCCTCGCCGTCCTCGGCCGCGATGAGCAGTTCGACGTGGCCGTCGAGCATCTCGATGACCGCCTCGCCGAAGGCGATCAGCCGGTCGCGGGCAGTGGCTCCCGGCCCGAGCGGCGGCTCGCCTCGGATGATCTGTTCCTGGAAGACGCGCTCGCGCTCTGAGAGCACAGCGCGGGCCAGCGCGGCACGCGATCCGAAGCGGCGGAAGAGTGTTCCCTTACCGACGCCGGCAGCCTCAGCGACATTGTCCATCGAGACACAGCTGGCGCCCCGCTCCGCGAAGAGACGCTGCGCGGCGCACAGAATCCTGTCGCGGTTGCGGGCGGCGTCGGCACGTTCGCCTGTTTCGGGCTCGAGGACCGGCAGCTCGAGGAATGTCTCCATAAGCACAATATACTAAACGGACCGTAGTCCGATTGTGTGCTACAGTGGTTCAAGTCAAGCGGACTACGGTCCGCTCAAGTCAAAAGCCCTAACAAGGAGCCTCCGATGAGCACCACAGACACCGTGACCTCACTGCCGACCGGCACATGGCAGGTCGACAAAGTCCATTCGAGCGTCGAGTTCCATGTCAAACACCTCGGCATCGCGACCGTGAAGGGTCAGTTCACCGACTTCGAGGGCACGCTCGAGGTCTCGCCCGAGAGCACAGTCGCCTACGGAACGGTCGAGGTCGCAAGCGTGAACACGCGCGAGCCGGCACGCGACGAGCACCTGCGCTCAGCAGATTTCTTCGACGCCGAGAACAATCCCGAGATCACCTTCCGCTCCACCAGCATCGGCGAGCTGGACAACGATGAGTTCGAGATCACCGGCGACATCACGATCCACGGCGTCACTCGACCACTGACGCTGAAGGCCACGCTCGAGGGCATCGAGCCTGAGGATCACCAGGGCAATACGCGGGTCGGCTTGTCCGCCGCCGCACAGATCGAGCGCAGCGACTTCGGTATGAAGTTCAACGCCGCGCTCGGCTCGGGCAACGTTGTCGTCTCAGACAAGGTCAAGATCCTGCTCGACATCTCGGCGGTGAAGGCCGGCTGAGTCTCACTTCAGCGTGTGAGCAGCTCGCCCAGGGCCTCGTCCACCGCGCGGCGAGGGCCTGGGCATCGAGCTCCACACCAAGGCCAGCTGTGGCCTGAGATGTGCGTCGCATGCGCCGCGCCGCCTAGACTGGCGGCATGATCGAAGATCTCGTCAAGCAGATCGAGACCCGCTTTGCCGAGCTGGGCGCGCAGATGACCGACCCCGCTGTCATTGGTGACCGCGAACGCTACGCCGAAGTCGGCCGCGCCTACCGCCAGCTCGAGAGTGCGGCGAAGCTCGCCGCGCAGTGGCGTCTGGCTCAAGACGACGCTGCGGGCGCCGAAGAACTGCTCAGCGAGGCCGAGGACTCAGAGCTGAGAGAGATGCTCACGCTCGCGCGCGAGCGAATCGAGATCCTCGAAGAGGAGATTCGCCTGGCGATGGTCGAGCAGGACCCAAACGACGAAAAGAACGTGATCGTCGAGATTCAAGGCGGCGCTGGTGGGGACGAGGCCGGGCTGTGGGCGGGGGATCTCTACCGGATGCTGAGCAAGTATGCGGAGCGTCGCGCCTTTCAGGTCGAGTCGATGGCCGCCGCCGAGGGGAAGTACACATTCGCGATCAAGGGCGATGGCGCGTTCTCGATATTCAAGTTCGAGGGTGGCACCCACCGTGTGCAGCGGATTCCCCAAACCGAGTCCCAGGGACGGATACACACCTCGACCGCGACTGTGGCGGTGTTGCCGGAGGTCGAGGACGTCGAGGTGCAGATAGACCAGAACGACCTGCAGATCGATGTCTACCGATCGACCGGCCCCGGCGGGCAGTCGGTCAACACCACCGACTCGGCCGTGCGCATCACCCACAAGCCGTCAGGGATCGTCGTCGCGATGCAGGATGAGAAGTCTCAGCTGCAGAACCGCGAGCGAGCACTACGTGTCCTGCGCGCACGGATGTATGAGCGGGCTCTCGCCGAACAGCAGGCCGAGCTCGCGGCAGACCGGCGCTCCCAGGTCGGCACGGGAGATCGCGCGGAGAAGATCCGCACCTACAACTATGGTGAGCGCCGCGTCACCGATCACCGGATCAAGCTCACCGTGCACAATCTCGACCAGGTTCTCGAAGGAGGGCTGGAGGAGTTCACCGCGGCGCTCCAAGCTGACGACAAGCGCCGCCGCCTGCAGGCTCAAGCGGCGTCGTGAGAGGGACGCCAGTCGCAGAGGCCCTCGACGGCGCCGTGACAGCGATCGGCGCGGCTGGCTGCGAAACCCCGCGTCTGGACGCCGAAGTGTTGCTGGCCCACGTGCTCGGAGTCTCCCGCGAGCGGCTGCTGCTCGATCGTGACCTGATCGTCGAAGGCCGAGCGGTGCGTGCGTTTCAAGACGCCGTGCGCCGTCGTGCCATCGAGCGCGAGCCCGTCGCCTACATCACCGGCCTGCGCGGCTTTCGCTACATCGAGATGATGGTCGACCCCCGGGCGCTGATACCGAGACCAGAGACCGAGCTACTGGTCGAAGCGGCGCTTTCGCTGCCGGCGGCGACACGGGTGCTCGATCTCTGTACGGGCAGCGGCGCGGTCGCCCTGGCGCTCAAGCAGGAGCGGGAGGACCTCCTGGTGAGCGGCAGTGACATCTCCGCGGCGGCGCTCGAGCTGGCCGCGGCCAACGGTGTGCGACTCGGCTTGCAGGTGCAGTGGTTGCGGGCGGATCTACTCCAAGGAGTCCCCGACGAGTTTCAGGCCGTCCTCTGCAACCCACCCTACGTCGCGGAGTCCGCTCGCGGAACGCTGGCGCCCGAGATCGTCCGCCACGAGCCGCCCCTTGCGCTGTTCGCCGCAGACGACGGCATGGGACTGATCACGGCGCTCCTGAGCCAAATGGCAGGCAGAAAACAGATCAGGTGGGTCGCGATCGAGGTCGGCCGCGGCCAAGCACAGGGCGTCAGCGAGCTGACATCGGCCGCGGGGTTTGACTCCGTCGCGATCGCGGCTGACCTCGCGGGAATCGAGCGCGTTGTCTCAGGAGAACGCTCACCGTGAGCGAGCGGCCCACCCCGATCCGCAAGCAGGCTGGAACGCTCGACGCCGACGATGCCGAGCGTATGCACGGATGCCTCATAGACGGAGGCGTCTGTGTCTTCCCGGCGGACACGGTCTACGGACTCGGCTGCGATCCGAGCTCAGCAGCCGCGATCGAGCGGCTGTATGAGCTCAAGCTACGGCCCGCTGAGAAGCCGTCGGCGGTCATGTTCTTCACCCTGGCATCGGCGATGCAGTCGTTGGCGGAGCTCACCGAGCGCGAGCACGCGGTACTCCAGGCACTTCTGCCCGGAGCCGTGACGCTGCTCCTACCAAACCGTGCGCGGCGCTATCAGCCGGCGTGCGGTCCAGACCCAGCCACGCTTGGGCTGCGTGTGCCGCTCCTACCGCCAAGACTCCAAGCGCTTTGCGCGATCGGCTCGCCCGTGATTCAGTCCAGCGCGAACCTCGCCGGAGAGCGAGAGGCGCGGCGTCTAAATGATGTGCCCGCTGAGATCCTCCAGGGCGCGGATCTCACGCTCGACGGCGGCGAGCTGCCGGGCGTCGCCTCGACGGTCATCGACCTGCGCGAGTATGAGCGCTCCGGCGCATGGGGCATCGTGCGCGAGGGAGCGGTCGGGCGAGAGGAGATCGAGCAGATGCTCGGATGACGCCTCGGCAGCGTGGTACAGCGGTTGTGTACCACTCGATACGGTAAATCTGGACCGTTGTGAAGCCGTCAGATCCATGCACATCGACCGCCCGCTCCCGCCAAGCGAGCTGATCGGTCGGGAAGCAGCTCTCGGGACTGGTATCTCTCGCTGTTGGAGGACAGCCGGCTCGATTGGCGGCGCCCGGCGCCACGGCACGACGACATTGCTTCGTGCGGCGCACCAATATCGCAGTGGCGTGCTGTGATCCTGTGCTCGTGCTAGCCTCGTGCTAGCTGCCGCGACTGGCGCCTGAGGTGGAGTGACCACCGGGAAGCGGCCAGCAGACCTGCCGCGCGCCTGGGCACTTCAGAACGCTGTCCCCTCTCAAGGAGAACGTCATGCCCGAGCTGCGCCCCGACTACTTCGACCTCCCGCTCGCAGAGGTCGATCCCGAGATCGCCGAGGTGCTGCGCGGCGAGCTTCATCGCCAGCAGAGCACACTCGAGTTGATCGCCTCAGAGAACTTCGTGCCTCGGGCTGTGCTCGAGTGCCAGGGCTCGGTGCTCACAAACAAGTACGCGGAGGGCTACCCAGGCCGGCGCTACTACGGTGGATGCGAGTGGGTAGATATCTCAGAGCAGCTCGCGATCGACCGTGCCAAGGAGCTGTTCGGCGCCGAGCACGCCAACGTGCAGCCCCACTCCGGAGCGCAGGCCAACACCGCCGTCTACCACGCGCTGCTGCAGCCGGGGGACACCATCATGGGGCTCTCGCTCGCCCACGGCGGGCACCTCTCCCACGGCATGAAGATCAACGTCTCCGGCCGGCTGTATGACATCGCCGCCTACGAGGTCGATCGCGACTCGAGTCTGATCGACATGGACGAGGTGGCTCGCATAGCCCGCGAGCGCCGGCCGAAGCTGCTGCTGGCCGGGTGGTCGGCCTATTCACGCAAGCTCGACTTCAAACGTTTCCGTGAGATCGCCGATGAGGTCGGGGCCCTGCTGATGGTCGACATGTCTCACTTCGCCGGCTTGGTCGCCGCCGGGCTGCACCCCAATCCGGTCGAGTACGCGGACGTCGTGACCACGACGACACACAAGACGATCGGCGGCCCGCGCGCCGGCCTGATTCTCAGCACCGCCGAGCACGCCAAGAAAATCGACTCCGCGGTCTTTCCTGGCCAACAGGGCGGACCCCTCGAGCACGTGATCGCCGCCAAGGCGGTCGCCTTGAAGATCGCCGCAAGCGAGCTGTTCGCCGAGCGCCAGCGGCGCACGGTGGAGGGTGCCCAGGCGATAGCACAACAGCTGATGAGCGGCGGGACGAAGATCCTCAGCGACGGCACCGACGTGCATCTGGTGCTCGTGGATCTGCGCGCCTCTCAGCCCGAGCTGAGCGGCAGGCAGGCCGAGGACCGCTTGCACGAGATCGGCATAACCGTCAACCGCAACGCCGTGCCATTCGATTCGCGCCCGCCGATGGAAGCCTCCGGCCTGCGCATCGGCAGCCCGGCCCTGGCCACGCGTGGCCTGCGACGCGAGGACTTCCTCGAGGTGGGGCAGATTCTCAGCGACGCGCTGAGCACGACGTTTGGGTCCCGCAAGGACGAGTTGGGTCAACGGGTACAAACGATCGTCGAGCGCTTCCCGCTGTATGAGGGGCTCGCCGCAACGATCTAAGAGCAGAATCGACTTGCCGCTAGAGCCTGCGCGCCGCGGCGGTCTGCGCGTACGACCACCGCGCCTGCGATGCTGTCAAGGAGCATATGAACGAGCTCGACGCGCTCTACGCCTTTCTTGTGGCCGCGGCCGTCACCGCCATCCTGACTCCTCTGACGATGCGCGTCGCGAGAGCCACCGGCGTGATGGATATACCGCGCGAGCGGGGGCTATCGGATCGGTCCGTGCCGCTGCTCGGCGGCCTCGCGATCTTCTCAGGGACGGTCGTGGCGGGGCTGATCTGGCTGCCCGATACGGGCGTGGAAGGCAGGCAGTGGCACGGGGTGCTGCTGGCGGCGGCGTTCATCACGATCGTGGGCGCCATCGACGACCGCTTCGAGCTGCCGGCGCTGGTGAAGCTGGGGGGGCAGGTCGCGGCGGCGCTCATCGCGGTGCACTTCGGCGTGGTGGTCCACCTGATAACGCTGCCGTTCATCGGCGAGCTGCACTTCCCCAATGCCGGCGGCGCGATCACCGCAGTGGGCTTGGTGGTGCTCATGAACATCGTCAACTTCTCCGACGGCGTCGACGGCCTGGCGGCGGGGGTGTGCGCGATCATCGCCATCGCGTTGGCGATCATCGCGTTCGACCTGTACCACTCGGGCCATCTGCACAGCGCGGCGCCGGCGGTGTTCGCGGGCATCACAGCGGGCGCGGCGCTCGGCTTCCTGGTGCACAACTTCCCGCCCGCGTCGAGCTTCATGGGCGATTGCGGCTCGAACCTGCTGGGCCTGTTGATGGGTTGCCTGACCGTGCAGGCGGCGGTGAAGACGCAGGTGGTGGTGAGCCTCGTGCTGCCACTCATCCTGCTGACGGTGCCCTTCCTCGACACCACCTTCGTCGTGCTCAAGCGCCTGAAGTACCGCCGCCCGATCTACGAGTCCGACAGCGAGCACTTTCACCACCGCATGGCGCGCATCGGCTTCAGCCCGCGCCGCACGATCGCCTACCTGTACGCGTGGACGCTGATGCTCGCCGGCCTCGCGCTGGCGCTGCGCTTCGTCCCCTACAGCGATCACAAAGGCCATCTACACACTGGCTGGGCGCTCGTGCTGATCGCGATCGGCATCGTCGTACTGGCCGCGAGCATCTACCTCGTCTACGTGCTCGAGATCCTCAAGTTCCGCCGCCTCGACACGATTCGCCAGCACCGGCTGCGCCCCCATGCCTCGGAGTCCGAGATCGAATGCAAAGTCGTCAGAGATCTCGAAACGGGCGAGATCGACGCGGTCGTGCCCAGATCGCAGGACAACCACAACCCGGACACCGTGCACGAGCACGACCCGACGAGCTCCGCCACCAGAGGAGAGGCGGGTCGTTAGGTCGTTAGGAACCGCTTCACCGCTACTTCTGCGCCGCGAATGCGTCATTGACGTAGCGCCATGCCGAGCTTCCCCCGAACACTCTCGATACTGATGCTGGTCCTCGCTCTGGTGAGCCCGGCACGCGCCAGCGCACTCGCGATCGGCGCCGGCGATGAGACACCGGCGATGTTCAGCGACCCGCGTTTCAAAGAACTCGATGTCCGCTACGCGCGGCTGGATGTCGCCTGGAACGCGATCGACCGAGCGCGCCAACTCCAGGCGCTTGCCACCTGGCTGAAAGCCGCCCGCGCCGACGGCGTGGAAGCACTGGTCACCTTCGACCACGGCGAGGAACGCGGATGGCACCACACGATGCCAACCGCCGCTCGCTTTGGCGAGGAGTTCGCCCGCTTCAGGAAACTGTTTCCCTGGGTCAAAGACTTCGCGACCTGGAACGAGGCAAACTACTGCGGCCAACCCACCTGCCACAAAGCTACGCTGATCGCCCACTACTACAGGCGGATCGTCGCCAACTGCGGCTCCTGCCGAGTGCTTGGCGCCGAGCTGCTCGACACGCCGAACATGGTGACTTGGGTTCGCCAGTTCCGCCGCGCGCTCGGGGGAGCCGAACCGATGGTCTGGGGACTGCACAACTACATTGGCGCCAATCGCCTGCAGACCAGCTCCACACTCAGCCTGCTGAAAGCCACACGTGCCCCGATCTGGTTCACCGAGACGGGCGGGCTGGTCTCTCGTGCCAATCACAGCTCGATCGGCTTCCCCGAATCGGCGGCGCACGCCGCCAAGGTCACGAGCTTCTTGTTCGACGTGCTGGCACGGTTGAGCCCGCGCATCGCCAGGGTCTACATCTACCAGTGGGACGGCGCGGGACCGGCGGCATCCTGGGACTCCGGGCTGATCGCCCCGAATGGGCGCCCACGGCCGGCCTACGCGGTGTTCGTGCGTGCGCTCGAGCAATACGGGCAGCTTCCCGACACGACGGGCGCCTCGGCGATCCTCGCGTCCGTCACCGGCGGCTGAGCAGCGGAGCGGCCAGTGGCAGGTGGATCAGCATCGCGTAAGCACAGAACAACAGCGTCGCGACACGCAGGCTCCTGCTCGGGCTGATCGCCGCCAGCGGCAGCGTCCAGATCGCATACCACGGCAGCAGCCAGGCGGTGCACACCAGCAGCGCAAGCGTGCTCCAGCCAGCCGACGTGCGCCAGTCGGCTCCGCGCGCGGTGCGCCACAGCGCAGCCGCGAGCGCAACCACGAACGCCGCGATGAAGGCGTGACGCCACCATCCTGGTGTCCCGCGCAAACCGAGGAGGCGAGCCGTCTCCGCCGGAATGCTGTGCGTCGCCACGAGTTGCTGCTGCTCGCCGACAGCACCGAGAAAGCCGAGCGCGTGAGAGCCAAACCCGATCAGCGCAACGCCCGCAAGCACCACCATTGCCAGGCCCGCGCTCACCGCCACCCGCAGCCGTCCTCTGAAATCCGCTCCGGCCAGCATCACAAACGGCAGAGCCAGACCGGCGGTGACCTTGATCCCGACACCCGCGACCAGCGCCACCGCGCCGGCACGCAGAGAAGGGCTCGCACCGGCGCTCAGAGCAAGCGCGCCAGCGAGCGCGAGCGCCAGCAGCGTGTCGTTGTGAGCGCCGCCGACGGCCAACTCGAGCAGCACGGGGTTCAGGCCGAGGAAGGCGGCCGCGGCGCGCGGCGATCGGCCCTCCTTGCCGGCCGCTCGCGCCACCAGCGCAACCGCGCAAAGACTGCTCACGACAGCCAGTGCCTTCAGCGCCCACAGATCGCCAGCGAGCCCAAACGGAGTAATGGCATAGCTCCCCAATGTGAACAGCGGCCCGTAGGGAGAGTGCTGGAAGGGCCAACCGACGAACGCGAAAACGGGATCTCCCGATGCTCGCGCGAGGAAGTGGGTGTACGGGTCCAGGCCATGCAGCACGCCGAGCCGAGCGAACCCGATGTAGCCGAAGACATCTCGTGAGAGCAGGGGAGGCCCGATCAGCAAAATCAGGTGAGCGAGCACGATCGTCGCCGCCACCGCGATACCGGGCAGCGCTCGCACACAGACGATCACGATCGCATAGCTGACGCACAGAAGGAGCGTGAACGTCTGAAATCGCGCGGAGTCGATGCCCAGGTCGAGGCTCTCCAGCGGGCCAGCCATCCAGCGTGGCCAGCCCCCCACGTCTGCCGGCACATAGATGCTGGGGCGGGCCGCGGAGCCACCGGCCACCAGGAAAGTGCTCACCAGCACCCCGATCAGCCCGATGGCGCCAAGTACGCGTCTAAAGCGCCCCAGCCCCACCTCGCCGGCGAAGGGAGAGCCCACGACGGCGGAAACCTTCGATGAGGACTGGTGTATCGGGGCTTGGAGTCCGATACGCATCATTGTCACGATCCGCCAGCCGGTTTGTTACGCGAGGGGAATAATTCTGCAAGCGTTCGCCCAGCCCGGTACTCTTGGGCTGCCAGCATGCTCGCCGGGGGGCAAGGTTTGATCGCCGTGGGCTCTCGCCGCATCGTCCTTTAGATAAGCCGCGACCGACTTCATGCGACTCCGTAAGCGCCAACCTTCTCCCCGAGCCCCCGGGCCACGCCGTGTGCTGATTCTCTCCGCCGATGTCGGCGAGGGCCACGCCGCGGCCGCACGAGCGCTCGAGGAACAGATCGGAGCCTCCGATCAGCCCGCCGAGGTCACCGTCATCGACGGCCTGGACGCAATGGGACGCGTGCTGCGCCCCGTGGTCGAGGACGGCTATCGCGTTCAACTGAACCTGATGCCGTGGAGCTACTCGATCGTCTACTGGCTGCTGGAGCACGTACTGCCGATTCGTTTCCTGGCGCGACGGCTGCTCTGCGGGTTCGGCTCACGGCCGCTGGCCCGGACAATCGCCGAACACAACCCCGATGTGATCGTCTCGACCTACCCCGCCGTGACCGTTGTGCTGGCACGCCTGCGCCGCACCGGTGTGGTCGACTGCTCGACGGTTGCCACGATCACCGACCTGACCGGTCTGTTCTTCTGGGCGCAGCCGGGGATCGACATGCATCTCGTGATGTACGTCGAGTCGATGCAGCCTGTCGAGCGTATCGCCGGCGAGGGCAGCGCGCAGCTGGTGGCGCCGTTGATATCGGCTGAATTCCTGGAGCCGCGCTGCCCGACCGAGACACGTCGCGCACTGGGATTGCCCGAGCACGGGCGGATGGTCGTGGTCTCAGGTGGCGGCTGGGGGGTTGGAGACGTCGCGGGCGCGGTGCGCGAGCTCTGCGGCATCGCCGACGTCAGCAGCATCGTGTGTCTCGCCGGGCGCAACGAGCAACTCCACGAGAAGCTGTGCGAGGCCTTCGCATCCGAGTCACGGGTGCACGTCTATGGCTTCACTGAGAAGATGCCCGAGTTGTTGGCCGCCGCTGACGCGCTCGTGCACTCGACCGGCGGAGTCACCTGCCTGGAGGCGAAGGCCGCCGGCACGCCAGTCGTCTCCTACGGGCTACCGGTGGGTCACGCACGCCTCAATACCCAGGCGATGGCCAATCTTCAGCTGCTGCGGCTGGCAAACGACACCAATGAGCTGCGCGAACACGTGCAGGCGAGCTTCACCACTGATGCCTCCACGCAAGGGTCAGAGCTCGCCGAGAGTGAGCTCCTGACATCCGGCTCCCAGGGCATCGCGGCGCGTGCCGCCGTGACGCTCGCCGCGGCCGGCCCCGCCATCGTCGGGGCGTCACAGGGCGTCGCGGCAAGCGCGGCAGCGGCGATTGGGGTCGCGGGTGCCTTGATGCACGGACGCGAGCAGGAGCACCCGGACGCGGCGGACATCGTTTTGAACGCACCCCGTCGAGTGAACCCGATTCCCCTGTGGCGCATGCGCGTCGCGGCCTCTGTCACGCAGATCCTCCTGCTCCTGACCGTCGGCACCTGGATGATGTCGACCGATGAGATGACCGCCCTCGCGCAGAAGATCATGCGCGTGAAGCCACTCACCCAGGTCCACACGGACCAGCCGAACGTGGGAATGATCGTCAGCACGCACGCCGACGATGTGACGCGTCTGGCTACGGAGCTGGCCAGCGAGGGGATCCACGCGTCATTCGCCGATGGCGGGGTGCCCTCGCGCGCGATGATCTTCGCGTTGCGCTCGTTGGGAGACGAGTTCGTGCCTCAGGTGCCGAGTTCAGGAGCGCTCCTGCGCTGGGTGCGCACACGTGGCGCTCTGCGCTCTCAGGCACACGCTCTCGGTCTGCGCCACCATTTCTACTTCCTGCAGCCCCGTCGCGGTTTGACGCTCGGCCAGCTCGTGCTCTCGCGCAGCACCGGCGCGCTGCCGGTGAGCGGCGACTTGTGGCTCGACGCCAGAGCTCCGTTGCCGCATCGCTTGGCCCATGCCGGTGATGTGGTGGTGATCACCGCCGACGGTTCGTCATCCTCAGCCGATGGCGTGCGGCGGATCGTCTCCTGGCTCGCCGCCGGCCGCCTGGGCGCTGAGCCGCTCGGGTGGCTTACGAGTTAGCTCCCCTTCCATTACCGCGACCAGCAGTGGGGAGCGCGCCAGCAGCGCTGCTCCCGCCACGAGCAGCGCGAGCGACGCCAGCAGCGGGACACCCCCGAGCGGTGTGTCGGAGAGGTGCTCGCCGAAGAGCAGCGGCGCGACCGCGACCGGCACAATCGTCTGAGTTACGAAGACGACCGGCGCCACCTGGATGGCCGGACGCGACTGCAGGGAGCTCGACTCGCTCAGCACGGCCACCGCAGAGGCCGTTGCCGTCGCCAGGCCCCAGGCAGCGGCCACGGCAACATAGCCCTGTGAGAAATCGTCCGAAGCGAGCTTGGTCGCGATGCCGCTCCAGCCGAACGCCAGCCCGGCGCAGACGATCGTCACCGAGGCGGGCGAGCGACGATGAAGCACACGCAGCAGATAGGGCAACAGGCTGACGACCGCCAGGCCGGCGAGCACAACCGCGATCACGACTTCCTCAGAGGTGTGGGTGGAGCCGTGACGTGGGGGCGCCGTTAGAGCCGCCCCGATCACGCCCGCCACAATCGCGCTCATCGCCAGGTACTCATAGCGTCCCACGTGCTCGCCGAGCATCCGCTGGGCCACGAACATCAGCACCAGTAGGCCGGCCGCGAGAGCGGGCTGCACGAGCACCAGTGGAGCCAGCAGCAGGGCCAGCACCTGCAGCGGCCAGCCGATGATCGACAGGCCGGTGCCCAGCAGCCAGCGCGGGCGCCTGATCAGGCTGAAGGCCAGCGCCACGCGCAGGTGCTCCTCGTGGGGCGCCTCGCGGGCGTCCATTGCCTGCAGCGCAATCCCTAGGCTATACAGGGCTGAGGCCCCGACGGCGGCCAAGATTCCGAGAAGGTCACCCATGTCTGACGATGATCATCGCATTCCCGGTCAACCGCTCGCGGGCGCGCTCGCGAGCGCGGCGTTGTGCAGCTATCTGCTACCGGGGCTGGCGGGGGCAAGGGCACGCCGTGTGAGCGACGGCGCGAGCGTCCGCACGGCAGCGGGCGTGCGGCGCGCACCGGCGTGCATCGCCGCGGCGCTCTGCCGGTGGGGTGGGATCGAGGACCGTACGAGCAGCGGTGGCGGCTACGCGCTCACGTTCGATGACGGCCCTCACCCGCAGGGGACGCCGGCCGTGCTCGAGATCCTCTCCCAGCGTGGGGTGCCGGCCACATTCTTTCTAGTTGGCGAGCAGGTCAGACGCAGCCCGTCGCTTGCGCGCGAAATCATCGACGCGGGTCACCGGATCGGCCTGCATTGTGATCGCCATCGCAACCTGCTGCGCTTGACGCCGTGGCAGGTGCGGGCCGACATCAACCGTGCGCAGCAGACGATCGAGGACGCAACCGGCATGGCGATCGGGTTGTATCGGCCGCCATACGGGGTTCTCAACGGCGCCGCTCTGTGCTTGGCTCACCGGCGGCGCTGGCGCACGCTGCTGTGGAGCCACTGGGGCCGAGACTGGGAGGCGCACGCCACGCCAGCGTCGATCACGACTCGCGTGACCAGCGGCGTGAGCGGCGGCTCGGTGCTGCTCCTGCACGACGCCGATGACTACTCGGCGCCGGAATCATGGAGGCGAACGGCCGGGGCGCTGCCGCTCGTGCTCGACCGTCTCGCCGAGCTCGAGCTCGAGCCGGTTTGGCTCTGAGCAGCAGGCGCGACGCACCGACGTGATGCCTTCACAGGTGGATAACATCGACTGCTTGGCCAGCCCTGCCATGATTTCCACAAGCGAGGCTCCGGCCGGACTCGAGAGTCCGGCCGCGGAGGCTGCGAGGCCGCGTCGCTCCCGCTGGTGGATCGAGCTGTTGGTCATCGCCTGGCTCGGCTGGGTGTATGACGCGATCACGAATCTTGCTCCGCTGCGTATGCACGCCGCCCTCAGCCACGCGCGCGGCATACTCGATCTCGAGCGCTCCCTGCACCTGGATCCGGAGCTCACGCTCAACCGGTGGCTCGCCGGGCACCACACGCTCGGGCTGATTCTCTCCGACTACTACGACAACGCCCACTTCATCGTGACGATCGGACTGCTCGCCTGGCTGTGGTATCGACGCCCAGATTTGTACCGCCCGCTGCGCAACTCGCTGGTCTTGATCAACGTGATCGGCTTCATAGTCTTCTGGCGCTACCCTGTCGCTCCGCCGCGACTGCTCGTCGGACTCGGCTTCTCAGATGTGGTCGCATCCACGCACGCGTTCGGCTCCTGGCACACCGGCTCGCTTGCCTCGGACGCCAACCAGTACGCGGCAATGCCCTCCCTGCACATCGCCTGGGCGGTCTGGTGCACGATCGGATTCTGGCGAGCCTTCCAGCGCCGCTGGGCGCGGGTGCTGGCCGTCTGCTACCCGTGCCTGACAGCGCTGGCCGTGCTCTCCACCGGCAACCATTTTCTGCTCGACGCGCTCGCCGGCCTACTCACGGGCCTAGCTTCGGTGGCGATCATCAATGCATTGCAACCACGCCGTCGAGATCCCGCGCAAGTCGCCGCCGGCCTCTGACCGGTCCTCCAGCGCCTGCGCACGCGAGAAGAATCCGCTCACACCAGCACAATCCGCGCAGTCGTTGGACCATGTAAACTAGGCCGCCCGGTCGCAGAGCGTTGAGGGACGCGCGCAGCGCGGGGATCTTCTCTTTCCAAACGGTGGGATAGTCAACCAGACATGTCGGGACAACGACTCAGAGATAGCGTCGTGGGCGCAAGTTCGTCGTGCTCCTGGCGAGCCGACGGGTAAGACGGCCACGTTCCCCTTTCGTGCATCGACGACCATCAGCCGGCCTGCGCCCGGCCATCACCCAATCGCCGCTTGAGCTTCCGGCGGACGGCGCCGGCAGCGCCATCGAGAGCCGCGTGTTCGCGTTCGTTCGCTATCTCGACATCCTGATCCTCGCCGTTGCCACGCCGGCCGCGCTGATCCTCGGTGCGCCCGTGCTCGGCTGCGTGATCGGTGCCGCGGCGTGGCTCGGGCAGCGCCTGCTGGCGCTGCTCAGCCGGCGCCTGATCGAGGGAAGAGCCGAGCTGCGGAGCCGCTTCGGCGTCAACCTGATTGACGCGTTTGGGCGGATCTGGCTGCTGGCGGGCGCGATCGTGCTCGCCGGAGTGGTGGGTGGGCGCAGCGACGGTCTGGCCGCTTCACTGATGATCTTCGGTGCCTACTCGATCGCCTTCGCGCTGCGTTTGATGGAAGGACGACCGGGAGGGCCGAGGCCGTGAGCGCAGTCGCCGGGGCTCCACCGATAGCCCGTGGTATGGGGACCCCTCCCACCCCGCCGTCAGAGAAGCAGGGGATGAGCAAGGGCAAAAAGCTCTTTTACGCGGTCCTCGGCGCCTGGATCGGCGGGATGGCTCTGTTCGCGATCCTGTTCGGAGTCACCGCGCACAAGGCCCCGACGGTCGCCAGCAACGTCTTCTCGCCGACAGATGAGTTCAAACTCGACACCTGGTTCAAGCTCGGTCCGATTGCGTTCAACAAGGGTGTGCTCTACCTGCTGATCACGGTCGTCATCACGATCGGGGTGATGCTGTACATCGCCAAGCGCCTACAGCGGCGTCCCGGTCGCCTCCAGGTCGCGGTCGAGATGTTCTACGAATTCACCCGCGGCATGTCCAAAGAAAACCTCAACGAGGACATGGAGCGCAAGTACTTCCCACTGATCGCCACGATCTTCGTGTTCATCCTCGTCACCAACATGATCGGCTACATCCCGCTGCCGGTCGACTCGGGCGAGACGTTCAAGCTGCTCGGCGCGCACATCCCGTCGCTGCAGATCTACGCCGCCGACACCAACGTCGCGTTCCCGCTGATCCTCGCGCTCGGCGTCTTCATCCTGTTCACCTACGAGGGGGTCAAACATCACGGCCCGATCGGATACATCAAAAGCCTCATGCCGGGCGGCGTCACAGGCCCGATCGTGTTGCTGATCTTCCCGATCGAGATCCTCTCCAACTTCCTGCGCCTGGTCTCGCTGACCGTCAGGCTGTGGGCGAACCTGCTCGCCGGTCACCTGCTGATCGCGTTCATGGGCGGTGAGCTCGGCGTGCTCGTCGGGCTGCAACTCGTGTCCTGGATCCTATTGCCGTTCGGGATCGCGATCTTCCTGTTCGAGGCCGTGCTGATCGCCGGCCTGCAAGCGTTCATCTTTTCCATCCTGACTGCCATCTATCTCGGTAGCGCGGTCTCGAGCCACTAGCAATCACACAAGGGAGCCATCAAGCAATGCTGTTTCTCCACCTTTTCGCCCCAGCGCTAGGCGTGATCCATCCGCTGTTGGCCGTCACGGCAGCCAACGCAGAAATAGGAAAGGAAGGGCTACGATCGGTCGCTCTTGGTGTCGGTGCCGCGGGCGGCGCAGCCGGCGCAGGCGCGGGCATCGGATCTGTGTTCAACGCCTCGATCCAAGCCAAGACCCGCCAGCCCGAGCTGCGTGCCGATATCGAGCGCGACCAGTGGCTCGGCTTCGCGCTCACCGAGGCGTGCTTCTTCTACGGCCTCGTTGGCGGCTTCATCGCCTTCTTCCTGTAGGCCAAATGCTCGCCGCGCCAAGCATCCCACTAGCCTCCAGCGGCTCGTTCCTGATCACCCCCAATGTGGGGCTGATGATCTGGACCGTGGTCGTGTTCGTGATCTCTATGTTCATCCTGCGCAAGTGGGTGTTCCCGCTGATCGGCAAAGCGCTGGATCAACGTGCGAAGTCGATCGAAGGTGACATCGACGCCGCGACGCAGCTGCGCGAGGAGGCCGACACGATCCTCGCCGAATATCGCGAGCGCCTGAAGGAGGCTCGCGCACAGGCCGATGAGATCGTCCAGCGGGCGCGCCAGGCAGCCGACACCCACGAGCAGGAGTCCAAGGCCAAGGGCCAGGAGATCATCGCCGAAGCAGCCAAGCGCGGCGAGCGCGACATCGAAGCGGCAACGCGGCGAGCGCTCGACGACATTCGCAAGGAGATCGCCGACCTGACGATTCTCGCGACCGAAAAGGTCACGCGCAAGACGCTCAACGACTCCGACCAGCGCAAGCTCGTGGAGGAGGCGCTCGGCGAACTCGACTTCTCCGGCGTGGCGCCGGGCGGGGGAGCATCGGAGAACTGATGGAGGAGCTCGCCGAGGTATACGCGCGGTCGCTGTTCGAGGTCGCGCGCGAGCAGGGCAAGATCGACGAGCTGCGCGAGCAGCTCGGCCAGTTCGCCGACGCCCTGGACGCCAACCGCGAGCTCGCGATCTTCCTGTTCTCGCCCTACTTCTCAACGAGCGAGAAGCAGGACGCGCTTGGGCGCGCGCTGGAGGGCGCGAACCCCGCGTTCGCGAACTTCCTCGCGCTGTTGATCGAGAAACACCGCATGCCCGTGATCTTCCGCATCCGCCAGAAGTACGACCGTCTTTGGGAAGAGGAGAACCGCACGCTTCCCGTGGAGATCACCAGCGCGATCGCGCTCGACGCCGCGACAACGGAGAACCTCGGCCGCACGATCGGGGAGCGCGCGGGGCGCACCGTCAAACTGGTCGCGCACGTCGATCCCGACATCATCGGCGGCATCGTGGTGAGGGTCGGAAACTCGATCCTCGATGCCTCTATTCGCACACGACTGGAGCATCTGCGCAGGCAGGTTGCCCAAGGAGCCTCTTAGATGCAAATCAACCCTGACGAGATAACGAGCATCCTCAAGAGCCGGATCGAGAACCTCGACGCCGGCCGCGCCGAGCTGACCGAGGTCGGCACGGTGCTCTCCGTCGCGGACGGGATCGCGCGCCTGCACGGAGTGGAGAACTGCATGTCGTTTGAGATGCTCGAACTGAGCCACGGCGTCACCGGCCTCGCGCTGAACCTCGAGTCCGACAACGTCGGCGCGGTGCTGTTCGGCGACTGGGAGCGCGTCTCGGAGGGTGACACCGCCAAGCGCACGGGCACCCTGCTCGACGTCCCCGTCGGCGAGGAGCTGCTCGGACGCATCGTCGACCCGCTCGGCCGCCCGCTCGACGGAAAGGGCGACATCAACACCACAGAGCGTCGCCCGGCTGAGTTCAAGGCCCCCGGCGTGGTCCAGCGCCAGCCGGTCGAGGAACCGATGCAGACCGGCCTGAAGGCGATCGACGCGATGATCCCGATCGGCCGCGGCCAGCGCGAGCTGATCATCGGCGACCGCCAGACGGGCAAGACCGCGATCGCGATCGACACGATCATCAACAACAAGGACAGCGGCGTGGTGTCCGTGTACGTCGCGATCGGCCAGCGCATGGCGACCGTGGTGGCGCTCGCGCAGACGCTCGAGGAAAACAACGCGCTGGAGAACACGATCATCGTGGCGGCACCCGCGGACGAGTCAGCACCGATCAAGTTCATGGCGCCCTACGCCGGCTGCGCGATGGCGGAGCACTTCCTCTACTCCGGTCGCCACGCGCTGTGCGTGTACGACGACCTCACCAAGCACGCCTACGCCTACCGTCAGATGTCGCTGCTGCTGCGCCGCCCGCCCGGTCGCGAGGCTTACCCCGGCGACGTCTTCTACCTGCACTCGCGCCTGCTCGAGCGTGCGGTCAAGCTCAACGACGACCTCGGCGGCGGCTCACTGACGGCGCTGCCTGTGATCGAGACGCAGGCGGGCGACGTCTCCGCCTACATCCCAACGAACGTGATCTCGATCACCGACGGGCAGATCTTCCTCGAGTCCAAGCTGTTCAACTCCGGCGTGCGGCCGGCGATCAACGTCGGCATCTCCGTCTCCCGGGTGGGAGGCAACGCGCAGATCGGCCCGATGAAGAAGGTCGCCGGACGCATCAAGCTCGAGCTCTCGCAGTTCCGCGACCTCGAGGCCTTCGCGCAGTTCGGCTCAGACCTCGACGCCGACACCCAGCGCACGCTTGCGCGCGGCGAGCGACTCGTCGCCACCCTCAACCAGAACGAGCGCGCACCGCTTGCCGTGCAGGATCAGACCGTTCAGATCTATGCGGCGACGAACGGGTTCCTGGACCGCCTGCTCGTCGAGCGCGTACCCGAGTTCCTGCTCGGGCTGATCGAACGGCTGCACTCCCAGCACGCCGATCTGCGCGCCAAGATAGCCGGCGGCGACTGGTCGGATGAGACCCAGAAAGAGGTGCGCGACACCGTCGAGTCCTACGCGGCCGACTTCGGCTACGACCTCGACGAGGAGGGCCAACCGCTCGACGACGACGCTGCGCCGGCACCGAGCAGCCAGCGCGAGCCGGAGGGTGAGCCCCAGCCGGCCTGAGGCCGACGAGGGCAGCACACGACCATGGCTTCTCAGCGCGACGTCCGCAACAAGATCGCTTCGGTGAAGAACATCCAGAAGATCACGCGAGCGATGGAGATGGTCGCGGCCGCGAGGCTGCGCCGCGCCGAGCAGCGCATCGACGCGCTGCGCCCGTACGCCGACGGGATGCGCCGGATGGCTCGCCAGGCCGCGCTCGCGGCCGGCCCGCAGGCGGCCAGCCAGCCGCTGCTGGCAGAGCACGAGACCGTCACCAACGTGGGGCTGCTGCTCGTCACCGGCGACCGCGGGCTCGCGGGCGGCTTCAACTCCCAGATCATCAGGGCGGGTACGCGTATCGCCGGGGAACTGGGCGAGCAGCGCCAGCGCCCCGTCTGGTACGCGACCGGCCGTCGCGGCGTCTCCTCGCTCACCTTCCGCGGCAACGAGCTCAGCGGCAGCTACACGGGCTTCGCCGATCGGCCGGCCTACGCCGACGCGCGCGCGATCGCCGACGACGTGATCGCGGCCTACGTCGACGGCAGGCTGGATCGTGTCGAGCTGATCTACAACGCCTACATCTCGCCGTTGACCCAGCGCGTCACACGCGACGTGCTGCTCCCTCTCTCACACGCGATCGGCGCGGATGAGGAGTCGCCGGCGCACGACGACAGCCCGCAGGCCGGCGGCGGCGAGGAGCCCAAGCGTCCCCAGCCGGTGGAGTACGAGCCCGACCCGCAGTCGATTCTCGAGCGCCTGGTGCCCGACTACATCGAGGTCTCGATCTATCGTGCGCTGGTGGAGTCCGCCGCGGGCTTCTTCGGCGCGCAGATGACAGCGATGCGCAGCGCCTCGGAGAACGCCGGGGAAATCATCACCGACTACACATTGCAGATGAACCGCGCCCGCCAGGCCGAGATCACTCAAGAGATCATGGAGGTCGTCGCCGGTGCCGAGGGACTCAGCTGAGACGCAGCGCACGACCACAAGACTTCAATAGAGATAAAGAGGAGAACCGAAACCAAATGTCAGCCACAACAGTCACCGAGCCGACTTCCGAGAATGGCGCCGCCGCCAAGCGCAACGTCGGACGCATCGAGGAGATCCAGGGTGTGGTGATCGAGGCCGTGTTCCCGGACCGTCTGCCCGAGATCAACCACGCGATCACCGTCGCCCGCCCCGCGGCGGCGGCTGCCGAGGAGGCTCCCGGCGTGAGCGCCGAGGCGGGCGGCGAGGTGCTCGTGTGCGAGGTGCAGCAGCACCTCGGCGACGACCGTGTCCGTGCGGTGGCGATGGACACGACCGACGGACTCGCCCGTGGGGTGGAGGTCATCGACACCGGTGCTCCGATCACCGTCCCCGTCGGCGAGGCCACGCTCGGGCGGATCTTCAACGTCCTCGGTGAGCCGATCGACCTCGGCGCGGAGCTGCCCGCCGATGTGGAGCGACGCGGCATCCACCAAGATGCCCCACGGGTGGAGGATCTGACCCCGACGACCGAGATGTTCGAGACGGGCATCAAGGTGATCGACCTGCTCGCCCCATACGCCAAGGGCGGCAAGGTCGGGCTGTTCGGCGGCGCCGGCGTGGGCAAGACCGTGCTGATCCAGGAGCTGATCCACAACCTCGCCAAGGAGCACGGCGGGCTGTCGGCGTTCTGCGGCGTGGGCGAGCGCTCGCGCGAGGGCAACGACCTCTGGCTGGAGATGAAGGAGTCGGGCGTGCTCGACAAGACGATGCTCGTGTTCGGGCAGATGAACGAGCCCCCCGGGGCGCGCATGCGCGTCGCCCTCTCGGGCCTGACGATGGCGGAGTACTTCCGCGACCAGGGCCAGGACGTGCTGCTCTTCATCGACAACATCTTCCGTTTCGTGCAGGCCGGCTCCGAGGTCTCGGCGCTGCTCGGGCGCATGCCATCGCAGGTGGGCTACCAGCCGACGCTGGAGACCGAGATGGGGCAACTGCAGGAGCGCATCACCTCGACCAAGCGCGGATCGGTCACATCGATCCAGGCGATCTACGTGCCCGCCGACGACTACACCGACCCGGCGCCGGCCTCGGTGTTCGCCCACCTCAACGCAACCACCGCGCTGTCCCGGGCGATCTCCGAAAAAGGCATCTACCCGGCCGTCGACCCGCTCGACTCCACCTCCACGATCCTCAAGCCCGACATCCTCGGCGAGGACCACTTCCGCGTAGCCAACCGCGTCAAGGAGGTGCTGCAGCGCTACAAGGAGCTGCAGGACATCATCGCGATCCTCGGGATCGACGAGCTCTCCGACGAGGACAAGCTCACCGTCGGGCGCGCACGGCGGATCGAGCGCTTCCTCTCGCAGCCGTTCTTCGTGGCCGAGCAGTTCACCGGCACGCCGGGGGCGTATGTGCCGATCGCCGAGACGATCAGAGGCTTCGACGAGATCCTCGAGGGCAAGCACGACGAGGTCCCGGAGAGCGCGTTCTTCCTGAAGGGCACGATCGAGCAGGTTGTCGAGGCGGCGTCCAGCTAACCATGGCGCGCAACAAATTCCCGCTGGAGGTGCTCACGCCGGAGGGCCAGGCGTTCTCCGAGGAGGTCGAGATGGTCTCCACGGTCACCGGTGTGGGCTCGATCGCGCTGCTCGCCAACCACGAAGGGCTGCTGGCGACGCTCGTGCCCACCGAGCTGCGCATCTATCGCTCCGAGACCGAGGTGGTCCGCTTCGCTCAGGGCGAGGGCTACATCCAGTTCGCGGAAAACCGTGCGCTGCTGCTGGTCGAGGAAGCGATCGCACCGGAGCAGATCGACCGCCAGGCGTTCGAGGCCAAGCTGTCGGACGCGCGCAAGGCCGTCGAGAATGCCGAGCAAGGCAGCGAGGAGCACGCCCGCGCAGTACGCGACGTCAGGCGCTACGAGGCGTTTCTCGCGGTCGAGGGTTAGCGGTCGAGGGTTTAGAGGGGTAGGGCTCGCGTGGACACCGACAGCACGGAGCAGGCCGCCAAGGAACATTTCCAGCGCAAGCGCCCCGGCTGGTTCACGGCGAATGTCTTCAATCGCATCGTCGCTGCCCTAACCGGCAGGGGCGTGAGCATCCTCGGCTCGCGCGTGCTCGAGGTCGAGGGGCGCAGCTCGGGGCAGCCGCGCCGTACGCCGGTCAACTTGCTCGACTTCGAGGGTGAGCGCTATCTCGTCGCTCCGCGCGGCGAGACCCAATGGGCGCGCAACCTGCGCGTCAGCGGGGAGGGACGGCTGCTGGTGGGCAAACGCAGCGAGCGCTTCACCGCCACAGAGCTCGACGACGACGAGAAGGCGCCGGTGCTGCGCGCATATTTGAAGCGCTGGAAGTTCGAGGTGGGAGCGTTCTTCGACGGCGTCGGGCCCGATTCCTCAGAGGATGAGCTGCGTGGCGCGGCACCGAAGCACCCTGTGTTCAAGCTGTCCCGCAGCACCCGCTGAGGAGACAGACCGCCGGCGCCGCCCGCGCGCGGCGCACCGCTTACTTCTGGGAGATCCCGGCGTGCTCGCAGCCTGACCGCAGCAGATCCAGCCCAAAGCCGTCCACCGGGCCAAGCGCCCCGCTGCCCTGCAGTCCACCGGCCGCCGCGCACCGCGCTCCCCAGGCCAGGACCCGGGCGGTGAAGTCATAGCCGTTGACTCCCTCCAGGCGCACAGAGCCAAGACGTGCGCCGCCCGCGTCAAAAGCGTCCGCGAGGACCAGCGAGCCCGACCGCGCTCGAGCCGCGGCATCGGGTCCGCCCGTGGAACCCTTCACCAGCCGTCCCAGAGCGCCCTCGATCCCGCTCCTGAAGCCCGGCAGACCCACCAGAACATCCAAGCTCGCCGAGAGCCCCTGCATCACCCGTGAAGCCGGCCCAAACCAGCCGAGATAGATATCGACGTCTCGCAGCTGAGGATGAATCCGTGACAGCGTGAAATGCTCAGATGTGCCAACCGAAATGGCGGGCTCAGCCGAACCGGGACCCACCTCGAAGCGGCGCATGCGCTTACCTCCGCGCTCGGCGACCACACGACCATCTGCAAACGTGAAGGCGGGATCGAGCATCACCCCGGCCGCCGAGGCGCGAGTGCCACCGCTCATCGATTTCGGGCCCGCGCGCCCACCGGAGATGAAATAGCCGACCTCCACCCGTGTGGCGCGCTCGCCAGCGTCGCGCAGCGCCAGCGCACCAGCCAGGTTGCCGGGCACCCAGTCATAGCCGAACGCCGTCAACAGACCGCAGCCGGCGGCCTCTGCGCGAGGACCGTGCAGCTCAAAGATCTCACGGATGAAACGTCCCTCCCCGGTGCAGTCCAGATAGTGCGCTCCCGCGTCGATCGCGGCGCTCACCGCCGGCTCGCCCCAGCGGACAAACGGTCCGACCGTGCTCACCAGCACATCGCCACGCTCCACCAGCTCACGCACACTCCGGGGCTCCGAGACGTCGGCGACCGCCCACTCCAGATCGCCGAGATCCCGCGCCAAGGCGGCGACACGCTGCTCGCTGCGCGCCGCCAGCAGCGGCCGCGCACCGTCATCGACGAGCGCGCGAGCGGTCAGCTCACCGGTGTAGCCCGTCGCCCCGAATACCACGATGCGTCCCGCCATCCTCCAGAGGTTACGCTGCCTGCGTGGATGAGTGTGCCCTCGCCAAAGAACTGATCGCCTATGACACCTCGACCGTCGACGGCCTACGCCGCGCCGCCGCGTTCGTCAAAGACTGGCTCGAGCGCCACCGCCTGGAGGTTCGCGAGATCGACCACAAAGGGCTGCCGGTGCTGCTCGCCGAATGCGGGCCGCGCGAGGCACCCTGCGTGATCTTCCACGGGCATCTCGACGTCGTTCCCGCCCACCCAGACCAGTTCCAGCCAGAAGTGCGGGACGGTCGGCTGTTCGGACGCGGCGCCTACGATATGAAGGGCGCGCTCGGAGCGATGATGTGCGCGCTCAGTGACGCCGCTCGGCAGGATCGCGTGCGCGTACTGCTGGTGTGTGTCCCCGACGAGGAGTCAGAGGATCTCGATGAGCGCTCTATCGACGGACTCCTGGCGGATGGTCTCAGCGGCGACTTCGCGATCACGGGCGAGCCCACCGACCTTCACATCGGCGTCCAGGCCAAGGGCGTGCTCGCCGTACGTCTGGAGATCCTCGGCACGGCCGCACACGGCTCGACTCCCTGGCTCGGAGACAATGCGATCCACAAGGCACACGACGCGTTCCGGCGCATCGAGACGATGCCCTTCAGCCGCGAGTCCTCTGAGCTGTTCGACCGACCCTCGATCAACCTCGCTCGCATCGAGGGCGGCGACGTCTTCAACAAGGTCCCCGACCGTTGCCTCGTGGAGGTCGACATCCGCTATCTGCCCGAGCAGGACCCGGAGCGAATCCTCGAGCAGATTCGCGGGATTCCCGACCTGCGGATCGAGCGCTGCTTCATCCATCGACCCGCGACGGTCTCCCGCAGCGAGCCAGGCGTTCTCGCCCTGCGAGAGGCGGTGAGCAGGCACATCGACGGTGAGGCCTGGAGCGTCGGGCGTGACGGCGCCTCCGACGCGCTGTCGTTCCTGCAGGCCGGCATACCCGCTGTCGAGTTTGGGCCTGTGGGGGCGGGACATCACGGCCCGCAGGAGTGGGTGTCGATGAGCTCGTTGGCGAGCTACCGTCGCGTGCTGGGCGACTTTCTGCACAGGCTGCCCGACTATCGCGCCGGCGCCTCGTCGGGAGCTTGAGGAGGGGCGATAGCGGTTGTTGGGCTGGGGGCGGTCGTTCTTGTCGAGCGGCTACTCTTCCGGGTCTCATGGGTGCGCGTGAGCCGATTGGCGTTATTGGTACCGGGTATGTGGGGCTCGTCACGGCGGTGGGCTTTGCTGAGCTTGGCAGCGAGGTCTACTGCGTGGATATCGATGCCGCGAAGGTCGCGCGGCTGCGCGCGGGTGATGTCCCGATCTATGAGCCGGGTCTCGAGGAGCTGCTGGCGCGCAATGCCGAGCGCTTGCATTTCTCTACCGATCTAGCTGAAGCGCTCCAGTATGCGCGCTTGTTGTTCGTGGCGGTTGGGACACCGCCAACGTATTCGGGAGATGCGGATTTGAGTGCTGTGCATGCGGTTGTGGACGCGATTCCGGCTTCTGATCGTCATGCGCTGGTGATGAAGTCGACGGTGCCGTGTGGGACGGGAGGGGCGATCCGGCGGGTGTTTGGCGAGCAGGGCAAGGACGGGTTGCGGTATGTGTCGTGTCCTGAGTTCTTGAAGGAGGGCTCCGCGGTCAAGGACTTTTTGCATCCTGATCGGGTGGTCGTCGGAGACATTGGGGATTGGGCGGGAGATGCCGTTGTGGAGTTGTATGCGCCGCTGGGTGCGCCGCTGGTCAGGACCGATATCGCTAGTGCGGAGATGGTCAAGCTTGCATCGAATGCTTTTCTGGCGACGAAGATCTCGTTCATCAACGAGATCGCGAATGTTTGCGAGGAGACGGGTGCCGATGTCGTCGAGGTCGCGAAGGGCATGGGCTTGGATGACCGGATCGGGCCGAAGTTCCTGCAGGCCGGGATTGGCTTCGGCGGCAGTTGTTTTCCCAAGGATGTCAACGCGCTCAAGCAGTTGGCCGGCAACTCCGGCTATCACTTCCAGTTGTTGACCGCGGTGATCGAGGTCAACGAACTGCAGAAGCGGCGCGTCATCGGCAAGCTACAGAAGCATCTCGGTGGCCTGGTCGGTAGGCGCATCGCGCTGCTCGGGCTGGCATTCAAGCCGAACACCGACGACATGCGCGAGGCGTCATCGCTGGTACTCTCGGCCCGCTTGAATGCCGATGGCGCGAAGGTGAGCGCCTATGACCCGGTCGCTGAGCAGCAGGCCCGTGAGTTGGTGAGCGGCATCGAGTTCGCCTCCAGCGCGATGGACGCCGTGAGCGGAGTAGACGCGATCGTGCTGGTCACCGAGTGGCCAGAGTTCCTCGAGTTGGATTGGGTCGAGGTCGCCGGTGCGATGGCGGGCACGCTCGTGATCGACGGACGCAACGCGCTCGACAGCCATGCAATAGGAGCCGCCGGACTCACTTACGAGGGGATCGGCAGAAGCTGATGCAGGCCGTGATCCTCGTCGGCGGAGAGGGAACACGTCTACGCCCGCTGACGTCCACTGTGCCAAAGCCTGTCGTACCGCTGGTCGACCGCCCCTTCATCTCTTTCATGCTGCAGTGGCTGCGGGTGCACGGCGTCGACGACGTGATCATGTCCTGCGGATTCCTCGCGACGAGCGTGCGCAACGTGCTCGGCGACGGCTCGGGCCTGGGGATACGGCTGCGCTTCATCGAGGAGCCCGAGCCACGGGGCACCGCCGGCGCTCTGAAGTACGCGTCCTCGATGCTCGACGAGCGATTCCTGATGCTCAACGGCGACGTGCTCACCGACATCGATCTGACCGCCCAGATCGCCCAGCACGAGCGCACCGAGGCGAAGGCCACGCTGGCACTGGTGGGGGTGGCGGATCCCTCGGCCTACGGTCTCGTACGCCTCGCCGAGGATCGCTCGGTCACCGAGTTCGTGGAGAAGCCGAGCTCCGATCAAATCGACACCAACCTGATCAGCGCCGGCGCCTACGTGCTCGAGCGCGAGATCCTCGACCTGATCCCGCCCGATCGCAACGTCTCGATCGAGCGTGAGGTGTGGCCGGCATTGATCGGAGACGGCCTCTACGGCTCCCCGTCTGAGAGCTACTGGCTGGACATCGGCACCCCCGAGCGCTACCTGAAGGGCACATTCGACATCATCGAGGGCAACGTCAAGACAGCCGTGACGGAGCGTCTCGGAGCCGGCTATCTGGTGATAGACGAGGGAGCCGACGTGCAGGGACGGGCGATCCCGCCAGCAGTCATCGAGCGTGGCGTGCAGATCGCCCGAGGCGCCCATGTCGGCAGCCTCGTGGTGCTCGGCGAGAACGTTCGGGTCGGCGCCAACTCCACAGTCGAGCGCTCCGTGATCTTCAGCGGCAGCGAGATCGGCGAGGACTGCACACTCAGCGACTGCATCGTCGCCGCCGGCTGCCGCGTCGGTGACAGAACTCAGATCACCGGCGGAGCGGTGCTCGGCGAGGGCGTCACGGTCGGCGCGGACAACATGATCACCAACGGCGCTCGCATATTCCCCCGCGTCGAGCTTCCCGACGGCGCCCTGAAGTTTTGAGCAGTGGACGCGATCTCCGGGACATGCCGGCCGCGCACAACATATGATGCTGTCCCACAGGCACAATCGAGGTCGTCGATTCGCGGCCATCCTTCTCACCCAGGCCGGTGGCGCTCTGGCCACAGCCAAACTCGGGAGACACTATGAGTGACGGCGGAGCTTCAGCTACAACTTCCGAGCAGGTTCTTTCACGGGAGGCGATCGCGAGGATCGACTCATCCGGTCAACTGAACGACGTGCTGTCTCTGCCCGATCACCTGCGCGACGCGCTGTGGCGTGTGGAGTCGGCGATCATGGAGGACTGGGACACCCCCGCGGGCCTGGTGGTCGCGGGGATGGGCGGCTCGGCGATCGGCGGCGCGCTTGCCCGTGCCGCGCTGGGTGATCACGCCTCACGGCCGATATTCGTGACTCGTGCCTACGGACTGCCGCCGTGGACAACGCCGGACACGATGGTGCTGTGCGCGAGCTACTCAGGCAACACCGAGGAGACACTCGCATGCTACGAGTCGGCCGGTGCCCTCGGAGCCCAGCGCGTGGTCGTCACGACCGGCGGTCGGCTGGCCGCTCAGGCGCGCGAGGACGGCGTGCCCGTGATTCCTCTGCCGGGCGGCTTTCAGCCCCGCGCCGCGGTTGCCTATATGACCGTTGCCGCTCTCGAGGTCGCGGCGATGTGCGGCGCCGGGCCACGCCTGACTTCTGAGATCGATGTCGCGGCCTCACACACCGAGCAGCTCGTTGCGGAGTGGGGCCCGGATGCGCCCGAAGATTCGCTGGCCAAGGAGGTCGCCCGCGGATTGCTCGGCAGCACACCAGTCGTCGCCGGCGCCGGTCTGACGACACCGATCGCCTACCGCTGGAAGACACAGATCAACGAGAACGCCAAGCAGCCCTGCTTCGCGCACGAGCTGCCCGAGCTCGACCACAACGAGCTCGAGGGCTGGGAGGGCGCCCAGGACGTTGGCCGCTTCTCCGCGGTGTTCCTCGATGACTCAGATGCACACCCGCGTGTGAAGGAGCGCATGGACCTGACCGAGCGGCTGATTGCCTCCAGCGCCGTCGCGAGCTTCCGTCTGGAGACGCGCGGGGAGACAACGGTCGAGCGGATCATCTCGCTCGTCCTGCTGGGCGACCTGGTCTCGCTGTACCTGGCCATCCTGCGCGGTGTCGACCCGGGCCCAGTCAATCTGATCGAGCGTTTCAAGACCGAACTGGCCGAGCGCTGACTGCTGGTTTTCGCTCGGCTCTGAGCCGCGCGCACCGAGTGGACAGGCCCACTACTGGATGGTGACTGGTGTGCCCACCGCCATCAGCCGCCCGAGTCTCAGGATGTCGGCGTCGCGCATGCGGACGCAGCCATGGGAGACCCGGCCGGGGATCAGGTTCGGTTCGTTTGTCCCATGCACACCGACGACGGCGCCCCCGGGCCAGTCGGTGAGGACAGGTGAGCGAGCCGAGGTCCCGAAGGCGAGCGGTCCGTAGATAGAGCCGCTCGCGAAGCCGCTGAGCCGGTCGCGGATGTAGAAGGAGCCGCTTGGAGTAGGGGTGCTCGGCTTGCCGATCCCCACCGGTGCGCTGAAGATCACTTTGCCGTCGCGGATCAGATTTGCCCGCAGAGATCGCTTATCCACTATCAGCCACGTGTCTACTCGGTGAAAGCTGGAGAGAGCGCTGCGCGGCACCCATCCCGTCGTCCCGGATGGTCGAAGGGAGGTACGCACGTCGACCCAGTCGTGGCGCCCCACCCGTGTCTCCGCGATCAGCTCGACCAGTTCGTTCGTGCCGTCAGCGGTAATCAGGTTGAGTCGGCCCAACACCCGGCCGCTCGTGCCGGGAATATCGCGGACACGAGCGGCGCTGGTCACAAATGCCCACCGTGATGTCCGGCCCGGCGTGCTGAGAATGCGCCCTCGCGCAGTTGCGCTCGCGTTGGCGGTGCTCGCCGCTGTCAAGCACACACAGACCGCAACGGTGAAGGCGCCGATGCGGCCTGCCCTGTGCCCGCTAGCCACGTCAGCCGGTGAACCGCGGTGTGTGTCGCGCCGATGTCTTGAAGCGCTTGACCGAGTGCCTGCGGTGTTTCTTGTGAGGTTTCTTCTTGTGTACCGCTTTTGCGCCCTTGACGCCCTGCTTGGCAACGACACCGGCAGGCGCCGCCGCGGTCACAGCCGGTGGAGTGGCAGGCGCCCCAGCCGCGGGCGGGGCCACCGCTGCAGGTGGCGTCGACGGTGGCGGAGCGCTGGGCGTTTTCGGTTCGCTCGGCGGTTTGGGGGTAGACGGTTTTTCGTTGTGTGGAGGTCTCACCGGTTCTGAGGGTTTGCTTGGTGCCGTCGGTTTCGACGGCGGGGTGGGCGACGCTGGTTTGGAGGGTGGCGTGGGGGTGGTTGGTTTGCTGGATTTTTCTTCGTGGGAGGTCTGGGATCCGGGCGTAGTGCTCGAGGGCGGTTTACGTGAACAGGAGGATTCGTGGCCGCCCGCGGGGTAGGACGGTCTCCCGCCGCTCGGGTGCCATTCGCCTCCCGTCTGCTGGCCGTGGGAGTGACCTTGGTTCTGCCAGCCAAACGCTGGGCTTGCGGTGGACAGCGAGCACGCCAACGTGGCCGACGCGGCTATCAGGAGCTTGGAACGCTGGCTGGTCATCTTTCGATCTCCGTATCTGTAGTTGTCATGCGAGGCATCTGTTGGTGCACGTTGGATCCAAGTCCAGGCGCCGACGAGCCCGACGCATCGAAGCGCCGAAAGCACGGCAACGCCTTGCTGAGAGCCTGTCCTTGAGGGATGACTTCGCCTGGGCACGCCAACACGTATGCGATGTGGCGCGAACGTCTGAAAACCTGGACTTCAGTTACCCCTGAGCAAACATGACAAAACCTATGCAAATGTGGACAAATCTCTGAGGGGCCGTCCGTCACGGCCGATCGAGGCGTATGAGGCGGCTCGAGTGCCACCGCGCCAGGTACGAGTCGACGCCTCGCCAACCTTGACACGGTCGTGATAAGGTAGCCGGCGGATGAAGTCCTCGATGCCGGATGCACTGACGATCAACGAGGCCGCCGAGACAACCGGCTGGTCTGCGCGCATGCTGCGGTACATCGAGCGTGTCGGGCTTGTCAGCGCCGCTCGCTCTGCCTCCGGCTACCGTCTCTACGGACCGGTCGAGTTGCAGCGACTGCGCACCCTGCGCGAGCTCCTGCGGCGCTTTGGAGTCGAGCTGGGAGAGGTTGGCTTTGCGCTGCGGCTGCACCGCGAGCCGCGATTGCGCGAGGCGATCGAGAGCTGGCTCGCAGCAGAGGCCACACGCCCCGAGCACGTATCACCGTCTGACTGGCTGAGCTTCGAGCAGGAGAAGCATCAGCGCCTACTTACATCCTCAAGTCAAAAGCCGGAAACGCCCGGTGCCACCACACCTCGAATCATGGAGACCGTATGACCCCGACCGCCACCCTCACCGACACCGACACCGACTTCAAGGTCGCCGATCTCTCACTCGCCGAGTTTGGGCGCGCGGAGATTACGCTCGCCGAGCACGAGATGCCCGGCCTGATGGCGATTCGCCGCGAGTTCGCCGCCTCACAGCCGCTCGCGGGAGCAAGGATCACCGGATCGCTGCACATGACGATCCAGACCGCGGTGCTGATCGAGACGCTGACCGCTCTCGGCGCGCAGGTGCGCTGGTGCTCGTGCAACATCTTCTCCACGCAGGATCACGCGGCCGCGGCGGTCGCCGTCGGTCCCGCAGGAACAGCAGAGGAGCCCCGCGGGGTGCCGGTCTACGCATGGAAGGGCGAGACGCTCGGGGAGTACTGGTGGTGCACCGAGCAGGTCATTCGCTGGCCCGGTGACGAGGGCCCGAACATGATCCTCGACGATGGCGGTGACGCCACGCTGCTCGTGCACAAGGGAACGGAGTACGAGGCCGCTGGAGTTGTGCCGGACCCGCAGAGCGCCGACTCCGAGGAGTTTCAGGTGATCCTCTCGCTGCTTTCGCGCTCGCTCGAAGAGGACCCCCAGCGCTACACAAAGATCGGCCAGGGCATCAAAGGCGTCACCGAGGAGACCACCACCGGAGTGCACAGGCTCTACCAGATGGTCGAGACCGGCGAGCTTCTGTTCCCGGCGATCAACGTCAACGACTCGGTCACCAAGTCCAAGTTCGACAACCTCTATGGCTGTCGCCACTCGCTGATCGACGGCATCAACCGTGCGACCGACGTGATGATCGGCGGCAAGGTCGCGGTCGTGTGCGGCTTCGGTGACGTCGGCAAGGGCTGTGCTGAATCCCTGCGCGGCCAAGGCGCCCGGGTGATCATCACCGAGATCGATCCGATCTGCGCGCTGCAGGCGGCAATGCAGGGCTACGAGGTCAAAACGCTCGAGGAAGTGGTGTCCAGCGCGGACATCTTCATTACGACCACGGGCAACAAGGACATCATCACGGCCGCCGACATGGCGCGTATGAAGCACCAAGCGATCGTCGGCAACATCGGCCACTTCGACAACGAGATCGACATCGCGGGTCTCACCCAACTCGCCGGAATCGAGCGTGTGAACATCAAGCCGCAGGTCGACAAGTGGGTGTTTGCAGATGGTCACGCGATCATCATGCTTTCCGAGGGACGCCTGCTGAACCTGGGCAACGCCACCGGCCACCCCAGCTTCGTGATGTCAAACTCGTTCACCAACCAGACGATCGCGCAGATCGAGCTGTTCACCAAGAACGACGAGTACGAGAAGAAGGTCTACGTGCTTCCCAAGCATCTCGACGAGAAGGTCGCCCGCCTGCACCTCGACGCGCTGGGAGTGAAGTTGACGAGGCTCTCAGACGAGCAGGCCGCGTATATCGGGGTGCCGGTCAACGGTCCGTACAAGGCCGATCACTACCGCTATTAGGAAAGCGCAGCAGGCGAGCGCGGCGGTCGCGGGCAATGGTCCAAAAACCCCGCACCTCGCCTGAACGCTCTGGGGATCGGAGCTCCCCCGACTCGGGGCAGGCTCGCATCGAGTGGGCTGACGCTCAGATGCCGGTGCTCGCGCAGGTGCGCGAACGCCTGGCATCCGAGCAGCCGCTGCGAGACATCCAGGTCGGGGCATGTCTGCACGTCACGGCCGAGACGGCGAACCTCGTTCGTGCACTGATCGCTGGCGGCGCGAGCGTCTCGGTGTGCTCCGCGAACCCGCTGACCACGCAGGATGACGTCGCGGCGGCACTGACGGACCTTCATGGCGCCGAAGTCCACGCACGGCGCGGCGAGAGTGACAGCGACTACGCCGCGCACACAGCCGCCGTGGTGGAGCAGCGTCCGCAGGTCACGATCGACGACGGCGCCGATCTGCTCGGCACGATTCACGAGACCCATCCAGAGCGTGCGGCGGAAATGCTGGGTGCCACCGAGGAGACGACCGCCGGCCTGCTGCGCTTGCGCGCCCTCCAAGCGCAGGGGCGGCTCGCCTGCCCTGTGCTGGCGGTCAACGAGTCGCGCACGGAGCGAGCCTTCAACGACCGCTTCGGGACCGGGCAATCGACGATCGACGGCATCCTGCGCGCCACCAATCTGCTGCTCGCCGGCCGCACCGTCGTGGTGGTCGGGTATGGCTGGACAGGGCGTGGCGTGGCGCTGCGCGCGCGAGGCGCCGGCGCCTCGGTGATCGTCTGCGAGGTCGATCCGCTGCGTGCACTCGAGGCGCGCATGGAGGGCTATGAGGTCATGCCAGCACTCGCCGCCGCTGAGCGCGGAGATGTCTTCGTGACCGTCACGGGCGGACGCGAGGTGCTGCGAGCTGAGCACTTTCAGCGCATGAAGGACGGGGCGGTGCTCGCGAACGCGGGCCACTTCGATGTCGAGATATCACTGGGTGACCTGGCCGAGCTCACGACCGAGCCGAGTCGTGAGGTGCTGCCACTGGTCGAGCAGTTCACGCTCGAGAATGGTCACCGCCTGAACCTGCTCGCGCGCGGACGTGTTGTGAACCTCGCCGCCGGGGATGGTCATCCGGCGGCGGTCATGGACATCTCGTTCGCCGCGCAAGCGCTGTGTGTCGAGTACCTCGTGCGCAACGGCGGCGAACTCGAGCCGAGGGTGCTGGCGGTGCCAGAGCGAATCGACAGCGAAGTGGCCGCGTTGAAGCTCGACTCTCTAGGCGTGCAGATCGACGAGCTCAACGAGCAGCAGAAGGTGTATCGCTCGTCTTGGGAGCAGGGCGCCTGATCTGACAGACGGGGCATCACGGCACAACCGGCTGGTGGCGCTCTAGGATGACCGGTGGGCGCCAGTTGAGCGCCATCCACTGCCAGAGAGGGAGAAGAGATGGCTGATCGCAACCGCCGCATGGTCCTCGCCGAGCGTCCAAGCGGGATGGTCAACGAGCACACCGTGCGCATGGAGGAGTCAGACTTGCCCGAGCCGGGTGAGGGCGAGGCGCTGGCACGCGTGCGCTATCTGTCAATCGACCCGACGATCCGTGGCTGGATGGACGACGCGCCCGGCTACCTGCCTCCGATCGCGATCGACGAAGTGATCCGCAGCGGCGGCATCGCCGAGGTTCTTCACAGCAACTCAGATCAGTACGCGCCGGGTGATTTGCTGTTCGGGTTCACCGGCTGGCAGGAGTATGTGATCGCGAGCGCCGCGGGCGGCTATCAGAGTCTGCCCGCCGGGGTCTCGGCGACGATGGCGTTGAGTCTGTTCGGGGTCACGGGGATGACCGCCTACTTCGGTCTGCTCGACGTCGGTCGCGTGGTGGAGGGCGATGTCGTGGTCGTCAGCGGGGCGGCCGGTGCGACCGGCTCGACGGTCGGGCAGATCGCCAAGATCAAGAACGCCGCGAAGGTGATCGGGATCGCCGGCGGGCCGCAGAAGTGCGCCTGGATCGTCGAGGAGCTCGGTTTCGACGAGGCGATCGACTACAAGTCCGAGAACGTCGCCGCACGCCTGCGAGAGCTCGCACCGGACGGTATCGACCTGTACTTCGACAATGTCGGCGGGGAGATCCTCGACGCATGCCTCGCGCAGCTGGCCATGCGCGGACGAGTCGTTCTGTGCGGAGCGATCTCCGGCTACAACGATCGCGCCGCCGTCAAAGGACCGGCCAACTACGCCAACCTGATCATCAAGCGCGGACGCATGGAGGGCTTTTTGATCCTCGACTACCTCGGTCGTATGCCCGAAGGCCAGGCCGAGATGGCTGGCTGGCTGGCCGAAGGCGAGATCAAGTCCTCCGAGCACGTCGTCGAGGGGTTGGAGAACGCGCCCGAGGCGCTCAACCTGCTGTTCACCGGAGGCAACACCGGCAAGGTGATGGTCAAGCTCTGATCTCCTGGCACGCCTGATCGGCGGAGGTACGCTCGAGCGATCGATGACCTCCGCCGGTTGTGGCGATGCCCTGACCGCCCGCTGCGGACAGATCCGCTAGCTTGCGACTCGATGAGAGCAATGGTCCTCGCGGCGGGGCTCGGCACCCGGCTGCGTCCGCTGACAAACGAATTTCCCAAGCCAATGGTTCCGGTGCTCGACCGGCCGGTGATGGCGCACATTCTCGACCTGCTGCGCAAGCACGGGCTGGAGGAGGTGATCGCGAACCTGCACTACTTCCCCGAGACGATCAGCTCCTACTTCGGCGAGCGCCTCTCCTATCGCCTGGAGGATGAGCTGCTCGGGACTGCCGGCGGGGTCCGCGGCTGCGCCGAGTTCTTTGGCGAGCAGGCCTTTCTGGTCATCTCCGGCGACGCCCTCACAGACATCGACCTGGGAGCGTTCATCGCCAGGCATCGCCAAGCGGGCGGGATCGCGACGCTTGCGGTCAAGAAGGTGGCGGACACCCGTGAGTATGGGGTCGTGCTGCACGACGCCAGCGGGCGCATCACCGGGTTTCAGGAGAAGCCTGAGCCAGATGAGGCGCTGTCTGATCTGGGCAACTGTGGCATCTATATCTTCGAGCCGGAGATCTTCGGCTACTTCCCCGAGCGGCCGTTCGTCGATTGGGCCAACGACGTGTTCCCGGCGCTGCTCGAGCACGACGTGCCGTTTCACATCCACGAGGTGGGGGAGTACTGGAACGACGTGGGGTCACTGGCCGAGCTGCGCCAGGGCACCTTCGATGCCCTGGCCGGTGAGCTGCACCTGAACATCGAAGGCGAGCAGATCGCCCCCGGGGTGACCGCATCGCGCTCGTTCACGCTGCCAGCCCAAGCCGAGCTCGATGGACAGATCTGGATCGGAGACGATGTGCAGATGGGCGAGGGCGTGCGTCTGACCGGTCCTGTGGTGATCGGCGACGGTGTGCGTGTGGGGGATCGCGCACAGCTGCGTGAGACGATCGTCTTCCCCGGCAGCGAGGTCGCCGCCGATGCGATTTTGATCGGAGCGATCGTGGGCCACACGGGCATGCTCGACAGCCTGCGCCCGCACGGCGCCTGACGGCGAGTCGCGCTCGCGCGGGCGGCACTCGTTCGATCGTCCAGAAGCGATGGACATACGCCGACCGGCGGCGTAGTATCGAACACGCCAATGTCTGCAAGAGCAGCCACAGGCCACAAGACAGACCCGGCTCGAGTACCGGCAGGAGAGCCGCGGCAGTCCCTCGCCGCTTTCCGGGTCTCAGTCCGAGGAATCCTCAACGCCGACCGATGGGAGGCAGAATGCAGATCGACATCAAGGGTCGAAACGTACCCGTCACCGATGCGCAGCGCGTGCACGTCCAGCGCCGTTTGGAAAAGGTCTCACGGCAGGTCTCCGAGCTGGCCCGTGTCGAGCTGGAGCTGTTCCGGGAGCCAAACCCGCGTGTGCCCAATCGCGAGGTCGCGGAGGCCACGCTGTACTTGAAGGGCGTCACGCTGCGAGCTCACGACTCCTCGCCGGACATGCTGCACTCGCTCAATCTAGTCGTCGATGAGCTCTCCCGCCAGGTGAAGCGACACCGAGACAAACGCCGTGCGCGCCGCCAGGCACGCGCCGCGAATGCTCACCGCCCAGCCTCAGCGGCGACCTAGGCTCGCCCCAAGCCCGGCTTTCCGATAGGGCGGTGCTCGCCGCCCGCCCCGCAGAATTGCTGCTCCCGAAACGGAGAGTCTCGGGCGAGCCGCGCCGGCCTCGATCTTTGAAGCCAGGCTCCTCGAGTCGCTGGATGAGCGACGGGCCGACGATAGCTATCCTTGACGGATGCCGTCAATTCTGGACCGCGCTCTCAATGTCGGTGAGGCAAAGAAGTTCAAGTCCTACCAGAAGCGCGTTGCTTTGATCGGGGCGTTTGAGCCCGAGCTCGAACACGACTCAGACACCGAGCTGCGTGAGCGTATGGACGAGCTGCGTGAGCGTGCCCGCAGCGGCGAGGATCTCGATTCGCTGCTGGCGGAGTGCTTCGCGATCGTGCGTGAGGCGGGCAAACGCGTGATGGGCATGCGTCACTTCGATGTGCAGCTGATCGGCGCGATGGCGTTGCACGACGGCTGTATCTCGGAGATGAAGACGGGCGAGGGCAAGACGCTCACCGCGACGCTCGCGGTCGTGCTCAACTCGCTTGCCGTCCGCGATCCCGAGACAGGCGAGCGCAAGGGCGTGCACCTGGTGACGGTCAACGATTACCTCGCGCGCCGCGATGCGGAATGGATGAGTCCACTCTACGAGTCGCTCGGCGTCTCAGTCGGAGTGCTGCAAAACATGCAGCCCTACGAGGAGAAGCAACGCGCGTACGCATGCGACGTCGTCTACGGCACCAACTCGGAGTTCGGCTTCGACTACCTGCGCGACAACATGGCCAAGTCGCTCGAGGAAAAGGTTCAGCGCGGCCAGGCGTTCGCGATCGTCGACGAGGTCGACAACATCCTGATCGACGAGGCGCGGACGCCCCTGATCATCTCCGGCGCCCCCGAACAGGCCGCGGACCTGTATGCGAAGTTTGCGCTCCTGGCCCCACGCATGGTGGCGGGCAAGACGCCCGAAGGGATGGACCCGCGCGCCAAGAAGAGCTTTCTGGCGGACTTCGACTTCGAGTTCGAAGAGAAGCAGAAGACGGTCGCGGTCACCGAGCAGGGAGTCGCGAAGGCCGAGCGCTTCCTCGGCGTCGACCACCTGTACCGCGCCGAGAACGGCCATCTGGTCAACCATCTGAACCAGGCACTGAAGGCCGAGTCTCTCTACAAGCGCGATGTCGACTACGCGGTGATCGACGGTGAAGTGAAGATCATCGACGAGTTCACCGGCCGCATCCTCGAGGGCCGGCGCTGGTCGGAGGGTCTGCATCAAGCCGTCGAGGCCAAGGAGGGCGTGCGCGTCCAGGAGGAGAATCAGACGCTGGCGACAGTCACCTACCAGAACTTCTTTCGCCTCTACGACAAGCTCGCGGGAATGACCGGCACCGCGTTGACCGAGGCGACCGAGTTCATGAAGATCTACGAGCTGCCGGTCGTTCAGGTTCCGACGAACATGCCGATGGTCCGCGATGACCGCAACGATCAGGTCTACAAGACCAAGGACGGCAAGTGGGCGGCAGTCGGCAAAGAAATCCTGGCACGCCACGAGAACGGCCAGCCTGTGCTCGTCGGGACGATCTCCGTGGAGGTCTCGGAGTTGCTCGGCGACCGTCTGAAGAAGCTTGGAGTCAGGCACACCGTGCTCAACGCCAAGCCCGAGCACGCCGCACGCGAGGCGGAGATAGTGGCCGAGGCGGGACAGCCCGGGGCGGTGACGATCGCGACCAACATGGCCGGCCGTGGCGTCGACATCAAGCTCGGTGGGAATGCCGAGCACCTGAGTCACCTGGAGCTGGCCAAGCAGGGGATCGGGCGAGACGATCCGGCTTACGAGGAGCGCCTCACAGAGATCCTGCCAAGCATCGAAGAGCGCGTTGCGGCAAACCGCGAGCGCGTTGCGGCCGCGGGCGGCCTGTTCATCTGCGGCACCGAGCGTCACGAGTCACGGCGCATCGACAATCAGTTGCGCGGTCGTGCCGGGCGCCAGGGCGATCCTGGCGAGTCGCGCTTCTTTCTGTCCGCCGAGGATGACCTGGTGCGTCTGTTCGCGGGTGATCGCATCTACCGGATCCTCGACAAATTGGGCGGTGTGGATGCGGAGGGCAACGAGGAACCGATCGAGGCCGGGATGCTCTCGAAACAGATCGAGAAAGCGCAGAAGAAGGTCGAGGAGCAGAACTTCCTGATCCGCAAACGCGTGCTCGAGTACGACGATGTGATGAACGAGCAGCGTCGCGTGATCTATGCGTATCGAGATGAAGTGCTCGAAGGCAAGTCGATTGGGGCTGAGGCGCGTGAACAGATCGCCAAGGTGATCAGTGACATCGCGATCCGCCACACCGAGGGCACCTACAAGGAAGACTGGAATCTCGACGGCCTCCTCGGCGCCTTCTCGCAGTTTTTCCCGATCGACCTAGACGCCGACGAAGTGAACGCTGAGACGCTCGACAGCGAGTCGGTCATCGACCAGATCGAGCAGTCGGCGCTCGAGCGCTACGACGCTCGCGAACAGGAACTCGGCGAGGAGATGATGGGTGCGCTCGAGCGCTTCCTGCTGTTGCAGACGATCGACGAACGCTGGCGTGAGCACCTGTACGACATGGACTACCTGCGCGATGGCATCCACTTGCGCGGATTCGCTCAGATCGATCCGCTGGTGGCGTACAAGAACGAGGCGTTCACGCTGTTCGGTGACCTGATGAACAGTGTCTGGACGGATTTCGCGCGCATGATCTTCAACGTCCAGGTAAACGTCGAGGGCCAGAACGCGGGCGGTCCTCAGGCGCCCAGCTTCAGTGCCTCCGGGAGCTCCACGCGCGCCGGGCGCGTGTCCTACTCGGGCGGTCACAGCGCGGCCGGCTCGGGCGCGCTCGCCGCCGCCGCGGCCGCCGCGGGACTGTCATCCGATGGCGGTGGCGCACGGGCCTTTGGCGCCGACGGCTCGGAGGCTCAGGCGATGCCCGTAATCGAGCAGCGCGTGATCGACAGCGAGCATCAGGTGGGGCGCAACGATCCCTGCTGGTGTGGCTCGGGCAAGAAGTTCAAGAAGTGCCACGGCGCTTAGCGCGAGCTGCGTCGCACACGCGCCGGTGATCGTCGAGGTTTGAGATCGGCGCCGCGCGCGGTGCCCCACGCCGCTCGACAGCCGGATCGCCAGTGGCGTGCGGACCGGTCCTGATAGCGTTACATGCGTGAGCTCGAGTCCGCCAAACGAATCCCCCACGCAGCGACTCACCATCGTCCGAGAGCAGCTCGAGCTGCTGTCGGACTATCTTTGACCCAGTCTCACTGCAGCGACGTCTCGCGGAGCTGGAGACGGAGATGGGGGACTCGGGCTTTTGGGATGACACCGAGAACGCCGGGAAGGTCTCGGCCGAGCACGCCCGCACATCAAAGCGCCTGGAGACCTATAGCGACCTGCGAGCCGATGTCGAGGATCTGGAGGGTCTGATCGAACTCGCCGGCGAAGACGAGTCGCTCACCGGAGAGGTGGAGGAGCACCTCGCCTCCGCCGAGCAGCGACTGGCCGCGCTCGAGGAGCAGCGCCTGTTCTCAGGGCGATACGACGCCGGCGACGCCCTCGTCAGCGTCAACGCGGGGGCCGGCGGCACAGACGCACAGGACTGGGCGGAGATGGTCTTGCGGATGGAGATGCGCTGGGCCGAGCGGCGTGGCTTTCAAGCGGAGATCTTGGAGGCCAGCGCCGGCGAGGAAGCGGGTATCAAGTCCGCGACGTTTCGCGTCGCCGGTGAGAACGCCTACGGTCTGTTCGGCGCCGAGCGCGGCGTGCATCGCCTCGTTCGTCTCTCGCCTTTCGACTCGGCTCATCGTCGCCAGACGAGCTTCGCCGGCCTCGAGGTGGCGCCAGTCGTGAAAGACACCGGTGAGATCGAGATCGACGATGACGACCTTCAAGTCGACACCTACAGAGCCTCGGGCGCGGGTGGTCAGCACGTGAACAAGACAGACTCCGCGGTACGCATCACGCACCGTCCGTCAGGGATCGTGGTGCAGTGCCAGAACGAGCGCTCGCAGTCATCCAACCGAGCCACCGCGATGGCGATGCTGCGCTCGAAGCTCCTGGAGAAGAAGGAGCGCGAACGTCAGGAAGAGATCGCCCGAGAGAAGGGGGAGGCTCAGGACGTCAACTTCGGCTCACAGATCCGCTCCTATGTGACCCACCCCTACAGCCTGGTCAAGGATCACCGGACCAATCACGAAATGGGCGACGTGCAGCGCGCGCTGGACGGCGACCTCGACGGGTTTGTGCGCGCCTACCTGCTCTCCAGCGCATCCCGCGGATAACTGAAGTTCAGCGACCCGCCAGGATCTGCTCGCGCTCGGCCAGCCGGTTGCGGCGGCGAAGCTGTGCCTCGCTCTCACGGAGGCGCTCCTCCTCGGTGCGTGTACCCAATGACGGCACCGCCATCGGGCTGCCCTGCCCGTCGATGGCCACCATCGTCAGATAGGCGCTGTTGCTGTGCCGGCGCTCACCCGTGCGCGGATTCTCGGTGTCGACTCGCACTCCCACCTCCATCGAGGTGTGCCAGACGGCGTTCACAGTGGCCTGGAAGGTGACGAGCTCACCGACGTGGATCGGGACCATGAACGTCATGCGATCCATGCTGGCGGTCACAACCCTGCTGCGAGCGTGTTTGACGGCAGCCAGCCCGGCGGCCTCGTCGCACAGCTTCATGACCGTACCGCCGTGCACGAACCCGGCTCCGTTGGCGTCCAACGGCCCCATCCAGTGGGCCAATGTGGCGTGCGAGTCGGTGGCTGAGCGCGCGTCCATCTCCGTGATCCTATGCTGAAGTGCGATGAGCTCCACTTTCGACGCCGATAAGACAGCGCTCGTGCGCCGCGCACTGGCCGAGGACGCTCGGTTCGGGAGACGTCACGACGAGCGCGACGGTCGCCGCGGACGCGCGCGCCAGAGCGCTGATCACACAGAAGGCCTCCGGTGTGATCTATGGACTGGATCTCGCGGAAAGCGTTTTCAGAGAGCTGGATCCTGACGTGCGCTGCCAGCGTCTGGCACGGGAGGGAGCGTGGCGGGAGGAAGGAGAACCCGTCCTCGGAATCGAGAGCTCCGCTCGCGCGCTGCTGAGCGGCGAGCGCACGGCCCTGAACTTCCTTTGCCACCTGAGCGGCGTGGCGAGCATGGCGGCTCGCGCGGTGCAGGCCGTGGCGGGCACGGGCGCGAAGGTGCTCGACACACGCAAGACGACCCCGGGACTGAGAGCGCTCGAGAAGGCGGCCGTGGCCGCTGGCGGGGCTGAGAACCACCGTGCCGGCCTATATGACGCGATCCTCATCAAGGAGAATCACATCGCCGCGGCAGGGGGGATCGCACGGGCGGTGGCGCTGGCGCGCTCGAGCTCGCCCGAGCTGGCCGCGAAGCTCGAGATAGAGGTGCGCAATCCAGTTGAGATCGACGAAGCGCTCGCCGCCGCGGCGCCGCGGCTGCTGCTCGACAACATGGACAACGAGCAGCTGCGGGCCGCGGTCATTCAGGTTGCCGGGCGAGCCCAGCTGGAGGCCAGCGGCGGGGTGACGCTGGAAACACTCAGGGAGTGCGCCGAGACCGGGGTAGAATTGATATCGATCGGTGCGCTGACACACTCGGCGCCCGTCCTGGACCTGTCCTTGATCTTGGAGGCCCTTTCATGAACCTGCCGATGGCCCCATCCCTGCCAATGGCTGCAACCGCCGGTGGCGACGCCGAGTTGACTGCCGCCGAGATACTCGAGTGCCAGGCAGAGGTACGTGCGCTGGCCAGCGAGCGGGACGCGGTGATCCTCGCGCACAACTACCAGGTGCCGGAGGTGCAAGACGTCGCGCACTACGTCGGCGACTCACTCGGGCTCTCGCGCAAGGCGGCGGCGGCCGAGGGCGGGACGATCGTCTTCTGCGGCGTGCACTTCATGGCCGAGACCGCCTCGATCCTGTGCCCAGAGAAGACAGTTCTGATTCCCGATCTGGATGCCGGCTGCTCGCTGGCCGCCTCGATCGACGCCGAGCAGCTCGCGGAGTGGCGGACCACCTACCCGGACGGTGTGGTGGTGATGTACGTCAATACGACGGCCGAGGTCAAGGCGCTGACGGACTACTGCTGCACGTCGGCGAACGCTGTCGAGGTCGTTCGCCACATCTTCCAGACACACGGGCCCGACACGGAGATCCTCTTCGGTCCGGACATGTGGCTGGGCGCATACGTGGAGAAGGAGCTCGGCAAGCGCATGCACGTGTGGGATGGCGAGTGCCACGTGCACGCCGGCATCCGCCCGGCGGACATCGACGCCACCCGCGCGGCGCACCCGGGCGCGGACTTCTTGATCCACCCCGAGTGCGGTTGCTCGACCAGCATCATGGAGTATGTCGCCGCCGGCGACGTGTCGGCGGAGGGTGTCCACATGCTGTCCACCGGCGGGATGCTCAAATACGCCGAGCAGGCCAGGCACGGGGGAAGGGTTCGCGAGGCGGTGGTCGCGACCGAGGTCGGGATGCTGCACCCGCTGCGGATGGCCGCCCCGGACGTGCAGTTCATCCCAGCCAATGCGCAGGCGTCGTGCCAGTACATGAAGATGATCACGCTGACGAAGCTGCGCGACGCGCTGGCAGACATGAAGTTCGAGGTGCGAGTGCCCGAGGAGATCGCCCTCCGCGCACGCGTGCCGATCGACCGCATGGTCGCGCTCGGCTGATCACACAGACGGAAGCTCTCGTGCTCCAGCCGCACCGCCACCGGCCCGCGTCGCCGCACACACAGATAGAAGACCAACGCACGGTAGTCTGGAGCGCCTGTGGAAAAGCACTAAAGCGGGGAGACGGATGATGGAGCGGCTCAGATTGCGAGGCTGCAGGACACGCTCCTCCGCCGCCGCTGGCGCAATCCTCGCCGGCGCTGTGCTCGCCCTCGCCGGCGGGACACGGGCAGCGGGCACACACGAGAGCAGCCCGCAGACGCCCCAAATCGCTGGGCAAGCGGCCGGTCTGACGGTGGCTCCCGCCGCCGGTCTCGGCGGATTTCAACCGCTCACACCGTGGTCCAAACCCCCCGTCGAACTCCCCCCGGCGCACGCGCTCAACTACCAGAGTCTCACCGAAGCGGGAGTGCGCCAGGCCGCGCACTGGCGAGATGGCGAGTGGTATTGCGAATATCTCCGCTGCGCCCACGGGCCCTATCCGCTCGTCACCATCTGGGGTGAGGTGCCGATGTTCGAGAGCGTCGACGCGCTGCAGACGGCGATGCCCTCAGCTGCACACCGGGCGCTCGTGGACCGCTTCGCTCGCGCGAACGAGCGCTACTGGGACCGCGCGGTCGGCGGTTACGCCCCCTACCCGGGAGACCGGGCGGGCAACGTCCAGACGTTCTTCGACGACAACGGCTGGGAGGGACTCGCGTTTCTCGACGCCTACAAAGCCACCCACGAACGCCGCTGGCTGGCGGACGCCCAACGCGCGTTTCACTTCATCGCCGCGCATGGCTGGGACAAAGACGGCGGAGGAATGTGGTGGAACACGAGCCACCCCTACCACTCGGGGCCCGCTCTGGCCGCCGACAGCCTGCTCGGCATCCTGCTCTACGACGAAGACCACGAAAGCTGGCAGCTGACGGACGTGAAGATGTACGTGGACTGGGCCAACGCCAACGACAACAACGACGAACGCCAGCTCTACCTGGAGAAGCCCAACCAGCCCGAATCTGTCAACGACTACGTGCAGGCGCCCCTGATCTACGCGCAGTACCTGCTGTGTAAGGACGGGGAGGGCGAAAGCTATTGCGTTCAGGCTGGACGGGTGGCGGCCACGCTCGCCGAGCAGCACGTCGACGCATATGGCTACGAATACAACTACGGGCCGGAGTACGACACGATCTTCATGCAATGGATGATGGCCTACGGACAGGCAACCGGCCAGCAGTACTGGCTGAACCTCGCCCAGGTCAACGCCGCCGCCGCGGCCGAACACGCCACCAGCGGAAACCGACTGTGGCTCTCGAGCTGGTGGGGCGGAAACATCGCCGACCCCGAAACGCACCCGAACATGCTCCGCACGATGGCTGCCACGACGAGCCTCTTCGCCTGGGTGGGGGTGTACTCCGCCACTCACTCGTAGCAGCACTTCGGGTAAATGGCTATTCGAGTCGAGGTGCTGGTGGAGTGAGTTGGGAGCTGCCGATGCTAGAACAGGCCGATGCGGTCCGGTGGCCAGTAGGTGGCGAAGGTGCTGCCAATGATCCAGGCGGTCGGCACCGGCCCCCAGAAACGACTGTCGTCGGAGTCCCCACGATTGTCGCCCATCATGAACCAGTGCCCCGGCGGGATCTTGATCGGGATCGGGAAATTGCACTCCTCGGCTCCCCCGCACGGTCGGATGTAGGGGTCTTTCTCCTTGACGAACCTGCTGGTGCCGGCCGCCTTGCGGTAGGCGTGGCCTTCCTTTATGTAGATTTCGTCCCCCGGCCCGGCGACGACGCGCTTGACGAAGTTCACGCTCGCCTCTTCTTCGACCGGCGCCGCACACGCGGCAGCCCCATACACGACGCGGTGAAGGACCGGTCCGCAGGCCTGCTCTTCAGCGTCCTTGGGCGGATGGAACACCGCGATCTCGCCGACATGGGGCCCCTCGAAGTGGGTGCCGACACGGTCGACGAGAATACGCTGGCCGATCTCGAGGGTCGGTTCCATCGAGCCGCTCGGGATCCGGTAGGGCTTGACGACAAACGCCTGAATCCCGAATGCCAGGCCGATCGCCACGGCGACGATCAGGACTCCTTCGACCAACGACTTGCTTTTTTTGGGCTTCGCGTCGAGCTCGTCCGGTGAGTCCTCGTGCGCCACGATCCTCGTGGTCACGGAGCAGAACTGCGATCGGGAGTGCCGCCACGAGCTAGTCGCACAGTGCCCCACCGCGGCGAGCTCGGGCGCAGCAGACCCGGCGAAGGGCTCGACGATCTGATGCCCTGGCGTGGCTCGCTGCAGGATCGCGGCGAGCTGAACCGTGGAGCGCTGCTGATCGAAGTCTCATCGTTATCTGAAAAGAACCTCTCTAGAAAAACCCGATGCGGTCTGGCGGCCAGTAGGTGGCGACGGCATCGCCGATGATCCAGCCGGTGGGAACAGGTCCCCAGAAGCGGCTGTCGTCGGATTCGCCGCGGTTGTCGCCCATCATGAACCAGTGGCCTCGAGGGATCTTGATCGGGACCGGGAAATTGCACTCCGGGCTCGAGCCGCATTCGCGAATATATGGGTCTTTCTCCTTGACGAACGTGCGGGTGCCGGCCGCCTTGCGGTAGGCGTGGCCTTCCTTGATGTAGATTTCGTCCCCTGGCCCGGCGACGATGCGCTTGATGAAGTTTTCGCTGGCGTGCTGGGGCTCCGGTTGCGAGCAGGCGGCGCCGCCGAGTTTGACCACGTGGGCGACTGGCCCGCAGATCTCCTGTTTGGCTTCCTTCGGCGGATGGAATACGGCGATCTCGCCGACGTGCGGTCCGCTCAGTCTCATTCCGAGGCGGTTGACGAGCACCCGCTGGCCGATCTCGAGGGTCGGTTCCATCGAGCCGCTCGGAATGCTGTAGGGCTTGATCAGCACGGCCTGGATGCCCAGCGCCACGCCCAGCGCCACCGCGACGATCACGACCAGCTCGACCACCGAGCTGACGGCTGACTTTGGTTTGTGTTTCTCCTCCGCGGCCGGCTGCTCTGGCGCCGCGGATCTAGACATTGCTCGCCACGGTCTGCGAGAACGCAGAAGTCGGAGAGGCCGATGCGCTCAACGCGGCCGAAGATGGGGGCGTGAGCAGAACTACCGCCGTCACCGCGACGGCCGCCGTACGCAGACGGAGCCCGCGTCTGTGCTCAGCGCCTGGCTGTCGTCCAGCCGCGTCCACGAGCTCGCGTTGGACACCGCCAAGCAGGACCGGTCGCCTCGGCTGTTTGCTCACGTTCCCTCCTGAAGTTGCGTTCTCAGTCTCGCCAAGCCGCGACTCACTCGCTTGCGCACAACGGACTCTGAGCAACAGAGCTCGAGAGCTATCTCGCAATAGTCACGCTCTGCAAGCACTCGCTCGCGGACCGCGGAGCGCTGATCCGCTGGCAGAGAACCGATCAGAGTCTCCACGGTTTCGTCCTGGCTGATCCGTTCGATCAACTCGATGTCGTCGCGATCGAGGACGACCGGCTGCATGCCCAGTCGCCGGCGCGCGTCGTCCTCGACACGCCCACGCGCATAGCTGTCGGCGAGCTTGTGATGGGCGATGCCGAAGAGCCACGCTACGGGCGTCGCGGGAGCCATCCGTGAAGGTCTGTGACAGGCTGAAAGCGCGGCGGCAAACACCTCGGCGGTGAGGTCAGCCGCGAGTTCGGCGCTGCCGGTTCGCTGCCGCATGTAGAGCAGGATGGTGCGCTCGTGGCGAGCATAGAACTCGCCAAAGGCCTCGGGCTCGGCGACGCTTGCGGCGAGCAACTCGAGATCGCTTCGTATCGGAAGGGCGGGCATATCTCTACGTTGTCTGCTGTGGCGGAGAACTTGTGACCACGAATTCGCGGATCACTGAGACCCGCGCGCCGAACGCCGGCCCCGATCAGGAGAAGTCATCGGCGCTGTGCGGGCCAACACAGGCCACCGCGAGCGTGTCGGCGACCCCGTCCGCTATCTCCCGCACCTGCTCGTAGGTGACCGCGTCGAGGGCACTGATGGCGCGATCGGGGTCGATGTCCTCTGCGAACACGATTGCCTGGTTGGCGGCGTAGCGTGCCACCGCATTGGTGTTCTCGAACACGAGCACGCGGCTACCGGCGGCATAAGCGCGCGCACGATGAACCTCCTCCTCGGTCGGGCCGTGGTCGCGCAGCTCACTGACGATCTCACGCATGCGTGTATATGCCTCAACGCACTTACCGGACTCCAGGCCCGAGCCGAGCTGCAGAACCGGCACGTCCGCGGAGCAATGACTGATTGCATACACCGAATAGCAGAGACCGCGCTTCTCGCGAATCTCCTCGAACAGACGCGAGCCCATCGAGCCGCCCAGCAGCGTCGTGTAGATCGACAGAGCCGCCCTTTGAGAGGGGTCGGACACGTCGATCTGAGGCCGGTAGATCATGCGCAGATGCGACTGGTTGGTATCGCGCTCCTCGACGGCGGTCGCTGGCGCGAACTCTGGCGCGGGCGGGAAGGGCTCTGGGTCCGCCAGCGCGGGAAACCGGGCGAAGCACTCGTTGAGCACCTTCTCGCTGGGAAGGTGCTCCAAATTGCCGACCAGGAACGCACCCGCGTTCCTGCCGGCCCAGCGGCGCTCACGAAAGGCGACGATCCCCTCGCGAGTGAACGAGCGCAGGTTCTCCTCGGGGCCAAGCACCGTGCGCCCGAGCGGGTGATCGCCGAACGCGGCCCGGTCGATCAGGTACTCGGCGACCATCGAGGGCTGGTCGAAGGCCCGGTTGATCTCCTGAATCACAACGCCTCGCTCGCGATCGAGCTCCTCCGCATTCAGGCGCGGACGGGCCACGAAGTCGCTGAGCAGATCGATCGCCTCTGGCGCGGATGAGGCCCGCACAGTTATGTGGAAAGCCACCAGATCGTGGCTCGTATAGGCGTTGAGTACGCCCCCGAGCCGCTCGGCGGTGTCGTTGACCTGCTTGTAGGTGGCGTACTTCTCGCCGCCCTTGAAGACGAGATGCTCGAGAAAGTGAGCCATGCCGTTCTCCTCGGGTCGCTCGGCGCGAGCGCCGGCGTCAAATGCGACGAGTACGGTCAGCGCGCGAGTCCCGGGTAGCGACAGGCTGTGCAGCGGCAGGCCGTTGGAGGCGATCGTGCTCGAGGAAATCGATGTCATGGGCCGCTTCCAATCTACATGGAGTTGCCCTCGAGAGCGCCGCAGAATGTTCCGTGAGCACACGATCGAAGAGCTCCAGGAGAGTCGCTTGCTCCACTGGCCAGCTCTGCAAATACGCTTGCAAGCAGGCAAAACCCTCGGCGAAGCTGAGGTTGCGCGCTACGCTGCGCGCCCATGGCGAGAACCTCAACGGCCAGAACTCGCGACGTGGCACATCGTCGTGCCCGCGGCAGCGCCCTCAAAGAGCGCGCTGCCAACTCCACACGTGGCCCGGTCGCGGCTCGTGCTCTGACCTCACGAGCCGAGTTGGAGTTCACGGCGCCAGAAATCCTCTCGCCCGCGCCTGTAACGGCTGAGACGGTCGTCCAATTCAGCGGTGTCTCAAAGCTCTACGGCAGCGCGGACATCGGACTGCAGCGCGCAAGCTTTGCGATCGCCCGCCAGGAGTTCGTCTTCCTCGTCGGAGCGACCGGCTCAGGCAAGTCGACGATCATGCGCCTGCTGATCAAGGAGCTGGACCCGACCGAAGGCACCATCCACGTGGCCGGCCGAGACCTCTCGGAAATCGACGGCAAGAAGGTCGCGTTTTACCGGCGTAACGTCGGCGTGGTCTTTCAGGACTTCAAGCTGCTGCCAACCCGCACCGTCTACGACAACATCGCCTACGCGCTACAGGTCACCGGTGCCCCGCGCAAGCAGATTCGCTCGACACTCCCGGACATCCTGCGCCTGACCGGCCTCTCGACCAAGCTTCACAACTATCCCCACCAGCTCTCCGGCGGCGAGCAGCAGCGGGTCGCCGTCGCACGCGCTTTCGCCGGCCATCCCCCGCTGCTGCTGGCCGACGAGCCGACCGGCAACCTCGACCCAGAGACATCGATCGGCATCATGCAACTGCTCTACCGGATCAATCGCGCCGGTACCACGGTCGTGGTCGCCACGCACGACTCGGAGATGGTCAACAGGATGCGCAGACGCGTAATCGAGCTCAAGCGCGGGCGGATCGTTCGCGATGAGGCGACCGGCTCCTACGGTCCACGGGACGAGAGCACAGCGGAGCTCGGGGAGCGCCTGCGCCGCGAAACGCGATGAGGCCCGGTTTCTTCCTCAAAGAGGCGATTCGCTCGATGCGCCGCAACGCCGTGCCCAGCTTTGCGGCACTGGCCTCGGTGCTCGTGACGACGCTTGTGCTGGGAGTCTTCATCCCCGTCGTGCAGGCAACCAACGGCGCCGCCAACGATGTGCGCGGACGGGTGCTGATCGATGTCGATCTGAACACGAACGCAACCGCGGCTGAAGTCTCACGCGTCGCTGGCGAGCTGCGCCGTGTGCCGCATGTCAAGAGCATCCAGTTCGTCTCAAAGCAGACCGCCTATGAACAGGAGCGAAAGGTCGACGAGCAGGCGTTTCAGGTAATCGGCTACAACCCGCTGCCCGACATCTACCGAGTGACGCCGGATAACCCCGACAACATCGGCGTGCTGCGTTCGGAGCTCGATCCAAGCAGCCCGCCCGGTACGCGGCTCATCAACGACCCCGCGATCGCCGGCGTGCAGGATCGCCAGGCGCAGACAAACCGCATTCTTTCGGCCACGAAGGTCATCAAGATCACGATGGCGCTGCTCGCGGGACTGCTCGTGCTCGCCTCGGCACTGCTGATCTCAAACACGATCCGTCTATCGCTGTTCTCACGCAGACGCGAGGTCGAGGTGATGAAGCTCGTTGGCGCGACCGACTGGTTCATTCGCTGGCCGTTCGTACTCGAGGGGCTGTTCCTGGGCGCGATGGGTGGCGCAGGGGCGATCGTGCTGCTCGCCGTGGCAAAGATCACGCTGATCGACCCACTGGCAAACACCGTCAAGCTGATCTCCCAGCCGGACATGATCGATTTCCGCCTCCTGATCGTCATTCTGATGGCCTCTGCGATCGCCGTCTCCGCGGTCGGCTCGGGGCTCTCGTTGCGGCGCTTTCTGCGCGTCTGAGCGCTGGCTCTGCCCCCAGCCCTACCCCGGCGAGAGGTTGCAGGTGTGAGCGGTGCGAGCCTCTGCGGGCAGGGCTCCTATACGGCTTTGAGCACCGGTGGATCTGAACTCGGCGCGAACCCGTAGGCTGAGGGTTCCATGCCCGCTTCTCAACGACAGCCAATGATCGCCTTTCTAGCCGTGCTGGCACCGGTGCTGTTGATCGTCGGCATATGGTTCGGAGGGCATCCGGAAGATCTGCCGCGGTTCGCGCGCAGCACATTCGAGGCCAATCACCAGACGCAGGTGGTCAACGAAGCGCTGGCGCACATCTCGAGCGACTACTACCGGCCGATCTCCAAGAGCCAGTTGGCGAACGCCTCGATCTCCGGTGCGGTCGCAAGCCTCGACGACCGCTTCTCCCACTACCTGACAGCGAAAGAATTCGGTGAATTCGACTCGCCGCCGAGCTTCACCGGCATCGGCGTTGAGGTCGACGCCGAGCACCAGGGCCTGCTGATTGCACGCGTGTTTGACTCCTCGCCCGCGCTGCGTGCGGGCCTGCACGCCGGCGAAGTCATCGTGGCCGTCAACGGACGCAGGCTCGAGGGTCTCTCCGCCGACGCTGCCACGGGGCTGATCAAAGGCCCCCCGGGGACCGACGTCGAACTGAGAATCGAACGGCCCGCGACCGCGCCGCACACCAGGCATCGCGTGAGCAGCCACAGCACACGGTCCGCCGGCCTGGCAACGACGCGCGTGGTGAGCATCACGCGCGCGACGATCTCCGAGCCGGTCGTGGCCTCCGAGACACGGACCGTGCATGGTCTGAAGCTCGGCGTGGTGGAGCTCGCCATGTTCAGCGCCGGGGCCTCCAGCGAAGTCCGCACGGCGGTCGAAAAGGAGCTGCACGCGGGCGCCCGGGGGATCGTGCTCGACCTGCGCTCCAATGGTGGTGGACTGGTTGAAGAGGCACGGCTGATCGCCAGCATCTTCATCGCGCATGGCACGATCGTCTCGATGCGCGGGCGCACCCAGCCGAGCCAGACGATCACCGCCGCCGGCGACGCGATCTCGCCGTCGATCCCAGTGGTGGTGCTCGTCGACCAGGACACGGCCTCGGCCTCGGAGATAGTCACCGCGGCGCTGCAGGACGATCACCGCGCGATCGTCGTCGGCACCCACACGTTCGGCAAGGGCGTCTTCCAGGAGGAGGAGCCGCTGTCCAACGGCGGCGCGCTCGACATCACGGTCGGTCAGTACTTCACCCCCAACGGGCGAAACCTCGGCGGAGGCGGCGTCAAACAGGGCGCCGGCATCACCCCCAACGTCCTCGTGAAGCACGGCGTCGACACCGAAGTGGGCCTGCAGGTCGCGTTGCGCACGCTGGCAGCACAGATCAAATGACAGCGGGCACATCCGCCGGGACCCTGGTCGCGGTTCTCTCCAAACGGGGACGGTTTCTGCTGGCCGAGCCGTTCTTTGCCGAGTCTCGCTCAGATGACCATCCGAGCAGGCGCCGGGGCTCTGAGCAGATCGTGATCACACCGGGCGCCAGAGGCGCCGGACGCGCGGCTGCGGCTGGCGACCTGGTCCTCCTGCACACCCCGGGCCCGGCTCGGCGGCGCTCCGGCCCGGCCGGGCGCCCCCGGATCCTGCGAGTGATCGGGCGCCCCGACGTGGCACGCGACGTAATCGAGGCGCTGATGCTCGACCGCGGGCTGCGTCGCGGTTTCGATCCCGCCGTGGAGCGCGAAGCCGGCGAGGCAGCCGCGCAGCGGGACGTGGCGCTGGACAGAGAGGACCTGCGCGACCTCGCGACGTTCACGATCGACCCGCAGAGCGCCCGCGACTTCGACGATGCGATCTCCGCCCGGAGCCTGGACGACGGCACACTGCGCGTGTGGGTGCACATCGCCGATGTCAGCGCCCATGTGCGGGAGGGGTCTCCGCTGGATCGTGAGGCACGCCGGCGGGCGACCAGCGTGTATGTGCCGGGAGCCGTCGAGCCGATGCTGCCTCAGTCGCTCTCTGGAGATGTCTGCTCGCTGCTGCCGAACACGGACCGCTTGGCGATCACCGTAGAGCTGGATCTCGACGGTGCCAACATAAAAAGGGTCGCCTTCCATCGTTCGATCATCCGCTCGGACGCCCGTCTGACCTATGAGCAGGTGGACCGCATATTTGCGGGGGCAGACTCCGCAGAAGACCCATGGGGATCGCCGCTTGCCGTTGCGCGTGGCGCTGCCGCCGCGCTCGAGTCAGAGCGCCAGCGCCGCGGCGCGCTGACGCTCGGCTCCTCTGAGCCCGAGTTCAGCTTCGATCACGAAGGTCACGTCAGCGAGATCAGCGCACGGCGCCAGACGGAGTCCCACCGCCTGATCGAGCACCTGATGATCGCGGCCAACGAAGCGGTGGCGAGGCGTCTGCAGCAGCACAAGACCCCCTGTCTGTATCGCGTACACGAGCGCCCTGACCCCGAGCGCATCAAACGGCTGATAGACCAACTCGCCTCGCTCGAGGTACCAACCCCGCCGCTGCCAGAGCACATCTCCTCATCGCAAGCCGCTGACCTGCTCAGTGAGATATCGATGCTGGTGGAGCGCCACGTCTCACGCGCTCGCGCTCGCGCGCGTGCCGCCGATCCGCGGGCGCTCTCCACGGGCGGGAGCGTCGCGCTCACCTCGCTGTTGCTGCGGTCACTCAAGCAGGCCTACTACTCACCTCGCAACGTCGGTCACGCGGGCCTCGGGTCCTCATGCTATTGCCACTTCACCTCGCCGATCCGTCGTTACCCGGATCTCGTGTGTCATCGCGCGCTCATCTCGACACTGGGCGGCGAGCAGCCGGCCCCGCGGGCCGCAGAGCTCACAGAGCTCGGCGCATGGACCTCGGAGCGCGAGCGTCAAGCGATGAAGATCGAGCGCGACACAGATGACGTGGCCCGCTGCTTTGCTCTCGAACGATTGCTGTACGAGCGGGGTTGGCGCGAGACGTTTGCAGGCGAGATCACCGGACTGATCTCCGCTGGAGCGTTTGTCGCATTCGGCTCGGGCGAGCCGCAGGACGACTCAGAGCCGGCAATGCCGATCTACGAGGGCATGATTCCCCTCAGGCGTCTCGATACAGCCGAAGATCAACGTTCTCCGGAGAAGGGTCCACGAAGCAAGCCCGCCGCACACGCAAGGAGATCGTCATCCGGCGAGGCTCAGCGTTCTTCGCCACGAGACTGGTGGGAGCTCGGTGAGCACGGCACGACCCTTCACGGCAGTCGCTCCGGTGCAACGCTGCGGCTCGGCGACCAGATCAATGTGCGAGTGGTCGGTGTGCAGGCGCCGCGCGGCCGTGTGGATCTCACGGTCGCTCCCAGCTAGGCTCAATCTATGGCCAAGAGCAAGAAGCGCAAGATTGGGGCGGGGGATGTGGCATCCAACCGCTACGCCTCCTATCGCTATGAGCTGCTCGATCGCCTGGAGTGCGGCATCGTGCTCCGCGGTACCGAGGTCAAGGCCCTACGCGCCTCGGGGGCACAGTTGAAGGATGGCTACGCGGCGATCCACGACGGCGAGCTCTGGTTGCACAGCGTGCACATCCCGCCATACGGTCCCGCCTCACGCGAAAACCACGAGCCCGAGCGTGACCGCAAGTTGCTTGCTCACCGACGCGAGCTCGAGAAGGTCAGCGCACAGGTAAAGGAGCGCGGCCTCACGCTGATACCGACACGCATCTACTTCGCCGGTTCACGCGCAAAGGTTGAGGTTGCAGTCGGTCGTGGCAAGGATCTCTATGACAAGCGCCAGTCGCTGCGCGAGAAGGACACCAAGCGAGACATGGAACGTGGGATACGCGAAGCGCGTCGTTAGAGACGACCGCTCAACCACGGCGTCTCAGCGCAGATTGAACGTGTGGCTCCCGTAGTGCAGCACCTCGCTGTGCAGCATCCCCAGTGCCAGCACCGCGATTAGCCCCACGTACACCGTACCCACCAGCAGACGACTGCGCGGCGCCACGTGGTAGTAGGCAGCCTGCTGCGAGGAGCCGGTTTTGCGCAGCTTCCAGCGGCGGTATGTGTCGTATCCGCCGAACAGCACGAAGATCAGCAGGAACGGGATGTGCGTGAGCAGCAGCAGCACCAACATCACGAACAGCCCGAAGAACCACATCACCGGCGCCATCGCCGCGATCGCACGACCGCCATCGAACGGAGTCAGTGGCACGAGGTTGATCAGGTTGATGAAAAAGCCGACGTACGCGAGCGCGCGCAGCATCGGGCTGTTCGCCAGTTCGGCGATCGCCAAGCACACGGCCGCGCCCGCCGTCCCCAGGATCGGACCCGCCAGGCCCACGCGCGCCTCCGCCAGCGCGTCATTGGGCATTTCCTTCATTCCCACGACCGCGCCCAAGAACGGAATGAAGAACGGCGCCGTCGCCTTGATCCCTTCGCGGCGCAGCTGGATCACGTGACCCATCTCGTGCACGAACAGCAGGACCACGAAGCCCACGGCGAACCACCAGCCAAACACCAGCGAGTACAGCACCACCGAGATCAGCGCGGTGCCCGCCGTCGCCAGCAGCTTCGCTTTGGGGAGCAGCAGGATCACGCCTTTGATCGCCGCCCAGAACTTGGCGAGCAACGCGCCGATCGCCGCCAATGCGCTGCTGATCCGCTTGCGCAAGCTGCGCGCTACGCCACGCGGTCCGCGGTTGGGCTCGCCGAACGGATCCTCACCGGGATGCGGATGCCCGCTCGGTGGGACAGGCGCGCCGGTAAGAACCTGAGCAGGCGCTGGAACCTGCGGGGACAGGGGATTATCCATGGCTCTATTGTCGCAGCTTGTGTAAGTGGCGAGTAAGCAAATCGTCCCAGCGAATTTTCCTTGCCACACGCTGTGGCCCAGCGCTTTGCGGTATTGCAATCGGGTGCTCCCAGCGTACGGTCGTCTGCGAAGCGGAACCGAGCCGCAAAGGACCACGCGTCGAGAGCCGTGAGGTCTCGTCAGCTGAACCCGGAGATCGTTTGGGCTCGGCGGTAAGGGTTGACGGTGTCGTGTCGCTTGTGTGCTCTCGTGGCGTTTTTGCCCATCGGCGGGCACGCGCTCATTCCGTAGGTATGTTCCAAGATGTGCGACCCGATCCGCTCGGGGTTGACGGCGCGCTACCATGAGAGACAATTCCCTGGGGACGACAGGCTTCGACGTGGTCAGTTCGTGGGGATGGTTGCGAGTCGAGGTCCCGGGCGGCCTCGTAAAACACCCGGGAAAACCATAAGTGCGGACACTCACGTGTACGCCCTCGCCGCTTAGTCAATAGCTAAGCCGTGAGGTCTCGGGCCCCGCATGCCTGCGGCGGGGAAGGCCGGGATCAGAAGCAGGCTCACCCGGGAAGGTTCGCCTTCGCTGACCCAGGGAAATTCAAGGAGGCTGGTTCCTCACAACCCAGCCGGCAAGGCTAGTGGGGGACGAGATCAGAGCGCCGGCTACGCTCGTAGAAGCCATCTTTCACGCGGTCGCGGACGTGGGTTCGATTCCCACCGTCTCCACTTTTGCAATGAATTCGAACCGCTCTCCGCAGGTGCAACCTCGGGGGGCGTTTCGATGAGGGCGAGCGCGTCTAGCGCCGTGACGGCGCGGTAGAAGGGACGACCGATGTCCGGCGTTTCTAGCTCGAACCGGATCGGGCCGAGCAGGTTGCGCAGCATTTGCGCTGAACGCGCAGTGCGCTGCTCCAGGACTGACTGGGTGTTGCTGAGGCGCTCCCTGATCCACTCGATAGGAGGTGGACGGAAGATCTTCTCTTGGCTCCGACGCAATGAGTCGACCTCATCGGCGAGCATCTCAACTCGTGGCTCGGTCTCCACGAGAGCCTGGGCCAGTGCTTGGCTACCGCGGCCCTCGCCAATGAAGTCGACGAAGTTGGCCAGCCGGCGTTGCTCACCAGTCAGCTCAGCCTCCTTGAGCTTGAGCGTGTCTGGAAGATCAGCGCGCTGCTTCGCGATCTCCTCCTCGACGCGTTGAAGGACGTGCGCTATGTGCTCGGGAGCCGAGATCTGCTCCTGTACGGCCCGGAGAATCACCTTCTCGGCCAGTGTCCTTAGGACGAGGGTCTTGTTCTCACAGGCACCCTTCGTGGCCGCGAGACATCCGTAGTAGCCACCGCTCTTGCCGCTGACCTGAGCGATCGTGGCTCCACAGCAACCGCAGACCATGCTCCCCGCAAGCAGGTGGGTCGGGAAGTGGGCCTGCCGGCTGCCCTGCTCCTTCGAGAACCCGCGCTTGCCACTCCCACCCGGCCAGGTGCGGTGCATCTCCTTGCGCCGCTGGCGGACCGCTTCCCACAGCGGCTTGGGGATAATCCGCAGCTGCTCGTCCTCATGGACGATCCACTCAGACTCTGGCTTCTCAAAGCGACGGCGCCGACCGGTGCGCGGGTCACGACGGCTTTCGGTGCGGTTCCAGATCCAGCGGCCGGCGTACTTCTCGTTGTCGAGGATGCGGCTAATGGTGGCCGGCGACCACCCCTTGGACGACCTGATGCTCCCGGGCACGCTCTCCTCGTTGAGTGTCTTCACAATCTGCGTCAGCGATATCCCTTCTGCGTACGAGGTGGAGATGCGAACGATGATGGCTGCCTCCTTGGGCTCGATCTCCATCTTGTAGCCGTCTGGTCGCGGCCGCCCCTTCTTGTCCATCCGCATCTCGCCGATGGGCACCGAGCGATAACCGAATGTCTTCTCGCCGACGAAGAAGCCGCGTTCCTTCTGGCCGATCTGCCCACGGAGTGTCTTCTTCTTGAGATCCCGGAGCTGGAGCTCGTTGAAGATTCCGCGGACCTGGATCGCGAGCGTCGACTCCTCGTCGTCGCTGTCCAGGCCGTCGGCAACCGAAATGATGCGGATGCCGTCGAAATGGAGCTCGGCGATGATCGAGAGCATCAGATGGTTGTCGCGAGCCAGGCGGGAGAGGTCGTCGACCAGGACGACGTCGAACTCGTTTGCATGCGCCGCTGACATGAGCGCCGCCAGACTCGGCCGATCCGACCGGGCGCCGGACTGCGCCTGGTCGGCGTAGATGTGGTCGTCGGAGATTGTCAGTGAGCGCTGCTTAGCCAGCTTCCGGCAGGCTGAGATCTGGTCTTCAATGCTCTCAGGGCGTTGGTTTTCCGAGCTGTAGCGCGCGTAGATAGCAGCGGGCATTCGGCACTCCTCCCGTCAGGCGGACGACACGGCTGCCGCTTCCGCGCCGGTTTCGGCCGCCGATTCCATCAAGCGGATGTATTCGTTCGCGAGCTCTACGGCAAGATGATCAAGCAGAGCGCGCAGATTCGGATCGAACTGCGGGTGCTGGTCTCCGGCCTGATCGGCTGATCGATGAGAGGTAGAGGCCAACATTATGATAGACATTGTCTATCATCGGTCGGATGGAATGCGGATCGGCGCTTCTTCAGTCGATCGGCAGTGCTTGGGCAACGGCCGTTACGCTCAGCTCCATCCGTGCGAACTGGCTGCTCTCGGGTCCGCCGAACGTGGTTCCAGCCCTGCTAACTTTCCGCAACTCGATCTGCGCTGGCCCACCGCCACTCGACTCGACCGGGACTCCTCCGAAGAGCTTAAGTTCCTCGCCAGTCTTACCGAGAGAGAAGTAGATACTCCGGCTATCGCTGACGATAGCTCGCAGGTCGAGCGGATTGCGCTCGCGGAGGCTTGTCACTAGCGAGAAGTGGGGGACGTCCTCCTGAAGCTTTTGCTCTAGTGCCCGTAGGACGTGCACTATCGCGCCGGCGAACCTGAGCGGGAGCATTAGATCCCTAACGCGGACTGCCACCGCCAGTTCTAGGACGTTCCTCTCGGAGAACACCCGACTCGAGCCGCGACCTGCTGCGTCGTGGACATCCGGGATGACGATCTCCTTCTCGCAGAGATGAATCAATCGGTGCTGTGGGACATCCAGTCGATGTGCGATCTCGGACAGTGTGAATGAACGCGGCGCCGCCATGATAGACACACTCTATCAATGCTCATCACGGCCGTAACGCAGCGCTGTGCTGGGATCCCAAAGGTCTTCACTGTTGTATGCGCTTCCCCTCGACCTGGAGATCAAGACTCCCGGTTGGCGACGGGCGGATGCTTGTCACCCAAATCGAGAGTACCCGGAGGACGGCCGCCGGCTGGTCTGCAGCGATACGTCCCACGATCACATGGAGCCAGAGGCCGATCGAATGAGACCCGCGATCAGCGCCTGGAGTTGTGAGCATCGGCGACAATGGCTCGGGCCGCTGTTCTTGCGATTCCAGTTTGCGACATTGCTGTGGTCGCCGCCGCCTTGTATGGCCGCCACAGGGCTGACCTCACCCATGCCTCTATGATGTGGGCCGATCCACACACTTTGCTGCGGACAAGCAGTCGAAGAACAAGCGAGGGAGCATGGCAACGACCACGCGGCGCCAGTGGGCCAAGCGAACGATTGAGGCACCATTGGCGACGCAATTGTGTGTCTGGCACGAGGAGCACGTCGGTCCCGGCGGCGATAGCTGGGGCCAATACCTTTACGCTCTGAAGGCAACCCAATCCGGCGACCGGCAATTGGTGTGGGAGGGTGGGGGAGCGGGCGCGGGATCATTGGCGTCGTCGACTTCGGCAGCATCGCCGTGCCTGCCAACGGCCACTACTACGCCTTCGGGAATACCACGTGGCTAAAGGAGCCGATCACCTGCGGGAAGCTCGCGCGTGTCTCGAAGCTCAACGATCGCTTCCTGGGATCCGGCCGGACATTCCTGCAAGGGAGACCGAAGCGGCTTTCCCTCGACATCGTCGCTGCGCTTACGAAGCTTGCCGGAGGCTGGCCACCACAGCACCCACCTACCGGCGATCGTCTAAATGAGCCATTCGAACGCTGGCGCGGCGAAATTGACATTGACCCTGAGAGAGTGTTCGAGCTGGCCGTCCTGACCGACAAGAAACTTCGCAAACAGATCGGGTTCTCGGAGGCGGTCAAATCGCAAGTTCGGATCTCAGATCGGAGCCGTCCTGACCTACTCGATGCCGAGAGGCGTCTGGTGGGCGAGGTCAAGCGCCTGATCAGGGCGAATGATCTAAGGCAGGTTGAGCGCTACCTGGAAGACCTCCCCGATCCTGGCTGGTGCGCAGTGTTGATCCACAACGACGAAATGAGCGGCCGCGTCGCTAACGCACTCGATAGCAGCTCAGAGTCCGAGCGAATCGCGGTGTGGCGGCTTGACGAGCAGCGCAATGGGACATTCAAGGCGGTCGTGGAGCGCAAAGCCAGCCCGACTTAAGGGTCGCGGCAGGCGTTAGTTAGGGCGCGAGTTAGCAGACACGGTCCAGCGGCCCACCTACAGCTACCAAATTTGCTGTACTCGGCCGGACGCAAACAGTCGTCAAGGTGGACGATCCTTCGCTGTTCCGTCGGCCCACAAGCCATGAGTTCTATGGCAACCATCCGATAGTGCCGCTCGGAAACGGAGTCTTGATCTCCAAGTCGAGGGGGACCGGCTTCATTCTGGGAGCGAAGACGCGGCGGCAATGGCCTTGGACACAGTCTTGTCGCTGACGCCGAGCGCCCGGGCGATCGCCTTATCGCTCATCCCAAGTTCACGTAGGTGCGCCGCCTTCGCCGCGATCTCCAGGTATACAGGTGTTGAACCCGCGTCAACCATCGCCACGACAATTGGTATCTCGGCCGCGGTTCGAATTCTTTGCGTCCGCGTCCACTTCGTATCGATTATTACAAGTGGTTTAGGTGCGCTAGTCCGATCCGGCAATCCCTAGGACCGCGGTTTCTTCGGCGTAAGCACGGCGACAGGGTCCGATTGCCCTACGAGCCCCTGCTTCTGGCGAGAAGCACGGCTCGTCGGCTTCGCGCGCTAATACCCACACACTGGCGGGCGTTTCGGCCCTTCGCCACCGCTACTGGGGAACCCATGCTAGGTGCAGGTGGTTGATTTGCACCCTGGCTTGACCGGTTTCGGGGACGGTATCGGGGATCGGGGCGCCTTGATCGTGCTCTGAAGGATGACTTGACCGTAAGGGTGGAAGGTGTCCAGCGTGTAGTAGAAGGTGGAGCCCTCGAAACTCTGTGAGGGTTCGTAGTGGGGGGTCGTCCAGCCGGCGATGAAGTAGGGCCCGTAGTAGCTACCGCTGGGGCCGGGCGACGGGGCCTGCCCCAACCTCGCGTTCGTCTTCTTTGAGCCTCGTGGACATTTGATGTGCTTTTCGGGCGCGTAGATGAAGTAGCAGAACCCCGTCTTCGCCTTCGCGTCCGGCTTTGGGTTGAAGATCGTCTGAGGCGAGCTCCAGGGTCCCCACGGCAGTGGAGCTGTCCGCATATATATGCCGGCCGGGTTGGCCGCGGTCGCGTCGGTGCAGTTGTAGAGCATCACCCAGAGATCGACGTCCGCGTTCCACTGAACGCCGAGCGTGTGTCCGCATTCAGAACGCTCGCGTTTGCCATCGATAAGGGTAACGTCATGAAAGAGGGGCACGGCTTCGCCTTCGGTGTCCCCCCAACCGGGTGATTCCCCCTTGCCGAGACCGCGGAGGTATTCGATCTGCGCTGGCCTGTCCTCCTCGCCGGCTTTGCTGATTGCTGATGCCGGCATGCGGGCGAGATAGATGGGGCTTTCTTTGGCGCTCAGTTCTTTGTGGGGGTTTTCGAGTGGTCCTGTGCCCCAGAAGTACAGGTAGGGATCGGAACCGATGCCTGCCGCGATCGCGACGTTGACGAACTTAGCGCCCGGCAGGAAGGGTTCGCTTGGCCTGGAAAAATCGTAGAGATCGCGAAATGTGAGGGTCTTTTCGTCCTCGAGTTCTCCCATCACAGATCGTGTGGAGACGCTCTGAAGTTCGGAGCTGCCACTGGTCCTTTCCTGTTCCTTTTCTTTCTTCGTCTCCTGCGCTTTTCTGTTGTCGGTCTTGAAGATTACGTACATCTTGCCGCCCACGGTGATCCCCGAAACCGGCGCCTCGTTGGTCTCGAGGTCTACCTGCTTGCCTTCCGCGGTCAGTAGCTGCGGGCTGGTGTACGCTCCGGCCGCCTGACCTCTGCCGGCGAGCTGCGGCACGAACTGCAGGCTCGGACAGACACCGGGGCTGGTCGGTTCGGTGAAGGCGATCGCGTCGTTGTCGACCGAACTTTCATCAGCGGCCGTCGGGTAACGGTTGCCAAGATTGTTCATTTCTTTGAAAGTTTTGGTCGGTACCGCATCGCCGAACAGGTAAGCCACCCTGCCGTTGAATTCGAAGGAGTAGCCGGCATCTGCCACCTGCAGGCCGTAGCGTTCTTCTGTTTCGCTTGATGTCGGCTTGCCGGTTTGGAAGTTCGTCTGGCCGGTCAGCTGACAGACCTCGCGGGTCGAACCCGCGACGAACACTGCGGGAAAAGTCCTGTGTGTGTGCCTCGCGACAGTCGCCGGGGCCGCGTGGCCCGCCTCGGCCCCGCCCAGCGCAAACAGGACGACCGCTCCTACAGTTCCAGCCGACCAAATTCCCACCCGTATTGTGGTCCGCATTGACACCTCCCGGGGCTTTAAGCGACGCAGCGACAAAACCCTACTGCGATCGAGAACGACTGCAGCACCAGCCTACAGCGACCGCGACACCTACTGCTGATCGCGCAGCACCACATGTGGCGCATCGCTCGGCCCGCCAGAGTCTTCATCGGCGCGATGGCTGGTCGTGCGAGCGCCCTCGGCGATCCCAGAGGCAGAGCGGCCCGACCTGCTCAGGCGCAGGGACGTGTCTCGTTGATCAGTGCTCGCCGGGCCCGGCTTGCCGCGGACAGCAGGGCAGGAGGCCGGCTGGTGGCGTACGCGAAGCGTACGCAGCTTCGCCTCGGACCGACCACGCGATCCGCATTCCAGAGCCGTTCTCGGCCTGGATTTCGCCCCTGTCGAACCCACCGTCTCCACTGTTTCCTAAAGATCCCTGCAAATCACCGGTTTTTTGAGGTGCGACGGGGGGTACGATTGCCTTTGGGGGTGTTCTGAGGCGTTGGCGCTGGCTGGGATCCGGGCAGGACATTCGTTCCTCTACCGACGGGCCGCTCGTGTTCGGGACAGGACGCGATCGGCACCTACAAATCCGAGCTGAGGCTCCTGCGGGCAAACGACTTGGGCTCGACGCGCGCGACGGATTCGCCTTCTGTCCCTAGCGCTTCTTCGGCGGGCGGCCGCGGCTAGTTCGTCGAGGCCGGTTAAAGGAAAAGCCGTGGGAACCGATAAATACGTGGAAACCGTTGACAAGCGGTAGTGCTGAGAGTAGGGTCCTTGCCATGGCAGAGTTCCTCACCACTTCCGAGATTGCGCAGATGTACGGCATCGCGGACAGCACTGTCCGCCACTACCGTGCCTCTGGAAGGCTCGTCCCGAGTCGCCAGACCCCGGGCGGGCATGCCCGCTACGCCGCCGTCGATGTGGTGTCGGTGCTCGGGGAGCCTGGTACGGGCCCCGCTGTTGCGATGGAGTCGGGTGGAGACGCTCGGGTTATCGGTATGCAGCGTGATCGGTTCGCGGCTGCCGGTCAGCATGATCTGCGCTCCTCGGCTCGCTGGGGGGTGCTCTCGCCTGAGGTGGCAGCGCTAGGTCGGCGCGAGGCTCATGACCCTGAGCTCCTGCAGGACGCTGGGGCTCCGCGCTGGGGTGGGCGTCTGCTCAGAGCGCGTAGCGGCGTCGCGGCGTGAGTCGTCTCGATGAGCAAGGGCGTGAACGCGCAGAGGAGGTCGCTGGCTCGCTCTGGCAGGGTGATCTCCTAGCGACGTCCGTTGCCGTCGCCCTCGAGGCCCCGGCGAGCAGCCTGCTCGAGGGCGCGCACGAGCTCGAGCCCGTCGACAGTGCCGGCGTTTGGGCGCCCGCGCCCCTTGAGATCGCTTCGGGCTGGACAGTCATCGTCACCCAGACGTGCGACGTAGTTCGGAGCCTCGAGCACGTCGAACACCTGCAGGTGATGCCGGTTGTCGCGCTATCTGAGCAGGAGTGGAACGAGGCGTTAGACGGACGCCGTGGGACGCTCTTCTCGCTACCGCGAGCGGATGGTCTCGATGTCGAGTTCCCCGCCGTCGACTGCGCGATCTGCTTTCCGGTTGCGAAGGCCGCGCTCGCTCACGAGGAGGTGAAAACGCTTGCCACGCCCTTGGACCCGGCTTCGCGCATCCTTCTCTCGCACTGGCTGATGCGTCGCGTCGGTCGCCACGCGTTCCCGGACGAGCTCGAGCAACACGTGCTCGGACCGCTCCGTGAGAAGCTCATCAAGAGCATGGGGAAGACCTCGCAGGCCGGATTTCTCGCCGACGCACTGCTCGGCGTGTGGAGTTCGACCGAGTGGGCCGCGGGCGTGACGATTTACTTCATCGTTGACCCGAACCTCCTTCGCCGGCGCGGAGTCGACGTCGACGCTGAGAAGGCGGTCGAGGAGTTGCTGAAGCCCGTGCATAAGGCGCTCGGGGCAGCCGGTCTCTCCGTTCAGGTCACCGCGAGCGCCCGGACCCTCGATGCGGTTTCTGCTTATGACCTCATGGTGAGTCACCGTCAGGTCGATCTGGATCCACTACCTACAGGCAGCTTCGCGGCCAAGGACACGATTGCCGCCCTCGCGGCCGCGCAGGCCGCCGCGGGTTCGAGCTGAGTTGGGGGCGGCGGGTTCGCCAGGGCTGCGGCCCCTTGGCGGCGCCCCGAGAGGTCGTCCCGGACCGGCGACCCCGGATCTTTTCATCCCGCTCATTCGAGACGCGCCTACGCTGGGCGCGCTCTCGCGGCGAGCCGCGAAGCTCGGCATCCGATTCTGCAGGCGGCGTTCGCGTGCGGTTGCACAGAGACTGCCCAGCTGGTGCCGCCGAGGGCGAAGGGGTAGACCATGACGTTGACCGGGTCGCCGGGCCCGGACATGAGGGCGCAGGATTGCAACAGGCCCGCCCAGAAGGACACGAACGAGATGGTGGGGATCGTTCCCGGTGGGAGCGCGACCGGATGCACGCAGGCTGCGCACGGGCTGTCGGGTATGTGAATGCTGAGCTGGGCAAGGTGATTGCTCGTCGCACCGACGGCAAGCCACGCAGGCTCGCTCTCCTGCACCCACCAGCGGGCTTCGATGTCGTCCACGCCGACGAGCACCAAGCTCGCGAGCGGCGCCAGCGACGTTCGCGTATCTCTGGTGAACAGGGACCGGACCCCGTGAATCTCAAGACGCTCGCTGGAGGCGCGCTCCAGCAGCGTGACCTTGTCGGTGTCCTCGTCGCTGGCACGCAGCAGGCTGTAGCGGGTGACGTTCGAGAGGTCAGCGGCCTGCTGCTCGATCACACGCAGCCGACCCTGCAGGCCCGGGATGCGAAGCAAGCAGTACGCCAGCGCGTGGGTGATCGCACCCCCACTCACGGCATCGAAATCGCCCAGAGCGAGCCTGGGTGCGGTCGCGAGCCTGGGGAACAGCTCGGCCAGGTTGATCGTTACCGGCGGCCCCGGCGAAGGGCGCGGGCTGCGTGCCGGCAGGCCCACCGCTGCTTCGATCTTTGGACGCGCTGCCTCCAGCGCGATCGCCGCGGCCGCAGCGCCGGCGGCCAGCCCTCCATATGGCTGCGAGCCAGTGCAGACCGCCCCGTTTCCGGTGCGCTGGAGGCAGGCTTCGACGTCCGTCGCGATCACCTGTACCACCGCGCCGGCATGATCGGAGACCGCTCCGAACACAAAGGTCTCCTCGACCTCGCCCGCGCTGCTGCGCACGCGCGCGCCCGGGATCAGGTCGCCGCCGAGCTCGATCAGTGCCTCGGGTAGGCGGGGCTCCCGCAAGGGCGCGACCCGGTCGATCACGGCGACATCAGGCACCTGCACCTCGATCCCGATGCCGAGCCTTGCGATCAGCATGAAGGCGGTGACGAGCGCGGTCTGGCCGGCCCGGGAGCGCATCGACTCCGCCTCGCCGACGAGCCGTACGGTGCTCGCTAGCAGCGCATCGGCAATCGTCTCGTCGTCGGCCTCGCCCGAGAACCACTCCTGGTTCAGCAGCAGCGTGGTCCGCGCAAGCGCGTCGTAGTGCCCGCTCATGTGACTACCCCTTCGGCCTCGTCTGCGCCGTCGTCGGGACCCACCTCCGGTAGCTGCGAACCTCAGCCGGTCGGGCTCGATTCCCGCGGCGACGCAGCCGACCATCTCGCAGAACAAGCAGTGCACGACCGTGATTCAGCGACACAATCGAGCGAAGGGCAGCGAAGCCGGTGCGTCGAGCGACCGGCCGGTATCTTGCATGTTTTGACACCGTTTGGTCTCATGCTATGTTTGCTACCGAATGGTGGCAAAGACCTTTGAGGTGGGGGTTCGCTCGGTACGAGATCTCGCTGCGGCGGTGCGTGGCCGTCGCGTGGATCTTCGTATGAGCCAAGCTGAGCTTGCCTTGCGAGCAGGCGTCTCGCGGAAGTGGATCTATGAATTCGAGGCTGGCAAACCGAATGCTGAGCTTGGTCTGATTCTACGCGTGATGGATGCGCTCGGCTTCCAGCTCAAGCTGGGCCTCGACGAGCATGCTCAGGCCGCTGTCGGCGGCGACTTCGTGAACCTCGACGCCTTGATCAACGAGCACCGAGGCCGATGACCGACACCTTGACGGTGATACTCGACGACGCCATCGCCGGCACGATCACTCGCCTGCAAGGTGGCCGACTACGGTTCGACTACGATGACGCATACCGCGCCAGCCCGAGCGCGACTCCGCTGTCCGTGTCGATGCCGAAGTCGGTTCGCACGCACTCCGACAGCGCCATCAGTCCCTGGCTCTGGGGGCTGCTGCCCGACAACGAGGCCGTTCTTGCCCGGTGGGCACGCAACTTCCACACGTCGACCTCGCCCTTCGCGTTGCTCTGCACCGCGATCGGCCATGATTGCGCCGGTGCCGTTCGCTTCGCGTTGCCTGAAGATGCCGACGAGCTCATCGCGCAGCCGGGGACGATCACACGGCTCAGTGAGCACGACCTCGCGCAGCGTCTGCGAGAGCTGCAGGAGGACACGACGTCTTGGCTGGGAAGAGATTTCAGTGGCCAGTTCAGCCTCGCTGGGGCCCAGGCGAAGACCGCGCTGCGGTTTGAAGGTGGGCGCTGGGGGATTCCCTCCGGATCAGCGGCGACGAGCCACATCCTCAAGCCGGCCGTCGCCGGCTTCGACGACCACGACCTCAACGAGCATCTTTGCCTGGATGCGGCACGACGCGCCGGTCTCGTGGTGGCTCGCACCCGCGTTGAGCAGTTCGAGGAGGAGAGCGCGATAGTCGTCGAGCGCTACGACAGACGTTTGGTCGAGGGACATCTGATCCGGATCCACCAGGAGGATGTCTGCCAAGCGCTCGGCGTGCACCCAGAGCGCAAGTATCAGAACCGCGGCGGCCCTGGCCCAGCCGATGTCGCGCGGCTGCTGCGCCACGTGATGCCTGCACGCGCCGCAGACGACGCACTTTGGCGCTTTTTCGATGCGCTCGTTTGGAATTGGCTGATCGTCGGAACGGACGCTCATGCCAAGAACTACTCGCTGCTGCTGGCCAGCACCGATGTGCGCCTCGCGCCCCTATACGACATCGCATCCGCGCTGCCCTACGACACCCACGAGCGCAAGCTGCGTTTCGCGATGAAGATCGGCGGCGACTACCAGGTGCTCCCCTACCACAACCCATGGCCGGCGGCCGCGCGAGAGCTCGGCCTCGATCCCGACGCCGCTGCGCAGCGGCTGCTCGAGCTCGCGTGCCGCGCCCCCGACGCGTTCGCGGAGTCTGCCGCGGCTCCGGAGGTGACTGCCCTCGAGCGCCGGCTGCCGCAGCGGCTCGTGGATCTCGTTGCCAACCGGGTGAAGCGGTGCCTCGAGATTCTCGGCGAACAGCCGACCAAAGTCGGCTCCGTGCCTCCAGACGCCTACCACGAGCGGCTCACCGAGATCGTTGAGGCGACCTCGCCGCAGAAGCTCGAACCTGCCGGTGGACCGCCCCTGATTCGCCAGGCGGTCAACGCTCTGAGCGACGCCGCGGCGACCGACCCACGTGACCTGACCTTGGTGCGCGAGCGGATCGTGGAGCTCGGGGCCGGCGCGTTGCGCGTCGTGCGCGCCATCGCCGAAGCAGAACCGCCTCCTGGCTTTGCCAACCCTACGACCGCGCGCCTCGCGGCGATGATCGACGATTACGCTCCCAACATCGCCAATTTGCCGATCGCAACAGACGACCCGGTCGCGCGGTTCGTCAATGAGATGGTCAAAGCCGCAGACCGGTATGCGGACGCGGATCCAAAGAGCATCTACGGATCCGCCCAAGAGCGACTCCGCGCCCTCTTTCGCGTGGTCGGCTTGGCCGGTCGCGCCCTAGCTCTCCCATGTCGGCCTTCATCAGGCCGACTTCCGCCAATGCCCGGTTGATTCGCGCGGCATTACTCTCGTTGTTGGCGACGGCGATGTCGAGGTCGGTCGTAGCACCTTCCCAGCCGCGGAGTTGGGCTGCTAGGCCACCGACGATCACGAACTCCACGCCGTCGCGGATGTTGTTCCTCGGTGCCGTTCAGCCCGCGAGGATCTCCTCGAGAAACAAACGCGTCTTCAAAGGGGGTTCGCTATCCGGGTAAAGCTCCCTCATCAGCGCTAGCGCCTCGTCGGCGGTCTCGATCTCTGTCTGGTCGAGCAGGATCCGGATATCGTCGTCGTCCTCTCCGAACCGCATGGCCAGCAACTTCATCGCAAGCAGGTATCGCGGCGAAGCAGTGGTGACCTCGAGTCCGTGGATCTCAGGGAGTGGGCGTGCGGCCCCGTCAGGTCCCGGGAGGAAGCCCTTCACGCCATCGTTCAGCCAGTCGTCTGGGAGATCGAGGCGTTCTGCCACGGTTTCGGCGGCGCTGTAGATCACGGCCTTTGGCTCGAACACGGCGTCGATGTCCCTCGTCACCCGCCTTGTCGAGTAGGCGAGTGCCATTGCCGCGCCGCCAACGATGAAGATCTGGCCGCGCGTTCCCTGACTCGTGAGCTCGCCGCCGAGCGCTTCAAGCGCGGCGACGATGCGGGCACGACTGAACTGCTTCTCAGACACGCGAGAAAACCTCGCGCGCGATGAAGACACCATGGCGGGCAAAGACAGCAGGCGTATTCGCGAGCGTATAGGCGTGAAACGCTGGGCGACTCGCGACGAACCACCACGGCTCGACAAACCGCCCTTGAGCGTTGACCCAGTCGGGCGCACGGATCCCGCTCTCGGCCGCAAAGAACTCGGCTGTTCCCGCAAGCGCAGCATCAAACCGCGGGTCGGTGGTCGACGGCGGCTCGGCGGCGAGCAGTGCGATGCGCCCCGGGTGGGATGAGCCGCGGAAGTCATCGGCGAACCCGAACACCAGCCGCAATGCATCTCGCTCGCCGCCGGCCAGCAGATCGTCGGCGATCGCCGGCGCGAGGTCCGCGAGCGAAGCCGCGCTGCGGCGTATGCGGGGTCGAACGGCGATATCGATCTCGTGGTCGCATGCCCCGAGCAGACGCTCGAACGTCGCCAGGTTGGGCGTGCGAGCCCCGGTCTCATACGCGGCCACCGCCGACTGCGCGGTGTGGGCTCGGCGGGCGACGTCTGCCTGGGTCAACGCGGCGTTGCGGCGGGCGTCTCTGAGCAGGGTTGCCGTGTCGGGTCGCACAGGAATATTATATACGTTTAGATATAGCCCGCTCGTGTCCTTGGGTAATTGGTCTGGCTGCACCTGTTCAGGCGGCGGGAAATCGTGCGGCGGCCGCTGTCGGAGATCCCGGGCGCCAACCGCCATTCGTGCGCCTCTGTGTCGAGGCGTACATCACGCAGGCACGCCAGCGACTGCACCAACTGGCCGAGTCGGGAGCTCGATGGGCGTACCTCGAGAAACTTGTGGCGCAGTGCGGTTGGCCCGACCGGCTTGTGATTGCACTGGAGCGGGCCTCTTCCAGGGCACTGACCGGGCCAGCGATGCGCAACTGAATATCGAAACCACCATGTTCCCATGCAGGACAAAGGCGAGCCCACTGAGCATCGGACTTCTCGCTCACCACGTCCCGGTACGCAAGCTGTTCCGGGGGGCGGTTGGCGACGTCTCGGTGGTAGCCCATGACAGTTGGGCAGCGTACTGGCGTGTTGTTGACGCTTCGCCAGCGGCGATGGCGTCGCGAGCCTACCGATCGGTCTCTGCGGCATGCCGTCGGTTATGCCGACGTCTCGCGGAAATAGTGGCCTTCCTCGAGATCCTCAACCAGCCCAGACTGCTTTGGCTCCCACCCCAGCAGCTCCCGTGTCCACGTGCTCGAAGCCGGCGCGTCCAGCCCAAGAAACCCACCCATCCAGCTGAAGTGCTCCGCCGCGTCATCGGGGGAGACGGAGACCACTGGCACCTCGAGATGCCGCCCGATGACCTCGGCGATCTCCCGCACTGGCACCCCCTCGTCGGCGACCGCATGCAACGTCGTTCCTGCCGGGGCCGCTTCGAGCCCGAGGCGGAACAGGCGTGCGGAGTCCATGCGGTGCACCGCTGGCCAGCGGTTCTCGCCGTCGCCGATGTAGCCGGAAACGCCCTTCTCGCGGGCGATCCCGACTAGGGTCGCGATGAAGCCGTTGTCGCCGTCGCCGTGATTCGTCGGGGGGAGCCGCAGAATCGTCGAGCGCACACCCCGGGAGGCGAGGGAGAGTGTGAACTCGGCGGTTTCCCATCGGACTTGCGGACCGCCGCCGAAAGCCGCCACCGCCGCGTCGGAGCCATGGCTGTCCTGCTCGGTCACCACGCGCCCCGGTGCCAGCCCGAGCAGCCCGGAGGCGATCAAGAGCGGCCGGTCGGAGCCCGCAAGCGCCTCCCCGAATGTCTCCACGGCGCGGCGATCGGCGTCGGCGGCGCCCTGGAAGTCTCCAGCGAACGCTATGTCGTGCTTGAACGCGAGGTGGATCACACCATCCGACGCGGCTGCCGCGTCGCGCAGGGTGTCGAGATCGTCGAGTGTGCCGCGATGCGCCTCGGCGCCGGCGGCGATGAGGGCGGCAGCAGAGGCATCCGAGCGAACGAGCCCGACGACCTGATGGTCAGCGCTGAGGAGCTCGGGGATAACGGCGGAGCCGATCCAGCCCGACGCTCCAGTAACGAAAACACGCATGAGAAGAACCTCCAGGTAAACAACAATGACAGTGACTGTCATCAACATAGCACACGATGTCAGCCGCTGTCATCGGTAGCATTGGGATATGGGTCGTTGGGAGCCAAACGCGCGTGGCCGGCTAATGCAGGCGGCCTTCGCGCTCTATGGCGAGCGCGGGTTCGAGCAGACCACGGTGGCGGAGATCGCCGAGCGGGCAGGACTGACGGAGCGAACGTTCTTCCGGCACTTCGCCGACAAGCGCGAGGTTCTGTTCGCCGGCGCGGATGCGCTGAAGGAGTTGCTGGCTGGCACGGTTGCCAAGGCACCCGCTTCATTGGCGCCGATTGACGCGGCCGCCGCGGGCCTCGAGGCCGCCGGCTCCTTCATCCAGGAGGGAGGCGAGCTCGCGCAACAGCGCCAGGCCATCATCGCCGCGAGCACGGAGCTTCAAGAGCGCGAGCTGATCAAGCTGGCATCCCTTGCTGCGGCGCTCGCTGAGGCGTTGCGCCAGCGCGGCGTCAACGACCCGACCGCGAGTCTGACCGCTGAGGCAGGGATCGCCGTCTTCAAGGTCGCGTTTGAACGCTACGTCGAGAAGACCAACCAGCAAGACTTGCCACAGCTCATCCGAGAGTCGCTCGAGGAACTGCGGCGCGTCACCGCAGACGCATGAATGCTGGGTGCGCTTCGCCGACGCAAGGTCTGCCCCATCGTCGAAACAGTGTCTTTCGTTGCGTGTCTCGAGTCTGAGCTGGCGATGCTGCGATGCGAAAAATGAGCGAACGGGGAATCAATCACATCGAGGCTCCCGCCTTGGGCATTCATATGCCGAGCAATGTCCATGCTCTGGCCCGGGCCTCGCGACGGGACATCGCCAGCGCCTCGCGCGGTGGCCGAGGAAGTGGGCGTGGACGAACAGATGGCCGAGCAGATCGCTCGCTCACACCGCCGGGCACTTCCCTCGGCGTGATCCTCTGAGGCGCCCGCTAATGCTTGCGGCGCCGCAGCATTGGTGCCGCGAGTCCCAAGACGCCCAGAACGATGAGCGTCAACGGCCAGCCCACGATGGCGCTGGTCGGAGCCCGACCGGCCTCGATTCGCGTGATCTGAGAGCCGACGCTGACGATAAACGCCAGTAGCCCGACTCCTCCGACATAGCCGAGCCCACGGACGCGAGCCCGTGAACCAATCCAAACCAGCATCAATGAGACAACCAACAGATACAGGTCCCAGCCGAAATGCTGGACTCCGCTGTTGTGTAAGAGGTTGGGAAGCGCGCCCGCGTGAAATTGGTGGGCGACGACCCTGTGAGGAAGACCAGAGACGGTCGGCAGATGTGTGCGTTTGGGTAGCCGCCCGGAAGTCAGATGAGGTATCCGCCCCAGGTGCCCATGGGCTGGACCTGACGCAAGGTTGACGCTGGCGTTCTCCGAGCTGGAGGAGAAGACGCGCGAGGAGGTAACCGAGTTGGACCCTTCGCTCAAATTGATCAAAGGGCCAAATGCACTGAGGAAATAGCCGACGATCACGCCAAAGACGCCTGCCGCAACTGCCGTCAGGCCGCCCGCTGTGGCGACCTCGCCCGCGCCGATCGCGCCGATACGCATCAGCCTCGCCGAGCCGAGGAGCAACAACGCTGCGGCCGCCACCAGTAGCCAGCGATAGGTATCCGCGGATGGGTGGCTGAGGATCTTGCTCCAAAGGAGCAACCACGTGACCAGCAACGAGAGCGCTGCCAAGAGGGCGGCATAAGGTGCATGTGCCCGCTTCGCCGCGTAACCGGCGAGCAGCGCGGTGAGGGCAAAGACTCCGGCGTCGTACAGCACGTGGTGGGTGCTCGCGCCGATCCACTCGAGGAGCTGAAAGAGCGCCACCGGCCCGAGCAGAATCGCCACCACCGCCAGTACAGACTGCCAAGGCTCGGCCTCCTCGCTCCGCGAAGAATCCAGCATGCCGAGCGCCAACAAATACAAGACCGCCGCTGGCACCAACACCACGAGGAGACGTGCGAAATCGCCCCAATGGTGGTGACCGGACTTGCGCTCGAGCAAAACGAGCGCACCAACCGCGAACAACAGGCCACTGACGCTTCGTATGAGATTCGTGCGATCGCGTCCAGTAAGTTGCATTCCGCATACAATAATTCTCGATCGGACGGCCGCACAGACGGCTGGCTCGGAGTCGAGCACGCGACTCTGCCCCGGTCGCCCGACACACGGGTGCATGCACGGGCGGCTACTGACACCGGTCCGGCAGGCTGTGTGTCGCGGTCTCCGCCGACTGCCGGGCTAGTCTAAAAACATGACCTACACGACGGCGCAGGGGAGACAGCGGCTGCTTGATAGCCTCGCCGACGCTGCGGAGGAGGTTGCCTTCGCACTCGGAGCGCTGGGCGAGGCATACGAGATCCTCGACGAAAATGCCGGTGAGCGCTTGGAGGGGGAGATCTTCCGGCCAGTGCAGTTGGCCTACGGACGGCTCAAGCGAACCCACGCGGATTTTGCCGAGCGATACGCGCTGGCGCCGCGAACCTTTGGCGAGCCGGCCTTGACCGCGCCCTCTGGCAGGGTGAAAGGCTTCATCGACGCCGCTGTCGATGCCGTCGCCCGAGCGGACAGCGGGCTAGCGACACTTCAGGACTCGATGCTGCCCGTCGAGGTCGGTGATACGGAGGTGCGGACGGCGATCGCGGGGGTGCGTGAGCTGCTCGATGGCGTACGCACTCGAGCTCGTGAGTTCTTGAGAACACTTGGGCGCTAGCAGCCGTGCGTGTCGAGGCTGGATTTCAACACGCCTACTCGCCGGAGGCGGACCCCGCCACCGCTGGATCTCGGCCATACAATCCCCATCGTGAGATCTTCCATCCTCAGTCTCCCGCCGCGCCGCCAGGGGTCACTTTGAGCACTCCCTTGGCGCCAAGCGGCGAACAGCTGGTGCTGGAGGCGGGTGACTATCGCGCAGTTCTCGTCACCGTTGGCGGCGGCATACGGACGCTCGATTATCAAGGTCGCGCGCTGCTCGATGGCTATGGCGAACAGGAGATCTGCGAGGGCGCTCGCGGTCAGCTGCTAGTGCCGTGGCCAAATCGGGTCGAGGATGGGCGATACGAATTCGCGGGCTCTGAGCGGCAGCTCGGCATCACTGAGCCAGAACGTCGGTGCGCTATTCACGGTCTGCTGCGCTGGGTGCCCTGGCAGGTCGCCGAGCGTGATGAGCGGCGGATCACGCTCACCTACCGACTGCACCCGCATCCCGGCTATCCCCACATCCTCGACCTCGCGGCGGCGTATCGCCTCGATGCCGAAAAAGGCCTCGAGATTGAACTGAGCGCGAAGAACAGGGGGACCGCCGCGGCCCCGTACGGGCTGGGAATGCACCCGTATCTGACGGCAGGCGCCACCGAGATCGACGTGTGCGAGCTAACGATTCCAGCAGAAACCTGGCTCGCGACCGACGACCGCGGCATTCCCAGGGGAGGAGGAGAACCGGTCGACGGTTCTGCCCTGGATTTTCGAGTGGCCCGGGCGATCGGTTCGACAGCGATAGATTTCGCCTTCACCGATCTGCTCAGGGACGCAGACGGGAGAGCGACCGTCACTTTGCGAGATCCCCTAACCGGGTTCTGTAGCCACCTGTGGGTGGACGCTTCGCTTCCGTGGCTCGAGATATTTACAGGAGATCACCTGCCCTCGCGCCAGCGCCAGGGACTTGGTGTGGAGCCGATGAGCTGTCCCCCCAACGCATTCGCGAGTGGTCGCGACTTGGTCGTGCTCGGTGCCGGTGAGCGGCACACATCGATGTGGGGAATCTGGGGATCGAACTAGCGGCGGCCGTTCACAAAAGCACCGGCGGCGTGCGGCGGAATAGTGAGCTGCCGCCGACGCGCAGGCAGACCAATGAATCGATCTTCAAAGGCGGCTATAGGATTAGCTTCCGTGAACGGCTCTCAAGCCAACTATCGAGCAGCGGGCGTCGACTATGAGACGCTCGACGCCGGCAAGCGCCTGGCGATGGCGAAGGCCTTGGCGACTTCTGGGTTGCTCGGCGATCGCGGTGGCCGAGCACTCGACGCGTCTCGTGGTGAGCCGGCCTTCGTCTTCGAGTTCGCAGGGCAGACGCTGGCCTTCGTGCTCGAGGGACTGGGCACCAAGTCGGTGATCGCTCGACAGGTGCTCGAGGATCTCGGCGTCAATCGCTTCGCGGCTGTCGCCTACGACACCGTCGCGGCGATCCTCAACGATCTCTGCTGCGTCGGAGCGCTGCCGCTGGTGGTGAACGCCTATTTCGCGACCGGAGCATCGGAGTGGTATGCGGAGCGCTCACGATCTGTAGCTCTGCTCGAGGGTTGGGAGAGCGCGTGTCGGGACGCTGGCTGCACATGGGGAGGAGGGGAGTCGCCTTCGCTTCCGGGCCTGGTCGACGAGCACGACATCGAGCTGGCCGGTTCGGCCGTGGGCGCGATTCCCGCTGGGCGCAGAGCGCTGCTTGGCGATGATCTCAGGCCAGGCGATGAAATAGTTGTTGCAGCCTCGAGTGGGCTGCACGCCAATGGGGCCTCGCTCGCGAGGCTGATATCTAAGCGTCTAGATGAGGGTTATGCCACACGGCTACCCAGCGGTGAGAGCTTCGGTGAGGCGCTGCTCCAGCCGTCGACGATGTATGTGCCGTTGGTGGCGGCACTGCTGGAGTCGGAAGTTCCGATCACTTATCTGAGCCACATCACCGGTCATGGCTTGCTCAAGCTGATGCGTCCACAGAAGGCACTCACGTACCGAATATCGCGGCTCCCTCCGGTCCCCGAGGTGCTCGACTTCTTGGTGAGCGAGTCATCTCTCGAGCCCCATGCCGCGTACTCGACCTTCAACATGGGCTGTGGCTACGCGATCTATTGCGCTCGCGGCAGCGGTAAGCAGACCGTAGAACTCGCACATGGTGTGGGGCTCTCAGCGCTAGTCGCCGGGGTGGTCGAGGAAGGACCGAGACAGGTGATCCTCGAACCTGTGGATGTCCACTACCGAGGCGACGAGCTCGAACTCTCGAGCGACGGACCCAGATCTAAGCCTGAACTAGAGACCTAGATATGAAGGCCGGCCGACGCCGGTGTAGACTTATCTGCCAGTCTACTAGCACTATGAGCAACAAACGAACCACGATCCCGACCACGGTCCCTTGGCTGTCCGGCCAGCCAAGGGACCGCATCTGGGCTGGTCGCCAGGCCAGTTTGGCTGGTCTGGGCGGCTTTCGTTTGACGGCTCAGGGTTGCAGGCGTCGGCCCGTGTGGATATCGTTCGGCGATAGCGCCATTTGTTTCCAGGCATCTCTCGGGCTCCGAGGAGGGGCTTGATGCTCGGAATCTCGATACTGCCGCGACCATGTGTGGTCTCTCGGCTTCCCGGATCGAGGCGGATCTGTTGTCAAAAGAGGAGAGAATGCTGATGCGCAGGGTGTTTCTGTGTCTGGTTCTGGCCGGTGTTGGAGTTGTTGGTTGTTGTTCGGGCTCGGCTTTGGGTGTGCCTGTGGTGACGTTGAAAGTGAAGCCGGTCCCGATCAAGGGTTTTCCGGGGACTGGGGATTTTCTTGGTGCTGGTGCGGCCGTTGAAGCTGAATATAAAATCTCTGGTACTGAATATGGTGGGTTTGCGCCGCCGTTGATCGGTGTGAATTTCTATTCGCCGGCTGGTGTGAAGCTTTCCGAGGCTGGGTTTGCGTTGTGTGCTCCGGCGACGCTGGAAGCCAAGGGTCCCGGTGGTTGTCCGAAGAGCTCGCAGGCGTCGCCGATCGGTGAAGCTCGTGGGGTTGTGAGCTTCGGTACCGAACGTGTTGAAGAGACGGCTACTCTGCAGGGGTTCTTTGCTCCTGGTGGTGGTTTGGCGTTCTATGTGGCCGGGTCTTCGCCGGTGTCGCTGGAATTTGTCTCCAAGGGGCATTTCACGAGCGCGCCGCCGCCGTTTGGTCCTGAGTTTGTCGCGGAAGTGCCGATCGTTGAAACGGTGCCCGGGGCGTTGGATGCTTCGGTGCTGTCTTTCAAGGTGAAGGTCGGTGCCGCTGTGAAGAAGGGCAAGAAGGTTCATTCGTACATCACGTTGCCGAAGAAGTGTCCGAAGGGTGGGTTCCCTGTGAAGAGCGAATTGCTGTATCAGGGTGGCATCGTGTCTGACACCTCATACACCGTCCCCTGCCCGAAGAAATAGGCGGATAGCGGCGGAATTAGCGTCGGCGAAGGCATCGTCTGCGCCAACGCATGTTGTCGTGTGTGGGGCGAACTGCTCACTGCCGAGTGGAGCGCCCCACACACAGGTATTGAATATGGTTCAAGGAACGAGCGAGTAAGGGTTGAGGATGCAGAGGGTCTGGAGGAGCAAGAGGTTGGCGTGGATTTCCGGTGCGGCCAGCGTGGCCGGACTGCTGATCCTCGTCGTCCTCGGCACCTCCGCCGGGGGCTCGAACGGCACCTACCGTGTGCGTGCGATCTTCGACGACGCGGGCAACATCATTCCGGGAGAGGACGTCAAGATCGATGGTGTGAGGGTCGGCGCCGTGGGATCCGTCACGCCAACGCCCGAAGCGAAGGCCTCCGTGGTGCTGGAAATCTCAAACCCGGGCTTCGAGGACTTCCGCGAAGACGCGAGTTGCATCATCCGGCCGCAGTCGCTGATCGGCGAGAAGTTCGTAGATTGCCTGCCGACGCAACCCCGCCCGGAAAACACACCCGAGCCGCCGGCCCTGAAAGTTATCCCCAAGGGCCAGGAAGGGGCGGGAGAGCGCCTACTGCCGGTGACGAACACATCCAGCCCGGTCGATACCGACCTGCTCAACGACATCAATCGCCTGCCCGAGGCCCAGCGATTGAGGATCATCCTCAACGAACTCGGCGCGACCTTCGCCGGACGCGGCTCAGACCTGCACGAAGTCGTCCTGCGCGCAGATCCCGCGCTTCAAGAACTGAACAAGGTGCTCTCGATCCTCGTCTCAGAGAACCACGTGCTCGTCAACCTCGCCGAAGAAGGCGACAAGGCGCTGATCCCGCTCACCGCCGTCCGTGAGAAGGTCGCGGACTTCATCGTGCAGAGCAACACCGTCGCGAAGGCGAGCGCCCTGCATCGTGGAGCGATCGCAAAGAACTTCCAAGATTTCCCGCCCTTCCTGGAAGAGCTCGGTCCGGCGATGGAACGCTTCGGCAAGCTCGCGGAACAGACGACGCCGACATTCAGCGATCTCAACGTTGCGGCACCAGGACTCAACAAAGCGTTCACGCACCTGGCTCCGTTCTCAGAAAGCTCGGACACGTTCTTCAAGTCGTTTGGCAAAACCGCCAAGATCTCCGGTCCCGCCCTGAAGGCCGCAGAACCACTGCTGGGCGACCTGGAAAAGCTCGGCACGACCGCCAAGCCGTTCGGTGGAAGCTTCTCCGAACTGTTCACGAGCCTCCGCGAAACGGGTGGCCTGGAGCGCATCATGGACTTCATCTTCCTCGGCGCCGGTGCCTCCAACGGATATGACGCGCTCGGGCACTTCCTGCGCGCCGAGATCGTGGGCAACAACTGCGTCGGCTACAAGATCGCTCCTCAGGGTGGCTGCAGCGCAAACTTCATCAACCAGGGGACCACGCCTGCCGGCGCCGCCACGGCGACCGCAGCCTCGACAACGAGCCTCGAGATGCAGCGGACACTCGCCGTGATCAACGGCGCATCTCCCTCAGAGGCAATCAAGCAGTTCCCCGGCAAACTTCCACCGACAGGCGCCATGTCGCTGGCAGCGGCCAACTACCTGCTCGGCGAAGTCGGATCGGCAACCGCCCCCAAGGCCGAGCCGGTCGGCGGATCGAGCGCCGGGACGACGTACTACACGCCCACCGAAGAAAGCTCCGGCGTCAACGGAGCGCTGCTCAACTACCTGCTCGGCAACTGAGAAGACGATGAACTCCAGAACCCTCAACCGACTGACCATGCTCTTGTTGGGGATGTTTGCTCTGAGCCTCGCGCCAGCTGCCGCAATGGCCGAAGAAATCACGGCCACCACACCCACGAGCACAACAACGGCACCTGCTGAAACGGCGCCGACGAGCGCGCCGGCGCCGGCCGCCGAAGCTCCGAGCACCACCGTTTCGCCGCCACCGAGCGCACCAGCCCCCACCAGCAGCACCCCGGAAGGCACGACTCCCGTGCCGGCCGCGCCGGAAGTCAAGGCACAGATACCGCAGACGCCGAGTTCGAGTCCGACGCGTCGCGCCACCAGGGCGAAGGCCAAGACCAAGGCCGCTGGCGAAGCGGCGAGTGGCAGCGAAAAGCAGAGTGCCGAAGAAAAGGCCTTCGCTCATCACAAGAAGGCGCTCGCGCCGTCGGCGTTGACACCGGGACTGCCCTCCAGCCTCAGCGGATCTCTCTCCGGCGTTCCCGACTTCTTCGTCAACAGCTTCTCGATTCCGCCGTTCCTGCTGCCGATCTACCAGGCGGCCGGGAGTGCCTACGGGATCCCGTGGCAGGTGCTCGCGGCGATCAACGAAGTCGAGACCGACTACGGCCGCGACCTGTCTGTCTCGAGCGCCGGCGCCGAGGGCTGGATGCAGTTCCTGCCCTCGGAGTGGGATCAGTATGGGGTAGACGCGACGGCGCAGGGCTTTGAGGATCCGGACAACCCAGCCGACGCGATCTTCGCCGCGGCGCGCTACCTGAAGGCTGCTGGCGGTGCCACGAACATCCGCGCCGCAGTCTTCTCATACAACCACTCCGAGGCCTATGTCGACTCGGTGATGATGCGCGCGCAGCTGCTGGGGGGCACACCGCCGGGCCTCTTGAGCGCGATCACCGGCCTGACCGAAGCGCGCTTCCCCGTGCATGCGGCCGCTCACTACGCCGATGGCTTCCCGTCGCTGCCGAGTGGCGGCCCCGGGTCGTCTCAGGCGGTCCCCGGCACCGTCATCTACTCCACGGTGGGCGCGCCCGTGATCGCGGTGCAGGACGGCGTGATCACCAGGATGGGCGAATCGCCGACGCTCGGCCGCTACATCTCGCTGCGCGACGCGTACGGGAACACCTACACGTACGCGGAGCTGGGCGGTGTTGCACAGCTCTACCCGGTGCTCGAGCTGCGCGGTCACTCGAGCACCCCTTCAGGTCATGAGGCACAAGCGAGCTCGAGCGCTGAACCGGCCCCAAGCGGTCCGGCAACCGCGGGCGCGCAGCCGCGCTCGCCGCTGTCTGCGGCGGCGGTCAGCTCCTCGCTGGCACTCGGGGCAGCGGCGGGCATCGGCTCTGAAGCGACCCCGAGCCCCGCCGCAGCGCCGGCCAAAGTGCTGCAGGCCTCCTCGGCGACCGTTGTACGGAAGTTCCGCGCCGGGCCCGATGAGGTGTACCTGCATCCGCTCAAAGTTGGTGTGCAGGTGATCGCGGGCACCGTGCTCGGCCACCTCGGCCCGGGGGAAACGACGAACAGCGAACCGCACATGCTCTTCCAGATCCGCCCGGCCGGCAGCGCCTCGCCGCTGATAGATCCGAAGCCGATCCTCGACGGCTGGGTGTTGCTCGAGAAGACCTCGATCTTCAAAGCAAAGGGCGCCGACCCGTTCGCGGCGAGCAAACCGACTGCCGGTCAGGTGCTGCTGGAGTCAAAGAACCAGCTCGAGCAGCAGGTGCTGCGCAACCCGTCGATCCACATCTATTCGTGTGGGCGCGGCGATATCCAGACGGGAAAGATCGACAGGCGCGTGCTGGCCGTGCTCGAGTTCCTGTCCGTATCGGGGCTACAGCCGACGGTCTCGGCGCTGAAATGCGCTCATGCGGGTTCCGCGATTCGCGCTTTCGCTGCCGAATACAAATCGGGTGAGGCGGTCGACATCTCCGCAGTCAACGGGATACCGGTCTCGGGCCACTCAGGGCCGGGATCGATCGCGCAGCGCACGATCGCGAAGCTGCTGAGCCTGCAGGGAACGGTCAAGCCGGTGCAAATAACCGTTCCGCGCGCCCGCCACAACGCGGCCAACACACTCCTCGTGCCCGGTCCCTACAAGCAAATCCACATCAGCTTCCAGATGCCTTACTCCTCCAACGCACGTCTCGCCAAGGCTGTGAACTCCGTGCTCAGCGCCAGCCAGTGGATCGCGCTGATCTCCCGCCTGGGAGAGATCCCCAACCCGACTGTCGGCAGCGGACCGTCAGCAGAGGCGATCCCCGACAGTCCAGCACAGAGCGGGAGCAAGTAGAGATGGCGAGCATCAGCCCACCCAGGCCGCCGGCCGCACCACCGCCCCCTCCGCTTCCGGGTTCTGGGCCGAAACCGGTTCACTCGAGGCCAGTTGGCGCCGGGCGCATGCTGGCGATCGGCGGCCTCGGGCTGGTGGTGTTGATCGTCGCGTACCTGATCTTTGTCGGTGGCGGTGGCGCGACATACAAGCTGGAATTCGAAGATGCCGGCCAGCTCGTCAAGGGCGACGAGATCCAGGTCGGGGGCGTGCCCTCGGGGACGATCAAGAACATCCAGCTGACCGAGAGCAACAAAGCGCTGGTCACGATCCATGTCAATGGCTCGCTGACACCGCTGCACGAAGGCACGACAGCGGAAATCAGGGTGCCGTCGCTGTCGAGCGTGGCTGCTCGCTTCATCGCCCTCGACCTCGGGGCGAACAACAAGCCCGCGCTGCCGGACGGAGCGACTTTGCCGGTAACCGCGACCAAAGGCGTGGTCGACATCGACCAGCTGTTCAACACGCTGAACCCGCGCACGCGCAAGGGGCTGCAGGGAGTGATCGAAGGCTTCGCCGAACAGTACACGGGCGCCGAAGAACAGGCTGGTATAGCGAGCGGCTACTTCGGCCCGGCGCTGAACGCCGCAGGGCACGTGTTCGCGGAGTTCGCGAACGACCAGCAGACGCTCGAAAAGTTCCTCGTCTCGACCTCTGACGCGCTGACCGTCATCGGCGCGCACTCAGAACACCTGAGCGACCTGATCGGAAACGCCGACACGACGTTCCAGTCCGTCGCCGCGCATCAGAAAGAACTGGCCGAGGGTCTCAAAGGCCTTCCAGGGGCGCTAAACGCGGGCACGAAGACCTTCACGGCAATCCCCTCGACATTCCACGTACTGGGTGAACTCTTGAAAGTCTCGACGCCAGACACCAGGAAACTCGCCCCGTTCTTTGCCAAGCTGCGCCCGCTGCTGGAAGTGGCGACGCCGGTGGTCAAGAACCTCAGCCTCGCTATCGATCGCCCGGGTCCAAACGACGATTTGACAGACGCGGCGCTCGAGCTGCCCGCGCTAGCGCAGGAGCTGACGACCGGCTCGCCGGCCACCGTCAAATCACTCGAAGAATCGGTGCCGGTCACAGCCATGTTCGGCCCCTACTCGCCTGATTTCGAGGGACTGTTCCGTGAGTTCGGGCAAGATCTGGCTTACTACGACGCAAACGGTCACTACGCCCGCGTCGCCGGGACGTTCGACGGCTTCAAGCTCGGCGAAAAAGACACGTTGACACCGACGACCCCGCAGCAGGGCCTCGAAGGTTTGAAGACAGGCGAACTGCGTCGCTGCCCGGGCGGCGGAACGCAGCCCGCCGCCGACGGCTCATCGCCGTTTGAAGACGAAGGCAAGCTCAGCTGCGACCCGAGTGAGCATCCGTGAACCGCCGCCAGAGCTCACTAGCGGCGAGCCCGCTGCTGATCGGCGCGATCACGACGCTGATCACGGTCGTCGCCGTGTATCTGTCCTACAACGCCGGCCAGGGATTGCCTTTCGTTCCCACATACAACATCAAGGCAGAACTTCCCAGCGGGGCAAACCTCGTGAAGGGCAACGATGTACGGATCGGCGGCAGCCGCGTCGGAGTGGTGGAAGGCATTGCTCCCAAACAGAACCCGAAGACGGGCAAAGTCGTGGCGATCGTCAGCATGAAGCTCGAGAAGAGCATCGAGCCGCTACCGATCGACACGCAGACGATGGTGGCGTCGCGCTCTGACATCGGCCTGAAGTACATGGAGCTGATCAGGGGCCACTCAAAGGAAGGGATCAAGGCCGGCGCGACGATCCCGCTGTCGCACGCGACCGAACCGGTCGAGATCGATCAGTTCTTCGATATGTTCGACGCAAAGACCAGGACCGCCGCTCAGCACAACCTGAACACCTTCGGCGATGGCTTCGCTGGACGTGGCCTCGGTCTGAACGAAACGATCCACGAATTGCGTCCGTTGGTGGTAAACGCCACCCCGGTGCTGCGTAACCTCGTTTCGCCAAAGACGGGCTTGCGCGAGCTGTTCGTCGCGCTCGATCGCGTCGCCAAAGAGTCCGCTCCGGTGGCCCAGCAGCAGGCCGACTTCTACAGCGATCTCGACACGTTCTTCAAGGCCTGGGCGGGCGTGGCTCCATCCCTTGAAAAAACGATCGAAGGCGGTCCCGCGGCGCTCCAGCAGGCGACTCACTCGCTGCGCTACGAGGCCTCGTTTGTCGAAAAAACAACCGAATTCATGCACCTGCTACGACCGGCGGCGAGCGCGCTGCGCACCTCCGCCCCCGCGTTTGGCAAAGCGGTCGAAGCTGGCGCCACTGACTTCAAGAGCGCGAGCGCGCTGAACACGCGCGTGGCTTCCTTTTTGACGACGCTGAAGTCCTTCGCGGAAGACCCCGTGGTCGCGCTCGGTCTGAACGCCGTGACCGAAACGGCGCAGATCGGCACGCCGCTGCTGACCGGCCTGGCTTCCGAGCAGACGACGTGCAACTACCTGACGACGACGTTCCGCAACCTCGTGAGCCTGCTCTCGCAGGACATCGGAGTTGGCACCCTTGCGCGAGCGACGATCGTGCTCGCGCCGAACGGCCCCAACAACGAAGGCTTCCCATCGTCGGCTCCCGCGAACGGCCCGTCGGTCGATCGGAGCGCCGAAGTTGGAGGCAAACCAGGTCCGCTGATCGATGACAACCACCTCCACGTGAACCCGTACCCGAACGTCGCCGGTCTCGGCCAGCCCAAGCAGTGCGAAGCTGGCAACGAGAAATACGAAGCCGGCAAGGCCGTGATCGGTCACACCTCGGGTCCCGCGAGCACGGTGCACAACGAATCCAAACGCTCAGAAGATCGGTACGGCAATGTTTATCCGGAAGCGACCCTGACGGACCTCGGCCTCAACAGCAAAGGCGAACCGCTGAACCCCGCCAAGGAAAAAGCCGAAGCTGAAGCCAAGCAGAAGGCGGCAGCCGAAAAGAAGGCGAAGGCCAAGAAGAAGAAGGCAAAGGCGAAGGCGAAGGGGAAGAAGAAGTGAGTCGCCTGAGCTTCTGGAAACGCAAAGACGAAGTCGCCGCCTCGCAGCTCGGCAAGGCGAGCCCCGTGCGCTTCGGCGCCGTGTTCCTGGTGATACTCGCGATCGTGGTGTACTTCGGCTTCACCAAGCACATCCCGTTCAAACACGGATTCCGGTTGAAAGCCGAGTTTGCGAGTGTGCTCAACGTCAGACCCAAGTCGCCCGTGCGGATCGCCGGGGTGGACGTCGGCGTCGTCAAGTCGATCAAGCGCGATGGACCGGTAGGCGACGTGACGATGGAAATCAAAAACAACGGATTGCCGATCCACACCGACGCAACGTTGAAGATCCGCCCACGCATCTTCCTGGAAGGAAACTTCTTCGTCGAAGTGCAGCCGGGCAGCCCCTCGGCGCCAACGGTCTCATCGGGATACACGATCCCGATCACGCAGACAGCCGACCCGGTGCAGCTGGATCAGGTGCTCGATGCGCTCAACACGGACACCCGCACCAACCTGCAGGAATTCCTCGTCGAATTCGGCAAGGCATTCACACAGAAGCCGACCGCGGCAGAGAACGCGATCCAGGATCCCGAAGTCAGAGGCTTGGATGGCGCGCAGGCATTCAACAAGGCCTACCGCAACGCGCCATCGTCGCTGAAGGGCACCGCGCTCGTCCAACAGGCCTTTGCCGGCTCCAGTCAAGACGACCTCGCAAAGCTGGTCGCGAGCGTCGCAAAACTGACGAGCGCGCTGGACGTGCACGAAAACGAGCTCGGCGAATGGGTCGACAACTTCAACACGTTCCTCAGCGAGTTCGCCCAGCAGTCGGCGAATCTCGGCAAGACCGTCGCGGTGCTGCCGGGCGCTGTGAGCAGCCTGCACAGGTCATTCGTATCGCTCGACGCCGCGTTCCCATCGATCCGCTCATTCTCTAAAGCGCTGATCCCCGGGATCAAGTTGCAGCCTACGACGTTCGCGGCGGCCTTCCCGTGGATCGAACAGGTCAAAGCCTCGCTTTCACCGACCGAGCTCGGGGGCGTCGCCGAAGGGCTGCGCGGAGGCGCGCTGTGGACCGCCAAACTGGTCGGCTCGCAGATCCCCTTCCAGAAGCAGACGACCGAGTTCAGCCAGTGCCTGACAAACGCCATCTACCCGGCTGGCAACACGAAGATCCAGGATGGGACGAATACCTCGGGCGTCGAAAACTACAAGGAATTCTGGTATGCGCTGACGGGCCTCGCGGGCTCGGGACAGAACTTCGACGGCAACGGGGTCACCCCGAGCTTCCTGGTCGGCGCCGGCGGCGACACGTTCCGCACGACGCCCGTCAGCGAGGTCGGCTCGGTCAAGAAAGGCCTGCAACTGGTGGCCCGCACACCGAACCCGCCACTTGGCACGCGCCCGGCATTTCCGGCGGAAGAGCCGCCGTATAAGCCGCTCGTGCCGTGCTCGACGCAGGCGGTGCCCAACTTCAACGGACCGTTGTCCTCGGGTCCGGCCGATGGGGGTGGGGGATGAGCACCGAGGAGCCGCAGATGGACATGACGCCACAGGACTCCGGACGCGGCATCGGCGATCAGATCGGTCGCTACCGCAACGCGTTCATCGCGGTGATCACGATGATCCTGATCGCAGCGGTCTCGGGTGGCTACATCCTCGCGCACGAGCGGCTGACACTGCCCGGCTGGGTGCCCGTGATCGGCAAAAACTACTTCACGCTGAAGGGCGAATTCCAGACCGCGCAGGCGGTCACCCCGGGTCAGGGCCAGGCGGTCACGATCGCCGGGGCGAAGGTCGGGGAAATCGCGAGCGTCGATTTGAACGAAGGCAGGGCGGTCGTGACTATGAAAGTCACGCCGAAGTACGCCAAGTACATCTACAAGGACGCCACGATGCTGCTGCGACCAAAGACGGAACTGAAGGACATGGTGGTCGAGGTCGATCCGGGGGCCGCCTCCTCAGGCCACCTGCATTCAGGAGAAATCATCCCTGTCTCCCAGACGTCCCCTGACATCAACTTCGACGACTTTCTCGGCACCCTCGATGGTGAAACGCGGGCGTACCTGCAGGAGCTGCTCGCCGGCGCCGGGCAGGGACTGAAGGGCAACGGGGAAAACCTCTCGGCCGTTCTCCACCGGTTCTCGCCGATGGCGCGCAAACTGACGGAGATCACCAGCGAACTGAAAAACCGTCAGATCAACATCGCGCGGGGAATCCACAACTTCCGTCTGCTGCTGGAAGCGCTCGGCGACAAGGGCAAGCAGTTCGCGGAGGTGATCGACTCCTCAAACGCGGTCTTCAAGACGTTCTCAGAAGAGGATGCGAACGTGCAAAAGACGATAAGCCTGCTGCCGGGTGCGCTGTCAAAGACACAGAAGAACCTCGGCAAGCTCACCACGGCGTTCAACGTCGTCGGTCCGACACTGAAGAAGCTGCATCCGTTCGCGCAGGCTCTGGCCCCTGCTGAGGAAGCCGCGACGGTGATGTTCAAAGAGCAGACGCCGATAATCAAGAACGAGGTGCGGCCGTTCGCGAGCGAAATCCTGCCGGCCATCAAGAAAATCCAGCCGGCCTCACAGGCGCTCGCAGAAGCGTTCCCCAGCCTCGCCAAAGGCTTCTCCGTGTTCAACGAATTCTTCAACGAGCTCGCGTACAACCCAGGCCCGAATCAGGGTGGCTTCCTGTTCTTCCTCGACTGGGCCAACCACAACTTCAACAGCGTCGGTGCCTCCTCAGACGCGGACGGGACGCTAGGCCACACGGTGCTGTACTTCAACTGCGAAATCGTGCCGCTGCTGCAGACGGTGGCGAAGGTGAACCCGACGGTGGCTCTCGTGATCGGCCTGCTGAACCCGCCGTCGGCCGCCTCCAAACTGTCATCGGGCGCACAGGCATGTCCCGCTAGCAAAGCTCTTTCCAGCAGCGCCACGGCTGCCTCGGTGAGATCGAGCAGCTCCGTGCACACCGCGGCGGTCGACAAGCTCAGCAAGCTCGGTGGCGGCCTGGCCGCGCTCGCCGGCTCGCTCGATGGCAAGGGGGCGACACACTAGATGCAAAAGCGCGCGCCCACACTCGGGAACATCCTCGTGATCGCGATGTTCGTGCTGTCCTGCTTCGGCCTGCTGCTGTTCCTATGGGAGTCCTTCGGTGGCCCGGTGCCGCTGAAGGCCAAGGGCTACCGCTTCACGATCGCCTTCCCGCAGGCGCTGCAGCTGGCCGAACAGGCCGATGTGCGCATCTCCGGCGTCCCCGTTGGGCACGTCGTGAGCTTCAAACTCGGCAAGGACGGCCGCACCGAGGCGATGATCGAAATGGACCACCAGTATGCGCCGGTGCGCGCGAACATGCACGCCATCCTGCGCACGAAGACGCTGCTGGGCGAGACCTACGTGCAGCTCAACCCAGAGGGCAACACGGGCCCGTACATCAAAGACAACGGGCGCCTGCCCAACGGCCAGGTCGAACCGACCGTCACGCTCGATCAGATCCTGTCGCTGTTCAACCCGAAAGTGCGCAACGACTTCAAAATCTGGCAGCAGGCTTCCGCCGCGAGCTTTGAAGGCAAGGGAGAAGACATCAACGCCGACTTCGCCGCACTGCAGCCGTTCGTCGCGTCGACCAACAAGCTGGTCACGATCGTCGCCTCACAGGAGGGGGCGCTGCGAGGCGTGGTCAAGAACACCGGGGTCGTCTTCAACGCGTTCGCTGGGCGCGATCATCAGCTGGAAGGACTGATCGCAAACGGCGAGATCACATTGAAAGCCGCGTCCAGCGCCAGCGAAGAGTTCGCCGCCACGTGGCGGGCGTTCCCCGCATTCGAGAGCAAGGGGACGGTGGCGTTCAAAGAACTCGACAAATTCGCCGCCATTGCCAACCCGTTCTACACGGAGTTCCGCGCCGCCGAGCGCGAATTCGGAAGGACGGCACAGACGCTGAAGACCTTCTCGCCACCGTTCGAGAAATTCCTCGTCGGACTTGGTGTGCTGACGAAGGCTTCGAAAGCGGGACTGCCGGCTTTCAGCAAGTCGTTGACGCTGCTCGAGCCGGTGCTCGGCAACCTCAGCCCCGTGCTGCACAACCTCGATCCGTTCCTGCAGTACCTGACGATCTATCAGCCGGAGCTCGAGTCGTTCTTCGGGAACTTCACGGCGGCTACAGAGGGTCACGACACGAACACCAACGACCCGACAGCGCCGCAACTGCACGACTTGCGCACGATGCAGGTCTTCAGCCCGGGTGGCCTGGCGGTTTTCAAAGAACGGCTCGGAACCAATCGCGGGAACGCCTATCCGCTGGCCGGAGCGTTCAACTCCCTGGCCAGCGGTCTGCCGGTGTTCTCGAGCGCCAACTGCGCGAACACCGCACCGTCCGCAAGCGGGCCGGGCAACGAAACGGTGCCGCAGGCGATCATCGAACAGCTGATCTCAAACCACGTCGTCAACTCGCCGGAAAGCACAACAAACACGGTGGCGGCGCCGCCATGCAATCAGCAGGGGCCGAACGTCTTCAACGGTCAGTCGAGCCAGTTCCCGCGCGTCACCTACTCCCCCCAGAAATAGTCAGACGGGGTGTTCAGGAGTCGGTCATGAAGGCGACCCGCAGCGCCTGCTCATGTCCGATGAACGGCACGAGCGCGAAATACAAGAGCTCCTCGAAGGAGTCTTCCAGCGTAGAGCCCGTGCCCTCGAGGACTTGCATGTAGAGGGTCTGGGTGACGCCGCCGATGACCTCTTCAGAGACCTTGGCGGGAATCTCCTCGCCGTGTACGGACTCACCGCGCCCCGCCTCGAGCATTGGGATGAACTGGCGCATCGCACGGTCGTAGCGCTCGAGCGCCAGTGGTCCGGCGGCGAGGATCTCGACGAGCGCCAGCCGCGCGACGTGTGGCTCTGAGGAGAGCAGCTTCAGGGAGACGCGCAGCGCGTCGCGGAGACCGTCGGTCCAGGACTCGGCGTGCTCGTAGGCGTCGAGCGCGAGCGCTGTGATGCGCTTGACGATCGTGTCATAGGCCGCCAGGAAACAGTCTTCCTTGCTCTTGAAGTGATCGTAGAACGTCTTACGCGAAAGCTCGGCGAGCCGGATGACATCGGCGACGGTGGCTTCGGCGTAGCCCTTTTCGCCGACTGTCTGGATCGTTGCCTTGATGATCCGCTCACGCTGATTCTCGAAGACAAACTGGCGTGAGAGACCATGGCGACCCCGAGGAAGCTGTGCTGCGCTCTCCTGGTCTTCGTGAGACAACGTCGTACGCTTCAGCGAAGCGGCCATCAGGACCCTCTGCTCGCATGGACCCTGACCCGGACCTGTGCTGTCCGAGGCCATAAGTCCCTCCAGCGCGTACTATAGACGATGTAATTTATTGAGCGGGCGTGGTGAGCGTAAATTAGATCATCGATTGGGCTAAGTCGCGGTTGATCGGTTGCTCGCGGCCGTCTAGTATCACGTGAACAGAGAGGAGCGAGGGATGAGCGACGGTGACAATTTGGCAGAGGAACACGCCGGGGAGCAGTCCGGCCCGGAGCGCCGGACGGCGCTCGAGCAGGCCGGGGACTTCGAGTACCACTCAGACGATCTGGACTTCGAGACAGAGCGTGAGAGCGGCGCTTGGTCGATCCGCTGCCACGACGTGGTCAAGCGGTTGGGCGGCATTCCGGTCCTCAACGGGCTGAACGTCTCGATCCCGGATGAGACGGTGACTGTCGTACTGGGTCCCTCGGGGACAGGCAAGAGCGTCCTGATCAAGAATCTGATCGGCCTGATGTTCCCCGATTCTGGAGACATCATCGTACACGGGAAATCGGTGCCGAAGCTGACGATGCCGGAGCTGTTGAAGATGCGACGAAAAATCGGTGTGCTGTTCCAGGACGGCGCGCTGTTCGGGTCGATGTCGGTGTATGACAACGTCTCGTTCCCGCTGCGCCAGCACACAGAGCTCTCCGAGTCGCAGATCTCCTCGGTCGTCAAACAGCGCCTTTCGGACGTCGGCCTGGCCGACGCCGAGGGCTATTTTCCCTCCGAGCTCTCCGGCGGGATGCGCAAGCGCGCCGGGTTCGCGCGAGCACTCGTGATGGAGCCCAACATCGTGATCTTCGACGAGCCGGACTCGGGACTGGATCCGGTGCGCACGGCGCTTTTGTGTGATCTGATCCAGGAGATGCACAAGGTTTACGGCGGCACCTACATCGTCGTGACCCACAACATCGCCTCAGCACGGCAGATCGGCGAGTACATCGCGCTGCTGTGGAGGGGGCGCATCGTCGAAGCCGGCGACGCCGAGCGCATGTTCTCCTCGGAGAACCCGTTCGTGCGTCAGTTCCTCAGCGGATCCGCCGAGGGTCCGCTGGGCATGGACTGACAGCCCACCGGACGATCAGCTGCGGTTCGCTAGCCTGCGGTCGATGGCTTTTCTGGGCGATATCGGTATCGAGGTCTCGAGGCTCTGTCTCGGCGGCAACGTGTTCGGCTGGTCGCTCGATGAGCCTGCCTCCTTCGAGGTGCTGGACGCCTATTTCGCGGGCGGTGGCAACTTCATCGACACCGCCGACTCCTACGGCCATTGGGCTGCCGCCGGCGCCGGTGCCTCAGAGCGCATCATCGGCAACTGGATCGCGGCCCGAGGAAATCGCGAGCAGCTCGTGATTGCGACCAAGGTGGGAATGTCACCGCAGCGACCAGGGCTCTCGGAGAGTCTGATCAGGGCAGGCATCGAGGGGTCACTCGAGCGCCTGGGAATCGACACGGTCGACCTCTATTACGCGCATCGCGACGACCCGGACACGCCGCTCGAGGAGACGCTCGCGACCTTCCAGTCGCTGATCGAGGAGGGCAAGGTCCGTCAGGTGGCGGCGTCCAACTACACAGCGTCGCGTCTGGCCGAGGCGCTGGAGCTGGGCGAACGTGGGGGGATGGCCTCATATGTGGCGCTTCAACCTCACTACAACATGCTCGAGCGAGAGTACGAGGGCGAGCTGGCCGCGGTGTGCGAGCGTCATGGCCTTGCGTGCGTGCCCTATTTCGGTCTGGCCAGGGGCTTCTTGACCGGCAAGTACCGCCGTGGCGGGGAGGAGATCTCGAGCCCACGGGCGGCGGGTGTGCGCGATAGCTACTTCAACGATCGGGGCTTCGCGGTGCTCGACGCGCTGGACGATGTGGCAGCCTCGCATCACAGCACGCTCGCCGCCGTGGCCCTGGCCTGGTTGACGGCACAGCCGACGGTGCTCGCGCCGATTGCGAGCGCCACCTCTGTGGCGCAGTTGAGTGAGCTGCTCGCCTCGCTGCGGTTGCGGCTCGCACCGGCGGAGATCGAGCTTCTGAACGGCGCGGGCGCCTGAACGGTCGCCGGCGCTGCGCCGAAGGGAAGATGATCTAAGGGCGCAGACGAACAGGCAGCGTCTTGTGCTGGTTGGCGAACGCCGACTCGACGTGTGTGCACTCGCCGGCGATCTGGATCTCGGGGTAGCGCTCGAGCGTCTCCTCGATCAGGATCCGCAACTCCAGTCGCGCGAGCGCGGTGCCCAGGCAGAAGTGCCGGCCACCGGCACCGAACGCCTGGTGCTCGGCTTCGCGCGTCAGGTCGAAGCGGTCGGGGTCCTGGAAGCGCGTCTCATCGCGGTTGGACGACGGGTACCACATGACCAGCTTCTCGCCCTCACCGATGCGCTGCCCGTGCAGCTCGGTGTCGCGCGTGGCCGTGCGGGCGAAGTGCGCGAACGCCGGGAACATGCGCAGTGACTCCTCGACCGCCGCTCCCACCAGCGAGGGGTTCTCGAGCACCATCTGTCGTTGCTCGGGGTTTTCCATCAGCGCGCGCATCCCCGAGCAGTAGGTGGCCTTGGTGGAGTCGTTGCCGGCGGCCATCAGCAGCAGGAACCCCATCACGATCTCGTGGTCCTCGAGCCGCTCGCCGTCGAGCTCGGCGTGCACGAGCACGCTCGTCAGGTCATCGGTCGGCGCCGCGCGTCGCTGCGCGATCAGCTTGCCGCAGCGCGCGAACACCTCGGGCACCTCGCGCTCCATCACGCTTTGCGCACCCTCCGGCGTGGCGTCCGGGTCGCCCGCGCCGACGATCGCGTTCATCAGGTTCGCCCATGCCTCATCGTCCTCCGGGGGCAGGCCCATGAAGCTGCCGATCACCCGCGCCACCACCGGCTGGGCGACGTCGCTGACCAGATCGCAGGTCTCCCGGGCGGGCGGGCCCTGCAAACGCTCGAGCACCTCGATCGTGATCGCGCGGATCGCGTCCTCGTGCTCGGCGATCCGCTTCGGCGTGAAGCCACGCTGGAACAGCGCCTTCAGCCGGTCGTGCTTGGGCGGGTCCATGCCGATGAACATCGCCTGCTGCATCTCCAGCGACAAGCCTGCGTTGGACGCGGTGAAGCCACCGACTTCGGAGGAGTAGGTCTGCCAGTCACGGCTGACCTCAAACACGTCCTCGGCGGTTGTCACCGACCAGAAGCCGGCTTCGTCGGGAAACTCAGCTATGCCGCTCGACCAGTGAACCGGACACTCAGCGCGCAACCGCCTGAACAGCTCCAGCGGCGGCCCCTGCTGGAAGTTGGCGCGGTCAGCGACGCCCAGCTCGTCGAGCGGCGTCTGTTCCTGGCTGGTAGAGCTCACAGGACGTGTCCTCCCCCGTCTCGAGTTGGCTGTCTCTACAGACGCAGCCTACTCCTCGGCGATCAGATGACTTGCCCAGACCATGCAAGCGCCCCACGCCTATCAGCGGTGCGTGAAGCGGAGCCACTGAGAGTCGGGGTCGCGCAACGAAAGACCGCCACCGTCTCTCAGTGGCTCGCCGCCGACAGCTTCGATCCGCCGCTCGAGCGCCGCCAGCTCCTCGGCGTCCGAGAGGGCGAACGTCACATGGCGCAATCCGGGGGTGCCCTCGCTCGCTGGCTGGCCGTCCTGGCTCTGCCATGAGTTCAGGCCGATGTGGTGGTGATAGCCGCCCGCCGACAGGAAAGCCGCCGACGGTATGCGCGCCTGCTCGGAGAATCCGAGCTCCTCGGCATAGAAGGCGGCAGCGCGGGGAACGTTGGAGACCTTCAAATGCACGTGACCGATGTGCGTGCCGGGTTCAGTCGTGGCGCCCGGATCGCCCTGGAACTGGGCCAGGAGATCCTCGAGATCCAGCGGCAGAGTGACCATGTTCACGCCTTTGCCGCCCGCCGGGCGCTCCCAGAGCTCACGCGGCCGGTCGACGTAGAGCTCGATTCCCAGACCATCGGGATCACTCAGATACAGCGCCTCGGAGACGCCGTGATCTGAGGCGCCGTCAAAGCGCCAGTCGCCTGCGATCACACGCTTGACGGTTTCTGCAAGGCCTGCCCGGGTCCGGTGAAGCCAGGCTACGTGGAAGAGACCCGTGTTGCCTGGATGCGCGGGAGTGGGCGAGTCGATCTGGGCGAGCTCGAGTGCCGGACGGTCGCTGTCTGGGCCGAGCAGAGCGCGGGCGTCGTCCTCGCGCCCGAGCACCGGCAGACCGAGGACGCGCTCGTAGAAGTCAACGCTGCGTGAGAGGTCGCTGACGGCCAGCGAGACCGAGCGGATACGAAGATCGGGGTCGATGGGCGGGATCGCTGGCTGCATGTTGCTCCCCTACAGACACTATTGGGCGGAAGCCTGACATCGCTCTGCTCGGGTTCCAGAGTAGTCTCAGCCCAGATGAACTTCCGCAAACTTGGATCCAGTGACCTGGAGGTCTCGGAGATCAGCCTCGGCTCGTGGCTGACGTACTCCGGCGGCGTGGAGCGCGAACGATCCGAGGCCTGTGTGCATGCCGCGTTCGATGCCGGCATCAACTTCATCGACACCGCCAACGTATACGGACGTGGCGCCTCGGAGTCGCTTCTGGGCGAGGTGCTCTCAGGGTATGAGCGCTCCTCCTACGTGTTGGCCACAAAGGCCTACTTCCCGATGTCCGAGACCGACAAGGGCCTCTCGGCGGTGCAGATACACAAGCAGATCGATGCCTCCCTGGCGCGCCTTCAAACCGATTACGTGGACCTCTACCAGTGCCACCGCTACGACGAGCACACGCCGCTGCAGGAGACGATGGGCGCTCTCACCGAAGTCGTGGCTGCCGGCAAGGCCCGCTACATCGGCTTCAGCGAGTGGCCCGCGGCGCGGATCGAAGAGTCGCTCGCGCTCGCTGGCGTTGCGCGCTGGGTCTCCAGCCAGCCGCAGTACTCGATGATCTGGCGCGGGCCCGAGGCCGAGGTGATCCCGTTGTGCGAGCGCGAGCAGATCTCCCAGATCGTGTGGTCGCCGCTCGCTCAGGGGGTGCTGACCGGCAAGTACCTGCCCGGCCAAGTACCGCCGCAGGATTCGCGGGCGGCGAGCGAGGAGATGAACGAATTCATCGGCTGGCTGCTCGAGGATCGCGTGCTGGAGCCCGTGCAGCGCCTTGTTCCGATCGCGCAGGACCTCGGGCTCTCGCTCGCGCAGCTCGCCCTGGCGTGGGTGCTGCGCCAGGGAAACGTGGCCTCCGCGATCGTCGGAGCGAGCCGCCCCGAGCAGGTTCACGCCAACGCCGCGGCCTCCGGTGTGAAGCTCGACGCCCAGACTCTCGCCGCAATCGATGAGGCTCTGGGCGACCTGCTCGCGCGCTGATCCGCTCCAGTGGCAGCCTTTGTGGAGAACATGCTGTCTGGCTCCCTTTCGCGAGTTCAGGGGACGCTTGCTGACACATAGGCGGTGCAGCCAGCCACCCTCGAGACCAACGAATTGCCTGCGCAAGTGAATAAATATTGGGGATCTCGAAGTGACCGCTGAAGCGTCGCGCCGATACAAGCGCGAGAATGCTCGGATGACACAAAAGCTGATCCTGTTCGACATCGACGGCACGCTGATCGACACCGGAGGAGCGGGTGCGAGGAGCTGGACGTGGGCTTTCGAGCATGCCTTCGACCGTCCCGGTGTGGATATCGGCAAGTTCTCGAGTGCCGGTATGACCGATCCGGTTGTCGCACGCGAGACATTCACCATGGCGATGGGGCACAAGCCGAGCGGCCGAGAGCTCGCCAAGCTGATGGCCGCCTACCTCTCGGTGCTGCCCGACTACGTGACGGCATCGGACGGATACCGTGTCCTGCCCGGGGTCCCCGCTCTGCTCGAGCGGCTGTCCGGAGCGGGTGTGCTGCTGGGGATAACGACCGGGGCGCTCGAGGCCGGCGCTCACGCAAAGCTCGGACGAGCGCGGCTGAACCACTATTTCCTGGTTGGCGGCTACGGCTCTGACTCGGAGGACCGCATCGAGCTGACCAGGACCGCAATGCGCCGCGCCGAGCTTCTGCTGGGCGAGTCGCTGGATCCGCGCCAGGTGACTGTTGTCGGCGACACGCCGCTCGACATCACCGCGGCCCAAGGAGCCGGCGCGATGTCGCTGGGCGTCGCCACCGGCAAATACAGCGTCGACGAGTTGCGCGAGGCGAAGGCCGATCAGGTGCTGAGCTCGCTCGCCGAGGACTTCCCGAGCCTCGGCTAGCGGCGTTGAACGACGAGCGCCTGCGTTGCCAGCCCGATTGGCCCGTGCTCGTCGTGCAGGACGCTCTGCGACCAGCAGATCCCACCCGGGTGAAGCAGCGTCTGCGCCTCCAGCGCGATCCACTCTCCTCGCGGCGGCCGGTTGAGCGTGATTGCCAGGTCGGCGTTGATGAACACATACTCGCCGAACGGCAGCACCGCGCTGATGCCGTTGCCGAAGTCCGCGGTGCCCACCACGCGGGCGAGCGGGGAGAGCGGCTGGCCCTCGAGCAGCGGACGGCGCAGGCGCATCCACACGGTTCCCGGCCCCAGGATCTGAGGCTCGCCGACGAGTGGGCCGCCATGGAGGAAGCGCATCTCCATGGCAGTCGTGGCGAAGCTGGCGTAGTCGGAGTCGTCGAGCGAAAAGTTCACCGGGCGCCCGTCGCTGGGCTCGGGGAGCCTCGGCGCGAGACGCTCCTCGAGCGTCTCGCTGACCGACGATGGCAGATCCTCCGGAGTACCGGCGATGCGCAGAGCACTCGCCCGGCAGACGAGCACTCCGCCCGCGTGCAGTTGCGCGTGCAGCTCCTGTACGCGCCTGCCCGGCCTGGAGATCTCGGTCTGCAGTTGCAGCGGCGCCATCGGCACTGGCCGTAGAAACGAGAACGACAGCCGCGCGAACCGCAGCTCTCCGCCCGGGGTCATCTGCTCAAAACACGATGCGATCAGAGCCGCCGGTGCACCACCATGCAGCGCCTGCGGATCCCAGGGACCGCGGGCGTGCACTGTCGGCACGAACTGCTCGCCGTCGGCCGCAAAGATCGCTTCGCTCATCGCGGGATCGTATTCGCGGGATCCCACCGGCGACTTCGCGGTCACGATGTCGATGTTTCGTTGTGGGTGCTCTGCCCGCTTCGTCGCCGGTTTGCGCTCAGGCCGCAAGCGCCGCCACGAAGTCGGCCAGCTTGTCGGGGTCGCGCAGCGGTGCGCCGTGGCCGAAGCACGTCAGCGTCGGTCGCAGCGCCGCGAGACGCCGTGCCGAGGCGCGGTTGCGCACCGGGTCGACAGCGAACAGCTCCGGGGGATCGTGCAGCCCGGGGACGCCGGTCATCAGGTTGATGTTGTTGAGCACGTCCCCGAGGATCAACACGCGATCGGACTCGCGCCAGAAGGCGACGTGGCCACGAGTGTGGCCAGGGGCCTCCAGCACCGTGAACCCGGCGACCTCGTCGCCCTCGCGCAGTGCGCGCGCCACAGGGTGCGGAGGGCCGACCCAGAAGCGCTCCTGCACCCGCCTCTGCAGGGCGGACACCTTCGCACCGACGACACTGCCGGTGGTCTCCATTGCGGGCACGTCGTCCTGGCCGCACCACAGCGGGATGCCGAGGCGCTCGCACACGACGTGGCTGCAACCCTGATGGTCGGGGTGCACGTGGGTGAGCGCGTGAGCCGTGATCGTGTGGCCCGCGATCTGTTTGAAGATGCGTTTCTCGGCCTGGCGGGTGGCGGAGTCGATCAACACGTCTCCGATCACGTACACGTTGATCGCGTTCGGCGGGAACCCCTTCAGCATGTACACGTCGTCGGCGAGCTGCTTCATCGTGTCATCTCCTCGCGGTTGCCATCGCGCCAGGATAGATGTTGGGGGCCCAGCACCGGTGCTCCCGGTGTCCGTTGTGCCGCGCAGCGGCCGCACACCTCCGGCAATTCCCCTGATCGTGAGCTCGCCTCCCGATCGGTCATGTCCGCGACTGCTCCCAAGAGAAGCCACGGACCGCGAAATACAAGCCGAAGGCACCCCACAAGGCGATCACCGCAAGCGCGTCGAGATGGCTTGCTAGGCCCGAGCCGGCGACGATCGCGCCGGACAGCCCTTCGATCAGAGGCGTCAGGGGCAGGGCGTCGGCGATCGTGCGCAGGAAGCCTGGGGCGCTCGTGGAGTCGAACACGAAAAACGAGACGAACACGATCGGCAGGAAGACCGCGTTGACATATGCGGCTGTCGACTCGAAGTTAGGGATCACATGTGCGAAGGCGACGCCGAGCGCGGCGAAGCAAACGACGCCGACGAGCACGAACACGACAAGCGAGACGAGGTGCGCCGGCCAGCCGATCCCGAAGAACACTCTGCCCGCCAGGACGACGATCGCGATCTGCACAGCTGTGTTGGTAACGGCGTTGGCTGCCACCCCGCCGAAGTAGGAGATGCCCGGAAGCGGTGTGCCGCGGATGCGCTTGAGTACGCCGCGCTCGCGCAGGAAGACGATGTTGTAGGCCAGCGCGGTGAACGTCGTCGACATCACACTCATGCCCGCGATCGCGGGCACCAGCTTGTTGAGATCGTGCTGACTGGAGCTGAGGATGATGCCGCCGCCCGCGAGGAACAGCAGCGGCAGTACGAAGTTGAAGAAGGCCGCGCTCGGATTGCGCCAGAACATGCGGCGCTCCAGGCGATATTGACGCCAGGCCAGGATCAGTGCGTCAGACATTTGCCGTCAACTCCAGGTAGACGTCCTCGAGTGTGGGGCGGGCCACGGAGAGCTCCTGCAGCAGTTCACCGTGCGCCAGCGCCTCGCTGGTCAGCCGGTGCAGGAGCGCGGTGGGATCCCCGGTGTGGTGCTCGATCAGCTCGCCGGAGGTGTTGCGATAGGAGATCTTGTATCGAGTCTCGCCCTGGGCTCCCGCGCTGAGGATCAGCTCACGTGGCGGCCCGATCGCCAGCACCCTGCCATCCTTGACGATCGCGACACGGTCGGCGAGTTCCTGGGCCTCCTCGAGGTAGTGAGTCGTCAGCAGGACTGTCTTACCCAGGGCACGCAGGCCACGGATCGTCGCCCAGGCCGCACGGCGGGCCTCCGGGTCGAAGCCTGTCGTTGGCTCATCGAGGAAGATCAGCTCAGGGTCGCCCACCAGAGCGAGGGCGAAATCCAGACGCCGCAGCTGCCCGCCGGATAGCTTGCGGGCACGCACATCGGCCTTTTCCTTCAGGCCAGCCAGCTCGAGCACCTCCTCGACCTCCCGCGGATGAGGGTAGAAGCTCGCCCAGTGTTTCAGGGCCTCACGTGGTGTGATGTGGCTGTAGATGCCGCCTGATTGCAGGACGATCCCGATCCGCTTGCGCAGCTCGATCGATCGGCTCGCCGGATCGTGACCCAGCACGGCGACCTCGCCCGAGCTGCGGCGGCGATAGCCCTCGAGGATCTCGACCGTCGTCGTCTTGCCGGCGCCGTTGGGTCCCAGCAGACCGAACACTTCGCCGCGCGCCACGGTGATGTCGATGCCGCGCACCGCCTCGTGCCCGCCGTAGCGCATGCAGAGGGCGCGCACTTCGATAGCCGGGCTCGGGTCAGTCACCACGTCAATCATCTCAGGGTCTGCCGCCACAGGACCCACGGGCGCTACCAGCGCGCCACATACACGAAGTCGGCGGCTGAGCGCTCCAGCCAGCCGACGATCCGCATTGCCAGGCGCATTCCCGTGGCGAAGCGGGCGCTGCGCAGCCCCGTCAGCTGGCTCGGCGTGCAGTCCAGCTCGCGCGCCAGCTCGGCCCACGTCAGCCTCCGATCGCGGCGCTGCTCGTCGAGCGCCGCGTGCAGCGCGCGCAGGTTCCAGCGCAGCCTTCGGTCCGGGCCGGCGGAGGGCAGCGGCGCCTCGTGCTTTGCGCCTACCACGAAGCTCTCCGGACTGCGTCCCAGCCAGCGCAGCACGAACAGCGCGTGCTGGCAGCTGGTGTTTTGGCGCTTGGCGATGTTGGTGAGCGTCGCCGGGCTGATCGGATGGTCTCTGCGGAGGTCGTTGAGCAGATGCGACTGCTCCCAGCACTCCCGCGCTACGCCGCTCCAGCTGAGTCCTCTGGCCTGTCGCTGGGTGTCAAGCGCTGCGAACAGAGATGCGACATCAAAATCCGCTTGATGGGTCGTGTCCGCGCGCGCTGGCCACAACAGAAAGCGCGACGGTGCTACCAGTGAACGCCTCGCATGATGTTGGCCATCGCGATCTGCTCGAAGGATGCACGCTCCTCGACATCGCGATCTCCCTTCGAGGCGGCCGAGTCGGGGAAGACCTTGTAGGCGAGGTGCAGGAGCCGGTCGACAGCCTTCGGGTTCAGCGCATAGGCCACCTCGCCGAAGGTTCCCAGGCGCGTGCCCATGTGCTTGGGGCGTGTCCGCAGGGCCTCGCAGATCATCGCGGAGGCCTCCTCGGATGTGATCGTCGGAAAGGCGTTGTAGATCTTCGTCGGCGCGATCATCGGCGTGCGCACGAGCGGCATGTGGATCGTCGTGAACGTCACCCCGTCGCCGACGACCTCGCTGGAGACGACGCGCGTGAACGCATCCAGGGCGGCCTTCGAGGCGACATACGCCGAGAAGCGGGGGGGAGCGGTCTGCACACCGATCGAGGAGACGTTGACGATGTGCCCGTCGCCACGCTCACGCATGTGCGGCAGCAGCGCGATGATCAGCTTGATCGCGCCGAAGTAGTTGAGCTTCATCGTGCGTTCGAAATCGTGGAAGCGGTCGTAGCTGAGCGCGATCGAGCGGCGGATCGAGCGTCCGGCGTTGTTGACCAGCATGTCGACGTCGCGATGGTCGGAGAGGATCCGCTCGACGAGCCGCTCGATCGACTCCATATCTGAGATATCCGCCGCATACACATAGGCAGTTCCGCCCTGCGCCACGATTTCCGCTCGCACCTCCTCGAGTTTCTCGACGTTGCGCGCCACCAGCAGCGGCACCGCGCCCGCGGCAGCGAGCTCGAGTGCTGTTGCGCGGCCGATGCCAGACGACGCGCCTGTGATCAGAACGTGCTTGCCGGTCATCGCCTCACGCAGTGTGCGGCCGGCGCTGAGGTGCGGCTCCATGTCTCGCTCCCAGTAATCCCACAGGCGCGAGGCGTAATCGCGCAGTGCCGGCGGGTGCTCCAGATCCGAGCCGGCGAGTGCGAGTTCGGTCTCGCGAGTGTCGAATTCCGGCACGAGCTCCATGTGAGCGAGAACCTCCTCGGGGATGCCGAGCTCGTTGAGGGCTAAGCGGCGAACCGCACCCAGGGGCGGCACGCGCAGCGCCAGCGAGAACGGCCAGCGGGGCAGAGCATCGGTCAAGCGTCTGTCGATACTGAGCGCGAAGCGGGGAGCGTGAGCAGCGCCGGCAAGCTCGTTGATGACCTCATCCAGGCGCTGAGAGCGGGGGCTCGTCAGATGAAACGCCTGTCCGTCGAGCCCCGGCTGATGAGCGATGTGATCGAGCGCGCCGGCAACCCAGTCGACCGGCACGATATTCGTCTTGCCGAGGTCCAAGCCCACCAGCGGCATCCATTCGGGCAGCAGCTGGCGCATCGTCTGGATCGCCTTGAAGAAGTAGTAGGGGCCGTCGATCTTGTCCATCTCGCCCGTCTGGGAATCGCCGACGACGATCGCCGGGCGATAAACCCGCCACGGCACGCTCAATTGCTCACGCACGATCCGCTCGGACTCGAACTTGGTGCGGTGATAAGGCGAAGGCAACCGCTGGCCCTCATCGAAGGAATCCTCTTTGAAGAGGCCCTTGTAGGTTCCCGCGACTGCTATCGAGGAGACGTGATGGAGGTGCTCGGCTTCGAGGGCGACGGCAAGTTCCAACGCGTGTGTGGTGCCGCCGACGTTGAGCGCGGCGTTGCGCTCGGCGGGCGCGGTCATGTCGTAGATCGCGGCGAGGTGAAAGAAATGCTCGATAGTGCCGCGCAGCTGGCCGATCCGCTCCTCCGAGACCCCCAGCAGCGGCTTGCGCAGGTCGCCGATGACCGGCTCGATGCGTTTGACGGCGCTCGCGCCGAGTGTGCTGCGCCAGTCCTCGGTCAGCTCTTCTAGGCGACCGGTCGACCCCTCACGCACCAGCACGTAGACCTTGCCGCTGCGCTGTGCCAGCAGCTGGCGCACCAGATAGCGTCCGATGAAACCGGTTGCTCCCGTTACGAAATAGGCCATTGCGGGTTCTCCTGAGAAGTTGGTCCAGCGAGCATATAGCCAATAGGGCTCGCGGCCCGCGGTGAGCTGCGATCTCCTGCGGCGGCGATCAGGCGCCGGCGCCCTGCCCGCCCCGCCCCTCGCCGGCGGCGAACCGCTCCGCACCCTTGGCGCCGACGGCGAATACCTCGGGACCGGCCTGTGCCTCGAGCCCGAGCGCGTCGGTGAGTGGCATGCCGAAGCCTTCGATTGCGGCGCGGCGATCGGCCAGCATCGTCTGCTGCGGGAACCGGGCCAGTCCCTCGGCGAGCTGCAGTGCGCGCTCCAGATGCTTGCCCTCGCCGACGATCTCGGTCAAAAGCCCCATGGCGAGCGCCTCCTGCGCATCGATGATTCGCCCGGTGAGGATCAGGTCGAGCGCACGGCCGAGACCGACGATCCGTGGCAGACGCTGGGTGCCGCCGTCGATCAGCGGCACGCCCCAGCGTCGCTCGGGATATCCCAGCCGCGATCCCGCGGTCGCGATCCGCAAGTCGCACCACAGGGCGATCTCCAGACCGCCGGCGAGCGCGAATCCGGAGATCGCGGCGATCGTCGGCTTGCTCGGTGTCAGCCTGGTGAAGCCCATCGGCCCCTCGGCGCTCATCAGGCGGTCGACCATCGTGCCGGTCGCCTTCAGGTCGGCGCCCGCGCAGAACGAGACTCCTCCCGCACCAGTCACGATCAGAACGCGCGCCTGATCGTCGTCCTCGAAGCGCAGATAGCCCTCGTGCAGTGCGGCGGCCGTCGGGCCGTCAACGGCGTTGCGTCGCTCCTGACGGTCGATCGTGAGGACCGCGGCCGCGCCCGTGCGCTCGTAACGAACGGGCGAGGGGAGCTCGTCGCTCATCTACTTGCCCCGTGAGTCGCTGTTACCAGCCGCCGCGCCAGCGGGCGTTGCCCTGGCGGCCCTTCGCGGCTGCCTTGCGGGCGTCCTTGCGCTTCTCCAGACGCCACTGAATGAGGCTCATCGCGAGGATGAACAGCGGGAAGAAGATGATCAGGATGAAGCCGCCGTTGGTGACGGCCTTGTCGTTGGTCGCGCCGTAGAAGCCGCGCCCATCGTTTTCGGCGAGTGCCGCCGGGGCAAGCACCGCCAACGCCAGAGCGGAGGTCGTGAGCATGAAAAACAGGCGGCGCATGTCTCGGCGAATGCTACCTGAGCGACGGACGTTCACGCCGGATGCCTACCATGGCTCCCGTGGCGGTACTGATCGCATCCGATTTGCACAAGGACATGGCCGGCAGACCGCTGCTGCGCGGAGTGTCGTTCAAGCTCGAGCGGCGCGAACGGATGACGATCGCTGGGCGCAACGGGGCTGGCAAGACGACACTGCTGCGAATGCTCTCCGGCGAGGAGTCGATCGACCGGGGCGAGCTGAGCGTTCCGAGGGGGGTGCGCGTCGCACTGCACGACCAGCGTCCGCCGCGGGAGCGGACAATGGCGCTGCGCGACTACGTGCTGTCGGGGTGTGTGCAGGAGTTGCGCCTGGAGGCGGAACTCTCAGAGCTCGAGCGTGGCATGGCGGAGAGCACCGCCGAGGATGGCCTGTTCGATCGCTACGCGCGAGCGCAGGCCTCGCTCGAGACGCACGGCGGCTATCTGTGGCGCGATCGCGCGACGATCATGACGCGCGGCCTCGGCTTCGTCGAGCAGGATCTCGATCGTTCCCTGGACACGTTCTCCGGTGGGCAGTTGACGAGGGCGTCGCTGGCGCGGGCGCTCGCCACCGGCGCGGACGTGCTGCTGCTGGACGAGCCCACGAACCATCTCGATATCGAGTCGTTGGAGTGGTTGGAGCAGACGCTGACAGGTCTCGACGCAGCGGTCGTGCTGGTCGCCCACGACCGCTGGTTCCTGGAGGCGGTCGGCACATCGGTGCTCGAGCTCGAGGCGACCCGCTCGCGATTCTTCGCGGGAACCTGGCACCACTGGCGCCGAGAGCAGGCGGCGCGGGAGATGGCCTTGGGTAAGGCGATTGGCAAGCAGCAGGCCGAGATCGAGCGGATGGAGCGGTTCATCGAGCGGTTCCGCGCCAAGGCGACCAAGGCGCGTCAGGCACAGTCGCGAGTCAAGGCGCTCGCAAAGATCGAGCGCATCGAGCAAGACCCGCGAGACAGCAAGGGCCTCGAGTTCACGTTCAAGACCCCGGAGCGCTCAGGGCGCGTCGTCTTCGAGCTCAGAGATGGCGTCATCACCGTCGGAGAGCCGTCGTTGACGCTGCTCGAGAACGCCGAGCTCTGGCTTGAACGAGGCGAGCACGTGTCGCTCGTGGGGCCAAACGGAACGGGTAAGACGACGCTGATCGAGACGCTCGCCGGTAAGCGTGCGCTAGCCGCCGGCAAGCTCAGCACGGGGCACAACGTGAAGGTCGGCTACCTGTCCCAGCACGCCGATGAGCTTGGAGCCGGAGGACATTCCTCGCAGAGCGTGCTCGAGGCCGCTCAGCGTGCCACCGGTCTGACGCCGAACAAGGCGAGGGCGCTGCTGGGGCGGTTCCTGTTCGCGGGCGTCGAGGCGGAAAAGCCACTCGAGGGGCTCTCCGGCGGTGAGCGGCGGCGGCTGTCGCTGGCGGTGCTGGTCAGCTCGGGCGCCAATGTGCTGATCCTCGACGAGCCGACGAACCATCTCGATATCGAGAGCCGGGAGGCGCTCGAGGACGCGCTGCGGTCCTTCCCGGGGGCACTGCTGCTGGTCTCTCACGACCGCGCGCTGTTGGACGCCGTGGGCACCCGCACGGTTGCCGTGGAGGATCGAACGCTGCACAGCTACATGGGAGGCTGGCCCGAGTACGTGCGCGTGCGCGAAGAGCGCCGCTCCGCGGGCGAGCCGCTGACCGCCACGGGATCCGCCGGCCCCGATCGCGCAAGCGCGCCTTCGTTGCCCAATTCGGCGAGTGCAAACGGCACCACAGCGAGCATTGGCGAGGCTGAAAAGGACAGTCAGATCACGCCCAAAGCCAAACTCGATGCGCCGTCGAAGAACCGGCTGCGCGAGCAGGAGAAGGCCGAGCGCGCGGTCGAAGAGGCCGAGGACCGGATGAAGACGCTCGAGCAGGAGCTCGCCGACCCGGCCGCATGGGTGAGCAAGTATGAGACGGCCAAGTCCGAAGCACGGCACACGGCTGCGACGCGCGCGGTCGAGGAAGCGTACGCGCGGCTGGAGGCGCTGGTCGAGTGAGACGTGCAGCGTGAGGCGCTCGAAGGGTGCGGGAGAGTGGCGGACGCGCGAGAGAGTGGAGCGGGAAGGGAATGCCACGACCGACGCATCGATGGTCGCGGCAGACGAGCGAATGGATGCCACGCACGTCATCACGCTCGATCGCCGCCACTTCACCGTCGTCGGACCGAAACAGTGCGAGGCGTTCGAGCCGTTGCCTCGAGGGGGCGCTCGATAGAACTCTGCTGTGCCATGGTGATCGACGCATGGCTAATCTCTGTGTGTGAGCGACTCACAGAAGACAGCGCGCAACGTCGCGATCATCCTCGCGCTCGCGGTGGGGCTCTACGCCGTGCCGGGAGGCGGACAGGACGCGGCCGGGTTCGAAGCGCTCCTGGTGGCCGCCTTCGCGATCGGCATCGGCTATCTCGGCGTGCGCTCCTACCGCGAACACCACGTCGGCATCTATGGCTTGGGCGACCGGTACCGCCCGCTGCTGTACGGGGCGCTCGGCGTGGGAACCGTGACGATCGTCGCGAAGGACCGAATGTGGCAGACCGGGCTCGGCGAGCTGGCCTGGTTTGTGTTGATGGCGATAGTCGTATACGCACTGGTTGCCACCTACCGCCACTGGCGCAGCTACTGACGCCCGCACCACACGCCGGCGGGGCCCGTCGAGTACCCGCATGTCGTGCCGTTCGGGTGCTCTCCTATCCTCGGTGTGATGACCCCGGTCGAGCTGGCAAGCGACTCTGAGCAGCGGCGAGAGCGCCTGGCCGAGCAGCGGCGTGCGCTGCCCGATCAACCCGGCGTATATCTGTTCCGGAACGGCAAGGGCCGCGTGATCTATGTGGGCAAGGCCAAGTCGGTGCGCAAACGCGTCGCCTCGCATTTCTCCAAGGCCCAGGTGCCTAGCAGCCCGGGTCACGCCGAGATGGTCGCGAACGTGGAGCAGATCGAGTGCGTCGTGGTCGCCTCGGAGTCCGAGGCGCTGCTGGCGGAGCAGAGCTTCATCAAGCAGTACCGGCCGCGGTTCAACGTCCGCCTGCGCGACGACAAGTCCTATCCGTTCATCGCGATCTCCCTGGATGAGGAATATCCCCGTGTTTACTTCACACGTGAGCGACACCGGCCGGGACGGGCCTATTTTGGCCCTTACTCCAACGCCAAGCGCGTGCGCGGAACGCTGGAGGTGCTCGCAAAGGTGTTCATGTTTCGTTCCTGCACGGGACCTGAGCCGGGCAGACGCAGCGGCAACCCGTGCCTGGACTACCACATCAAGCGCTGTGAGGCGCCCTGTGTGGGTTATGTGTCTGCGGAGGAGTACCGCCGCTCGATCGACGGGGTCAGCGATTTTCTCTGCGGGCGCTTCAAGACGATCGAGCGCGACCTCGAGGAGCGGATGCGTGTGGCAGCCGCCGCGCAGGAGTTCGAGCAGGCGACGATCGAGCGTAACCGCCTGCGCGCGGTCCGCTCGCTGCTCGAGCGCCAGCGGGTCGCCAACGAGTCGGTCGGCACGCTCGACGCGGTCGCCGTCGCACTGCACGGCAGGGAGGCCAACGCACAGGTGTTTCAGGTGCGCGATGGGGTGCTGTCCGGGCGCCAGTCCTTCTACCTGTCAAACGAGACCGAGCGCGATCTGGCTGAGGTGGCTGAGGAGTTCATGCTCCAGTACTACGGCGGACACAATTCGATCCCGGCGCTGCTCGTCGTCCAGCGCGAGCTCGGCGAGCACATCGCGCTGGGTCAGGCGCTTGCCACTCGCCGTGGCGGCCCGGTCGAGCTGCGCTCCGCCGAGCGTGGCGAGAAGCGCCGTATCCTCGAGCTCGCCGAGCGCAACGCGCGGCTGGCACTCGACCAGGAGAGTCTGCGCGAGGAGCGCGGGCGCCAGCGGCGCTCGGAGGCGCTCGATGGGCTCCAGCAGGCGCTCTCGCTGGAGACTCCGCCGATCCGGATCGAGTGCTACGACATCTCGAACCTGGGCGGCACGCATACAGTCGCCTCGATGGTCGTCTTCGAGGGCGCCGCGCCGAAGAAGTCAGACTACCGGCGCTTCACGATCAAGACCGTCGAGGGCTCCGACGACTATGCCTCGATGGCGGAGGTTCTGACTCGCCGTTTTGCCCGCTTCGAGCAGCAGATCGACATCTCTCCTCACGATCCGTCCTATGACGCGAGCTTCGCGGCGCTGCCGAGCCTCGTGGTGATCGACGGGGGCAAGGGCCAGCTGGCCGCCTCGCTCGGGCCGCTGCGGGGGTTTCGCGAGCGAGGTGTTGCGGTCGTGTCGCTGGCCAAGCGCATCGAGGAGATCTTTCTTCCCGGGCGCAGCGCGCCGATCGAGCTCGCGCACTCGACACCGGAGCTGCAGCTGCTGCAGCGTGCGCGCGACGAGGCGCATCGCTTCGCTATAACCCACCATCGCGGTCGCCGCGACAAGGCGATGAGCAGATCGCTGCTGGACGACCTTCCCGGGATCGGGCCGGCTCGCAAGCGCGCGCTGCTGACTCACTTTGGCTCACCCGAGGCGATTCTCGCCGCCACACGAGAGGAACTGCAGGGCGTACCCGGCCTCGCCGGAAAGGTCGCCCGCGAGCTGCACGGCTATCTCCACAGAGCCGGCTGAACATAGACCGCGCCAGCCCGCCGCCAGGTGAGGGCACGACGCGAGCAGCCCAGCCGTCCCTCAGGGGTCCCGAGGGTCATGTGACGCCGTTTCCTCGCCGGCAGGCCCGGGTGGCTGACCGCCAACGCGGTGAAATCCAGGCACAATCAGCGATGTGGCGTTGAACAGGCCGGCCGCAGATCCCGAGAACGACTCGCCCGGACAGTCACGCATGCGTGAACTGGTGGTCATCACTGGCTTCTCGGGCGCTGGGAAGTCGACCGCGATGAACGTGTTCGAGGACGCCGGCTACTTCTGCGTGGACAATCTGCCGCCGGAGATGATCCGCTCGCTGGTGGAGCTGTTCGTGCACAGCGGCTCCAAGGTCGAGCGCGCCGCGGTCGTCTCGGATGTGCGTGGGGGCGCGTACTTCGACGCGCTGCAGGCGGTTGTCGAAGACCTCGAGTCCTTCGGCCTGGCGCACCACATGCTGTTTCTCGAGTCATCAGAGCAGGAGCTCGTCACGCGCTACAAGGAGACCCGCAGACGCCATCCGCTGGCGCTCGACGGGAGCGTCGCCGAAGGCGTCAGCGCCGAGCGAGCGCTGCTCGAGCCGCTGCGGGACCGTGCCGATCTCGTGATCGACACGACCAGCATGTCGGCCGCCGAGCTGCGGCGCAAGATCGCCGCCGAATTTCTGCCGCGACAGCAGTCCAGCCCGCTGGCGCTGACATTCATGAGCTTCGGCTTCAAGCACGGGCCCCCGCGCGAGGAGGATCTGGCGTTCGACGTGCGGTTCCTCGCCAATCCACACTACGTGCCCGAGTTGCGCGAGCTGACCGGCCGCGATCAGCGGGTCGTCGAGTACATCGAGCAGGACGGGCGACTCGCCGAATTCTACGAGCGCCTGAACCCGCTGTTGGACTTCCTGCTGCCCCAATATGTCGCCGAGGGTAAGGCTCATCTGGTCATCGCGATCGGCTGCACAGGCGGACGACATCGCTCGGTGGCGATCGCGGAGTATCTGGCGCAGCGTTATGGCGGACGTGAGGATCTTCTGGTCAGCGTGCGCCACCGCGACATCGACAAGCATCCCCTGGACCTCTAGGTCAGCGATGATCGACCACGTCGGTTTTGAGGTGAGCGACCTCGTGCGCTCCGGGAAGTTCTATGACGCCGTGTTCTTCGCGATCGGCGTGAGGCGGATACACGAAGGCACCCACGCCGTGGCCTACGGCGTGAACCTGCCGAGCTTCTGGATCGTCACCCGTGGGCGGCTGCCGGCACCGGGATACGGGCACATCGCGTTCGCCGCGGCCGGTCGTGTGGCCGTCGACGGCGCGCACGCCGCAGGCATCGCAAACGGTGGGCGCGATGCGGGCGAGCCTGGCCTGAGACCCCAGTATGGGCCCGTCTACTACGCCGCGTATCTGCTCGACCCCGATGGCATGCGCGTCGAGATCGTGGCCAACTCTCATTAGGCCGGGCGGTATCGCAGGCTCACGTCAGATCGACGGCCCGATGCTCTCAGGTGGTCGTTTTGGGCGTGCGTTGGTACCCTTCGGAGCACCTGGCCGGGCTGAGAGGGTCGCCTCTACGCGCCGGTCTTGTTCATTTTCGCTCCAGGAGGCAGTGAATGCCCGTACGCGTGGCAGTCAACGGATTCGGTCGCATCGGCCGGAACGTATTTCGCGCCGCCAAGGCCAAACAGGATGAGGCGGACATCGAGTGGGTTGCCGTCAACGACCTGACCGACTCGGGCACGCTGGCACACCTACTGAAATACGATTCGATCCTCGGGCCCTACCCGGGGGAGGTCAGCGCGCTGACCGACGCGCTGATGGTTGACGGAAAAAAGCTCATCGTGCTCGCTGAGCGCGACCCGGCGGCGCTGCCGTGGGGGGATCTGGGCGTCGACGTGGTGATCGAGTCCACCGGCCTGTTCACAGACCGCGAGGCAGCCGCGAAGCATCTCGCGGCCGGCGCCAAGAAGGTCGTGATCTCCGCTCCAGCCACCGATCCGGACGTCACGGTGGTGCTGGGTGTCAACTTCGAGGAGACCTATGACCGAGCCGCGCACGACATCATCTCAAACGCCTCCTGCACGACCAACTGTCTGGCCCCGGTCGCGAAGGTCATCAACGACACGGTCGGTGTCAAGCACGGCCTGATGACAACGATCCACGCCTATACCGCCGATCAGCGATTGCAGGATCTGCCGCACAAGGATCTGCGCCGTGCTCGTGCCGCCGCGATCAACCTGATCCCAGCGTCAACCGGGGCGGCCAAGGCGATCGGTCTCGTGATCCCGGAGCTCCAGGGCAAGCTCGCGGGCTTCGCGGTGCGGGCTCCCGTGCCGACCGGGTCGGTTGTCGATCTGACGGTCGAGTGTGCTCGGGAGACGACCGTCGAAGAGATCAACGCGGCACTGCAGGCCGCCGCCGCGAGTGGGCCGCTGCGGGGGATCCTCGACTACACCGAGGATCCGATCGTCTCGAGTGACATCGTCGGCTCGTCTTTCTCCTCGATCGTCGACGGCAAACTGACCGCCGTGATGGACGCCACGATGCTGAAGGTCGTGGCCTGGTATGACAACGAGTGGGGCTACTCGAACCGTGTCGTGGACCTCGTGCAGAGGGTGCTGTGAAAGCGCGCGGCGCGCCCGCCGTTCTTTGCGCGACGGTTCGTTTGAGATCCAGGGGGGTATCGTGAGAGCACCAGTGCAGACGGCAAAGGAAGCAGGTCGATGAGAAGCCTGGATCGCCTGGACGTGTCGGGCAAGCGCGTGTTGGTGCGTGTCGACTTCAACGTACCGCTGAGCATCGACGACGACGGCGAGCTGCAGATCGCCGACGACACTCGCATTCGTGCGGGGCTGATCACGATCGAGGAGCTGCGCGCACGCGGCGCCAGGCTGGTGTTGGTGAGCCACCTGGGGCGCCCCGACGGCGACTGCGTATCGGGACTGTCGCTGCAGCCGGTCGCGCGGCGTCTGGAAGAGCTGATCGGGACAGAGGTGACGCTGGCTCCGGGAGTCGTGGGCGAGGAGGTGCGGGCACTGACCGAGGCGATGGGAGACGGCGAGATAATCGTGCTCGAGAACGTGCGCTTTCACGAGGGTGAGTGCACAAACGATCCCGAGTTCGCAAGCTCACTGGCGGAACTGGGGGACGCTTACGTCAACGATGCTTTCGGCGTTGCTCACCGTGCGCACGCAAGCATCGAGGGCGTCACCCATCTGCTGCCGAGCGCCGCCGGGCGCTTGCTCGAGCGCGAGGTGGCGATCCTGAGCGAGATCCTCGAGCATCCTCGACACCCGCTCGTCGCGATCGTTGGCGGCGCCAAGGTAGCGGACAAGATCGGCGTGATCGAGCGATTCCTGGAAGTCGCCGACGTGGTGATGATCGGCGGCGCCATGTCCTTCCCCTTCCTCCGCGCACAGGGACACGCGGTCGGGAACTCGCTTTGCGACGAGGAGGATGTGGAGCACGCGCGCAACGCGCTCGCACGCGCCAGCGACACCCACTCGCCTCTTCCCGGGCGGGCACGGTTGCTCGTGCCCAGCGATCTGGTGATCGGCGACCGGCTGGCCCAGGACGCTGAGCACCGCGTGCTGGACGGGGTGGAGGTGCCCGAGGGCTGGATGGGCCTGGACATCGGTCCCGCGACGGCCGCGCGCTACGCCACCGAGATCGCACGGGCGGGATCCGTCTTCTGGAATGGCCCGATGGGAGCGTTCGAGCTAGAGCCGTTCGCGGCCGGCACGCGTACGGTTGCCGAGGCGGTCGCGCGCGCTTCCGCCACCACCGTGGTGGGCGGGGGAGATTCCGCCGCGGCGCTCGCCCAACTCGGGCTGGAGGACGCCGTCGACCATCTCTCGACGGGTGGGGGAGCGACACTGGAGTTGCTCGAGGGCCGCATTCTGCCCGGTGTGCACGCCCTGCAGGGAGTTGGTGTGGCGTGAGCGCGCGGACACCGATGGTCGCGGGCAACTGGAAGATGCACAAGACCGAGGAGCAGGCGGAGCAATACATCCAGGCGCTGCTGCCACGTGTCTCCTCGACCAACGGCGTTGACATCGGCCTGTGTGTTCCGTTCACCGACCTGCGGGCGATGGTCGACAGCGCCCGCGGCTCACGCGTGGAGATCTATGCTCAGAACGTGCACCAGGCGCCGGAGGGAGCCTTCACCGGTGAGGTTTCGGCGACGATGCTCTCAGAGCTGGGGGTCCATGGCGTGGTGCTCGGCCACTCAGAGCGCCGCACGCTGTTCGGCGAGACCGACAGAGCACTGGCTCAGAAGATGCCGGCCGCGCTGGCGGCGGGCCTCGCGCCGATCCTGTGCGTAGGCGAGTCAGAGGACGAGCGCGACAGTGGCGAGACCGAGCGCAAGCTGCGCCACCAGGTCAGGGAGGATCTCGCCGCGGTGCCCGAGGAGCGCCTGGCCGAGGTTGTGATCGCGTATGAGCCGATCTGGGCGATCGGCACCGGCCGGGTGGCCACGCTCGATCAGGCCCAGGAGGCGATTGCGTTCATCAGGGCGCTCGTCGGGGACCGCGATCCACAGGCGGGAGAACGCGTGAGAGTTCTCTACGGCGGCTCTGTCAAGCCCGAGAACGCAGCTGAGTTGATGGCGCTCCCGGATGTCGATGGGGCGCTTGTCGGAGGAGCCTCGCTGGACGCAGAGGCATTCGCTCAGATAGTGACCGCTGCCGCGTCGTGACGGTCTCACCGGGCCCCGAGCGCCTGCCTGCGCCCCGCGCCTGCCTGGTTGTGCTCGACGGCTGGGGTCTTGCCCCGCCGGGGCCGGGCAACGCCGTCTCGCTTGCTCAGACGCCCGTGTTCGACGAGCTGTGGGCGACCTACCCGCACACGACACTGACCGCCTCCGGGCGGGCCGTCGGTCTGCCCGAAGGACAGATGGGCAACAGCGAGGTCGGCCATCTGAATCTCGGCGCCGGGTCGGTCGTCCGCCAGGATCTCGTGCGCATCGACGACGCGGTCGCTGACGGCTCGCTGCAGCGAAGCGAGATTCTGCACAACGCGTGCGCTGGCGCCGCGCGCGTTCACCTGCTGGGGCTCGTCTCAGACGGCGGCGTCCACTCCTCGCTTGCGCACCTGCGTGCCCTGATCGGGTTCCTCGCGCCGAGCAGCCAGGTGATCGTGCACGCCTTCACCGACGGGCGCGACACGTTGCCGCACTCCGGTCTGGGCTTCCTGCGGGAGATCCAGGAGATGGCCGGCGCACGCGTCGGGTCGGTCATCGGGCGTTACTGGGCGATGGATCGCGATGCGCGCTGGGACCGCACGCAACGCGCGTATGACCTGCTCGTGCACGAACAGGCGCTGTATCGCTCAGATAGCGCCACGCAGGCCGTCACGGACGCCTACGCCCGGGGAGAGACAGACGAGTTCATCGAGCCGACGCTGATCGGCTCAGACATCGCGATCGGCCCTGAGGACTCTGTGATCGCGTTCAACTTCCGGCCCGACCGGATGCGCCAGATCTCGAGCGCTCTCGCCGCGCCGGGCTGTGAGCGCATCGATCGCCGCGGGGCGCCGCCGATCAGCCGTTACACGACATTCACCGAGTATGAGCAGGGCTGGCCCTACCCGGTCGTGTTCTCTGCACAGCGGCCAGCGACGACGCTCGCAAAGACGCTTGCGGATGCCGGTGCGCGACAGCTGCACGTCGCCGAGACTGAGAAGTACCCGCATGTCACCTATTTCTTCAACGGTGGCGAGGAGCGCCCGTACGAGGGCGAGAGGCGTGAGCTCGTGCCGTCTCCGCGCGATGTCGCGACCTACGATCACAAGCCACAGATGAGCGCCCGCGAGGCGGCCGACGCGTTCGCGCGCGCCTTCGCCACCGACCTTCCGGAGTTCGCGATCATCAATTTCGCAAACGCCGACATGGTCGGCCACACCGGTGTGATCGAGGCTGCGGTGCTGGCGATCGAGACCGTGGACGAATGCCTGATGCAGGTCGTTGCCGCCGTTCACGACGCCGGCGGGGCATGTCTGATCACCGCCGATCACGGCAACGCCGACCACATGCTCGAGCCAGATGGCAGCCCGAACACGGCGCACTCGCTGAATCCCGTGCCGCTGATCCTGACCGCTGGCGGGGCATCACTGAGATCGTCGGGGGGGAGCCTTGCCGATGTCGCGCCGACCGTGCTCGAGATGCTCGGGATCCGCCAACCCTCACAGATGACCGGTCGCTCGCTGATCGAGTGAGATGTGCGAGCGGATCGACCTGCCCGCGCGGCGGTCACGTAGAATCCCCACCCCGACGCAGAGGAGAGTCAGTGGACCAACCGCCACAGAAAACAAACCGCAGATCGCGCCTCGTGCTGAGCGGTCTGTTCATTGGCGCCGGCGCCAACCACTTCATCATGCCCCGCTCCTACGAGAAGATCGTGCCGCCCGGGATCGGAGATCCTCGGACATTGGTCGCGGTGAGCGGCGTCGCCGAGATCGCCGGCGGAGTGGGAGTGCTGCTGTCGGGCACACGCCGTCTATCGGGGCTTGGTCTGATCGCGCTGCTGGCGGCCGTGTTCCCCGCGAACCTCTTCATGGCGCGCAACCCCGAGCGGTTCCCGCAGATCCCGCGCGTGGCGCTCTACGCGAGGCTGCCGTTGCAGCCGCTGGCGATGTGGTGGACTTGGAGGGTCACCGCCAGTCGCTGAGAATGGATGTAGCGATGTGCGCCAGGGGCCGTGAGTTTTGCGGGTTTCGGCACCTTTCGCTGCTATGTTCGACTGAGCTGATTCTCCGTTTCCGACCTTCATGTCCGCCGCGACAGCCACCGATACCGCTCCCGAAGCACAGGCTCTCACTGACGGTGAGGCGCGTGCCTGGCGTGGTCTGCTGCGCGCTTACGCTGCCCTGGCCAAGCGGCTGGACACCCAGCTCGAACAGGAGCACGGCCTGCCGCTGACCTCATACGAGGCGCTGCAGCACCTGCACGACTCCGAGGGCGGCCGCATGCGGATGTGCGATCTGGCCGAGCAGGCGCAACTTTCGCGCAGCGGGCTGACACGCCTGGTCGATCGCCTGGAACGGGACGGGCTGCTCGAGCGCTGCTCCTGTGTGCACGACGCGCGCGGCGCCTATGCGTGCATCACTGACGGTGGCCGTGAACGCCTGCGTGTGGCCAGCGGCACCCATCTCTCGGTCGTCCGCGAGCAGTTCCTGCTGCGTTTCTCAGAGACCGAGCTAGACGCGCTGGCCGACACGTGGGATCGCATAGCTCCCTGCGGCTGCTGAGACGCCCAGCGACCTGCTAAGCCCCTCGGCGGCGGTGGGCAATCCAGAAGGCCACCGCCGCAAGCACCGCGGCCACCAGCCCGTAGACCCCAAACGCCTCGACGGCATTGCCCGCGGAGTGACCCACGAAGTAGGCGATCAGACCGATCGCGGTGGCCCAGGTGATGCCGCCGCATGCATTCCAGAAGACGAATGAGCGCCACGGCATGCGGGTCGCGCCGGCCAGCCACGAGGCCCAGACCCTCAGCCCGAGCAGAAAGCGGCCGAAGAACACGGCCTTGGGCCCGTGCTCCTCGAAGAACGGCTCGCCGCTGGCGAGGACATCCAGCCGCTGGCGATGAAAGCGCCCGGGGCGCTCCAGCAGCCAGCGGCCGCCCCGGCGACCGATCAGGTAGCCGATGTTGTCGCCGATGATTGCCGCGGCAGCCGCGAGTGCGATCACCGCCACGATCTGGAGCTTGCCCTGGCTGGCCAAGACGCCGCCCGCGATCAGCGAGGTCTCGCCTGGAACGGGAAGCCCGCCGGACTCCGCCATCACCAGCGCGAACAGCAGGGGATAGCCGACGTGACTGACGTCGACGATCGACGCGAGCGCCGTCACGAGGCTCCGCCGGGCAGTGGAATCTGGGGTCCTGAGATCTCGGTCACGGTTGTTTGCCCTGAGAACTCTAGGATGCTGCGGTGCCCGTGCTGGACATCGAAGCCCGCGACAGCTCCTCCTACGCGCGTGCTGGGCGTCTCCACACGGCTCACGGCGATGTTCGCACACCGGCCTTCGTGCCGCTCGCGACAAAGGCCACGGTCAAGGGCCTGCTGCCAGGGGAGGTTGCGGCACTGGGGTATGAGATGGTGCTCGGCAACACTTTTCATCTGTTGTTGAGTCCGGGTCACGAACTGATCGAGCGGCTCGGCGGCCTGCATCGCTTCATGGTCTGGGACGGGCCGATCATCACCGACTCCGGCGGCTTTCAGGTGTTCTCGATGGGGCATGGGACGATCGCCGATGAGATCAAGGGCCGTGCGCGCCACGGCGCCGCGACCAAACGAGCGGGGGCGACCGTCTCGATCGAGGAGGACGGCGTTCGCTTCCGTTCCTACGTCGATGGCGCCGAGCAGATGATCTCGCCGGAGATCTCGATGTCTGTTCAGGCCGCGCTCGGGTCGGACATCGCGCTCGTGTTCGACGAGTGCACTCCGTTTCACGTCGAGCGCTCCTACACCGCGGGATCGACCGAGCGCACCCACCGTTGGCTGGAGCGCTGCCTCGACTGGCACGCCGAACACGGGCCACCCGGCCAGCTCGTCTACGGGATCGTGCAGGGCGGCGTGTATGAGGATCTGCGCAGCGAATCGGCCCGTATCGTCGCCGCGAGCCGCTGCGACGGGATCGCTATCGGCGGCTCGCTCGGGTCTGAGAAGCCGCAGATGTATGAGGTGGTGCGCTACGCCGTGCGGGAGCTCGGAGGGGATTACGAGGCGCGACCCAGGCACCTGCTCGGGATCGGTGAAGTCGACGACCTGATCAGTGGCGTGGAGCTCGGAATCGATACGTTCGACTGCGCGATGCCGACCCGCCTGGGAAGACACGGGACCGCGCTCGTGCCCGACCCCGGCAATCGCTGGCGGCTGGATCTGAGCAAGAGCAGCCTGCGTGACGCCGATGAGCCGCTGCTCGAAGGCTGTCGCTGCCCGGCCTGCTCGGAGGGTTTCTCTCGGGCTTACCTGAGCTATCTGACGCGTGCGAACGAGCTGACGGGAATGCGGTTGCTGACACTCCACAACCTGGCCTTCATCGCCGCCGTGATGTCCGACCTGCGTGGCGCGATCATCGACGGGCGCCTCGCTGAGGTGGCGAGCGCTTTGCGAGCCGGGGCCGCGCCCGGTCAGAGCCACCGATATCGAGAGCGATCCGCGTGAGTTGCTCTATTTGCCGGTGTTTTCCTTGACGAGCTGACTGAGTTCCGCGGAGGCCTTGCCGACGTCTTCGTAGACGACGTTGCGCAGCACGATCCTCGTTGGCTTGGGTGCCGTCGCGACGATCGCAACGACGATCACCACAGCCAGCGCGAGCACGACGAGCAGCGCCGCCAGCAGGCGCCCGCGGCGCGATCGCCGCGTGGCGGTGGGAGTGTCGTGGGCCGGTAACGAGCGCCGCGAGGACTGAAGGGCGTTTGCGGGACGTGGCTGGCGCGCTCTGACCGGACCGCGAGCGACGGCGGGGGCAGCGCCTCGCGGGGTGCTCAGCAGTCGTGTGGAGCGGGTCTGCGAGGCGTGGCGGGTCGAGCTTGCCGGCTGCTCGATAGGCATGCCCCGCGCGCCGTTGTGCACCGCCTGTCCCATCTCCTGGGCGTTCTGAAAGCGGTCCTCCGGGTCCAGCGCCAGCGCCAGCGCCACCGCCTCGGCGAGCTCCGGGGTCACGGCCGCCACCAGCGTGTCGAGCATCGGTGGCTCTTCCTGCTGCTGCTTGAGCACGAGCTCCGTCAGCGAGTTGGCCTCATACGGCAGGCGCCCGGAGATCAGCTGGTAGCTGACTACACCGAGTCCGTACAGGTCGGCGCGCGGCCCGGCCTCCTCACCACGCGCCTGCTCGGGAGCGAGGTAGGCGGCGGTGCCGAGCACCGAACCGACCTGCGTGATCGAGGACTGCTCGGTTGCCTTGGCGATCCCAAAGTCCGCGAGCTTGACGTCGCCTTCGCGTGCCCGCAGCAGATTGCCGGGCTTGACATCGCGATGCACGACGCCGTGACGGTGGGCGTAGTCCAGGCCCGCGCATGCCTGCTCGATGATCGAAGCCGCCTCGTCAACCTCCAGCCAGCCGTCGTCGCGCAGAATCTCCGCACAGGAGGACCCCTCGATGTACTCCATCACGATGAAATGCCGCCCGGCGCGCTCGTCTAAGCCGGAGTCGAAGATCTGCACGATATTGGGATGCACGAGGCGTGCCGCCGCCTGCGCCTCCCGCTGAAAGCGAGACACGAATGTCGGATCCTCAGCGAGATGCTCCGCCAGCAGCTTCACCGCGACACGTCGCTCCAGACGCAGATCGAGCGCGAGATGGACCGTCGACATGCCGCCAAATCCGAGCCGGCTCTCCAGGCGATAGCGGCCCGCGATGTCCACCTCGCTCATTGCCCGGCTCCCTGGCCCGTGCCGCCGCTAGAGCCGCCAACCGGGGGCGAGCCGGGGGACGCGCCGGCTTCGCCCTGTTCGCCGGCTGCCGGAGGCGAGCTTTCGCCGGGAGCCTGTGTGCCACCTCCGGGTGGCGGGGGAGCGGTGGCCGTGGTGGTCGTTTCGGTTGTCTGTGTGCTCTGGGTCTGCGGCGTGCTGGTCTGGGTGGTCAGTGTGCTCGAGGCGGTCGTCTGTGTCGTCTGGGTGGTTGTGCTCTGCGCGCCGGTGGTCGTCGTCTGAGCGATCGGCTGTTCGCATTCTTCCAGCGCTCGTATGCGCAGGTTTGCGAGGCCTTCGCTCAGCTTCGCGCGCAACCCGCGGTCGACCGTCTGCGGAAGTGCCTGGAAATCGCTCTCGGCTTTGGCGATAGCTCTATTGGTGGCGCCGCAGTTCTCGTTGCCGGTCTGTGCGGCTCGCGCGATCGCTTCGAAGTCGCCCCGCAGCGGACCCGCGTCGGCGAGTGGTATCAGACCCTTGCCCGAGCCGCCGCAGGCGACGAGCAGCGCGGCGGCAAAGCCGAGCAGGATGACCACAGAGCAACGGATCAGGCGGCGCACGTTCACTGACCGTACTCCAGACGCTCGGCCAGGGAGTCGGGCAAACGCGCCGCGCGGATCGCAGTGGCCGCGCCGGCGATGTCGTACTTGGTGCGCATGAATGAGGCGCTCAGGCCGTCCAGATCGAGCATCAGCCACGAAGCGCGGCGGTCGCCGTCACGCGGTTGACCGACGCTCCCAGGGTTCAGCAGCCACTCCCCGTTTGAGATGTCGAGCCGCGTGCCCTCTCGCCGTGGTTCTCCGGTGGCGAATGAGCCCTCGTGACGGACGAACGCCAGCGCCACATGCGAATGTCCGATCAGGCAGACGCGATCAGACTGGCAGTCCAGGCACAGCTCGGCCAGCAGCGCCGAGATCACATACTCCCAAACCGGGTCGCGCGGACTGCCGTGATAGAGCCCGATCGGACCCTCCTGACCGCGTGGACTGAGGCCGGCGAGAAACTCGAGGTTGCGCTCGGCGATGACCTCCTGCGTCCAGCGCGCCGCGAGGCTCGCGCCGCGCGAGAAGTCATCCATCGGTATCTCACCGATCACCGCCAGGTCGTGATTGCCGGCCAGACACACCGCGGCATGTGTGCGCGCCAGTTCCACGCATGCGTCCGGCTCCGCGCCGTAGCCCACGAGATCTCCCAGGCACCACAGCTCGGAGGCGTCGCTGTCGGCGATCGCGTCCAGCACCGCCTCGAAGGCGTGTCTATTGCCGTGGATGTCGGAGATGACCGCTACCTTCATCATTGCTCGGTATGAACACCGCTCGGCTTCGACCGTCGCAGCCTCAGCCGCCCTGCAAGCACGCCACCTGCCCCTCGTGGCTCTATTCGCTCCTCGGGGCTTTGGCGGTGGCGTGGGTGGGCGTGCTCGTGCTGCGTCCCAGAGACGGGAGCCTGATCGAGCCGGATCCGGTTGATGTAAAGGATTATTTCTCAACCGACGATATCGTGCGAGCGCGCAGCTTTGGGCGCCCGCAACTCGCGCTGCAAGCGGCTGGCTCGGTGGCGCGGGTCTCGGTGCTGGCGTTTTTTCTGCGGCGCCCGATTCGCCCGGCCCCTCGTGACCGCCCGCTCCTTCAGGCATCCGTGGCGGGGATCTGCATGTCGGGCTCATCGATGCTCGCTACGCTGCCGCTGCGCGCGCTGATGCGCAGACGCTCGCTGGCTGTGGGGCTAGCCACGGGATCGTGGGGGAAATGGAGCGTCGATCTGGCGAAGAGCACCACGATCGAGCTGATCGTGGGCGCTGGGTCATCCGCTGGCGTGCTGTGGTTGATGCGCCGCTACCCGCGCGCGTGGTGGCTGATCGGGGCTGGCGTGAGCGTTGCCGGCGCCGTCGGCCTCACGTTCGTGGCTCCCGTCGCGCTCGACCCGCTATTCAACCGTTTCACGGTGCTCGCCGAAGGTCCGCTGCGCGAGCAGGTGCTCGGGCTCGCCAAGCGAGCGGGGGTGGAGGTGGGCGAGGTCTACGAGGTCGACGCGTCAACGCGAACGAGTGCCGCGAACGCCTATGTCACCGGCTTCGGCGCCACCAAGCGCGTGGTCCTCTTCGACACGCTGATCGAGAGCTTCACGCCGGCGGAGACGAGGCTCGTGGTCGCCCACGAGCTCGCGCACGTGCGCCATCGCGACATTCAGCGAGGCATCGCGCAGATGGCGCTGAGCGCCCCTGGAGCGATGTACGCGACCTCGAGGCTGCTGAGGGAGCTGCGGAGTAGTGAGCGGACCCCGCCAAGTGCCCAGACACTGCCCGCTGTCGCGCTTGCGCTGGGCGTCGTTGCGATCGCACTCGGTCCGGCCTCGATGGCGCTCTCGCGGCGGGTGGAGTCCAGGGCCGACGCGTTCGCGCTCGAGCTCACCGGTGAAGCCGAGCCCTTCATCGCTTTCGAGCAGCGAATCGTCAGGCAGAATCTCGCTGATCCGGACCCGCCGCGTTGGCTTCAGCGGCTGACCGCAAGCCACCCCTCGGCGCTGCAGCGCATCGGGATCGCCCTTGCCTACGACTCCAGGCGATAGCCCGCCTACTCCTCGTCTGGGCCCTGTGCCTCGGCACCGCCATACTCCGGCAGGTTCTTTATCCCCTCGCGAGTGCGCCACTTGGAGTAGTTGTCCTCCATCGCGTCGATCAGCTCACGCATGAAGCGAGGCGAGAGGTTGATACGCGAGACGACCACGCCGGGAACCTCATCGGACTCGACCTCGTGGTCGACGCGCGCGAACGTGACCGTGAACTCGTAGTCGGAGTGACTGACGTTCGCGAAGTTGGCGTACACGCCCCCCATGATCTCGGGGGACAGATGGATGTTTATGTGGCGCTCGGCACCTGTGTCTTCGTCGTTCACAAAAGTAGTATCGCAGCCCCGCTCGAGATCTGGCGCATCGTCGTCCACGAACCAGCCGCTCGCGGTCACACCGATAACGTCAGCGCCGCTGGTGAAATGAGCGCGGATCGCGGAGACGCTTTTCGGCGTGCTGGCGGGGCGAGGCTTGCCACCGCGAGCGCCTGTGTGCTCAGCCTCCACGGATCGCCGGCGAGGGATTCTGCCGGATGATCGGAGGTAGAGACGGGTCTGCGGGTGCTGCTAGCAACCCCCTCCGCGCCGTTCACGTAGCTTGTATCGCGATCGTCGATCACAGACCCATGACCCAGCCACCCTCCAACGAAGACCAGACCTTCTCCCAGGGCCTGGTGACCGCGCTCTCCACACCGCTGGACCGCCTGCGTGAGACCGTGCTCGCAGCCGCCAAGGAACTCTCGGGGGAGCCGCCCGATGGCTCGTCGTTGCCCGCCGGAGGTTCCCCGGGCGCCGCCGCGAGCAGCAAGGGCAGCGGTCGAGGAGAAATCACACTCGAGAGCCCGCCGCGCACGGAGTTCGGGGACTACTCCACCAACGCCGCGCTGCTGCTCTCGGCGCGTCTTGGTGGGACGCCACGTGAGGTCGCACAGCGGCTGGGGACCGCGCTCCAGGAGCGGCTCGGAGTCGGCCTCGAGCGCTTCGAGGTCGCCGGACCGGGTTTCCTCAATCTGTTCGTCGCCGACGCCTGGCTGATCGAACGCCTCGCCGACGTGCTCGCCGCCGGCGAGGCGTTCGGTGCCGGGAGAGCTCGGGCCCCTGAGCGCACGCTGATCGAGTTCGTTTCCGCAAACCCAACCGGGCCGATGCACGTCGGTCATGCGCGCAACGCGGCATACGGCGACGCGCTCGCCCGTGTGCTCGCATTCCACGGGCACGTGGTCGAACGCGAGTTCTACGTCAACGACGCGGGGTCCCAGATATCCAAGCTCGGCGAGTCGATTCGCGCGCTGGCACGCGGAGAAGCCATTGCGCAGGATGGTTATCACGGCGACTACGTCCAGGAGCTCGTGACCGAGCTCGCTCGTGCCACCTCGAAGGACCCCGCTGAGCTCAGCGTCGAGGAACTGGGACGCGCCGCCGCGGCCGCGATGATCGGCCGGATGCAGACCTCGCTGCAGGACTTCTCCGTGCGCGGCTTCGATCACTGGCAGTACGAGAGTGAACTGCACGTCGGCGATCCGAGCCCGGTCGAGCACACGCTTGCGATTTTGCAGGAGCACGGGCACACCTACCGCAGCGAGGGTGCCCTGTGGCTGAGAACGACCGACTACGGAGACGACAAGGACCGGGTGCTCGTGCGCTCCACGGGCGAGCACACCTACTTCGCTTCGGACATCGCCTACCACCAGGACAAGCGCGAGCGTGGCTTCGAGCGTCAGATCGACGTCTGGGGCGCCGACCACCACGGCTATCTGGCGCGCATGAAGGCCGCCTACGCGGCACTCGGCGGCGATCCCGGGCATCTGGAGATGCTGACGATGCAACTCGTCCACCTCGTACGTGCAGGGGAGCGCATGCAGATGTCAAAGCGCGCGGGTGAGTTCGTCACGCTCGAGGATCTCGTGTCCGAGGTTGGCGTCGATGCCGCTCGCTGGTTTCTGCTGTCGCGCTCGCACGACACAACGATCGACCTCGATCTCGATCTGGCGCGCGCGCAGTCCAACGAGAACCCCGTCTATTACGTGCAATACGCGCATGCCCGTGTGTCCTCGATACTCATCAAGGTGGGTGCCGAGCGCGTGCGGGCGAGCATTGCGCGGGCGAGCGTGATCGACCCCGGGCGAGAGCCTCTGCACCCGACCGAGCGTGCACTGGTCAAGCATCTGCTCGCCTTCCCCGCCGAGCTCGCCGAGGCCGCCGAGCGGCGCGCTCCACACCGCATCACGGCCTATGTCCTCGAGCTGGCCCAGAGCTTCGCGGCCTTTTATCGCGACTGCCGTGTCGTCGGCGCCGAGTCCGACAACGTCGAAACGTTGCGCATCGCGCTGTGTGTCGCGAGCAGACGCACGATCGCGCGGTGCCTCGACCTGCTCGGGGTCAGCGCACCCGAGGAGATGTAGCACCGCCGAGCCGGTGGCTCTCAGCCGTGGGCGGTTTCAGTCAAAACGAGCGAGATCCTCATCCAGACGCGCCGTCTGGGAGGGACTGAGAGAAGCATCGTGTGCGTCTGACGCGGCGCTTGCGGCACGAGCGTGCCTGCGCCAGCTCGGCAGCAGCACCGCGAGGATCGCCAGCAGCACGAGTGCGGCAACGATCGGCACCAGGTACGCCGCCAGATCAAAACCGTGCGTGCTCGGCAGCGCGAGTACGGTCTGCCCATACTGCGCGACCAGCGAACGCTTGATCTGCGTTTCGGTTTGGCCCTGATCGATCAGTTCCTGGATAAACGCGCGCTCGTCGTCGGCCTGCGGGGACTCGGCGACCTGCAGCGGGATTTTGCATGTCACGCACATCACCTGACGCTCGATTATCGGCAGCGTCGTACGGGCTCTGGCGGCCAGTGCACTCGCCCCTCCGGACAACGAGAGCAGGATCGCGAGCCCCAGCGCGAGGCCTCTCAACCGGAAGGTGAAGATCACGAGCTCTGCGCCAGTTCCACGGCGCGCTGCACGAAGCCCTTGTCGATCTCGCCACGACTGATCAACACTATTCGTCCTTGACGATTGATCAGAAAGCTCTCGGGCAGCTGATCGGTGCCATAGGAATGAGCGAAACCGCCATTGATGTCACGCAGAACTGGATAGGTCAGATGAAAACGGCGGACAAAGGCACGGGAGTCTGTCGTGAGGTCTCGGTAGGTGACGCCGAGCACCGTCGCGCGGTGACCGAGCAGCGCGCTCTGAGCGTGCTCCAGCAGCGGCGCCTCTTCTTCGCATGGGATACACCACGAGGCCCAGAAGTTCAACAGCACGACATCGCCGCGATAGGCGGCGAGATCGCTGCGGCCAGAACTGGACAGGGAGAGCAGAGGGTGATTTGGCTCGGGTGCGAGCGGGGGATGTCCATGAGCGACAGCGTCATCGAGCGTCCGGCTGGCCGCTTGATGGGTTACGCCGTAAATCAGCAGGCCGATCAGGCTGGCCCCGAGGACGGAGGCGATGATGGGCAAAGCAAGGCGGCGCACGAGTCCATCAAGGGTAGAGGCCCGCGTTTGCTCGCGCGTGACCAACGCCTGCGCCGTCGCGACGCTAGCATCACTGTTTCGCGCGGTGGTAGCTCAGTTGGTAGAGCGCAAGCTTCCCAAGCTTGAGGTCGCGGGTTCGACCCCCGTCCGCCGCTTTCGAAATGAGAGCCTAAAATTGGCTCTGTGGAGCCTTTCGACACTACATCAGACTGAAGCTCGCAACAAGTCGCGTAGCGGGAGCGTCGGCAGACGTTTTGCGGTACCGGTACGGTACCGAGATGGGGTCGATTTCGCGCGTTCCGGTGCCAAATTTGCCTCTGCTGCCGGATCGATCGGATCGTGGGCCGCGATACCGACGTGCTTCGGAGATCGACCTCCTGATGGCGGGTGGTGACTGTCCGCCGCCATTTCGGGGAGAATGCCTCGCATGCACGTTACGGCGAAGGCCGACTATGCAGTTCGCGCCGCCGTCGAGCTGGCGGCTGGAAGCCGAGATTCGCCGCGCAAGATGGATGACGTCGCCAAGGCGCAGGGGATCCCGCTGTCGTTCCTGGAGAACATCCTCACCCAGTTGCGCTCCTCTGGGATCGTACGCTCTCAGCGAGGTCCAGAGGGTGGCTACTGGTTGGCCTCACCGCCCGAGGAGATGACGTTGGCACAGGTCATCAGGGCGGTTGAGGGCCCGCTCGTGGGAGTTCGCGGCCAGCGTCCCGAGGAGGTCGAGTATGAGGGCTCAGCGCAATCTCTCCAGCAGGTTTGGGTAGCGCTGCGCGCGAATCTCCGCAAGGTGCTCGAGCACGTCACGGTCGCAGACGTAGCCGCCGGTAAACTGCCGGCGGAGGTGCTCGCCCTGACAGCCGAAGAGGACGCCTGGCAGACGCGTTAGCGCGCTTGCCAGAGATCTCTGTGCCCGTGAGCTCGAGCTTCATTTCAGCGCGCTGACTGGCGATCTCAACATTCTTGGCGGTGCAGAACCATGCGCGGACATCGCTGTGCCGCCGGGCTCCCGGGAACGCGGCGCGGGCTCTCGACTGGCGGTCGTTCGTGATATGTCAACGATGGCAAACAGTCCCAACGCACAGCAAACATTGCTTGGCCTACCGTAGAGCTGACGGCTCCTCAGCCACACCCTCACATCGATGTCCGAACCCGATCACGATCACCCAGAGCGCAGCGACGCGTCGGCGCAATCTCCACCCACGAAGGGCTCATCTGGCGGGCGGCGACTCGACAGACGCACATTCCTGAAGGGTGGTCTGATCGCCGGCGGGACACTGCTGGGGGGCGCTCTGGCGGTCAACGAGCTCGCCCAGGAGGGCGGCAAATCACACGGATCTCCAGCCAAGCTGAGCGCACCCGCACCGGCGCCGACGCCGGCGCGCATCTTCCCGAGGAGCGCCGCCACACGGGCACCGAACATCCTCGTGATCGTCGTCGATCAGATGCGCTCCAGTCCGCGCTGGATCTCGGCTGCGCCAATCGTCTCGGGCCTGCTTCCGAACATCGGGAACCTGGCCCGCGAAGGGGTCAGCTTCGCAAGCCACTACACCGCGTCAAACGACTGCACACCGGCTCGTTCGACCTTGCTCACCGGCCTCTACACGCATCAGACCGGCTGCATGATCACCGGCGGCTCAACGCTCGACCCCGGCTTCCCGACGTGGGGGAGCATGTTGCGCGAGCACGGCTACAAAACGTATTGGTATGGCAAGTGGCACCTGACCCATCACGACAACAAGTGGACCGTCCCTAGGCACACGGGGCGACTCGAGCAATACGGGTTCTCGGGCGGCACCTACCCGTCGCCCGACGGGGCTCCCGGGCAGGGCTGGCGGGTGGACCCGTTCATCGTCTCGCAGTTCAAGGAGTGGCTTGCCGAAAACGCTCACGAGGAGCCGTGGTGCACGACCGTCTCGCTGGTCAACCCCCACGACATCGCCTGGTGGTACACCTGGACCGATCGCGTCGCCGCGGAGGCGCGCGCCCCCGCCGTCACGCGGCGGATGCCGATCAACTTCGAGACGCCCGAGCTCCTCGTGAAGCGCGACAAGCCGCGGCTCCAGCTGTCACTGCAGGAAACCGCTGCGGAGTCCTTCGGGGCGGTGCCCTTTGAAGGCCCGGGTGTGCGCCGCGCGTGGCTCACGATGCTCGACCTCTACGCCAAGCTGCAGCACGAGGTCGATCGCCACGTCGGCTCGGTGTTGCAGGCGCTCCAGAGCCATCCCGAGGTGGCCGAGAACACGATCGTGGTGTTCACCTCAGACCACGGCGAGTACGGCGGAGCGCACGGGCTGCGGGGCAAGGGCGCGGCCGCGTACGAGGAGGGGATCCGTGTGCCGCTGATCGTCAAGGATCCGCGCGCGGAGCTCACCGCCGCTCACGGACGTCTTCGCAACCAGCTGACCTCGAGTGTTGACATCGCCCCGCTGCTGCTGAGCATCGCCAGCGGGTCTGAGCAGTGGCGGCGTGAAGCCCGCTACGAGCATCTCGCCGATCGTCTGGATCTGATGAGGATCCTCGAGGATCCATCGGCACCGGGACGCACCCACGTGCTGCACTCGACCGATGAGGTGCTCAGCGAGTTCTCGCTCGAGCCCTATGCCGCCAACGCGCCGCTGCACGTGCTGGCGGTGCGCACGCACCGAGCCAAGCTCGTCACCTACTCAGACTGGAAACCCGGGACCATCGAGCCGATCGCCGAAGGTGCGCAGACCGAGCTCTACGACTACCGGGCACGCTCAGGGCGTCTGGAGCTCCACAACGACATCGAACACAGCTCGATAGAGGCGCCGATGCGCGCGATGCTCACCGAGCTCTATCGACGGGAGATGGCTCGGCCGCTTCACGGCACTCTGGCTCACGCGAGTCGCAAAGGCTTCGACGGCTATTTCTCAACCGCCAAGAGTGACGCCCGCGGAGCCGCCGCCGCGCGCCTGCGCCGTGCCGAACGTCAGAACCGTGGTCCGGCGATCGACCTCGGCTCGACACCAGCCAGCCAGATCGAAGGATGGTCCAAGGCGCGGCACCGCGCGCGATGACTACGCCCGAGCTGGATTCAGCCCTTGATCGTGCGTGAGGTGCTCAGTACGCCACCTGCTTCATTCAGTGCCTGGGCGACTACGTATGTCTCTGGGCCGGGTGTCGACAGCTCGGTCTCAAAGCCCGTCCGTGCGACGGTGGCGACGGCTGTGAGTTGATCCGGCGAAGGACCCGCGAGGAGTCTCCAACTGGCTACGTTCGTGGCCCCGTTCCAGCTCACGTACGCCGTCACGGGACCGCTTGCGCTCGCTGCACTCGCGACGATCGAGGGGATGCTGGACGGCGTGCCCGTCCATGGAAAGCGATAGGAGCGATAGGACTCCTCGGTGGCCGGCATGTGTGCGTCGAACAGCAGTTGGCCGCTGGCGCTGAACTCAGAGACATAGGGTTCGGCGCCCCAGCCGATGAAGACGTTGCCGTCAGGGAGAGCTTGGATGTTGCCCTGGCTGCCGGAGGAGATCGCCCGCGGGTGCTCGTAGCTTGCGAGCAATGTGTCGCTGTCGGTCTGCGGGTCGATCTTGACGAGGATCCCACGCGACTGTGGATGGACGTTGGGTACGCCGCCGTTGTCGAAGATGCTGATCTCGCCGTTGGCTAGTTCGGTCGCGTCGTGCTGGTAGGCGGTCGGTGTACCGGCGCCCATCTGCACCGTGCCATGCTTGGCGCCGGCGCTGAACATGATCTGGCCGGTCTGGCTGTTGAGCTCGTACACGCTCCAGGTGTTGCGTGCTGAGATCAGTGTCGTGCCGTTTTGATGAACGTCGATCGAGTTGATGTGAAAAAAGTCAAACGGCCACTGTGGAGTGGAGCGCAGCGGCGAGGCGTGCGATTCGCTCAGTGCGACGTGGTCCAGCGAGTGCCACTCGCGTCGCACGAGACGCGTCTCGAGGTCGATTTCCTGAAAGACACCGTCGGTCACGGCGGCATCGCGGGAGCCGCCGAGCGAGGACAGGTTGCAGTGAATTGGATTGAAGACCGTCAACACCGCCGTGTCGTTCGGATAAATGTGGAAATCGTGAAGGTCGGCTTCGTAGCCGTTGCCGGCCTCGATGTGAGCGACCTGCTGGTAGGCGCTGTTGGCGATGACCTCTTCGCCCTCGCCGAAGCCCTGCGGCGGGATATAGCCCTGCCACCAGGTCAGGGCGGGCTCGCCTTCGTAGGTCTGCACCTGCAGGTTGGTCGCCTCGGTGCCGTAGGGGAGGGGGTCAAACCACACGAGGTTGCCCGTATTGTCGAAGATCATTGGGCCGTCCTGGCCGGGACCGGCGTATGGGGCGGTGAGGATGTCGCCCGTGGTGGTCTGCGGCGCGGCGGTCGTCACATCCACCGTCGGTGGATGAAGTTCCGGGCGGGAGTGAAAGGTCTGGTAATCGCTGGGGCTGCCGTTGACGTCCGCGGGAATCGCTGGGCTCGACTTCGGGCGCGGGATCGGGTCGGGTTCGGAGACCGTGAAATGAAACGCGAACCGCTGGCTCTTGCCGGCGAGGCTGAGCAAACCCCTGACGGTGACCGCCTCGCCGGGAGTGAACCGCTCCGACGGCACGAAGCTTGCCCCGTCACCCTGGGAGTAACCGAGCAGTTGACCGCTGTGTGTGCCGCTCTGAGAGCCGACGACGCTGACCTTGCTGAGCGCGGAGACGGGGGTGCCGAGCAGGCTGATCTGAGTCTCGGGCGAGGAATCGCGCGAGTCGGGCAGGGGGGAGACCGACAGGTTTGTGCCGGGCAGGACAGCCGAGCGGTTCAGCGTCGATGGTGCGCACTGCGGCGCCTGCGGGCCGTTGTAGTTAGCCTGCTCAGCGGCTATGCGCTTGGCTCCGTAGGCGATCGTCGCGATGCTCACGAGGGCAACGAGCACGCCGGCACCGAGCAACGCGCCGCCGAAGTGAGGAGATTCTGGATGGCGGTGGATCTGGCGATGGCCGGGGTGTCCGCGTGTGCCGGCTGGCGATGACGGCATGCTCTGAGCATCGTAAGCGCCCCCGGAGGAGCGCTGGATGCGGCCTCTTTGATCATACGGTCGAGGCTCACGCTCGGCTGCATCTGTTTGTGAGGAGCGTCGCAAGAGATCTCTGGGTCAGTGAGCGTGTGTTGAAAAGCGCTGCTTGGCGGAGGTCAGGCTCTCGGCCCCGGAGAATATGAGCCGAGATGAAGAAATTGCCAAGTGTCGCGAGCGTGTGAGTCGGCCTCAGCCAGAAAAACACCCGTGACATTCGAAGTTGCGCTAACTTAGCGCAGCGCGCGGATCGACGAGCGACGCGGACGGTTCTCGGCCCCTTCAGACGAAGACGCGCGGCGCGGGAAGACGCACGGAGAGGATCTGGCCCTGGCGGAGTTCGAGCTGCTCGGCCTCCTCACGGGTCACCTGCGCCCAGATCTCGCGCCCATCGTGCAGCTTGAGCTCGACGCGCACCTCGAAACCGAGGTGCACCACACGCTCCACGAGCGCCTCGGCTCCGGTGCCGTCGGCCTCGGGCAGGATCTGGATGTCGTGGGGCCGCATGAACGCCTCCCCGAGACGATTGACGGGTCCGATGAACGACATAACGAACTCGTTCGTGGGGCTCTCGTACAGCTCGCGCGGAGCACCGGCCTGCTCGATCCGCCCGTTGTTCATCACCACGATCTGCTCGGCCACTTCCATCGCCTCCTCCTGATCGTGGGTGACGAAGATGGTGGTGACGTGAATCTCCTCGTGCAGTTTGCGCAGCCATTCCCGCAGCTCGGCGCGAACCTGCGCGTCCAATGCGCCGAATGGCTCGTCGAGCAGGAGAACCTTCGGCTGGACCGCGAGCGCGCGCGCGAGCGCCATCCGCTGAAGCTGCCCGCCCGAGAGCTGCGAGGGGTAGCGCCCGGCGAGGCCATCCAAGCGCACCAGCGCGAGCAGCTCCTTCACGCGGGCGCGGATCTCCTCCTTGGGGCGCTTGCGCACACTCAGCCCGAACGCCACGTTGTCGTGCACGGTCATGTGCTTGAAGGGCGCGTAGTGCTGGAAGACGAAACCGACGCCACGGTTGCGCGCGGGGGAGTGCGTGACGTCGTGCTCGTCGATCACCACCTCGCCGCTGTCCGGCGTCTCCAGCCCGGCGATCACGCGCAGGAGCGTCGACTTGCCGCTGCCGCTTGGTCCCAACAGGGCGGTGAGCGCCCCGTCGGCGACGGTCATGCTGACGTCCTGCAGGGCGATGAAGTCGCCGAAGTTCTTGCCCACGCCACGTACCTCGATGGCCATCAGAGGGCCGTCCCACGGTGGGCTCGTCGAGCCAGCAGGTTCATCGCCAGGAGTGTCGCGAACGCGAGCAGCGCGAGCACGACCGCGGCCGTATAGGCCCCGGTCGAGTCGAAGTTCTCAAAGCGGTCCTGAACATACAGTGGCAACGTCTGAGTCTGACCCTCGATGCGCCCCGAGACGATGCTCACAGCGCCGAACTCTCCGAGCGCCCGCGCGGTGCTCAGCACGACGCCGTAGACGACTCCCCACCGGATCCCAGGCAGTGTGATTCGCCAGAACGTCTGCCAGGAACTCGCGCCAAGGGTCTCGGCTGCCTGCTCGGCGTCGATGCCGAGCTCGCGCAGGACGGGCATCGTCTCGCGCACGACGAACGGCAGCGACACCACCGCGGTGGCGATCACCATCCCTGGGACCGAGAAGATCACCTGAATGCCGTGTTCGGAAAGCCAATCGCCCAGCCACCCGGTTTTGCCGTAGACGAGCACGAGTGACAGCCCAACAACCACGGGCGAGATGGCAAATGGCAGGTCGACCAGCAGCCCGAGAATGGCCTTGCCCCAGAATCGGCCTCGCTCCAGCAGCAGGGCCATGCCGATCCCGAACGCGGTGTTGAGCGGCACGGCGATCGCCACGATCTCGATCGACAGCCAGAAGGCGTGCTCGGCGTTCGGCGCCGTGATGGCGCTCCACACGGGGCTCAGCCCGTGTTCGAAGGTTCTGTAGAAGATCATTGCCACGGGTGCCGCCAGCAGCAGCCCGAGATACCCCAGAGCCAGCACACGGACGCCGAGTTGGCGCCTGCGGGCGGCCTTCGCGCGGTCGGTGAGTCGATTCGCGCCAGGACGCTGCGAGACGGTTCCATCGCTCCCACCCGATGTCAGGCCGATGGCGCTCGTGCCGCTAGCGGACATGTCTGGATCTCCTGCGCAGGAAGAATCCGAGCACCGCGAGCACGAGCAGCGCGGCCACTAGCAACACGACAGAAACGGCAGCGGCGGCAGGGAGGTTTTCATCCTGGATCTGGCCGAAGATATACACAGACCCCGCCTCTGTTTTGAATGGCAGATTGCCAGTGATGAGCACGAGCGAGCCGTACTCGCCAACCGCGCGGGCGAAACTGAGCGCCACACCCGAGATGATCGCCGGCGCTAGCGTGGGCAGCACGATGCGCCGCAGCACGGTCAGCGGACCTGCGCCCAGCGAAGCGGCGGCTTGCTCCATCGCGAGGTCGAGATCGAGCAGCACGGGCTGGACCGAACGCACGACGAACGGGAGGGTGACGAACAACAGCGCCAGACCCACCGAGGCGCGCGTGAAGGCCACGTCGATACCGATCGGGCTGCCCTTGCCGTAGAGCGCCAACAGCACCACCCCGGCAACGATCGTGGGCAGCGCGAACGGCAGGTCGATCAGCGCGTTCACGAAGCGCTTGCCGGGGAACTCGTCGCGTACGAGCACCCACGCGACGAGCGTGCCGAAGACCGCGTTGATCGCCACCACGATCACGGACGTGATCAGCGTCAGCTTGATCGCGGCCACCGCCTCCGGGTTGGAGACCTCCCGCCAGAAGGCGCTCGTGCCGCCCGTGCCGGACTTCGCCAGCAGCGCGGCCACGGGCAGCAGCACGAGGACCGTCAAATAGATGCCGAGCAGGCCCTTCCCGAGGACGCTCCCACCGCGCGCGCCGAGTCCAGGCACGCGCGGCAGCGCGACGGCTGCGGGGCTATTTGGCAGTGGAGACTCCCAGCGACTGCTCGATCTTCGTCACGATTCCGGTTTCCGGTTCGAAGAACTGCTTGGTCACGGTCTTCCAGCCTCCCAGCGAGTCGATCGTGAACAGCCCGGGGGGCGTGGGAAACTGCGCTGCCCCGGCGACACCCGAAACCACGGGGCGGTAGCCCTTCTCGGCCCAGATCGTCTGAGCGGCGGGGGAGAGCAGGTATTCCACGAACTGTTTGCCAGCCGTCGAATCGCCCACGGCCGCGATCGGGTTTTGGATGAGGATCGTGTCCTTGGGGATCACGTATTCGATCGCCGCGCCCTTCTTCTCGTCGGAGATGGCCTCGTCCTCGTAGTCGATCAGCGCGTCGCCGCGCCCGGCGAGGAAAGTCTGCAGCGCGTCGCGGGCCGAGCTGTCCTGACTGACAACGTTGTGGAACAGCGACTTCAGGTATTCCTGGGCTTGGGCCGGGCTCTTGCCTTCCTTCAACTGCGCGCCGTAGGCAGCCATCACGTTCCAGCGCGCGCTTCCCGAGGTGAAGGGGTTGGGGGTCAGCACTCCGACACCGGGCTTGATCAGATCCGACCAGCCCGTGATGTGCTTGGGGTTGCCCTTGCGTACGATGATCACAGCGACCGAGTCGGTCACAAAACCGTGGGTCGCGTTCTGGTTCCAGTTCGCCGAGACGAGCCCCGCCTTGACGAGCTTTTCGACGTCGGGTTCCAACGAGAAGTTGACCACGTCCGCATGCAGCCCATTGGCGACCGATCGGCTCTGTTCGCCCGAGGGACCGTAGGACTGGCTGAAGGAGACCCCCTTGCCGGCAGAGGTCGCCTGAAAGGCCGGAATCAGCTTTTCAAAGGCTCCCTGAGGGATGGAGTAGGCGACGAGCGAGACGCTCTTGCTGGCGCCTCCGCTGGAGGACCCACATGCGGCGAGGCCGATCGTCGTGGCGAGGAGGGCGAGTGCGATGGCTACCGTGCGTTTGCGCATAGTCACTTTCTGCATAGGGAAGACCGAGAAACTGCGGATTGAACTGCAAAATAGCATAATTTCGCTCGGATTTAGACTAATAAGCGCGAGGCTCGCACCGTGACCTCGTTGCAGCGACCTGATGGCCACGTGGAGTTGGTGCCGCGAGAGTGGCGGGAAGGACCGCCGTTGTCGCCGCTCAGGCCGCGCGAATCGCTCCGACCGAGGCCAATACGTCGGCGATGCAGGCCTCCTGCACTTGATCGGCCTGAATCGCGAATGGCTCGGGTCCAGCGGCACCGAGGCGTATTCCCACTCCGATGCGGGCCAGGTGCATGGTTCCGAGCGTCTGGGTGTAGAGATGGTTTGCAGTGAAGTCAGGGTCGCTGACCGTGAAGAGCCCCTGCTGCGCGCCGAGAGCAAGAATCTTGGAGAGCTTGCCCAAGCAGGCGGCCATGCCCTGCCCGAGGCGAATCCAGACAGCGTCGGAGACTGTTTCGCGCAGCTCGGCAGCTGGCCTGCGCATCAGCGACATGCTGCAATCCAGAAACGCCGGGTGCTCGAGGCAGTAGTCGGTGTAGCGGCGCCAGCCGTCCTCGAGACGCACGACCGGGTCCAGCCCTTGGGGTATCTCCTCCAGACGCTCTGCCAGCTCTGAGAGGTAGCTCGTGAGCGTCAGCACGAACAGCTCCTCCTTGGAGGAGAAATACCGATAGATGAGCGCCCTGTTGATGCCTACCGCACGGGCGATGTCCTCCATCGGTGCGTCTTGCAGGCCGCGTTCGTCGAACAGGCGTCGCGTGACGGCCACGATCGACCGCTCGCGCTCGCGGTGCACCGAGGCACGACGCGAGGCAGACTGAGGATTGGCGATCGAACTGGCCATCGTGAGCAACTCTAGCGCGAATGTAAACGTCGTTCAAACTAGTGTTTGACAATCGTTTACAAATTGCTAGATTTCATGGCTCGCAGCCGATGTCCGTCGACTGCTCCCATGCGTACGCATTCGCGCGCGCCACCTCACACAAGGAGATTTCCGTCCGATGTCAGCCCCATCCACCGTCGCCAGCTCAGATACGACTGAGGCCGCCGAGGCCGCCGTACAGGCGATCGCCAGCTCTGCCAACCAGGACGTGACGTTCTCGCTGGCGCTGACCCAGGACCAGAAGGACATTCGCGAGTGGGTGCACGGGTTCGCTGCCGACGTGATGCGTCCGGCCGCGCACGAGTGGGACGAGAAGGAGAAGACGCCGTGGCCGATCATCCAGGAGGCCGCAAAGATTGGGCTGTATGGGTTCGAGGGGCTCGCGCAGTTCTTTGCCGATCCGACCGGGCTGATGCTGCCGATCGTCAACGAGGAGCTGTTCTGGGGCGATGCCGGCATCGGCATGTCGATAATGGGCACTGCACTGGCTGTGGCCGCGATCTTTGGCCAGGGCTCGGGCGAGCAGATCGGCGAATGGATTCCGCGCTGCTTCGGCACCACCGAGGATCTCAAGGTCGCCGCGTTCTGCGCTTCGGAGCCCAACGCCGGCTCGGATGTCTCCAATGTCCGCACCCGCGCCAAGTTCGACGAGGCGACGAACCAGTGGGTGATCAACGGCCAGAAGGCCTGGGCCACGAACGGAGGCATCTCCGACGTGCACGTCGTGATCGCGACTGTCGATCCCGAGCTCGGCTCGAAAGGACATGCGGCGTTCGTCGTGCCAATGAGCGAGGCGAAAGGTATCTCCCAGGGCACGAAGGTCTCAAAGCACGGGCTGCGCGCATCGCACACCGCCGACGTGTTCCTCGATGACTGTCGCGTCCCCGCCGGCTATGTGCTGGGCGGCAAGGAGAAGCTGGACGAGCGTCTCGCCCGCGTGCGAGAGGGCAAGAAAGGCAAGTCCCAGGCCGCGATGCAGACGTTTGAGGCCTCGCGCCCGACGGTCGGCTCCCAGGCTCTCGGAATCGCCCGCGCCGCTTACGAGTACTCGCTCGAGTACGCCAAGGAGCGCGAGCAGTTCGGCAAGAAAATCATCGAGAACCAAGCGATCGCGTTCACGCTCGCGCGGATGAAGATGGAGATCGATGCCGCTCGCCTGCTTGTGTGGCGCGCCTCATGGATGGGCCGTAACCAGGTGCCGTTCGAGAATGCCGAGGGCTCGATGTCGAAGCTCAAGTCAGGTGAGGTCGCCGTGTGGGTGACCGAGCGCGCGATCCAGATCCTCGGCGGCAATGGCTACACGCGCGAGTTTCCCGTCGAGCGCTGGCACCGCGACGCCAAGATCTATGACATTTTCGAGGGAACCGCCGAGATCCAGCAGCTCGTGATCTCCCGTGCAATCTCGGGTGTGCACATAAAGTAGCTCTGGGACTCGCCCTGACGACGCGGTCGCAAGCCGCGGGAACGCTGGACGAGCGGGCCGGCGGTGTGTCTCGGTTTTCCTCTTGGCGCAGCCTGGTCGCCGCGGCGCTTCTGGCGGCTTGGGTGGCTTTCAAGAGAAGCGCCGTTCGGCTTTCGCCATGTGTCGTTCGCCGCAATACCTCCTCGCCCAGCGCGATCCTGGCTTTGCGATTCGCAACGCCCCTGACTATCCGGAAATGCCTATGAACAGGCCGAGGAGGGAGAGAACACCCACTCACCCTTCGTGGCGCAGAGCGTCGCCTGCTGGGAGTGTCGATGAGCGCGGGCCAGGGTTTGATGGCGTGTGCTGCCGCTGCGTCGAGAGTGTCGTGGTTACGGTGAGGACGTGCTGAAATAGGGGTGTGGCGGTGTTGCCGTCGTTTCCTGTCGTGGAGCCTTTGAGATGAGCGCAGACCAGATCGCAGAGCCGACCGTTGTTCCCGCGCGGGCGGATGGCCGCCACGCGGTGGTCGAGCTCGACGTGACGGGCATGTCGTGCGGGTCGTGTGTGGCGCGCGTTCAGGGCGCGCTCGGTGCTGCACCGGGCGTGTTGGAGACGACGGTCAACTTTGCCACCAGTCGCGCGAGCGTGGACTACGACTCCGAGGGCACGGATGTCGAGCGTCTGGTGGAGGTTGTTGAGCGCATCGGCTACGGCGCGAAAGCCGTCGAGGCGAGCGGGCGCTCGCCGGCCGATGCGGTCGCGGAGATCGAGGCGGTGGAGGCTGAGGATCGTGCTGGGTGGCTGCGGCGGATGGTGGTGGCTGTGCCGTTGGCGGCCGCGGTGGTGGTGCTGACCTATGCGGCGCCGCACGATGTGGCGGCTCGCTGGACGGTGGCGGCGCTAGCGATCCCAATCCAGTTCTGGTGCGGGCTGCCGTTCTTGCGTGGCGCTTGGGTGCGCGCTCGGGCGCGCACGACGAACATGGACACGTTGATCGCGTTGGCGACGTTGACGGCGTTTGTGTATGCGGCGGTGGAGTTGATCTGGGGTCCGAACGCGCACATCCATGGCGGGCCGGGCGGCGAGTTCAATGCACATCTGCACTTCGACGACTCGGCGGTGGTGATCGCGTTCCTCATCATCGGGCGCTGGTGTGAGGCCACGGCGCGTGGCCGTGCCGGGCGCGCTGTGCGGGAGCTGACGATGTTGGGTGCGCAGCAGGCGCGTCTGCTCGACCCGTCAGACCCCTTGGCGGCGGAGCGACTGGTGGCGGTGGAGGAGGTGCGTCCTGGTGATCTGTTCCTGGTGCGACCGGGCGACAAGATCCCCGTGGATGGCCTCGTGGTGTCGGGCTCCTCGGCGGTTGATGAGTCGATGCTGACGGGCGAGTCGCTGCCGGTGGAGAAGGGCCAGGGCGACTCGCTGACAGGGGCGACGGTGAACGTGGACGGCGTGCTGCGCGCGAGCGCGACAGCGGTTGGTGCGGACACGGCGCTTGCGAAGCTGGTGGCGCTGGTGGAGCACGCGCAGGCATCGCAGCCGCAGATCCAGCGCCTGGCGGACCGCATCGCGAGCGTGTTCGTGCCGGTCGTGATCGCGCTGGCCGGGGTGACGCTTGCTGGCTGGTCGCTCGCCGGTGAATCCGAGCGTGGCCTGTTCGCCGCGATCGCCGTGCTGGTGGTGGCCTGCCCGTGCGCGCTCGGGTTGGCGACACCGGTGGCGATTCTGGTGGGCACCGGACGCGGCGCGAGCCTGGGACTTTTGATCAACGGCGCGGAGATCTTGGAACGCAGCCGGGACATCGACACGATCGTGCTCGATAAGACGGGCACGATCACGACGGGTGAGCTGTCGGTGGCAGACGTGTGGGCGCCAGCGGGCGAGCATCGCGACACTGTGCTCGCGCTCGCGGCGGCAGCCGAGGCGGGGTCGGAGCACCCCGTGGCGATGGCGATCGTCACCGCCGCACGTCAGCAGGGCCTCGAGGTCGCCGCGGCCGAGGACTTTCGCGCGCTCCCCGGTCGGGGTGTGCGTGCCCGGGTGGCAGGTGGTGAGGTGTGGGTCGGGCGCCCCCAGCAGAGGGAGGAGGACCCTGGCGGATCGGCCGAGCCCGGCGTGCTTGATGAGTGGGAGGCGGGTGGCCGCACGGCGGTCGTGGTCGTGCGCGACGGTGAGACGGTGGGCGCGCTGGCGCTGGCTGACACGATCAAGGCGGAGTCAGCGGATGCGATAGCTGGACTACAGCGGATGGGGATTGACGTAGCGATGCTGACTGGTGATAACCGGCGTGCGGCGAGCGCTGTGGCGGCACAGGTCGGCATCAGTCATGTGCTGGCTGCCGTCAGCCCAGATGCGAAGGTCGCGGAGGTGCTGCGGCTGCAACAGGCGGGGCAGCGTGTCGCGATGGTCGGCGATGGCGTCAACGATGCCGCGGCGCTTGTGCAGGCCGACCTTGGGATCGCGATGGGGACGGGTGTTGGTGCCGCGATCGAGGCGGCCGACATCAGCGTTGTCTCTGGTGATTTGCGCGGTGTCGCGCGTGCTCTACGGCTCGCGCGTGAGACCTATGCGATCGTGCTCGAGAACCTCGGTTGGGCGTTTGGCTACAACTTGATCGCGCTGCCACTGGCGATCACGGGACTGCTCAGCCCGGCCCTGGCCGGCGCGGCGATGGGCGTCTCGAGCGTTACCGTTGTCGCGAACAGTCTGCGTCTGCGGAGCTTCGGGCGGCCGGGAAAACCGACGCCGGTCCGCTCACGCCACAGGCGGTTCATCGGTATCGCGCTTGCGACGCTCACTCCAGCTGTGCTCCTCGGCGGCCTAGTGATCGCCGACCCCAACACATTCGTCGGGCCGTCCGAAGCGGCCCGCACGATCGCCGAGCCAAACGGAGAGACCCTCGACGTGAACGCGCTGCCGCTACAACCAGGCAACGTCGCTTTGCACACTTACCTCGTGAGCGGCGCCTCGACACAGCCGACGCTCCGGTCGATCGCGATGACGGCCACCTCCAGCACGGGGGCCAAGACCGCGGTCCGGTTCTACCGTGCCGGCCCGGCGCATTTCGTCGGCCAGGTCCGACTTACGCGCGGAGAATGGGAGTTCAGGATCTCTGGATCTGACGGCGCCCGGCACGCGCTCGGCGGGTCGTTCACGATCCCGATCAACTGAACGGGAGTCGGCGAGCGCGTCCGGCTACATCATCAGCTGCATAGCGGCGAACATGTACGCCATGCCGAGCGTCATCGCGAACATCGACACACGCAGGTCCCGGAAGCAGACCAGCGGCTCAGCAGCGGACATCGCGACCGCGCCGCCGGGAGTGACCGAGAAGCCACCACCCAACAGCGTCTTGTGATCGACATCGCGCATCCTGTCGGTCACCCACAGCAGAGATTGCGCTGCAAAGTAGGCAACTAGCAGCCAAGTGAGGGGGCCCTGGAAACCGCTCGGCGAGAACATGTAGGCCATTGCCGCCAAGTCGATCGCCATCACCAGCCACAACACATTGATCGCGCGGCCGGCTAGTGCCTGCGCGAGCATCCACAGCACGATCGCGATCGCGCCATTGGCGAACACGAGTTGCCAGAAGCCGCTCGGGATGTTGAAGTGGTCAAGCGAGGCCGGGGCGAACATGAACGCCATACCGAACGCCATCAACACATGCCCGGAATGCCAGATCCGCCGCTCACCACTACTGTCGCGCAGATGCAGCGTGTGAGTGACGATGATCGCGATGAACGCGAGCGTCCAGATCACCGCCAGCCACGACGGGAGAATATTCGTCACGCCGTGCCCGGCACTCATCGACATTCCCCCGACCGATGTCGAGTGAGCACCGCCGTGACTCGTGCTCATACCGCTCATGCTGCCCATGGAGGCGCGAATGTATCACAGCGAAAGCGGCCCATGAGCCGCTTTCGCTGTACCTGCGCCGCAGCATTTCCGCTGGGTTAGTATTGGTCGCGATGAGCAACCTTTTTTGCTCTGTCTCGTCTGGCCCGCGAGCACGCGGCCTCTGGCGCTTGGCAGTAATCCTCGCGCTGATCACCCTCATCGCGCTCGCTCTCAGCGGAACGATCGAGTCGCTGCAAAGTGGCGCGCTGATGATGTTTCCCGCTCTGCTGCTAGCCGTTTTGATGCTCGCCCGCCCCTACACGGGAGAGCGAGTAATCGCGAGGCTGTGCAATCACCATCGCAAGCACCGGAGAGCTAGCGGGTCCTCGGCCCCGGCCATACGCCTTCGGCCACGAATGTTGGTGGCGCGTGGCGGGCGTCTGATCGCGGTTGCAATGGCCTGGCGTGGTCCGCCGCCCGCGCTCGCGGGCTGCCGCTAAACACCAGTCCGCTCCTGTACGCGTGAGGCTCCGCAATCGCGGGGCGAGTCAACGACCCCGGCTGGCGTATCGCTCGCCGGGTCGATCAGCGACAGAGGAGTCGCCGCTATGTCATTCCAACCTGCTGGTATGGGCGCGCCCGCACAGGCACCCCAAATCGCGATCAGCGCTCTGCGCCGCGATCGCTTGCATGTCACGACGCGTGGCATACAGATCACACTCGGTGCGATCTGGCTGCTCGTCGGTCTGCTCCAGTTCCAGAGCTTCATGTATACGCACGGCATCGTCACCGAAGTGTTCGGGCCCGCCACCGAAAAACAGTGGTCGATCGTCGGCGACCCAATGAAAACAGTCGACGCCTTCTACGGGCGCGACCTGACACTGTGGAACACCCTCGCCGCGGAGATCCAGTGCGCGATCGGGCTCGGGTTGATCCTCAGCAAGAAGACGGTCAAGCCCGCGCTGGTGCTCTCATTCCTGTGGGCACCGCTGGTCTGGTGGTTCGGTGAGGGCTTCGGCGGCCTCACGTCAACCACGCTGCCCTCGCCGCTGATGGGCGCCCCCGGCGCGGTGATCCTGTACGCGATCGTCGGTCTGCTCGTCTGGCCCACGAGCATGCAGGAGGGCCGCTCCCCGGCAGATGGGGGACCACTGGGTGATCGCGGCGGGCTATACGCGTGGTCGGGGCTGTGGGCGCTCTCGGCGGGCCTGTGGCTGGTGAACGTCAACCGCGCGAAGGACTTCACCCACGCGATGATCAAAGCAATGGCGGCGGCCTCACCGCACTGGCTCGCCAAAGTCCAGAACTCTGTCGGCGGCCACACCCAGGGACACGGCGACACAATCGCCATTGTGCTCGCGATCGTCTCGCTGGCGATCGCGATCGGCGTATGGACGCGGCTGCGTTGGCCCGCACTCGCCGTCGGGATCGCGATCTCGCTCGCCTACTGGGTGTTCGGGCAGAGCCTCGGCGGGCCGTTCTGGATCGGTACCGCGACCGACGTCAACGCCGGGCCGCTGTTTGTCCTACTCGCCGTCGCCCTGTTCCCCGTGGCGCAGCACGCGACGGCCAGTCGAGCAGAGCCAGTCGACGACATCCCAGGAGTCGGGGTACCCGGCGTGACATGAGAAGCAGATGCCGAGGCGAGCTGGCGAGGACTCTAGGCGTGCTCGGCAAGGCCGTAACCGGCCGCCAGCACAGCAGCCCGGACGGCCTCGGCATCGACCGCGTTCCCGCGCACGGTCACCGAACCGCTCGCGAGATCCACATCGATGCCGCTCACACCGGACAGCTCGCCGATGTTCTCGCTGACCGCCGCAACACAATGCTCGCAAGTCATGCCCGTAACGTCATAGGTCTGCTGATCACCGTCGTTCATCGAAGCCCATTTTACCCGAAGGGGACGGTGCTGAGATTCGCAAGCGCCAGGCCGCTGGCAGCTCGCTCCAGGCAAGTCGCGACAGCGCCGCTCGCAGCTGCGATTATCCTCGCGCTCGCAGGCTGCGGCGCAAACGGCAGTACGAGCGGCCAGGGTTCTTCCACGTCAACTGAACCGTCATACGTCTCCGAACCGTTCACACACCAGCAGCGGCTCGTGGAACAGGGCGCTCGCCTGGTGGTCTCCGACGGCTGCTCGGCGTGTCACCTCCTCGCACACGGACGGAGACTTGCCCCGAGCTTTTCGAGCTTCGCCGGAAACCGCGTCACGCTCGCCGACGGGCACCGCGTCCTCGTTGACGAACGCTTCCTGCGAGAAGCCCTGCTTCACCCCAGCAGGACTCAAATCAAGGGGTATGACCCCGGACCGATGCTCACAGCAATCAGCCGCCTTCACCTGGCCAGCCATCCACAACAGGTCGCCGCGCTCGCAGCGTTCATCGAGCAAATCGGACCCGAACCCTGAGCCGGCTGAGCAACATGTGGTGAATCTCGAGAGGGCATATCTCTCTATCTACGTCAGCGCAGGCAACTTCAACGACATCTGCCAGGCCGACATGGACAGCCAACTGCGCAGCCGAGTCAAGCGGACCGACAACGACTGCTCCACCTCCAACTCGACATCAAGCCTCGAACGCTGGGCCGAAAAGATCCGTCTATCGAAGGTCAGGCGAACACCCGCATCGTCATATCTGGAGACTAAGCGCTCGTCTATGACGGTGCGGAGCCTGAAGAGGTCCTCTAATCAACGGCCGCGGCCTTGGAAGTGACGCGCGAGGCTTGCCGGCGCTTACCAGGCCTGGGGTGTGCCGCAATGCGGGCAGGACACGGTCGTGGAGACCGACGCAGCGAACACGAAGCCGCATTCGCAGCTGTAGGAAGCTGAATCCAACGGTCCGCCGGAGCCCTGAACTCGCAGCAGCGCAAAGTCAGGTGTGGCGAGGCTGTACGCGGCGGATCCCGCCGCCTCGCGCCGGTCTACGGCATCACAGGTAGGCGTGACCTGCGCCTGTCTGTGAGCGCGAAGACGGCTCGGAGCCCGTTCGCCGGGATTGAATGGGCGGCGATGGCGATGCTCGGTGATGATGCGCAAGGTCGGCTTCATGGCGGTGTTCTCGAGTGTTGAGACTCTCGAGGACGGTCAATGTTTCGCTGTTCTTGGCGAATTTCCTTGAGATCTCCCCGCTGAGCGACCGTTTTTGCGATCGCGCTGAGCAGGTGTGCAGGTGTTTCATGTGCCGATCGGCGAACTTTCAGAGGGGGTCTGAGATACTTGACGACGATGAATCCTGCTCGCAAGCGAACGGTGCGGCTGTCCGTTGCCTTGAGTGCGGCTGTGCTCTTGGCGAGCGCGTTGATCTACACCAGCTTTAACGCCGACAGCCCGACGCTGACGCCGAGCCAGCTGATCCGCCAGGCACAACCCGACCGCAGCTACCAGCTGACCGGTTCGGTGGTCGCGCACTCGGTGCATCACGATGGCGAAGTCCTCGAGTTCAGCGTGGCTGACCGGACGGGTGGGACCTCGGTGCCAATCGCTTATACCGGCACGGTGCCCGATCCCTTCCGCGAAGGGCGTGAGGTGATCGTCACGGTGCAGAAGCAGGGCGGGCAATTTGTCGGTGAACGTGGATCGCTGATCACCAAGTGCCCGTCGAAGTACAAAGAAGCGCCACCCTCCGAGAAGCAGAGCGCCTGAGTGACGTGCCTGTCAGCGAACTCCAAAGTCGCCTCTAGGAACAAAGACTGATGGCGAATTTCGGACGCGTGTGTCTGATGCTGGCGCTCGCCGTGTGCGGCTACGGCATCTGCGCCTCGCTGTATGGGGTGCGAACCGGCCAGAGCGCTTGGGTCGAGTCGGCCCGCCGCTCGGTGTACGCGCTCGCGCTGATCCTTACAGCTGCCTTCGCGGTGCTGGAGATCGCGTTTCTGCACAACGACTTCGCCTTCAACACGGTCGCTGACACTTCGAGCCTGACGACCCCAACCTTCTACAAGGCGGCCGCCGTTTGGTCATCGCAAGAAGGCTCGCTGCTTTTGTGGGCCTGGCTGCTGAGCATGTGGTCGAGCCTCGTGCTGTACCTCACACGGCAGCGACTGCGTGAGGTCGTGCCCTACGCGATCGCGATCCTGCTCGGCTTCGGTGGGTTCTTCATCTCGCTGATGGTCTTCTACGCAAACCCGTTCCAGACGACCAATCCCGCTCCGGTGGAAGGCGCGGGCCTCGATCCTCTGCTGCGCTTCCCGACGATGATGATTCACCCGCCGATGCTGTACTCGGGCTACACCCTGTGCATCATTCCGCTGGCGTTCGGGATGGCGGCGCTGATCGCGCGCAAGGTGGACGCCGAGTGGATCAGGGCGACTCGGCGTTTTTCGCTCGCCGCCTGGCTGTTTCTCGGGATCGGGATCCTGCTGGGCGCCCGCTGGTCCTACTCGGAGCTCGGCTGGGGTGGGTATTGGGGCTGGGATCCGGTCGAGAACGCGTCGCTGATGCCGTGGCTAACCGGCACCGCGTTCATTCATTCGCTGATGATCCAGGAGAAGCGCGGGATGCTGAAGGTCTGGAACGTCTCGCTGGTGCTCGCCACTGGCACATTGGCGATCATGGGCACGTTCCTGGTGCGCAGCGGGATCCTCAACTCTATCCATGCGTTCGGTGGCGCGACACTGGGGGTGCCGTTCGTGATCCTGATCGGGACCCTGATCGTTGGTTCGATCTACCTGGTCGTCTCCCGGCGTGCGATGCTGCGCACCGAGCACCGACTCGATTCGCTGCTCTCGCGCGAGTCGATCTTCGTTGCCAACAACCTGGTGCTGGTGGGCCTGTGCTTCGTGATCTTCTGGGGCACCTACTTCCCGCTGATCTCAGAGGCGGTGACCGGCCAGGAAGCCTCGGTCGGGCCACCGTGGTTTGATCGCTACACGGTGCCGCTGGCGCTGATTCTGGTGCTGCTCAGCGGGATCGGCCCAGTGATCGCTTGGCGGCGCGCCACGTTCGCAAACGCGCGGCGCAACTTCCTGGCGCCGATGATGGTCGCGCTCGGCACGCTGGTCGTGCTGCTGCTCAGCGGCGTGGCCGAGAAGCCCTTTGCGGTCGCGATGTTCTGCTGTGCCGCTTTCGCGCTCGCGTGCGTTGGCCAGGAGTTCTTGCGAGGCGTGAGAGTCAGACGCGCGATGGCCAGCGAGGCCGTCCCGCTGGCGCTGTTCGCGCTCGTGCGGCGCAACCGCCGCCGTTACGGCGGCTACATCGTGCACATCGGCATGGCGGTGCTGTTCGTCGGAGTGGCGGCCTCCTCGTCCTTTCAGCACCAGAATCAGAGGAGTCTCGGGGTCGGACAGTCCACACACGTCGGTCACTACGAGATCCGCTACCTACGTGCCACCGCGGCGGTCGTGAACGACCCGGCAAACACCGGCTCAACGCTCAATCTGGGCGCGGTGCTCGACGTGAGCAAGGGAGGCCACCACGTGGCCACGCTCACCCCGAGCGAGGGCTACTACGATTCGGGCGAAGCCACGGACGGCTCGGTCGGGCACCTGATCGGTGGCCAGGCCGTCAGTCACATCAGCATGAGCGCCGGTCTGACCCGCGACGTGTGGACGGCGATCGAACCGGATATCTCCTCGCCTCGACTGCAGAAGATCATCGAAGCAGGCAACAAGACGATCCCGCTCTCCAGCCCCGAAGATGGGTTGATCGCCCTGGCTGTGCTGGCCCGTTCCTACCTACAGCATCCACCCACGGCCAAGTTCAACTTCATCGAGTCGCCGCTTGTGATGTGGATCTGGCTTGGCGGGATCATCGTCTTCGGCGGGGGCCTGATCGTTCTGTGGCCAGCCCCGAGCACGGTGCGGCGGCGGGTTAGTGAACGCTCGCGTGCTCGGGCCGCGCGTGGCCTCGCTCGTGCCTGAGCGGCGATGACTCTGATCGTGTCCCGCGCAGCCGTCGGCCGGCGATGAGCCTGCTGGTGGCCGTTCTCACGGTGGTTCTGCTGGCGGTCGTTATCGCCGTGATCAGTGCGCCGCTGAGGGCGACCCGTGCGAGCCATGATCCCGAGCACCCGGAACGGGCAGATCTGCAGGCGGCGCGGGAATCAAAGTATCGCGAGATCCGCGATACCGAGCTCGATTATCGCACGGGCAAGCTCTCCCACGAGGACTTCCAGACGATCAACCACGCGCTGCGCGGTGAGGCGATGGAGATCCTCGACGCGCTACAGCCACTCGAAGGTCCTCCGGCGAGCCGGACCGACTCACTGGAGCGCGATGCACACGAGGCTCTGAACGACGGCGAGCCGCTGGGCGAGCGCGACAATGACCGCTAGGCTGCCCGCTTGGGCAGGCAATAGTCCACCGTGTAGTGAATGGCGACAGGCAGCGGATCGAGGGTGGTGTCCATCGAGACTGCCCGCTGGGCCGGCGCTGGGGTAATTGAGTACCGCAGACTTCGATCTGCCTGCCCGCAACCACACCCACGACCCACGCCGCGGCACTACTCGTGTGGTCACCCCGACCGATAGCCTTAGGCCGCGTGAACGACGATGGCCCAATGCAAGCTGGGCGCCGAGCTCCTGGCCGAGGACTTTTGCTCACGATCCCGATCCTCGAACGCATCCATCCGATCGAGGGCTGGCTGACCGACGCGGAGGCCGATGTACTGGTGGCCGCCGCGGCGCACGTGTGCGCGACCTTCCCACCGGACCACGCGATCGTCGAGGTGGGGAGCTATCAGGGGCGTTCGACGGTCGCTCTGGCCAGCGTGGCGGCCATGCTGGCTCCGTTGGTGCGCGTCCACGCCATCGACCCCCACGAAGGCGAAGTCGGGGCCGCGGATATCGGTGTCCAGCAGACGCCGGCCACATTGGTCAAGTTCCGCGAGAACCTTCAGCAAGGGGGCGTCTGCGAGCAGGTGACGGTCTACCGGCGGTGCTCCTACGAGGTCGATTGGCACGGGCCGATCTCCCTCCTGCTCATAGACGGCCTGCACGACTACGAGAACTGTGCACGCGACTTCCGTCACTTCGAGCCCCATCTCGCCGACGGAGGCTTGGTCGCCTTCCACGACTACGGCGCCTGGTCGGGAGTCACCTCGTTCGTGGACTCTCTGCAGGCGACGGCCGGGTACTTTCAGCTGGTCCAGGGCGGCAGCATGATCCTGCTCCGCCGATACGAAGACTGAGCGCTCGCAGCAACGTTTCGGCGCCTGTGCGCGGGATCCCTCGTCAGATCCTAGCGTACCTCAACCACTCAGGCTTGCTCGCCCACGCGTCGGCATCCCGACATGGGGCAGCTCCCGCGGCGGTACGGGCGGGCGCTCCGCGATCTGACGGGCCCTTTCTCTGAAGGCGTGCTTGAGATTCTCGTTGGTCTGGTTGCGGTGCGTCTCTGGTAGCGAATCGATCGTCAGCAGCCGCTTGCACGCCCGGATCGAGTTGTCAAACTCTCCCACCCAGTAGGCTGAGATCGAGTACTGGAAGAGCATCCCCCACTCGTAGATCCATGGCTCTACGAACAGCAGGTCCTCCGGCAGCGGCAATGGGCGCAGGCTCGCCGCGACCGAGGTGAAGCGGTGGGCGCTCTGATGATGGCGGCGCTCGAGCAGGCCGACGGCGAGATCGTGGGTTGCCTCCAAGCGCACCGGCCGTGTCTCCCAGGCGGTGATGAAGGCGTCGACGGCCCTGGGCCAATCGCCCAGCTGTGCGCTCAGGATGCCCAGCTGACGCCACGAGCAGTAGGTCTCCTCCACCCAGCCTGGCGTCTTCGCTCGCCGCTCGTAGAGCTCACAAGACTGTTCCAGTATGTCGCGATCATTTGAAGCGCCGCCGAGATCACGATAGGTCTGGGCCAGGTAGAACAGGGTGCGCGGATCGTCGGGCTTGCGCTCCAGTTCTTCTTCCAGCAGCCTGCGATCGCGCTCGAACTTGTCCGCCTTACTGCCCCCGTCGCCGTAATCTTCGATGAAGAGCGCGTCGAGGTTCTCCGCGCTTTTCTCCTCATCGACGCATTCGATGTACTCGTGGGTCGCTCCCACGTAGCGCCAACGCAGATCGCCACGCACGAGTCGCTTGTTGCGGTAATCGAAGCGCTCGTTGCCCTGGCGCAGCCGATAGGAATCGGCCGTCAGGGCCGGAAGCTTCCCAGAGCCCACGACTGCCATGTCGCCATCGATCAGCAGCAGGTAGTCGGCCTTGCTGTGCGCGAGCTTCATCAGCTCGCTGCGGTTGTGTCCGAAGTCGACCCACTCGTGTTCATGAAGCTCGCCGGGGATTCCCTCGAGCTCCCGGCGAATCAGATCCTGCGTGCCGTCGGTGGAGCCAGTGTCGCAGATCACCCAGTGGTCAATCAACCCGCGGCAGGACGCAATGCACCGCCCGAGGACGGCCGCCTCGTTCTTGACGATCATGCACAGGCAGATCGAGGGATGGTTAGCGCCCGATGTAGTGGATATGGCCTTCGCCATCGATCTCCCTGACTTCGAAGGGGTAGCTCTTGCTTCCTGTCTTGGCTGTGCAGGTGAAGGTCAGACCCTTCTGCTGCAGGACATCCGACGGGCAGCTGACCTGGGCGTGCAGTCTGCGCTGAGCGAACAGCGATGCCCTAATCGAGTTTTCGATCCGCTTGGTCTTCAGCAGAACCAGGCTGGCCTGGTTGCCATAGGAGACGTGGCCTTTGCTGTCGGTCTCCGTCACGCTGACGGGGTATGTGCCGACCGTGAGCTCCGCCTCGCACGTGAACGTGTGTCCTTGCTGCTGCGGCTCCACCGGGCATCTGACGAGGGTGTAGACGTGGTGCTCATTCAGGATCGATACCGCGATCGACCGCTCGAGGTTGATTGTGTTGAGCTTGGTGGTGCTTGACCCCGATCCGCAGCCTGCTGCAAGCAGGACCGTGAACGGTAGGGCAAGCATCGCTGTGGCGCGCAGTGGCCATCGTCTCTGTCTGGTTCGTGGCATGGATCAAACCCTACATGGCGCGAGTTCTGTGCCCGGAGCGGGGTTGCGGAAGGTCATCTGGCCAATATGTCGAGTCGGCTTGACATGGACGTTAGCGACTGCAAGGTTCAGGGTACCCAAACAAAGCCGAAAGAGTGGCTGGTTTTCGATCTGTCGGATCCTGACCTTCTTCCGAATCTATTTATAAGCGTCTCCAAAGGAGCACCACACTGATGACGAGCACCGGCGGTTTGCGTGAGCGGATTTCCAGGTTGATCACCCGCGTAGTCAAGGGCGGGATGGCCGGAGCACTCGTACTTGGTGCTGCCAGCTCTACAGAGGCAGCACAGGGGCAGACGGATTTGCAAGGTCACGCGGCCGCGACCAAGAAAACCAAGGGCACCAATAACAATCGTGGCCCTGCCGGGCCCAAGGGTCACAGGGGTGCAACAGGTCCCACGGGTGCAACGGGTTCCCAGGGAGCCGCTGGCCCACAGGGCGCGGTTGGTCCGCAGGGACCACAGGGTGTTCAGGGTGTGACCGGGGCGACTGGCGCAACGGGTGCCACCGGTGTTCAGGGTGCCGCTGGGGCGACTGGCTCTACTGGTGCTACCGGGGCGACTGGCGCAACGGGTGCCACCGGTGTTCAGGGTGCCGCTGGGGCAACTGGCTCTACTGGTGCTACCGGGGCGACTGGCGGGACTGGCGGGACTGGTGCTACCGGGGCTACTGGCGGGACTGGCGGGACTGGCGGGACTGGTGCTACCGGGGCTACTGGCGGGACTGGCGGGACTGGTGCTACTGGTGCGACTGGCGGGACTGGTGCTACCGGGGCGACTGGTGCTACCGGGGCGACTGGTGCTACCGGGGCGACTGGCGTGACTGGTGCTACCGGGGCGACTGGCGTGACTGGTGAAACTGGTGCTACAGGACCCAAAGGCGCTACTGGTCTGACCGGGGCCACTGGTGCGACTGGTGCGACTGGCGGGACTGGTGCTACCGGGGCGACTGGTGCGACTGGCGGGACTGGTGCTACCGGGGCGACTGGTGCGACTGGCGGGACTGGTGCTACCGGGGCGACTGGTGCGACTGGTGCGACTGGTGCCACCGGGGCGACTGGTGCGACTGGCGGGACTGGTGCTACCGGAGCGACTGGTGCCACTGGGGCGACCGGCTCAACGGGCGCGACTGGCGAAACCGGGGCGACTGGCTCTACTGGTGCTACAGGGGCGACCGGAGTGACTGGCGAAACTGGTGCTACAGGACCCACGGGCGCTACCGGTGTCACGGGCGCTACTGGGGCGACCGGAGCGACCGGTGCTACGGGCTCTACCGGGGCGACCGGGACGACTGGCGAAACCGGTGCTACTGGAGCAACCGGTGCTACGGGCTCTACCGGGGCGACGGGTGCTACTGGAGCAACCGGGACGACTGGCGCGACCGGGGCGACGGGTGCCACTGGAGCAACCGGTGCTACTGGCGCGACCGGGGCGACGGGTGCTACTGGCGAAGGCGAAACCGGTCCGACGGGCGAAACCGGTCCGACGGGCGAAACCGGTCCTACCGGAGCGACCGGTGCTGGGTTGACTGCTGTGGATCAGATCGAAGCCGGAGGTGGTACACATGTGCTTGTCGGCGAAACACCCTTCGACAACCACACCACCTCGACAGGTGACTACGCACTGGAGTTCCCGGGAACAGCCGGTGCGCCTAACCTAGAAACCTGCGCGATCGTTGTTTCGACGAACGAGACGACCACCCAGACAACCGCGGATGCCAAGGCAACCGGGGAACGCGAAGTCACCGTCATGACCTACGACGGGACCACACTGACCGACGAGCCGTTCTCGATCAACATCACCTGCTGATCGAAGCGACAAGCGCTCGGAGTTGAAGGACGTGGTGGGATCCAGGTAGGGTCCCGCCACGTTCGTGCTCGTATCTGTTTTCACACCGAGCCACGACACCCGCTTCCTCGACGAGGCCTACAATGGCTTGGTCGCCCAGACCAATGCGGACTGGGAGTGTGGGTTGTTCTGCTCAACGGCGGCGTGCGAGACCGGCGCCCCTCTCAGCCGGACGAGCATGTCCGCGTCGTGCGTGACTCCTGATCTGGGGTCGTGGGCCCACTGAAGCACAACGCCTGTGCGCTGACACGGGGCGAGATCCTCCTCGAGCTCGAGCACGACTATATTCTCACGTCGACGTGCCTGGCAGACGTCGATCCCGATGCGCCAGCGTCCGTGGGTCCTGCGGACAGTGTCGGAGTGATCCGCGCAAACGAGCTGTTGCAGCGGGTATCAGACCGCACCGCGCTCTTCAACGGCTGCTGGGAGCGGGGGACTGCTGTTCACGGAGATCCCAGCACCGAGCGGCGTGGTGCGTTCCAGGATTCACACGGCCTTTCTACAACGAGAACAGCTTTTGGTACCTGACGCAGGCTCGCTACAAGACAAGCTTGCCGGATCTACGGGCTCGCTTCATGGTCTCGCACATCCGCACTTACTTCCAGACACAGTGGCACGAGGAGACAAACATCTCCTACGTGCAGGCCAACCTCCTCGCTGTCAAGGATGGACCCCGCCAGGGCGGCCCACTGCTCTGCTGAGCGATTCGCCTAGGCCCAGGGTTCCTTCAGCAGAAGGATCGCGTTGAGGAAGAACAGAACGGCGAAAAAGACCGTCCAGCGATTGAGGTTGCGCTCCACCATTGAGCCGCCGCCAAGCGGTCCCTGTCCGCTACCAACACCAAAAGCCCCGGACAAACCAGCGTCCTTACCCGAGTGCATCAGCACCAGGAAGATCAGCACCACCGCGATGGCCACCTGGAGGATTGAAAAGATCGTGCCCATGGATGTGAAGCTTAGCGCTCCGCGGACCAGACGGGCCGGGGACTCTCGACTTGCGGCAGTGTCCGCCGTGCGGAGCGGCCGCGGTTCCCGCCCCAGAGGTGTGCGATTTGGCAAGGCATCGCCGCTCATGTATCGGGTGCTGATGGCGAGTCGCGCGTTTTGGCGAGGCTGCACTCCGCACTGTGTCGAAGCTCGACCACGAGGCACCTTGGCCAAGACAAGTGGCAAAGTCTAAGGCTATACTCGACCTATAGAGTGGATACCATGCGACCTGATTTGAGTTATGTTCTCAGGGATTGCCAGACCCGTCGAAGCCGGAAGCCGTCGCGTGCGCCTTGGTCGAATGCCTGTCCAGATGATCAACGCTCACCCTCTGCTACAAGGGGAGCGCCTTGCCGCGATCCGCTGTCGACATGGGGTTTTGGCGATCCTGCGAGGCGGTTGTGCCGAGGACCACGCGGCGCAGTTGCCTGTGGACGGCTGGACGGTTGCGGTGGCCAGTCTCCCCGACCGGCCAAGAAGACACGGCTCATCGGCCGCCTGCCCGGGTCATCGCCTGTCTGGGCGGCTCTTCGCAAGAGCTGGCGATCCTCGCGCGTGTAGCGGCACACCTTGCGCAGGAAGGCGAGCTGAGAGGGCGAAAACCCAAGCCAGAATGGCGATCGAGGCGCAGCTGGCGGACTTTTGCGTGCCCGCCAGCGATTCTCCGCGTCGCGCCCATGCGAGCGACGCGACCGTTGCCACGATATGGCGGTGAGGCGAGGCGAAGTCGGCCGCGGCGGAGTCAGCCGGAGTGCAGAGAACCTTGCAGAAAACCGACGGTGATTACGAATGCTTTACGGAAAACTGATTCTCTGCCGATATGAATCACTGTGTGACGCTGCCCGGCGACTCGGGGCCGCCCGTACAACGAGAACTATGCGACGAGCAAACCAAGAGCTGGGCCCTGGGAGGCCACCGATGATTCGCCCGCGCCGCCGACTCCGGCGGGCGCTGCTTTCAGCACTCGCGGGTAGTGGGCTCACGGCGGTTGGCCTGGGTGGGCCGCTCAGCGGGGCGCTAGGGGCGGAAACGGTCACCACCAGCACGACTGAAACTCCCCCTGCGACGAGTGCTCCGACGACGTCAGCGGAAACGACCTCGACGGAGACCACGCCGCCGCCGACTACCACCTCGACCCAGGCCACGCCGCCAGTGCGGACCGTTACCGCGAGCACTCCGCCGCCGGCCCAGCCGGCCGCGACCACGCCAGCGGTGAGCGTGCCCGTCGTGAAGAAGCAGCACAAGCAGAAGGCCACGATCGGCGAAGCGGCCATCACGGTGACTAAGTCTCAGTCTCAACCAGAGACTCAGGGTGCTGCTTCGGCCAAAACCACGGGGCCTTCCACGGCGGCCGCGGGATCGGGCAACGTAGCCCCGGCTCCACAGATCGTGGCCGGTCAGGCGGGCGCATTGTCCGCCCTGCTGGCAGGATCAGCAGCCTCCGAACTTGCTCTCGAGAACTTTCAGGTTCCGCTCTTTCTGCTGCCGATCTACCAAGCGGCGGCGATTCAATACGGAGTTCCGTGGGAGGTTCTCGCCGCGATCAATGAAGTCGAGACCGACTACGGCACCGACCTGAACGTGTCTAGCGCCGGAGCCGTCGGGTGGATGCAGTTCATGCCCGAAACGTGGCTTCAGTACGGCGTGGACGCGGTTGACGCGGGGTACGCCGACCCCTACAACCCGGTTGACGCGATCTTTGCCGCCGGGCGCTACCTGCGTGCCGCCGGAGCGGCCACGGATCTGCGCGACGCGATCTTCTCCTACAACCACTCCGATGCCTATGTCAGCAGCGTGCTGCTGCGTGCGCGGCTGCTGGCGAGCTATCCCCAGTCTGTGATCGCGACGCTGACCGGCCTAACGGAGGGCAGCCTGCCGATCCCGGGCGCTCAGCTGCCCGCAGGCCCCGCCACACCCGAATCGGCGTCCTCCTCCAGCTCGAACGCGACAGCCGCGGCGAGCCGTGTCGCTCCTGGCACTCAGAACGCCCCCTCGCCTGCGCAGAGCGCAAGCGGCACCGCCGAACCCGAGCAGTTCATCGATATCGATGGCTCAGATCGAGCCGCTGTGATCGCTGTCGAGGACGGACGGGTCATGGCGATCGGCGACTCGCGCAAGCTCGGCAGGTACCTGACGCTGCGCGATGTCTACGGCGACGAGTTCACCTACGCGGGACTCGGTGACGTGGCCGCCAGATACAGACTGCCCAAGACCGAGTCCTCATCGGCACCCAAGAGCGCCAAGGACGCGGCTGAAACCTCGGATGAAGGCAAGCCAAAGCTGCCCGCGTCAGCCGGGTCTCACCCCGCAAAGGCCGCGGCGGAGCAGACTGAAGAAGCTACCGCTACGCAGTCGAGTGTGCCCAGCACAGGCAAGGTCCGTCTGTTTGCCCATCCAGACAATCCCTATGCGCTCGCCGCCGCCGCTCGTCGCGAAGAAGCTTCGCTGAAGGGTGGCCGCTGGGTGGCGCTGCGCCGCGGTTCGGTGCTGACGCAGGGAACGGTGCTCGGCCATCTGGGCGTTCACTCCTCCCAGCAGAGCGCGCAGCTGCGCTTCGCGATACGTCCAGCCGGCGATCGCGGCACCGTCGATCCGCTACCGATCCTCGAGAACTGGCGGGAGCTCGGCAGCGCGCTTCATCCTCGCGGATCGAAGGGCAGCCGCGGCTTGATAGGAGCCACCGCCAACGACGTGTTCCTGCTCTCCAAGAGCGAACTCGAGCGGGCGGTGCTCGCAGAACCGGGCATCGATATCTATCAGTGCGGGCGCCGAGACATCGCGTCGGGGGCGGTCAGCGACCACATCCTCGCCGCGCTGCTGTTCCTTTCCCGCAGCGGCCTGAAGCCGACCGTCCAGGCATTGCGGTGCGGGCAGAACAAGTTCACTGCCTCCGGTGCGATCACCAGCTATTACCACGGTGATGCGGTCGACATATCCGCCGTCAACGGCGTCCAGATCGCAAATCACCAGGGAGCGGACACGATCACCGATCTGACGATCCGCACACTGTTGACTCTGCAGGGCCGGTTCGCGCCAAACAAGATCATCAGCTTGATGAAGTACCCGGGCGCCCCGAGCACGATCGCGCGTGCCGATCACGGTAACTTCGTCGAGATCGAATTCCTTCCCTCGATCAGCGCCTTGGCTCCGAATCCCAAGTTGACCGCAAAGGTCGCGCACACCGCCGCCCAACGCTCAGCACCCTCGCCGGTCGGGCTGCAGACACAGCTGAGCGCCGCTCAGTGGCAGCGCCTGATCCAGCGCATCGGCGGGCTACCGATGCCGAAGGTTCCGAGCAAGCCGAGCTCCGCGGCGATCCGCGATCCACAGGCGCCCAAGAGCAACAATGAACTGGGCACCGCCGGACTGCCGCTCACCAAGCGCTGACACAGAGGTGGCCCAGCGCCGTTCGCGGACCGTGACGAAGTCGTCGATCCGCTGCCGCGGGCAGGGCCAATTGTTCGGATGGGTCACGGCTCGGCTTCACGCGGTGCTCGCGTGAGTGGCGTGAGCAGCCCACGGAGAGCGAAACTCATCTGATGTTGGTGGCGACCGCAGCGGGCCGCCACCAACACCGGAGAACTATGCGGGCGGCTGGCCTCCGCCACCGGCCGGGGGTCCGCCACGGGGGCCGCGGCCACCGGCTCCACCACGGAACGCCCCGCGCAGAGCACTGCTGCACTTGGACTCGGCTGTCCTGAACTGAGCGCTGGCCGTGTTGATGCCTTTGGTGTCGAAGATCGGGCCTTTGCCCGAGGTGTTCGGGGCCGGCACCTTCACTCCGTTTTCGGTCATGCAGCTTGCGAACTTCGCAAGCGCGGCCTTGTAGGCCGGGCTTTGGAGGCGAGCCCCGCCAGCACCGGCGAAGCTGCTGCCGCCGCACTTCTTCAAGGCCGCTTCATACTGGGCGCGCGTTACGCCCTTGGGCAACGGGGGCCCACCGGCTGCGCCGCCGGGGAAGCCGCCGGCGCCGCCGCCCGGACGCCGCTGGCCGGGGGTCCGCTGCGGCAGCGTGACCCCATTTTTCTGGAGGCATTCCCTGATCGCCGCGAAGCGTTTCCCGAATGCTCCTCCTTTGCCACGGCCGGCCGGCGTGGTGCCCGCGCTGCCCGGAGCGCTGGCGGCACCGCCAGCTGTCGAGGTGCTGGCGGCTGTGCTTGCGGTCGTGGATGGACTTTTCGAGGAGCTGCCGCAGGCAGCCAGCCCGAGACAGGTGACCAGGAGGAAGAGTGCGGCTGTCGCCATGGGCTTGCGTCTGCTGTTGATGTGAGGCATAAAACTCCTTTGCCGGTAGCCGGCTGTCGGGTTTGGGTCCGTGCTTGGCTCGTGCGAGGACCGATGGGCAAGGTTAACCGTGCCGTCTTTGTGACTGCATTAAGCTTGCGAGCTCTAACCGCCCTTGCCGAACAGCGCCGGTTCGCTGCCGCCGGCGGCGCTGCTCGCACCGGCGCTGGCGCCCGCGCCCGCGCCGGAGCCACCGAACAGCGCGGCGAGACCGCCGCCGCCACCGCTCCCGCCGACGCGGATCGATTCGGCGCTGATCGCGCCGTTCTTGCCCGCGGCGCCTGTGACGACGACCGTTTCGCCTGGATGGATGCCGTTGACCGCGGCATTCACGGTCTTTGTGACCGTTGAGGCCGCCGATGTCGTGACCTTGACGGTGTTGCCTTCGGCGGTGCTCACGTACAGAGTGCTCCCGGAGATATACGCCACGCTGCCCGTGGTGGCTCCCCCGGCCGAGCCGCCGGTGCGGCCGAAGAAGCCAGCGCCCGCCGCCGAGCCGCTACCGCTGGCCCCAGCGCCGCCGATGGCGCCCGCCGCCGCGCTCGCGCCGGAAGCGCCCGACGCTGCCCCGCGCAGGGCAGCGAAGCGCGAGGCGAGACCGGCCGCGCCCGTGCCGGAGGAGGACGACGAGGTTTCGCTCTTCTCCACGAGCACACCCCCGACGAAGCCGCCGGCGATCAGCAGCACCGCCAGCAGCGCTAGGGGAATTGGATTGCCGCCCGCTCCGAGCAGACGCCGGCGGGGCCGGCGGGGCAGTTCATCTGGCTCGGTTTCATCCAGCCACTCGCCCTGCTCCTCGATCGGCTCGTAGTCGAATGTCTCCGGCGCCTGGACGGCGGTGGGCTGGACGGCCGCGGCGTGCTCGGGAACGCCCTCGCCCGCGGCCGGCTCGATGGTGGATTCGTTGGGCATGACGGGCTCCTGGTTGGGTGTGTCGCTGGGGCTACTCAAAGCGCAGCGCTTCGATCGGTCTGAGGGTCGCGGCGCGGGCGGCCGGATAGGTGCCGAAGAACAGGCCCGACAGGCCCGCCGCGCCGAAGGCGAGGAAGATCGAGTAAGTCGCGACTTCGGGCTGCACGCCGGCGATCTTGAACTGGCTGCCGATGACACCGACCAGTACACCGGTGAAGCCGCCGATCAAGGAGACGAGCAGCGCCTCGGTCAGGAACTGGGTGAGGATGTCCGAGCGCCGCGCCCCGATCGCCTTGCGGATGCCGATCTCGCGGGTGCGCTCGGTCACCGAGACGAGCATGATGTTCATCACGCCGATCCCACCGACCAGCAGCGAGATCGCGGCGACCTCGCCGAGCAGCGTGGTGAACACGCCACTGGTCGAGCTGGAGGCTTCCAGCAGCGATCCCTGGTTGAGTACCTGAAAGCCGGGTTCCTCGATGTCTTTGACTTTGTGGCGTTCCTCGATGATCTGTGAGACCTCGGATTCGGCATCGTTGAGCGTGGATGCGGAGGTCGCCTCGACAGTGATCGAGTCGATCGGCCCGGGGCCGCTGAGGGCGTCCTGGACGGTCGTGATCGGGGCCATCACGACGTCGTCCTCATTGGTGGTGCCGTTGGAACCCTTTTTGGCTAGCACGCCAACAACTTCGTAGTTGCCGCCGTTGACCTTGACGTTCTGGCCGACGGCGCTCGAGCCGGCGAACAGTTCCTGCACGACTTCCTGTCCGATGACCACCACACGACGGTGCTTGCTGACGTCTTCGGAAGTGAACGAGGACCCTTCAGCGATTTTGTAGCTGTGGGCAGCGATATAGGAGGGTGTGGTGCCAACGAGCGACGACGGTTCAAAGCTCGTGCTGCCGTAGACGAGTTTGACGTCCGTGGCGTTCACGACCGGGGAAGCGCTCTCGACGTCCGGCGCGAGGCTTTTGCTCTGCAGCGCTTCGGCGTCTGCCTTGGTCAGCGACACGCTTGTGGCGGCGCTTGCGCGGGCGCCGCCGCGGAACCCGCCACTGCCCATCACCACCAGCACGTTCGTGCCGAGGCTGTCGATGCTCGACTGCACGGCCTTCGAGGAGCCGTTGCCGACCGCGATCAGGATGATCACCGACGCGACGCCGATCGTCATCCCGAGGATCGTCAGCCCCGAGCGGAGCTTGTTGGCGGTGATCCCGCCCCAGGCGATGCGCAGTGTCTCGATGCCGATCACGGCTGCGTCCTTTGTGGCGCCATCGTGGCGGGCTCTGCGCCGCCGCTGTGCGCAACGGACATGCCGTCGTGGTGGTGGGTGGACTTCTGATGACGCGGAGCGGGTGGGGGGTCATGCACGCCGAGCGTGCGACTGTCCTGCACGATCTCGCCGTCGCTCAACCTGATCGTTCGCTTGGTCTGGTCGGCGACGTCGGGCTCGTGGGTGATCAGCACGACGGTCCGGCCTTCCTCGTTCAGACGCGCGAAGATCGCTAGGACATCCTCGGTGGAGTGCGAGTCGAGGTTGCCGGTCGGCTCGTCGGCGAGGATCAGCGAAGGGTTGGTCACGATCGCGCGGGCGACGGCGACACGTTGCTGTTGGCCACCGGAGAGCTCCGATGGCTGGTGGTGCAGCCGGTTGGCCATGCCCATCGCGCCGAGCGCATCAGCGGCGCGACGACGACGCTCTGAGTGGCTGAGGCCCGCGTAGGCGAGCGGCAGTTCGACGTTGGCGATCGCGCTTGTGCGGGGCACGAGGTTGAAGCTCTGAAAGACGAATCCGAGCTTGCGGTTGCGCAGGTCGGAGAGATCGTCCTCGTCCATGTGGCTGGCGTCCATCCCATCGATCAAATAGCGGCCGCTGGTGGGGATATCGAGGCAGCCGAGGATGTTCATCAGCGTGCTCTTGCCGCTGCCGGAGCTGCCCATGATCGCGACGAAGTCGCCACGCTCGATCTGCAACGAGATGTTGCGCAGCGCATGCACCTGAATCTGTCCGAGGTCGTAGGTCTTCGTGATGTCGCGCACCTGGATGACCGGCGGGCGCCGACGGGAGTATCCGGTCGCGGAGTGCTGATCGATTGAAACCCGTCCACCACGCCCGCCCCGGGGGACGATCGGCCGCTCGCGTGGAACGTGCACGCGGGCCAGGCTGTCCGCCGCGCCGGGCCGTTGCCGCGGTTTCACTAGCCGCCGCCTCTGAAGAAGCCGCCGCCGCCACCACCACCTATACCACCGCCGCCAAGGCCGCCACCGCCGAGACCACCGAGTCTGCCGCCGCCCAGTTTGGAGGTGAGGCTGGTGGCGCTGCTGGTGCTCGCCACCGGCAGCGCGATTTCTTCACCAGCCTGCAGGCCGCTGAGGATCAGCGTCGTGCTGTTGCCCGCGAGCCCTGTGACGACCCGCCGGCGTTCCTGCTTGCCGTTGTGCATCACCGTCACGGATCCCCCGGAGATCGCGCTGGTCGGCACGTTCACACCTTCGGCTTGGTTGACGACTATTTCGGCCGATGCGCTCATGCCCGGTTTCAAGCCGGATTCCGTCTGTTCCAGTTGGAAGGTCACGTCATAACTGACGACCCCGCTGTTGCTCGTGGAGAGCACCGCCACGCTCGCGACACGAGCCGCGAACTTCTTCCCTTCAAGCGCTTCGACGGTAACGGTGGCGAGCTGCCCCGGATGCACATGGACGATTTCAGACTCACTCAGTGCTACCACCAACTGATAGCTGTGTAGATCGGTGAGTTCGATGAACGAACTGCTGGCGCTGCTGCTTTCGCTGCTGGCGGTTGCACTGCCGCCGGCGGTTGCGCCACCGGCGGCCGTGCCCGTATCAGCGATGTCGTGAAAGACGCCAGCGCCGCTGTCAACGATGCTGCTGCTGGCGCCTGCGCTTGCATCTCCGCGCTCACCGCCGCTACCACTACCACCAGTTACGCCGTCTGTCCCGCCGCCAGCACCGGTGGTGCCGCTGGCGCCCGTGCCGGACCCGGTGGTGCTGCCGCTGGTGCCCGTGCCGGTGGTGCTGCCGCTGGCGCCACGGGTGGCGCTCGTGGCGCCGCTGCTTGCACCGCCAGTGCCGGCACTGCCTGTGCCAGCGCTGCTGGTGCGAGCTCCGCTGCTCGCGGTGGTGCTGGTGCTGGTTTCGCCCGATGAAGACTCACTGGAGGAGGACCCGGTGCCCGAGACAGATTCGCCGACTGAGTTTTTGATCGACGCGACCACGCCGCCAGCGGGCGCGTACAGCTTCGTCTCCGACAGTGTCCGGCGTGCGTTTTCGACCGTCAGTTCTGCGCTCTTGACGCTGTTGGCCGCGCTCACCACGGTCGATGCGCTCGGCGGCGTCGCTTTGGCTTCGTTGGAGGTGAGTGTGGCCTGCAGGGACTGCTCGGCGTTAGCGAGGCTCGTTCGTGCCTGCGCGATCGATTGGTCGTCCTTGAGCCGGCCTGCGGTCTGGCTCTGTTTCTCGTTGGCGAGAGCATTGCGGGAGCTTTCGATCGACTGCTGGCCCTTGAGTGTCGTGGCGGCCTGGTTGTTCTGTGCGCTGAGGATCGAGTTGTTGTCCTGTATGACCTTGGCTTGGGCGGACTTGACAGCCGATTCGGAGGAGCTGACCTTGGATTCGGCCGCGCCGACACCAGACTGGCCGCTGGCGGTTTTCGATTCGCTGGGTTTGGCGCGTTCGCTGGCAAGTGCAGCCTTGGCTTCTTCGAGCTGAGCCTGGGCTTCGGTGATCGCTTTTTCGTCAGTGCCGCGCTGGCTTATCGCCTCGTTGACAGAATCCTGCTGAGTGCTCGTTTCCAGCTTCACGGACTGTTCAGCATCTCGCAGACTTCCCTGCGCCTGGGTCACCGCGGCACGCGATGCGGCCGCGTCTGACTTTGCCGTTTCTTCGGTCTGCCTCAGCGACTGCCGCGCGGACTTCACAGATGCGCGCGACTGCGCGGCGCTGATGTCATCCTCGCGCACCTCCACAGGCGTGAGTCCTTCGACGGCCGCCTGATAGTCGGCTTGCGCGCTCGTCAAGCTCATTTCGGCTGAGCGCAAGCTCGATTCAGCGCTGGTCGGTTCGATTTCGGCCAGCAGCTCTCCGTCTTTGACGTGTTCGCCGACGCTCACAAAAAGCCCCTCGAGTGTCCCGCTCGCCGCGAAATTGACGCCGATTTTCGTGGCGGGCTGAAGATTGCCGCTGCCCGAGACCGTCGACTGGACGACGCCCTGCTGGACCTTGACGATCCGGCTTTTCGCGGTCGCCGACTGCGAGGAGGGACCGATCACCAAGAAAGCGGTGGTTATCGCCCCGATACACAAGGCGCCGAGAAGGTAGTTGAGCCACGGGATTCCGCTGCGGTTGGTCATTCTGGAGCCTGGTCTTTGCGGTCTTTAAGAGAGAGGACGATATCGGCCGCGTGTGGCCATAGGTGGTCGGTGGGCGCCATCAGAGAACCTGTGCGCGAGCGCTCGCGCAGATCCACCGGGCCATTCGTCGATGGGGAGCTTCGATGCAAGCTTGAACGAGAGCCATAAGAGAGGGCGAAGAAACCCCGCAAGAGAAGCTAAAAAGAAAAATCGCAGAACTCGCGTTCAGGGCGCCGCTCGCCAGCGGTGTCTGCTGTGCCGGGTGGGCCGTCTGCGATGATCCGCTCGGGATGGCAACAAAGTATGGCGGCATCGACCTCGGCGGCACGAAGATTCAGACGGCTGTGCTCGACGAGGAGCACACCGTGCTCGGCTCCGCCCGCCGTCCCACCCCGACGAGCGGGGGGCCGGCCGATGTCGCGCGCGAGATCGAGGGGGCTATGCGCGACGCCGCCAAGGCCGCCGGGGTGAAGACCGCGGACCTCGCCGGCGCCGGGATCGGCTCGCCCGGCGTGATCGACGGGGGCAACGTCACCAGCGCGCGCAACCTGCCCGGCTGGGAAGGCAGCTTCCCGCTGGCGAAGACGCTCGAAAAATCGTTCGGCTGCGAGGTGAAGGTCGGCAACGACGTGCAGGTCGCCACCGATGCCGAGTTCAAGCTCGGCGCCGGCCGGCCCTACGATTCGCTGCTGGGGGTCTTCTGGGGCACGGGCGTCGGGGGCGGTCTGATCCTCGACCGCAAGCCCTGGATCGGCCGCGGCGGCGCCGGCGAGATCGGTCACGTGGTCGTCGAGCTCGATGGGGCGCGCTGCACCTGCGGGCGGATCGGCTGCATGGAGGCCTACGCGGGCCGCAAGGCGATGGAAGAGCACGTCGCAAAGCGGGTCGAGAAGGGCGACGAGACGGACCTGTTCAAGCTGATGAAGGAGCGCGACCGCACGCGCCTGACGAGCGGCATTTGGGCGCGCGCGCTCGAGCACGGCGACAAGCTCGCGACGCATACGATCGAGCGTGCCGTCAGGGCGCTCGGCGCCGGCATCGCCTCGGTCGTGAACGTGCTCGACGTCGAGGCGGTGATCGTCGGCGGCGGGCTCGGCGTGAGGCTCGGTGATCCCTACGCCAAACAGATCGCGGAGGCGATGGGACCGCACCTGTTCAACGACGGCCGGCCCCCACAGATCCACGTCGCGGCGCTCGGCGATCTCGGCGGTGCGATCGGCGCGTCGCTGCTGCTTCACCAGGAGGCGTAACGTTATGAGCGCTTTGTCGCAGCCGACGGTGCACCTATCGACGATCCTGCGCAGCCCGCTGCTCGATCGAGCGGGAGAGCGGCTGGGCCGCGTCGAGGATCTGATCGTCCGACTGGCCGATGGCGGCTACCCGCCGGTTACCGGCCTGAAGGCGCGGATCGGAGGGCGCGACCTGTTCGTGCCGACCGACAGGATCGCGACGCTCGAGCCTGGCGCCGTGAGACTGTCGGGCGAGAAGCTGAGCCTCGGCCGCTTCGAGCGCCGCGCCGGCGAGGTGCTGCTCGGGCAGGACGTGCTCGGGCGCAAGCTCGTCAACGTCGAGGCCGAGCCGCCGAGCCTCGTCACCGCGCACGAGATCGAGCTCGCCTGCATCGACGGGTGGTGGCGGGTGGTCGGCGTCGATCCCAACACGCGCGCCCAGCTGCGGCGGCTGCTGCCGCGGCCCTTGAAGGGGAGGCTCGCAGACCGGCCGTTCCTCGACTGGACCGACCTGGAGCCATTCGTCGGTCACATCCCGACCGCGCGCCTGCGCTTCTCCCACCGCAAGCTCGCGAACCTGCACCCGGCCGAGATCGCCGACCTCGTCGAGGCGGCCTCCCACGACGAGGGCGAGGAGTTGATCGAGGCCGTCGGGCAGGACCGCGAGCTCGAGGCCGACGTCTTCGAGGAGCTCGACGAGCATCACCAGCTGGAGTTCATCCGCGAGCGCCCCGACCCGCAGGTCGCCGCGGTGATCGCGCGGATGGCAGCCGACGACGCCGCCGATCTGATCGTCGAGATCGAGCAGGAGCGCCGCGCGCGGATCCTCGCGCTGCTGCCACCGGCGCAGCGGCTGCAGATCGAAGCGCTGCTCGGCTACAACCCCTCGACCGCGGGTGGGCTGATGAGCCCCGAGTTCATCAGCCTCGCCGAGCACGAAACGGCGGCGGCGGCGATCGAGCGGGTGCGTTCCAGCGAGATCGCGCCGGAAACGCTGACGACGATCCTCTTGAGCGACGCCGAGGGCAAGCTGTCGGGCTCGCTGGCGGTCGTGACGGTGCTGCGCGCCGCCCCGCAGAGCACGCTTGCGAGCCTCGCCGAGCACGAGCCGGTGTCGGTGCACACCGACGCCGACCTGCCCGAGGTCGCGCGCACGATGACCGACTACAACCTCGTGATGCTCGCGGTCGTCGACGAGCATGAGCGCGTGGTCGGCGTGGTGACCGTCGACGACGTGCTCGAGCTGACGCTGCCGAGCGGGTGGCGACGGCGCTTCGGGCTCGTGCGCGACTGACCCGCGCGACTTGCGATTGGTAGGCTGAGCTTCCGACAAGCGGCCGTTGGAGAGCAACAGGCATGGACCGAGAACAGCCACGAAGTACCCAGCCGGCCGCACGCCCGTCGGGCTCGTCCCTCTTGGCCTAGTCAGCAGCTCAGGGACCTCGTCCGCACCGGCGCGCGCCGAACGTTTGAGCGCCCGCGACGAGTGCAAGGAAAGGAGGTGCCCTTCAGATGACCGACGACGATCCGACGACGCTGACGGGCGCGCCGCCGCCGCTGCGGCCGGAGGGCGTGCCTCCCGTCCTCGACGAGGCGCACATCGGGGACATCCGCGGGGCGCTCGGGACGATCAGGATGCACGACTCGGGCGAGCGCCACGGCTGGCGCTCGCGCGCGATGGCGCTGCTCGCGATCATGGGGCCCGGCCTGATCGTGATGGTCGGCGACAACGACGCGGGCGGTGTCTCTACGTATGCGCAGGCGGGGCAGAACTACGGCAGCAGCCTGCTGTGGGTGCTGCTGCTGCTGATCCCGGTGCTGGTCGTCAACCAGGAGATGGTGATTCGCCTCGGCGCCGTCACCGGGGTCGGCCACGCGCGCCTGATCAACGAGCGCTTCGGCCGCTTCTGGGGCTGGTTCTCGGTCGGCGACCTGTTCATCCTGAATTTCCTGACGATCGTGACGGAGTTCATCGGCGTGAGCCTCGCGCTCGGCTACTTCGGCGTGAGCAAGTACGTGGCGGTGCCGCTCGCGGCGGTGGCGCTGATCGCGATCACCTCGACCGGCAGCTTTCGCAGCTGGGAGCGCTTCATGTATGTGTTCGTCGTCGCGAACTTCCTCGTGATCCCGCTGCTCGTGCTCGCGCACCCCGACGTCGGCGACGCCGTCCAGCACGTCTTCACGCCGGGGATCAAGGGCGGGGCGAGCTCGACGGCGGTGCTGTTGATCATCGCGATCGTCGGCACGACCGTGGCGCCCTGGCAGCTGTTCTTTCAGCAGTCGAACATCATCGACAAGCGAATCACGCCACGCTGGATCAACTACGAGCGCGCGGACACCGTGATCGGCGCGTTCGTGGTCGTGATCGGTGCCGGCGCGCTGATCTGCGTGACCGCGTTCGTGTTCGGCGGCACCACGGACTTCGGCCACTTCGTCAACGCGGGCACGGTCGCGACGCAGCTTGGCCAGCAGCTGGGCTCGGCCGCTGGCACGATCTTCGCGATCGTGCTGCTGAACGCCTCGCTGATCGGCGCGGCGGCGGTGACGCTCGCGACCTCCTACGCGTTCGGCGACGTGTTCGGCGCCAGCCACTCGCTCAACCGCGGGCCGCTCGACGCGAAGCTCTTCTACGCGAGCTTCACGCTGATGGTGATGGCCGCCGCCGGGATCGTGCTGATCCCGGGCGCGCCGCTCGGCCTGATCACGACCTCGGTGCAAGCGCTGGCCGGCGTGCTGCTGCCGAGCGCGACCGTGTTCCTGCTGCTGCTCTGCAACGACCGCGAGGTGCTCGGACCGTGGGTCAACGCGCCCTGGCTGAACGCGATCGCGGCGCTAATCGTGGGCGCGCTCGTGGAGCTGTCGCTGATCCTGATGGCGAGCACGATGTTCCCGACGGTCAACGTCACCCACCTGTTCATCGAGTTGACGATCGTACTCGTCGTGACCCTTCTCGCAGCCGGGATCTACGCGCTGTATGCAAGCCGTCGCGCGCCCGCCGGCGCGGGGATCGACGCGGTCGCGGAGATCCCGAAGGACAAGCGCCACACGTGGACGATGCCGCCGCTCGCGCTGCTCGAGCGCCCGGTGTGGTCGCCGGGGCGCAAGGCGGGGATGCTGCTGCTGCGCGGTTATCTCGTCGTGGCGGTGCTGCTGCTGGTCGTGAAGAGCGTGCAGCTCGGGCATTAGCGCCACATCAAGCAAAGCAGGCCTAGTCGCCTGCGAGGCTCGTCGGCAGCGGCTGCCCCCGCGGCGGCGGGTCGTCGAGCATCAGCCGGGGAATCGTCACCGGTTCGAGCCCTTTCTTGCGCAGACCCCGAACGATCGCGGGCAGCGCCGCGATCGTCTCCGAGCGGTCGCCGCCAGCGTCGTGCATCAGGATGATCGCGCCCGGATGGGAGCCCGCGAGCGCGCTCTGCACGATTGCGTGGACGCCCGGCAGCGTGTAGTCGCTGGTGTCGGTCGACCAGAGCACCATCAGCAGGTGCAGCCGATGGAGGATGTGGAATGTGGTCGCGTCGAACGAGCCGTAGGGAGGACGGAACAGGCGCGGTCGCGGCCCGCCGAGCAGTTCGATGCGGGCGATCTGTTCGAGGAGCTCTTCGTGCTGTTCGTGCGCTGAGAGCGAGGCCATCATCGGGTGCGTCTCGGTGTGGTCGCCGACAACGTCGCCCGAGTGCAGCTCGAGTACGGTGCCGGCGGAGAAGTAGCGCTCCTCCTCGCCGATCGCGAAGAACGTTGCGTGCACGTGCAGGCGGTTGAGCACACCGACGAGCTGCTGGGTATAGGGCCCGGGGCCGTCGTCGAACGTGAGCGCTAGCTCGTTGCCCTTGTCGCCTCCTTCCACCACGGCCGGCGTGTAGGAGAGCACGCGATCGAGCGCATCGTCTTCGGCGCGGGCTCTCAGCGCTCGCGACTCGACGCCGGTGAGTGGTCTTCCGCTGTGAGCGGGATGGCTGACCGCGACGCGCGCGTGATGATCGCCGCCGTGGGAGTCGAGCACGGCGGTCAACGCTACGACCACCACGACAGCGGCGATGATCGCGAGGATGCGGCGGCGGCGAAACCGCCTGCGCTGATCGGCAGAGCCACCGGCGCGACCGACGGGCTGCGGGTCGGGCCGTGTGGCGTCCTGCTCACCTGCTTTGGTGCGCTCCTCCCAGGTCCAGTCCCAGCGGGTCATGCTTGGCTCTGATGATCCTCTGCTTGCGGGCTAGCCGCCGACGGAAGCGAGCAGCTTTCGCAGCGGTCCGGTGAAGGCGCCGCTTTCGAGGCTGGATGGGGTGAACAGCCGGGGCCGCTGGCCGGTTGCGGACAACAGAAACGACGGGGTCACTTTCACTTTCAGTTGATGGGCCAGGCCCATCGCCTGGGTGATCTGGGCCGTTGCGAACGGCGAGTAGCGTTCGCTCATCGCCCGATCGACATCTGTGCCGGGGATCACGTCTGCGATCGCGCGCAAGAAGTCATCGGTGACATAGCCGCTGTTCTCCTCGCCCTGGTTGCGGTAGGCGAGATCGATGAACTGCCACAGACGATTCTGCCGGCCGAGCGCGGCCGCCATCCGCGCGGCACGAACGGAGTCCGATCCCAGCCCGTCGAGGTTGCGAAAGACTAGCCGTACGCGTGCCGTGCGGACGAATTGCGTGATGATGCTCGGCAGCGCCTTTTCGGCGAAGATCGCACAGTAGGGGCACTGTAGATCGCCCAACTCGACGAGTGTCACCGGCGCGCTGTCGTAGCCGAGCGTGATGCCCTGTTGAGGGATTCCGGCGAGCAGCTCGAGCGTGCGGGCGGTGCCCGGCACCGGCTTGTCGGGCACCAGCGGCGTTGGCGAGGAGCTGCTCAGCACCACGATCAGGACAGCGAGGACCACCAGGACGCAGATCGCGAGCGCCCCGAGCTGGTAGGCCCGCTGACGGGAATCAGACATGAATGGAGTCTATGTTGGTTGCAGATGCTCCCGTTCTGGATCTCGATCGGTCTGCTCTCGGTCGCGCAGGGCGTGATCGTGGCGCTCGGAGCCACGCTGCAGGCGCCCTGGCTAGCGGCGCGAGCACACAGCCGTCTGTGGGGGTTGGTGCCGCCGGCCTCGGTGATCGGCTTCGTGCTCGTTGGCAGGATCGCCGCCAGCGCGAGCGCTCGAGGCTTGACCTACCTGGCGCTCGTGGCTGTTCCCTTGCTCGCCGCGCTCGCTCTCGGCTGGCTGATGCACGGGGCCAGGCCGCGGAACGCGCTGCTCGCCGTGGGGCTGTTCGCGCTCGCCTGGGCCGATCGCGGGGGCCTGGCGGGGCAGGCGGGGGCGCTGGTGCTCTCCTCGCTCAGTTGCGTGGCGCTCGGCGTGCTGCTGGCGGCGGTGACGCCGGCGCGGTGGCTCGCGCTGGGAATCGTTGTGATGGCGATCGCCGACAGCGTTCTCGTAATCTCAGATCTGCTGCAGGCTCCCAACGAAGCACTCAACAGCGCACATCCGGCAGGCGGTCTGCCGATGTTGCAGAGCGCCGTGTTCGGATCGGCGCTGATGGGCTACGGCGACCTGTTCATCGCGGCTGTCCTCGGAGGTCTGCTCGCGGCACACCGAGGACGCTCCTGGCAGCTCGGTGGCGCACTCACCGCGGCACTTTTCGCAATCGGCTTCGATCTGCTGTTCTTCTTTGTCGACGAGTTGCCGGCCACGGTGCCCGTCGCGCTGACGCTGATCTTGATCGAGCTCGCTCGCAGACGCTCAAACCGCCAGCTGGCGGTCGCAAACAGGTGATCCGGATGAGACGCGCGCCATTGTGCTCTTGCGGAGATCCTCACGTGGCGTCGAGCCCCGTCGATGAGAGTCAGACGCAGCCTGCCGTTCCACGTCCTTCATCGAGGGCAGCTCTGTACAACCCTAGAGTGGCTTCTGTAACGTACATAGAACGAGCGTCAACTCACGTGTGGTGGAGTCGTAGAGACGACTTTGTAGGGAGGTAGAGTGGCCTCTACAACGGTAGGTGGTCAGTCGGGTGCGCATCTCCGCGACGCGTATTCAGGGTGACCGCGCGAGCGGCGATCTGTTCTTGTCTTGTCCGAGAAATCCAATCCGCGAGCGTCGATTGCGCCAGGTCGGCGCCTGAGTGTCCGCAAGCCGTCGTCAACAGCGGCGATTGAGGCGATCCTCGAGAGATCCAGCCCCAAAGCCGTCGCGATACGCAGATCCTTTGTACAGGGCCGCGACGAGAACGGCCTGCCGAAGGCGGCGCCTCTCTCGGCGCTCATCGGCAGCGGACGCGCCGGCACGTTTGATCAATATCTGCTGCTGCTCGCCTGGGCTCAAACGGGCGAGCCCACGTTGTGCCTGGACTCGCGTATCTGGGCCGCGATGCTCGGTATGCGGGGAACCGATGCGGCGCGCCGCACCGTCAGCCGCAACTGGAAGATTCTGAGCGAACTGCGGCTGGTGACGGTCGAGCGCGCAGGACGGGGGGTAAGCGCGACGCTCTGCCGTGAGGATGGCTCAGGCAGGCCGTATGTGTATCCGGATCATCGAGAGCCTGCCTGCCTGGGACTCGATCACAGGTACTGGCGCGAGGGCTACTACAAGCGGCTGGCCGTCCCGGGGAAAGCGGTGATGCTGATCGCGCTGACGTTGGGAGACTGGTTTGCGCTGCCCACCCGCCGCGGGCCAGACTGGTACGGGATCAGCCGCTCGACGCTCGAGAGAGGCTTCAAGAACGCATATGAGTCAGCGGTTCTGGGCACCCGCTTTTCGCTCAAGGAGGCTCCTGGGGCGCCGATGGGCTACACCAAGCAGAACCACTACATCCTGCTCCCGCCGTTCGGTCCTCACGGGATTGTGGCGAGCACCGCTCCGCCCACCTTCGGCGCCAATTGGCCCAACCCCAAGCGGGTACCCAGAAAACGCCGAAAAAAGCGAGGCAAAAAACGAGGTCCGTCACGCAGCCCTGCATGATCGCTGCCGCCGCGAGCGTCGATGAGGGATGACCCAACCGCAGCACGCCCTACTGTGAACGGATGGTCTCGAGTTACCGCTCGCTGCTGCGTGCTCAGGATGTGCGTCGTCTGCTGGCGAGCTCACTGCTTGCACGCATGCCGCTCGGCATCTACACGCTCGCGTTGCTCCTGCTAGTCGATCAGCGCAGCGGCTCGTTCCTCGCGGCGGGGCTCGCCGTGGCCGCGTTCACGCTCAGTGGCGCGGCGCTGGCACCCGTGCAGGGAAAGCTGATCGACAGGCTCGGTCAGCTGCGTGTACTTGCGCCCTGTGCTGCTGCCCAAGGGACGCTGCTGCTCACACTGGTGGTGCTCGCCCGCACCTCACCGGTCTGGCTGACCGTGGCTGTGTCAGGGCTGGCGGGTGCGCTGAACCCGCCGGTCTCCGCATGCGTGCGCGTGCTCTGGCCCGTGGTGGCCGGCGAGGGGTCAACCCTCGAGGCGGCATACTCGCTAGACGCGGTCACCCAAGAGCTGATCTGGGTTTTGGGTCCACTCCTGGTCGCTGTGGTGGTCGCGATCCTCTCGCCGGGCGCGGCGGTCGTGATGGGAGCGGCCTTCACGATCCTTGGAACGGCTCTGTTTCTCGCCTCCCCGCTGGCTCGCGCCTGGCGCGGCGAGCGACACGAATACTCGCTTCCGATCAGTGTGTTGAGCAGTCGCGGCGTGCGTGCGCTGCTCTGTTCGGCGGCGCTGATGGGGACGATGATCGGTGCGCTCGAGGTTGGTTTGCCGGCACTGGCCACGCACCTGGGCTCACATGGCTACGCCGGTGTGTTGCTTGCGATGTTGAGCGTCGGCAGCATCGTTGGAGGGCTGCTCTACGGAGCTCACACGTGGCGGCTTGCGCTTGGCGAGCGCTACGCGACGCTGCTGGCGCTGCTCGCGGTTCTGACGGCGCCACTGCTGTTGGTGCACACGCTGCTCGGTGGAGTGATGCTCAGTCTGCTCGCCGGAGTGAGCCTGGCGCCGGTCTTCTCCTGCCAATATGCGTTGCTTGGCAAGCTGGCGCCGCGGGGAGCGGTGGCGCAGGCGTTCACGTGGCAGACCGCCGCGCTCGTCTGTGGAATCTCCGCCGGATCGGGGCTCGGCGGAGCGCTCGTCTCGCTGGGAGGGGCATACCTGCCATTTGTGCTCGGCGGCGCTGGCGCCGGGGCCGCATGCGTGGTGGCAACGCTCGAGCGCGAACGGATCTCGCCTGTCGATCCGGTCATCGCCTGAGACTCGAGCGCCCTGGCACTCCGCTCCCGGGTCGAGCGGCCCCGCAACCAACCAGGCACCGGATCGTTGCACCCCGCCTGCAGCCGAGACCGGGGATCGCCGTTGCGAAACGTCAGACTCAGGCGGTTGCGAGCTTGGCCTGCTTGGCCGCGTACATCGCCCGGTCTGCCTCGACGAGAACCTGCTCGTCGCTGACGGTGCTCTGAGTGATCATCGCGACGCCGACACTGCCGGAAGGATGCACCACCTCGTCACCCACGTCCACGCTGCAGCCAGCGATCACACGGACGAGACTCTCGGCGACGATCATCACGCCCTGCTCGTCGGCGTGTGGCAGCAGGATCGCGAACTCGTCTCCGCCGAGGCGAGCGAGGAGATCGGTTTCGCGCAGCCGCCGCGTCAGCGCGATGGCGACCGCCTTGAGCGTGTCGTCGCCGATCTTGTGACCATGGAGATCGTTGATCGCCTTGAAGGCGTCGAGGTCGACGACCATCACGGCGGCTGACTCGCCGTAACGCTGGGCGCGAGCCACCTGCAGCTTGAGATCGTGCTCGAAGAGCCTGCGGTTGCGAAGGCCGGTGAGCGGGTCGTGGTCGGCGAGGTGGCGCAGGTGATCCTCCAGGCGCTTTCGCTCAGAGATGTCCTGCAGCTGGGCGATGAAATGGACAGGCACGGACTGCCGGTCACGCACGAGCGACACAGACAAGATCGCCGACAGCGTGTCGCCCGCCGCGTTGAAGTAGCGCTTCTCGATCTGAAACGCCGGAATATCACCCGCCAGCAACTGCGCGCGCGCCACCTCGTGATTGTGTGCGTCATCGGGGTGGGTGATGTCGGCAAAACTCCTGTCCAGTAGCTCCTCGGTCGTGTAGCCAGTGATCTCACAGAGCGCCCGGTTGACGAGCGTCCAGCGACCCTCCATGTTCAGCAGCCCCATGCCGATGGGTGCCCGTTCGAAAACCTGCTCGAAGTCATCACGAGGGCGCTCAGCGGTCTCGTAGGCGCCTCGGCGCGCGGTGATATCGAGAATCACCGCGACCCCGCCCGCGATCTCCGGAGCCTGCGGCCCGGAACCCAGATCGTCGCTCAGGCGCAACGGTCCCACGTCGATCATCAGCGAGCGCTGATCCTCGGCGCTCCAGATCTCGCGTGAGCGTGTCTCGCCGCTCAGCGAGGAGCGGCACAGTGGCTCGATCAGTTTCCACAGGCTGCTCGGAAAAGCTTCGCTGACGAGCGCACCCTTGCGACACGCGCTGGGATCGCTCCCCATGCCATCCCCATGCATCTGACCGGCCGCCAGGATGAAACGAAGATCGCGATCGAAGATCAGGACCCTAGCCTCCGGCAACTCGCCCAACGCTGCCACGGCCGCGTCGTCGGCGCTTGAGGCCAGTCGATCTGGATCGGTGCCGGGCTGTGGGGACATCGTCTGAATATCGGCTCTCGCCGCCAATAACTTGATCAGTGACGCGGAGATCCGCGATCTCTTGCGTGTGCGGGTATCGACTCGTGTAAGCGGGACCCGATCTTGCTCCTGCCAGTCAACCCGATGCGCGGCATTGCGCGGGAGACCGCTACCGTGAGTGTCAAGATGATGACTATTGAGCCGATGACCACGCGTGGCACGCATTACACGGCGTTGCTTCAGGCGATGGACCACCAGGGTGTCACGAAGCTGCATCCCAAGGAGCGCGAACAGCTGCTCCAGGCAGCCGATGCCCTGCTGTTCGGGGAGCCAGACAGCGAGAACCTTCTCCGATCGGCGGAGATCGTGATCGAGTCCCTGGAGACGAGCGAGCGATGGTCGGCGGAGAGCTGTGATCAACTACGCGAGCATCTATACGGCTGTGACGCTCCAGCCGGGACACCCTGACAGTCGTCCTGAGGTTCGGCCGATTGTTCACACGCTGGGTCGTAGGCGCTCGATGCGCAGCGAGCAATCTGATCCGTGCTCGAAACGCTCCTGCGGATCACCTAGGATTGACTGGTGCGGAGCGTCCCGAATGATTTCCCTGGGCACGAGCTCGTCGCTGTGGGGCTTTCGGATCTCGCCGCGGGCCACGAGAGCGAGTCTGCGCTGCTGGTGGCGATGGCGGCCCCGCGTCTGCGGACGCTGGGCTTTGACGTGCCTGAGGGTGGCGGTGAGCGGCCTTCACATCGCCTCTATGAACTGCTTTCCGAGGCCGAACAGGGGGCCCACAGCCGTTACAACGCGCTGATCGGACGGATCGTGAGCTTTGCGCGAGCGGCCGAGCATGCGTCCTCCGGTTGACGATCAGCGTATTCGCGCCCTCGCCCGCGAGCTCGCCCGTGTTGCTCGCGTCCCGGTGCGGATCTATCTGACCGGCGGTTCCACAGCGGTGCTCGAGGGTTGGCGGGAGTCGACGATCGACGTCGATCTGCGCTTTGAGCCCGAGGCCGAGGAGCTGTTGCGCGCACTTCCTGCTCTGAAGGAGAGCCTGGGGGTGAACATCGAGCTGGCCTCACCGCCTGACTTCATTCCCGAGCTTCCCGGCTGGCGGGAGCGCAGCCCACTCGTATTCAAGGAGGGCAAGGTCGAAGTGCATAATTTCGATCTCTACTCGCAGGCGCTGTCGAAGATCGAGCGCGGCTTCGACCAGGACCTCGATGACGTTCAGAAGATGATGGCGTCTGGGTTGGTGGAGCCGGCGCGGCTACGCGAGCTCTACAAAGCGATCGAGCCCGAGCTGTATCGCTATCCGGCGATCGATCCTGCGGCGTTCCGTCGCAAGCTCGACGCAGCGCTCAGATAGCGCTCTGAGGATTGCGGATGTCGACCCGTGAGCAAACTGTCGTTCGTTGGCAGCGTAAACATCACGACCTCGCCGGTCTTCACACGTCCGAGCTGCCGTTCGACGGGACCCGTCGAGACATGCCTGGTGAGGGGCTCGAGCACCTGCCCGAGGAGGTCGACTGCCACCCCAACAAGGCAGAACCAGACACCAACGTCGCTCCAGATTAAACGAGCATGCGATGTCCAAACCACAGAGGATGAGCCGCCGATCGTTCATCTGAGCTGAATCGGAGATTTGCGGTCTCCACGGACGGCTAACGTACTTGAGTATGCAGTCCTCCGGATTCAGGCCGTTCGCTCACCTGGCGACACCGAACGTCGCGTTGTACCGGCTCGTGATGACGGAGTTCCTCAGCGCAAAGCGGCGATTTGTGGTACATCTGCGCATCGAGGATCTCCATGAAGCCCTCGGCCGCACCGAGTCGGACGGGCACATCTCTATCGAGATGGTTGCCGATGCGCTAGGAGCGCTCGTCGAGTGGGGTAACCTGCGCGCCGATCCTGACACGAGCCGCGTAACGACGGTCGAGGACTTCCATCGTGCGCGTTTCCTGTATCAGCTGACGCACTCGGGCGAGGCCGCGGAGCGGGCGCTCGCCGTGTACGACGAGCAGCTGGGGCGGCGCGGTGCGCTGCAGGCTGTCGCACTGGCGGACATCGTGACCCAGCTGCGGGCTCTGCGTGAGCTCGCCGTCCAGCGCCAGCCCGATCCTGGCCGTGTGGGTCTGCTGCTGCGCGATCTCGTGACGCGTTTCACTGACCTCGCTGACAATGCCCAGGCGTTCATGGGGTCGCTGCACCGCACGATTGATCTCTACGACGCCGATGTCGAGGCGTTCCGTGCCTACAAGCATCACCTCGTGGACTACCTCGAGCGATTCATCAAGGATCTGGTGACCGTGGGCGGGGAGATCTCGGGGTTACTCGGCGAGCTCGAGGATGTTGACGTGTCGAGGCTGCTGGATATCGCCGCGCGCCGTGACGCCGAGGACGCCGCGCCCGGCGCCGGCGATCTCGCGGCCGGCGGCGAGGATCCCCGGGAGATCGCCTATCTCGATGGCCTGTCGGCCTGGCGGGAGCGCTGGACGGGACTGCGGCAATGGTTCATCTCCGAACCGGGTCATCCGAGCCAGGCCAAGCTGCTGCGCAGCCGTGCGCGGCAGGCGATCCCCGATCTGCTCGCGTTGGTGGCGACGCTCAACGAACGGCGCTCCGGACGCTCCGATCGCTCGGCCGACTTCCGTGCGCTAGCCCTGTGGTTTGCACAGGCACCCGACGATGATGCCCTGCACCGTCTGTGGCGCACCGCGTTCGGTGTCTACTCCTCGCGTCATCTCGTGCTCGATGGCGAGACGCTCAAGGCGCGCGAGGAGCAGCCGGTGCCGGTATCCACGTCCTGGATGCAGGCACCGCCACTGCAGATCAGCCCACGGCTGCGGCGCACCGGCAGCTACGAGCGGCGTGGCCACCCCAACCGCGTTACGAGCCGCGAGGACGGACGTCGCTTGTTGGCCGCACGCGCCGCACGGCAGACCGAACAGACGGCGATCGCGCGGCGGCGCCTCGCCACCGGAAGACCGACCATGCTTGGTCAGCTCGGCGAACTCGATCCTGACGCGTTCAGTCTGTTCCTAGCGCTGCTGGGCGACGCCGTCGCGGCCCGCCGATCTGGTCAGCGGGAGGTCTCCACGACCACCGCCGACGGCACGCTGCATGTACGGCTCGTCGAGCTCGTGGACGCTGCGCTGATCGAGATCAGGACCCCCGCCGGCGTCTTTCGCGGGCCCGATCACGCGATCGAGATCGTCGACCTAGATCCCGGTCTGGGTCTTGTGAATGGGACCATGCTTGCTCCGTCAGTTCTCGCAGGCACCGAGCGTCCCGTCAGTACCGCGACGGCGTTGGCGTGAGCCACGCCCTCGAGAGAGCCCTCGACGATGCGCGAGCGGCGGAGCTGAGACGCGCGGCCCGGGCGCTGTTGCGCCGACCGCTGCTGCGCGCCGGCGGCGTCGAGGCCGAGGACTTTCGCCTCGTCCGTCGTCACGCCAGTGAGTTGCGCTCGTGGTTTGACGCGAACACCGGCTGGCGGCTGATCGTCGACAGCGAGGTGGCGAGACTCGTCAAGCTCGCGCCAACGGTCGACGATCCGACCCACTGCGCCCGCGACCCACGATCCCGTATGCCTTTCAGCCGCCGGCGCTATGTGCTCGTGTGTCTCGCGCTGTCGGTTCTCGAGCGCTCCGATGCGCAAATCACACTTGGGCGGCTCGCCGAGGGCGTGATTCTGGCAGCCGCCGACGAGCACCTCGTTCGTGCCGGGGTCTCATTCCAGCTCAGCGGCCGTGAGGAGCGCGCTGACCTCGTCGCGGTGGTACGGCTGCTGCTCGAGCTCGGCGTGCTCGCCCGTGTGGCCGGTGACGAGGATGCCTTCGTACGCGACGCGGGCGACGCCCTCTATGACGTCGAACGACGCGTCCTCGCGGTGGTGCTCGCGGCGCCACGCGGACCGTCGACGATTGCGGCCGAGGACTTTGTCGAACGGCTCTCGCGGCTTGCCGCTGATCCGTTGCCGGAAACCGAGGATCTGCGCAACCGTGCGCTGCGCCACCACCTCACGCGGCGTTTGCTGGACGATCCGGTTCTTTACAACCACGAGCTCGATCCAGCGCAGTCGGCTTATCTGGCGGGTCAGCGGGCTGCGCTCACGCGACGTATCTCCGAGCTGACCGGGCTGGTTGCCGAGGTGCGCGCCGAGGGGATCGCGATGGTTGATCCCGAGGATGACCTGACGGATGTGCGGATGCCGGATGCGGGCACCGACGGCCACGTCGCGCTGCTGCTGGCCGAGCATCTCGCGCGGCGAGCCGGCGAGCCCGTCGGTGCTCTGGTTGGCGCCGATACGGCGGCGGGAGGCGGCGGCGAGGACATCCTTGGCTTGGTGTCGGTCTCCGAGGAGGAGCTTCATCGACTCGTGAGAGGACTCGCGGAGGAGCATCGGGCATATTGGCGTCGCAGCTCGCGCGAGCCCGGCGCCGAGGTCGCGCTCGTGGACACCGCGCTCGACCGGCTCGTGGCCCTGCGACTGATACGACGCGAACGCGACGGCGTCAGGCCGCTGGCGGCGCTGGCGCGTTACGCGCTTGGCGCCCCGACGATTGCTGAGGGGCGCTCACAACTAGAGATCGAGGCATGACCCGTCCGCTTCCGCAGCCCGAGCGCGAACGCTGGCAGCCACTGCGCGGCGGGCTGGTGGACATGTTCTACTACGACCAGGAGGAGTTTCGCTTCCGTGACGGCCGGCTGCTGCTACGCGGCAACAACGGCACCGGCAAGTCCAAGGTGCTCGCCCTCATGCTTCCGTTTCTGCTCGACGGTGAGCTCTCCTCGCACCGCGTCGAGCCGGACGCCGATCCAAAGAAGCGCATGGACTGGAATCTACTGCTCGGCGGCGAGCACCCCAACGATGAGCGGCTCGGCTACACGTGGCTGGAGTTCGGCCGCCGCGACGCAGACGGGAACCCGCAGTTCTGCACGCTCGGATGCGGTCTGAAGGCGGTCAGCGGCCGCGGCATCGCCTCGCACTGGTTCTTCCTCAGCGATCTGCGCGTTGGCGAGGATCTCGCGCTTGTCGATGGCACGCGCATCGCCCTGACCCGCGAGCGGCTGGAGGAGGCTCTCGGCGCACGCGGCGTGGTGCACACGAGTGCGCGTGCTTACAGGCGTGCGGTTGACGAGACGCTGTTCGGGCTCGGGGAGCAGCGCTATACCGCGCTGATCGACCTGCTGATCAAGATTCGCGCGCCACAACTCTCCAAGCGCCCGAACGAGCGTGCGCTGTCTGACGCCCTCACAGGCGCGCTGCCACCGCTCGACCAAGCGCTGATCGCCGATGTCGCCGAGGCGTTCCGCGGTCTGGAGGAGGATCGCGACGCGCTCACGGCGATGGTCGAGGCACGCGATGCCGCCGCGGAGTACCTCGACACCTACCGCCACTACGCACGGATCGCGTGCCGCCGCCGCGCCGAGCTGCCGCGCAGAGCGCAGCGTGAATTCGACCAAGTCAGCCGCGGTCTCGCGGATGCCGAGGCCGCCCATCAGAAGGCGGGGACCGAGCTACAGGCGGCAGAGTCCGTGCTGGCCGAGCTGCGCAGCGACGAGGAGCGCCTGCGCACTCGCCAAAGCGCCCTGCGCGAGAGCCCAGAGGCACGCAGCGCCCGCGAGCTCGAACGTGCGGCCGAGGAAGCTCGCCGAACCGGCGAGCAAACCAACCAGACCCAGTCGATTCACGATCGCGGCGTCGAGCGGCTCGCTCAGCAACAGCAACGGCTAGCCGAGGCGGAAGCTCGCAAAGCCCGAACGGAGGAGGATCTGCTGGGCGCCCGTGCGGCGGTCATCGAACAGGCACGAATCGCGCGCCTGGCCGACGTATTCACCGAGCGTGTGGATCGCGTGATCGAGATGGCGAGTGAGATCGGGGCGACGGCAGGCAAAGTGGCCGCGAGTACGGCCGCGGCTGAGGACTCACCAGCCAGCATCCACACGAGCACGCCGACAATGGATGTGATCGAGCTGCGCCGTCGTGCCGAGGATCTGGCGGATCGTCAGGAGCGGGCGCTCGAGCACCTGAGGGCTTTGCTTGCCACCCTCGAGGGGTGTCAGCGTGCGCTGAGCGCCGCACGGGAGCGCCACGAGGAGCTTGCGAGCGAAGCCGCAATGCTCGCCGAGCAGCGCGAGCAGGCGGTAAAGCGATTGGCCGAGACGGGCCGCGAGGTGGTTCACGCGGCTCGCGCCTACACGGAGCTCGCGACCGCAGTGACGCTCGCTGATCTCCCAGAGACACTCGCGGCACTGGAGCTGTGGGTGGAGACTCTCGATGGCCCGAACCCGTTCGCTAACGCCCTCGCCGCGGCTGGCCGTGCCGCGAGCGCCTCGCTCGCACACCACGAGGCCGGACTCGATGTGCAAGAGCGCGAGACTCGCCAGCTGGCTGGCGAGCTCGATGCTTCAATCGAGCGGCTGCAGACTGGCGAGCACGAGACGCCGCCGATCCCGCACACGCGAGAGCACTCCGTTCGCGACGGCCGCGATGGTGCACCTCTGTGGCTTCTCGTCGACTTCCGCTCGAGCGTGCCGGACGCGCAGCGAGCCGGGATCGAGGCGGCGCTGGAGGCGTCCGGCATTCTCGATGCATGGGTGAGCCCTGATGGCGAGCTGCTCGCGCCCGGAACCGAAGACGTGTTGCTCACGCCAGGCGAGCATGGCGCAGCCAGCGGCGCGCGTCTGCACGACGTGCTCGAGCCGGCGATCGACCACGAGGATCCCCGTGCTCGCCGGGTGCAGATCGAGGCGGTGCGCCGCGTGCTTGCCGCGGTCGCTCTGGCAGAGGACGGGGAGACGGTCTGGGTTACGCCGGAGGGAGAGTTTCGCAACGGTGTTCTGCGCGGCGCGTGGCGTAAGCCGGCCGCCGTATTCATCGGACGAGGCGCGCGCGAGGTTGCGCGGCGCGCGCGGCTGGCCGAGCTACACGAGCGTCGCGAGCAGACACGGCGGCTACTTGATGAGCTCGCGCGCGCCCGCAAGCTGCTGCTCGAGCGCCGCACGGAGCTGGAGGACCAGCTGCAGCGTGCGCCCACCGACGAGACCTTGCGCGCCGCGTACGGATCCCTCGCCGGCCTGGACGCCGAGCGGTCGCGGCTGACCGCACGAACCGCCGTGGCGGCGACTCACGTAGCGCAGGCGCAGGCAAGCAAGACTCAAGCAGAGAACGCCGTACGGGAGAGCGCGGAGGAGCTCAGCCTGCCGTACGAAGACGAGCAGCTCGATCTCATACGCGCCGGACTGCACGCGTTTCGTGTAGCACTGGCATCGCTGTGGCCGGCCTGTCTGGCACTCGATCATGCGCTGGTCGCGGCCACTGAGGTCGGCGGGGATGTCGACACCGCGGTGCGAGAGCTAGCCGAGCAGACCGAGCGTTTGCAGGCCGCCAGACGCGATGCCGATGAGCGCAAAGAGCGTCACGACACACTCGCTCAGACCGTCGGCGCGAAGGTCGCTGAGCTGCAACGGCGTGTGGCGGATATCGCCGACAGGCTGCGCGCGAACGAACGCGCCTCGCGCGAGGCTGACTCGCGGCGCTCGCAGGCCCAGCGCGACGAGGGCAGGGAGGACGGCCGCCGCCAGCAGCTCACCGGAGAGCTCCAGCAAGCAACCGAGGGACGCCGTGACGCTGTCGATGCTCTGCGTCGTTTTGCGAGCACCGGCCTGATCACGGTTGCGCTCGGCGAGGTTGAGCTCCCGGAGGGTGATGAGGAGTGGGGTGTGACGGCCGCGTTGCGCCTCGCGCGCCAGATCGAGCAGACGCTCAGCGATGCCGCCGAGGACGAGCCCGCCTGGCAGCGTGCGCAGCGGCGGGTGACCGACGAGCTCGGCACGCTCGGCGATGCGCTGCGTCGTCACGGCAACAACGCCTCAGCGGCGCTGCAGGAGGAGGGGATCACGGTCGAGGTTGTCTTCCGCGGCCGCTCGACCACGGTGCCTGAGCTGGTGAGCGCACTCGCCGAGGAGGTCGCCGAACGGCAACGAGTCCTCGATGAGCGCGAGCGCGCAATTCTCGAGAACCACCTCGTGAATGAGGTTGCCAGCACACTGCAGGAACTGATCTCCGATGCCGAGCACCACGTCGCTGCGACCAACTCAGAGCTGGCCGAGCGTCCGACGAGCACCGGCATGCAGCTGCGGTTGCGCTGGCGGATCGTCGAGGACGGTCCGCAAGGCCTGCACGAGGCACGCGAGCGTCTCCTGCGCCAGGCCGCGGACGCATGGTCGGAGGAGGACCGCATGGCGGTCGGGGCATTTCTGCAGGCGCAGATCCAGGAGGTGCGCTCGCGCGATATGGCCGGAACCTGGATCGAGCACCTCACAGAGGCCCTCGACTATCGAGCCTGGCACAACTTCACGATCGAGCGTCACCAGGGCGATCGGTGGCGCAGTGCGACAGGACCGGCCTCGGGCGGGGAGCGGGTACTGACCGCGAGCGTTCCACTGTTCGCCGCGGCGTCCTCTTATTACGCCTCGGCGGGCAAGGCTCATGCGCCGCGGCTGGTGATGCTGGACGAGGCGTTCGCCGGCGTCGATGACGACGCACGGGCCAAGTGCCTCGGCCTGCTCACGGCGTTTGATCTCGATGTTGTCATGACCAGCGAGCGGGAGTGGGGTTGCTATCGAGAGGTTCCGGGACTGGCGATTGCGCAGCTCTCACGAGTCGATGGCATCCCGGCCGTGCTCGTCAGCCATTGGGAGTGGGATGGGGCGACGCGCACCCGCGTCGAGCGCCCAGGGGTAGCGCTGGTAGCGCCCGGATCCAGTGATGCCCAGCCGCTCAACGGAGAGAGCTTGTGGGAGACGCAGAGCACGAGCAGCTGAGCCGCCCCGCACTCGATATCGAGCGACTCAGACGGCTGCTTGGCGACCGTGAGCTGGAGTGGCTGATCGCTCGTGTGCGTCGGCGACTCGAGCTCGGTCAGCCGCTCGAAGGCGCCGTCACGCTGGCAGATGCATCCGCAGCGCAGCGTCGCGCAGCGCAGCGGATGCTTGGTCGCCCTCCGCGTGCGGGGCGTGGGCTCAGCATTCAGCTGAACGCGGTGGATGAGTTGGTACGCCGCTCGGGTGCAAGCCCGGATGGACTCGCGGCCGCAGTTGTCGCACTCACGGGACCCGTGGTCGTACGAGCAGAAGCGAGCGCAGCTGAGCGACTGGTGTGGGAGTGCGCCTTCGCGCCCCTGGCCGACCTGGTTAGCCGCCGTGTGGAGGCGGGCGCTGACGGATGCGAGGAGTTGACGAGCTGGCTGCAGTGGCTGGGCCGCTCGGGAGTGGTCAAGCGCCTGGAGGCTGACCCGGGCAAGGCTCATGCGCTGCTTTCGAGGCTTGCAAAGGTCCTCGATGAGTTACCAGCGGACGGCGAGCCTGTGGGTCATTTCGCCGCGCGCCTTGCCGGCGGTGCGCACGCACTCGACGATGGCGAGCCGCTTGCCACGCTCGCGCTCGGTGCCGCCAGGGCGCTTGCAGGGCTACACGGTCTGGGCCTCGACGAGTCACATGCGCAGTCGCGTCGTGAGACCTGGGCCGCGGTCGGGTTGCTCTGCGACGAGCTATCCAGCCTCGTACTGACGCTGGGGCTACCCGGCGAGCCACAGACGGGATCAGGCCAAATCTTGCAGGTCGCTCGTGCAAGCGGTCAGCCCGTGTGGCTGACACTGCGTCAGCTGGTACGCGATCCGCCGCGCTGGGCCAAAGCTCCTGGCGGCAGTCTCTCCGGGCGGACGGTGCACATCTGTGAGAACCCCGTCATCGTGGCACTCGCCGCGGACCGTCATGGGCCGCTGTGTGCGCCGCTCGTATGCACCAATGGTCAACCGGGCGCCGCCACCATGGTGCTCCTTCGTGCGCTCGTGGCAGCCGACGCGCGGCTAGTTCACCACGGCGACTTCGATTGGGGCGGCGTGCGCATCGGAAACGTGCTGCACGCACGACTGCCGCTCGTTCCCTGGCACTTCGACACCGACGCATACATACGCGCAGCAAAGGCACTGACATCACGTCAATCGCTCGCCGGCACCGCCGTGTCAGCGAGCTGGGATCCGTGTCTCACCGAGACAATGCTCGAGATTGGGTTGCGCATCGAGGAGGAGCTCGTGTTCGAGACCCTGCTCCACGACCTCGGCGCATGAAACAGCTATCCGCTTGATGGACACGAGAAAGACATAGAAAAGCCCCACTCAGAGTCATCACACACTTTGCGTAATAGCCTCCGGAGCGGGGCTTTTCCTTAGCAGATCGATAAGCCGGATCCTGTCGTTGAGCAGCCATCCATCTGAGCGGCCTACCTTGACCTTGGCGGGCAACCTACAAGCGGTCGTGTTTGGCCTTGCATCGGGTGGGGTTTGCCCAGCCGCCGCGTCACCGCGACGCTGGTGCGCTCTTACCGCACCATTTCACCCTTGCCGGCCCGCCGTTCACGTGGGACGGCGGACGTAGGCGGTTTGTTTCTGTTGCACTTTCCCGCGGGTTTCCCCGGGTCGATCTCTCGACCACCTTGCCTTGTGATGTCCGGACTTTCCTCGGAGGCCTAGACCTCCGCGGCTGCCTGATCTGCGTACCTACCGTAGCGCTTGGCGGGCGATCTGGGAAGTCATGAAACGTTTCCCTCTATGCAAAGGTCAGGAAAGACTTGCGCCGCAATCCAAACAGGCCCCGTATGCAGCCCACACCGGGGCGGCGGAACGCAGCTTCATCGTTCCGCCGCACGCCGGGCAGTTGACGGTCCGATGTGCAGACAGGCCCTCCCACACGCCGGTGATCAGATCATCGAGCGTAGGCCTCCCGCATCCGTCCGTCCTGTCTGAGTAGCAAGCAACCGCAAAGAGGCGATCACCATCGCTCTCTAACAGTTGATCGCGCTCTCTCGGTGGCTCCAAAAGTAGCGTGCTCATCCAACGCTCCGCATCAAACCGACAACACGACCCAGAACCTTGACCTCCTTGCTGCGGATCGGCTCCATTGTCTCGTTCTCGGGCTGCAAACGAATGTGATCGGCTTCACGGAAAAAACGCTTGACTGTGGCCTCCTCACCAAGCAACGCGACGACGATCTCACCATCCTGAGCGGTCTCTTGCCGGTGGACGACCACGATGTCGTCTTCCAAGATGCCAGCGTTCTTCATCGATTCGCCACGGATCCGCAATAGATACTCACCTTCATCGCCGCCAGCGATCTCAGGCACGGAAACGTAGTCCTCGATGTTCTCCTCGGCAAGTATCGGCTGGCCGGCCGCGACCGATCCAAGCAAGGGCAACCCCTCAGTTCGAACTATGCCGCGGACGCTGTCCATAGCGGTCCCCACCGCCCGGTCAAGCAACTCGATCGCGCGCGGCTTTGAGGGATCGCGACGCAGCAGACCAATCTTCTCGAGATTAGCCAAATGCGCGTGCACGGTAGAGGACGACGCGAGTCCGACGGCTTTGCCGATATCGCGCACGGTGGGTGGATAGCCATACTTGGCCGAGTACTTGCGGATGAAGTCGAATATCTCCTGCTGGCGCTTGGTCAGGTCCATGTCTGCTTGGCTCCCGGGTCGGCTGAATCAGTGCATAGAACGAACATATGTTCGTACACTAGCGGCAGGTCTGGACAGATGCAAGCCGGAATATTTCAGAAGCCCGAATGTGGCTATACTCGCCCACTCTGCGCCCGTGGCGGAATTGGTAGACGCGCAAGGTTGAGGGCCTTGTGGACCATTTGGTCCGTGGTGGTTCGAGTCCACTCGGGCGCATATGAAATACCTGCAAATCGATAGTTTTGCGCGATTTGCGGCACATCTGTTGTTTGGATCGGGACAGGCTTTGGCAACATTTTGGCAACAAACCGGCGGTCGTCTCGCCGCGTAGGTACGCTCACGTGCCAAAAGCGCCCAGGGGATCACTGATCTTCTCTCGGTTGGTCCGCGAGCTGCTGAATCTGCAACGGCCCGCGTGCGAGGTGCACGGAGAGGTAGCGCAGACCGTTTATGCCCGCGCGGATCTCGCGACGTGTGCCCTTGGGGATCAGCAGAGCATGTTGGGCGGATAGCTGGTGCTTCTGCCCGTCGATGATGATGAGCCCCGTGCCGGCGGCGATGACGAGCAGAACGTCGCGCTCTGCGTTGACGTACGCCGCTACGCCTTCTCCTGATCCCCAGGAGAGCAGTGTCGCGTTCAGGTCCTCGCTGGAGATGCCCCAGACCGGCCCGTGTCCTCGCGGCCCGTCCAGATCCACGAGCCCGGGCGCGGCGTCGTTCACGAGTAGCCGTTCGCTAGATACAGGCCGATCCACACGATCGCCAGCGACAGCAGGAACACAACCGCCTCGAGTACGTGGAGCGTGGGTCGCCGTACGTGCCAGACCAACAGGATCGCGACCACGACAACGAGCGCGAGCTTGAGCTGAAACGTGTGGTCTCCCCACAGGTGTAGGTGGGAGGCCATCGCTGAACCGGTGACGATCAGGACACCGAGCGCCACCAGCGTGCCGTAGCCGAACCGCTGCGCGATCTCTCCGAGGCGCTCACGGTCCGGGTAGCGCCGCTCGACCGGAACGACGGCCACGGCGAGGACGAGTTGCCCGCCGACGAAGAACGTCACCGCCAGGAGGTGCAGCCAGCGGACTACAAACCACATATGGCTCACCGCTTTACGCAGCCCCGTGCAGAGGCCGGCGACCCGGCACTTTCGCGCGCGGCTCAGGGAATCCATGGGCTCGCCGACTGGGCGCGACTCCTTCCCATGCGCCAGGGGATTCCAGCCCAAGACGTTCGAGCTCTTGCAGGTGGAGCGTCGACAGCGCCTCTAGGCGTTCGGCGCCGCTGTCGGTCAATTGCAGGCGAACGACTCGGTGGTCTTGCGTGTCGCGGGCGCGCCTGACCAGGCCCGCCGCGTCCGCTCGATCGACGAGGCCGACGATGCTGTGATGACGCAGCAGCAGGTAGTCGGCGACCTCTCCAATCGTTGGGCCCAGCGGGTCGTGGTGGCCGCGGATCGCGAGTAGCAGTTGGTGCTGCGCCGGGGTCAGTCCCGTGGCTTGGGCCTGTTGCTCGCTCCAGCGCTGAAAGCGGCGCAGTCCCGTGCGTAGCGCGAGCAGACGGGCGTAGTCGCTATCGGACAGACTCACTCGTGACACGATAACATCGTGTCACGATGTATTCTCGATGGTATCTCTCCTTGGCTTCGTGAGCCGTGTTGGTGTGATCACGTCAGCGAGAGGCCTTGAACCCGCGCTCCTCCGTGTCTGACACCGACGGCGAGGCAATCCGCGCGGGCCGCGAGCCGGCATGACCGCGATTCCGGGACCTGCGGCCGGCGGTGTCGATGACCACGACGAGCTGGCTGATTTCGCCTCGGACGGGAGGGCTCGCGGAACCGGCGAGCGAGCGCTCGGTGACTTCACCGCTTCGCCGTCGATCCTGGCACTCGTGCCGCTCGCGGTCGCTGTGGGGGCGCTCGGCGCTGGCATCGCGCTCGCGTTGCTCGACATGATCGGGTTCTTCACCAACCTTCTCTACTACCAGCGGATCAGCCTGCACTTGGTGTCACCGTTCGCGAACACGCTGGGCGCGGTTGCGCTCGTCATCCCGATCGGTGGCGGGTTGATCGTTGGGTTGATGGCGCGCTTCGGCTCTGAGCAGATTCGTGGGCATGGCATCCCGGAGGCGATGGAGCGGATACTGATCAACGGCAGCCGTGTGCAGCCGCGGCTGGCTGTCCTGAAGCCGATTTCCAGCGCGATCAGCATCGGCACGGGCGGGCCGTTTGGTGCCGAGGGGCCGATCATCCTCACCGGCGCCGCGGTCGGCTCGATCGTCGGTCAGCTGTTCCGTCTAACGGCCGCTCAGCGGCGCAGTCTGCTTGTCGCCGGTGCGGCGGCTGGGATGAGCGCGGTCTTCGGAACCCCTGTGGCGGCCACTCTTTTCGGCGTCGAGCTGCTCGCGTTTGAGCTGCGACCACGCTCGATGATCCCGATCGCGATCGCGGCCGCGACTGCGGACGCACTACGCATGACGATGGCCAGTGCTGGACTCCTCTCGCCCCAACCCATCTTCCCCGTACCTGGCCATCCTCCGCTCGGCGGCGTGGCCCTGCTCGGTGCCGCCGCCGTCGGCATCGCCTGCGGCTTGGCTGCCTGGCTTCTTACTCAGGCGGTCTACCGCTCCGAGGATCTGTTCAAGAAGCTGACTGGTCATTTGCACTGGATGTGGTGGCCGATCATCGGCGGTCTGATCATCGGCCTCGGCGGCCTGCTCGACGCTCGCGCGCTCGGTGTCGGCTACGACACGATTCACGCCGAGCTGCTCGGCCAACTCGGGGTCGGCGCGCTGCTGCTGCTGTTCTCGGTCAAGCTGGTGATCTGGTCAGGCGGTCTCGGCAGCGGCACCAGCGGCGGAATCCTCGCACCGATCCTGATGATGGGCGCCGCTCTCGGCGGCGTGCTCGGCCATGTCCTGCCCGGCGCGTCTCCCGGCGTCTGGGCGTTGATCGGGCTCGCCGGTGCGCTCGCCGGAGTAACACGATCTCCGTTCACGGCGATCGTGTTCGCGTTCGAGCTCACGCACGATCAGAACAGCCTGCTTGCGCTGCTGGTCGCGGCGACCGTCGCGCACCTGCTCAGCGTGCTCTTGCTCAAGCGCTCGATCCTCACCGAGAAGGTCGCGCGCCGCGGCTTTCACGTGATGCGCGAGTACGCCGTCGACCCGCTCGAGGCAACCTACGTACGCGAGGTGATGGACACCGACGTCTACACGCTCGAGCCGACACGCGAGCTCGGCGAGCTCTACCAAGCGCTCGAGGAGGGCTCGCGCGAGCGGCGCCAGCGGCTGTATCCAGTACTCGACGACGCAGGCGCACTTCTCGGCGTACTTCCCTGGTCGATGGTGCTCGACGCGAGGGATCGACCGCAGCGGCGGGTCAGCGACGCGATGATCGCGCCGATCGCGATCGCTCACCCCGATGAAATCCTGCGCTCGGTCGCCGATCGAATGGCAGAGCTCGAGCTCAGCGTGATCCCTGTCGTCGACCGCGATGACCCCAGGCGCCTCGATGGCCTGATCACCCAGTTCGACCTGCTCCGTGCCCGGCAGAAGCTGCTCATCGAGGAGCGTCACGCCGAGCGAATACTCACCCCGCGACGCGTGAACGGTGGCACGTCGTAGGAGAGCGCCAATCCGATCACTCGCCTTGTTGGGATCGGTACGGTGCCGGCTGGCTTCTAAGAAGTCGCGCCGGGCATCTGCCAGCGCTGAAGCGCGACGACCGTGGTTGGCGCTCGAGCGATCGACAATCTGGTCGCGTGAGATCTACCCGCCAGCAACATCGCGGCGCAACAGCACGAGATAGCCAGCGAACAACGCGGGTACCCCGTACAGCGCACAAACCCAGGCGGAATGGGCGATGGGCGCCCAGTCGGTGGGGGTGCGAAGCAGCCCCTGCCAGGCCTCGAACTGCTGCGTGAGCAGGTACGGGCGGATACCTTCCAGGCCGGGGATCCCGGAGACGATGTACAGCAGGATCACCATGCCGATCGTGGCTACGACGGCTGCGGCGCTGTTGCGCGTCGCGGTGGACAGCAGCAGGCCGATGCCCGCCACGGCGAACAGCGGGATCAGGTAGACGGCACAGGAGACGAACACGAGCAGCAAAGCTTCTGGCGCGGAGACGACGGTGTCGGACAGGCTCGTCAGAGAGTGAAAGCCCCAGGCTATGACACCCGCGACGGTGCCCACCGCGGCTGACAGGAACACTGCGATCGTGGCATAGGTCATGGCGGCGATGGCCTTGGCGGCGAATACCTGGCCGCGATCGACCGAGCGCGTGAGGATCGTCTTCAGCGTGCCGTTGCCATCCTCGGCGGCGAGGACGTCGCCGGCGACCAGCGAGGCGACGAGCGGCAGCATGAACAGCGAGAGGAACGTCAGCATCAGCACCGGTGTGGCCAGTCCGGACTGGGTGATCTGTTCGGCGAAGATGCCGTCTGCGCCGCCGTGATGGTGGTGCTGGTGGATGCCCTGGAAGATCACGAAGAACAGCGGCAGGGCGATCACCAGTCCTAGCCCCAGGTAGGTGCGCTTCTGGGACACGAGCTTGCGCAGCTCCCAGCGGTAGATGGTCAACGTGGACGGTCTCATACCGCTGCGGGCAGCGGCGCGTTGCCGGCGGCGCTCTCGGTCAATCTGAAGAACAGATCCTCGAGCGTGGCCAGCTCAGGCGTCAGCGCGAGGATGCCGACACCCTCGTGCCCGAGCGCGAGCGACAGTGCGCCGACGTCGCGCTCATCGGCCTGGAAGGACAGGCCGTGCTCGCCGGCCAGCACGGCCGTGATGCCCTGTTGGCGGCTCGCTATCTCCAAGGCGAGCGTGTCGTCGCTGCTGCGCAGGCGGTAGCCGGTGCCGCCCTGACGGCGCAGGTCGGCGAGAGCGCCCTCGTAGACGACGCGCCCGCAGTCCACGATCGCCACCCGGTCGCACAGTTCCTGCACCTCGGGCAACTGATGGCTCGAGAGCAGCACGGTGATGCCTTCCTCGGCCAGGCGGGTGATCAGCAGGCGCATGTCGCGCATGCCCGCCGGGTCCAGGCCGGTGGCGGGCTCGTCCAGGATCAGCAGCCGCGGGCGGCGCAGAAGCGCGGCGGCGATCCCCAGGCGCTGGCGCATCCCGTGCGAGTAGCCGCCCACCTTGTGTCTGGCGCGCCCAGCCAGATCGACGACATCCAGCACCTCGTCGATGCGCGCGGCGGCGCCGTCGCCGTCCAGCGCCGCCAGCAGTTCGAGGTTCTTGCGGGCGGTCAGGTAGGGATAGAAGCGTGGCGCCTCGACGAATCCCGCCACGCCCTGGAGCGCGCGAGCGCCCTCGCGCATGGGGTTGCGCCCGAACAGCTCGGCGGCGCCCTCGGTGGGCGTGATCAGGCCGAGGGCCATTCGTAGCGTGGTCGTCTTGCCCGCGCCGTTTGGCCCGAGGAACCCGTATACGTCGCCCGTGTTGACGTTCAGGTCGATGTGGTCGACCGCCAGGACGTCGTCGTAGCGCTTGACCAACCCCCGCGCCTTGACGGGCGGCGCGTCCTCGCTCACGCCTACAGGCCTCGTGCGAGTTCTTCGATCGCGGCGGGAGCTACGGCGCCGGCGAGCAGGTAGCGCACGCCGGAACGCTCGAACGTGAGAATCGTACCGAGCTCGGTACGCAGCTCGCTGGCGCTGGTGCCGTTGATGGTGACCTTGGGCAGCCCTTTGAGCTGGCCTTCGATGCTCTTGTCGTTGCCGTCCTTGGTTCGGCTTTCGAGCAGCGTGATCGCGGAGATGCCGTGGCCGTGGGTCGTGATCTGCGGCTTGTCGGCTTCCGCGGTTGTCTGCGAGCCGTCGGCGCCACCGTGGCGGGAGAAGCTCACTTCTTCGATCTTGGCGTTGGCGGGCGGGTCGAGCTCGAACACAGAGTCCGGCACCGGCCCGAAGGAGACTTCGTTGGCCGCCAATTCGATCACGGGAGTGCCGGTGGTCGAGGAGTAGACCGCCGCGCGCAGGGGCACGCCGTTGTTGGCGTCCCAGGAGACCTCCGCGCCGCCGAGCAGGCTGCCGGTTTCCTTGGGCGAGACGTGCACCGTGTAGGCGGGCTGGCCGGCTACGTCGGTCGGCGTCGCGCCTGAGACGTTCGCGTGATCGCTCAGCTGGGCGATGGCTTCTTCGATCTTGGCGAGGGAGGGGACTTCGTGCTGGTGGGCGATCACGTCAGGCAAGGAGGCGGTTTCGCCTTCGTGCGTGGGCGGCGTGTAGCGGTAGACGGTGTTGGTGGCGGCGTCGTAGAGCTGGACGGTGTGGCCGTCGTAGAGGACCTGGGTGTCGCCCTGTTCGGATTGCAGCTCCAGGCGCACATCCCCGTCGTTGGCGATCCACAGCCTGCCCGAGGCGCCCGTGACGAGCGGGCTCGAGGTCAGTCCGCTGCCTGCGCCTGTGCCGCCGCCGGTGTTGTTCGTGAGATTGGCGCCTTCGAGCAGGTGGTCGGTCAGGGTGATGCTGGCGCTGACGCCCGGCACGTGTTCCGCGCTCGCCCCGCTGAGCGAGTCGTGGACCGCCTGCGCGAGTGGCTTGGGCGCAGGGACAGGCCCGGTATCGAGACCAAGCGCCAATGCAGTGGCGCTGGCGCCAAGCGCCACCACCGCACCACACAGAAGCAGTAGACGGGAGAGGGGGAGGCGGCGGAGGATGTTCATGGCGTTGTGGCCTTGCGAATCGCTTCAGCTGAGCGTAGCGCAGTAGATCAAGAGATCCTCAAGGTGTCATGAGACTCCGATGAGGAGCGGCGCGCGGGGATCTTTCTCAGGCCAGGGGACACCGCAAGGCGCTTTGTCGGGGCCCGCCTGTTGTATCGTGCCGGCCCATGGTTATCGGCTTTGTCATCTTCTGGGTGGTTCTCGGGCTCGGGGCGTTCTTCGTGGCTATGCGAGGGGGCCCGCGCGGGGCCCGCCAGGCGCTGCACACAGAATCGAAAGCGAGCCAGCGGGCGGTGACCCTGGGCGTGGTCCTCGTGTTCGCCTTCGGGCTGGCGATCCCGGCCCTCGTGCTCGCCTTCACCGGCTCGAACAGAGCGGCAGACGCGGTCGGTGGCCTGCACTTGAACGCCGAGCAACAGGAAGGTCGCGAACTGTTCTCTCATTCGTGCGGTGTCTGTCACACACTCGCGGCCACCAACTCTGTGGGTCGTATCGGACCTGATCTCGATGTCCTGGTGCCGCAGGCCGGCGAAAATCACAAGCTGCGAGAGGGGTTTGTGCTGAGCGCGATCATGACCGGCTTCGCTCAGGGCAACGGCCAGATGCCGGCGCTGCTCTACGAGGGCCGCGAAGCGCAGGCCGTCGCGGACTTCGTGGCTGCCGTCGCCGGTCGCTGAGCCTCAGGCGGCTCACAGCGTGAAGGTCCGGCTTGGCCAGGAGTCGATAGCGGGCCGCAGAGGTATCGTCTAAGGTCCGGCGCAAATGAGCGAGCAGCCCAAGACCACCGAGGATGTCAAGGCGATCGTGGCGGAGCGGGAGATCCGCTTCATCCGTTTTTGGTTCACGGACATCCTCGGGCAGCTGAAGTCCTTCTCGATCAACGCCGAGGAGCTCGACGACGCGTTCGAGGCCGGGATGGGCTTTGACGGATCCTCGATCACCGGGTTCAACGCGATCGAGGAGTCCGACATGATCGCGATGCCCGATCCGAGCACCTTTGCGGTGCTTCCCTGGCGCCCGGAGGAGCAGGGGGTGGGGCGGATGTTCTGCGATGTCCTGACGCCGGAGCGGACCCCATATGAGGGCGATCCTCGCCACGTGCTGCGCCGTGCCCTGCAGCGCGCGGCCCAGATGGGCTTCGACACCTTCAACGTCGGGCCGGAGCTCGAGTATTTCCTATTCCGTGACCACCACTCCACGGAGGTGCTCGACGAGGGCGGATATTTTGATTTGACCACGCTTGACGCGGGCTCCGATGTGCGCCGTGAGACGGTGTTGGCTCTCGAGCAGTTGGGGATTCACGTCGAGTACACCCATCACGAGGTTGGTCCCTCTCAGCACGAGATCGACATGCGCTACGCCGAGGCGCTGCAGATGGCCGATGACTGCATGACCTACCGCATCACGGTCAAGGAGTACGCGATGAAGTACGGCTGGCACGCGACGTTCATGCCCAAGCCGCTGTTCGGTGAGAACGGCTCGGGCATGCACACCCACCAGTCGCTGTTCACCAACGGATCGAATGTCTTCTTCGATCCCGACGATCAGTACTTCCTCTCCGATGTCGGCAAGGCGTTCATCGCCGGTCAGCTCAAGCACGCACGAGAGATCTGCTCGATCTTCGCCCAGTGGGTCAACTCCTACAAGCGGCTCGTTCCCGGTTTTGAGGCCCCCGTCTATGTGGCCTGGTCGCGGCGCAACCGCTCGGCGCTCGTGCGCGTGCCGCTGTATCACCCGGGCAAGGAACGCACCACGCGCATGGAGCTGCGCTGCCCGGATCCAGCCTGCAATCCGTATCTGACGTTCGCTGTGCTTCTGCAGGCGGGCCTGGAGGGCATCGAAAAGGGCTACGAGCTGCCCGAGCCGATGGAGAAGAACCTCTACCACCTTTCCGGCGAGGAGCGCCGGCGTCTGGGGATCGAGCAGCTACCCGAGACACTGGGGGAGGCGATCGAGCTCACCGCCCAGTCAGAGCTCGCCCTGCGTACCCTCGGCGAGCACATGTTCAACCGCTACGTCGAGATCAAGCGTCAGGAGTGGGACGACTATCGCGTCCAGGTCACCCAGTGGGAGCTCGACCGGTACCTGTCGATCCTCTGAGTTGGGCGAGCCCATTCCACAGTCTCGGCGCCGTCGCGGATTGTCCGATGCGGCTCCCGAACCGTCCCTCGCTTCCGTGAGACACAGTCCACTCGCGTGTTATCGGCGGCTCACCGAGATCGGTTTTCCCGCCGGATTCCCGGTCGTTCAGTTTCCCAACGCGCCGCTGGCACTCGCTCTGCTCGCCGGTGTGCTCGCTCGCTGTCTGCACGGCGGGGCGCACCGCTATCTGATGGCGTGCGCCTATCTGTCGTTGACGGTGTGGGGGTATGAGGAGCTCACACGGGGCGCCAACTGGTTTCGGCGTCTGCTCGGCGCCATCTTCCTGACTGTGACGGTCATCCGCGTCGCGCGTGGACTCGGCGGCTGACGGCGGCTCGGCCCGAAGCAGTGTCTGCTCGGGGAGCCCAGAAGGGGGATGAGTCAGTCCAGCAGCGCTGTGAGATCCGCGGGGTCCGTCACGGGAGCTCTGCAGGCGAAGCGTTCACACACATAGGCCGTGGCGTGAGCACCGATCTCTGTGCGGCCCGCCAGCAGCGCGACCGCGGTGTCGGCCGCCCCAGGGCCGTCGCTGGCGGCGAGAACCAGATGTGGGCGCAGACGCTCGCGCACCACACGCACGAGAGTCTCGCGCTGCTCGCCGATGATCGCCACCTCGGACGTGGGAGACACGTAGAAGTCGAGCGCTCTCAGCAGATGACCGAACGAGCTGGGATGGCGGGATGCAATCTCATGCGTCAGACGCAGAACTCCCACCGCCTGGCGTTCGTAGCGCTCGCGCCCGGTGAGCGCAGAGAGACGCAGCAGGCCCAGCGCGGCGCTCGATGCGCCCGCGGGGATCGGCGTGTCCTCGAGCTCCTTGCGGCGCGTGATCAGCTGCTCGTGATCGGCGGCCGTCGAGAAGAATCCGCCGAGCGCGCTGTCTGAGAATTCGCTGATGAGGCTCTCGGCCAGCTCGCATGCGGCGATGAACCAGCGCTCCTGAAAGCTAGCTTCATACAGGTCCAGCAGCGCCTCGAGCAGGAACGCATAGTCCTCCAGGTAGGCGCGGAGCTTCGCCTCGCCGTTGTTGTAGGTGCGCAGCAGCCTGCCCTCGCCGTCACGCAGCGTGCCGAGCACGAACTCCGCGCAGCCGATCGCCGCGTTCAGGAAGGCGTCGCCGCGCTGCAGATCCTCCGCTCGGGCGGGCACGCTCTTCAGATACGCGCCGCTCTCGGCCAGCGCCCCGATCATCAGTGCGTTCCAGCTCGTCAGCCGCTTGTCATCCAGCGACGGTCTGACCCGCTCGGAGCGCAGCGCCAGGAGCCGCTCGCGGATACGGGCACGGGTCTCTGAGTCCGGTTGTGGGCCGCTGCCCTGCAGCACGTTCAAGCCGGGCTGTGGGTGGTGTGGATCCTCAAAGTTTCCCTGCTCGCTCGCTCCAAACCAGTCGATCGCCTGCTCGGCGTCGGCCCCGAGAGCCTCGCGCAGCTGCTCGACCCGCCACACGTAGAACTGTCCCTCGATTCCCTCTGAGTCGGCGTCGAGCGCGCTGTAGAAGCCGCCCTCGGGGCCGCGCATCTCGCGCAGCGCCCAGTCGAGTGTCGCGATGCAGACATCGAGCAATCCGCGCTCGCCGGAGCGCTTGAACCCGTGCAGGTAGGCTCGGGCCAGCAGCGCATTGTCGTACAGCATCTTCTCGAAGTGCGGGACACGCCAGGAGCGATCGACCGCGTAGCGGTGAAAGCCGCCGCCGAGCTGGTCACAGATGCCGCCAGCCGCCATCGCGCGCAGCGTCTGGAGCGCCATTTCGGCCTCGTCAGAGGCAGCGGCAGGTGGATCGTGCATCGCGGCGGCGCGGGCCAGCAGAAACTCGATTGCCGAGGCCGGTGGGAACTTCGGCGCACCGCCGAACCCGCCGTTGTCAGGGTCAAAGGAGTCTCTCAGCGCCTGGACAGCATGGTCTGTCGATCGTGAGGTGACCGGGTTCTCTGAAGCCACGAGCGACGCTCCGCCGCGGAGACGCTCGCGAATGCGCTCTGCGCCGCCGCGGACCTCCTCCGCCTCCTCGCTCCAGGCGGTGGCGATCGCCTGCAGCACCTGGGAGAACGCTGGAAGACCGTGTCGCTCCTCGGGGGGGAAGTAGGTGCCACCGTAGAACGGCAGCTGGTCGGGGGTCAAAAACACGTTCAGCGGCCAGCCGCCGTGGCCGGTCATGACCTGCACGGCCTCCATGTAGATGGCGTCGATGTCCGGTCGCTCCTCGCGATCGACCTTCACACACACGAAGTTCTCGTTCATGAGCGCCGCGATCCGCGGATCCTCGAAGGACTCGCGCTCCATGACGTGACACCAGTGGCAGGAGGAGTAGCCGATCGAGACGAGCAGCGGGCGGCTTTGATCGCGCGAGCGCTGGAGCGCCAGCTCACCCCAGGGCAGCCAATCGACGGGATTGTCCTGATGCTGGCGCAGGTAGGGGGAACTCTCCCGCTGCAGTGCGTTGGGCATATCCGTGAGCGTAGCGCCGCGGGCTCCGCTGGCGTTCGCTACTCAGTGAATGTGCACCAGGCCCGGCAGGGGAAAGTTCAGCGGCCGTGTGGGCCAGCCGGCGGCAGAGGCGTCGGCGAGCTTTACGTTGGCGACGCTGACGTTGAAGTGGCGGCCTTCGAGTGTCCCACTGATGCTCTTGGCCGAGCCGAGCCGAACGGTGCCGTGCGACGCGGCCCCGCCCGAGATCTTCACGGTCGCGGGGCGGATCTGGCCGTCGTGCACGGCAAACGTGCCGGTCAGCTCGACACCTGAGACAAACGAGTAGTGACTGAGGCGCACCGCAGCGGACGTCAGGCGCGCAAAGCCGCCATGCAGACCGCCGAAACTCGAGCCGCTCGGCAGTTCCTGATCGACCTGCAGCGTCGCGCCGATGACCTGGCGCGAGAGGTCGACCATCGTGTCGAGGATCGCGGTCAGCGTACGACCGGGCTTGCCGCGGAGACCGGGAATCGGCCGCACCGACCGCAGGCTAGTGGGGGTCAGCGGAGTGGGACTGAAGATGTTCGTCGTCTCGGTGCATTCGTGCACGCCGACCCCCGCGAAAAACGCCTCGACGGCTTCTGAGGCGCAGCTGCCAAAGTCGCTTCCGAGCACCGAGTGGCCGGTGTACGGGACAACCTCGACTTGCGCGTCGGGTATCTCTGCGGCGAGCTGGCGGGCGTTCGACGTGGGTGTTCTGAGATCCTGCGCGCCGGACAGAATCAACGTCGGCACGTTGGGCAGTTTGCCCACCGGTGGCGGGGGCGGTGCGAGATCCGGCCAGTCGAGGCAGAACGGAATCAGGCTCTGCTGCCAGGCGGTGGCCGCGTCAAACGGGTAGAAGTCAGAGCTCGGCAGCGCGTGCAGCGCGGACAGAGCTTCCGCTTCGCGAGTGCTGCCGGGCGCCGCTCGCTGCCAGGGGAAAGGCTTCTCTTCGCAAGAGGTTGCGAGGAACAGGGCGTTGTTCTCTTCTTCTTTGGCTTCTCTTTCGGCCTTTGAGCCGTGTGGCGGCAGCGGAAGGTTCGGTATCAAACCCTCAGACAGCGCGTACAGCCGCAGCAGCGGGTCGGGGTCGTGCCGCAGCGCTGAGACGACGGCCGCGGGCAGCAGCGCACGCAGAGCCGGGTTCAGGTCGCCGGCCTGCAGGATCCCGAGCAGGTCTGACTCGCCGATCGAGAGGCTGTGGCGGTGGCCGCTGCCGTCATACACCGAGCCGCTGAGGGGCCGCTCGTGCAACTCGGCCGCCAGACGCGCGATGTCCGCGAGCGGGCTCGAGGTGATGCCCTTACAGGCCTGCTTGGAGCAGAGTTCGCTCATCACCGGCGCAAGCGCCTCGAATGTCGACAGCGAGAAGGTTTCGGGGCCTTCGGGCAGCACCACCGAGTCGAGCACGAGCGCTTCGACGTTCTGGGGGTAGCGTTCGGCATACAGCTCTGCCACCTTGGTGCCGTAGGAGGTGCCGTAGAGGACGAGCTTTTCGTAGCCCAGGGCTTTTCGAATCGACTCGATGTCTTCGACGGATTCCTCGCTTGTGAATGCTCCGCGCGTCGCGCCGAGCTGCAGGGCGCACTGTTCGCCGAGCTTGGAGATCCCGGTCTGGCTCTGGCTTTCCGGCGATTCAGAGCTTTCGAGTGCCATGCAGTTCAGTGGATCGGAGCGACCCGTCCCGCGCTGGTCGAAGACGATCAGGTCGCGATTGGAGAGTGCGGGAGCGATCGCCTTGGCGATGAAGTCCGCCAGTGGATTGGCCGCCTGCCCGGGTCCGCCGGCCAGCCCGATCACGGCGTCGTGGCTCTGAGTCAGACCGGCCTGCAGGCGCTCGAGGCTCAGCGAGATGCTGCCTGGGGCTTGACCGGAGCGATCGAGCGGCACCGCGAGCGAGGCACAGGCAAAGCCTGGGTCCTGAGCGCAGGCGCTGAAGGTGACGGCGCCGGAGGCCGGTGGGCTGCCCGTGCTGAGAGCGAGAGTGAGCAGCGAGGCAAAGCCCAAGGTGCGCCTGAACATTGATCTCGACAATAGCGCGAGCGCGGCGGGAGCCGTGCAGGATCGGCGACGGCTGGACTCGGACGGGGTCATCTCGACCCGGTGACTATCTCCAGGGCGTGGTTCTGATCGTCGCTGCCCGTGCGATCGACGCGTTGGCGATACTGGTGTCGAAGTTCGACAGGTGAACGGCGACGCCCCCCAGTGACCCGGCCAAGCGCTGATGTGGCCCCAGTGCCAGGCGGCCGCCGGCGGCCGCTGACCCCGTGATCTGAAGGACTGCGCTGCCGATCGTGACCGTGCCCGAGATGTCAACACCGGGGATGTAGGAGTAATCGTGCAGGCGCAGGGCGCTCGGTGAGTACCCGGCCCACCCTGAGCGCAGCCCCCCGACCTGCAGTGTCAGTTCGCTGCCCACGCTCAGGTCGCGTGCTCCCTCGAGCGTCAGCTGACGGGAGAGGTCACGCATGCTGAGCACGACAGCCTCCAGCGTGCGACCCGCGAGCCCGGAGGAGAGCTTGGCCGGGGGCACGCTCGCAAGACGCCGCGGCGCGAGCGGCGTCGGCCGCAGCAGAGCTGGCTCTGGGCCGTCCTTGCACTCGAGGATCGGCTTTGCCGCGAAGAACGCCTGCAATGCGTGAGCGGAGCAGGAGCTGGGGTCGCTGCCAAGCACCGAATGCCCGGTGTTGGGGACGACGAGCAGATGCGATCCGGGTATTTCCGCTGCCACCTGCCGCGCGTTCGCCGTCGGCGTGCGCAGGTCATCGGCGCCGCTGAAGATCAAGGTTGGGACGGCGGGCAGCGGAGCATCGTCGGTTTCCGGAGATTGGCTGGCAAACGGCCAGTAGGCGCATTGGGGAATGTCGCTGACGTCGAACGCGTTGGCGGGCGTGAAGGGCGAAAAGGACGCCGCGTCGATCGCGTCGATCCGCGCGCGGGCTTCGCGCAGCCGCTGCTTTGTGCTCGAGCCGCGCAGCCACGGGAAAACCTCCTCTTCGCAGGTCGTCGCATAGTAGAGGGGCAGGCTGAGCGCCTCGGAGGATTCTTCTGGTTCGGAGGCCGCGTGGGCGAACATCCTGCCGAGCAGGGCTGTGTCTCCGTGCAGCGCGGCGTGTACGGCGGCGGGGAATTCCGCGCGAAGCGTCGGTTCCAGGTCGCCCGCGATCAGGATCTCCAGGAGATCATCGGAGGTGATCAGGACGGTGTGAGGGTGGCCTTCGCCGTCGATCACGCGGGCACGCAGCCCGTGGCGGCCCATTCTCCTGACGAGCCGCGCCAGATCCCGTGTCGGATTTCTCGTGATGCCCGCGCACTGGTGAAAATCACACAGCTGCGAGAGGACACGGGGAATCGCGGCGAAGGTGGTGCGCGACAGCTGGTCGGGTCCGTTGGGGGGCACCACGGAGTCGAGGATCAACGCCTGGACCTGACCGGGATACTCCTGGGCGTAGCGCTCGGCGACCTTGGTGCCGTAAGAGGTGCCGTAGAGGACCACCTTTTCGTATCCGCCCGCGACACGGATCGCCTCGATGTCTTCGACGCTCTGAGCGGTCGTGAAGAACTCTCTGGCGTTGCCGAGTTCATTGGCGCATCTGGTGACCGCGTGCCCGGCGGTTTCGTTCGCCGACGGTCTGTCGAGCGCCTTGCACTTCAGCTGGTCGGAGTCGCCGGTTCCGCGCTGGTCAAAGACGATCAGATCGCGGGTGGCGACGATTGGCCCGAGCAGTTCGGCGAAATCCGAAGCGAACGGGTCGGCCGCCTGGCCGGGACCGCCGGCCAACGCGATCACCGCCACTCTGCCTTCGCCGACCGGGGCGCGGTGACGACGAATGGCGAGCGTCAGAGTGCCGGCTGTGTGGCCGCTGTGGTCAAGCGGGACGACCAGGTGCCCACAGGCGAAGTTGTTCGTTTCGGGGCATGGGCCGAAGGCGATCTGCGCAAAGGCGGGGCAGGCCAGCGCGGCCACGCAAACACACATCCCCAACGATGCGCCAGCCAGCTTCCTTGCGGGTCGTTGCACTGAACGGAATCTAACGAACACCAGGTGTGCCTGTCGCACCAGGTGTTCTGCGCGTGAGGCTCGCTCGCGCGCTACTGTCAGCCGCATGAGCTCTGAACGCAACCCGATCGATGCCCCGGGGGCTCCCGCCGCGATCGGCCCCTACAGCCATGCCGTGAGCTGCGGCGGCCTGCTGTTCTGCTCTGGTCAGATCCCGCTAGACCCGCGCACTGGCGAGATCGCCGGCGACGGGCCAGCCGCGCAGGCGCACCGCTGTCTTGCGAATCTCAGCGCTGTATGCGACGCGGCGGGCACCTCGCTGTCGCGGGCTGTTCGCCTGACCATCTATATGACGGACCTCGCCGCCTTCGCCGAGGTCAACGAGGTCTACGCGACATTCTTTGACGCCGATCCACCGGCGCGGGTGACGGTGGGAGTCGCCGCGCTGCCGAAGGGAGCGCAGGTCGAGATAGACGCGATCGTCGCGCTCTGAGCCGCCCGCGAACCCGGATCGGACGACGACGGGCTAGCTGCGCAACTCGGCTCGCTTGATCTTGCCGGAGGCGGTCTTTGGCAGCTCATCGGCGAACTCGACGATCCGCGGATACTTATAAGGCGCGGTTTCGCGCTTGACGTGATCTTGCAGCTCACGCGCGAGCCGCGGCGAGGGCTCGTGTCCATCGCTCAGCACGATGACCGCGCGCACGACGGCGCCACGTTCCTCGTCGGCGGCTGAGACCGCGGCGGCCTCGGCCACGGCGGGGTGAGCGAGGAGCGCCGACTCGACCTCGAAAGGCCCGATGCGATACCCGGCGGAGACGATCACATCGTCTGAGCGGCCCTCGAAATACAGATAGCCATCCTCGTCCCGATGGACCCGGTCGCCGGTGTGCCAGGCGCCTTGGGGGCGATCCTCGCCAAGGTACCCAAGAAAGAATGTCGGGACGCTCGCGGGATCCGCGAGGAGCTCGCCCTCCTCGATCCACAGCTCGACTCCTGGCAGAGGCCGCCCCATCGACGCCGGGCGAGGCTGCTCGCAGGCGGCGACGCCGGTCAGCTGCCCTGTCTCCGTCTGGCCATAGCCATCACGGATGGCGAGGCCAGTTGCCGCTTTGAAGGCGTGCAGCACCTCAGGATTCAACGCCTCGCCGGCGGCGACCATCCCGCGAAGGTCGGGCAGGTCACCCAGGGTGGTGCGCTTGGCGAGGACGCGGTACTCGGTCGGGGCCATGCAGAGCACATTTATCCGCTCGCGTGCAAGCAGCTCCAGACGCTCGTGGGGATCGAAGCGCGCGTCGTGCAGCAGGGCGGTCGCGCCGAGCAGCCATGGCGCGATGAAGACGTTGCGCGCGGACTTCGACCACCCCGATGAGGCGGTGCACCAGACGAGCTCGCCGGGCTTCGCGCCAAGCCAATGCGTTGCCTGCAGACGCTGGCCGAGGAGATAGCGTTGCGCGTGGAGAACGGCCTTGGGCTCGCCGCTGCTGCCGCTGGTGAAGGTGATCAGACACGGATCGTCCGCGCCGAGCTCGGCCGCATCGACTCCCTCGCCGTCGAACAGTGAGCTATCGGGGATCAACAGGACCGGGATCTCCCCGCCGTCCAGTCCCGCGGCCTGCAGCTCGGTCCGGTTGCGCTGATCGGCGATCACGAGTCGGGGGCCGGACACCTCGATCCGCAGGCGCAGATCCTTCGCGCGCAGCTGCTCTGTGCAGGGCAGCGCCACGGCGCCCAGGCGAAAGCAGGCGAGCATCGCGAGCACCCACTCCGGGCGGTTGCCGATCAGCGTCATCACGACGTCACCGCGGCCGACGCCGAGCGATGCCAGCGTGCCCGCCAAACGCATGCTCTGCTCCTGGACCTCGGCGAATCGCCACTCTCTTCTGGAGCCCTCCCTGGTCAGCTCCACCAGCGCGAGGCTCTCTGGCGCCATCGCGTCCAGGACATCACGAGCGAAGTTCATCGCATGCCAACCTGAAAGCTGGGTGGGCCCGCAGCCTGGGCGGTGCCGGCGCACCGAATGGTCTCTGTCTTGCTCATCTCGATATCCTCCGCAGAGGTTCTCGGGTTCACATGAACCCCTGGCTGTGGTGCGAATCCGAATCTAGCTCACGATCGCGAGCAGAGCACATCCGGATGAGCACTCCACGCAGTCCTGCCAGCGCCCGCCAGAGCTAGAAGCCGATCGCAGACCCCGACCCCGGAGCGTTTCAAACCAATGGCCGTAGCCGCCCCTTCACCTTCAGACATGAGTGACGAGCAGAAGGCGATCACCGAGATGGTGCGCCAGTTCGCCGACGAGCAGATCCTTCCCAACGCCGAGCATTACGATCACGAGGATCTCTTTCCCGAGCCGATCGTCGAGCAGATGAAGGAGCTCGGGCTGTTCGGCGTCACGATCCCGGAGCAGTACGGCGGCATGGGTCTGGATCTGACGACCTATGCGATGATCGTCGAGGAGCTCTCGCGTGGCTGGATCTCGATTTCCGGTGTGATCAACACCCACTTCATCGGCTCCTATCTGCTGATGAAGTTCGGCTCTGAGGAGCAGCGGCAGAAGTATCTGCCACGCATGGCGACGGGTGAGATACGGGCCGCGTTCTCGCTGTCCGAGCCAGAGTTGGGCTCCGACGTGCAGGCCATCAAAACTCAGGCCAAGAAGCAGGACGACGGCTCCTGGGAGATCAACGGCCAGAAGATGTGGGTCACCAACGGCCTGCGCTCGGATCTCGTGTTCGTGCTCGTCAAGACGGACCCGGACGCCGAGAAGGCATATCAGGGCATGACCTGCTTCATCGCCGAGAAGGAAGGCGGCGTCGGTGAGAACAGCGGCGCCTATGCTGGCCTCACGGTCCCGCCGCAGCTGCGCAAGATGGGCTACAAGGGCGTCGAGTCGACCGAGCTGGTCTTCGACGGCTACCGCTGTCCGGCGGAGAACGTGCTGGGCGGAGAGCAGGAGGGCCTCAACAGGGGCTTCGTGCAGATGATGGACGCGCTGGAGGTGGGCCGCGTCAACGTCGCCGCCCGTGGTGTCGGCATCGCCCAGCGCGCGCTCGAGCTGGCGCTGCGCTACTCGCAGGAGAGGCGGACGTTCGGCAAGCCGATCTGCGAGCATCAGGCGATCCAGTTCAAGCTCGCCGACATGGGCACCCAGGTCGAGGCCGCGCGCTTGCTGACGCTGCGTGCCGCCCGTCTGAAGGACGCCGGCGTGCGCTCGGATCTGGAGGCCGGGATGGCAAAGCTGTTCGCCTCCGAGGCCGGCCGCTTCTGCGTCGAGGAGTCTTTTCGTATCCACGGCGGCTATGGCTACTCCAAGGAGTATGAGATCGAGCGTCTGTATCGAGACGCGCCACTGCTGCTGATCGGTGAGGGGACCTCTGAGATCCAGCGCATGGTGATCGGCAAGAAGCTGCTCCAGCGTCACAAGATCTGATGAGGTTTCGCGCCTGCTCACGAGCCGCTGGACCTCGGTTGGCGATCGTCTGCGCTGTCCTTACGAGTTCTGCGAGGAGACGCTAGATGTCAGACGCAAAGACCCTGATCGAGCTGGCGACGCGTAGGTTCATCGAGGAAGTCCCCGCGCTTGCTCCGATCAACATCATCGTCGCTGTCGAGCTTCGAGGACGCGGTGACGTGCAGCACTTCCGCTTGCAGATGCCGGAGGTGGAGGTGACGAAGGGTCCCCCGAGCGACGCGCGCATCAATGTTGAAATGCGCCGCGAGTTCTTCAATGTGATGGCCGAGGAGGGCAAGGTCGCTGACTGGGTCGAGGCCTTCACCTACGGGCAGGCGAAGGCCACGGGACCGACCCAGTTCTTGAAGTTGATCATCAGCGTGGTCGAGCGCCACGAGGAACGCGCGCACGCCCGGCGCGCTCGCAAACAGGCCTGACCGCGATCCCGGTCTCGGACCGGCGGCTCACGCCACTGTGCTCTCTGTGCTGCCTGCGCTTGGCTGTTGCGCGTGAGCGCTAGTGATATGCGGAGATCTGCTGCGCCAAGAACGCGAGCGAGAGCACCAGGAAAACGCACATCACGATCAAAGAGAAGTTTTCTTTCAAGGTCAGATCCATTCTGGCTCTCCGGCGCGTCTCGCGCGGGCAGCCGTCGATGGCACCTACGATAGTGCAAATCGCCCTCACGACTCAAGCGCGGGTCCCGATCGCGCGGTCATCGGGTGTCCGTTCGTCGACCGTGCACCGGCCCCGTCGTCGCTCGCTCCGAGTGGCGCCTCACATCGGGACGGACTCCGTCGCTGGCGGTGGAGCCGCCGGCGGCTAGGTAACCGCGATGCTTCCCGAGGTCCCGATCACCGAACCGGCCGCATCGAGCGCCTGAACCTCCACATACGGGCTGGCAGCCGGCACGGAGATGGTCGTCTGAAAGCCCGTCTTGGCGGCGCTCCCAGCCGCTGTGAGCGCGCTCTGAGAGGAGCCGGCGAGCACCTTCCAGGAGGCCACTTCGGTAGCGCCGTTCCAGCTCACCGACACGTTCATCGCAGACCCAGCCCTCGCGGCCAGGACCGACGGTGTGCTCGTCGGCTGCCCCTTCCATTCGGCCAGGTAGGTTCTGAAATCCTGGACGCTCTTGCCGAGCGTGCCATCGAGCAGGACGTGGCCGGAGGCGTTGTACTCGGTGAAGTTGGGCAGGCCGCCGTAGCCCATCAGCCAGTTGCCGCCGGGCAGGTTCAGCATGTCGCCCTGGCTCGTTGCCAGCAGCGTTTTGGTTGGGTTGGTGAAGGCTTTGGCGAGCGTGACGGTGTGGGTCGCCAGGTTCGGGTCGAGCTCGATGCCCCGCGATTGCTTCTCCTCGGCCGGGTCAGCGCCGTTGTCGAACACCGAGATCAGCCCGCCCGGGTGCAGTTCGGCGTCGTGCTGCCAGTAGGTGTGGGTTCCGGTCCCGAGCTTGAAGCTGCTGTGCTCGCCACCCAGACGCCAGCGCACGGCGCCCGTGTCGAAGTCGATGTCATAGAGCGTCCAGGTGTTGCGCGAGGACAGCAGCACGTCGCTCGGCTCGCTCGAGCCGGTACCCGTCTGGCCCGACGGGCCGAGTGAGATCGAGTTGATGTGCACGTAGTCCCATGGATGGGATGAGGAGCTGGGCGGCGGGTTGTGCGATTCGCCGATCGCGATGTGCCCGAGCGCGTGCCACTCCCACATCACGAGCCCTGTCTTGATGTCGATCTCCTCGATCACCGAGTCGTTGATCACGCCGTTGGATGAGCCGTGGTAGCGCGTCAGGTTCATGTCGATCGGGTCGAACGCGTCGATCCAGGCGGTGCCTTCGCTCGTCAGGCGGATTTCGTGCAGGTCGGCGTGATAGCCGTTGCCGGCGCGGATCGTGGCCACGTGCTGGTAGGAGGTGTTGTAGATCTCGTCCTCGCCCTGACCGAAGCCGACTTCCAGGATGCGCCCCTGCCACCAGGTCAAGACGGGCTTGCCTTCGTAGCTCTGGACCTGCATGTTGGTCGACTCCACGCCCGAGGGCAGTGGGTGAAACCACACCAGAGCGCCGTTCTGTTCGGCGATCATAGGACCATCGGCGCCGACTCCCTGGTAGGGCGCCATGAACAGGTAGCCGGGTGTCGCGCCCGGCTTCGCCTGGGTGGTGATGTCGACCGTCGTGGGCGTCAGCGTGGGCGCGGTGCTGTAGTGCTGTATCGCACTGGGGTTGCCCGGGTTGATCGGGAACTCTTTCTGGCTGACGCTCGCCTGGTGGGCGACCGTGAAGTTGGTGGTGGCGGTGTGGGTGGCGCCCGCGCTCTGGACGGTCGCGGTCACCCTCACATTCTCCCCCGCGAGGAACGGATGGGTTGGCAGGAAGCTCTCACCGGTGCCCGTCGAGTAGGCCTTCAGCACCCCCGCGTGGGCGCCACTGCGAGAGCCCGTCACATGCACGTCCGACACGCTCGTCCCGGGAGCCCCGAGGAAGCTGATCTGGGTGCTCGGCGAGGCGTCTGGCGTGCCCGGCTCGGGGGAGACCGCCACCGTACTCGCCCCAGCTGGATCGGGTGCGGTTGTCGTCGCGCCGGAGCTCGTGCCTCCACAGGCGCCCAGCGCCAACGCCGTACTCAGCGTTGCCGACAGTAGCCCAATCGTTTTTCTGGTGCTCATGCGGTTCCCTTCGCGAACGTTTCAGAGGATCCAATGACGTGGCCGGAAGCGTCCAAAGCCTGCACCTCGAAGCTCTTGTGGCTTCCCGGCACCGGGATCGCTGTCTCAAATCCGGACCTGGCGTGGCTGGCAACGACCTTCAGATCGCCGGGGCGTTCGCCGGCGAGTACGCGCCAGGACACAAGCCTCGTTGCGCCGTTCCAACTGGCATACACGATTGTCGTGGCGCCCGTTGTGCGGGTGGCGCCGACGGGTGGCGTGAGCGGCAGGCCAACCCATTGCTCGAGCATCGACCGGTAGCTGAGATCCGGTTCTGGGAACTCGCCTTCGAGCAGCACCTGTCCTGAGCGGCTGAACTCCGACAGGTACGGTTCTGAGCCCCAGCCGACGAATGTGTCGCCGTTTGACAGCGGCTGCGTATCGCCCATGAATTCGGATTCGAAGTGGCCGTCTCCCAGGTATTGCGCCGCCAGGGTGGCCGTGTGCGTGGTCTGGTCGAGCTCGAGCACGAGTCCCCGGGAGGGCCCCGTGGCATGCACCGAGGTCCCGCCGCCGGTCAGCTGGCAGCAATGATCGTCGAACAGGCTGATGGTCGAGGCGTTCTGCAGCGTCACGTCGTGCTGCCACTGGAAAGCGGCCTCTGGGCCGAACGTGAAGCTGGAGTGCCTGCCACCGAGCGTCCACTCGATCTTCCCGGTTGCGATGTTGACGAGGTACGCCGCCCATGTGTTGCGCATGGACACCAGGAACGTGCCGTCGCCGACCACGTCGATCGAGTTCACGTGGTATGCGTCCCAGGGGAAACCGTTGGTCGGCACCGAGGCCCGCGAGTCACTCAGCGGGATGTGGTCGAGGGCATCCCAGCTGCTGATCAGCTTGCCCGTCTTGAGGTTGTACTCCTGCACCGCGGAGTCGATCAACGCGCCGTTGTAGGCGCCACCGTACTTGGAGAGGTCGAGTGGGAGATTTTTGTTTGCGGTCACCCAGGCATCGTCTCCTCTGATCGCGAGCTCGTGGAGGGTGATGACCCAGCCGCCGGTGGCTTTCAGGGTGGCGATCCGTTGGTAGTGCTGGTTGACCACGACGTCTTCGCCGCTTTCGGTGGAGCCGGATTTGCTGACGACGCCCTGCCACCATGCGAGCGCGGGCCTGCCCTCGTAGGTCTGCAGACTCAAGTTGGCGGCGACGAGGTGTTCAGGCACCGGCTGGAACCAGACCGGCTGCAGGCTGTGATCGAGAATCAGAGGACCACTCTGGCCGACCATCGGGGGGTAGTTCAGGTTGTAGAAGCTCGCGGTGAAGATATAGCCGGGGGCCAGTGTGCCGGCGGCGCGCTCGAGAACGCGGATCTTGGGCGGGTGAAGCGAGGGGGCGGTGATGAAGCTGTAGGCGCCGTTGGTGGTGTACTTCCCGATCGGTGGGGCATGCGAGCCGGAAAACGCGACCGTCAGAGCGACGAAGATCGCGAGCACGGCGGCGATCGCGAGAGCGAACCCACGGACCGCGCCCGTGGAGCGCGAAGCCGATCCGGGCAGCGCGAGAAACGTCATCACACCAGCGGCGGCGGCCAGGCCGGCCCCAATCAGGTAAGCGAGCCGGAAGCCATGGGTGAGTGCTTGCGGCACCTGCTCCCCGGCGCCGATCAGATGCGTGGTGTGCTGTGTGGCCAGTGTGATCAGGACGGCGAGCCCGAGCCCTCCGCCGACCTGCCGGGAGGTGTTCACCAGACCTGAAGCGAGGCCGGCCTGGCCAGGCTTTGCGCCCTGCGTGGCCGCGATCGTCGACGGCACGATCGACATCGCGATCCCCGCTGAGGTCAACAGCCCGGGGATCATGATGTAGATGATGCCGCTGCCGCTCGAGCCGATCCTCGACAGCAGGTACATGCCGGCCGTCAGCATGATCAAGCCGCTGCCGAGCACCGGCTTTACGCCGAACTGGCTGACGAGCCTGCCGGCGCGCGAGGCGACGAGCCCGATCACCACCGTCATCGGCAGGAAGATCAGTCCCGTGTGGAAGGGCGAGAGCCCGAGCACCTGCTGCAGGTACAGCGAGCTCAGGATCCACATCGGGAAGATCGTCGCGCTGAACAGCAGCACGATGTTGTTCGCGATCTGCAATGGCAGCGTCAGCTCTTTGAAGGGGATCAGCGGATCGGATGCCAGCCGGGCCTCGATGAAGCCAAACGCGCCCAGGAGAGCGATACCGAGGACGATCGGCCCGAGCGCCGCGAACGTGTCCCAGCCCTTCAATCCGGCTTCGACGACGCCATAAACGAGGATCACCTGCCCGATCGTCAGCGTCAGCGCTCCGGCGAAGTCGAATGACTTGCCGGGATCGCGGCGGCGCTCGCTGATGACCCTCCAGGCGACGATCGCGGCGCCGAGGGCGATCGGCGGGTTTATCAGCAGCACCCAGCGCCAGTTGAGGACTTCGGTGATGATCCCGCCTAACAGCACGCCCGCCGCGCCGCCGAGGCCGTTCATCGCCGCCCACGTGCCGATCGCGCGATTGAGCTTCGGTCCCGGCTCGAAGGACGCGGTGATGATCGCCAGCGAGCAGGCCGCCATCAGGGCGCCAGCGACGCCCTGCACGCCGCGCGCCGCGACGAGCACCGCCTGGCTCGGCGCGACGCCCCCGGCGAGCGAGGCGAGCCCGAACCAGAGGAGCGCGACGACGAACGTGCGTCGCTGGCCGAGGTGATCGGCAGCACGGCCGCCGAGCATCAAAAAGCCGGCGAAGGAGATCGCATAGGCATCGACCACCCACTGCAGGTCGGGCGAGGAGAAGCCGAGGCTCAGCTGGATCGAGGGCAGGGCGACGTTGACGATGCTCAGGTCGAGGATCACCATGAACTGCGCGACGCAGCAGACCGCCAGCAACCAGCCCATGCCGCTGACGTGCTTGCGATCAGGCGCGGGCTCCCCGGCGGGCGCAGGCCGAGTTGTCGTCTCGCTGCTCATGACGGCTTACACGACTGCGATCGGCGCCACGAGCGGCTGGTAGGGTGAGTCACCGAGTCCTCGAGCGAGATTTGGAGCCCGGCCCATGAAAAGAACGCCACTGACCGCAATGCTAATGCTAGTGGCCACCCTTGCGAGCACCGTCGTGATGGCGGCGTGTGGCGGCAAAGCAGCAAGCTCCTCCTCTTCCAAGCCGGCGACGAACAGCACTCCCACGACCACGACGACCGCGCACAAGCACAGGTCCAAACCGGCATACTAGGCGGCAGGTCCGGATGCCGAGGGGACCGCGCGTTCGCTGGTTCACCGAAAGTCCTCCTCGTTCTCATTCTGAGCGGCTGGGGTTGGGGAGCGAAGCGGCGTAGGTGATCGTCCGTACCGTCTTTGAGGTGCCGAGCGCGTGGCCGTCGGAGTCGACTGCTTGCACCGCCACGTAAGCGTACTTCTCGGGTAGCGTCGTCGAGCTCTCGAAACCGTCGGCTGTGATCGTGAGCTGCGCCTCGAGCGTTGCGGGGCTCATCCCCGCCAGTATGCGCCAGGAGGCCACGTCGGTCGCGCCGTTCCAGCTCGCGTGCACGATCGTCTCTTCGCCCGTGTTGTTCAGATTTGCGAGAACCGCGGGCGGGCTCAGCGGGCGCCCGCTCCACGGGAAGCGGAAGGCCCGGTAGAAGGACATGTCCAGGGGCTGATGGGCGTCGAAGATCAGCGAGCCGTCTGGTGCGAACTCGCTGATCTCGGGCACGGCGCCGTAGCCCACGATGGTGTTCCCGTCCGCGAGCGTCTGCATGTTGCCCTGGCTCGCGGCGAGCAGCGGTGGGTTGGGGTGTGTGTAGGCCGAGGCGAGACGCGCTTCATGGGTCTTGAAGTCAAGCGCGATCCGCACGGCGCGTGACTGTTGATGGATCGGTGGGTTTGAGCCGTCGTCGAAGAAGGTGACCTCACCGTCTGCCAGCAGGCGGCCGTCGTGTTGCCAGGCGGTCTTCGTGCCCGGCCCCATCTTGAAGGAGCTCCTGTTGCCGCCCAGACGCCAGAGAATCTTGCCGCTGCCCGCCTGCACCTGGTAGCCGGCCCAGGTGCTGCGCGCCGAGATCAGCAGGTTTCCGTCGGGCTCGGGGTCGATCGAGTTGAGGTGGAAGTAGTCCCAGGGCGTACTACCCGTCGGTGCTTCGACTTCGGACTCTGCCGCGCCGACGTGGTCGAGGCTGTGCCATTCCCACCGCACGAGGCCCGTCTTGATGTCGATCTCCTGGATCGCTGTGTCGATGATCGTCCCGTCGCGTGCTCCTTTGACCGTCGTGAGGTCGCAGCGGATCGGGTTGAAGGCCGTGATGTAGGCGACATCGTAGGGCGCGATCTGAAAGTCGTGCAGGTCGGCTCGCAGGCCGTTGCCCCCGGCGATCCTCGCGACCGTCTGGTAGTGGGAGTTCATGACGATGTCTTCGCCCTGGCCGAAACCGAGCGAGAGCACACGTCCCCTCCACCACGTCAGGTCACGCTGGCCTTGATATGTCTGCACGCTCAGATCCTCCGCCGTTTCGCCCCCCGGCAGCCTCTGAAACCAGATCAGCCGGCCCGCTGGCGTGTAGATCAGCGGCCCGTACTGGCCGGGGCCGGGACCGTTGGTCGTGAGGATGTCGCCGGCCGTCGGATCGTGATCGGCCACGGTGACGGTCAGGACCGGGGCCTGGACGCCCGGCAGGGTGTAGAAGCTCTGGAGGTCCGCTGGCGCCGCCGTCGGATTGGGGAACTCCGCGACGTTCGCCGTCGGAGATGGGGTATCGACGCGAAAGTAGAACGTGATCGGCTTGGGGTCGTTGCCCGCACCGATCAGAGCGCTCACGCGCACGCGCTCGCCAGCGTCGAATCGGGTGTTGGGCAGGAAGCTCGCGCCGTTGCCCTGTGAGTACCCAGCGATGCGGCCGCGGTGATCGCCGGTCTCAGAGCCGACGACGGAGACTCTCTGGATGTTGGCGACGTTCGTGCCGAGGAAACTGATCTGGGTGTCGGGGTTGGCCGTATCGGATTCCGGCTCTGGCGAGACATCGACGGAGGTGCCCGGCAGTGTGGCGTCGTGTTCGAGCGTTGCGGGCAGACACACGGGAGAGGTGCCCCTGAGAGCGGAGGGGTGACGTGGCGAACTGGACAGAACACCCGTGGCGAGCACCACGGCAACCACGATGCATGCTGCCATGGCAGCGAGCACGACGATGCGTCCGATTCTTGTCATGCGCTCCCCGAGGTTCGACGGATTATCGAGCGGTGGACCTCGCGGAGCGGGCAAGCCACGCGAATGAACGACAACCGGCCAGTGAGAATACCGTCTTGTGGGGGGTGAATCCTAACAATTACCTAACAAATGGGTTGGGTTGCCGCCGTCAGAAGCGCCGATCGCGGCGAGTCTGCTTCAGCCGGCTGAGTGTCTGCGGCCTGGGCGCCGAGGCCACCCCTCACGGGGCTCTGCCGGCTGTAAACACACAGAGCCGGCCAACGACTCGGCTGGCGTGCCGCTAAGCCAGGACCGTCTCGTCGTCGTAGAGCTTGATCACCTTGACGGTTCCGGGCGGCGATGCGTCGAGGCAGAGCCGACACAGCACACACTCGTCGAGATTCTGCTCGACGATCTCCACGCCAGCGCCCTCGGCGGCCGCGAATATGTCGACCGGGCAGGCATCGCTCAGCTTGACCGCCAGATCGTGATCGCCCGCCACCCGGTCGTCGATCTCCACGGCGATGAATGTGGCGTCCTTCCTCATGCTGCGCTCCTCTCCGCGATCTTGGCCTCGACCAGGTCGGGAATCTCGTCGATCCGCTGCACGACTGGGATCCCGGCCGCCTCCAGTCGGGCGATCTTCTCCGTCGCTGAGTCCTCCTTGCCCTCGACGATGGTGCCGGCGTGCCCGAATGACATGCCTTGCATCTCCTCGTCGTCCATGAACTTGCCGGCCATGAACGCGATGATCGGCAGCCGCGAGTTGTTGTCCTTGACCCACTGCGCCAACTGGGCCTCCATGCGGCCACCGGGCTCGGTGTAGATCACGATCGCCTGGGTCTGCTCGTCAGCCTCGAAGTACGGCATCAGCTCGGCGTAGGTGGATCCGATGATCGCGTCGCCGCCGATCGAGACCGCTGTGGAGACTCCCAGTCCGGCGGCCGTCAGTGTGGAGGAGATCTCAGTGGTCATGCCACCGGAGCGGCTCATCACGCCGACCGCGCCGGGCTGGTAGGCCACCGCGGCGTTGCGCGCCGGGCCGCCGATGCCACCCATCTTGGCTACTCCCGGGACGATCAGACCCAGGCAGTTGGGCCCGATGATCCGCGCACCCTTGGCGTCGGCCAGCTCGACCATCATCGCCACGTCGCGGCGGGGGATGCGCTCGGTGACGATCACGATCGTCTTGATGCCGGCATGCAGCGCCTCGAACACGGCGTCGCGTGTGCCCGCCGGCGGGACGGTGATGACCGAGCCGTCCGGGACGACGCCACCGTTGTGCTCGACGACCTGCTCGACGGTGTCGAACACCGGCACGCCATGTACCTCACGGCCCTTGCGCCCGGGGGTGACGCCTCCGACGATCTTCGAGCCGTAGTCGAGGCACTCGCGCGTGAGGTTGACCGCCTCGCGGCCGGTGATGCCCTGGATGATGAAGGTTGTGTCCTGGTTGATGAGGATCGACATCGCTACGCCTCCGCGGGTGGGTTGGATTCAATCCTGGCGACCGCACGACCGGCGGCCTCCCACAACGACACCGACCGATCGCAGTACTCGATCCCGTATTTATCGAGAATCTTGAAGCCCTCCTCCTCCCACGCGCCAGGGATCCGGAAGATCGCGATCGTCTCGCCAGGATCCCTGCCGAGATCCAGGCAGGCCTTGATCACGCCGCGCGCGACGATGTCCACGCGTGTGTTGGAGACGATCGACATCATCACGGCGATCTTCTCGACGCCGTCTTTCTCGAGAACCTCCCTGGCCAGGCCACGGGCCTTGGCGACCGACGGGTTGCCGCCGATCTCGGAGTAGTTGGCGGGCCGACCGCCCTGCTGGCGCACGGCGTCGGTTAGGGTCAGCGAGCCGCCGCCCGCGCCGATCACCAGGCCGATGTTGCCGTTGAAGCCGGTGTCCTTGCCCTGGATGACACCACGGTGATCGGCGGCGTCAATCGCCTTGACGGCCTCCTCGAACGAGGTCGGAGTGTGCCCCTCCCGGGTGCCCTCCTCCTCGCCGATGCCCAGTGCCTCGAGCAAGGCACGCTGACGCGGCATGCCCTCGTTCTCCATCTCCATGTGTGCGTCGAGCGCGACGAACGAGCCATCCTGCAGCTCTGCCAGCGGGTTGATCTCCGCGAGGGTCATGTCATTCTCGAGGAACAGCTGGGCCAGCCGGGCGAGTACCGGGGTGGCGCGCTGCAGCGCCTTGCCGGTCACGCCGGCGGCGGCGATGACCTGCTTGGCCTGGAAGTCGGAGAACGGTTGGAGCGTGGAGAAATGCCCGCGGCCGACATGATCGGGGTGCTCCTCGGCGACCTGCTCGATGTCGATACCGCCCATGTCGCTGAACAGCATCAGCGGCTTCTTGGCTGTGCCGTCCCAGACGACCCCGGCGTAGTACTCCTGCTTTACCTCGGCCTTCGGATCGACCAGGACACCGCGGGGCACGTGCCCGCCGATCTCCAGGGCGAGGATGTCGCGCGCGTGGGCTTCGGCCTCCTGCGGAGTGTCTGCGAACTTGACGCCACCGGCCTTCATGCGCCCGCCGCTGAGAACCTGGGACTTGATGACGACCGGGCCACCGATGCGCCGCGCGATCTCGCCTGCCTCACCCGCGTCGGTCGTAAATCCGTAGTCGGTTACTGGGATGCCTGCGCGCTTGACAATCTCGCGCGCCTCGTACTCGAAAAATCTCATGTAGTTCTGTTTCTGGCCGGGGACGGAGCGTCGAAACCCTATATGCCACGCTGGTAAAGCGCTCGCTCGGGGCTGCCTGGGCGCTTTCAGGGAGCGCGAAAGCTCAATGCGTCGCAGATGATGCACTACATTGATCTGAGGTTCAAATTGGTGGTGATGGCCTACGCGGATGGGAGGTGAGCGTGGAGGAATGTGACCGGCTCGATGTCTTTGAAGAAGCGCTCTGGACTCTCTCTGAGCGGGTGGCGCGGGAGGACTCTTTCGCCACGGAGCTGTATGGAGCCCTCTGCAATATGCAGTGGCAGCGGGAGGACATGGACGCTCCCGTCTCGGTCTCTTGGCGGCATGCCGGCAGCGTCGTCGCCGATCTCACCGGCAGGGGCGGCCGCTATCTGGACTACTACTGCTCCGGCAACGAGGGCCAGGTGTCAGAGCGCGTGCGAGCCGCGCTCGATGGCCTGGGATGGACGCCGGTGCCGTGGCCGCCGCTCACCGCCTGACAGGCGGTGAGGCTGCACGGCTACTGCCGATCTCCTTCGACGGGCACGGAGAGCAGCAACTCGCTCAGGCGCTGAGCGTGAAGGTGGGATGCTGCGAAGCGGTTGCCCGTTCGGTGCCCTCGGTGGCGGCGAGCGAGAGCCGATAGATCCCCGGTGAGAGGTGGCCGCCGTCGAGAACGCCATCGAACGCGATCTCATCGGTGCCCGCAGGGCCGGCAAGGGTCACGCCGTGAGTGACCTTCGTGTAGCGGGTGCAGCGCTTGCCCTTGCGGTGGGTCTTGGAGACAGCGCCGCACTTGCGCCCGACGAGTACGCCCGGTTGGGCGAGTTCGAAGCCGAGCTTCACGGTGGCGGCTTGGGAGAGCGTGAAGGAGATCGTCGTGGCGGTGGGGATGGCCTTGTGCCCGGTCTTGGTGATCCTCGCCGTTTGCCTGCCGCGCTTGAAGCGGGTGGGGAAGAGCCTCAGGTTGGTAACAGACAACGGGCCGTTGTCTGTTACCGGGCCGATGGGCTGGATCGGGCTGGCGGGCTGGATTGTGCTGAGGGCCGGCGCTGTCGTAAACGCGACAGGGGAGCCGCTGGAGGAGCCTTGTGCGCTCGTCGCCGTCAGTGTGACCGTGTAGGAAGTGGCAGGAGAGAGCCCATTGAGCGTCGCCGAGACAGAGACCGGCGTGCCGCCGGCACCGACCTGCTGGGCGCAGGGGATGATCGCGCCCGCCGGCGGGGCTGGGGCGAGCAGGAATTGACAGCTGGTCACGAGCGAGTTGTTGGGGTTGAGGGTGCCGTTGACGGTTGCGGTCGTGGTCGCGAGAGCGCTGGCGGCTTCGGTCAGGACGGCCGGTGGAGGGGCGGTCCAGGTGAACGTGACAGAGGGTGCTGCGGCGCTCGCTTCCTCTTGTAGGAGGGTCGCGCTGCGCCCGGCTGGCACTCCCGATGCGCCTCCGCCTCCTCCTCCGCTGCCACCGCCTGAGAAGTTTTGCCCGACCACTTGGTAGGAGCCGCCGCCGCCTCCCCCGCCGCCGAAGATTCCGCCGCCTCCGCCGCCGCCAATGTTCAGACCGCTCCCTCCACCGTTCCCGCCCACTCCTTCTGAGCCTTTGCCCGCGATCTGCACGCTCGAGTTCCCGCCGGCTTCTCCGCCCGAGGTGGCGCCCCCGGGTCTGCCTCCTTCGCCGCCGCTGGCCTCGGGGTTGACCGCTGTGCCGTCTTGGCCGCGGGCGCCCGCTTCGCCGCCGCTTCCACCCGGGAACGCCGTGCTCGGCTGGGTGCTGCTCAGGCCCGCCGCGCCGCCGCCTCCTCCCCCGCCGGCTACAACCAGGCGGGAGGCCTCGGCACCTTCGGCCGTGCGCACGTCCGACGCGCCGCCCCCGCCGCCGCCGTTCTGCTCGAGGCCTTCGTGAGATTCCGCGTCTCCGCCACCGCCATAGCCACCCCTTCCGCGGCCGGGCGATTCGCCGCTTTCGCCGTTCCCGGCGACCTCGACGAACAGCGGCTCGCCGGCGATAACCGGCAGCTGGGCGAGAACGCTCTCACCCTCGCCGCCCTGTGATTCGCTGTCATCGCGCGGCGAGCCGCTGCCGCCGTGACCTCCGATGAGCGCGACCTTCAGGCTTGTAACACCAGCTGGGACCACGAACTGTTGTGTGGCTCTCGTGAACGCAAACGCCTGTGCGCGCTGTTCGGCCGCCTGCGCGACACCCACACCGATTATCGCGCATGCAGCCGCTCCGATGGCCCCGCTGGCCGCACACGCCCCCAAGCCCCGACCGACTCTCATTCCTCAAAGGTAATAGCTAGCTGTCGGACGTGCGACTCGCAACCACCAATTGTTTCGTCTCCAGGAAGCGCTCGAGCCGCTGTGCGCATCGCTATATGTCGTATAGCCGGGCCAGCTCCGGATCCTTCCGCGCCAGCATTTCCGCGAGGTTGACCATCACCTTGCACTGCTTCCAGGTGGCGTCGTCCTGCATCTTGCCGTCGATCATGTGCACGCCGCGCCCGTCGGGGATCGCCTCGATCACCTTTTTCGCGAAGGCGACCTCGTCGGGATCGGGCGAGTAGACCTTCTTTGCGATCGCGATCTGGGCGGGGTGTAGCGACCAGGCGCCGACGCAGCCGAGTAGGAACGAGGCACGGAACTGCGTCTCGCAACCCTCGAGGTCGCGGATGTCGCCGTAGGGGCCGTAGAAGGGGAGTGCGCCGACGGCGGTGCAGGCGTCGACCATGCGGGCGATCGAGTAGTGCCATGGGTCCTGCTGGTAGCTCGCGCGGGGGGCATCCGGATCGTCCGGATCGGGGTCGGCGATCGTGCGGTAGCCGGGGTGCCCGCCGCCGACGCGCGTGGTCTTCATGCGCCGCGAGGCGGCGAGGTCGGCTGGGCCGAAGGACATGCCTTGGATGCGCGGCGAGGCGCAGGCGATCTCCTCGAGGTTGGCGACGCCCTGGGCGGTCTCGAGGATCGCGTGCACGAGGATCGGGCGCTGCAGCCCCGCTTTGGCCTCCAGTTGGGCGAGCAGACGGTCGACGTAGTGGATGTCCTGGGCGCCCTCCACCTTCGGCACCATGATCACCTCGATCTTGTCCCCGATCTCGCCCACGATCTGGGTCAGGTCGTCGAGCACATAGGGAGAGGCGAGCTCGTTGACGCGCGTCCACAGTGCGGTGTCGCCGAGGTCCGTCTCCTTGCCGACCTTGATCAGCCCGGCGCGCGCGGCAAGCTTGCGATCCAGCGGTACGGCGTCCTCGAGGTTGCCGAGCAGAATGTCGACGGTGGGCGCGATGTCGGGCACCTTGGCGACCATCTTCTCGTTGGAGAAGTCCAGGAAATGGATCATCCGGGAGGGCTTGAAGGGAATCTCCGCCAGCGGCTTGGGAGCATCGATGGCGAGTGGCTTGAAGTAGTCGCGGGGGTTGCGCAAGGTGGCGTCTCCTGGTCGGCAAACAAGTCTCTGAGCAGAGTGAACCGTATCGGCTTCTGTGCTTTTGGCGAGACACAGCGACCTTGCGGAGCGGCCCGGTTGCTGCTAGACCAAGATCATGCGCAGAGGCTTCGTGACAGTGCTGGGTGCGAGCCTGCTGCTCACGGTGACGGCGGCGTCGTCCGCCGCTCACAGGCAATCGAGCCAGCACCGGCGGCGGTCTTGGCGGGTCAGCCTGATGGCTCCGGCGCCCCTTCACTACGCGCTGGCGCAGGTGAGCGTCTACTCCCGGGCAGGGGCATACCCACACGTGGTGGTAACCGGGCCGATCGGAGCCGACTACGTTGCCTCGGCTCGCCTGCGCAGCGCCACTGCCGGCGCCGAGCCGATTCGCATCCTGGTTTTCATCCTCGACCGAGCCACGGCGCTGATGGATCCGGCTCAGATCGGCCTGAGTGTTCGCGTGTCCAGTCCAGCGTCAGCGCCCACCGTTATCGAGGCGCCCGAGGGCTTCCCCTCGAATGAGCCGGCCATCAGGCCCGCGCTCTGTGAGCCCGGTGGCCAACTCGAGGAAGGCGATCTGCGAACTATCTCGGCGCGGGGCGCCGCGCTGAGCGGCTACTCCGCCGCGGGGGCGATATCCCAAGCCTATGACGCGAGCTGCTCGCTGCCCTACCAGGCGGCCTTCGAGCAGGCCGTGGAGCAGACGCCGGAATCGCCGCCCCCGCAGCCGGCGCCGAGCCCGCCGGTGGGGCAGCCGCCCGGCTGTCAACCATGCACAGCGCCGCCGGGATACGCCTGCCCCCTGCTCGCAAGGCCAAGTGTGTGCGTTGCCTCCGCCGCGATCGGGCGGCGAGCGGCGCAGCCGTCCCACTAGAATTCGATGTCCCGCCTCGAGTCGCCGGTCGGCCTCGGGCGTTTGACGAGCATTCTCGCCGTGGCTCACGACTGATGAGGCCGCGGCAGAGCTGCCATCCGCAACCACGCATCCCCGACAGGAGACCTCAGAGATCCATGAGCGAACACACCGTTGAGACCGAGCAGGCCGCGCGCGAGGCGAGTGGCGCCCACCCGTATGGTCGTTATCTCGAGGAGTTCGAGGTCGGCGCCGTCTACAAGCACTGGCCGGCGAAGACCGTCACCGAGTCAGACGATCACCTGTTCTGCCTGATCACGATGAATCATCATCCGCTGCATCTCAACGATGTCTATGCGTCTAAATCCCAGCAGGGACGCAACGTCGTCGTCGGGCCGCTGGTGTACTCGCTGGCGCTCGGCATGTCCGTCAGCGACGTCAGCGGCAAGGCGATCGCGAATCTCGCCACCGAAGAGCTCAAGCACCCGGCGCCCGTATTTCACGGGGACACGCTCTTCTGCGAGTCCGAGGTGCTGGAGAAGCGCGAGTCCCAGTCAAAGCCTGACCGCGGCACAGTCCGTGTTCACACACGCGTGCTCAACCAGGACGGCGTGCTGGTGGCCGAGTTCAAGCGTCTGGTGCTGGTGCCCCGCAAGCAGCCTGGCGAGAGCGCCACCACACAAAATTCAGCGGAGGGAAACGTTGAGTAGATGAAGAGGCGCCTGGAGCCGTGCGATAGGCTCCCTTGATCGCCTCACGCGCGCCATGCGCATTGCATCGCTGACTTCGCGGGCATGGAGCGCCCGCGTTTCCGCTGCCAGGAACCATCGCAAAACCACCTGAGGAGCCGCTTTCACACCATGGAGACCACCGCACTTCCCGCCACCGCCGCCACGCCGACGACCAATGAGCGCCTGCTCGCATGGGTCGAGGAGGTAGCGGCTCTGACTGAGCCAAGCGACATCTACTGGTGCGATGGGTCCGCGGCGGAGTACGACCGCCTGTGTGCCAAGCTGGTCGCTGGCGGAACCTTTCGCAAGCTCTCCGAGGCCAAGCGGCCCAGTTCCTACCTCGCCTTCTCCGACCCCGGTGACGTGGCCCGCGTGGAGGACAGAACCTACATCTGTTCGGCGAACGAGACCGAAGCTGGTCCCACCAACAACTGGCGCGATCCGGCCGAGATGAAGGAGAGCCTGAGCGGGCTGTTCGCCGGCTCGATGAAGGGCCGCACGATGTATGTCGTCCCATTTTCGATGGGCCCACTGGGGTCAGACAAGAGTCACGTCGGTGTGCAGCTGACCGACTCGACATATGTCGCGGTGAGCATGCGAATCATGACTCGTATGGGCCAGGGCGCGCTCGACGCTCTTGGTGATGGGGACTTCGTGCCCTGCCTGCACTCGGTCGGGATGCCGCTCGGTGATGGTGTGCAGGATGTTCCGTGGCCCTGCAACGCCGATAACAAGTACATCGTCCACTTCCCCGAGACACGCGAGATCTGGTCATACGGGTCCGGTTACGGAGGCAACGCGCTTTTGGGCAAGAAGTGCTTCGCGCTGCGGATCGCCTCGGTGATGGCCCGCGACGAGGGCTGGATGGCCGAGCACATGCTGATCCTCAAGCTGATATCGCCCGAGGGCGAAGTCAAGTACGTCACCGGCGCGTTTCCCTCAGCCTGCGGCAAGACCAATCTCGCGATGCTGATTCCGACGCTCGAGGGCTGGACGGTGGAGACGATCGGCGATGACATCGCCTGGATGAAGATCGGCGCCGATGGGCGTCTGTACGCGATCAATCCCGAGGCCGGCTTCTTCGGTGTGGCACCGGGCACAGGTGTCGACACAAACCCCAACGCGATGCACACGATCGAGTCGAACTCGATCTTCACCAATTGTGCGCTCACCGATGACGGCGACGTGTGGTGGGAGGGAATGACCAAGCAGGCGCCGGCCCATCTGACCGACTGGCACGGCAACGATTGGACTCCCGAGTCCGCAACTGCGGCGGCGCATCCCAACGCCCGCTTCACAGCCCCGGCCGACCAGGATCCCGCGATCGCGGCCGAGTGGGAGGATCCGGTTGGCGTGCCGATCGACGCGATGCTGTTCGGCGGCCGCCGCTCGACGGTCGTCCCGCTGGTGACCGAGGCGCTCGACTGGGAGCACGGAGTGTTCCTCGGCTCGGTGATGAGCTCCGAGAAGACCGCGGCGGCCGCTGGCACGGTCGGCGAGCTGCGATTCGACCCGTTTGCGATGCTGCCGTTCTGCGGCTACAACATGGCCGACTACTTCTCCCACTGGTTGGAGATGGGCCGCATGCTCGACACCGACAAGCTGCCCAAGATCTTCTACGTCAACTGGTTTCGCAAGGACGAGAGCGGCAAGTTCCTGTGGCCAGGGTTCGGCGAGAACTCCCGCGTGCTGGCCTGGGTGTTCGCGCGCTGCGCCGGTCATGGCGCGGCCCGCGAGACACCGATCGGGTTCATCCCGCCCGTCGGGGAGGACGGAATCGACACCAGGGGCCTCGACATCTCCCCCGAGAACATGGCCGAGCTTCTGCGTGTCGATGTCGAGGAGTGGAAGTCACAGCTGCCGCAGTTCCGCGAGTACCTGTCGAAATTCGAGAACCTGCCGGCGGATCTGACCGCTCAGCTGGACGCGCTCGAACAGCGCCTGGGCTGAGACGATGGCGGGGGCGATCCCACGGGTCGACCCGCAGGGCTCACACTCTCGCTTCAAGCGGGCGCTGACCGCGTTCGCACTGACGAAGACCGGCACCTGGTACTCCTCGCAGGTGGGCGCGCGCATCGACCCGTGGCTCGTGCGCATCTCGCGCGGGCGCTTGGACTCCGCCTTCGGCCAGATCCCGATCGTCGTCGTCACCGTTCGCGGCGCGCGCAGCGGCATCGAGCGCAAGGTGCCGCTGGTGTACTTCAGCGACGACGGTGACGTGGTCCTGATCGCCTCGAGCTACGGCAAAGCAAAGTTCCCGGCCTGGTACCACAACATCAAGGCCAACCCCGACGTTCACCTGGAATCGATGGGCCGCTCTGGCTCCTACGTGGCGCGCGAGGTCGAAGGCGCAGACCACGACCGCCTGTTCGAGCTGGCCAAGCTCGTCTACAGCGGCTACAGCGACTACGAACAGCGCACCGCCGGCATCAGGCGCATCCCGGTACTGCGCCTGTCGCCCGCCTAGTCGTGGTTGTGGCTTGCGTCGCCCGCCGCCGGCGGGCGGGACTCCTCTGCCAGCGAGGTGATCGTCAGCGCACCGCGCGAGGCGGACTCGAGCACCTCGGTGGCCTCCTCCAGTGAACGGGCATAGAGCTCCACCAGCAGGTGCACGACGATGCGCGATTCCTCTTCGTGTTTGTGGAAGCGCACGTGCGTGAAGAACTCCCGCACCCCGTGATCGCCAAAGGCCGCGTAGGACAGCGCCTCGCTGGCCTCCGGTCCCGAGCAGTTCTCGACCTCGTCGCTGTCGACCGTGACCGTGCAGGAAGCCACCCACGGGGTGCCCGCGACCATCCGTTCCCAGCGGTCTTCGATCGGCTCCACACGACCATCCTTGAAACCCAAATGGGGCTGATCGTGATTGCAGTCCAGGCAAGTCACGACGGCCTCCTGCAGCTCGTCGACCACCTCGGCCGGCTCCCCGGTCTCCGGGTTGATCTTGTGGATCCCCTCATAGTGAACCTGGACCTCGAGATCCTGCGACCAGCAGCGGTAGCAGCGCAGCCAGCTGCGAGCCGTGGTCTCTGGGGTTGAGCCTTCCATGTCCTTCATTGTATGCGTGGCTGGGGTGGGCGGTGTCCTCGCGCGCCGAGGCGGCGCAAAATCGCCTCCCGCGAACACGGTGGTTCGGGGACTTGCCGCCTACCCGAACGTGAAGTCGTAGGCGACGATTCCGTTTTGGAAGCGCAGCGACAGTTCGTGGCTTTGATCGTCGGGAAGCGACACTAGCCAGTACAGCCGCTGGCGACGGACGGTGACCACGCCGTTGTGGACGTCGGCGCCGGACTGCGCCGCTGAGATCGGATGCCCGTCGAGCATCACCTGCACGTGCATCGGGCGTTCGTTCTGGGAGCTGAGCACGAGATATGCGTTCTTGGCCTTGAAACGCAGATTGAGGCCTGCTTGGGAGACCGCTTCCGCGGGCTGGGCGCCGATCTTCCACGTGCCGCTGTAGGCGAGGTCGTTGAGTTGGAGTGCGCTGGTGGGTGGCGGCCCGTAGTCGTGCGTACCGGCGAACGGTCCCTTGACGAATCCCTGGGCGCGAGCGGTGCCCGTGTAGCTCTCGGGGGTCGCCACTTCGGAGGGCACGATCACGCCGGTCGGATGGCTCATGCCGCCGACGTGCGCGCCGGCTTCGGCGAGCAGCGCGCGTATCGCGGTCTCGGTCTTTTCGTAGTCGCCCTCACCGAAAGCCGTGTAGCGAACCTCGCCACTGGAGTCGATCAAATAGTCCGCGGGCCAGTACTGGTTGCCGTAGGCGTTCCAGGTGCCCATGTTGTTGTCCTGAACGACCGGGTAGCGGATGCCGAACTGCTGAATCGCGTTTTCCACGTTGCCCGCGTTCTTCTCGAACTGGAACTCGGGGGCCTCCACGCCGACGATCACCAGGCCGTCCTTGCGATACGCGGCGTCCCACGCCTCGAGGTGGGGCAGAGTGCGGATGCAGTTGATGCACGTGTACGTCCAGAAGTCCACCAAGACCACCTTGCCGCGCAGCTGGGCGAGCGTGAGCGGCGCGCCGCCGGGAGTGTTGAACCACTTCTCGGTTTCATGAAATTCCGGCGCTTGCCCCAGGCGTTCAAGCGATTCAGCATCCGCCAGCAGCGTCGCCTGAGAGGCGTCCGCCGCCGCCGGGTGGATCTTCGAGGATGAGCCTTCGCAGGTTTCGGTGCCGTTGGCCGGCTTGAACTTCTGTTCGTGGCCGGTGAGCTCGTGCAGCCTTTTCGTCACGGTGCTGGAGCACTCGAGGCTCGCGGTCAGGTTCACGTTCGGGATGTCTTTGGCGACGAACTGGGTGAAGGTCAGGTCGAGGTTGGTCGCGATCACGAGGCCTGTGAGGATCATGATCACACCGAGCACGCGCTGGAGTGCGGGTCCGCGTCCGGCGCTGCGCACGCGCTCTGTCAGGCGCCGGCCGCCGAGGCTGAGCGCGAGCAGGACCGCTGCCGAGCCAGCGGCGTAAGCGATGGCGACCAGGATCGTTCGTCCGGAGGCGGCGCTCACGGACACCACCGCCGCGAGGATTGGGCCGGCGCAGGGCGTGTAGACGAAGCCCAGCGCGCCTCCCACGAGTAGGCCAGACCCGAAGCCGTCGCCCACCGAGCGTGGACCGAAGCGCGCCACACGCGAGAGCGGCGCCTCCATGCGCGCGCTCACCTCGGGCGACATCAATGCCAAGCCAAACAGGATCAGCACGACCACCGCCAGGTAGCGCAGCGGGTCTGAGCCGAGACCGACGCCGTCGACCACGCTGGCCAGGAAGACGATCGTGACCGTGAACGTCAGCGAAAGGCCTAGCACGATGCCCAGGGGCCTGCGCCGGCCGCCCGTGCTGCCGGCCGACAGCAGCGCTGGGAGCACCGGCAGCACGCACGGTGAGAGCGCCGTGCCAGCTCCGGCGAGGACCGCGAATAGGATCAGAATCAGCATGGGTAGCGAGAAGCTACTGCAGCTTTCTTAACGCTCTATGACGCCAAATGGATGCTTGATATTCCGTGGATCCGCACGATCGGCATCGAGACAGAGTACGGGACCGCCCGCTGGCAGGCGCAGGTTTCGGGGAGGCGGTGCGGTGGGCTCTCTGGCCCTGGCGCTCACGAGGATCAGCCGATGGCGGCCTCGAGTGTGGCGTTGAAGTCGGCGCCGGTGATCGGCCCGACGCATGGCGTGCTGGCACCGGCCCGGCGGTAGCGCTCGATTCCCTCACGGACCGCTTGCTGATCACCGACCGCTGTGAGCTGTTGCAGGAAGCCCGCTGAGACAGCGCTCTGCATCGCCTCGAAATCACCGCCCGCGGCATCGTAGGCCTCGATGTCGCCGGCGTAACCCGAGCGCTCGATCATCGCCCGGTAGAAGGGCAGGCCGAAATAGGGCATCAGATCCCGGCGCATCGCGCCGTATGCCGCCTGGGGATCGTCCGTCAGCGCCGCTGGCACGGCCGGAACGACATCGAATCCCTCGAGCGTGAGCCCGGCACGTTCACGACCGGCCTTCACCTCGGGGATGACCACGTCGCGTATGTAGCTCGGACCGCACAGCCACAGCAGCACCCCGTCGGCGATCTCGCCCGCCAGACGCAGCATCGCGGGCGACAGCGCCGCTATGTAGATCGGCAGCTGCGGCCTCGGCTGCAGGCCCACGAGACGAAAGCTGCTTTGCCACTTCTCGCCGTCTGGGGGGTTCTCGCCACGCAGGATCGCGCGCACGATCTGTGTGTATTCGCGCATCTCAGACACCGGCTTGTCGATGCTCTGTCCATGCCAGCCCTCCACGACCGGGCGATGCGAGACACCCAACCCGAGCGTCAGCCGCCCACCGGAGAGATCGTCGACGCTTGCCGCCGTCTGGGCCATCGTCGCGGGCGTGCGGGTGTAGATCGGCACCACCCCCGTGCCGACACGGATCGTGCTCGTAGCAAGCGCATAGGCGGTGATGACCGTCAGCGACTCGCGGCCGGCGATATGAGTCGTGTAGACCGACTCGTAGCCCAGAGACTCGGCGAGCTCGACGCGCTCGATCGCGTCATCCAGCGAGCGCCCGGTCGATATGAAGCATCCGCTTCCCATTCACCGCAGCATATTGGGGCTCAGCGCTTGAGGATCACGAACACGACGGTCCCGGCCAGCGCGATCTGGCCAAATGTCAGCGCGGTGCCGAGATTGCTCGCGCCGAGCAGGCCCGCGATCACGCTCGCGAGAACGAATGCGCCGATGATCAAGAGCAGGTTGCCCAGCAACTCAGATGGCCATTCTCCGCGCCAGCAAAGCCACCAGCGCCAGCGTCTCGAGTTTGGGATCCTGCTCTGCAAGCCAGCGCTCAGCATTGACGCGACCGCCGAGCGAGCGTAGACCGCGCTCGCCATACTCCACCACGAAGTCTGTCAGCGCCCCCGAGCGCCTCGCGCGTAGACGCCTGGCGGCGATGTCGAGCCCGGCACGGTGCTCGTTGAGCGCCTCGACGAGCTCCTCGATGCCGCTGACGGGGGGCAGGGAGGACACGGCAACCACGTTAGTCGAACGCGAGCCGAGCGAGCGCAGGGCCGAGTTCAGGTCACGCCGTGCGCTGATCGCGACCTTCCCCAGGTCGGACTTGGTCACCACCAGCACGTCGGGGATCTCCATGATCCCTGACTTCAGGAACTGCAGCACGTCCCCCGATCCCGGCTGCACGACCACCGCGATCGTGTCCGCCACGTCGGCGATCTCCGTCTCGGCTTGGCCGACTCCGACAGTCTCGATCACGACGACGTCAAATGCCGCCGCGAGCGCCTGCGCAGCCGCTCGAGTTGCCCACGAGAGGCCGCCGAGACGCTCCCCGGCGGCCGTCGAGCGGATGAACACGCGATTGTCGGCGGGGTCGAACTCGATGCGCGCCCGGTCGCCCAGCAGGGATCCTCCCGAGCGCCGCGAGCTCGGGTCGACAGCCAGCATCGCGACCGAGCGCTCACGCCCACGCCAGGAGTGCAGCAGAGCGGACAGCAGCGTCGACTTCCCGGCTCCGGGAGGTCCGGTGATGCCGATCACGTGGCCTTCGGCCTCACCACCGAGGGCCATAGGGGAGACCTCAGCCAACAGTGCCGCGGCCTGTTCTCGATCGGAGGTGGTGGTGCTCTCCAGCAGGTTGAGCGTCGCCGGCGCGGCGCTCAGGTCTCCTTCACGCAGACGGGCGCCGAGCGCGGCTCCAGCGGAACTCACGCCAGCGATGGGGCGGACTGGGCACTGGCCGATGTTGCGGGTGCTGTGCCGCTCCCGTGTTCGCCGCCGATGAGGATCACGATGCGGCGCCGTTCCCGTTGGCCCCGCCCGCGAGCTTTACGACGTCGCGCATGATGCGGTTGATGTCGAAGTCCTTCGGGGTGTAAACGGCGGCCACGCCGGCTGCCCGCAGGGCGGCGACGTCCTGGTCGGGGATGATCCCGCCGACCACAACCGGGGCGTGTACACCGGAGTCGTGCAGCGCGTCCATCACAGCCGGGATCAGCTCACGGTGCGAACCCGAGAGAATCGAGAGGCCGATCACATGGACACCCTCCTGCAGCGCCGAGGCGGCAATCTGCGACGGTGTCAGACGGATGCCTTCATAGACGACATCCATCCCGGAGTCTCGCGCTCGTACCGCGATCTGCTCGGCGCCGTTTGAGTGGCCGTCGAGGCCTGGCTTGCCGACGAGGATCTTGGGACGGCGCCCCAGCCTCTCCTGGAGCTTTGCGACTTCCTCGCGCAGCTCTAGGAGATCCTCACTGGCCAATGCTCCGCTGGCCTCGCCCACGCCGGTCGGCGCACGGTAGGAGCCGAACACCTCGCGCAGGGTGCGCGCCCACTCGCCGGTCGTCGCGCCTGCTCGTGCGGCCTCGATCGTGGGCGCCATCAGGTTCTCCCGGCCGTCCTCCGCACGGGCGACACGGGCAAGCTCGGCGAGCGCGGTGTCGACAGCGGTCTGGTCGCGCTCGGAGCGCCAGCGGCGGACGGCCTCGATCTGCTGCGCCTCGACGGCCGCGTCGACCACGAGAATGCCACCCTGGGCGTCGGCTGTGAGCGGCGAGGGCTCGGTCTCGACGAAGCGATTCTGCCCGACGACTATCTGCTCGCCTGACTCGATTCGCGCGATCCTCTGGCGGTGAGAATCGACCAGGGCGCCCTTCATGTATGAGACGGCCTCGACCGCGCCGCCGTGCTCGGATACGACCGCCATCTCGGCGCGCGCGCCCGCGAGCAGCTCCGCGACGAGCCCATCCATGACCTTCGAGCCCTCGAAGATGTCCGGGTACTCGAGCACATCGGTTTCATAGGCCAGCACCTGCTGGATGCGCAGCGACCACTGCTGATCCCAGGGACGCGGCAGACCCAGCGCCTCGTTCCAAGCGGGCAGCTGAATCGCGCGAGCGCGAGCGTTGCGCCCCAACGTCACGGCGAGCGCCTCGAGCACGATGCGCTGCACGTTGTTCTCCGGCTGGGCCTCGGTGAGACCGAGCGAGTTGACCTGCACGCCGTAGCGGAAGCGCAGATGGCGGGAGTCGCTGACGCCGTAGCGCTCGCGACCGAGCTCCTCCCAGATAATCGACATCGCCCGCAGCTTGGCGTGCTCCTCGATGAAGCGCACACCGGCGTTGACGAAGAACGAGATGCGGCCAAAGACCTGGCCCATGAGATCCTCGGCGACTCGCTCTCGTGCCGCATCGAGCACGGCGATCGCGTTGCTCATGGAGTAGGCGATCTCCTGCACCGGTGTCGCGCCCGCCTCCTGCAGGTGATACGAGCAGATGTTGATCGGGTTCCACTTCGGCACGTGCTCGACGGTGTACGCGATCATGTCCGCGATCAGCCGCATCGACGGCGCGGGCGGAAACGCGTAGGTGCCGCGCGCCAGGAACTCCTTGATGATGTCGTTCTGGGTCGTGCCCTGCAACTGCTCCTGGGGGGTGGGTGGGCTCTGATTTTCGGCCGCGACGATGTACAGAGCGAGCATCCAGGCCGCGGTCGCGTTGATCGTCATCGAGGTGTTCATCGTCGCGAGCGGGATCCCATCCATCAGGGTCGCCATGTCGCCTCGATGGGAGATCGGCACACCGACCTTGCCGACCTCGCCGCGGGCGAGCTCGTCGTCGGGGTCATAGCCCGTCTGGGTGGGCAGGTCGAAGGCGACCGACAGGCCGGTCTGGCCCTTGGCGAGGTTGCCGCGGTAGAGCTCGTTCGATGCCTTTGCCGTGGAGTGCCCGGCGTAGGTGCGCATCATCCACGGGCGGTCACGCTCGGGCAGGCGCGGGGAGTCCTCTGTGCTCATGTCAGCAATTGTAGGGTTCGCCACGTGCATACAGGCATTTCCTCATGCAGCTGATCGACCTCCTGCACCTCGGCCGCGAGCGGGTGATCGGCGCGTGGCGGGTGGGGGAGGTGCTGATCGACCCCGGCCCGTCGAGCTGTCTGGCGACTCTGATGAGCGAGCTCGAAGACCAGCCGCCGCGGGCTCTGGCGCTCACGCACATTCATCTCGATCACGCTGGCGCCACGGGATCGCTGCTGGCACGCTTTCCCGAGGCCGAGGTCTGGGTCCACGAGCGGGGCGCGCAGCACCTCGTGGACCCGAGCAAGCTGATCGCAAGCGCGGGGCGGCTCTACGGAGCGCAGATGCAGCGGCTCTGGGGCGAGATCCTGCCAGTGGAAGCCGAGCGGATCCGCGTGCTTGGCGGCGGCGAGTCACGCGCGGGTTTTCGCGTCGTCTACACGCCGGGCCACGCCTCCCACCACGTCTCCTATCTGCACGAGGAGTCCGGACATCTCTTCGGTGGCGATGTGACCGGTGTGCGAGTCGCCGAGGAGGGTCCGGTGCTCGCTCCGACACCTCCACCGGACATCGATCTCGATGCTTGGCGTGACTCGCTGAATCTGATCGAAGCGATCGCTCCCACGGCGCTGATCCCAACGCACTTCGGGATCTACGCCGATGTCGCAGAGCATCTGGCCGAGCTGCGCGACTGCCTGGAGAAGTCGGAGCGGCGAGCCGAGACGCTCACAGAAGACGAGTTCGTCGCAGCGCTGCGCGCCGATGTGCGCGAACACTCGAGCCTCGAGCTCGCCGCTGCCTACGAGCAGGCCGTACCGCCGTTTCAAAGCTTCCAGGGACTCGAGCGCTGGCTGCGCAAGCGCTCCTGAGGTTTATCCTGCTGTCCTATGAGCCAGACACTGGAGCTACCGCGCACACGCAGACCGGGAGGTGGATCCGGCGAATCCTGGCGCGTGATCGTGCGCAACGACGACCACAACACCTTCGAACACGTCGCGCGCACACTCGCGCGTGTGATCCCCGGCATGTCGATCGAGCAGGGGCATCAGATCGCAAACGTGATCCACAGTTCGGGGCTGGCGATCGTGTTCAGCGGCCATCAGGAGGTCGCCGAGCACTACTGGGAGCTGCTGAAGGCGGCCGGGCTCACGATGGCGCCGCTTGAGCAGGGGTAGCATCCGCAAACTCGCGCTCCGCATTCTGGCCGGCCTCGCGCTGCTCGTCGTCATCCTCAACTGGACTTACGGCAGGTTACCCTCCGAGCCCAAGCCGGCAGGCGCCTTCATCGAGGTCGGGAATCTGCGGATCCACTACATCGAACGCTCGGGCGCGGGCACGCCGGTGGTCCTGATCCACGGACTGCCGGGCACCGCGGAAGACTGGAACGAGGTCACGCCGCTGCTCGCCGGCCATCGCACGATCGCGATCGACCGGCCCGGCTTCGGCTATTCCAGCGGAGGCTATGTTCCCTTCGAACGCCAGCTGAGCGTGATCCATCAGCTGCTCGCCCAGCTGCACGTGGCACGCCCAATCCTGGTCGGGCACTCCTACGGCGGCACTGTCTCGCTCGGCTATGCCGAGCGTTACCCTGGCGCGGTGCGCGGGTTGGTGCTGGTCGACGCGGCGGCCGCCGGCACACACCCCGATGGCTTCGCGAGCCTCCAGGCCCACTTCCTGCGGCTCCTGGGGCTGCCGGGGATCTGGCAGATCGCCGACGTCACCTTCTCGCAGCTGTTGCGCAAGGTCTCAGCCGAAATGGGCGACAGCGAAGCGTTCGATCCCGAGCCGGTCGCCGCGGCGCACAAGCATCGCGTGCTGGCGATCAACATGACGCGCGGCAATCTGCAAGCGCTCGCCGGCGAGTACCTCGCGGCTCACAGCGTGATCGACCGTATCGATCGGGGGCTGCATTCAATCGAGGTCCCTGCCGTCGTGGTCCAGGGCGAACAGGACCATCTGGTCAAGGAGGTCTACGGTGAGCGGCTGGCAGCCGAGCTGCCACACGCCCATCTGGAGCTGCTCCATGGCGGGCACATGCAGCCCTATGTCCATCCGGTGGCGATCGCCGCCGCAGTCGAGAGCCTCTTTTAGGCGGTCTCGCCTATCCGTGAGCCGTTGCCGTTGGTGGCGCCGTTTGCGTGCGGCATCGCGGGCTCGGCGATTGCGCCGCCGGTCGTCTGATCCCACCAGCTGTACAGCACCGGCACTTGGTACCAGCTCGAGTGAAGCACGCGAAAGTCGGTCATCTCCGGGCCTTCCCAGAAGCGTTCCCAGTCGAGTTTCTCCTCGAAGCCGGCGAGCTGCTGGAACTTGTAGCGGTCATCGCGGGCCCGGTAAACAGCGTAGGAGCTCGCGTTGTAGCGCAGGGCCGTGGCGGCCACCTCGTTCAGGGCGGTCTCGAAGGCGTCGGCGCGAAAGCCAGTCGCGTACCACGGCACGATCACCGTGCCCGCCATCAGGCACCCACCTCCGCGTGAATCGCGCCCGCTCCCTCGGCGGTCTTGCCCTGGCCCTCGCGGTCGGCGCCGACGAGGATCGCGATCTTGCCCAGATGCTTGTTTTCGAGCATCAGCTGGTGCGCTTCGGCGACGCCCTCGAAGCCGAGCGTGCGCCACAGGACGGGGCGGATCTGGCCGCTCTCGATCAGCTCGTTGGCCTTCATGCACTCATACGCGTTGGCAAAATGCGAGCCCAGGATCTCCTTCTGGCGCATCCACAGGTAGGCGACGTTGAAGTCGAGGTCGATCCCGGTGGTGCCGGCGCAGATGACGACTTTGCCGAACGTCTTGGCGGTGAACACCGAGGTCGGGAAAGTCGCTTTGCCGACGTGCTCGAAGACGATGTCGGGCGCGTCGCCGAGCAGCTCCTTGACGCGCTTGGCGAAGCCGAGGGAGACCTTGAAGCGTGCCTTCTCCTCGTCGGGGCTCTCACCGCCCTTGCGCATCATCCCGGCGAACTCGCCGCGGTCGATGTAGTCGACGGCGCCGAGACGCTTGACGAGCTCGCCCTTCTCGGCGGAGGAGACAACGCCGACGCAGTTCGCGCCGGCGAGGGCGCAGATCTGTGTGGCGAACACGCCGAGGCCGCCGGCGGCGCCCCAGATCAGGACATTCGCGCCAGGCTGAAGTTTGCAGCGCGTGATCAGCATGCGGTAGGCGGTGAAGTACACGAGCCCGTAGGAGGCGGCCTCCTCCCAGGTCAGTGCTTTTGGCTTGGGCAGCAGCTGCTGGGCCTGGACCTTCGTGAACTGCGCGAACGAGCCCCAGGTCGTCTCATAGCCCCAGATCTTCTGCGAGGGCGCCGCCATCGGGTCGAGGCCGTGCACCTCGAGATCCTCGTAGGAGGCCTGGTTGCAGTGCACGACGACCTCGTCGCCCGGCTTCCAGCGGGTGACGCCCGCACCGACCTTCCAGACGACGCCCGAAGCGTCCGAGCCGCCGATGTGGTGGCCGAACTCGGGGTGGTCACCGTACTTCATCACCGAGACCGGCTCGCCGAGCGCCGCCCAAACGTTGTTGTAGTTGACGCCCGCGGCCATCACGCGCACGATCACCTCGAAGGCGGCCGGCTCCGGGACGTCGACCTCCTCGACCTGAAAAGCATCCTTTGGCTCACCAAAGCGCTCCTCGCGGATGACCCAGGCGGCCATCGTCTTGGGCAGCTCACCAGGTTCGGTCGCTACCTCACAAACTTGCTGCAGATCGATCGCCACAGTGCTCTGAACCTCGCGTGTCGGGGACGGGAAAGCAGCCGCAATCCTACCGGGGCACGGCGCCCAGGGTGTGCCGGTGCTCTGTGCGCCACACCAGGCGCAGTCCCGACCAGTCCTGATCGAGGGCGGCGACCTTCACGTCGACCAGCCCGAGCGGCAGCGCAAGCGCCCGGATCTCGCGATCTGTGATGTCGCTGTCGTGGCCGCCCGCCCGCCGTGGCCACGCCACCCACAGCGCTCCGCCGGGGAAGATCATCCGTGCCAGCGGGGCAGACTGTCACGCAGCGGCGCCAGCGCGGCAAAGAAGGCCAGCACGACGCTCGGCGCGCGCTCCTGGCCCTCTGCGATCGCCGCTCGCTCGCAGGTGAGCCCCGCGGGGAGGTCCGGCACGCTCCAGCCCGCCGGGGCGTCGAGCAGCAGCAGGCTCGAGCCCTCGCGCAGGCCGAGCTTTTTCCAGAACGGCGTCTGCGAGTAGCCAGCGGTGCTCAAATGTGCGCCATCGCCGTGTTGGATGGTCGCTTCGCGGGCAAGAAGACGCCCTCGGGATGCTCTGTCGGTCCCATTGTGGAAACGTGCACATGATCGCAGTATGCAGCCACCGTCGAGCGAGCTCCGCAACCCATGCCTGGACGTCTTTCTGAAGTACATGCAGCCGCCATCGCACCCCTCATCAGTTGGCTGGGAAACGCGCGCACCGAGTGGACGCCCGCCGAGCCCGTGAACGGCTGGGAGCTCGAGCGTGAGGTCGATATCCCGCAGTGGGCGGCGATCTGTGACCACATGTCCATCTACAGGCGTCATCGCTGACGGGAATCGCGCTGCCACTGCGTCTGCGATCGGTCCCCGGCTCTCAAACGTGGACGGGCTCGGCGATCGAAGCGCTACCCTCGACGGCGCTCTGGGGCTGCGTGGCTGCTCGTGCGATCAATGTCCAGGCGACTACCGCTCCCAGCAGCGCCACACCGCCCGCCACATACAGGCCGTTCGACAGCGCGTAGACATAGGTGTGCTCCATCGCGGCGATGACTTGTGGCGGTGCTGAGCTGCCGGCGCTGGTCGAGCCGGCACCGAGCGCGTTTGAGAGGCTTGCCACCTTGTGAGCGCTCAGCGCCGGCAGCAGCTTCGCGAGATGGCTGCGCCCGAGTGTCGAGATGACGGCACCCATCGCAGCCACGCCGAAGGTGCCGCCGACCATGCGGGTCATCGAGAGGATCCCCGAGGCGACACCGGCCTTCGCGCGATCGACCGAATTCATCGCCGCGGTGCTCATCGGGCTCATCACGAAGCCCATGCCGATACCGAGAGCCACAAAGCTCACAACCAGGAATTTGTAGCTGGAGTGGGTCGTGATTCCGGTCAGCCAGAACAGCGAGAACGAGACGGCCAGCAGACCGCCGGTCATCAGTGGGCGGGACCCGACGCGGTCGGCGAGTCGCCCCGCCATCGGTGCGATCACGATGATCATCACCGTCGAGGGCAGGAAGCGCACGCCCGCCTGCAGCGGGGTGTAGCCGAGGATGTCCTGCATGTAGAGGGCGAGGAAGAAGAACACGGCGAGCATCGCAAAGGAGACGATGAACGCGACTATGTTCGCGCCCAGGAAGGTGCGTGAGCGAAAGAACCCGAGGTCGACCATTGGCGCTCGCCGGCGGGACTCGACCACCGCGAAGGCCGACAGGCCAACCAGCGCAACGACCAACAGACCGATGACGCCCTCAGAGCCCCAGCCCCAACTGTTGCTCTGCACGAGCGCTAGTACGAGCGACGCCAGGCCAACCGACAGCGTCGCGACGCCAGGGACATCCACCTCTCGGACGGCGGTCTCATCCCGCGACTCGTGGGCCGCGAACAGCGTCACCGCGATCGCCGCGATCGCGACCGGGACGTTGAGGAAGAAGATCGACTGCCAACTGACTTCCTGGACGAGGAATCCGCCGACGACGGGGCCGATCGCCAGCGCCATCGCCGAGACGCCGGCCCACAGTCCGATCGCGCGACCACGCTCGTGTGAGTCGAAGGTGTTGGTGATGATCGAGAGTGTCGCGGGCATCATGAAGCCCGAGCCGACGCCTTGGGCGGCGCGGAAGGCGATCAGCCAAGTGTCGCTCTGCGCCAGCCCGATCAGAAAGCTCGAGAGGCCGAACACCGCGACGCCGAAGATGAACATCCGCCTGCGGCCGAATAGATCGCCCAATCGCCCAGCGGTCACCAGCAGAACCGCGAATGAGAGGGTGTATGCACTCACCGTCCACTCCAGCGCCGAGGTGGTCGCGTGCAGGCTGCGCTGAATCGATGGCAGCGCGACGTTGACGACCGTGTTGTCGAGCATGATCATGAACAGCGCGAAGCACATCGCGCCAAGCGTCCACCAGCGGCGGTTGTCCTCGGTCATACGCAGCGCAGCGAGCCTTCTGGTCATGGTGTTCCTTTCTTTGCCGGCCTGTAGGCAGCAACCTCGGCGCGGCGCTCGAGGATGAGCGCGAGCGCACCCTCCAGCGCCTGGGCCTCGTCCTCGTCGAGCGAGGCCACGAACTCCTTCAGCGCCGACAGGCGAGCAGCGTCCAATGCCTGTGGCACCGCCTTGCCGCTGTCGGTCAGCCGCAACCGCTTGATGCGCCTGTCGTTCGCGTCTTCTTGGCGATGCACCATGCCGCGCTCGAAAAGACCGTCGACCGCGCGGCTTATCGTCGTGAAGGACACTCCGAGCGATTCGGCGAGCCCCTTGGCCGACTGCTGTTCTTGCTCGACCTCCAGCGCGCACAGCACCTTGATCTGCGTGAACGACAGGTCGAGATCGGCGATCGCATTGAACGTTCCCACGTTCGCTGTGCGCATCAAATACCCGGCGAGCGCCGCCATCTCCCGTGAGAGCTCCGTGCGATCGACCAGGGTGGGTGCCGAAGTTAGTTGCATTTCCGCAAATATAACGCGAGCGCAATAGTTGCTTGTGTGCGATGCATCACACGCGTTCCTTGACATCGCCAGACCTGTGAGACAGTTCTACGGCGATGGGAACAGCCCTGATAGTCCTGTTCTGCATCGTGTTCTTCCCAGTCGCCCTGTGTGTCGGCTTGCTGCGGTGGGGTGCGGCCTTCCCTCGATTCGGGCGCTGGCTCGACGCAAAGCTCTACAGGTCCTTCCCACGCCTGGGGACCTGTTCATAAACAGCATCTCCGACGAGGAGCCAGACGGGTAGTCAGAGATCGCGGCCTGATCCGCGCCTCATCGGCATGAATCAGGGCGAGAAGGGAAGCTCCGTGACCTCAGCGGCGGCCCCGCTCTCACCGGCCTGCAGCAGCGCTCCGGGCTGTGCCTCACGACGCACCAGCGCAAGACCGATCGGACCATAGGTGGGGGAGAGGACTGAGCTTCCAAGCGTTCCGACAGGGCGCCCCCCGAGTGTGAGTGGTGCCCCCGAGACGATCGTGCTCGAGAGACGAAGACCACGTAGATGGCGATTTGGTTTGCCCCTGTAATAGAGCCGGGCGACGGTCTCCTGCCCGACGTAGCAGCCCTTGGTGAAACTGACCGCGCGCTCGTTCAGTCCGGCCTCTTGGGGGATCGTGCTCTCGTCGATGTCGAGCCCGAAGCGTGGAAATCCCCGCTCGACTCGCATCACCTCGACGGCGGATTCGCTGACCTGCTGAGCACCACTCTCCGTGAGGGCCAGCCACACAGCCTCGCGATCACCCGCCTGACACAGGACATCGACACCGTCGCTGGTGCCGATCAGGCGAACCGGCAGTCCGGCGATTGCGCTCGTGATGTGACTGTGCTCCGTCAACGGTGGGGAGATCGAGGGGTCTGTGGCGCGACTGAGGATCTCGTGTGAGTCTGGTCCAATCAGCGACAACAGGGCGCTCTCGAGGGTGCGCTTGTGCAGTTGCAGGCGATAGCCGACCTGAAAACGGCGGATCATGTCGAACAGCGCCTGCAGCGCGACGCGCTCGGTATCGAGCAGCAGCTCGTCCACCGGAGAGTCCGGTTGAGTGCCGGCAGCGAGGATCCGCAGGTCGCCGAGCATTTTTCCCTTGTGTGTCAGGAAGGCCGCGTAGCAGCCGTCTCCGGGAGTCAGTGTCGATAGCTCGTTGGTGACCTGCCCGCCGAGGAACTCGACCGCGTCGGTGCCCGCCAGCGCCAGCTTTCCACGCTCGGAGCGGTCGAGCAGGCCGCAGCCGTCGATCAGCAAGCGATGCTCGCGCTCAGCTATCGACACGTCAATTGATGCCATGAATCGAGGATAGCCCGCCGCGAGCGATAGGCTTCACGAGATGAGCCTGGCCGACACTTTTCAGCAGATCGTCGAGTCCCTTCCGGAGGACTGGACTGACCTGGAGCTAGATCTGCGTATCGCCGACGAGTCTCGCTACGTGGACGCGGCGATCTACCTGGCGACTTGCAACGCCCAGCCATACTCGCGCCACGACTGGCACTGGCGGCTGCTCGTTGCCCACCATTTTGGTCACGCCGCCGCGGCGCCGGCGGTGCACAGTGCTCTTCGCCTGCTCGACGACGCGGCGATCGACGGGGAGCTCGTGGTGCGCGAGCTTCGCTCCGGGCGCGTCGAGGTCACCCAGATGTGGGGCAGACCGTACTCGGTGCGCGAAGATTTTCGTCGCATTCGCGCACAGTAGGGGAGCCGCACGTCGATGAATGCCTCGCTCGTGGGCTGTAGCTGACGCGATGGCACGGGTTCTCGCCCTGATCCCGGACCTGCTGTTCGGCTCCCGTGTGCAGAGCATGCTCGCGCTCGCAGGTCACGACGTGAAGCTGATCGCCGACCCCGCTCGCCTGGAGACGAGGGACCTGCCGGGCGCGGTGCTGGTGGTTGACCTCACCGGCGAGTTCGACGGGTCCACGTACGTCCGCGGGCTCTCCGCAAGCGGCGCGCTGGTTGGAGCGTGCACGCTTGGTTTCTACTCCCATGTCGATGTGGCGACGCGTGAGCGCGCCGAGCAGGCGGGGTTTGACCTGATCGTTCCGCGCTCGCGGATGGCTCGCGAGGGAGCAGATCTCGTCGAGCGCCTCTCGCCAGCCGATTGAGGCTGTCTGGCAAGATGCTGTCGGTGCTCCGCGGCGTCAGAGTCGCTCTCGCGAGTTGGGCGCCGTCTAGGAGGCGGCCGGCGGGGCGAGCGCGACGAGCTCGCCGTTCTTGACACGCTCACCCGCGGGCAACGCCTGCCCCGGGCGCTGCGTCAGCGCTAGGCGGATGACCTGGCCATGACAGACCACCAGTGCCGGCAAGCGCGCGCGTTCGATGTCGGCAAGCGCTGCGGCGACTCGCACGCTCTGCTCGGCAAATGACTCGCCGCCAGGAAACCCGAAGTCGGGATCGCCCGCCAGGAAGGCCGCGAATGCCTCTGGAAATTCCTCCCGGATCTCGGCGAAGCTACGGTCGCTCCACGCGCCGGTCTCGGTCTCCATCAGCCGCGGATCCTCCTTCGGCTGTAGCCCTATCCGCTCGGCGACGACGTCGGCCGTTTCTCGTGCTCGCAGCAACGGGCTGCACCACAGCTCGACGAAGCCGTGTGTGAGCGCACGCTCAGCCAGCTGCGCGGCCTGTGCGCGTCCGGTGTCGTTCAGCGGGACCGGTCCCTGGCCCTGGAAGCGCAGTTCGGCGTTGTAGGGGGTCTCGCCGTGCCGCGCCAGGTAGACGCGAGCAGAGATGTCCATCAGCCCGCGAAGCTCGGATCGAACATCGTGCTCACTTCTGGGGGTCTGGAGACGATCCCAAAGCGAGCCTCCCAGTCGGCCCATGTCCGCAGCCGTGTGAGATTCAATTCACCGAAGTGGCTGGCGGTGCCGACGAACGCGCCATGCAGCGCGGCCATTTGCGCGGTCAGGTTGGCGCGGTTCAGGCTGGGAACCTCTTTGAGGAGGTCGTCCAAGCTGGCGGCGGGATCGGCCACGGTGACGCCGTAGCCGCGCTTGATCGCGTTGACGACCTCTTGCACGAGCGCATGGTGCTTGCTGATCTCAGAGCGCGTCACGCACAGCACGAGCTCGGGATACGGGGGAGCTCCATATTCGTCGACTCGAAACTCGCGAATGCCCGGGCGGGCATGGGAGAGCTCGACCCCCTCGACATCCCAGAACGCCGTGACGGCGTCCACGCGGTGAGCCAGCAGCGCGGGCACGGCGTTGAAGCCGATGTTCACACGCTTGACACGGTTGGGATTGCCGCCCGCCCCAGCCACGACCGAGCGCAATACCGCTTCGTCGCTCGAGAGCCCGGTGACGCCGACGGTGCGACCCGCCAGTTCGGTGGGGCTCTTGATCTGGGGTTGAGCGATCACGGCGGCGAGCGGCCGCTCCACCAGGGGCAGCACACCGACTATCTGCTGTCCCTGTGCGCGGGCGATCGCCAGGTCGTGGATGTCGAGCACCGCGAAGTTGGTGCGGCCGGACAGCAGCAGCTTCACCGAGTCAGTCGATTCAGATGGCTGCTCGACGTGCAAATCGAAGCCGGCGTCGTGGTCATAGCCGCGTGCGAGTGCGGTGTAGATGCCGGCGTGCACGGCGTTGGGTGTGAAGTCGAGCACGACTGTCGCCGCCGGGCGCTTGACGCCAGTCGTCCCACATCCGCCGAGCAGGCCGAGCGCAAGCGCGACGAGCAGCATCGAGAGCGCTCGCGCTGGGGGAGTCTTAGATCTCAGGCGTCGGCGCAATGCTCAGAGAGAATACGTTGTGTGCTCAACGGGAGCGACATCTGCTGCCGTCCCTGAAAGCGACCATCGAGGTTGTGGGCGGTCTGGCCGTGATCGGGCCAGGTAGACATTCGAGCTGCTCACGCCTACTCAGGTCGCGGCAGCTGCCTCGGCCTCCGGCTTGCCCATGAAGAGGAAGTGGTAGAGCAGAGCCGCCACAGCGCCACCGAGCAGCGGCCCCGCGTACCAAACCCAGCCGTTGGCCCAGTGATTGCCGACGAGCTGCGGCCCGAAGGCGCGCGAGGGGTTCATCGCGGCGCCCGTGAACGGCCCGCCGAAGAGCACGTCGATCGAGATCGTGAGACCGATCGCCAGTCCTGCGACGGCGTTGAAGGGGCCTCGTTCATCGACGGCCGCGCCGAATACGACGAGCACCAGGAAGAATGTCAGGACCGCCTCGATCAGCATGCCCGAGCCCGAGCTCACGTCTTGTCCGAGCGCTGGGACTCCGAGTTTCACCGCTTCGGTTGCCGCGCTTGGGAGCAGACCCTTGACGAGCAGCGCCGCAAGTGTGGCACCGCCCAGTTGCGCGATCCAGTAGACGCCCGCGAGCGCGGGCTTGATGCGGCGCGTGATCAGGAAGCCGAACGTGATCGCGGGGTTGAAGTGCCCGCCAGAGATGTGACCGAGCGCGCAGACCATTACGCCGATTGCGAGCCCGTTGGCGATCGCCGCCCCGATCAGGGTGGGGTCGTGAGCAACGCCGGCGGCGGCTGCCGCTCCGGCGCCGATGAACGTGAGCGTGAACGCGCCGATCATCTCGGCGACGGCACGGCGCAGGGTGTCTTCGGACATGCACGGAAAACTAAGAGGCCCGTCGGACGGACCGCCGATCTGGTTTTCTCGTTCGAGGCCCGGCACACCCGGGTGACCTCATACACTCCAGGGATGCGTCGGAGGGTCACCTATTCGCGCAACCTGACGCTCTCGCTGTCGCGCACGTGCCAGTGCTACTGCAAGTACTGTGCGTTCGCCACGCATCGTCCGCACCTCTATTCCCCCGAGGAGGTGCTCGGGATGCTCGACGGCGCGGCGCGGCGCAACGTCAAGGAGCTGCTGGTCCTGACCGGCGAGAAACCCGAAGTCAACGACGTTGTCGCCAAGCGCCTTGCCGAGTACGGGCATCGGGACTTCACCGCTTACGTAGTCTGGGTCTGCGAACGTGCGCTCGAGCGGGGCCTGTTGGCGCACACGAATCTCGGGGTGCTCACGCGGGGGGATCTGGCGCGCCTGCGGGAGGTGACTGCCTCCCAGGGTCTGATGCTCGAGTCGGTCTCCGAGCGTCTGATGGACACCGTCCACGCGGGCTCCCCGACCAAGCATCCAGCCCGGCGGATGGAGACGATCGCTGCCGCTGGCGAGCTGAAAATTCCGTTCACCTCCGGAATCCTCGTCGGCATCGGCGAGTCAGAGCAGGAGCGCTTTGAATCGCTCGAGGCGATCGCGGCAATTCACGCCGAGCACGGCCACATCCAAGAGGTGATCCTGCAGAACTTCGTGCCTCACCAGCGCTACTACGGGCAGGAGCCGGCGGAGATAGCCGACCAGGCCGCACGCGAGTACTGGCGCACCGGCGTTGGCGATCACCGTCCACGACTGGATCTGCCGGAGTGGGCGTGCCCGGTGAGTGTCGAGGACGTGAAGCGCCTGGTCGCCGAGACCAGACGGCTGATGGGAGACGTCGGCATCCAGGTTCCGCCCAACCTCGCGGACTGGTGGCCGGAGCTGGTGGCCGCCGGAGCGACCGACCTCGGCGGACTGTCGGCCAACGGGGACCACATCTCCCCCGAGCACCCCTTTCCCTCACCACACCAGGTGCGCAAGCGCCTGCAGAGCGAAGGCGTCGCGCTGACCGAGCGGCTGTGCGTCTACCCGCAGTACATCGACTCTGACTGGATCGCCCAGGGGGTTCTCGACACGATCAAGGTCAAGTATTGGAGCTTTATTCCCCGCCGTGGCTCTGGCCGCACCGATTCCCCCGTGCCGATCCGCCCCGCGCTGGTGAGCCTCGCTGTCGAAAAGGGCCGCGATGGCATCGCGCTCGGCCCCGACGAGCTGACGGCGATGTTCGCCGAGACCCGCCCGCAGGCGATCGAGGAGATGCGTCAGGCCGCCGACGAGTTGCGCTCAGAGCTGGTGGGGGAGACGGTGACGTTCGTCGTCAACCGCAACATCAACGTCTCGAACATCTGCACCGTCGGCTGTGCCTTCTGCGGCTTCGGCCAGGGTAAGCGCTCGCCGGATGCCTACGAGCACAACCGCGAGGAGTTCGTCGGGCGCATCCACGACGCGCTCGAGTTCGGCGCCACCGAGCTGTGCATTCAGTCTGGCATCCACCCTGACTGGACGCTCGAGGACTATCTGGGCTGGCTGCGTCTTGCCAAGGAAACCGACCCGGCGATCCACCTGCACGCCTACAGCCCGATGGAGATCGCGCACATGTGCGATATCTCTGCTCTGCCGCCCTCAGAGGTGTTCGCCAGGCTGCGCGACGCCGGCCTCGGTTCGACGCCGGGCACGGCGGCCGAGGTGCTGCACGACGGGGTCAGGGAACGAATCAGCCCCAACAAGCTGCCGGTCGCGCGCTGGGTGGAGATCATCGAAGCCTCCCATCGAGCGGGTCTGCGCTCGACCGCGACGGTCATGTTCGGGCACATCGAGGAGCCCTGGGAGCTGGCCGAGCACATGCGCGTGGTGCGCGAGCTGCAGGAACGCACCGGCGGGATCACCGAGTTCGTGCCACTGTCGTTCATCCCTTTCCAGACGCTGCTCGGGCGCACGCACGGGGTGGCGGAGATCTCCCGCGAGGAGAACCTCAAGCACACCGCCGTCTTTCGCCTGGCGCTCGGACGCACGGTCACAAACGTGCAGGCCAGCTGGGTGAAGATGGGCCTGGATGCCGCGAGCGAGTCGCTGCGCTGGGGTGTCAACGACCTTGGCGGCACGCTCATGGAGGAGTCGATCAGCCGGCTGGCCGGCAGCTACCACGGCACACGCTTGGAGCCCGAGCAGCTCGTGGCCGCCGCGCACGAGGCGGGGCGTCCGGCCGCCGAGCGCACGACGCTGTATGGGATCCGCCGCCGGTACGAGCCGGCGGTTGCCGCGTAGCGCCTGGATCGCCGGCGGGTGAGGTCTCCGGCGGATCAGCCGGGGTGTACGACGACCAGCGGTATCGGGCGTGAGGTCATCGTCTGGTAGGCGTCGTAGCGCCCTTTGTTGTTCTCGTTGACCAGCCGCCACAGCCGCGCGTAGTCGTCGTCTCCCGGCTCGAGCACGCTTGCGCTGGCGGGTTCTCGCCCGCGGGCGATCTGGATCTCGACCGCTGGCTTGGCGCGCACGTTGAACAGCCATCCCGGCGAGCTATCCGAGCCGCCGTTGGAGGCGACCACTACATAGTCCGCGCCGTCGCTGGCATAGACGAGGGCGTTGCAGCGCTCGGCCCCGCTGCGCCGGCCGGTGGATCGCAACAGCAGCGTGGGCACGCCGATCATGCGGTGGCCGACCAGCCCGCCGCTGCGCTCGTAGAGGCGCTGGTGAAGCTTCAGCACCGAGCCTTGGATCGTGTCGGACAGACCCACGAGGCGAGTGTACTTCAGCCGGGTGCTGGCGCTAGAAGACCAGCTTTCGGCGTGAAGCCGGCTGCGAGGATGAGCCAGCCACCGGTCTCGGCTGCGATCAAGGGTCCGAACATGGCTTCGCTGGCGATGTCCCCGGCAGCCCGGGCGGCATCCTGCAATTCCAGCGCCGTCGGACTCACGCACGGCTGGCCGAACGGTTTGGCTTGCGTCCCACACGTACTTTGGCGCCACCCATGATCGACACGAGCCGTATGCGAATCAGCGGGTCCTCTGCTCGCGGCGCCTGGTTGTCGAGGTGCACGTCGTTGCCGCCCATGAACGCGAGCTTCGAGACCTGCACGCGCACACCGCTCGGGACCCGAATCTCAGCACCGCCCATTACCGAGTAGACGTTCAGCCGTGTCACGGCGTGGGTGAACTCCACGTCGCACAGGTCGATCTTGCCGGCGCCCATGATGTTCACGACGCTGCACCGTTGCGCGATTCGCCAGTGTCCCCGGCGGTGATTGCCGCCCATGATCGAAACGACCCGGCGGGTGCCCCGGTCCTCGCGCACGGCGACGACGCGAGCGCTGCGGCGGGGGCTCGCGAGCAGGCGCCTGGACAAACCGTCGGGGCTCACATCGGCGAGGAGCGCAGTGAGCTCTCCAACTGTGTGCGTCGTGTAAGCCGACTGAATTCGCTCGTCGAGCTCGTTTATCCTCAGTCGACCATCGGCCGCCGCATCGCCGAGGATTTCCACGGCGCGCTCACGCTCGGCGTCGGAGGCGCGCAGGTCGGGGAACGAGTTGAGCACCGGGCGGAGCAAAGGGTCGCGATCAGCCGAGCAGTCCGACCTGTGCTGAGAACTGCAGCAGGTCGTAGACGATCTTGTAGTCGCAGAGCAGACCGTCACGGAACCGGTAGAGATCGACCCCCTCGATATCGAAGGCCTTGCCGTTAGGGGGGGTGACGTGCGGTTGGGTGGCGGGGATCTTGCTCCAGGAGCTCAGCTCGCCGCTGAAGGTCCCGGTCATGCGCCACGGAAGCGCTATCCCGTTGCCCTCGAGCGAGAGATACAGCTCGCCGGTGGCCTTGAAGCTAGCATCGGGAAAGGCGCGAAAGAGGTGCTCGAGGAACGCCTTGAACTCCTCGCGGTTCTCCACCGTCTGCCCGAACATCGCAGGGTCTTCGCAGACGATGTTCTCGCTCACCAGTGTCCCAACCAGATCGATGTCGTGGGTGTTCCAGGCCTGATCCCAGCTTCTGAAGAACGCGTCGAGTCCGGGGGCGTCGGCGAGCCAGCGCTCGGAGAAGCCGCTCAGGCCAGCTTCGAGCTCCTCGAGTACCGAGACGTCTTGATCACTGGTCGATTGGGCTGCTGGCATGGCTTGCTCCTTGTGGTGGTGGTTGGGTTGCCAATGGGTCGTGGGCGGCGGAATTCCGCGAGCCGCTCTAGGTCTGCAGCTCGGCGATGAGCGGCACGCCGGTGTCGAACCAGTAGCGGTGCAGGTCGCGGATCTTGCGGGCAGATGGTCGGCCCTTCAGGTGGATCACGCACTCGGGGTAATCGACTAGGTGAACCGGCTCGCAGAAGATCTCACGCGCGAGCGCCAGTTCGGCGGGGTCCTCGATCTCGCGCATCGTTGCGGCGCAGGTACGGCGGCCGAGCTTGAGCTGTACGTGCGGGTCGGCGCGGATGTTCAAGACCCAGGCGGCGAGGGCCAGCGGTGTGTCGACCGCCAGCGCGGGTGGGCGCAACTGCACGATGTATACGCGGTCGTCCTGCGGGATCGCGCGGATCACTTTGTGCCGCGGCTTGCCGGTCTTGCGACCGGTGGTTGTCAACACCGCATGGCCGGAGGGCACCGAGCCGGAGGTGTAGGCGGGCCGCATCAGCCCGCTGAGAATCTGACCGTGCTTGGGGGAGGTGATCCACCGACGGTGTTTCGGCTTCTCGGCAATCGCCGCCTCGCGAATCGTGGCCGCGCGAGCCTCGCGACCCCCATCATCGAGGGCTGGGCTGGTAACGATGTTTTGGCTCATGTCAACACTCCTGGGCGAGAAATTGATCGTGCGGGGTGCAGGGCACTGCTCACGCCCGCGCGAATTGGCCGTGGAAGCCGAAGGGAATGTGGTGTGGGGCATGCGCGCGCGCCAGCTCGCTCAGATCGGCGGCGTTGAGCACGAGCAGGAAGGAGCTACCGGCGTTGGCGTCGAGCACGACTGAGAGCAGCACGCCGTCGTCCTCGCGCTCGGCTTGTGGGCGGGCTACGAACACCGGCTCTCCCGGATAGCAGGACGGCTCCGCCCAGGACAGCGTGGCGCCATCTGTCACATCGATCTTGAGGATCTGCTCGAGCCACCCGTTCGCGCCGTTGGCGTTACCCCAGACGTAGCGGTACGGGCGCTCGTTGCGGCGCCCGTAGTTGATGCGCGGCAGCTCGATGCCCTGCTCGGCCAGCTGCTCGCGGTGCACTGATCGGTTGTCGAGGCGCAGGCGAAAGCGGCTCAGCGTTGCTGGCGTGACCGGCTTTCCCGCACGCAGGCGCTCGAGATAAAGATCCTCGATGACCCCCGCGTCGGGATAGACGCACAGGTCGAGCACGACCTCGCCATCGTCTTCACAGGCGTTGACGTGGTGGAAGGCAAAGCATGCGTCGCTCTCAAAGCCACCCGTCGCCTTGCCCGTCTCGCGGTCCACGAGCGTGAAGCGCGTGCCGAGCTCGGGCTTCCACTTGTAATTCTCGATGTAGGGGCGCCCGGACAGCGCCAGCGCCAGCGGATTGACGACGAATGGAAACTCGGCGAGCACGAAGTAGCGCTCGGTCAGCCCGAAGGAGTGCATATAGGCGGGCTCCTTGACCGCCAGCGAGCCGATTATCCGCGGCTCAGCCGGCCGCTCCCCGGTCGCTGAGGAGCCGACCTCAAAGAACCGGTAACTGCTGGTCCGCCCCAGCTTGGCGGCGTAGTTGAGCATCGACCCGGTCGCTCGGTCTGAGTGAGGATGCGCGGTCGAAAGTTGGCCGGGGACCCGATAAGGACGCACATCGGCTGCCGCGAGCGTGTGTGGGTCGAACTGCACGGGCAGCGGGGTCTCGGTCATCGCGATGAAGCGCTCACCCAGCCGCGTGAGGTTGATGTTGGCATTGTCGGGCAGTACGCCACCCCCCGAGAACAGCGTTTGCACACGCTTGAACAGCGAGCGGCAGGGATCGGTCGCAAACTCTCCATAGACCATCCGCCCCTGCTCCTGAGCCGCCCTATAAGAGCGACTCTCCAGAAAACGATTGCCGTAAGAGACCCGCCCACCCTCGATCGTGAAGCGATGCAACATCGCCAGACCATCGAACCAATGCTTCATGCGCTGCTCGCCCACCTCGAACTTCGCGGGACCGGTGCGCAGCAACGAGCCTGAAAGCCAGGCGGGCAGCTCGCCTTGCAGCTCCAGTTCGTCGACGACAACCTCTTGCTCGAGCGTGGAATATCCGAGCGCCACGGCGGCCGAGTGCTCAGCGGTGCTCGACGTGGGGTTGAGCGTATCTGCGGACATATAGTACCTCCAGAATGATTCGGACCGAACGATACGCACCGTAGTGTACTCTGGGGTCAGTGTCAAGTCCACGGCTCACGGAAACCTCCTACATCGTTCTGGGCTTGCTCGAGAAGGCCCAGCCGGCTACCCCGTATGACCTCAAGCAGCTCGCACAGGTCAGCACGGTCAACTTCTGGGCTCTGCCTCACACCCAGCTGTACACGGAGTGCGCGCGGCTCGCCAAGGAGGGGCTGCTCTCAGAGGAACAGGAGCAGACAGGACGGCGTCGTCGGATATATCGCCTCACCGACTCTGGACGCCAGATGCTCGACGCCTGGCGAGCCGAGCCGGCCCGCGAGACCTACGAACTGCGTGACGCGGCGACGCTGAAGCTGTTCTTCGGCACGGACCCGGCGAAGCTGGCCGCCACCCAGGTCGAGGTGCACGAACGACGGCTGCAGGACTGTGAAGCGCTGCTCGCCAACCTCGCCGATGCTCCGCGAGGCTGGCGGCTGGCACTGGAATGCGGGATCGGTCACGAGCGCGAGTTCATTCGCTTCTGGTCACAGCTCGACACCGATGGGTCCGACAGTGAGTCCCCGGAGTGAGAAGGCACGAGGTCCGATCGCCCGCTTGGAGCACATCGTCGACACCGAGGTGTAGGTTCTCCACAGCAGATGCCGCACATCACGATGGCAAACCGGTGAGAGTTGATCCTCTGTGGGACGGACAAAGAAGCTGTCTCTGCTGCTCGTGGCGCTGGTGCTCGGCGGCCCGGTGGCACTCGCCGCAGCAAGTGACGCGAGCATCAAGGCACTGATCAGAAGTCACGAAGGCCGGATCGCCGCCGACGAAGGAAGGTTGGTCAAGGCGATCGGCGAATTCAAGCGAAGCGCAGATCCAGCAGCGGTTGAGGCCGCCGATGAGATCGTCATCAGCGGCCTGCGGATGCTGGCCTCCGAATTGAGCCAACAGTCGGCCCCGAGCGCGCGGGTGAAGGCCGGCAAGGCCAAGTTCGAGGAAGGGCTTCTCACGATCGCTGCCATCTACGGCAGGCTGGGGAGGGTGTTCGTGGAGGAAACGCGGACACCGAGCGTCAAGCTTGCCGAGTCCAAGAAGGTGCTCAAAGCCGTCAAGAAGGGACAGCTGCAACTGCTGGCGGGCCTGAGGCTGCTGAGCTAGAGGAAGAGATCCTCCGCGGGTGCTCGCAGCAAAGCCCCCGCGCCAGGACCGTCCTGCTCGCTGACAAACCGTCCGAGACCGTCGATCAGGACCACCGGCTCGCTCGAGTTCTTGGCGCGTGCCAGATCAGCCAGGCCCGCGATCGCGTCGCCGACGGCAAGCCACGTGGCGTGCAGCACTCGCCCAGAGCTGTCGCTGCGCCCGCGCCAGTCATCGAGCGGCGCGATGCCCGCGCAGCCGATCGCCACATCGCACTGGCCGTGGCGCCACGCGCGGCCGAAGCTGTCGCTGATCAGCACGCCCGGGGCGCAACCGGTCAACTTCTGCAGCCGCGCCCGCAGACTGCGCGCCGAGCCGTCCGGATCACGCGGCAGCAGGATGAGCTCGCCCGCGGCTGCGTTTGACGCATCGACTCCCGCGTTGGCGCAGACGAAGCCGTGATGGGTGCGAGTTATCAGCACCCCGTTTGCGGCGCGCACTATCTCCTGAGATTGATCGAGAACCACCTGCACGGCACGGGGATCCTTGTCCTGCTCGCGCGCGAGCTCGAGGGCTCTGGGCGAAGGCGTCACACCGTCCAACGCGACCACGGCGCCCTCTGACTTCGAGATGACCTTGTGCGCGATCACGAGGATCTGCTCGTCGCTGAGCGCTTTGGCTGACGGGTCGGCGTCCAGCGCTTGTACGATCAGCTTCGCGAGATCCTCTCCCCGGCGAATCTCAGGCAGACCGCTCAGGCTGGTTGCCGCAAAGCTGGTCACGGCGTCGCTGAGAGGCCCAGGACCGCTCTGGTTCGCGGCGCTCTCGACCGCTCCGAGGAGAGGCGTTCACGCAGAACGTCGAGATCCTCGCGTGTGTCTATGTCCAGGAGCAGCGAGGAAAGCGGCACCACGTCGCAGTCGGCCTCGGCGGCCCGTGCGAGCTCGAGGTGACGCGTGCAACTCCCTGGCCCGAAGCTCGGTTCGATCACGCCGATCGGCGCGAGCAGCAGCGCGTTGGTGCCGGTTCCATGACGGTCGGGGACGACGAGCAGCGATGGCTCCGTGGTCGACCGCGCTAGGATCTCCGCGATCTCGAGCGGATCCAGCGCCGGACAATCTCCCGGTACGCACAGGGCCCGCTGAAAGCCCTCGTCTGCTGCGCGCTCGAGTCCGAGGGAGACCGCCGCGCTCTGGCCTTCCTGTCGGTCGTCGTCAACGACGATCGCGCCCTGCAGAGTGGCTTCCGCGGCCACGGTGGGCTCGCCGGTGATGACGATCGTACGATCGATCGATGGGCTTTCGTGCAGCGCCTGCAGGACATCGCCGACCATCGCGCGCGTCAAGTCGCCGCGCAGGAGATCCCCGACGCCTGCTCCGAGACGCTGCTTGGCCAGATCGAAGCGCTTGACTGGCAGGATTGCGGCGGTCGCCATCGTGCGGCGAAGCGTATCTGTAGGACTATCGGGTCAGCGATTCGGCGAAACTCAGAACTTGGGCGGCCACCCGCGCGCGGGACTCCTGATCGGACATCTTGATGTCGGTCTCGAGCGTCGCCAAATCCGCTGGGACGCTCATCGATCCGCTCCTCGGCGACAGGCGATACTCATCGCCGACGCTTTGCGGCGGCCCGGCGGGGATCGGCTCGTCGGCCACCATGCCGTCGAGCAGGCCCTCCGCCACGCGGTTGTAAAAGGCGGCGACCCCGGCCGCGCTTGTGGGCAGGCGAAAGGCGTCGAGGAACGCCGCGGTTGGACCCTTCAGCACCTCGCCGCCGACGACCGGGCTGACCGCGACCACTGGCGCTGATCTTTCTGTCAGCGCCTGCTCGAGCACCGAGATGATCGGCCAGATCGAGATGACCGGATTACTCGGCCCGATGATCACGACGCTTGCTTGATCGAGCGCCGACAGTATCTCCGGTGTTGGATGGATCCGTGCGTTCTCTTCGTCGGGATTTCCGGTGAAGACGACATCCCTCACCGGCCCCTCGCCGCGTTGGCGGATCAGGAACTCCTGTAGACCTACTCCATTGACGACTAGGCGCAGCTTCCCATCACACATCGGCAAAACCTGTGTGCTCACTCCGATGTGCTCATTGAGTGCACGCAATGCCGCGGTTGCCGTGAGGCCTTCGTCCTCCATACGGCGCCGCTCGATACACCAAGCCAGATCGCGGTCGCCGAGGTTGAACCAGACATCCCCGCCGAGCTCTCGCAGGCCGTCCATTACGTTGAATGTGTCATCGGCGATGCCCCAGCCGCGCTCGTCGATCAGATCGGCGAGCCAAAAGGAGATGAGGTCGGGGTCCGGAGATACGTGGGCGCCGTAGATGTCTATGTCGTCGCCGGTATTGGCTATCACGACAAGTCGCTGCGATCCGACGACGTCGAGCATCCCCCGCGCGAGCTTTGCGCCGCCAGTGCCCCCCGCGAGAACCACAACCTTGCCGTCTTGCGGAGTCCCAGTGCTGGGCTGCGGCTCTCTCACGCTCACGGCTTGGCGCCTATCCCCACCGCTCCTCGGGCAGGCCGCTGATCTGGATGCCGGCGTGCGTCTTGTGGCGAATGTTGATCGAGATCAGAAGCGCCGTCAGCGACTCTGTGATGCGCGCCATCTCAAGGCGCCCGCAATCCACGCAGCGCAGCCCCTCGATCCGCTCGATCAGCTGCGCCACACGGCGCTTGTCATCGCGCGAGTCACCACAGATCAGCACGTCCTCGGAGAGCTCGTGATCGAGGTCGCTCAAGGACGCGGCGCTGACGGTGTGGAGAGCCGCGACGACGTGCACACCATCACCGGCCATCTCCTGAGCCTGCTGCGCCGCCGATCCTTGCCAGACGCCGAGCATGCGAGTTGCCTTGCCGCTCACCGCGGCGGCGAGGGGAACCGTTGCGTCGATCAGGAGCGTCCCGCTGGCGAGCTTTCCCTTCAAGTTGGTCAGCGTCTCCGATTGATTGCGGAACGGCACACTGAGAATCACGACATCTGCTCTGCCGGCCGCGAGAGCGTTCTCGTAACCCGAGAACGAGCCGTCGGGAACCTGTTGCTGAGCACGTGCAACGGTTTCGCTGGCGCGCTCTGAGTCCCGTGAGCCGATGATCACCTCGGTTCCGGCCTTCGCCAAGCGCAGCGCCAAGCCGAAGCCGAGTGCTCCTGATGCGCCAATGACGCAAACGGGGTCGGTGCTCGAGTCAGGCAAGGCGCCTGAGTATAGGCTTAGTGCCACGATGGGATTTGAGGCAGGGAACACACTCACCGCGGGAGCCGCCCCGGCGATCCGCGCCGCGAGGGCTCGCCCGCTGGGTGCGGACGGCGCGAGCGCGAGGTTTGCGATCGCAGCGGGCAACGAGCACGGGGTTCAGGAGTGGTGAGCGTCAGCTCGTTCGGATCGATCGAGGACGTTCCCCGTCCGCATGAGGCGACGCTCACCGCTGGGATCGACCGGACGGACCGGTTCACGGCGGAGGGTCCGCTGCTCACCAACGTGGGTGGCACGATCGCCGTGAGTGTGCTCTCCACTCCGGGGATGATCGCGATGATCGAGCGCAACTGCACGGTCCTTGCACTCGCACACCTGCCGGTGGGCAAGGCCACCGTCGGCTTTGAAGTCTGCGTGAAACACGTTGCCGGTGCACTGCAGGGAACGGAGTGTGAGGTCCGCGCGGTGCTGCGTGAGTTCGCCGATGCCCGCAAGTTGCGCTTCGACGTGGAGGTGCGGGCCCTGGACGGCGCAGGGGCTGCCGGCCGCGTGATCGGCGTCGGCAGTCACGAGCGGCGACTGATCGACGTTCAGCAACACTCCGAGAGCGCCGGCGGCTGATGCGCATCGGCTTCGCCGCGCTCACCACCCTAGACGGATGGTGAGGAGGTGAGCGAACTCCCGGCAGCGGTGCGGATCAGAGAGGTGGGTCCTAGAGACGGGTTTCAGAACGAGCCCGAGGTGATCTCGATGGCCGACAAGGTGCGCCTGATCGATGCACTCGCTCAGACCGGGCTGTCTCGCCTCGAGGTGACGAGCTTCGTGCGCGCCGATGTCATCCCCCAACTCGCCGACGCGGCACCGGTGCTCGAGGCAATCGACATCCCGGCCGGAGTTTCGGTCAGCGTGCTGGTGCCCAACGAGCGTGGCTTGGACAGCGCGCTCGAGCATCGTGCGCAGATCGACGAGATCAACGTCTTCATGTCGGCTTCCCAGACGCACAACCGCAAGAACGTCAACCGCTCGATCGAGCAGTCGCTCACCGGCCTGGAGGCTGTCCTCGCACGCGCACGCGAGGCGGGTTTGCGCTGCGAGGCAGTGATCTCCACCGCGTTTGGCTGTCCCTATGAGGGACACGTTCCGCCCGAGCGGGTGCTCGAGATCGCCAGGCGCCTGCACGAAGCGGGGGCGCAGGAGATCGGCTTTGGCGATACGACCGGGATGGCCAACCCCCGTCAGGTGCGCGAGTTGTTCTTGCTCTGGCAGGAGGGTCTGCCGGAGGTGCAACTGACCGCGCACTTTCACAACACGCGCGGACAGGGCCTGGCCAACGTGCTCGCCGCGCTAGAGGCCGGAGTGAGCAGTTTCGAGTCGAGCTTCGGTGAGCTCGGCGGCTGCCCCGTTCCGGCCGGTGCCACCGGGAACATCGCAACCGAGGATCTCGTGTCGATGCTGCACGAGATGGGGATCGAGACCGGGATCGACTTGCCCCGTCTGCTTGCCTGTGCTCGAACTGTTCAGGAGATCCTTGGCCGCCCGCTCGGCAGCCACACTCTCCTCGCCGGCCCGGTGGACTGGCACAACCCGATGTAGCCGAGGGAGAGCCCACGGCTGGACGGAGAGGAGCTCAGGCGATTGGCAGTGGGTGTGCCCGCTGGTTCTCCTGACGCAAGCGTCCAAACGCCTCGTCCGTCGCTCGCGGGGCGCCCTCGGCCAGGCGCTTGGCAAGCCGCGGGATGTCGGAGTCAGCGCCCACCGCTCGGACGATCAGCCCCTCGATGAGCGGCGCGCCGAAAACGGAGGCCCCCATCAGCGCATCCAGTTCGGCGAGATCGATGCCGTCGAAGATGCCGAAGCAGTGCGGGAACGCCAAGCCGGCCTGGCTCAGCCGTCGCTCGCGCTCGAGGTCCGGCACCCAGCCGGTCTCGGGATCGAGCAGATCGAAGCCGACGAACAGATCGGGCAGCGAGCGATAGCCGACGCCGTGGCGGGTCAGAAGCCACTCGCCGTAGAGGATGCGTCCGTCAGTGAGCAGTTCCCGCAGGCAATCTGAGCGCTCCGCGGCCCAGGCACGCGCGCGACCGAGGTGCCCGCCGCGATCGGTGCTCGCCGCTCCCCCGCGTGTGGCGAGCTCCAGAGATCCCCCGACGCATACGGAGATGCTGATGTTCGCGCCGTCGAGCTTCTCTTCGATGCGAACTCTGCCGTTGAGCAGACGCTCGCGTATGTCTGCGGCGAGCACGAGGTCGTCCCTGGTGGCGCCCCTTCCCGGGGCCAGGTGTGGCACGCGTGGATATGGCGGCCACTCGCGTCTGACCGAGGCAGGTTCGCTCGGCGCCTGGGACCTCCTCAGCTGGTTGGTGCTCTCAGTTTCTGCGGGGCGACGCATCTGTGCACTGTAGGGATCATCCGGGTCACGTTCCTCCTCGTCACATGGCCCCGCGCCGAGGCATCGCCTGCGGTGGGTTGGCGTCCGGTCAGTTGGGCGCTAGCTCGTTGGCGCCTCTTCGGCCTGGCGTGCCCGCTCGCGCATCGCTGCTACGCAGTACTCCTGCACCGAGACCTCCATCTCCAGGGTCTGGGCGAGGGTGGGGCGCGCCGAGGCGTCCATCACGTGCTTGGCTCGACCCACGGCGACCGGGGAGTGCGCGAGCAGTTCGTCGACGAGCGTGCCGGTGGCCGTCTCGAGATCCTCGGATGCCACCACCCGGTTGACGAGGCCGATGCGCTCCGCCTCGGCGGCGTCGATCGTGCGGGCGGTCATGATCAGCTCCTTCGCGCGGCCGAGACCGACGACGGCCGGCAGGCGCGACGAGCCGCCGACATCGGGGATGATCCCGAACTTGACCTCGGGCAATCCGAGCTGTGCGCCGGCGGCGGCGATGCGCAGATCGCAGCCGAGCGCGACCTCCAGTGCGCCGCCGAAGCAGGCGCCGTGGATCTGGCAGATGACCGGCTTGGTCATCGTTTCGCAGAGGTTCGCGCAGTTGAGGAACACGCCCCGGAACGGGCGCAGCACCGTTGGATCGCCCGCGAAGGACATCAGCTCGCCGAGGTCGACGCCGGCGGAGAAGACCGGGCCTTCGCCACGCAGGACGACGCAGTCGACAGACGAGTCGACCGAGGCTGCGTGAAGCGCCTCGCCGAGCAGGGTCAGCAGTTCCTGGTTCATCGCGTTGCGCTTCTCCGGGCGGTTCAAGACGATGTGTCGAACCGCTCCGAGGTCTTCGCTGAGAACGATGCTCATGTCAGAGCTCCCTTTCCTGTCAGCCGAGCCTGGGCTAGCTCAGATCGAGCACGGTCTGAGGTGCGGGGATGACGTGATCCTCGATCCCCTCCGACGGGATGATGGCCGTGCCGATCGCGAAGAACTCGATCACGTGTGAGCCCCAGCCGTGGGACTTCTCGTCGATGTGCACGCCGACGATGCCCTCGGCCTTGGCCTCCAGGGCCTCGGCCTGCATGCGCTCCATCGCGAGCTCTCGCGCGTCGTACAGGGCCTGCGTGAAGTTCGGCAACTCGACGTTCTTGCCGGTGTTGCCGATCGACTGGCGCCAGCCCTGATGGGCGACGTGGTAGACGCAGGAGCCCATCACCATCCCGACCGGGCGGTGCCCGGTCTGCAGCAGCGTCCAGAACTCCTGGCCTGAGAGATCGCTGGTGAACGGGCGACCCGAAGGAGCGCGATGCAGCTCGCCGCCACGATGCTTGACAGCGGTGCCGATGGCGATGAACTCGGCCATGCTCTCACCCCAGTCGTAGCGGCCGATCTCCAGACGTACGCCGACGACGCCATCGGCGCCGAGCTGATCTGCCTCCTCCTCCATACGGGTCATCGCGAGCTCGCGTGCCTCATACATCGCCTGGGAGAGAACATCCATCTCCTGGCTCTGCTTCCACTGCGCCTGCTGGTAGCCGATGTGGTAGATCGAGCTGCCGACAACGAGACCGAGCGGCTGAAAGCCGGCCTGGCGGACCAAGAGGAACTCGTTGACCGAGAGGTCGCTGGTGAACAGGCCCGAGCGGTTCTGCTCGAGGCGCGTACGCCCGGCCTGCGGTACCCCCTCGGTGCTGGTCGGGTCATATGACATCGTCTGTTGGTTCCTTTCCTGGTGGGAGAGTGGTGCCGTCGGTCAGCTCAGCGACAGGACGCTCAGCGGCGCCGGGGTCGACTGGGAGGCAAGCGCCGGGTCCTCACGGACAACGGTGCCGATGACGTGAAAGCTGACCTCGAGATCGCGGCAGTCATACATGCCACGCTTGACCTCGTGGGTGCGGCTTTGTTGGCTGATGCTCACGCCGATGACGCCGTCGCCGCCGAGCTGCTGTGCCTGTGCGGTGACATAGCTCATCGCCTTCTCGCGCGCTTCATAGACACCCTGGCTGAAGTCCACGAGCTCCTGGTTGGCCCAGGACGCTCCCCAGCCACCCTGGGCCATCTGTGTCTGGCCCGAGGCTGGGACATAGTGGACGCTCGTGTGGGCTGCGATGCCGACCGGCCGAGTCCCCGCCATACAGAGCTGCGCAAACGCTTGACCGGTGAGGTCGCTGAGCACCGTCTGCCCGTCCGGGTGGCGCATCGCGTCTCCAAGGCGCACCGCGGTTCCGAGCGCGATGAACTCGATCGCGCCGGGAGCCCAGTCGTGGACACCCTGGTCGATTTTGACTCCCACAACCGCGTCGGCGCCGGCGGTCTGTGCCTCTTCCAGCAGCCGGTTCAGAGCCAGGCGGCGGCATTCGTTGTAGGCGTCTGAGAGGACCCGCACCTCGGTCGGCACGTTGTAGTAGGTGGGCTGCCAGCCGACGTGGTAGATCGAAGAGCCCATCACCTGTGTGATCGGCTTCACTCCCAGCCGCGCAAGCGCGCTCCATTCGTTGATCGCGAGGTCGCTGCTGAAGCTTCGGCTGGCAGCGTCGCCGCCGGCGTATTGCGCAAGGCGCTCGGCCGCCCCGACGGGGATGCGGCCCTCTTCTATGCGTTTGAGGGACTCGATGGCGCGTGCCTCCGAGCGCTCCGCGGATGCCGCACGGGCCTGCTGCGCCGCCTGCTCTGCCTGCTTCTCCTCCTCGCTCTTGCGATGAAACAGCGGGCTCACAGCAGCAGTCCCTCGAGCGCCGAGCGGGCCTGCTCTGTGACCTCAGCGGTTGTGCTCACTCGCTGGATCATCTCCGATATCCACTCGGCCATTGGGAGCTCGGTTCTGTTCAAGGTGATTCCACGAACCACCTTGTGGCGCGTGCATTGAAACCCGTGAGGAGCGCTGGCGATCTCGAACTGCTCGTCGCCGAGCGCCACCTGGACGTGCTCGACGACTGTCCGCTTGGAGCGAAAGCCGCCCACCTTGCGTCGCTTCACGGAGGTGAGTGTCGGCAAAGACTCCTCGAGCTTCCGGGCCAGCACGTCGACTGAGCCACCGAGGTCTCCCGAGTCGGCACGCAACATCCCGGCGGACAGATCGAAGTCCTCCTCGGTAGCCATGTGTGAAGCGTACCGTCGATCGATCACCCAGGCAGCACCATCCTCAATCGGTGGAGATCAAAAAACTCCAATTGCCTCGCTCCCGCCTCCAGTACGCTTTTCCTCATGCGCTCCAAGTCGATGGTCGGTCTGCTTATGGCTCTCGTGGCGGCGTTTGTGTTGGTGGGCCCGGTCGCTTCCGTAGGCGCCTGGAAACTCGAAGAGGAATCGGGCGGCCTCGCTGCTGTCGGGACCGGCGAAGGCACATCGCTTGCGGGTGGAGTTGGTGTGGCGCCTGGCGCCGTCATACCGCCACCGCCCGACATGCAGGCCGAGGAAGAACTCGCCGCCAGCATGGCGAGGAAAAAGGCCGAACAGGAAGCCGCGGCAGACCAAGCGGCAGAACGCGAAGCCGCTCAGTATGCAGCTGCCGAAGGCCAGGCGAGCGAAGCGGCGGCTGAGCGATGTGTCGTCCCGTCACTCGAGCGCCGGTCGCTCGCTGGCGCCCGCGAGTCGCTGCGCAAGGCGCACTGCGATCTCGGCGCGGTGCGGGGTCTACGCGCGCATCACGGCGCCCTGGTCGTTCGCAGCCAGAGTCCATCGGCGGACGAGGTGCTGAGCACAGATGCCCTGGTGTCGGTCAGGCTCGGCAAGGCGCACCGCCATCCCTGAGCTCCGGCGAGCAACTACCGATCTCGCTTCTTCCCGGTAGGCTCACGCACCCTGACACAGGAAAACAAGCGGAGGGTCTGATGGCGCAGAAGATCGAGCAGGTCGGAGTGTTGGGTGCGGGATTGATGGGTCACGGCATCGCCCAGGTGGCGGCCCAGGCGGGTTATCAGGTCGTGCTGCGCGAGGTCGACGAGCAGGTGCTCGCCAAGGGGATCGCAAAGATCGAGAAGCAGCTCGCTCGCGCTGTGGAGAAGGGCAAGAGCTCTCAGGAGGACGCTGATGGGGTGCGCGCCCGCATCGAGGGCACCGTCTCCTACGGCGACCTCGCCGACTGCGACCTGGTGATCGAGGCGATCACCGAGAATCTGCCCGCGAAGCTCGAGATGTGGAAGGAGGTCGATCAGATCGTCAAGGCAGAGGCCGTGTTCGCGACCAACACCTCCTCGCTGGCAGTGATCGATCAAGCCGCCTGCACATCTCGCCCAGAGCGATTTGTCGGCCTGCACTACTTCAACCCGGCGCAGGTCATGAAGCTCGTCGAGGTCGTGCGCTGCGTCACCACCTCCGATGAGGCGTTCGAGACCGCTCTGCAGTTCGCTCGCTCGGAGGGCAAGCTCGCGATTCCGACAAAGGACAAGGCGGGGTTCATCGTCAATCGCCTGCTCGTCCCCTACATGCTCGACGCGATCCGCGCCTACGAAGAGGGCGTGGGAACGGTCGGGGAGATCGACGACGCGATGAAGGCCGGCGCCGGACACCCGATGGGCCCGCTGACACTCGCAGACTTCGTGGGCCTCGATACGCTCGGCTCGATCTGCGACGTGCTCTTCGAGGAGTTCGCAGAACGCCGCTTCGCTCGTCCACCGACACTGCGCAAGATGCTCGCCGCCGGCTGGTATGGACGCAAGTCGGGAATCGGCTTCTACGGCTACTCCAGCGGGGAGCCGCAGCCGAACGCAGGCATCTGAGGCGAGCCAGAGCCGAGTCCCGCTTCCTGGCGCTATCGCAAATTTGCGCGCTCTTTGTGTGAAGGGCGAATGATCTCCTCTAATCTCTCGGCATGGGCGATCCATCGCAGATGCGCGTCGCAGACGCCGATCGTGAACAGGCGGTCGAGGAGTTGCGCGAGCACACGATCGCTGGCAGGCTCACATCTGAGGAGCTCGAGGAGCGCAGCGAGAGCGCCTACCGCGCCAGAACCCGCGCCGAACTCGACGCGCTCAGATCGGACCTGCCGGTCAGTTCGACTTCGGTGAAGCTCGCTCTGTTCAAGCGAAAGACGCAGTTGCGCCGGCGTCTGGCTCAGGAGGCCGGCGGTGGGCTCGGTGTCTCGGCGCTGTCGGTCGGCGTCTGGTTGGTCACGGGCGGTCACCATCACGGCGACTTCTGGCCGGCCTGGGTGATCGGCGCGACGATGCTGCCGATCATCCGTGACTCGTGGCGGCTGTTTGGCCCGGCCTCCGAACTGGAGGCAGTCGAAGCGCGGTTGCAGCGCCGTCACGAACGCCGCCTCGCGCGCGGGCATCGTCAGCACTATCGAGGCTTGCCGTGGTGAGAGCGTGACGGCGCGCAAGCGCCGGCACACACACCGGGGGTCGCATCGATGAGTAGCTTCGAGCAGGCACGCGAGCGCGCGCTCGCCGGCGGACCGGAGCGCCACCACGAGAAGGCCGTCGAGCAGGGCAAGCTGCCCGTGCGTGAGCGTGTGGCGGCGCTGCTGGATGAGGGCAGCTTCGCCGAGGAGGCGATGCTCGCAAACTCAGATCAGGATGGGCTCGGCGCCGACGGTGTGCTGACGGGAGTGGGGGAGATCGAAGGGCGGCCGGTCGCTCTGATGGCCAACGACCCGACGGTCAAGGCGGGCTCGTGGGGCCCGAAGACGGTCGAGAAGATCCTGCGCATCCAGGAACGGGCGCTGACGCTCGAGATCCCGATCATCTACCTGGTCGACTCCGCCGGGGCGCGCATCACCGAGCAGGTGCAGATGTTCCCGGGCAGGAGGGGAGCGGGGCGGATCTTTCACAACCAGGTCAAGCTCTCGGGGCTCGTGCCGCAGATCTGCGTGCTGTTCGGGCCGAGCGCCGCCGGCGGCGCCTACATCCCCGCGTTCTGTGATCTGGTGGTGATGCGCGACGGCAACGCTTCGATGTATCTGGGATCGCCGAGGATGGCCGAGATGGTGATCGGCGAGAAGGTCACGCTTGAGGAGATGGGGGGCGCCCGGATGCACACCGGTGTCTCGGGCTGCGCCCATCAGCTCGTCAAGAGCGACGAGGAGGGGATCTCGCTCGCGCGCCGCTATCTCTCCTACTTCCCGAGCAACTGGCGGGGTGAGACACCTGTGCAGCCGCCGTGTGCTGCGGGCTCGGAGGAGCCGATTTCAGAGATCGTCCCGGCGGATGAGAACAAGCCGTTCGACGTCGAGCTGCTGATCGACACACTGATCGACGCCGACAGCTTTCTCGAGATCCAGCCACGTTACGCAAAGGAGCTCGTCGTGGGCTACGGTCGTCTCGAGGGCCGGGTCATCGGGATCGTCGCCAACCAGCCCAAGCACAAGGGAGGCGTGCTGTTCGGCGACTCCGCGGACAAGGCCGCACGGTTCATCCAGACCTGCAACGCCTTCAACGTCGCGCTGCTGTTTCTCGCCGACGTCCCCGGGTTCATGATCGGCACCCAGGTCGAGCGCCAGGGCATCATCCGTCACGGAGCGAAGATGATCAGCGCGGTCTGCGAGGCCACGGTGCCGAAGATCTCAGTTGTTGTGCGCAAGGCCTACGGAGCCGGCCTGTATGCGATGGCAGGCCCTGCGTTTGACCCCGACTGCTGTCTGGCGCTGCCGACTGCCTCGATCGCCGTGATGGGGCCGCAGGCAGCGATCAACGCCGTCTACTACAACCAGCTGCAGGCGATCGACGACGAGCAGGAGCGCTCACAGCGCACCGCGGAGCTGCGCCGCGAGTACGCCGAGGACATCGACATCCTGCACCTGGCGTCAGAGCTCGTCGTGGATGCCGTGATCGACCCAGACCAGCTGCGCGCTGAACTGGTCAGGCGCTTCGCTCACGCAGCGTCAAAGCGGCGTGAGTGGCCTGCTAAGCGCAATCCAGTCACACCCGTTTGAGGCACCGGTAGGCGTCGCGGCAACGCTCACCGGGGGCTACCGCGACGCTCGGATGTGTCTTGTTCAGGTACCCGCGGTTCGTGTCTGGGCGTCCTGGAACGGCGGGTAGGTCTCGGTCAACAGACACAGATATGCGTCGCTGCGTGCGGTGTAGGAGTTGGCCAGCACCATCAGGTCGTGAAGTCCCTTGGGCATTTTCCCTGTGATCACGATCACTACCCAGGCCGCGAACGAGCCGACCTCGAGCAGCAGACCCATTACGTAGCGCAGAACCATCACGGGGATCGCGATGATGATCCGAAGGAGTGTCTTCAGTCGGCTGTAGTGATCCAGTGGCCCCGCGAACTCCATGCGCACCGGGTAGGAATCATCCGAGCCCCCACCGAAAGGCGGGTAGGGATCACACAGCAGCGCGGCGTAGGCCACGACGCGAGTCTGAAAGCGCACGTAATCAGCGACGAACTTGTACAGGCTCTTTGGATAGTGGCCGGTCAGGACGATCGCGAACCAGGCGATCACAACGACCACTCCAGCGATCAAAGCGAATACATAGAGCACGATTGCGACCGGGATGACGAGCAGCAATCGAAAGAACGCGGTGAGTCGGCTGCGCCGCTCAACGTAATCGGCCTCGAACGTAACTGGATATGACATGAGCAATCCCCCTAGACGTTGACGCTTCGTGACCATACTTGGTGCGTAATGTCACGAATGTTGTTGGCATCCTAGAGGCCCGCGCGGTGCTGGCGCGAATTTTCAATAGATTGCCGTCACATGGATCCCGCCGACCTCGCCTACGCCGGAATCGCTCGCCAAGCCGAGCTGATCGCGGATGGCGAGGTGTCGTCTCGTGAACTGGTGGATCTCTACCTGGAGCGGATCAAGCGGTTCAACCCGAAGTTGAACGCATTCAGGGTCGTGTTCGAGGAGCGCGCCCGGATGGAAGCCGACCAGGCTGATGGCCGCCGTGGAGCTGGCGGGCAGCGGCCCTTGCTGGGTGTGCCGATCGCGGTGAAGGATGAGCAGGACGTGGCCGGTGAGCTGACCACATGTGGCACGAATGCTTACGGCGAGCCGGCGCGCGAGGACTCCGAGATCGTACGGCGAGTGCGCGCGGCCGGGGCCGTGATCATCGGCAAGACGCAGATGCCCGAGTTGGGGGCCTTTCCCTGGACCGAGTCCCCGACCTGGGGCGTCACGCGCAACCCGTGGAAGCTCGAGCGCAGCCCCGGAGGCTCCAGCGGCGGCAGCGCGGCGGCTGTGGCGGCTGGCCTCGTCGGTGCCGCGCTGGCGGGCGATGGCGGTGGGTCGATTCGCATCCCGTCGGCCTATTGCGGCCTGTTCGGCCTGAAGACCCAGCGCGGGCGCGTGCCGCTCGCGCCATACGTCAACGCCTGGCATGGCCTGGTGGTCTATGGGGTTTTGACGCGCTCGGTCAATGACAGCGCGCTGTTCTACGACGCGATCGCAGACGGGCCCTCAGATCCAGACACGCCGGCCGTGCCGCCGAGCTCTTTGCTCGGCGCACCGGCGCGTCCACTGCGGATCGCGGTGTCGAGCAAGCTGCCGCCGTCGCCGCTGACGAAGCTTCACCGCTCGCATCGCGAGGCCCTCGATCAGACGGCGGTGCTGCTGCGGAGTCTGGGCCACGAGGTGAACGAGCGTGAGGTCGATCACGGTCCAGCCGAGCCCGCGCCCGAGTTCTCGGTGATCTACCTGCGCAGCCTGCACGAGGAGGTAGCGAAGTTCGCCCATCCCGAGCGGATCGAACGGCGAATTCGCGCCCTCGCTGCAATCGGCGGTGCGCTGCCACACAGCGTGGTCGACTGGGCGCTGGAGCGTCGAGCCTCCTACACGGAGCGGTTGAACGCGCAACTGGTAGACCACGACGTGCTGCTCACACCCGTGACGCCCGCGCCCGCTCCGTTGATCGGGGCCCGCGAGGGTCTCGGCTGGCTGCGCACGACGATCGCGGCGTCCGCGACGGTTGCCCACGTGGCATGCTGGAATTTCACCGGTCAGCCGGCCTGCTCGGTGCCCGCGGGCTTCGACGGCGATGGTCTGCCCCGGGCGGTGCAGCTGGTGGGACGAGCGAACGACGAGGCCACGCTGGTGGCGCTGGCTGCGCAGATCGAGGCCGAGCGCCCTTGGGCAGAGGATCGTCCCCCCGGCTTCTCGTGAGCTACGAGTCCCAGCGCGGCGGGGGACAGGCGGACGCAGGCAGGGAAGACGACCAGGCCACAGCGGAGCTCTTGGAGGTGGCCGTGGAGGCTGCGCGGACAGCCGGCACGTTGCTTCTCGAGCGCTTCTCCTCTGGCGAGCAGCACGGGGTGGCGAGCAAGAGCACGCCGACCGATCTGGTCAGCGAGGCAGATCTAGACGCCGAGCGGACAATTCGCGAGATGCTGGCCCGCGAGCGCCCGCAGGATGGATTCCTGGGGGAGGAGGGTGGCGAGCAACCCGGTTCGAGCGCTCTGCGCTGGGTGGTCGATCCACTGGACGGGACGATCAACTTCCTCTTCGGCATCCCGCAGTGGTGTGTGAGCGTCGCCGTCGAGGATGGTGAGGGCTCGCTTGCGGCGGCCGTCTATGACCCCAATCGCGGGGAGCTCTTCACCGCTGTTCGTGACGGGGCCGCGATGGTCAACGGCAACCCGATCACCGCGTCCGAGCGGGACGAGCTCGCAAGCGCGATGGTTGCCACCGGCTTTGCCTACGACGCCTCCGTGCGTGCTGCCCAGGCCGAGGTCTTTGCGCGCGTGGTTCCCCGCGTGCGCGACATCCGCCGCTTCGGCTCCGCCGCGCTCGACTTGGCGTGGACTGCCGCGGGTCGCTACGACGCTTACTTCGAGCGGACCGTCAAGCCATGGGATATCGCGGCGGGAACGTTGATCTGCGAATGCGCCGGGCTGTCTGTGCGCGAGCTGCCGGTATACGAGAACCTGCCATGGGGGATCCTCGTGGCTAGCCCGGTCTTGGTGGAGGAGTTGCTGGAGCTCGTTGGGGGCCCGTAACCTGTCTGCGGTGCGGAGAACCCTGTGGAGTTGCCGTCTGGGCTGCACACACAGACTCTGGACACTGCAATGAAAATGGTGCGGCGGGTGGGATTCGAACCCACACGCCCTTTCGGACAAAGACTTTTGAGGCCTTCGCGTCTGCCGTTCCGCCACCGCCGCACATTGCCGCGAGTCAAATATAGGCGAGCGTATGCTCGCGGTGACTTCAGGCGGTGTGAGGCTCGCCTTCGCGGAAGTCGACGCCAGCGTCGGACGCTGACTGCTCGAGCTCGACGTTCCAGCCTTGTGAGAAGCCTCGCATCGCGAAGCCGATCAACAGGATCTGCACTGGGATGACGAGGAAAGTAAGGGTGCCGAGCAGACCGGAGCCCAGGGGCGGCTGTTCGAACCCGGGTTTGTTGCGTTCAAACCAGCTCGAGCCGGAGACGAGCGCGAAAATAGCCAGAAACACAGCGAGCGACGAGGCCACGGGCAGGACACCACGATTCCAGCGCCAAGCGTAGAAGGCGAGCAGCAGATATATCAACGCGTAGCCGAACTCGATCGGTATTGCGTTCTCGAGGACATTCCAACCGCCGATCGTGATCACCATCACGAGCGCCGCGCTTACCACCAGTAGGACGATCACCAGCAGGCGCGTTGACTGCACAACGGGCTTACTGCGATTGGGGTGCGTGATCACCACATTCGACGCCGGAGGAGTCAGGTTGGAAGCAGCCATGTCTAAGTGACCATACAATCTCTGGCGGTCTCTGTGGGAAAACTAGCTGTTTGCGGGGTCCGGATGAGCACGCGGGCGTGGTGGAATTGGTAGACACGCTGGCCTTAGGAGCCAGTGGGCGTAAGCCCTTGGGGGTTCGAGTCCCTTCGCCCGCATCTCGTCGTTTGCGCATCACTCAACTCTGAAAGCCAGTGCCAATGAAACCCGAGTCCCAGCCTCCTCGCAGCGCACTCATATTTGGTGCGCGCAACCTCGGCAAGGCGATCATTCGAACGCTCATCGAGGACGGCTGGGCGGTTGCGGGGGCAGCTCGCTCGCAGGGCACGCTCGACGGTGTACGTGAAATGGGTGCCCTCGCGCTGCGCGCGGACGTCACCGACCAGGCAAGCGTTCGCGACGCGCTGCGCGCTGCGCTCGCGGCCCACGGTCACGTCGATCTGATCGTCAACGCGGCCTCCGCATATGGCGGAACTCGGACCGGCCCATTTGGTGGAGGACCGATCGCACACGCAGATCCGGACGCCTTTGACTCTTGGGCGATCGCGCCTGCGCGCTCTGCCTTCGCGTTCCTGTCCGCGACGGGTGGTTTCTGTCTGGAGCAAGACAGGCCCGCGACGATAGTCCAGGTCACCGGCGGCTCCTCCCGCCGTGCGATGGCTGGCCGTGGGCTGTGGGCTGCAGGCGCCTTTGGTGTGCGCGCCATCACTCAGGCAGCCGCGCTGGAGCTGCGTCAGCGGGGCATACAGGTCACCCTGCTGATCGTCGACGCCGGCATCCAGCCAATGGCTGGCGGTGACCGCGAGGTGGCGGAGTCCGAGACGCTGGCCGATCCGTTTCAGATCGCTCGTGCCGTCGCCTTCCTGGCCGAGCAGGGACCGCGCGCCGCCACACACGAGTTGCAGGTCACGCCACTCGGCGAGACGTGGGTGCCATAGACGTGGGTGAGGTTCTGTCTTGGAGCTAGAGCAGGCGATCCGTACACGACGCACCCACAAGGCCTTCGCGCCGGAGGCGGTCGCGGCCGAGACGCTCGACGAGCTCTTTGAGCTCGCCCGCTGGGCGCCAAATCATCACCTGAGCAATCCCTGGCGGTTTCGCGTCGTCGGGACACAGACCCGTGAGCGTTTGCGCCAGTTGGCGGACGCGGCGAAGCCGGGATCGGCCGCCAAGCTCGATCGCGCACCGACGCTGGTCGTTGTGAGCGCACAGGTCGCGAGCGAGTCGCCGCAGGATCGCGAGGATCTCCTGGCCGGCGCCGTGGCCGCCTACATCGTGCTGTTGGCCGCACACGCGCGCGGCCTGGCCGGTTACTGGCGTACGCTGGCGCTGCTGGACGAGCCACCTTGCCGTGGCCTGTTGGGGATTGGCGAGACAGAGAGGATCATCGGGCTCTTGAATCTGGGCTATCCGCGTCAAGAGCAGCGAGTGCCGGCGCGATCGTCGACCACAGAGGTAGTCACCTACCTGCCTTGACCAGGACCGGGCCGGCCAAAGTCAGCACGCCCCCGGCAGCCGGCGCGCAGGGCTTATCCAGCTCCTCGGCAGAGTAAGAGAGCGCTCGTCACACCTCACAGGGCTTGCGCGATCGCCGCGCGGCAGCGTCAGCGGGCACGGGCCGAGGCGATCGCCGGATGTGGCCTGTGCCAGCGCCGGCGCTCAGACCTCGAGAGCAACGTTGAGAGCACACTGCTGCGGCCTGCGAGCGCGCTCTTTGGCCAACAGGACGACAAAACGCGTCTCGCCACTGGGCAGTGGCATCAACAAAGGCGAAAACACTAAAGGCCAGCGTGCTTTCTGCCGAATCGGGGAGAGGAAACCTCAACCCATGCTTGTAACAAAACGCACACTCTGTCGCAAGATGCGGCCCTCTGGTCCGTCGCGTTTGCGCGCTCTCCTGGTTACCGAACACGAGTCAGAGCGGGGGGACACTCTTATCGAGGTGCTCGTCAGTGCGGTGATCTTGGCGCTGATCGTCGTCGGCACGCTGACGGGTGTCGATAGCGCCAACCGCGCGACCTCGTTCGATCGAGCTCGTTCTCAGGCTGATGTCATAGCTCAGCAGGACGAGGAGCGAATGCGCAGCGAGCCGATTATGAAGTTGTCCGAACTCAGCGAATCACACGAAGTCATCAAGCACGAAGTGAACGCGAGCGGGACTAAGTACTACATCGCCTCAACGGCGAAGTATGTCGCTAACCTAACGGACACAGCCAGTTGTACATCCACCGCTAAGGAAGCTAGCTACATCCAGACGACATCCACTGTGACCTCGCCGATGCTGGGGCACAGCGAGGTGGTGCAGACCGGCATCATCAGCCCGCCGCCCGACTCCGCCCTGATCGTACGCGTCGAAAATCAATCCGGTGAACCCGTGCCGAACATGGAAGTGTCCGCCGCCGGAACCTCAGATGTTGGCGCCGAAACATCGATCGACGGATGCGCGATTCTGGCCGTCAAACCAGGTGAATACACACTGAATGTCAAGCGGCTGCACTACGTAGACGAAAACGGATACGAAGAATCAGACAAAGATCCCAGTTCTGACACGCCGTTCTACGTGGTCGCCGAGCAGACGATCAAGAAGGGCTACAAATTCGCGCCGGGCGGTGCGCTGGCCGTCAAGTTCGAAAACCCCGTCACCGGCAAACGGGTGGAAGGGGGCGACACATTCGTCGCTGCCAACACCGGCATGAATCCATCATTTCGACAGTTTGGCACCGTCTCCGCGGGCCCTGTCCCCTCGTATACCGAAACCGTGGAATCAACGACGGCTACAAATCCGATCAACACCAAAACGGTATTCCCGTTTGCGTCGAGCTACACGGTGTACGCTGGTACGTGCGAAGCAGACAAGCCCCCGTCGTCCATCCTCGAAAACCCCGTCTACAACAAAAACTTCTCCGCCGTTGTGTTGCCGGGCCTGACGAACGAAGAAGTGACGACGCTTCAGCCGCCGGTCGATGTAAAGGTGATGAGCGGCACGGGCCCCGGTGCGGCGAAGGGACTGCCTGTCTCCAATGCAACGGTGCGGCTGGAAGATACCGGCTGTAAAACCGTACGCGAATCGCGCACCAATTCCGAAGGTGAATTGGTCCATCCGGGGATTCCGTTCGGTAAATACAAGCTGTGCGTCACCAGCGGTCCAACAACCAAACGGAAGTACACCACCACGTTCGAAAACAACACGACCGGAGGAGTCGAACAACCGGCCGAAATGACGAACGGAAAAGAACTGAGCGGAACATCCGCCGTCATCTATATGGGCTCAGGCGCGCCAGAAGAAGAACCAGGCAAGTTGGAAAGCGGGGAAAAATGCGAATGATACGCCGACTTCACTTCGCGCCGCCGCTGCTGACCCGCCTGCATGACGAGCATGGCTACACGTTGATCGAGCTCCTCGTGGCGATGATCGTGGGAATAATTGTGGTCATGGCCGGCTTTGCGCTGCTGCAATTCACAACGGAAGACGTGACCCATGTCACAGACCGGGTACACGTCGATCAGCTCGGTCGCACCGCGCTCGAGCGGATCATGTTGGAGCTGCACTCAACGTGCGTCGCGGAAAATGTGATACCGATCATCGCGGGAAGCAACGAAAACGACATCAAATTCGTCGGCGAAAGTGGCACGGGCTCGGCATTGACGACAGTTCACAAGCACGAAATAATCTACACAGCTGCCACAGCCACAACCGAAGGCACGCTCGTCGAAAAGACCTATCAGAGCACCGGTCTGGTTACCGGGAGCGAAGGCGCCGAATACACCTGGGCGACGACTCCTGAAACCACCACGGCTCTGCTCAAAGGGATAAAACAAACAAAATACGGAGCGGAAGCAGCGACATCGATCTTCCAGTACTTCCGTTACTACGAAACGGGCGACACAATTCCCAAAGAAGATACCGCGCTCCCCTACGGAGAACTGAACCCGACGCCGATGACGGAAGAAAAGCTGAAAGCTACGGCTGGAGCTAAAAACGTTGATAAGGTTACGGTGAGCTTTACGCTCGCGCCCGAAGGCAAAGAAGGCTTTGGCTTCAATCAGGATCGGGCGATCGTGCTCGAAGACTCCGCGATCTTCCGCCTGACTCCGTCCAGCGAAGCGTCCACAAGTCACAATCTTCCCTGCTCAGAAAAAATATGATCATGCGCGTTACACAACTATCCCGTCGTCTCACAGCAGCGCTTTCGCGCGAAGAGGGAGTCGCGATGGTGATCACGCTTGGCGTGATGGTCATAACCTTGGGGTTGGTGGTTGCCGCCTTCACCTCAGCATCGGGAGAGGTGCATCTCGCCGCTGCCGACACGGAACAGAAGAAGGCCTACTATGCGGCCGAGGCCGGCATCGAGGACTATGAGTACCATCTCACCGAAGATGGCAACTACTTGAGCGAGTGCACATCGCCGACACCGACAAACGAAGCGCTGAACCAGTTCTACAGGGAAGGCACTGAAACGCCAATCGCGGCGTCGGAACTCAAAACGGTCGAAGTCCCCGAAGTCGAAGTCGAAAACAAAGAAACAAAAAGCATTGAACACTCTCACAGTGAAGAGAAATATGCGCTGCAGTTGATTCCGGCGGAAAGCGACACCAGAGAACATGACAAGGAATGCGACCCGAAACACCTGGTTGAAACTATGGTCGAAGAGAAGGGCCCTGCCACTGGGACCTTCCGCATCGAGTCAACAGGCTTCTCCGGTAAAGCCACTCGCTCGATCGTGGCGACGTTCAGGAACGCCAACTTCGTCAGCTACGTCTGGTACACGATGTATGAAGTCGCAGACCCGGTTGTCTTCGGTGAAGCGCCTCCAAAAGAACCAAACTACTGGACAGAATGTGCGAAATTCTACGAACAGCGGGAAAAACTAGCAAAAGATCAATGCAAACCGCTGAATAACTTCTTCGCGACCGGAGAATCGGTCAACGGGCCGATGCATGTGCAGGACCACTCTGGCATATGCGGGGAACCCACTCTTGGACGCAACTCGACTGACCGGATCGAATTCGGTAATGGCACGAACAAGTTGAAGACCGCGGAAAGCTACTCCGATGAGGGGCAGTGCGGCGCGGCGAATCCAAAATTTGTGGGCACGCACGTACCGGCGTGGGAAGTGCCGTCATTGGAACCGCCACCGGGTGACGAAGAATTGATACACGTAGTCGAAGAAAAATACCATTTCCACGGACGTACGGAAATCATTCTTGAACCTACCGCGATGAAAGTTCGGGAAAACTACAAAGAAGCGCTCCCCGCCGGCTCAAAAAAATACGAATACACGGAAAAAATAAACGTGCCGTATCCACCGAACGGCGTCATCTATGTGTCTGGAGCCCCCGAAGTGGGCTCGTGTCCGACTTATTCGCCATTCGGGCCGACTCCCGGCTACGCCTATAGCGAAGGCGATGCCTGTGGAAATGCGTATGTGCACGGTGAATATGAAGAATCGCTGACTATCGCCTCGGAAAACGACGTGATCATCAATGGGAACATCACCGCTCCGATGGTCCCGAAAACGGTTGAAGGCACACCGACGACCAATGATATGCTCGGTTTGATTGCAAACAATTTTGTGAGGATCTATCACCCATTGACGGGTACCCGCGGCTCAAAGTACCTAGAATGCGGTTCAGCCACCAACGACAAAGCGAAAACGCCGGAAATCCCGGAAGACCTCAATGAACCGGTTGTCGACGCGGCGATGCTGGCGGTAAAACACGCGGTGATCGTCGACAATTTCGACTGCGGCAATCCGGAACTTGGGCACTTGAATGTCTTTGGAGCGCTGGCTGGGCTCTACAGTAACGGGCTGACGGGCGTGATCAGCGGCACCACGATTGTGCACGGATATACGTATAACGCACACTATGACAATCGCCTCCAGGTCGAGGAGCCTCCGCACTTCCTCAACCCAATCGAGGCCGCGTGGTACATCCAGCGCCAGACGCTGGCCAGCCAGCCCTGACCACGTAGCGGCCTGGTGGTGGGCGGGTCCGACTCGTCAGTTTCCCCAGCACGCTGATCCAGGACGGTTGTCTGCAGGAAGGTGCGATGTCCTCAGAAGACGTCTGCATGTCCGCATGGCAGTTGGTCGGCACGTAGCGTGACCGCAGTGGCTGACCGGAGGATCTGGAGATGAGGCGGGAGGGAGACGACCGGTTGAGAGTGAGCGGCGGGTCCGGCAGAAATACACTGCGCCGATGACCACGCAAGTCCTACGCGAGCAGGCGGCTCGTCTCACCAGGGAGTTCCACGACGCCCGGCGCAGGCCCGAGCTGGTGATCCTCGAGGGCTTCCACCCGCTCAAGCACGCGCTGCGCTTCGGTGCCCGAGTAGAGACGATCGTCACCGACGATCTCGACCACCTGAGGCAGCTGGCCGGAGATTTCGCCGCGGATCTCGCCGCGGAGATGCAAGCGCGCGCTGAGGTCGTCACGCGAAAGGTGTTCAAGCAGCTCGGCCCCTATGAGCCCCACACCGGCGTCGTCAGCATCGCCCAGCGGACCGTCAGTGACCCGCAGCAGATGCTCGCTGAACAGCTGGCGGCGCCACTTATCCTGCTCGAGGACCCGCGTCACCGGGGGAATCTCGGCGCGGTGATCCGCGTCGCCGCCGCCGCCGATGTCGCCGGCGTATTGACGACCGGTACATACGACCCATGGGATCCCGTCGCAGTCAGGGGCTCAGCCGGGCTCCATTTCGCGCTGCCGGTCGCTCACCTGCGCCAGCTCCCGGCGCTGGACCGCCCGCTGCTGGCGTTCGACCCGCAGGGCGAGCCGCTGGACCCCAGGCGCATCCCCAAACGGGCGCTGCTCGCCTTCGGGACCGAGCGACAGGGGCTCAGCGAGGATCTGCTGAGCCGGGCTGACGCGTGCGTGAGCCTGCCGATGCGCTCCGGCGTCTCCAGCCTGAACCTGGCGACATCGGTCGCCGCGGTGCTCTACAGCATCCGCCTGCTGGCGGAGAACGGCGTCTGAGGCTACGCCGGGCGCTCCTCACGAGGCGCATAGGGCGCGAGCTCACGCTGCGCGATCGAGCGCTTGTGCACCTCGTCGGGGCCGTCCGCCAGACGCAACGTGCGGATGTGCGCGTAGGCCCACGCCAACGTGAAGTCATCGGACACCCCGCCGCCACCGTGAACCTGGATCGCCCGGTCGATCACCTTCAACGCGATCTCCGGCGCGGCGACCTTGATCGCTGAGATCTCGGTACGCGCGTGGCGATTGCCGACGGTGTCCATCAGCCACGCGGCCTTCAGGGTCAGCAGGCGCGCCATTTCGATTTCGACGCGTGACTCGGCTATCCAATCCTGGATGTTGGCGCGTGTCGCCAGCGGCTCGCCGAAGGTGACGCGCGAGACAGCGCGTTCGCACATCTGCTGAAGCGCCCGCTCGGCCGCGCCGAGGCAGCGCATGCAGTGATGGATGCGACCCGGGCCGAGGCGCGCCTGGGCGATCATGAAGCCGTCACCCTCCTGAGAGATCAGATTGGAGGCGGGCACTCGCACGTCCTCAAAGAGCACTTCGGCGTGACCCTCGTGGTCCTGATAGCCAAACACCGGCAGGCCTCTGATGATCTTCACCCCGGGGGTCTCGAGCGGCACGAGAATCTGGCTCTGCTGCTTGTGCCTGGGACCGTCGGGGCTCGTCTTGCCCATCACGATCAGGATCCGGCAGTGTGGGTGCAGCGCGTTGGATGTCCACCACTTGCGACCGTTGAGCACGTACTCGGAGCCATCGCGCTCGATCCGCAGAGAGATGTTGGTGGCGTCTGAGCTGGCCACGTCGGGCTCGGTCATCGCGAACGCCGAGCGGATCTCGCCATCGAGCAGCGGCCTCAACCAGCGGTCCTTCTGCTCGTCGGTCGCGAACTGGTGGAGAACCTCCATGTTGCCGGTGTCCGGCGCTGAGCAGTTACACGCCTCTGAGGCGATGTGGCTGCGCCCGAGGATCTCCGCCAGCGGCGCATAGTCGCTGTTGGACAGGCCCGCGCCGTGCTCGCCATCGGGCAGGAACATGTTCCACAGACCGAGGCCGCGCGCGGTCGACTTGAGCTCCTCCATGACCTGAGGCTGATGATGGGGATCGCCGGAGTCGCGCAACTGCTGCGCATACACGGCCTCGGCCGGATAGACGTGCTCGTCCATGAACGATGTGAGGCGCTGTTGGAAGTCCTGACAGCGCTTGCTTGCCTCGAAATCCATCCCTGTTCTCCTCTTGATCACGGTCCCCGATGCGGACTTTCGACAGACGCTACCGACTTGCGCCCAGGAGGTACCGGCTGATCAGAGCGCGGCCATCGATAGCTTTAGGGGTCGTCAAGGTTCCGCCGCACCGTCGAGAGTGAGTCCGTAGTGAAGTCATTCGTGATCCTCCTCACCGCCGCAGCAACGCTCGCGCCCGTCTCAGCGACGGCACACGCTGCGGGCCCGCCGCCGGTCACCGTCTCGCCGCTGCCCGGCACCCAAGATGCCTCTCCCGACACTCAAATCAGCTTTCTGGGCGCCCCCGTCTCTGAGCTGCACGACATCTCGGTCAGCGGATCACGCAGCGGCCCACACACCGGAAAGCTCGAGTCCTACTCGAGCCAGGCGGGTGGAAGCTTTCTGCCAACGCGGCCGTTCGAAGCGGGGGAGCGGGTCACCGTCAGCGCCGTGCTCGAGTCGAGCGGCTCGAAGTCCACGCTTCAGAGCGCCTTCACCGTCGCCGATCCCTACGTGTTGCCAGCAGAACACTTCCCGGCGAGCACGCCGACCCCGGCCTCCCTCGCCACATTGCAGAGCTTTCATTCCCGCCCAGACCTCGAGCCGCCGCAGGTCAGCGTCACGACCGCCGCCACCAACCCCTCGCTCGGCGACATCTTCATCACGCCGGACTCCGGTCCCGGGCCAGACGGCTCGATGATCGTCGAACCATCCGGCGCGCTCGTCTGGTTCAACCCCGTGCCAGCCGGGGTCGAGGCCACGGACCTCCGTGTGCAGCAGTACCTCGGCCAGCCGGTGTTGACGTGGTGGCAGGGCCAGGTGATCGGCGGTCACGGGCAGGGAGAAGACGTGATCGACAACACCGCCTATCAGCAGCTCGGGGTCGTTCGCGCCGGCAATGGTCTGTATAGCGATCTGCACGAATTCCAGATCACCACGTCGGGTGCCGCGTTGATCACCGCCTATGAGCCGATCCACTACGACCTCGCACCGCTCGGCGGGTCAGCGGACGGGCTGCTCGACGACTGCGTCGTGCAGCAGGTCGACATCAAGACGGGGCTCGTGATGTTCGAATGGCACGCCCTCGGCCACGTCAGCGTCGCCGACTCCTACTCCCGTGTTCCTCATATCCCGTCCGATGTCTTTGACTGGTTTCACATCAACTCGATCCAGCAGCAGAGCGACGGCGATCTGCTGATCGGCTCGCGCAACACGTGGACCGCGTATGAGATCAGTGGACAGACCGGTGCCGTCCTCTGGCGGCTCGGTGGCAAGCACTCGAGCTTCACGCTCGGCGCCGGTGTGCACTTCGCCTGGCAGCACGACGCGGAGCTGGGCGCCGGCGGCACGCTCAGCGTGTTTGACAACGAGGACACACCAGCGGAGGCGCCGGCCTCGCGTGCCGTGCGTGTCGCGCTCAACTTCACGGCCAAGACGGCGACGCTGCTGGCGAGCTTCGAACATCCGGGCGAACACGTTCTCTCGCCCAGCCAGGGCAATGTCCAGACACTCAGCAACGAAGAAAGATTCGTGGGCTGGGGACAGGCTGGCTACGCCTCCGAGTTCTCGAACACCGGCCAACTCACCTTCGACATGCATCTGCCGAAGCCGACGAACTCCTATCGCGCGTACCGGCTGCCGTGGCAAGCCCAGCCCAGCCACGCGCCGGCGCTCGCCGTCAGCCCGCCACAGAACGGTCAGAGCACCGCATACGCCAGCTGGAATGGCGCGACCACCGTGGCGTCTTGGCGGCTGCTCGCGGGGAGCTCACCCAAAGCCCTGACGGCGGTCGCGACGTTTCCCCGTACGGGCTTTGAGAGCTCGACCTCGACCCACGCCGGAGGGCCGTATTTCGCCGTGCAGGCGCTCGGCGCCGCCGGCCAGGTGCTCGGCGCCTCGACCACCGTCAAGACCTGAGAATCGGTGGCGCCAACCTTCCGGCGTGAGGCGGGGTCGGTCGTTGATAGATTTCAGGAAAGCCCGGCGATGGTGAGAGGTGGTGGCCCGCCATCGAGCTCGCTCGCTGACGCCGGGAGCCGCTGGACGGGGCATCGAGCAGTCTTCACGCCGCGGCTGCAGCGCGCTCCGCGACATCGCCCGACGCGGAGGCAGAGCCAGTGGCCAAAACGATCTTCCATGAGCGAACCAGAGAATCGCAACCGGCTTTCACGATGAGAACCTCGCGAGGATCGTCTCAGTACCGGGTGAGGCCCACTCACGCCGCGGCCGTGCTCTTGGCACTGTGCCTGTCGCTCGCCGGCTGTGGCGGTGGGGGAAAAGCCTCGAGCTCAGCGGTCAGACGGGTATCGCCAGAGCACCCAGTCAAAGCAACTCCGGCGCCGCCGCATGCGGCTCCCCACCGGCCCAACATCGTGTTCGTGTTGACCGACGACCTCTCCTGGAACCTCGTGCGTTACATGCCGCACGTGCTCGCGATGGAGCGCCACGGTGAGACGTTCTCGAATTATTTCGTGACCGACTCGCTGTGCTGTCCCTCACGCGCATCGATCTTCACTGGACGCTACCCGCACAACACCAAGATCTTCAGCAACAACGCCCCCAACGGCGGCTTTCTGATCTTCCACGATCGCGGCGAGGAGCTCGAAACGTTCGCGACCGCCCTGCAGGCGCGCGGATATCGCACGGCAATGATGGGCAAGTACCTCAACGGCTACGAACCCGACGACGTCGAAGAAGGCAAGACCAGCCCATATGTGCCGCCGGGATGGAACGAGTGGGATGTCGCCGGCGATGGGTATCCCGAGTTCGGCTACACACTCAACAGCGATCGGCACCTGCACCGTTACCGTCACGCGCCGAACGAATACCTGACCGACGTGCTGGCAGGCAAGGGCCTGTCGTTCATCTCGAGCTCGGCCAAGCGCAACGTGCCGTTCATGCTCGAGATCGCCACTTTCGCTCCCCATTCTCCGTTTGTGCCGGCGCCCCGAGATGCCAACGACTTTCCCGGTCTGCAGGCGCCGCGCAACCCTGCTTTCGACGCTGCCAATGTGGATGCTCCCGCTTGGCTCAGTCACTACGCGCCCCTGAGCTCATCGGCGATCGAAACGCTCAACCTGCAGTTCCGCCGGCGCGCTCAGTCGGTGCAGGCGGTCGACGAGATGATCGGGGAGATCGAGCACGAGCTGGCGGTGACCGGCCAGCAGCGCAACACCTACATCGTCTTCAGCTCAGACAACGGGCTGCACATGGGCGAACACCGGCTGATCGCCGGAAAGCTGACGGCGTTCGACAGCGACATCCGGGTTCCGTTGATCGTCGTCGGACCGGACGTGCCGCGCGGTCGAACTGTGAGCGCGATGACCGAGAACATCGACCTGTGCCCGACGTTCGAGCGGCTCGGCGGCGCACCGGTACCGCGCACCGTCGACGGTCACAGCCTCACCTCTCTGCTGCACGGGGGATCAGGGGCGGGGTGGCCGCGAGAGGTGCTGATCGAGCACCGGGGGCCGGATCGTTCCCCGAATGATCCCGACCTGCCGACCGCGGGTTCGGGCAACCCGCCGAGCTACAACGCGCTTCGCACCGCCCACAGCCTGTATGTGGAATACACAGACGGCGAACTGGAGTACTACGATCTGCGCAGCGACCCGTTCGAGTTGCGCAACATCGCCTCGCAGCTATCTTCGGCGCATCTGGAACGTCTGCGCCGAGTGCTGCGGCGACTCGATCACTGCCATGGCTCCAACCAGTGCTGGCGGGCGGCCCGAGCGCCCACCGAAACGCCTGAAGAAGGCGCCGCCGCGAGCACCTGAGCGCGGATCGGCTTGGGAAGACGGCGGACGGCGGATGGGGGACGGTGGACGGGGGACGGAGGAATCGAACCTCCAGCTCGGGTTTTGGAGACCCACGTGTTACCACTACACCAGTCCCCCAGAAGCGCCTACGTGAGGCGTTTCCGATCTGTCTGGAGCGTTTTTCAGTTGGCGCAAACATCGCACACCTCCCGCTAGCACGTTCCGCGCCTAGAGGATAGCTGGGTGCTCCCGAGTCATGCCTCCCACGAGCATGCCCGATCCGAGGTGGGTGCCCAACACAGGCCCCACCTGGGTGCAGAACAGCGGCGCGCCGCCAAAGATCTCGGTGCCCTCGGCGAGCAGGCGCTCGGCGTCCGCGGGCGCCTGGGCGTGCTGCACGATCCAGTCGCTCGCGCCGCGCTCGTGCAGCTCATGCAGGTAGGCGACCATCCGCTCGAAGGCCCGGCGGTGTGTGCGCACCCGGCCGACCGGTGCGATCTCGGTGCCGAAGGTCAGGATAGGCTTGATTTTCAGCGCGGTTCCCACCATCGCCTGGGCCGCGCCGATGCGCCCGCCGCGGTGCAGGTACTCCAGGGTGTCCAGGCAAAACCAGATGTCGAGGCTCTCGCGGGCGCGCCTGACGCCGTCGAGGACGTCCTCCAACACGCAACCCGCCTCGGCCAGGCCAGCGGCGGTCAACACCAGGCAGCCCAGCCCGCCGGCCCCGGTCTGGCTGTCCAGCACCTCCACCCGTCCCTGATAGCCGCGGCCGGCTATCACCCGAGCCGCTTCACGCGCGCTCTCGCAGGTCCCCGAGAGTCCGCTCGCGAGATGGATCGAGAGGACATCGTGGCCCGCGCTCAGCAGCGGCTCAAAGTGTTCGAGGAAATCCCCCACCGAAGGCTGGGAGGTCGTGGGCAGCCGCGAGGAGGCGCGCAGCCGCGCGTAGAAGTCCTCGAGGTCTGAATACTCGTGCTCGGGACGCAGGTCGCCGTCCCAGCCGACATACAGGCTGACCTGGCGTATGCGCCATCGCTCGATCAGCTGCGCCGGCAGGTAGGGGGTGCTGTCGGTGACGATCGCGACGGTGCGCTGAATCTTCTCTGCCTGAATCTCCGGTGCGCTCATGTGCAGGCCCAATATACGGATCGGCAAAGGCCGGCCCGCCGCCGAGCGCTCCTCACCAGCGACGGAGAAATCTCCGAGTCGCGCACCTGCCCTGCGCGCTTTCAGTTCGGCTCGCCGGGTCAGCCGGGCTCAGATGCCCGCTGCACGACGCGCCACAGGGCCGCTCGAGGGCGCGTCAGCGCAGCTCGCTCCAATGAGCGCCCGCCGCCGATCGAATTTCTGAAAGGCGCTCTGAGAAGCCACGGAGCGGCCCGCCGCCAGTGGTCTGGCTCTCGTCGATCGTGAGTGGCAGGTCGCCGAAGCCCGCGAGGATCGCCGCGTCTGAGTGGGGGAGGGTGGCGATGTTGTAGCCGCCCTCGTGCACGGCCGCGAGGCCGATCTCCAGTTCGCGCGCCACCGCGGCCATGCGCTCCGCCATGCGCCTCAGTCCGATCGTGGAGAGCCTCTGTCCCGCGAGTGGGTCTGAGCTGTGGCAGTCCTGCCCGGCTGAGACGATCAGCAGCTGCGGCCGATAGCCGTGAAGCACCGGCTCGACGACCGTCTCGAGCGCCGCGAGATACTCGCCGTCACCGCAGCCGGGAGGCATTGGCAGGTTGATGTTGTAGCCCTCGCCGTCGCCCGATCCCAGCTCATCCAGCCAACCGGTTCCCGGATACAGCGGCCACTGATGCATCGAGATGTAGAGGACGCTTGGATCACGCAGGTGAATGTCCTGCGTGCCGTTGCCGTGATGAACATCCCAGTCGACGATCGCGACACGCTGGAGCCCATGTGTCGCCTGGGCGTAACGGGCCGCGATCGAAGCGTGATTGAACAGACAGAAACCCATCGCCCGGCTCGCCAGAGCATGGTGGCCCGGCGGTCTGATCAGCGCGAACATGCTCTCGGGCCGCGACGGCGAGTCGCTCGAGAGCACATCGACGGCCGTCAGTGCCGCGCCGCTGGCGAGTCGCGCGACCTCAAAGCTGCCCGTGCTGAGCACGGTATCGCCGTCGAGCCACGTCGGCCCAGCGGCCGCGGCGCGAGCAATCTCCTGAATGTAGTCCTCGCTGTGTGAGCGGGCGAGATCCTCCAGGAGCGCCGCCCGAGAATCCGCTACCAGCAGCTGCGACCAGAAGTCGAGACCCCGCAGATGGGCGATCACGGCCGGAAGTCGCAGTGTGCTCTCCGGGTGCTCACCCGTGTCGTGACGCTCCTGGCCGTCGAGCAGCACCACTCCGGTCCGCGGCCGCGGGTGCTCTGAGGCCTTGCCCGGAAGGTCCTTCTCCTGTGGGCGCCGTCCGCTGCCCGTCATCCGCTTCGCTCGCAGGGGTCGCGCCGGCTGAGCGCACTGGAAATCGACGATGCCACAGGCGGGACCATAACCCCGCCGGCCGGATGGCCGATCGATCCAGACAGCGTGAGCATCGCAGCCAGGAGCCCAACCGCGGCCCTGTTTGCCTGCGACCGGGTTGATAGCGGCGGTCAACAACGCTATTCTCTATAAATCCGATCGACAATCTCGTGTATAGTGTTTCTCGCGAGCCGAACATGCCGCCAAGCTCCTCCACAGTGAAGACCGATATCCACCAACACATCTGGACAGAGGCTCTCGTGCAGGCGCTCGCGGAGCGTCGAGAGCTTCCGTTCGTTCGCCACGAACAGGGCTTGACCGTGCTGTTCTTAGCCGGGGAGCGCCCGTATGTGATCGACCGGCGCGCCGAATCTCGTGCCAGTCGTGAGGCGCTAGTGGGACTCGACGGCTTGGATCGCGCGCTGATCTGCCTGTCCAGCCCGCTGGGCATCGAGTGCCTGGCACGCGAGCAGGCACTGCCCTTGATCGACGCCTATCACGAGGGAGCGCTGGCGCTCGGCGAGCCGTTCGGCGTGTGGGGCGCGATCCCTCTGGCGACGGTCGCTGTCGATGACGTCGACCGCGCGCTCGATCGCGGCTGCATCGGTGTCTCGCTGCCCGCGGGCGCGATTGGAAGCGTGGGCTCTCTGACGCGGCTGGGAGCGGCACTCGGGCGCCTGGAAGACAGGGGCGCTCCACTGCTGATCCACCCGGGTCCAGCCACACCGACCGCCAGCGCGGAGGTCTCCTTGCAAGATCCGCTGTGGTGGGTGGCGCTGACGCGCTACGTCGCTGATATGCAAGCGGCGTGGTTCTCGTTCCTGACCGCCGGGCGTCGCTCTCATCCCGAGCTGCGGATCATTTTCTCGATGCTCGCGGGTCTTGCTCCGCTGCACCGCGAGCGCTTGGAGGCTCGCGGCGGCACGGCGGGCGAACCCGATCCGTTCACCTTCTATGACTCCTCCTCCTATGGGCCGGCCGCAATCGGTCAGCTCGCCGCGGCGGTCGGCTCAGAGCAGATTCTCTATGGCTCTGATCGCCCCGTGGTCGAGCCGCGCTGCGATCTGAGCAGCGCGCAGCTCGACTGGGACATGTTCGCCGATTCCACGAGGCGCGCCCTGAGCACCCGAGCAACGGTGCTGGCGCGATGAGGCCCCAGCTCTCCAGCCTGCCCCGGCCACACGAGCGTGACCTCTCGGGACCCGAGCTCGAGGCGTTCGTCCGCGAGCTGGCCATCCGCCCGGAGCTGTGGATCGATCTCGTCAAGCACGACACCAACCAGCGCGTATATGAGGAGCTGCTCAGCGATCAGCATCTCAGCGCGTGGCTGATCTGCTGGATGGACGATCACGACACCGGGTTTCACGACCACGACATCTCGGCGGGGGCGGTGGCGGTACTGGGTGGGCGTGTGCGTGAGGAGCGCCTAGCGATCGACGGTCCTCCGCGCAAGCAGACCTTCGCCGTGGGCGAGAGCTTTCACTTCGGAGCATCGGACATCCACCGTGTGCGTCATGCCGGTGAGGGCCCCGCCGTGACGCTGCATGTCTACTCGCCGCCGCTGCTGCGCATGGGCGCCTACGTAATCGGCTCAGAGGGGGTGCTGGAGCGTCACGCGGTCTCCTATACCGAGGAGCTCGTACCGCTGCAGCCCACGACGGTGACGTGAGCGCTCAGCGCTCGCGTGGGGGAGTGCGTAGCGAGTCGCGGCTGCGCTGAGCGCCCCGCAGTCGCACGCCGCTGCTTCTGCGGCTACGGTGGGCGGTATGTCGGACTCTGTCAAGCGACTGACCCTGATCGCCTGCATCATGGGCTCGGGGATCGTGCTGCTCGACGGCACCGTGGTGAACGTGGCGCTGCCCACCATCCAGCGTGCCCTCGGCGGCGGCCTGGCGGCCCAGCAGTGGGTTCTCAACGGTTATCTGCTGACGCTCGGCTCGCTGATCCTGATCGGTGGCTCGCTCGGTGACCTGTTCGGCGAGCGGCGGATTTTTGCCCTCGGCGTATCCGGCTTCGGCGTTGCGTCGCTGGCCTGCGCGCTAGCGCCGAGCATCGGCGCGCTGGTGGCCGCACGCGCGCTTCAGGGAGTCGCCGGAGCGCTGCTCGTGCCGAGCTCGCTGGCGGTGATCGTCAACACCTTCCCCGAGGCCGAGCGCGGCGCGGCGATAGGCACCTGGACGGCGTGGGGGGCGATCGCCGGAGTGCTCGGGCCGCTGGCGGGCGGCGAGCTGCTCGCGATCGCCTCCTGGCGCTGGATCTTCCTGATGAACGTGCCGTTCGTGATCGCCTGTGTGTCGCTGATCCTGCTGGCGATCCCACGGGCGCAGGCTCGCGAGCCGGGCGCTCGGCGCATCGATGTCACAGGCGCGGCACTGTGCGCGAGCGGGCTCGGTGGCCCGGTGTTCGCGCTGATCGAGCAGCCGCGGCTGGGCTGGGGGAGCCCCGCGGTGCTCCTGCCGCTGATCGCGGGAGTGCTGCTGCTGATCGTCTTCTTCCTCTACGAGTCACGCACGCACGCGCCGATGCTGCCACTCGGTCTGTTCGCGAGACGCAACTTCTCGGCGGGCAACATCGAGACCTTCTCGATGTACGCGGGGCTTGCGATCCTGTTCTTCTTCCTCGTGCTGTTCTTGCAGCAGATCGGGGGCTACTCGCCGCTGCGCAGCGGTATGGCAACGCTGCCAGTGACGGTGGTCATGTTCGTGCTGTCGCGTCGCTTCGGGGCGCTGGCCGACCGCTTCGGTCCCCGCATCTTCATGGGCGCAGGGCCCCTCGTGGCAGCCTGCGGGCTGCTGAGCTTCCAGCGCATCGGCACTCACATCGACTACCTCGCCGATGTGCTTCCCGGGTTGCTGGCGTTCTCGCTCGGGCTGTCGATGACCGTCGCGCCGCTGACCGCCGCCGTGCTCGCGGGAGCCGAGCTCCAGGCGGGCATCGCCTCGGGGGTCAACAACGCGATCGCGCGGGTCGCCGGACTGCTCGGAACCGCTGCGGTCGGGGCGGCCGTGGCGGCATCGTTCGCCTCTGAGCTGGAGCGCCGGCTTCACGGCCAGACGCTTGGGTCCGCAGGCCGCGCGGCGGTCGCGGCCGCCAAGCGCCTGCCATTGGGACGCCCCAATGTGCACGGCCTGCCCGCCATCCAAGCGCATGCTGTGACGAGGGCGGCCGAGCAGGCGTCGCTGCACAGTTTTCACCTCGGCCTGGCGATCGCCGCGGGCCTCGTGGCGCTCGGTGGCCTGGTCGGTGTCGCCGGCATTCGCAACCCGCGCATAGATGTGCGCGCCGCCGATTGCGCAGGCGGTCAGCTAGTGGGTCTCAGCAGCCCGGAAAGGGCGGCCTAGACGCAATGCCGTTACCTCAAGAGCGGGAATCCCAGCCGACAGGCTGCTGCTTGGCGTGGAGAGCGAGCGCAGCGTCGGCGTCGGCTCGGGCTGCTGCTCGTCGTCCCCAGGCATGCGTCTCGCCTCGGGCGGACGACGTGCCTGCTTTTGGCGACGAGCGACGCCAGACTCCCGCCTTTCGGTTTCGCGCGGTATTCAGCGCTGGCTCCCGATCGCGCCCTGCGGTGCGTGGAAAGCTTGCTTGGGTTCAACGGTGTTTGCCCGCGGTCGGCGGGATGCTGATATCGAGCTGCTCGAGCCGCTCTGGGTCGAGAAGAACATCGATCTGGGCGATCTTCCTGTTCGTGACGGTGAAGGCCATCACCGAGAACACGTGGCCACCCGGCGCCACTACGGCCCCGGCGGCGCCGTTCACGAGCGCGGGTCTGACGAATCGGTGGAGCCTCGAGTAGGTGGACGTGTGCGTGGCCACGGCGTCCGCGCCGTGCAGCACGAGTGAGGCCTCTGCGCGCAGGATCCCGCCATCGATCCTCAGTTCGACGTCGGGGTCGAGCACCTCCAACAGGGCATCGAAGTCGCCGTCGCGCGAAGCGGCGAAGAACGCATCGACGAGGCGTCTCTGCCGCGCGAGGTCACGGTCGGGCTCGGGCGAGTCGCGCACGCGCCGGCGGGCGCGACTGGCGAGCTGCTGGGCGGCGGCTTCGGAGCGGTCCAGCGCGGTGGCGATGTCGGCGAATGGCACGCCGAACACGTCGTGCAGCACGAAGGCGAGTCGCTCGGCGGGGGTTAGCGCGTCGAGTACCACGAGCAGCGCCAGACCCACAGACTCGGCCAGAAGCGTCTCGTGCTCGAGGTCATCCTCCTCGAAGCTGACCACGGGATCCGGGACGTAGACCGAGAGCTCCTCGCGTCGCGCTTTGCGAGAGCGCAGTATGTTCAGAGACACCCGGCCGACGACCGTCGTCAGCCAGGCCCGCATGTTCTCGACGGTCGCGGGATCCTGGTCGCGAATTCGCAGCCATGCCTCTTGCAGGGCATCGTCGGATTCGCTGACTGACCCGAGCATCCGGTAGGCGACCGCGCGGAGATGCGGTCTGTGTTGCTCGAACCGTTCGGTCAGCCACTCGCGCTCGTCCATCGTCAGTTCCACGCTCCCGGGATCGAATCGGTCACCAGTGGTTGTGGTACCCGATACTCGTGGTCAGTGCCGCCGCCGCCAGGACCAGGAAGAACACGGCTCCGACGATCTGGCGGTCGCGGACTCGTAGGTGAGCGCTCACAGCGCCGATGAAGTACACGACGAGGCCGATCGCCGCAGCCGTCCCCAACGCTGGCACGGCAAAGCCTGTTAGAAGCCCGACCGCGCCGGAGGCCAACAGCGTGCCGAGCGGGAGCATCCATTGTCGGGAGACCTGTACCCGGTCGGCGACGACCTTGACCGACTCGGCGCCGACGAAGTTCAAGCAGGCGGCGTAGCCGTTCGCGATCGCCGCAAGGATCGTGATAACGAGATAGATGATGTGCATACCCCATAGACACGCGTCACCCGAAGAACCTGACAGCCGACGATGCCGCTGCTCCCAACACGACAGATCGTCGACCCACTCGAACCTGGCCATCGGCCCCCAGCATCCCGCCAGAGGCTCATGCTCTGCTCCCGCACCTCAACGACCGCCCGCGAAGCCCTGCGTCGCGCGGAAAGCAGGCGCGCCCCGTGTAGCCAGCGAGACGCCCGAGTCGGACAATGGCTGCGAAAGCCGGAGTCGGACCTTGGCTGGCCGCTCCTTTCCACCAGATAGCGCAAGCCGGCTCCGGTCTTAAGTAAACGACATTGGGCCTAGACGGGCTCCCGTGCGTACTCGCGCATCGCCTCGATCAGTGGCCCGAGCTTGCGTCCACGCACGGTCAGGCGGTACTCGACGGTCGGCGGACTCGAGGGAAGCACGGTGCGGTCGATCAATCCCGCCGCCTCGAGGTCGCGCAGACGCTCGGAGAGCATCCGTGGAGAGATACCGGCGACGACGTCGGCGAACTCGTTGAAGCGCACGGCGCCCGTCAGCGCGGCGAACAGGATCGACAGCTGCCAGCGCCGCTCGAGGAGGTCCGCCGTCTGACGAACCTCCTCGGGAACCGGCTCACATCTACGACAACGCGACATCGCGGGCTGGCTCTAGCGCACGGTCGAGAACCTCCTGCACGGTCATCACCGGGTGGAAGGACATCTGCTCGCGCACCTCCTCGGGAATGTCGTCGAGATCGCCGCGATTGCGCTCGGGCAGGATCACGTCGGTGAGGCCCGCCGCGTGAGCCGCAAGCACCTTCTGCTTGAGGCCACCGATCGGCAGCACGCGACCCTGCAGCGTGACCTCGCCGGTCATTCCAACGGTGTGCTTCACGGGGCGCCCGCTCAACAGCGAGGCCAGCGCCGTGACCATCGTCACGCCAGCGCTCGGGCCATCCTTGGGGATCGCGCCCGCAGGCACGTGCACATGGAATTCGTGCCCCTCGAAGGCGCTCTCGTCGATCCCCAGTCGCTCTGAGTGGCCGCGCACGTAGGACAGGGCGATGCGCGCCGACTCCTTCATCACGTCACCGAGCTGACCCGTGAGGACCAGGCCATTGCCGTTTGCGCCGCTCGACTTCATCGAAGTCGCCTCGACGAACAGCACATCGCCGCCGGTGCCGGTCACCGCGAGGCCGGTGGCCACTCCGGGGGTGGCCGTGCGCGAGGCTGACTCCTGGAAGAACTTCTGGCGCCCGAGCGCGTCGCGCACCGCCTCCAGGGTGATCTTCACCGCCTCGGGCTTCCGCTCGGCGGTCTGACTCTCCGGCGAGGACTGACTCGAGGCGATGCTCGTTGCGGTCTTGCGCAGCACCGTGCCGAGCTCGCGCTCGAGGTTGCGCACGCCGGCCTCACGGGTGTACTCGCCGATGATCGTACGCAGCACGTCGTCTGAGATGTCGACCTCATCGGCACGCAGCCCGTTGCGGTCGCGCTGGCGCGGCCACAGATAGCCCTTGGCGATCGCGAGCTTCTCCTCGGAGGTGTAGCCGTCGAAGCGGATCACCTCCATACGGTCGAGCAGCGGCCCCGGGATCGTGTCCGCGACGTTGGCGGTGGCCAGGAACATAACCTGGCTGAGGTCGAGCTCGACGTCGAGGTAGTGGTCGCGGAAGGAGTGGTTCTGTGCGGGGTCGAGAACCTCGAGCAGCGCCGCGGAGGGGTCTCCGCGCCAGTCCGCGCCGACCTTGTCTACCTCGTCGAGCAGGATCACAGGGTTCATCGTGCCGGCGTCGCGCAGTGCCCGCACCAGCCGCCCCGGAAGGGCGCCGATGTAGGTGCGCCTGTGCCCGCGAATCTCGGCCTCGTCGCGCACGCCGCCAAGCGACATGCGTACGAACTCGCGGCCTGTGGCCCGGGCTATCGACTCGCCGATAGAGGTCTTGCCGGTGCCGGGGGGCCCGATCAGCGTGAGGATCGCGCCGGACTTCGGATCGGCCTCGATGCCCCTGTCCTGGCGCAGCTTGCGCACCGCCAGGTACTCGGTGATGCGATCCTTGACGTCCTCGAGTCCCGCGTGGTCTGAGTCCAGAACCTCACGTGCGGCGAGCGGGTCCAGGTGCTCCTCAGAGCGTTTGCTCCACGGCACCGCGATCAACCAGTCCAGGTAGGTGCGGATCATGCTCGACTCGCCTGTCTGCTCGCCCATGCGCTCCAAACGACCCAGCTCCTTGAGCGCCTGCTCGTTGACCTCGGCGGGCATCTCGGCCGCCTCGATCTTCGAGCGGTACTCCTCGACCACGGAGGCGTCGTCCTCGTCGAGCTCCTTGCGGATCGACTCCATCTGCTTGCGCAGGAAATACTCGCGCTGCTGCTTGTCGGCGCCCTCCTGGACATCCTCACGGATGCGCTTGCGGATCTGCAGCTCGGCGAGCGACTCGCGCTGCAGCTTGACCGCCAGCTCGAGCCGGTCGGTGACGTCGATCGTGCGCAGCAGCTCGACCTTCTGGTCATATCTGAGGGTGGGGGAGTAGCCGGCTGAGTCGGCCAGCGGTCCCGGCTCGGCGATCGCGCGCAGAAACGCCGCGATGCGCCCGTCGTCGCCGCGCAGCTCGAGGATCTCCTCGACCACCGCGCGGTACTCACGCTCGAGGTCGCGGGTGCGCCCGTCGACCGGCGCCTCGTCGCGTCGCTCGTCGACCTCGACGCGCAGCTCGCCGGCGGGCCCGGTCTGTGCGGCGCCGATCAGCGCACGATGCTCGCCGGAGAGGGCGACCGCGCGGCCGCCGCCGGGAAGACGCACCTGCTCGGTCACCTCGGCGACGGTGCCGACCTCGAGAAACTCGTTCTCGTGGCGGGGGACGAGCACGACACGCTCGTCCTCGCCGACGTCGATCGTGAGGGTGATCCCCATGCTTGGGAATACAACCGTGTCCTCGAGTGGGATCAGGCGCAGGACGGGCTTGGTTGTGGTGGAGGGGGCAGAATCTGAATTCATCGATATACGCTCCATATGAGCTTACGAAACAGTAGTTAGTATAGCGAAGATTGTTGCAGACGCAAGTACCTCGATTTGTTGGCAGAGAACCGCCGTCGGGTGCTCGCCTCGAGCGTCCTCCGCGGGAGAGGCTGGGTTCGTGGTGCTCTCACCGTGCGCCCTGCACGAGCGTCTCTACAGTTCCTGCTCCGACTCATCGAAGCTGACCTGGACGTTCTCCTCCCGCACGCGCTCCTCGACCTCGGCGGAGGATCTCATCGCTCGCTTGTCGGCCTCCAGCAGCGGCGCGGAGAAGAAGCTGCGCGGCCACAGCCCGCGAACCCGCACAACGTTGATCTCGGCGGCGAACATGGTCAGCTGGGCGCCGAGGTACAGCCAGGCGAGCAACCCGAGGACCAGGGCGAAGACTCCATACAGCGGGCCCGTGTGCTTGAGCTCGTGATCGATGTAATAGCCGCCGAGGTGCTGCAGCATCTGCCAGAAAACGGCGGCGACGACCACTCCCGGGAGAAGCTCTCGCCAGCCGACATCGACAGCGGTCAGGAGTTTGAAGGCGGTCATGAACAGCGCGAGATTGAGAACAAAAGCCACCAGCACACCGGCGATGACCGCGGGCGCCGCATGCGAGCTGGTGCCGACGAAGCCCGCGGCGGTGGTGGAGATCACCGACAGCGTGCCCAGGATCGCGAGCATCCCGAGGCCGCGCAGGTGCGCGAACAGGAAGTTTGGGCGGTTCTTGAACGGAACGTGCCAGATGCGGTTGAAGGCGTTCTGGGTGGCGCCTGTGATCCCCATGCCGGCGAGCAGCGAGCCGACGACACCGATCGCCAACCCGACGCCGCTGCCTGTCAGGGAGTGGAGTTTGAGCTGGTCGGAGACGATCGGGAACTGCCCGAGGGCTCCGTCGAGAATGCGTTTCTGCTCACCGGGATTGCCCTGCAGGACAAAGCCGAGGACAGTCACGAGCACGAGCAGCAGCGGGAACAGCGACACGAAACCGTAGTAGGCGATCAGCGCGGCGAGCTGTCCCGCCTGATCGTCGCCGAACTTCTTGATCACGGCCGCGATGAAACCGATCCGCCGGTGTCGCTGCTGGCGGCGATCGAGATCGTGAAGGCGGTCGAGGATGCTCATTGTGGCCGTTTCTGAGGAGTTGCCGGGGCGGTTCACTGTAGCCGCCGTGAATTGAGAGGGGGGGGTGTCGCGAGCTTTGCTCGACACAGAGATGTGTCTACCGGATCTCTCGCAAAACGACCACTCGTCCCTCGCTGCTTCTCACTTCGTGACCGTGGCGCCTGCGCGGGAGCGGATCCCGCCGAGGACGTCGCAAAGGTCGCTCAGGAGAAGCGCGAGGTGCTGCTGCGGGCTTATCGTCACTGGCTGCGGCGCGAGGATCTGGAGGACTGCTACAGCCAGGCGACACTCGAGCTGATCACCCGCGCCAGACGCGGCCGCTGCTTCTCCGGTCAGGCGCACATCGCAAACGCGCTCGAGCAGAAGTTTCTCTCCCGGATACACGACCGCCGCCGCGCGCTCAATGGCCGCAGCGCGATGGAGGCGGCGCTCGACGGCGCTCTTCAGCTCGGACCGCCTTGCTGTGGCGGCGTTGACATCGCCGATCTCAGGGCCGGCACCGAGGAACAGGTGGCCGGGCGCCTGGAACTGCGCCGCGTCAGCGAGGCCGCCGAGCAGCTGAGCGAGGATCAACGATTGGTGCTCGCCTGCCAGCTCTCGCTGGACATGGGCTGCCGTGAATTCTGCGAGCGCTTCGGCTGGTCGCCCGACAAGTACCGCAAGGTCGCTCAGCGCGGCCGCACGCGACTGCGGCTTCTAACCAAGTGTGAGCGTGTCCCACTGGTCACGCTCGCGTCGGAGGGGAATACGAGGACCCACCTATGAATATCAAACTCTCCGCTCATGGGCGCGTCCTCAGGGACGCCGGTGGCCGCTCGCACGGACAGTCGCACGGCGATTCCGTTCAGCGCGCAAGGGGCCGGGGTCTGGGCTCATCCCCACCCAGGCAACAGGTCCCTTGCGCGCCCCCGACCGACGACTGCAGGGTCGGCTGATGTTCGCGCACCGTCAACCACGCGAGGTCTACCGGGTCTACGGCGAGGAGGAGTTCTTCGCGGACGACCAGCAGCCTCCCGCAGAGGAGCCACAGGCGAGCACCGCGACCACGGAGCGCAGCCCCTCCGAGGAGCTGCGCGCGCACGAATCCGCGCATCACGCGCCAGCCGTCTTCGAGGAATACGACACCGTCGCGCGCGGGACGCCGATCGTGCAGGACTCGCCGCGGCTCAGCGAGCCATGGGCCTCCGCGGAGGTGCCTGTGAGCGACCCACAGGAGGATCCGTATCAGTCGCCGCGGCCATTCTCGCCGCTGATCGCGACACACACCGGATCGCCGCGGCGGACACTGGCTGTCGGCCTGCTCGCGGCGGCCCTCGGCCTACTGGTCGGTCTGATCGCCGTGAACAGCCTGCGGCCCGCTGACACGCGAAGCGTTCAGCAGCCCCCGCCGAGTCAGGCTCACCGCCAGCTCGTCGCTACCGCACCCACCGCAACCGCACGGCGGCCGCACGCTCCCCGTGCGGTGAGCCGGCCCCGTCCGAGCCCCCAGCCGGTCCTCCGTGCACCCCGTAGGACACAGGCGCCGAGCGCCTCAGTATCCCCAGCTCATCGAGCCCCCGCCGTCCCTGAAGCGCCGAGCATCAGCCAGGCGCCACAGAGCCCTCCTGAGATTCCCGTTAGCGGACCGGCGCCGACCCCTGCTCCACCGCCATCTTCGGGCGGCATGGAGTTCGGCTTTGAGCACTGATTGACGATGTCCGCGCGGGCCTCGGTAACAGTCACTACGAGACCGCTGTGGCGGATTCGCCTGAGTCGCAGCCTGCCCCGCTACGTGATGTATGGGGTTGCCGTCTGGGGCCTGCTGGCGAGCGCTCGCTACGCGATTGCGCCACCGCGACCGGTCCTGCCGCCAGTGGCCCACGTCGAAACTCCGGATCTGGCGGCCGAAGGCTTCGCGACGCTCTTTGCGCGTCGCTACCTGACCTGGAACGCGGCTGATCCAGAAGCCTACCGTCGGGAACTCGAACCGTTCCTCGGGGCAAACCTCGAGGCTCTGGCCGGCGTGCAGCTACCACGCACAGGCGAGGAGCGTGTGCAGTGGGCACAGGTTGTCCAGGCACGTGAACCCAGCGGTGGCGAACACGTCTATACCGTCGCCGCCCAGACCGACACGGCGGGACTCCTCTATCTGACGGTGAGTGTGGTCCGCAAGCCAGGTGAGGGGGTCGCTCTGGCCGGCTATCCCGCGTTTGTCGGAGCGCCGGCTTCAACGGCGATCGAAAACGTCGTCGAACACCTGCACGACGTCCAGGAACCGGCACTGCAAACGGTCGTCAAGCGCGCTCTGCGCAACTACCTGGACGCCTCCGCTTCAGAGCTCGCCGCCGATCTCACCGGTGAAGCAGCGGTCTCTCTGCCCGGCCTGGAACTGGAACTCCAGAGCGTGCAGCAACTGAAGTGGTTGCCGGGCCACGGCTCAGTATTTGCCGTGCTCACCGCGAGCGATGCGCGTGGAGCCACCTACACGCTGACCTACGAGCTCGATGTCTCCCATGTTCAAGGCCGGTGGGAGATCTCAGCGATTCAGATGAACCCCGACGCCTAGACCCCAAAGGAGGCAGAGATGAATGTTGCAAGTTTTCACCGAGCACTGAAGCCCACTACGCGATCGAGGGTCACCCTCCTGACCGTCGGCACGCTGGTTGCGCTGCTGTTGGCGTGTAGTTGTGCGCCGATCGCTGCTCGGGCGGCGACGCCGAAGGGCGTCGGCTCCAGTGCCAAGTCCAGCGGCTCGGAAGCGGCGGGCGGCCTGGAAGTCGAAAAGGCAGCTGCCAAAGCTGGCGAAGTCGGCCGGAAAGTGGCGACCAGCTTGATCGGGCTGGCGTTCGCGATCGCCGCGATCGTGCTCGCTTTTCGTCGCGATTTCAAGGAGGCCGCCGGTGTGCTCGCGATCGGAGTCGTGGCGATATTTCTCGCCGGGAGTCACGGCGTGAGCGCACTCGAAGACACCGTCAACAAGCTGTTCGGCTCATGAGCCGGTCGAGCCTGGGTGTGTGGGTTTCGGAAAGGTGGCGCGAGGGAAATGAGCAGCCCTGAGGCGGTCGAGATACGCTCCTACAGGACGGTGTTCGACCTGGAGCGGCGGATCTACCGGATCGATCGCCTGCGGCTGAACCCAAGTGGCATTCCCGTGCGCGGGGTGCTGTATTTCCTGCTCACGGTACTGCTCGTGCAGACACTCGGCCTGCTGCCGCTGTCCAAGACGATCACTCACGTGTTTCCGTGGTACATGCGCGATGTTGGCCTCCCGGCTTGCCTGGCGGCGCTGTTGAGCATCATCCGCGTGGAGGGACGCCCGTTTCACCAGACCGCGATGTCGCTGGCCCGATATGCCAGCGGACCGCGACATCTCTCCGGTCTACGGCCGTGTGAGCCACTCGGCCGCCGCTGGCATCCAGATCCGCTGTTGTTTCTGCCCGACGGGTCGGACTCGCGGTTGCGCTCGCTGCGCTTCACCGGCCCCGGGGTGGCATTGGTCAGCGTCGCGCACGAGCGTGCGGTGTGGCAGACGACGCTGCCGGGGGCAAGGACGCATCTGACGCTGCGCTCGCTTCCCCAGCATCGCCAGCTCGCCGCCGGACAGGTGATCGAGCTGCGTGCGGGCGTCCGTCTGCACGTTCACGGTGCGCCGCCCACGCAACGGCGTGTGCGCACGAAGACTCCACGTCGCGGCGCCGCCCACGGAGCGCGCGGGCATCTCAGCCCGACGAGACTGAGCGCGGGCCCCTCCGGCTGCGTCGATCAGACCCGCCGGCGTCCGCCGCGGGAAGCACGCCGGAGTCACCGCTAGGGGAGCCATGCAGCCGCCGATCAGCTTTGTGTACGGGAATTGTGTGTTCGGAACCGGCCTGGATGACGGCTGGGCCGCGTTCGCGGCTTCGACTTACTCCTACGATGGGCTCTCGGTGGCCGAGAAACGCTCGCGGTTCCTGTCGCTGATGGGAGCCCTCGAGGGCGCCAACGCGGACCTGCAGATCCTGCGTGTGAATCGCCGCTGGGACACCGCCGAGTACACCGATGAGGCGCTGGGAGAGTCCGCTGGCCCGCATGCCGATGCGCACGCCCGCTATCTCGCTGAACACGCCCGTCATCTCGCCGACAACGGCGGCGCGCAACCGCGGGTCTTCTTCCTGGTCAGCCTGCGCGATCCCGACCGGGACCTGGCGTCATATGTCTCACAGGCCGTCGAGCGTCATCCGCGTGAGTGGCTCGCGGCGCTCAAGAGAGGTGTTCAACTGCGCGACAAACGCCTGCTCGCCGCCACCGAGCTCGAGCGCGCACGTGTCCGAGCAGATCAGGCGCACGCGCGGCTGGCCGACTACATAGCGGTGCGTCCCGTTCGCGGGGTGGAGCTGCAATGGCTCGTGCGGCGGGCGTTCTGCCGAGGTCTTGGAGAGCCACACATCGAGGGGCTGCACGAGCCGCGAGCGCTGGTGTTCGAGCGCAATGGGGAGGCCGTGCTCGCGCCGCTGGAGGGCGACGTCGTGCGCTGGATGGATGGCCACGTCGAGCATCGCGGCAGAGCGCTGCGAATCGAGTCCGAGATGGGAGTGAGCTGGCAGACGCAGCTGGTGCTCGGCGCTCTGCCCGAGCGTGCGAGCTTCCCCGGGGCGCGCGTCGAGCTGATGTTCGCGCCGGTGGAAAGCCTGTCGTTTGGCGTGGATCTGACACTCAACGCGCGCTACCTGCCGAACGAGCTCGCGCTGCGGATCGCGCGACGCAAGATCCAGGACGCCGACCAGATCCTGAAGGCCGAGTCCGACGGCGACCAGGGCGTCTCCGACCAGGGCTACGAGCGCACACAGGAGGCACGCGATCTGCTCACCTACCTGCAGTCCTCCAGCCGCCCGCCGCTGTTGCGGGCAACGCTCTGCATCGCGATCGCGGCAAGCAGCGAGCAGGAGCTCGAGGAGCGCGTGGAGATATGCAGGCGCTCCTATGGAGAGATCCGGCTGCATCGGCCGCTGGGCGACCAGCTGGAGCTGTTCTGCCAGCATCTGCCCGGGCAGCGAACGCGCATCGCGGGCTACGACGACACGCTCACACCGGAGCAGGTCGCGGCGATGATGCCGACCGCCACGCACGCCGTCGGGTCGCGCCGGGGCTTCTATCTCGGGCGCACCCTGTCAGGCTCCTCACAGCCGGTGCGCTTCAACCTCAGGGAGGGCTCGGAGAGCAACCGCAACACGGCCATCCTCAGCGTCGGCGCGCTCGGCTCGGGCAAGACGACGCTCGATCAGAAGCTCAAGTACGAGGGTTTCCTGCTGGGGGCACGGATCATCGACTGCGATCCCAAGGGCGACCATCGTTTCCATCTGCTCGACGAGGTCGCGCCGCACACCGAGTGCATAACGCTCAGGCCCGATCCGGCCCTGCGCGGCGTGCTCGACCCGCTGCGCGTGGCACCGGCCCATCTGCGCCAGGACGCCGCCGTATCGTTTCTGCGCGATCTGCTGCCGGGACGCGCCGAGCCGGCCTGGGAGACGGCCGTGGTGAAGGCGGTCGATGTCGTGACGCGCCGCTCGCGCGAGCCCACCTGCCTGGAGGTTGTGCACGCTCTGCGTGAAGGGGACGAGACCGACGCGCAGGTCTCAAAGACGCTCGAGGTCTATGCGCACGCCGGACTGACTCAGCTCGGCTTCGCTGACGCCGCGATGGCGCCAGCACCGGTCGGGCACCGCCAGGTCACCTATCTGCCGATCCGCGACCTGCCGAGCCCCGAGCCCGGCACGCCTCGCTCGGAGTACTCGCAAGCCGAGCGCGTTGGTGAGCAGATCGTACGGCTGATCGCGATGTTTGCGATGCACCTGATGAGCTCCGAGCGCGAGCGCCTGAAGCTGTTCAGCTTCGACGAGGGTTGGCGGCTTCTGAAGGACCCGATCGGGCGCACGCTGCTCGCCTCGCTGCAGCGCATGGGACGCTCGGAGCTGGCGGTGCCGATCATCTCCACGCAACTGGTCACCGACGCGCTCGTGGGCGAGCGCGAATCGCTCGAGAATCTGCTCGGCGCGACGTTTGTGTTCGGCATGCGCTCTGAGGCGGAAGCGGGCCGGGCGCTGGCGCTGCTGGGGCTCGATCCCGAGGATCGTCGCATGCGCCAGCGACTGCTCGAGTTCGAGTCCGGCCGGTGCCTGTTCCGGGATCATCGCGGCAGGGTCGAGGCGATCCAGGTCGAGGTCGTCGTGCCCTCGCTGCTGCGCGCGTTCTCAACCACGCCCCAGCTCGCCGGGCATGCTCTCTAGATACGCGGGCAAGCGGGAATCGCGGCTCTCTCCACGCATGCTGATGGTGCTCGCCGCGATCGTCGCGGTCGCGCTGGCTGCCTTTTGTGCGCAGCGCGCCAGCGCCCGGCGGATCGTCAAGTATGACCCGGGGGCGCACATCGCCGCGCGCGCTCACACGAGTAAGCCAGCCGCCAAGAAGCCCGCCTCCGAAGCGAGCGAATCAAGCAAGAGCGGCGAACCCGCGGCCGTCAGCACCTCGACCGAGGAAGCGTCTTCCTCCGCGTCGCCGAGCGCCGGCGATTCGCTTCGGGAAAACGGCCTCGGCAGTCCGCTGTGTCGCAAACCCGGCGGGCTCTCGGCAGCCGAGCAGAGTAACTGTGAAACATCCGACTTCGTCGACGCCGCCGACCCGACTGGCAACTACGCGTTCGATGTGAACATCAACACCGGCATCGCCAATTGGAGCAACGACATATCGGCGACGATCCAGAACTTTCTGGAGTTCGGCTGGATCGGGCTGGTGGCCCTGGTTCACGGCATCCTCGTGATGCTCGAGTGGTGTTATTCACCGGGTGTGATCACTGGCGCGACGATGAAACAGGCCGCTCACGCCCTGCACGAGACACAGCTGACTTTCACGAGGCCCTGGATGGTCCTCGTGCTGGCGATCGCGTCGGTGCTCGCTCTCTACCACGGTCTGATCCGCCGCCGCGTCGCTGAGACGCTGGGCCAGGTTCTGATGATGCTGGCGATGATGATCGGCGGGTTGTGGGTAATCGTCAACCCCGCCGGCACGGTGGGAGTGATCGGCGAATGGGCGAACTCGGCGAGCCTCGGTACGCTCAGCGCGATTACCGCCAGCAATCCCGAAAGCGGGGCGCGCACGCTCGCCGAAGAGACGCAGAATGTTTTCACCACCGTCATCTCCGGCCCCTGGTGTTACATGGAGTTCGGCAACGAGAACTGGTGCCAGGACCCGAAACAGCGCGATGAAAGCCTCGAGAAAGCGGCAAAGAAGATCGCGGCTGAAGAGGAAGAAAAAAGCGGCTGCGCCTCGAGCTGCGCCTCGAGCGCGAGCCGTGAAGACCAGGCTCTCGCGACGAGCGCCAGGCTGCTGAAGAGCGCTCGCAACAACGGCGAACTGTTCCTTGCGCTGCCAGCCAACCAGGTGCAGCGCAATTCGGTAAAAACCCCGGGAACCCTGCTCAGCGTACTGTGCGGAAAGTCAGAATCGGCAGACGAATGCACCAGTAACACCGCGTCTGAGGCCGAGTTCCGCAGCGAGCGTGGAACGGGCGGCCGGGTGATCGGGCTGATCCTGATCTGGGCTGGGGCTCTGGGCATGCTGTTGCTGTTCGGCTTCCTCGCCGTCCGCTTGCTGGAGGCCGCGATCGCGTCGCTGCTGTATCTGCTGCTCGCGCCCGCGGCTGTGCTCGCGCCCGCGCTCGGCGACGGCGGCAGAGCGGCCTTCCGCGCGTGGGGCATGCGGCTGCTCGGCGCCTTCATCGCCAAGCTGATCTACTCGTTCCTGTTGGGCGTGGTGCTCCTGATGGGACACATGCTGATGGAAATCACGGTTCTCGGGTGGTGGGCGCAGTGGCTGCTGGTGTCCGCGCTGTGGTGGATCACGCTGCGCCATCGCCACAAGGTTCTCGGCTTCGCGCACGGAGCCCACGACGGCCACGAGACGGGCAGCATGCGCTGGTATTACCGCGTCAGGATGGCGCAGGATGTCGGGCGCGTCGCTGGCTGGGCGCGGCACAAGCTCGTGGCGCCACCGGCGAGCAGCAACCGCCCGCGGCGTGTTCCGCCCGCGCAGAGCGAACGATCCTCGCCGGCCGGCTCGCGCGGGGAAGCTCGCACGAGCGCGGTCGATCCCGCTGCCCCCGCGAGACGCCCCAACGAAGCCGGCCAGAACCCCTCACACGAGGCTGATCCGCCGGGCGGGACAGATTCACAGGATACGCCTGATCGACCGGCGCCAGACACAGCCCAGGGCTCCGAGAATCGACACACCGCCCCGGTGCTCGACGGCGACTCCGAGTCGGGCTTCACAGAGGCCAGCGGAGACGACTCTGACTTCGAGGAATACGTCACGCGCCCGGCGAATCTCGGAGAGCGCTCGAGCGGACCCTCCGATCAGCCCGCCGCCGAGGATCTCGAGACCTTCGGGTCTGCGGCAAACAACGCCGGGAGAGCGCAGACGCCTGCGCCGTCAGGCGAGCCGCAGAGCCACGACACCGCGCCCCGGGAGCCGGGACCCCCCCGGCGCGACGCCGCCGGCGAGCGGCAGAGCGATGGGGGATCCGCCGCCCAGCCGCCGGCGCAGGCCAGCGGACGCCCGACATCGCCGCCCACACCAAACCAGCACGACGCCGGCGCCCACAAACCGTCCGTGCAGAGCGCTGGGGAGCGTCCCGCCGCAAACACCCGAGCGGCTCCCGAGAGCCAGGCCGAAGCGAAAAGCACGCACGAGCGAGCACCGAGCTCACACGGCCCGGACAGCACGCCACCCACCCCAGAGGCGCCGGTGGGCAAACCGGCGCGTCGCACGCGAGCCAAAAACGAGCGTCAGCGATCGTCCCGCACAGCGCACGAGGAGACCCCGTACGACAAACTGGCCAGACAACTCAGGGATCACGAAAAAAGAACGTCTCCGAGACGCGGCACAAACCCCCCACCGGGAGGCCGCAACAGATGAGCCGCAACCGCGGCGGTCGAGAAGGCGCGGCCGGCGGCGCTGAATCGATCGACGGCGCCGCTGCTCTGAAGCGCCCCCGAGCACAGCCGCCAGGTGCCCGCGGCGCCTCGCGGCCGCGGGCAATAGAGTCACGCCAATGTCCATCAGGAAGGTCGAGCACCTGCTGATCGGCGGGGGCCTGGCGAGTGCAACCGCCGCTCAGACGTTGCGCGAGGAGGGCGGCGAGGGGCAGATCCTGCTCGTTGGCCGCGAGCCCGATCCGCCCTACCACCGGCCGCCGTGCTCAAAGGGCTATCTGCGTGGAGCGGAAACTCGCGAGGACACGCTGGTCTGCTCGGCACGGTGGTATGTCGAGAACGACGTGGAGCTGATGACTCGGACGAGCGTCACCGCGCTCGATCTCCAGACGCGCACCGCGAAACTCTCCAACCGGGAGGAGATCGGTTTCGGCCAGGCCCTGATCGCGACCGGGGCAAACGTTCGCCGCCTGAACTTTCCAGGCTGCGAGCTCGAGGAGATCCACTATCTGCGCGCGCTCGGCAACGCCGACGCGATCCGGCGCTCGGTCGCGGACGCCGAGGACGTCGTGTTGATCGGCGGCTCTTTCATCGGCTGCGAGGTCGCCGCCTCGCTGACGCTGATGGGCAAGCGCTGCTCGATCGTGATGCAGGAGGCGCTGACGCTCGAGCGCGGATTGGGGTCGCGGGCCGCTCGGTTCTTCCACGATCTGCTGAGCTCACGTGGCGTGCACGTCTACGGTGAGGACGAACTCGAGCGCATCGAGGGCAACGGACGGGTCAGCAAGGTGCTGACGCGACGCGGTCGCGAGCTCCAGGCGCAGACAGTCGTGATCGGCGCCGGTGTGATCCCCGACTCGACGCTGGCTCGAGGAGCGGGTCTCGCGATCTCAGACGGTGGCGGCGTGCGCTGCTCGGCGCTGCTCGAGAGCTCGGCAGGCGGGGTCTTTGCGGCCGGCGACGTATGCGAGTACGACTCTCCCGTCCACCATCGGCGTCTGCGCTTCGAGCACTGGGACGCTGCGCTCAAGCAGGGTAGGACGGCGGCGCTCAACATGCTCGGCCGCCAAGATCCCCACGACGACGTTCCCTACTTCTTCTCCGATCTCGCCGATTGGGCCTCGCTCGAGTATGTCGGGGCCCCCGGCGAGCACGACCGGGAGATCACGCGTGGATCGTTCGAGCAGGGCGATTTCTCCAACTGGTACCTCGAGGACGGTCGCGTCGTCGGTGCTCTGTCGGTCGGGCGCTCTGAGGATCTCGATCACGCACGCAGACTGATCTGCAGCGACGCCGCGCTAGCGGACGCCCAACTCGCCGTGTTGGCAGACGACGACAGCGATCTGCACGATCTCGCGGTCCTGTGAGTCTCCGCGCAGTGGAGCCGCCGCGAACCGCGGCAGATAGGATGCGCCGCTCAGACGGTCCGAGCATCCGCCGCGAACAGAGCGTCCGCGTGAGTAGCTCTGGTCGCGAACAGCCCAAGCGGCCAACGGCGAGCCCCGGTAGAGGGCAGTCCGCGAGCCTCGTATGAAGGAGTGGACGATTCCCGCATCTCATCGAGCTGCGTCCCGCTCGCGGCGCCGCGTGCCGGGCGCCGCGATGATCATCGGCACCACGCTGGCGGCGATCACGTTCGGCGGCTGCGGACTCGGACCGGGGGCGGTGCCCACCCAGGTCACGCTCACGATCACGCGCGACTTCGGGTCAGCCTCACTGCAGCGACGCACATTCACCGAGGTCCCCGAAACGGAAACGGTGATGAGCCTCCTGCGGCGCAACGCGCAGATAGCCACCGGCCCGCTCGGCCGCTCGGTGCAGAGCATCGACGGCCAGGCAGGCAACCCGCCGAACCGCTGGTTCCTATACGTCAACGGCGTGCGCGTGTCACAGAGCCCCACCCGCGTCGAGGTGCACCCGGGAGATCACATCTGGTGGGACGTGCACGACCCCGCGGACGCCGCGGACGCTCCAGCGGTGATCGGCTCTTTCCCCGAGCCCTTCCTGAACGGCCTCGGCGGTCAGCGACTGCCGGTCCGGGTGCAGTGCGTGAACGTGCAGAGCAGCCCATGTCAGACGGTCACCGCGAGACTGCGCACGCTCGGCGTCCCCGCCGCCATAGCCGGTATCGGCGTCACCGAAGGGCTCGATACCCTGCGGGTGCTGATCGGGGCGTGGAACGCGCTGCAGAGCGACCCCGGCGTACACATCATCAGAAGCGGGCCGCAGAGCAGCGGCGTCTACGCTCGTTTCTCCGCCGACGGTCGGACACTGACGCTATTCAATGAAGGTGTGCAGCCCGTGCGCACGCTCGAAGGCGATGTCGGCCTGATAGCCGCGGCGAGATTCTCCAACGAAAGGCCCGAGTGGGTAATCACCGGCACCGATCAGCGTGGCGTCGAACTCGCGGCTGGAGCGTTCGACCGGAGCGCGTTGCGCCAGCACTTCGCGCTTGTCGTGACGAGCGCCACGCGGATCTCGATACCGATTCGCTCGGGGTGAGCGGCGAGAGCTCAGAGCGGGCCTCAGCATGTCTTTAGCGAGGCTCTCTACCCTGTGAAGAGATGAATTGGCAGTCGATCTCACCGATTCCGCAACGACTGAACGCCGCCTGGGCGCTGCGCTGCGCCGGTCTATGCGTTCTCGGCCTCGCCGCGACGTGGATCGTCGCCGAGCTCGTGCCCGTCACGCACACCAAGGATGCCGTCGCGCTGCACGACTTCACAGAGCTCAGCCGCCCGCGGCTGGACCTGCTGGCAAACGCGCTGCTCGGCCTGCTCAAACCGACCTGCTACATCCTGTGGGGAGCCGCGCTGGCCGGCGTCGCGCTCGCCCGCGGACGGTCCCGGGTCGCGGTGGCCGTGGTCTCGGTGCTGGTGGTGGCGCCGCTCACAGCCGAAATCCTGAAGCCTTTGCTGGCCCATTCCCACGCGCGTGTCGGCTGGAGCGTCGTCGGCGCCGCCTCCTGGCCGAGCGGACACTCGACGGCGGCGATGTCGCTGGCGCTGTGTGCCGTGCTCGTCTCGCCCCGCAATCTGCGCCCGCTCATCGCCGCGATCGGGACGCTGTTCGCGGTCGCCGTCGGATTCTCGCTGCTCGTTCTCGCTTGGCACATGCCGAGCGATGTTTTCGGCGGCTATCTGATTGCGGCGCTGTGGAGCGCGATTGCGGTCGCGGCGCTCTGCTCGCTCGAGGAGCGCCGTCCCTCGGGCATCCTCGATCTGGCGCACATGCGCCCCTCTCGATCCACGAGCACGCCGAGCGCTGAGCGCCTGCTGAGAGGAGCGCCGCTCGTGGCGGCACCGATCGCGATTGCTCTCGCGGTGGTTTTGCGCACCGACCACCCGGAGGTTTTCGCGATCGATCATCTGTCGCTCGTGATCGCGGCGAGCGGGATCGCGGCGCTGGCGAGCCTGATCGCGTCGACGTTCACGCTCGCGCTGCGGCGCTGATGATCGGATCGTGGCCCGCTGAACCGCGGTGAGGCCAGGCAGCGCGCGTCTGATCGGTCAATCGGCGCGCTCGCTGCCGGCACGCTCAGCGGCGTGCGCGCCGGGATCCCAGAGCGCCTCATCGGACTCGCTCACCGCACGGCTGAGGATGAACAGCAGGTCCGACAGCCTGTTCAAATAGCGCACGACCTCAGGGTTTCCGTCCTCGACGGCGACCGCGCGGCGCTCCGCACGGCGGCACACGGTGCGGGCGATGTGCAAATGCGCCGCCGCCGGGCTCCCTCCGGGAATCACAAACGAGTGCAGCGGCGCAAGTTTCGCGTTGACCTCGTCGCACGCCCGCTCCAGCCAGTCGGTGTAGTCGGGGCCGACGCGCAGCCGGTCGCGGTCGCCCTCGTGTGGCACCGACAGATCGGCGCCAATGTCCAGCAGATCGTTCTGTGTGCGGCTGAGCCAGCGGATGAAGCTCGCCGGGAGTCCCGGCTGGAGGAGGGCGAGACCGAGTGTCGCGTTGAGCTCGTCGACCGTCCCGTATGCCTCCACGCGCGGGTGGATCTTCGACACGCGGCTCATGTCGCCGAGATGGGTCTGTCCGCCGTCTCCGAGCTTCGTGTAGATACGGGTCAGGTTGATCGTCATGGTCTAGAGCACGCCTTTCAGTCGCACGAGAGATGGTAATTGTTACTCGAGCCGCCAAGGTCACAAAGCGGACGAGCCGTCGCGCGTCTGCTTTATGAGATACGTTCCCCGCCTTCACATGCGCATTGGTGTTCCGAAGGAGATCGCCGCTGGCGAGCACAGGGTTGCGCTCGTGCCAGAGGTCGTGAGCAAGCTCAAGGCCAAAGGCCTTGACGTGGTCGTACAGCACGACGCTGGCGCTGAGGCGATGCTGACCGACGCCGCGTTCGTGGCGGCGGGCGCGCAGATCACCAGCGACGCCGCCGAGGTGTGGCACAGCGATGTGGTCGTGACGATCGCGCCGCCCGACCCCGAGGCGATCCGCGGGCTCGGCGCCGGTTCGATCCTGATCGGCTTCCTCGCGCCCCTCACCAGCCCCCAGACCACACGGGCCCTGGCCGAGGCGAAAGCGACCGCGTTTGCGATGGAGGCGATCCCGCGGATCTCTCGCGCGCAGGCAATGGACGCGCTGTCGTCGCAGAGCAACGTCGCCGGCTACAGGGCAGCGCTGCTGGGCGCCGAGGAGATGGGCCGCTTCTACCCGATGCTGATGACCGCCGCCGGCACGATCCCACCGGCCAAGGTGCTCGTCCTCGGCGTCGGCGTCGCCGGGCTGCAGGCGCTCGCCACCGCTAAGCGCCTGGGAGCGCGCACCACCGGCTACGACGTTCGTCCCGAGGTCGCCGAGCAGGTGCACTCACTCGGTGCGCAGTGGCTCGATCTGGGCCTTGCGGCGAGCGGCGAGGGCGGCTACGCACGTGAGCTGACCGACGAGGAGCGCGCCCGCCAGCAGCAGGCCCTGACAGACGCGATCAAGGGCTTCGATGTGGTGATCACGACCGCGCTCGTGCCCGGGCGCCCGGCGCCGCGGCTCGTGACCGCCGAGGCGGTCGAAGGCATGAAGCCGGGATCGGTGATCGTTGACCTGGCGGGCGAGGCGGGAGGCAACTGCGAGCTGACCGAGCCGGGGGAGACGGTTGTCCGCCACGACGTCAAGATCGCCTCGCCTCTGAACCTGCCGGCGAGCATGGCCGAGCACTCCTCGCAGCTGTTTGCCCGCAACGTGCAGGCGCTGCTCGACCTGCTCGTCGATGAGGATGGTGGGCTGCACCTGGACTTCGATGATGAGATCGTCAGCGGCGCGTGCATCGTGCGCGAGGGCGAGATCGTCCATCCCGGAGCAAAGGCGACAGTGGAGGCCAACCCGTGATTCTCGCCAGCGTCCTCACCACCAACCTGGCGATCCTCGTACTGGCTGGGTTCATCGGGTTCGTCGTGATCTCCAAGGTGCCCAATACTCTGCACACGCCGTTGATGTCCGGTACCAACGCGATCCACGGGATCGTCTTGCTCGGCGGTCTGTTGATCGTCGGCCTGTCCGGCAACGGCACCTTCAACGAGATCATCCTCGTGATCGCGATCGCGTTCGGCACGATCAACGTGATCGGCGGATTTCTCGTCACCGACCGCATGCTCGAGATGTTCAAGGCCAAGCCCAAGCCGCCCGCGGCCGCCGAGAACGAGGACCGTGAGCAGGGGACGCAGTCGTGAACCAGCTCCCGCTCGCCACATCGTTCCTGCAGGCTCAGAACTTCCTCGACATCCTCTACATCGTTGCGTTCGCCCTGTTCATCCAGGGACTTCGCGGCCTGTCCGGCCCCACAACCGCGGTGCGCGGTAACCGCATCGCGGCCGTCGGCATGACGATCGCGGTGATCGCCACGCTGCTCAACCGCAACGAGGGCAACTGGGGCCTGATCGTGCTCGGCATCGCGCTCGGCGCCGCCGTCGGGGTGCCCGCGGCGCGCCAGGTGAAGATGACCGCGATGCCGCAGATGGTGGCGCTGTTCAACGGCGTTGGCGGCGGCGCCGTGTTTTTGATCTCCTGGTCGGAGTTCCGCCTCAGTGACGGATTCACCGGCACGGCCACATACATCGCGATCTTCTCGCTGTTCGCCGCGATCGTCGGCTCGGTGTCCTTCTGGGGATCGAACATCGCGTTCGGCAAGCTGCAGGAAATCATTCCGGGCCGGCCGATCAGTTTCGGCTCCGCTCAGCAGATCGTCAACCTCGTGCTGTTCATCCTCGCGCTCGCCGCCGGTGTCGACATCGCCGCCGGGGCGCATTCGGAAGTGATCTTCATCGGCATGCTGATCTGTGCGGCGCTGCTCGGAAACGCCGTCGTGTTGCCGATCGGCGGCGCGGACATGCCAGTCGTCATCTCGCTGTTGAACGCGTTCACCGGCCTCTCGGCCGCCGCCACGGGCATCGCGCTGAACAACCCGGCGTTGATCGTTGCGGGGATGATCGTGGGCGCTTCCGGCTCGATCCTGACGAACCTGATGGCGGTCGCCATGAACCGCTCGATTCCCGCGATCATCGCCGGTGGATTCGGCGGTGGTGGGGCGGTCGAGGGAGCGAGCGGGGCTGGGGAGCACGCCGGAACGGTGCGCTCGACGAGCGCGGCCGACGCGGCGATCCAGCTCGCCTATGCCAATCGCGTGGTGATCGTCCCCGGCTACGGCATGGCGGTCGCTCAGGCCCAGCATGCCGTGCGCGAGCTGACCAAGGAGCTGGAGAAGCGCCAGGTCGAGGTCAGCTACGCGATTCACCCGGTCGCGGGGCGCATGCCCGGGCACATGAACGTGCTGCTGGCCGAGGCGGATGTGCCGTATGACCAGCTCAAGGAGATGGATGACGCCAACCCCGAGTTCCAGCGCACGGACGTCTCGCTGGTGATCGGCGCAAACGACGTGACCAATCCGGCGGCCAAGAACACACCGTCATCGCCGATCTACGGCATGCCGATCCTCGAGGTCTCCGACAGCACATCGGTGATCGTGATCAAGCGCTCGATGAACCCAGGTTTCGCGGGCATCGAAAACGAGCTCTACTATGACCCCAAGACAGCCATGCTGTTCGGCGACGCAAAGACGGCGGTCAGCGAGATAACAGCGGAGCTCACGCACCTCTAGGCAGCAGGACTGCGCTCGGCGGGCTGCTGGGAAGATCTTCTCGACACCCGATGCCCGACAACACCAGAGCACACAAGCCCGCCTCACCCGGCGGGCGGCGGCGCTTGTTCTCCAGGCCATCACTGCTGGCGCTGCTCGGCGGCTGCTTGGGCGCAAACGCGCTTGCCTGCGCCGCCGCGATGGGCCAGGCGCGAGTGGACGTGGTCGGCGGCAGCGAACCCACCTCGATCGCCGAATTTCCCTTCCAGGTTGCGCTGTATGACCCATTGGCCGACAAGAATCCCGCAAACAGCCAGTTCTGCGGCGGCGTGATCATCGACGCCACGCACGTGATCACAGCCGCGCACTGCGTCTTCGACGAAGGCGGCGGAGAGGCCAGCTCACCAGCGGAAATCGAGGTGCTCGCCGGCACCGCGAACCTCGACACCGAAGCCCAGCACCCGGGCGAATACGTCGAGGACCCGGTCGCCGTCACGTCCTTTGACCCGCAGTGGGATCCCGCCACGGGCGAACACGATCTCGGTGTGCTGACGCTGGCGAACCCCCTCTGGAGCGGTTCTGCTCCCACGCCCGACGGTATCGACACGATCGCTCCGCTGGCGCTGCTCACACCCTCCGAAGCCGAGAGCTACGCCACCCCGGGGCTGCAGGCCACCGTCAGCGGCTGGGGCGACACCCACCCCGAGCCGCTGGAAGCCTCCAGGCCCAGCTATCCGACGAAGCTGAACGATGTGCGGCTCAACCTCGTTTCAAACGAAGTCTGCACCGCGGACCTCGAACTGAGCGAACCGCTGGGAGCAGAGTTCGTCTGTGCCGGGGCGCCCGGCAAGGACGCTTGCTACGGCGACAGCGGCGGACCGCTGGCGGTGGCAACCGGAGCCACGCTGCCCGCCGACTACCGCCTGCTGGGCACCGTCGATCTCGGTTTCGGGTGTGCCGTGGAAGGCAACCCGGGCATCTACCAGAGCGTTGTCGACTTCGAAAACGCCGCGTTCGCGCGCTCGCAGCCTGCACAGGCGCCGCTGCTCGGCGCGACACCGCCCTCGCTATCGGGCACCGCTCAGCCAGCGGGGGTGCTGACCTGCGCCGCGGGCTCCTGGAGTGGCCCGGGGCTGCGGTTCTTCTACGGATTCGACACCGACGAAAGCACCATCACGGGCATCGAGGCCAGCCCGCTGACTTCGCAGCTCTCGCCCAACGCGACCTTCGCGGTGCCCGCACAGACCCCGATCGGAACACGGATCTTCTGTGAGGTCGGCGTTCAGGATGACGGCGGGTGGGCCGAGGCCCTGAGCCCTGACCTCACCGTCACCGGTGCTCCCGCGGCCACGAGCGCCCCGGCTTCAGCGGCACCGCAGGCCGCGACACCGCCACCGACCCTGCGGGTCACCGCCAAGAGCTGTCAGCGCAACGGCAGCTGCGCCATCGACGTCATCGCCTCGCTGGGATCCGGTCAGGCAGCGGTCGCAAAGATCGAGGACACCCTGAAGAACAGACCCTGCGCAAAGCACGCAAAGCACCGCATCTGCGCGCGCAGGCCGGACCACGCAGCGCGTGTCCAGAGCATGCCCGCCGGGCATTTCCTGATCACCGCCCGGGGCCTCGCGGCCGGCTCTTATGAGCTGTCCCTGACCGCCGTGGACGTGGCGGGCATCAGTCAGAAGGTGCCGACAAAAGTGAGTCTCACCGTGCCGCCGGGCAAGAGGAAAGGCACGAGCCGCGCCTAGCTATCGACGTGCCACCGCGCAAAACACGTCATAATCGACCGTGATGGTCAAACGCTCCGCACCTGTTCTGCTCGCGCTGCTGGCGCTGCTCGCGCTGCCCGCAAGCTCTTTCGGCGCGGCCAAGAATCAGTCAGCGACCCGTGCTTACATCCTTGCCAGCTACACCCTCATCAAGGCCGCCCGAGCGACCATCCCGACGGCCGAGGCGAGTGTCGCGACGCTCAACAAACAGATCGGCGAAGAATGCCCACACGTGGCCCTGGAATCGCCCCAGAACCACGAGTCCGAGCGGCTCGCCGACGAGGTCGCCGGGGCACTGTGGTCGATCGTCTACCACCTGGACTCGGCTGCGATCGCTCGCTTCTCGGCGATCGTGAAGCCTCTGCGATGGACCAACCACAAGCTCACACACATCGCCGATAACTACGCCGACAGCCTCAGCGAGCTCTCCGCTCTGACGATGCCCAGCCTCTGCGCTGATGTGCGCGCGTGGACCGCCAGCGGCTTTCGCACGGTTCCCGCGAGCACGATGGCGTTCGACAAGCAGGCCGAAGCGATCGGAGCGCCGACGATACCGCCGAAGCTCCTCGCCCCCTACGAGCATGGGGCCGACAAGGGCATCGCCCTGCGCACCACCCACCTGGAAGTCCTGCTCGAACAGGCCGAAACCAGCATCGGCTTCGAAGACTGGTCCTCGTTACTGGAAACCCTTGGGCTGAACCAGTAGCGGCGATGGGCCCGAGCTCTGAAACCTCACCGGCGACGGATCCTGCCAACGCCCTGCAGCGAGTGCGCCGGCGGGGCAAGCGGGGTTCACCGGACGCGGGTGTGAGGCTTCCCGAGGGGGTCCCACGGTGCCCGTCGGCAGCCCGCGTCTAACCTCGCGCGCAAGCGCGCGCAAGCGCCCGTTGCGCGCTGACGCCGCACGCAATCGCGACCGGGTCCTCGCCGCCGCGCGCGACGCGTTCGCCGAGTGCGGCTCGGATGCGCAGATGGAGGATGTCGCGCGTCGCGCCGGGGTGGGGGTGGGCACCGTCTACCGGCACTTCCAGACCAAGGAGGCGCTGATCGACGCGCTCCTCACCGCAAGATTCACGCAGCTGGCGGACCGTGTGAGAACGTCTCTGCAGACCGAGGATCCCTGGCAAGCGGTCGTCGAGGCCTTCCAAAGGACCGCCGAACTGCAAGCCGAAGACCGCTGCCTCACGGACGCTCTCGCTGAGCACAAGGCGATCTTCACCGAGCAGGCGCCGATCATGGCCGAGCTGCGGGCGATCTGGGGCGAGCTGCTGGAGCGAGGACAGCGCCAGGGAGTGATCCGTGAGGATCTGAGCGTCGAGGACATCCCGAACCTGATGTGTGCCCTGGCGACCGTCGTCGGACGGTCCAGTGGACCACGGGCCTGGGAGCGCTACCTCGGTCTCCTGCTCGACGGTCTGCGGGCGGCGCCGGTGAGGAGCCGCCTTGCGCCGCTGAGCTGACCGGTCCTCTGAGAGACTGCAAGGCGTGATCGACCGCGGCCGCGCAATCCAGGCACTGGCACAGGAGCAATTCGACGTGCTGGTCGTCGGCGGCGGCATCACCGGCGCCGGAGTCGCTCTCGACGCGGCGTCTCGCGGCTACAGCGTCGCGCTCGTCGAGCGAGCCGACTTCGCCTCCGGCACCTCCAGCCGCTCCAGCAAGCTCGTGCACGGAGGCCTGCGGTACCTGCAGAACTTTGACCTCGGTCTGGTGCGCGAGGCGCTGCTCGAGCGCCAGCTGATGGTCGCGCTCGCGCCGCATCTGGTTCATCCACTACCGTTGGTCGTAGCCGCCTTCGAAGGCGCGCGGCCTGACCGGCTGATGGGAGTCGGACTGAATCTCTACGACGTGATGTCGGTCGATCGAGACCGTATTCGTCGCGCTCGAGGACGCAAATCCAAGTCCGAGAGCCCGGCCGCCGGGGATCCCTCGGCGAGGGGTTTTGACTCCTGGAGCCCCGAGCGCCATCGCGTGATTTCCGGGGCTGAAGTGATCGAGATGATCCCAGCGCTCGCGGCGCGCGAGCCGACCAGCGGATACCTGTTCTATGACTGCCAGACCGACGACGTGCGCCTGGTGCTGACGATCCTCGGCGAGGCAGAGCGCTTCGGTGCGATCTGCGCGAACCGGCTGCACGCAACCGGCCTGATCGAGCTCGAAGGCAGCACTCGCGGGGCGAACGTACGCGACACCGAGACCGGTCAGGAATTCGAGGTGCGTGCCGCCAACGTGGTCAACGCGACCGGTGTTTGGGCGGATGAGCTGCGTCCTTCTGAGCTCCACGACGAGGCCGAGCTGCCGGTCATCAGACCAAGCCGTGGAACCCACATCACCGTCTCCTCGGAGAATCTGCCGCTCGTCGCGGGCGCGATCGTCCCGGCCGGCGGCGGTCGCACGATCTTCGCGCTGCCGTGGCTCGGTCGCACACTGATCGGCACCACCGACAACGACTATCAAGGCGAGCTGATACACGTTGCGCCATCCGATCAGGACATCGACTATTTGCTCAGCGCGGTCAACGAGTTCTTCGGCAGAGAGCTCTCGAGCACCGAGATAACCGGCGCCTACGCCGGGGTGCGCCCGCTGATCTCGAGCTCTGACCCCAAGAAGTCGGTCGACATCTCGCGCAAGGCGGAGCTCTATGAGACATCCAGTGGGATGATCACGATCACCGGCGGCAAGCTCACGACCTGGCGGCGAATGGCCAAGATGACCGTCGACCGTCTCGTCGAGCGCGAAGCTCGCGACGCGCCGTGCCGCACGCACGAGATTCCACTTGGCCAGGCGATCGACGCCGCCGATCTCAGACGGGTCGGCGGCGTTCCAGAGGGCTCCTACGAGGCGCTCGCGGCCCGCTACGGGCACGCCGCGCACGAGGTGCTCGACCTGGCGCTCACCGATCGGCGATTGACCGCGGCGATCGTGCCTGGATTCCCGGACATCCTGGCCGAGGTGGTGATGGCGGCTCGTCGTGAGCAGGCTCGCGGCATCGCCGATGTGCTGTTGCGCCGCACGCGGCTCGGACTTCTCACGGCCACTGAGCTAGGCCGCCCAGCCGGCGATCTCGACGAACCTCGAGCGCAGCAGCCCGACCCCGATCCCGTACGGCGGGTCGCCGGAGTTCTCGCGGTCGAGCTCGGCTGGGACTCGCAGCGCATCGCCGCGGAGATCGAGCGGTTCGCGCAGGAATTCCGCTCGGAGGGGCTGCTCCCGGGGTAGCCTGGGGGGCGGCGAGCCGGCCCGCCGCCCCGAACGCTAGGCTCTGAGACGCACATACGGGTGCCAGCCGCTGTCCAACGCGGCCGGGTGCTGACCACCCAAATCCAAATTGAAGGAGAAGTCGAGATGAGCGTACTAGAGCGTTCTGAGCTACAGGCCAGCCCATTGGCCGACCTGCACGCCATCGCCGACCAGCTTGGTCTCGATGGCTTCCGCAGGCTGCGCAAGGCCGACCTCGTTGACGCGATCCTAGGCGAGCCGGCAGCGGTCTCACGGGACTCGACGGAGACCAGTGCGGACGCCGCCGAGGTGCGCGAGGCAGGCGCCACACAGCGCAAACGGCGACCCCCCCGCACGCGCCGCGCCAAAGCGCCCGCGCAGAACGACGACAAGATCTCGCCGCCGGCAGATGCGCCAACTCCCGCGAGCGATCAACAGTCGGGCAAGCCGGGGCGCCAGCCGCGAGCCACGTCGAACCCGACCGAGGAGGAGCAACTAGCCGATGGTGTGGTGGAGCTGCTCGGCAATGGATCGGCATTCCTGAGAATCAACCCCCCCGAGCCCTCTGACGACGACGTCTATATCTCTGCCGCCCAGGTGCGACGCTGTGAGCTGGTCTCAGGCGACCGAGTCACAGGACCCGTGCGCAGGCCCCGCCGCTCGGAGCGCTACCCATCGCTGGTGCGCATCGAGAGCATCAATGGGCATTCCGCGGAGGCCGTATCGGAGGGCCCCCGCTACGAGGATCTGCCCGTCGCCTATCCCAACCAGCCGCTTACGCTCGACCCGAACGACCCGACGCTGAAGGCGATCGAATCGCTGACCCCGATCGGACTTGGCTCCCGGGTGCTGATCACCGGCGCGCCCGGGTCAGGCAAGACAGAAACGCTGCGACGCATACAGACCGCGCTGTCTGAGGCCCAAGATCTCGAGGTCAGCCTCGTACTCGTAGGCGTGCGGCCGGAGGAGATCACTGCCTCTCGAGACGCTCCACTGACACCGAGTGCGACACTCAGCTTCGCGGCCTCGGCAGACTCCCAGGGCAAAGCCGTAGAGCGTGCGATCGATACAGCCAAGCGAGTGGCCGCTCGAGGATCTCACGCGCTGGTGCTGATCGACACCCTCGACGGTCTCGATCCTCAGCTGGCTCGCAGGGCGCTGGTGAGCGCCCGCAACCTCGCCGATGGAGGCTCACTGACGGTGATCGCGACCGCGTCGCGTGCGTTTGGCGGTGAGACCACGGTGATCGCGCTCGACGTCGTGCTCGCAGGCGCCGGTCGCTGGCCGGCGCTCGATCTGACGGCGAGCAGAACTCTCAAAGCCGAGCTGCTGGTGGGCGAGGACGGTGTGAAGGCAATCATCAAGGCGCGTGCCGCCGCCTGAGGATCTAGATCAGCGCACCGATACACAATCCGCTGGCAGCACGAGCCGGCCCAGACCCTCAGAACCAGCAGAGTGAGCCCGGGTGACTGTTCAGGGCGAGCGCTGTCGACCTTTCAGCAAAGAATGGCGCGACGTGACGCGAGCGCCCGTGCCGCTGTCTGCTGTTGGGTCACAACCACCCGCGCTCGCACGCGGCTCAAGAGGACTCAACTGAGACGCGCTGGAAGAAGCGTTCATGCACCCTTTGCGGTGTCAGCTGCTTTTGGGGTGTCCTGGAGGCACGCCGGTCATCTCTCTCGCCTGGATGCAAGACGCCATGCCCGCTGGACCGAATCTACCGGCGGGCAAAATTCCTTGTGCATCGCAACGATTACGTCGGCGTGCGGTACGCTGAGGATATGGTACGGCTGGAGCGAGTAACGACCGACCCTGACATTTGCCACGGGCAGCCGACGATCCGCGGCCTGCGCTACCCGGTCGAGAGCCTGCTGGAGTTGTTGGCCTCTGGTATGACGATCGAGCAGATCGTGGCTGATCACCCAGATCTCGAACGCGACGATCTACTCGCCGCTCTGGAGTTTGCGGCGCTGACCGCCGGCGGGCACCGAGTCGTACCGTTCGCCGCGGCGTGAAGTTCCTCATTGACGCTCAACTCCCGCTGCGGCTCTCCACCCAGTTGGCGAACTCAGGCCACGACAGCGTTCACACCTCCGCTCTACCGGATGGGAATCGCACCAGCGACCGTGAGCTTGCGACGATCGCCGACAGTCAGGACCGCGTGCTGGTCACCAAGGACCGAGATTTCCGCGACAGCTATCTACTGCTGAACGTTCCGCGCCAACTCCTGATGGTCGCCACCGGCAACATCACCAACGACGATCTGCTTGCCCTGTTCGAGGCCAACCTGACGCTGATCGTCGACGCCTTCGGAAACGCCCCATTCATCGAAATCAACCAAACGAGCGTCACCGTCTACAACGCTCGGTGACAGCGCCTCAGCGCGACCGTCGGCGGCGTGCCCACTACGTATATGCGGATATTTGTACGGAGTGGCACAGGGCTGCTGCTTGCTTCGGTAATGCTCCTTTCGGTCGTTGGATGCGGTGGTGGGACGACGACAGTGACGACAGCAGCGAAGCCGATCGAACTGACTGCTGTTCAGATCAAAGAAAAAGCCGCGGCAGAAGCCGCCGCGCACAAAGAACAAGTCGCGCGGAGAAAAGAAGAAGCGAAGGAAGCTGCTGAACAAAAGAAGCAGGAAGCGCACGAACAGCAGGCGCAGGAGGCCGCAGAAAGTAGCGGTGGCAGCGGCAGCGGGGGTAGCAGGAGCGGAGGCGAGACGGTACCTAGCGATCTAACTAATAAGAGTCTCCCTGACGCGGAAGGTGAGCTGAACAGCAAGGGCATTCCCTTCACGACCAATTCGTATGGGCACATCGTCATCGTTCATGGTGACTGGGGTGTGTGCTCAACCACTCCGGAACCAGGGCAGCCAGTCAGCGGGACGGTCGTTCTTAACCTCGGTCACTTCAGTTGCGGTGCCTAGCCGATCATGAGCACACCAGAGCCGCCACGACCACCCGCACCCCACGAGCCGCCCACAAAGGTTCTCGACGCGTCCATGCCTCCGCAGCTGTCCTGGTGGCAACGCCGGTGGGGCGTGGTGACTATCGGGGTGCTTTGTCTGGTGATCGGCATCGGCATTGGGGGCGCAGCGTCCTCGCCAAGTAAATCCAAACCGGCGCCTACCCCAGCACAACTGGCTGCTCAGGCGGAAGCGAGGACAGCGCAGATACACCGGGAAGAAGCAGAAAAGGTAGCGAGCCAACATGCTCGTGAAGTGAACGAAAAGAAGGAAGCACACGAAAAAGCGGTGGAAGCGCGAGAAGCGGCCCACAAAGAACACGAAGAAGCGGTACAGAAGCATCGTGAAGAACAGAAGGAAAGGGCTGAAGCTCGACGCAAAAGAGAAGAAGAAAATAAAATCTACACCGGGGAAGGCCAGAAGAATCTCGGCACCATTGTGGTTCCAGTCTCCTCGACCGTGAGCTGGGAATGCTCTAGCTGTGCCACTGCTCAAGAAGGTACAGGCGCTAACTTCATCATCGAAAACGCTAGCAGTGACGGCAAAGACTTCGGTGTAAACGCGCTGAAAGAAACGCATGGAGTGTCGCCAATAGAACCCGGTACCTATCACACGGTCGTCGTGAATACCCAGGCGGGAGCCTGGACAGTCAAGATAAGTCCTGGGGAATAGCAATTCCAGTCACGTAGGTGGAGATGAGCCAATTGGGAATCGCGACGAGCTAGCGCGCCGGGAGACAATAAGATGCCAAATTCGCAATATCGTGTCGTGCTGTTGAAGGCTTGGACTAAGGACAATCTTGCGCTCAAACTTGAACAGCTGCTCGAGCCGTACTCACAGAACGAGATCATAAATATCGAAACGCGGGTTGACTTTCAGTTCTTTGTTCCATGGCGACGTAATTGGGGAATGATCGTCTTGAAGACATTGGAGCCGGCCGAGTAGGGTCGCACGAGAATGTGACACCTATGCCCAAAATCAGGAATGCTGTCTGTAGGTGAAGCGATGCGGCCGAGATGGCCGTGTGAAGGGGGTGGTGTGTAGCGCGTAGGTAATGGATTGCCGATATGAGGCTCGTCTGCGCCGACGGTTTGGCGTGGAGTCGTTTTTGCCGGGGAACGCGGGCTTTCGCGCCGGGCTTTGACGGGTAGGCCTACGGCCCCACTGCGGTGGTGGTTGTGCGAGGTAATAAAAGCCTCGACCGCGAAATATGAAGAGTCCTGTGGCTGGGGCGAGCGGCAAGAACAGCAAAACGGGATGGAGCCGGAGTCTTCGACGGCTCTGAACTCTCCCAAGCGCGGCGTATTCGACCAAAAAGTCGATCCGATACAGGAAGTATTCTAAGCAGGTGTTCTAGGCCGTGTAGCTGCAGTCATCTGAAACCGTGGCCCGAATAGCTTGGTGTGACTAGTGATGTATCTCGTTGACCACGAAATAAAGGCGCGCGGCGCCGAGCTGAAAATCGAAGGCCAGAATCCCGAGCATCCGTTTGAGCTTGATCGTCAGATTCAGCCGTGCTCGATCGACCTGAGGGTCTCAAACGTGTTTTGGAAGCCGCGGCGGCGGCGCTTGTGGCGGAGGCTTATGCCCTGGAGGGAGATCACGATCGATCTGGGTCGCTCCAACATTCATGAGCTGGACCCAATCCGCGACTGGAAGCGATTCGAGGTCACTGAGGGTCAATTCGTGACGCTCAAGCCGGGACAGACGATCATGGCCAGGGTTTACGAGCGCTTCCAGATGCCGATTGATTGCGCGGGCAAGATAGAGGGGCGATCGAGCTTTGCACGTCTCGGGCTTGCCGTCCACTGCACCGGCGACTTCATCAATCCGGGATGGGAGGGATATATGCCTCTTCAGCTGTCGAACTTCGGGCCGTACCCGCTCCGCCTTGGTCCATATTTCGCGATCTGTCAGCTCATGCTCGTGCAACTCACGAGTAAGCCCGAGAGGAGCTACGGCGACGCGGAGCTACGGAGCAAGTACATCAACGATGACGGCGGACCATCGCTCTGGTGGCGCGATGCGCGAGTTGAGCAACTCCAGAAGCGCCTCGGGCAAACCAATGCCACCGAGGCAATCAGACAGGAAATCGTCGAGAAAGTCCGCTTTCAGAGCACGGAAGTGCTCGCTCGACTGCAGCGAGACATCGACCGCCGGCGTGTAGTCCAGATCGAGAATTCGGATCAGGTTCTGGAGGCGTTCGCCGCCCGTGAGAATAGGCGCCGCTTCTTGGACGGGGTGCTCATGGGGCTGCCCGCCTTGTGCGCAGGAGCGTGGATGGCCAGCCTCCTGAGCCTGTTCAGCCTGGCCTGGTTCATCTTGTTGGGGCTGCTCCTGCTCAGCGCTATTCCGGCGCTCGTCGCCTACGAACGCCGCGATGACGGCTACCTCGGCAAACGCGAGCTGCGGCAGCTCAGTCCGCCGGTTCCTCCGGCATAATGACCTCCGTGGCGACGCAAAGGGTCTCCCCGGCTCCTCAAGCCCTCCCTGAACCTGGCGTCTATAGGCACTTCAAGGGCGGCGAGTACGAGCTTCTGTATGTCGCATGTCATTCTGAGACCGAGGAGCTGTTGGCGGTCTATTGTTCGCTCAACGACCCGACGACGACCTGGGTGCGGCCACTTGAGATGTTCACAGAGCTCGTCGAGCACGCGGGCAGCGAACAGCCACGGTTTATGTATGTCTCAGGGCCCTCAAAGCTAAATGATCGACTAGGGCGCATGGCAAAGCCGCTGATGCGTGTTCGTAGGCACTTTACTAGAGGCTCCGCATCCACAGGACGGCCGGTCGGAACGCGCATACCCAGCTGAACTGACACGTTCCGCGGGTAGTCGTCGTTCTTCGGCGTCAGCCGCTCAAATCCCTGCTGCTTCCCACCGCCTGACTTCAGTCACGCCTTTGTGCCGTACGGCACGACCGTATCCACCCTGGTATTATTCCGTAAGGCCGAATCAACGGTCCTTAGTGCGAAAGACGGAAGAAAGGGAGGAGCAGTGGCCACATACACCGTGACGAAGGTCCGCAAGGAGCTATCGGCGGATCGCAAGCACAAACATATCGAGGGTGTCTGCACAAAAGATGGCACTCACTACGCCCGCAAGGAAGTGGTCGACAGCATCGATGCTGGAAACACCTGGAAGACAAGTGCCGACGGCTATGAAGCAACGATAAAAAAGATGTCGTACTGCCCGCAGCCGGCGTGCCTTGCCTCGCCCTACATAGAGACCAACAGAGACAGCACCACGAAGGACAACCTCGAGAACCTCGACTCCTGCTGAGAGCTTCCCTCAAGGATAGGTGTGTCAAGTCGAACGTGGGACTAACGGTCGGATATCTATGTGACACCTATGCCCAAAAGCGGCTGGGTTGTGTGTAGGTGAAGCGATGCGGCGGGGATGGCCGTGTGGAGGGGGTGGTGTGTAGGGCCAGGTAACGGATTACCGATATGACGCCCGTCCGGACCAGGTGTCTGGTGCGGAGTCGTCTTTGCCAGGGAACGCGGACTTCCGCGCCGGGCTCTGACGGGGTAGGCCTACGGCCCCACCACGGTGGCGGTTGTGCGAGGCAATAAAGGCCTCGACCGCGAAGTGTGAGTCCTGTGGCTGGGGGCGAGCGGACAGAACAGCAAAGACGGGGCGGGTCCGAATTCTGATGGCTCTGAACCCTCCCAAGCGGGGCGTATTCTTGGGGTTGCGGGGCGTTTTGGAGCCGCGTCGCTACACGACGCTCTTATGCGCCGCGGTTATGAGGCGCTGAGGCGCCGGTGTCTTCCGGACTTGGGCCCGGGGTGACTGTTCAGGGCGAGCGCCAGAGGCGCTGTCGACCTTTCAGCGAAGATGGGCGCGAGGTGACGCGAGCGCCTGTGCTGCTTTCTGTTGTCGGGCTTGAGCGAACCGCGCTCAGCGGCCGTTTGCGTCGGGGATCAACAAGGGCGCGAGGTCACGCGAGCGCCCGTGCTGCCGTTCTGTCTGATTCACAACTGGACGATCCCAAGGGGTCGTTGACCCCCACAAAGGACGCGCCGGATACAGCAGCGTCCACGTACGCCTCGTCGCGGCCTTCCGCGACCCCCTTGTGCCGTGCGGCACGAACTCCTCGACCCTGGTATGGTTCCGTGAAGCCGAATAAGGTCTTGAGTGGCTGATGGGGAGGAGTGCAATGAAGACTGTGATCGCCATTGCAGCTGCGGTACTAGCCATAGGCGTCGCGCCGGCTGGAAGTGCCGCCGAACCGGTGGCAAGGATGGCGTGCACTCGTGATGTCTCGGCTACCATTGGTGGGGCGCACAAGTGCCTGGGTTCGGGTGAGTACTGCGCTACTCGGTATGAGCGTCAGTACGAACGCTACGGGTTCGTGTGCAGCACGCGGTACAACCCGCCAAGGCTCAGACGGAAGTAGGAAGTGCCAGAAAATCGATGGGCTCCGTAGGGATTTTAACTTGACAGAGTTGGGGCAATCTGTCATAGTGAATTGGTTCGGCCAAGGTGGTCGGTTTGGAGTGTTGAGGGGAAATGGTTTGGGTCATTGGCGAGGTGTGTCTATGTGGCACCTATGCCCAAAATCAGCTCGGCTGTGTGTAGTTGAAGCGGTGCGGTCCGAGGGAGCCGTTGTGAAAGGGGGGTTGCCATGGGTTTCTATGTTCGGAAGAGCATTAGGCTGGGCCATTCCGCTATAACCTGAGTAAGTCGGGTGTTGGTGTGAGCGTCGGTGTGCCTGGCTTTCGGGTCGGCACAGGGCCTCGCGGTAACTACATTCGTGCCGGTAAAGGCGGCGTCTACTATCGTGCCACGATCGGCGGTTCTCGTCGGCAGCCCACACATGCTCCACAGCGACCGGCTTACGTGCCACCGCAGGAACCGATCGGTGGAAGTGTGGCGATGGAGGACATCACTGGCGTCTCCGCAAGTGAGCTGGTCCCGACCGGTGCTGACGACCTCGTCAGTCAGCTCAACGAAGCGGGCCGTCGAATGCCTCTTGCTTGGGTAGTGTTACTCGGGATTGTCGTTCTGGCTGTCGCTGTGCAGGGAGTCGGTGCGATTGTCGTCTTGGTGCTAGGGATTCCGTTGGTTGTTTGGCTGTATCAGCGGGATGGTGCTCGACGGTCTGTGGTCGCTTTCTACGACGTAGAGGACGAACACGCTCGATGGTTCACGGAGCTGGTGGAGGCTTTTGAAGAGCTGGGGAAGATGAGCAAGGCGTGGCGTGTCAACGCGGCGGGTCGGGTGCAGAGCACTTATCAGTACAAGGTCAACAGTGGTGCCAGCGAGATCGTTAAGCGGGTGGACGCGGGACGGAGTCTGAAGGGTCCAAAGCTTCTCGCAACGAACATTGCGGTGCCGAGTCTGGAATCGGGCAAGCAAGGTCTTCGTTTTCTTCCCGATCGGCTTCTGATCCGTGACGGCAAACAGTTCAGTGACGTTGATTACGCGGCGCTTGGGTCCGGCTGCAGTTCGCAGCGGTTCATTGAGAGCAAGGGCAAGCCTCGGGATGGCCAGCAGGTCGATACGACGTGGCAGTACGTCAACGTCAAGGGAGGCCCTGATAGGCGCTTCAAGAACAACCGGAAGTTACCCGTGATGCTTTACGGAGAGGTCGATCTGTCCGCGCCGGGAGGTCTGCATTGGCTCATGCAATTCTCGCGAGTGCCGCTCGCCGAACGTTTGGCCCGAGCGCTGAGCGCGGCACCCCGAACACCGAAGTCGTCTCCGACGCCACTCTCGACAGCGTCAGGTTCGTCACTTGGTTGACGGAATTTGCGGAGCATGGATGCCTTGACGAAGCGCGGTGGTTTCTTGGCGAACTTCCGCAGGTCGGGTCGCACTTACGGGGCAAAAGATACGTTTGCGGCTTGCAGGCTGTAGGTGTAGGTGAAGCGATGCGGCGGGGATGGCCGTGTGGAGGGGGTGGTGTGTAGGGCCAGGTAACGGATTACCGATATGACGCCCGTCCGGACCAGGTGTCTGGTGCGGAGTCGTCTTTGCCAGGGAACGCGGGCTTCTGCACCGGGCTTTGACGGGGTCGGCCTACGGCCCCACTGCGGTGGTGGTTGTGCGAGGCAATAAAAGCCTCGACCGCGAAACAAGTGTGAGTCCTGTGGCTGGGGGCAAGCGGAAAGAACAGCAAAACGGGATGAAGCCGGCGTCCTCGACCGCTCTAAACTCTCCCAAGGCCGGCGTATTCTTGGTGTTGCGGGGCGTTTTGGAGTCGCGTCGAGTGTCTACGCTCGGTTAGAGGTGTTGCGGCGCCGATGTCTCCGGGCGTGAGCTCGGACTGCCTATTTAGGGCGAGCGCCAGGGGCGCCCGGACCACTCTCTGCTGTCGGGACTTCAACCACGCCCTTGTGCCGGTGGCACAGTCCGACGCGGCTCTCGCAGCATGGCCCCCCCCGGGCCCTGCGAAACACTGGGACTAGATCGAGGCGCAGTCGGCGTGCACCAGCGCGGCCTCAAATATGGCCAGTACCCGCTCGGCACCTTTGAGGTCCCGCTGGACGTCCAGCAGGGTCATCGTCGGCGCGGACTCGATTTCGTGAGCCACGCCGTGACGACCTTTGATCAAGTTGTCCCACGCAGCCGAGAGCTCGGGCTCTCTGCGGAGCTTCTCCGAAAAGGCCGTCTTCTCGGCGTCGCCAAATAGACCCAGTGTCCCTGTAAGCTCGCTGATCTTGATGCTCCGCACTAGCCGCATCGAGGCGGCTGACGCAAACCGATTTATTGGTTCGTCTACGGGATGTTTACAGCGCTCGGCGACGAGATCTCGCACTCGGCGCTCAAACACCGCGTACGCGACGGCCGCGACGTGGCCCGCCAGCACAGCGTTGATCTCGGGGTCGGCGAGAGGAATCGCCTTGAGATGCTGCGTGCAGATCTCGATCGCTGATTCAAGGCGAAAAAAGGATGTCACGCCGATCACTCATCGAACAGCTGCTGCTCGGCCATCGCCATGCGACGGCGAACTTGCTCGACGTCAGTTGTACCCGAACTCACCTCGTTCGTGAACCGATCGCTAGCCGTCAGCGTGTTGAACCGTTGCTTCACGTCCGCTGGAATGTCTTTCAAATGCCGGGAGAAGGCCACGAACACAGCGTCGAATACGGACGAATTGAGACCAGCACGAAGATGGAACGGCCGATCCCCAAGATGATCGTGGACCGCCGATACCGTCTTGGTGAACTCGTTACGGTAACCACGGATCTGGGCAGCAGACGACGCCTGATGCGTTCTCATGTAGCGGGACATAAAGTCCTTCATCGGCTTCTCGTATGCGGGCAGCGAATGCTTCAACGCAAAGAAGCGAAGGATCAACTCAACGTCGCGCATGCGGCCGTCCGGCTCAGGCTTACCCAGAATCAGCCTCCACTTGGGCAGTTCGTTTAGCGAATGAAGCAAGTCGTTGAAGGAGCCAGCGGAGATGGCATTCCGAACCTCCTGATTGTGGAGCAGGGTTCCACCGGTATTCAACCGCTCAAACACGTGAAAAACGCTTGTGTCGTCGTGAGGATCGAGCTGTCGAATCACAAACGCCCGAAGGACTGAGTTCTTCAGACGTCGCTGCGCCGCTTCGTCAAGCTCGCCAAATGTTTTGCCGGCGAAGGGGCTGTCTTCGTGTAACCCCTTGAGACGGAACACGGTGCGACTTCCCGCAGATCGCTCCAGCCCAAAGAGACCCTCGAAGAAGAAGAAGGCGGTTCTCAACCGTTGCTGGCCATCTACGACCATGTACTTCTCGCTCGCTCGATCTGTGTACAGAAAGATCCCGGGCACCGGCAAGCCGACGAGAAACGACTCAATCAGCTTGCTCGCTTGGATCTGGGTCCAAACGTAGCCTCGCTGGAACTTGGGGATGAGGATGTCCTCGGCCTGCCATTGCAGGTAGAGGCCTTCGAGCGTGAAGTCGGCCGGGTACGTGGCTATCTCGTAGCTCGGCGGCGAGGATTGACGATCCTCCAGCTCGCTCGCTACATCTTCAAAATCCACAAGGTCGCCGGCTGGCATCGTCAGAGCTTAGTCTTGCAGCCGCCCTGATGGTTCCTTGGGTAGTGGGCCGCGCGGCCCAGTCTGCCAGCGGATCCACCGCGTAGCTGACAGATCCCAGGACGATCGACAGCTCACCGCCCGACTCACAGTCCATTCGTCGACGAACTTCGTGTCCGGAAGCCAAGTGTGGCCACCCGGCAGCACGACGATCGGAACAGACCTGGGTCCGTTGCGCGCCGACGAACGGACTTGTCTTTCGGGCATGTGCCGCGAGCTTGGTGGCTAGGCGCTCGAGCTGGCGGGGTTGTTGGGGCCAAATGGCGCACCGTGGCAGCCCGGCCAGTGGACACCATCACTTTGCGTTGTCGTCAAAGAAGGGCTCCGACGGAGACCTCCGGTGTGTTCCTTGTGCCCTGGTCCCGGTGCTGCGCATCCACGCGCGACACACCAATTTCACGGGTCAGAAGTGACCGGCCCCCGCGTTGCTGCGGTTTCGAAGGCGTGTTAAGGAGTCATGGCTCCCTATGGACGCCGCCCCCGTCAGTCGATAGGCTGGGTCTATATGGAGCCTCTCTACAAGTCACTGATGGTCCAGCTCGGACCGCAGCCCAGGCAGATGCCACCCGAGCCGCTAAAGAGCGCCGACCTGCAGGCGATCTTCTCTGAGGTGATCGACAAGTACCCCTACCAGTCGTTCGGGTTTACGCCTGACCAGCGCGGCGCGATCTTCCACAACGGACCCGAGGACGCCGTCGAACTCCGTCCCGCCCAGTTTCAGATTCAAGCCAAGCTCGACGGCCAGGAACCGCTCGGTGGGGAGACGGCAGCGAAGAAGGTGATGCGCATCCTGAGGATCGCGGGCGCTCGTCTTGAGATGGAGGCGTTCCTCCAGGCCGCGATCTCCATCGTCGCGCTTGCAGCGGTACCTGGCGACAACCCGGACGCAAAGGACTTCGTCGTCGAGCACCTCATGGCTGACGGCAACCAGCCCAACATTCTTGGCCCGCGCTACTTCGGAGGCGGAGTGAAGTTCCGCAGCATCGAGAACAACAACTCCGGCGAGGACAGCCTTTCCGTAGAGCCATTTGTGCAGGACAACAAGTATGTCTACATCGAACACCAGGTCGTGCGAGTTGCGGTGCAGCAGCCGATCGAGCTCAACGATCTGTCCAGTCTGATCACAGAGGCCTTCGAGTTTTGCGCGGGGCCGACGATGAAACTACTCACACCATAGGAGAGAGCATGCAAGCGAGTGGGATAGCCGAAGTCGAAGCGCGAGAGATTTCCTCAGTCTCGCTGCTCAGTCCGTCTGTGATTACTCACCGGACGCGTTCGTTCTCGTCTCTCCTCGACGGCGGGCAGGACGAATCGACGTGCGACGACGGCCCTGGCATAGTCGTGCTGTCGCCGTTTGCGAACGTCACCGCAGAGATGTGGCGCCGGATCGAGGAGCCGCGAATCGTCTGGCTGCGCGACGAGCTTGTTGACGCCCGTCCCACAGCAGACATGAGCGAGTGGTCTGGCGACCTCGATGACGAGGCTCGGGCCATCCACGGTGATCTGGTGGACGCAAGCCACCGCGCGCTGGGCGACGACTAAAAGGCGCGACCTACGAGCGACGCGGTGTCCGCGTTCCCGAACAAATTTCCCCGGCGTGGCGAGATCTACTGGGCTCCAGCGGCAACGAAGATCCGACCGGTCCTGATCGTCTCCGCCGAACACGGCAATCAGTACGCTGGGTCTGTCATTGTAGCCGTGATCACCACGAAAGTGGCGAGCAAGCTATTCCCGGTGAACGTCTTCCTTCAGGCGAACGATCCGCTGCCTGAAGCGGGCGAAGTTCTCTGTCGCAGCCTCTACGAGCTTCCCAAGGACGAGCTCAAGGAATACAGGTTCACCCTGCCTCCAGCCAAGATGGCGGAAGTCGATACAGCGCTCATGGTCGCGCTCGGCCTGTGACGCCTCGGGCCCGGCGGTCTGCCGGGCCCGCTGGAGAGCACAAGAGCTGTAGCGTCGCTTGGGATACGAACACCAATCCCCGGCGTGTCGGGCCGAATGTGTGCCGTGATCTAATCGTTATCCGGGTGTTAGCGGTGCTTTAGGCGTCGCGGTTAGCTTCGGCTTCAGGGTGGATCCGTTGGTGGATCCTGGGGCCAAAAGGGGGATGCGGTGAAGCGTCTGGGGCGAAGTGTGGCTGTTCTTGGGGCCGTTGGTGGGCTGTTGTTGCTCGCTGGCTGCGGGTAGCGGGAGCCCCAACGACGGAGTCGCGCAAGTGGGTGGCACGACGATCACCAAGGCTGAACTCGACCATCTGATTTCCGTGGAAGCAACCATCGCCAGGAAGAATGCTGGCGTGAAGGTGACAAAACCGGTGATCCTCGAACCGCCTAACTACACGAACTGCGTCGCCTCCGAACTCGCAGCGCATCGAGTCCAAGGAGAGGCCCTGCATAGCAAGGGTAAGACCAGCGCCGCGGCACGTCAGGTTCAGCTTGCGTTCGAAACTACGACCTTCAGGACTCCTGCCGCCTGGAATATGACAGGTTCAAGGAAGCCGATCTTGCGCAACTAATCCACGACGACTGGATTCTAGGAGAAGCGGCCAATCACGGGATACACGCGGCGACGCCGGAAAACGAGCGTCTCCTAAACGAGGAAAAAGCCGCCCCGGCGGAACAGAAACGGCTCGAATCCGCGGGTCGTACCACGGCTGACCTCCTGCGCAGCGCTACGGTCCATTTGCTGGAAGCACAGCTGACCGCCAAGACTGCGACTGAACTCATGGCCGAGGCAAAGTCTCAGGGTGTCCCGCACGCCCAGATCGTTGCGTACTACAAGCAGCATGTGAGCGAATATGAACATCCCGAAGCAAGAGATGTGCAGCTACTGCTCACCGAAGGCCTCAGCGAAGCACAACGGGCGAGGGATGAAATCCGATCCGGTAAGAGCTTTGCGAGCGTTGCTAAGCGAGTGGGCAACGAACCGAACTCACTAGGCGGCATCTCCGGTAGCACCGAATTCATCGAGGGCGGCGTCAACAAGAAGTACAGTGTGGCTGGAGTCAGGTCCACAAGAGACGCGGAGATACTAGAACGAGCGATATTCTCTGCGACGGAAGACGTGCTCACGGGTCCTGTGAGAACACCTGATGCCTACTACGTGTTGGAAGCAGGCAAAGCCACTCCCAAGCAACTCACGGACCCGCTCCAGCAGGTCGAAGCCCAAATCCAGCAGAGGTTGAGCGAAAAGCACGGTAATCGGATGGCTGGCGCCTTCACCCAGACTCTAAAGGCGCGTTGGAAAGCAAAGACGGACTGTGCCCCGGGCTTCGTGATCCCAGATTGCAGCCAGTATCGACCACCCAAGGCCACCTCGAAAACCTCAACTCCAACGCCCGTCCAGAAAGAACGCGCTCGGGAACGCGGTCTGGTCGAAGAAGCCAAGAGCCGCTCGCGGTCGTCAGCCCGCGCGCCGGCGACGATCAACCTGAATAGCCGGGCGATAGTTCAGCGCGGCGTCCTCTCTCGTGGAAGAGGTAACCCTGAGAGAATCGCTACTGACTACACCTGCGATGCGGCCAACATATCGCCACCGTTGCAGTGGGGTAGCGTGCCTCGAGGAACGGCCGAACTACTCGTTGTGGTTGAGGAATCAGCACGTGGCCAGGCTAGGCCTGACATTGTTTGGACGGTGGCTGAACTCAGCCCGAGCATCCACGGCATTCCGGCCGGATCGATCCCCGCAGGCGCTGTCGTGGGACGCAACAGCGTCGGTAGGACGGCTTGGGGTGGCATATGCCCGCCACGTGGCGTGGAACGTGTATACGTCTTCGGGATCTACGCGTTGCGTAAAAAGCTTGGCCTGAAGCCGGGATTCGACTTAGAACAAGCAGGGCGGCGAATAGACAAGGGCGACCTGGTCGCACAGGGCACGCTAATCGGCTCCTATGATCGTCGCTGAGCCATGAGTAAAGCCAAGTAATTCTGCTCCTCGGGGGCGACAAGACAGGCAACTGGAAGGACTGGTATCAGGAGAATATCTCGCAGGCCGATGAGCTATACGACAAGCATCTAGCAGGAGCGAAGATATGAGCGGCACCAGCACCTGGAAAGAGATCCGCGCCAAGCGCGTGGTCACTCCCGAGATGGAGGAGGACATCGCTCGAGAGCATGAGATCATCGCGGCTGAGCTCCGGCTCGCTTCGGTGCGCAAGCATCGCAAAGCCAGTCAAGCGACGGTGGCCAAGAAGCTCAAGGTGTCTCAGTCAAACGTGTCTCAGTTCGAGCGCGGAGGGGACCCGCGGTTGTCAACGGTGGCTGACTACATAGGTGCGCTCGGCGGGAAGCTCGAGGTACGCGCCGTGTTTGATGACGAGACACTGCCTATCAACTGAGACGACACGACATATGCGTGGCTAAGAAGCCGAGGGTGTTTCAGTCAAACGTGTCTCAGTGCGAGCGCGGAGTGATGTACGGTTATCAGGTGTGGCTGACTGGATAGGTGCGCTCGGCGGGAGGCTCGAGGTACGCTCGGTGTTTGATGATGAGACACTGCCCATCAACTGAGCCTAGGCGACATAGAGCAACATGCCGACATCCTCGATATCCAAATACGCTTTTCTTATCTCGTCGCCCACCCGGCCTTTTGTGGCGTGGACAGCCGCCACCGCCGTTGTCAAGCGTGGCTGACTACATAGGTGCGCTCGGAGGGAAGCTCGAGACACGCGCCGTGTTTGATGATGAGACACTGTCTATCAACTGAGGGGACACAACATACGTCGGCATGCCGACATCCTCGAAAAATCGGGTGGGCAAAGCAAGTCTTTCACAAGGCAAACAGAGCGCTAAAAAGACCAATAGTGAAGCGGTCGCTCCCACTGATTTGAAATCGTGCGCACCAACCTATCCCTTTGATCTGAAGTCATCCTCTTGATCTGAAGTCATTTCTTTGATTGGAGTTGCGGGCCGCAGCCCACTTGATTTGAACTCATCTGCTTGATCTAAAGCCATCTGGTTGATTTGAAGGGGTTTGTTGATTTGAAGCTATCTGCTTGATCTGAATCCATCCCCTTGATCTGAAGCCATTCCTTTGATTTGAAGTTGCGGGCCGCAGCCCGCTTGATTTGAAGTCGTTGCATCCTCTTGATCTCAACCCATTCCGTTGATTTTGAGGTGATCTCACTGATCTGACGGATTCCCTTGATTTGAAGCGATTCGCTCGATTTGACGGGCTTCGCACCAACCCATCCCTGTGATTTGAAGCAGTCGTTTTGATCTGAAGATATTTCGCATTGATTTGAAGCTATTCAAGTTGATTTGAAGTGTTTACCTTGATTTGAACGGATTCGGACCAATAATCCCTGATCCGGAGCGGATCGGAGGCAGATGGGCACTATGCCCAGTGTGAGGTACGCGCCGTGTTCGACGATGAGACGTTGCCCATCAACTGAGGGGACACGACATACGTCAGCATGCCGACATCCTCGAAAAATGGGGCGGGCAAAGCAAGTCTTTCACAAGGCAAACAGAGGGCCAGAAAGACCAAGAGTGAAGCGGTCGCGCCCTTTGATTTGAAGTCATCTGCTTGATTTGAAGTCATTTCTTTGATTTGGAGTTGCGGGCCGCAGCTCGCTTGATTTGAACTCGTTGGTATTGATCTGAAGGCGTCCTCTTGATTTGAAGCCATCTGCTTGATCTGAACTCGTTGTCTTGATTTGGACTCGTTGGTTTTGATTTGAAGGCAGTCGGACCAACAATCCCTGATCCGGAGCGGAGCAAAGGCAGGAGGGCACTATGCCCAAGGGGCTGCCCGGATGCTGATCCGACCGGATATGACGATATACGCTTTTCTTTATCTTGGCCGTGTTAATGATGAGTGGGCATTCCGCAGGCTCTTCGAGAGTCCGCTGTGATGTCGGCATCGCATCGTAGAGTGCGTTTGTGAGATCTGATCAATCCAATAGCATGACTGGGCTCGGCTTCACGAAGGGTCAGGTCAACCGCGCTGGAGCGCTGCTACTGGAGCTGGCACAGCGGATCTTCGGAGGGTGAATCGGTAGCTGTCACGGCTCTCGGCGGCGAGGAAAAGCTCGAAGAAGCGTGGCAGGCCCTCACGTGGTGGCGTTATCAGCACGCGCGCCCACTCGCGGAGGTTGCAGGCGACCTGCACGATCAGGTCGAACGCTGCGATGCGCGCATCGGCGATCGCGTTGAAGTGACCCAGCGCCCGAAGCGCCTGGAGACGATCATCGGCAAGCTGGCCCGCCATCCGGGGAGCGTCACTCGCATGCAGGACATCGGTGGAGTGCGGGCAGTGGTCCCAACGCTACGGCACGTCTACGCCGTCCAGCGTCGACTCCAAGAGTCGCTGACGATCGCAAGGGAGAAGGACTACATCGCGGCGCCGAAGGAGGATGGCTACCGTGCGTTGCACCTCGTGGTCATGCACCTCGGGTATCCGATAGAGGTGCAGATCCGCACGATCGGACAGGATATCTGGGCCAACATCGTCGAGGAAACCAGCAGGCAGATCGGCGTCGACTTCAAGTTTGGCGGAGGAGATGCTCACTCACGTGGCATCTTTCTACGCATGTCCGACCTGTTCGAGGCATTCGACCACAGGGAAATCTCCTCCGACGAGTTGACCAAGGCCTTGAGGAGCCTGCCATCATTGACGATGGATATGGACATGGGAGAATCATCCGAATGAACGCAAACGGCGACATCAGGCACTTCCTCGTGGCGTATGACCCCTCACGTGGACGGTCCACGGTGCAGCAGTTCGATAAGGACTACGACGCCGCGCTGGGCGCCTACGAGCAGGCTGAGTGGCAAGCACGCGGGACGGACCTCGACATTGTGCTTCTGAGCGCCGACTCGCTGGAGACGATCAAGCGAACTCACGCGAGTTACTTCGGGCGACGATCGCTGGATGAGCTACTGCAGGTGTAACAGCGAAGGTCGATCCTAGACCTTCGCCACTTGTCGAGATCATCACGTAGATGTCATCGGCGAGCATCGTCTGCGGCTGGATCGTGAAACGAAGAAAGAACCCACAAAACAGCTACTGTAACCGCCCGCGAACACGAGTGCCATGACATCACCGATGAGTTTTGAATGAGTGTTGAGACACCTCATGGTCACGCGGCGAGCGAAGCCCTGAAGGGTCTGAAGTAGCGGAAGTTTCCCGGTCTCCCAAACCTCTTAAAGAAGGAATTCGCGCCTGTTCATTGTCCGCAGCGGATGCTAACCTAGCTCTATGTCGACACGCACGAACCAGACGAACAGGGCGATGCCTCCTGCGGCAAACGGTGCTGCTCCGGCCGCGGTCAAAGTAAGCCGCAAACAGGCTGCGGCGAGCGCGCTGGCTTCAGTTCGCGCCGAGGGCTTGGAGCCTAGTGCGGAGCACGAGGCGCTCACCGCTCGTTGGGTTGCGGGCGACATCGACAACGACCAGTTCAAGCGGCTCAATCTCGAGCAAGTCCGCAAGCGCCTGGCTTCCGCCGCCGTTAGCTGACCGGTCAGGTCTTCTTATGGCGGAGGATCCGTATGTCTATCCAGGCAGCGATGTCCTCATCAATAACCTGGAGATTCGTGATCCGCGGCAGCTCTCGGTTGCTGAGGCGGACATTACGACCGTCGCCTTGGCGACCCTTGCCGGTGAACCGCTTCCCGGCTACTACGACATCGCCCATCTGCAGGCAGTTCACCGCTGGATCTTCGGGGATCTGTACCCGTGGGCCGGTGAGTTGCGCACGGTCACGATCGCGAAGGACGCCAGCCTGTTCGCGCTGCCTGAGCACATCGCCCCGTATCTCGCCGGCGTGCTGAGCGACCTCGCAAACGAGGATCGCCTTCGCGGCCTGCAGCGCGCGGATTTCGTGGACCGCCTCGCCCACTACTTCGCTGAGCTCAACGCCGTTCACCCCTTCCGCGAGGGCAACGGTCGCACCCAGCGCGCCTTCCTTGGTCAGATCGCAACTGAGGCGGGATACCCGATCGACTGGACCGGCTTGGATCCCGAAAGCAACATTGGGGCCTCGCGCGAAAGCCATCGAGGCGACAACGAGCTGTTGCTGAAGCTGCTCGACAGCCTGATCGTCGATCTACCTTGAACCTGCTGACCGGCCTCGAGCACGGCAGCATACGTTGACCACCGCCGCGCCCGCCCCCAGGGCGCCAGCGCGGGGTCCCTATTTCTCCCGCGTCGGCCGTAGGTCGGACACAGCCACTTCAAGCGTCCACAGCGCGGCCAGATCAGATGTCTACACCCAATGACCCAACACCCTCCGGGAGGCGTCAGAGACCAGGTCGAGAGAAAATCGCCAAAGGCGCCACGAATCGCCGTGAAAATCCAGTGACTGGGTGCGCCCCTCGCCAGCGCACTCAGTGCCCGACGCGGGATCTCCTAGGCATGTCTCGCGTGGGTTGACCCAAAAGGTGCCGCGGCCTCTCCCCTCGGGTCGCGGCACCGGATCGGACCACTTTTTCAGAGCCGTGGCACGACAACGGGGCGGCCAAGACGATCTACGCGAGCATCTACGCCCGCCCAACGCGACAACGCTTCAGCGTCCTGCCCTGAAGAAGTAGAGCCGCTCGCGGCGCCAGACACTCCTCTGCAGCGCAGCCGAGCCCTGTCGCACGTGGACTTACGAGCGGGTAGCTAGCCGCGGTAGGCGACGCGGCCCCACGAGGGCTCCGGCGCCAGCTCGATCACGTCGCCGCCGCGATCGGGTTGAATGTAGGCGAAACCGCCCGTGGCCTGGTCGAACGCAAGATCGAGCTCGCCCTCGTTGACGCGCTGGTCGAGCCAGGCGCCGCGAAACACCAATCGACGCAGCCAGTGCACCAGTGAGCGGTCCGCTGGGCCGACGAGCTCCGGCCAGCAGTCGTTGACGTGCTCGCCCAGGGCCGAGGCTGGATCTTGGATCTCGCCGTTGACAGCCAGATTGACGAGATCCTCGATCTCCTCCTCGCCCAGACGGCCGCCGACGAACCCGAGCTTGAGCGCCGCCTGCTCGCAGCGCTCAGCAAAATCACACTCCGTGAACGTAAAGCGCAACTCGCCGTACTCCAGAACGAAGTCGTCACCGGAGTTGTAGTTTTCGCGCCGAGTCTCTCGCATATGGGTTGTGCACCAGGGGTAGGGGACGATCCAGACCGTCGGCATCATAAGCTGGGTTCCTTCCTGGGACGTCCCGATGCATGGGTTTTTGCAGCTCCAGCGGCTCGCCGGTTCTGCTGCGTTTGAGGCTCGCAGGCGATCGCCGAGCCGAACGCCTGCCTGCCCGGGGAGGCTGCCGGCCTCTGCGCCAGCCACAGGCCGGGTCTAACAGCGACACGGAGGGCTCGCGTATACCCTGCCGGGCATGGCGCGCCTCTCAGAGCATGGCCTGCGGCGATCGGTCGGGGTTTCCGGACTGTTTGCGACCGCCTACGGCAATGTCGGGTCCTCGATCTACTACGCGCTCGGACTGGTCGCCGCTCATGCCCTCGGGCTGACGCCGCTGGTGTTCCTGTTCGCTGGCGGCTTGTTCGCGCTCACGGCCAAAACCTATGCCGAGGGTGCCGCGATGTTCCCCGAAGCGGGGGGCTCCTCGTCGTTTGCGCGCCACGCCTTCGATGACGTCGTCTCGTTCTTCGCCGGCTGGGCACTGAGCCTCGACTACATCCTCACGATCGCGATCTCGGCGTTCTTCGTCCCGCACTACCTGAGCGCGTTCCCAGGGCTCGGCGCGCTCGATCACAACCCCGATGACATCTTCGGCGGGCTGATAGTGGTCGCGTTGCTCGCCGCGCTGAACATCCGCGGCCTCGGCGAGTCCGCCAAGCTCAACTTCGTCCTGGCGATCCTCGACCTGAGCACACAGATTCTGCTCGTCGGCCTCGGCTCGGTGCTGGTGCTGAACCCGTCCCTGCTGATCCATCAGGTGCACTTCGGCACCGTGCCGACCTGGACGGAACTCGTCTTCGCGCTCTCGCTGGCGATGCTCGCCTACACCGGCATCGAGACGGTGGCCAACATGGCGGAGGAGTCGCGCGACCCAGGTGTGCAGGTTCCGAAGGCCGTCAATCTCGTCGTGCTCGCCGTGCTCGGCGTCTACGCGGGCATATCGGTCGTAGCGCTGTCCGCTCTGCCGGTGCTGCACCACGCGGCGGGCTACAGCTCAGCACTCCACGCCACATATCCCCACGCGGGCTACGCGACCGAGCTCGGCAAGTTCTTCGAAAACGATCCCGTGCTCGGCATCATCTCCCGCCTCGGCCTGCACGGGACGGTCCTGAAACTGGCCCGCTACTACGTTGGGATTCTCGCGGCGACGATCCTGTTCATCGCGACCAACGCCGGGATGATCGGCATATCGCGCCTGTCCTGGTCACTGGCTGAGCACCGGCAGCTGCCGAGCATCTTCTCGCAACTGCACTCGAAGTACCGCACACCGTGGTTCACGCTGGTCTTCTTTTCGCTGCTGGCGACGACGCTGATCATTTACGGGAACACCGAAGTGCTCGGAAACCTCTATTCCTTCGGAGCGATGCTCTCGTTCACGATCGCGCACGCCGCGGTCGTGGCGCTGAGGGTCAAAGACCCCGATCGTGAGCGTCCATACAAAGCCCCATGGGGCGTGCGGATTCGCGGCTACCTGATCCCGATGACAGCCGTCATCGGCGGCATCGGCACCGCCGCCGCGTGGGTGGCCGTGGTTCGCCTCCACAGTGAGGCACGGGTGGTGGGGATCCCCTGGATGATCGTCGGGATGGGCGGCTACTTCCTGTACCGCAAGCGGCAGGGCCTGCATCCCCGCGAGTCCTATCGCATCGCCCGCGCCGAGCGACCGGCCGACTTCGAGGAGCTCGAGTACAAGACGGCGCTGGTACCGATCTTTGGCGATGACGTATCGGCCACGGCTCTCTCCAACGCCGCCAAGCTCGTCGGCGAGGACGGCGTCCTCTACGCGGTCTTCGTGCTGCCGGTGCCGAGTCAGCTGTCGCTGGAGTCAGGTCTGGAGGAAGAGGAGGCAGAGGGCCGCTCGGTACTCGAGAGCGCCCGTATTCAGGCGCGCAGGGTGGGCATCAAGATCCACACCGGCTTGATCCGCACGCGTAACCCGGGAGCGGTGCTGGTGGAGGAGGCAAAGCGTGTCTCCTGCGACGTCATCTACTGGTCGACGCTGCATGCCCCGGCGGGAGAGCGGCGGATTGGGCCGACGGCCGTCTATCTGCTCAACAAGCGCCCCTGTCGTGTGATCATCGAGACCGAGAATCGCGCCTCGCCGCGCGAGCAGGTTGCGCCCGGGACGCAACGGTAGCCGATCGGGTGCAGCCCCAGATCATCTTCTCGAGGCCGGTGCGTCTCACCCTGCCGCGGAGCTCTGCTGTTGCAGCCCGAGGAGGAGTCGGTAACGCTCGATGCCGCCGCCGAGGCTCCTCGACCCGCCCGTGAGTGTGCTCAGCGACCGCAGATAGGGCATCGCCGTCGAGAGGCTCGGGTCATCGCCGAGGCCGACTCCTTCGAGCAGCGTGATCAGTGTCGGGAAGTCGATGGTGAGGCTCGGCTGCGCGCCGTCGCCGAGGGTTTTGGCGATGCTCGAAGTGGCTGTGCTGGACAGCGTGCTCGCGGGGTGCAGCGCGTCAAGCACCGAGGCTTCGCCGAGGCCGATCACGAACTTGGGCTGTCCGCCGGACTGCCCGCTCGCGATGTCCAATTCAACCGGCAGACCTTTCACACGAGCTGAGATAGCGGCATCGGTGCCGGGGATCGAGACCGGCTGGGTGGATCCCCCCGCTTTGTTCAAGAGCGCGCCGAGCCTGGCGACAGCGGCGTGGGAGAGAGCTGGGTTCTTCGAGTCGATCACTACCCCGGCCCGCAGGTTGACGATGGTGCTGCCGCTTGTGAAGATGCCCGCTGAGCTCATCCAGCTGAGGAACTCGCGCTGGGTCCTGGCGCCGCCCGAGCTGAGGGCCTGCAGGGGTGTGAGAACTCCTTCCAGCACGCCCTTCACGCCAAAGCCCCCTGTCGAGGCGCCTTCTGAGGCGCCTGCGCCAGAGCCACCGAGCGAGGTCAGCAGCGACCCGAGAGAACTTATCGCCTTGACATCACCACCGAGACTCACACCGGCGTTGCCGAGACCGGCGGCCAGCCAGGATTCTCCGGGAAGTTCACCCATGGCCTGTGCGCCTGCGGCGCTCGAGGCCAGCAGCCCGCCGCCGCCAGGCTCGGCGCCGGCCGGGAGCGTGTCGATGTCGAGCGCAATCGAGTTGCTCGAGGGGATCAACGAGAGATACAGCTCCTGGCTGTCAGCGATCACCTGGCGCAGTGCCAAGATTCCCTGGGTGCTTTCCTTGCCCTTGGCGTGAACCGGGCCAAGCAGCTCGGAGGGGCTCAGATACACGTTTGCCAGTGCTCCCGGTTCGGCGTTTGCCGTGAGCTTCACGTAGGCCGGAGCTCTCAGCAGCGACGCGCCGCTCTCGGAGGTGGCGATCACTTCCTTCAGCGCGGTTTCGCTGCCGATCACGGCGAAGTGACCGACGACCGCCGCGGCCCGCCCTTCGGGGCCGGCCTGATAGCCGACCCCGTCGTAGCTTGCGCCACGCGCGCCGGAGCGAGTGCCCAGAGCGCTCACGAACGACCGTGCCTTGGCGGTGTCCTTGGCGTCGATGACCAGCGTCCCCTGGATTTTGCCGTTGGGCAGGACGCCCTTGCCGGCGCTGGCGCCAAGGCCGCTGGACAGACTCGCTTCGAGCGCCGCCAGGGTCGACTGCGAGTCACCGAGGGAGGTGACCAGCAGACCCGCTCGTTCGCCGACCCAGGGCTTCACTTCGGCCCAGCTGAAGTGGATTTTTCCTTCGCCCTCGAGCGTGCTCAACAGGCTGGCGAACGGATCACTGAGGTGCGTCAGCTCACGAGCGTCGGTCGTCGCGTCAGTCGCCAAGCTTGCATTTGGGCTCACGATCGCGCTGACAAACAACGGCGCGGCCGCGGGTGCCACGGAGGCGGGATCCGGTTCGACGCGCGCGGTCGAGCCCGAGGAGCCGCAGCCCGCGAGTACCGGCGCAAGCAGCGCTAGGGCGAGGGCTGCACGGGACGGCTGAAGCGGGATGGCTGGTAGTCGCAACGCTTTGTTTCCTTCCGGCGTTCTCAGGTCGTGGTCACGGCGATCGTACGCGTCCTGAGTGCGCTCGTGCAAGTGGCCTCTGTTTGGGGGCGCCGTCGCGGGCGGGTGCGGCGCTTGCAAGCGCACGCCCAGAAGCCCTCTCTGCACGGCGGCTTGCACCAGATGAGGTGCGCTTGGCCGCGCCGCATCGTGGTCGAAAGGCGCCGTTGAGCAGCCGTTTTTCCTCCCGGATGGGGCGCGCGAACGGAGTAGTGGGAAAAAATGTGCAAAAAGGGTTGCATTGTGGGATGAAGTGGGATAGCTTCGTGCCAACGAGACGGGGTGGAGGGGCTCCTCCCACTCCTCCACCCCGTCTCGGCAATCTGCTCAGGAGCACAGGACATGGTCTTTCGTGGCACCTTCGATCACACGCTCGACGCGAAGAACCGGCTCACGGTTCCGGCTCGCTACCGCTCGGCGCTCGCCGAGGGAGTGGTGATGGTCATGCCGGTCGATCTCAAGCCGTGCGTCGGTGTGTGGCGCCCCGAGGATTACGAGACCTACACCAAGCGCGCGCTCGAGGAGCTGCCGCCGCTGTCGCCGAGGCTCACCGAACTCGAGCGCTTCTTCTACGGCAGCTCCCAGGACGCCGACCTGGACGCCGCCGGGCGGATCATGGTGCCCAATTTTCTGGGCGAGCACGCCAGTCTGCAAAAGGACGTCGTCGTCGTTGGCGTCGGCGGCCACCTGGAGCTGTGGGACCGGGGCCGTTGGAATGAACATCGACCGACGCTGCTGAGCGGTGTCGCGGAGACCACATCGCGTGCCGACGACGCTGCTTGAGAGCAGAGAGGTCGCTTGGCCCAGTTGCGCTCGTCAGCGCACGGGCGGGCAGCGCGGTGCCCGCGGGCCGACCGACCGTGTTCCTCGCAGGCTCCTGGCGCGCGAGGATGAGCTCGGCGGCGCCGCCGTTCACATTCCAGTGCTCGCCGAGGAGCTGATCGACCTGGTCGATCCTCGGGCCGGGCAGGTCGCGATCGACTGCACCTTCGGCGGCGGCGGTCACGCCCGCCTGCTCGCTCAGCGTCTGGGAGCCTCCGGCACGCTGATCGGGATCGACCGCGACCCCTTGGCGGAGGAGCGCTTCGCTGAGCTCTCAGGCGAGGTCTCGTGCTCGACGCGTTTCATCCGCGCGGGTTACGCCGAGGCTCTGCAGCTTCTCACCAGTGAGCGGCTGCGCGCGGACATCGTCTACTTCGACCTCGGCATGTCCTCGATGCAGGTGGACACCCGCGAGCGTGGCTTCTCCTACTCCTTCCAGGCGCCGCTCGACATGCGTATGGACCCTACCCAGACGCTGGACGCGCGCGAGATTGTCGCGAGCTACGACCAGCGCGCGCTCACGCGCGTGCTGCGTGAGTTTGGGGAGGAGCGCCACGCCTCATCGATCGCGCGCGCCATTGTCAGGAGCCGAGAGCAGGCTCCGATCGAGTCCACCATCCAGCTGGTCGACCTGATCAACACAGCGATCCCCACGCCGGCCCGATTCGCCGGGTCGCATCCCGCTAAGCGCGTCTTTCAGGCCCTGCGCATAGCCGTCAACGATGAGCTGGGACAGCTCGATCGGGCGCTGCCGCTCGCATGGGGACTGTTACGCGAGGGCGGGACACTGGCTGGGATCTCTTTCCATTCGCTGGAGGATCGTCGCGTCAAGCACTTTCTCGTCGAGCGCGCACGGGGTTGTGTCTGCCCGCCTGACTTTCCGGTTTGCGCCTGCGGCCGCGAGCCCCAGGCGGCGCTTATGTCCCGTCGCGCGATAGTCCCCTCGGCCAGCGAGATCACCGCTAATCCCCGCTCCGCCTCAGCTCGCCTGCGGGCGGCACGCAAGCTGACTGACACCAAGGATGAACATGCCGCCAGCCGCTGAAGCCGCCGCCCGAGGCGTGGCGCCCGCGAGGCCGCGCCGTTCCCCGGGGCCCCGAGTGGCGCGGATGGGTGGCGCGGTCGCCGCACCAGGCATCGCCCGGCCTCGTATACGCACCAGACCAGTCTCTCGGCCGCGTCTGGGGATCGCCGAGTCGCTCGTCGGCTCGATTGCGGGCCTGCCTGAGCATCGCCTGCTCGATCGGCTCATTCGCGGACGACTGTGGATTGGCCTGGTCGCCTTTGCGCTGATCGGAATCGTCGCGATGCAGCTCGCGGTTCTCGAGCTCAACACTCAGATCGGTCGCTCGCTCGCGGACGTCTCCCGCCTGCAGCGCGAAAACCCGGCGATGAGCATCGAAAACTCGACCGCGGCCGCCGGCGAAAATGTTGAGCCCAAGGCGACCGCCAGGGGGATGGAGATGGCTTCCGTGGCGACGATGCAGTTTCTCACGAGCTCCCCCACAGATGTCGACCGGGCGGCACAGATCCTCCGCCAACCAAGCGCCAGCGCTTCCTCCTCGACCGTCGCGCAAGACTCCACACCGAGTTCGCCCTCCGCCGAAACAGCCGCCGGCGAGGCGGCGGCGAGCTCAACCGCGGCGGCCTCCCAACCGGAAACCGCGGCTTCGAGCACCACCGCCGCCGAAGGCGAAGCCGCGACTGCCGACGTCACAGCGGAATCACCGGCGCAGACGACCGCGCCCGCGCCCCCGCCCGTTGCGCCAGCCCCAGCGGTGACTGAAAACCAGGAAGCGTCCGCGTCAACACCGGTCACGAGCGAGACTGGAGTCGGCGGTGGCACACAGGCCGGACCGCAGGGATAGCCGAGGATGATCGTGCAGAGGCGCGCCGGAGCGCTCTTTGCCGTCTTTTTTGTGCTGCTCGTGATCGCGGCCGGCCGCACGTTGTATTTCGGGGCGCTACGCAGCGCCACGTTGCGCGACGCCGCCCGCGATCAGCAACTCAGTACCGAGGTGCTGCCGGCACAGCGCGGGACGATCGTCGATCGCAACGGTGTGGACCTCGCGATCTCAGAGCCCGCCGATGACATTTCCGCCGATCCCTATCTGATCAAGGAACCGCTCACCGTCGCCACGCAGCTGGCGCCGATGATCGGGCAGACGCGTGACGAACTGCTCACCAAGCTGACGATGCACCAGGGCTTCGTGTACCTAGCCCGCACGCTGGAAGCCAACCGCGCTCACGCGATCCTCGCGTTGAAGATTCCCGGTATCGATGGATCGCAAGTGATGCGCCGCGTCTACCCGCGCGGAGCCCTGGCCGCACAGGTGCTGGGCGTCGTCTCCGCGGCGCCAGGCACAGAAGGAAAGGGACTCGCGGGGCTCGAGGAATCGCGCAACTCGATCCTCGAAGGACACTCCGGTCAACGACGGGTGATCAGCGACGCGCGCGGTCAGCCGATTTCGATCTCGACCATACACCCGGAGGTCTCCGGTGCTTCTGTGAAGCTGACACTCGACGCCGACATTCAGCAACGCACCGAAGACGTGCTCGGCGCCGTGGGCAAGGTGTTCGATCCCAAGGACGCCACCGCGATCGTCATGGACCCAAATAGTGGAGCGATCCTCGCGATGGCGACCTGGCCGCAGATAAACGCCGCCGACCCGGCCACGGTTACACCCGAAAGCCTCGAGAACCGCGCGGTCGGCTTCGACTACGAACCGGGCTCGACCTTCAAGGTGGTCGCGGTCTCCGCGGGGCTGCAGCGGGGACTGATCACACCGGATACTCCGTTCAACATCCCCGATCAGATCCAGGTCGCCGACCGCACGATCCACGACGATACAGAACATCCCGAAGAAACGCTCACCACCGCTCAGATCCTCGCCCGGTCGAGCAACGTGGGCGCCATCGAGATCGGGGCCCTGGAGGGCGCAAACACATTCAACAGCTGGGTGCACCGGTTTGGCTTCGGGGCTCCAACGGGCGTGGATCTCCCTGGCGAGGAAGCCGGCAAAACGCTGGCGCTGAACGAATACTCGGGCTCTTCGATGGGGAACCTGCCGATTGGGCAGGGGGAGCTCGTGACCCCTCTGCAGATGGCCACCGCCTACTCGGCGATCGCCAACGGCGGCATCCTGCGCCCACCACACATCGTGCAGGCGATCAACGGACGATCGGTGAGCGAGCCCGCCGGCCACCGTGTCATATCGACCGCCACAGCCGAGCAGGTGCGCCAGATGCTGCAGGGAGTGCTCGGGCCCGAAGGCACCGCCCACGAGGTGTCCGTGCCTGGATACCAGCTCGCGGGCAAGACCGGCACGGCCAGCAAGATCAACCCGGCAACCGGTGAATACTCAGAAACAGCCTACGTCGCCTCGTTCATCGGCTTCGCCCCGGCATCCGACCCGAAGCTGCTGTGCGCGGTGGTCGTCGACGAACCGCAGGCGGGATCGATATACGGCGGCACCGTTGCGGCACCGGCGTTCGGGCAGATCATGTCCTTTGCGCTGCCGTACCTCGGCATCCCGCCGCAGTAGCGGTGCCAGACGCGCAGGCAACTAGACTGACCGCTGTGCCATTACCGAGCGTGGGCGGATGAGACTCGCTGAGTTGCCGCTCGGGGACCTATCGCCCGCGGTGGCGTCGATCGAGATCACGGGGCTCGCATACGACAGTCGTGAGGTCAGGCCCGGCACGCTGTTCTTCTGCGTGAGCGGCTATCGCAGCGACGGTCACGACTTCGCCGCGCAGGCGATCGCCGCCGGCGCCGTCGCGTTGGTTGTCGAGCGGCCGCTCGGTCTTGGTGTGCCCGAAGTGCTGATCGGCTCGGCACGTGAGGCGATGGGTCCCGTCGCCGCCGCCTTCCACCACGATCCCAGCGCTGAGCTTCGCGTCGTGGGGGTCACGGGAACAAACGGCAAGACGACCACCGCTTTCCTGCTCGCCGCGATGCTGCGGGCCGCGGGAGAGCAATGCGGTCTGCTGGGCACCGTCGAGTCGATCGTCGGCGGGGCGCGGCTGCCGGTGGCGCGCACGACGCCGGAGGCGATCGATCTGCAGGCGACACTGCGAGCGATGCTCGACGGCGGCGATCGTGCCTGTGCGATGGAGGTCTCCTCACACGCACTGCAACTGGGACGCACCGCCGCGGTCCACTTCGCGGCGGCGATCTTCACGAACCTGACCCAGGATCATCTGGACTTCCACGCCACGATGGAGGACTACTTCGCCGCCAAGCGCAGACTGTTCATCCCCGGTCAGGGGGGGTTGACGCCAGCAGTCAACGTCATCAACCTCGACGACCCATACGGGCGGCGCCTGGCGGCCGAAATACCCGGCGCCGTCACATTCGCCGTCGACCACGACGCTCACTACCGTGCTCAGAACGTGCAGGTGGAGCGAGACGGCTGGCGCCTGGACCTCCAGATCGGCGAGCGTCTGCATCCCGTCAGGCTCGGATTGCCCGGCCGCTTCAACCTCTCGAACGCGCTCGCCGCGCTCGCCGCGGCCCACTCGCTCGGATGCGATCTGCCAAGGTTGATCGCCTCGCTCGATCGTGGCGTGCGGGTGCCGGGTCGCTTTGAGCCGGTGATCGAGGGCCAGGACTTCACCGTGATCGTCGACTACGCGCACACACCCGACTCGCTGGCCAACGTGCTGCGCTCAGCGCGCGAGCTGACGAGCACACACGGCCCCGGGCAGGGCCGTGTGCTGTGTGTGTTCGGGGCCGGGGGAGACCGCGATCGCGGCAAGCGGCCGCTGATGGGCGAGATCGCGGCGCGGGCCGCCGATGTGCTCGTGGTGACCTCGGACAATCCGCGCTCGGAGGATCCCGAGAGCATCATCGAGGAGATAATGGTCGGCATGCGTCGAGTCACTCTCACCGCCGGTGCGCCGCCGGTGCAGAGCATCGTCGACCGCCGCGCCGCAATCGATTGTGTGATCGAGGCCGCCCGGGCGCACGATGTGGTTGTGATCGCCGGCAAGGGACACGAGCAGGGCCAGGAACTGGCCGATGGAGTGAAGGTCGCCTTCGATGACGTGAGCGTGGCCAGAGAGGCACTGCGAGCCCGCGGCTGGCCACGAGCGGAGGCGTCTGAATGATCGGCTGGGACGCCGCCGAGATCGCGCAGATCACGGGCGCGGAGCCGCTGAGCGCGCCACCGCCCGTCGCTGCTCGCGGACCGACACGAGCCGCGATAGACACCCGCACGCTCGAGCCCGGCGAGCTGTTTGTCGGCCTCCAGGGCGAAAACCTCGACGGAGGCTCTCACGCAGCGGCCGCGCTCGCGGCGGGCGCCTGGGGCGTGCTGGTGGCAGCCGAGTACGCACACGCCCTGGCGGGCTCAAAGGACGGTGTGGTGCTCTGCCACCCCGACCCGCTGGATGCGCTGCAGAGACTCGCACGAGCCTGGCGGCGGGAGCTCGCGGCGATCGTGATCGCGATTACCGGATCCACCGGGAAGACATCGACCAAGGACATCCTCGCCGCGCTGCTCGCGCCCCAGCGCAAGACGGTCAGCAGTCCCGAGAACTTCAACACCGAGATCGGGCTGCCGCTGGCGCTGCTCGCGGCGCCAGCGGGCACCGAGGTGCTGGTGCTCGAGATGGCGATGCGCGGTCCCGGCCAGATCGCCGAGCTGACGCGGATCGCCGAGCCCGATGTGGGTGTGATCACGAACATCGGCCCCGTGCATCTCGAGCTGCTGGGAACGCTCGAGGCGATCGCGGCGGCCAAGGCAGAGCTGATCGACGGGCTGCCGTCCACCGGGACCATCGTGATCCCGATCGAGCCGCTGCTGCGCCCACACATGCGGTCAGACTTACGAACGATCACTTTCGCCGAGGGCGGGGATGTCGTGATCCTCCGCGAGGAACCCGGCGGCGAGGTGCTGATTGGCCACGACGGAGATCAGATCAGCCTGCGGCCGTCGTTCTCCCAACCGCACAACCTGCGCAACCTGCTGGCGGCCGTGGCGGCGGCGAGAGCGATCGGCGTCACCCCCGAAGGAGAGCTACAGGTTAGATTCTCGGCTCTGCGCGGAGAGCGTGTGACGCTGGCGGACGGGATAACTTTGATCAACGACTGCTACAACGCCAATCCACTCTCGATGGCAGCCGCGATCGAGGAGTTGGGTCGCGGCGCCCCCGCCCGCCGGGTCGCGGTGCTGGGCGACATGCTCGAGCTGGGCTCCGAGGAGCGGCGCTTTCACCGTGAGATCGCCGGCCAGCTGAACGCCCAGGCGGTGGATCTGCTGATCGCCGTCGGCCCGCTGGCCGCGGAGATGCTCGTGGGCTTCGTCGGCGATGCCCACGCCTGCGCTGACGCGCCGGCGGCCGCGCGGCTGCTCCGCGATGTCCTGCGACCCGCCGACACGGTGCTGATCAAGGGCTCCCGGGGGGTTGGCATGGAGCGGATCGCCAGGAGCCTGCTTGCAGAGCTCGGCAGCGATCGCGTTCCGCTGGCCGACGCTCGCGTCACAGGGGCCAGCTGAATGGGTCGCATACTGTTAGGAGGCACCGCCGCGCTGCTGATCTGCATCTTTCTGAGCCCCAAGTTCATCGAGTTCCTGCGCAAGCGTGAGTTCGGGCAGCACATCCGCGAGGACGGCCCCGAGGGACACCACGTCAAGGCTGGCACCCCGACGATGGGCGGCGTGATCATCTTCCTCGCGATCGGCACGTCATTCCTGCTGCTGACGGACTTCGAATGGCGCTCGATCGGAGTGTTCGCGACCGCCCTCGCCTGTGCTCTGCTGGGCTTCGCCGACGACTACACCAAGCTGATCAGGCGTCGCTCGCTCGGTCTGAGAGCTCGCACCAAGCTGGGCGTCACGATCGCGATCGCCGTCGGCCTGTGGTTCATCGCGGGCCACGAGGTGCATCTTCCCTACACGCTGCGGCTCTGGTTCGTCGACTATCGGATCGACCTCGGCGGCTTCTTCTACGTGGTGCTGATCTACTTCGTCGTGGCCGGGACGACCAGCGCCGTGAACCTCACCGACGGTTTGGATGGCCTGGCCGCGGGCTGCGCGGCGATCGTGCTTCTCTGCTACGTCGCGATCACGTTCACCGCCGGCGACTATGACCTCGCGATGCTCGCGGGCTGCCTGGCGGGGGCGTGCATCGGCTTTCTCTGGTTCAACTCGTTTCCGGCGACGATCTTCATGGGCGACACCGGCTCGCTGGGACTCGGCGGCGCGATCGCGGGACTCGCGGTGATGACCAAGACCGAGCTGTTGCTGGTTCTGCTCGGGGGCATCTTCGTGATCGAGGCTCTGTCGGTCGCGATCCAGGTGATCTCCTTTCAGGTGACACGCAAGCGCGTCTTCCTGATGGCGCCGATTCATCACCATTTCGAGCTGCGCGGGTGGTCAGAGACCAAGATCATCCTGCGCTTCTGGATCATCGCCTCGATCTGCTGCGCGATCGGCTTCACGATCTACCGGCAGAGCAGGGGTATCTGACGAGACACAGAGGACTCCAGGGCCAACCGGCGGGGCCTGCGTTCTCGCCGGGCAGCAGGGGTTTTCCTCGGCGTGTCGAAGTGTTGGGCGATGCCAGCAGCCTCTCGGCGTGCCAACCCTGGACGGATCCGAGGCACCTCGAGGCAGCCAGCACGGCGCGCCAGCACGGGCAAGCCGCAGCCGCTCGAGCACAGGATCCTGCTGACGGCCACCCTGTGTCTGCTCGCCTTCGGCGCGGTCATGGTCTACAGCGCGTCATCGCCGAGCTCGCTGCTCGAAGGTCAGGGCACCGGCAGCGGCGACCTGATCAAGTTCGTGATCTACGGCGGGATCGGCCTCGCTCTGATGAACTACCTCGCTCGCAACGGGCTGCAGAGCGCAAGAGCGGTGACGGCGCCGCTGCTGGCGATCTCATTCCTGCTCGTCTTGGCTGTTCACATCCCGCACGTCGGGGTCGAGGTCAACGGCGCCAGGCGCTGGATCGGCCCGAGCGCGCTTCAGTTCCAGCCCTCAGAGCTGATGAAGCTCGCGTTGGTCCTGTATGTCGCCGAACTCCTGGCCCGCCGGCCAAAGCGGGTTCAGGATCTGCGCGAGCTGGCAAAGCCGCTGCTGATCGTCGTCGGGGCCGCCTGCCTGCTGGTCGCCACCCAGCCCGATCTCGGGACCGCGATGGTGATCGCTTTCACGACCTGCGCGCTGCTCGTCGCCGCGGGAATCCCGCTGCGCAACCTCGCGATGCTCGCCGGCGGGGCGTTCGCGGTGCTGATTCTGTACGCGCTGGTGCAACCGTACGCACGAGCGCGGCTGACGTCGTTCATCGACCCTTGGTCGCACGCCTCGGGCAGCGGCTTTCAGGCCGTGCAGGGTCAGATCGCGATCGGCTCCGGCGGGCTATTCGGCGTCGGACCGGGCCAGTCGGTGCAGAAGATCTTCTACATACCGGAGGCCCAGACCGACTTCATTCTCGCGGTCATCGGCGAAGAGTTCGGTGCGATCGGGGTCTGTGCGCTGCTGTTTCTGTATGGCATGGTCGCCTACGCCGGGCTGCGCGCCGCGAAGGCCGCTCGCAGCCTCTATGGCGCGCTGATCGCCGTTGGTGTGACCTCGCTGATCCTCTGCCAGGCGCTGTTGAACGTGTTCGCCGTGCTCGGCCTCGCGCCGCTCACCGGTGTGCCGCTGCCATTTGTCTCCTATGGCTCGAGCAGCCTGCTCGTGATGCTGGCCGCGATGGGCCTGCTGCTGAACGTCGCCGGCGGCGCCAGCGTCCACCTGCGCGCGATCGACTCCCCGGCCGGTCGCTCCTCCACAGCCAAACGCGCTCCCCGCTCGCAAGCGAGCAGCGCCAGCGACATCGCGCCGCGCAAACAGGCACGATTGGGTGATGCAACCGCACAGGAGGATCGTGATCGCCGCCGGCGGGACCGCCGGACACGTCATTCCGGCACTGGCGGTGGCCGGCGCGCTGCGGGATGAGGGAGCCGAGGTTCTGTTCATCGGCGGCGACCGGGCCGAGGCGGAGCTCGTGCCGGCCGCGGGCTTTGCGCTGCACACGATCTCAGTCGAAGGCCTGAGCCGCTCGAATCCCGCCCGCGCTCTGCGCGCCCTCTCGCTTGCCGCCCGCGCGTTCCTGAAAGCACGCTCGCTGCTCGGCGAGCTGAAGCCCGACGTCGTCATGGGCGGCGGCGGCTATGTCGCCGCACCGGTCGGGCTTGCCGCGATCAGCCGCCGCATTCCGCTCGTGCTGACCGAGGCCGACAGTCATCTGGGTCTGACCAACCGCATGCTCGCCCCGCTTTCACGGCGCGTGTGTCTGTCGTTTCCGATCGCCGGCCGCGACGGACCTCGCTATCTGCTGACCGGCCGCCCGACGATGCGCCCGCAAAGCGATCGCCGCGCGGCGCGAGCACAGCTGGGCATCGCTGAGGCGGAGCGCTGCGTGCTGATCTTCGGCGGGTCTCTAGGAGCTCGCTCGATCAACTACGCCGCGATCGAGGCCTTCAGCGACCCGGGTTTCCGCGTACTGCACATCAGCGGACGCCGTGACTACCCCGAGCTGTCCAGCAAGCGCCTCTCAGCGCGCTATGACCTGCGCGAGTACATGGACCACGACGAATTCGCGGCTGCGCTCAGCGCCGCCGACCTGGTGATAGCCCGTGCCGGCGGCTCGGTATTCGAGATCGCCGCGCACGGGCTGCCGGCGATCCTCGTGCCCTACCCTCGTGCCTCGGCGGACCACCAGACCGTCAACGCCCGCTGGATGTCTGAGGCTGGTGGCGCGATCGTGCTCGAGGATCGCCGCCTGGATGCCGGCCGCCTCGCGGCGGCGGTCAGCGAACTGCTCGCCGATGAGTCGCGCCTGGCAGCGATGGCGGCCGCGTCCTCGACGCTGGCTCGGCCACACGCCGCGCGCGACGTGGCGTCAGAGCTGTTGGCGGCGGTCAGCCGATGAGCCAGCCGCAGCGACCGTGGAGCGGGCGCAGGCTCCACTTCATCGGGCTCGGCGGCGCCGGCATGAGCGGCTATGCGCTCGCCGCCCACGCTCTCGGTGCACAAATCAGCGGCTCCGATCTCCTCCGCAGCAGCCACAGCGAGCGTTTGCGCCAGCGCACCGGAGTCGAGACGACCGTCGGTCACGACCCAGCCAACGTTCCCGACGGCGATGACGTCGAGATCTTCTACTCCTCGGCGATCGGGTCTGAGAACCCGGAGCGGCGGATCGCCCGCGAGCGCGGCCTCTCAGAGCAGCCCAGGGCGCAGCTGCTCGGCGAGCTCTCGAGACTCAGACGCACGATCGCCGTCGCCGGCGCCCACGGCAAGACAACGACCGCGTGCATGTTGACGCACATCCTGCGGGCTTGCGGCATGGATCCGAGCTACCTGATCGGTGGCGTTCTCGGCTCGACAGCCACGAACGCGGGGTGGGGCGAGGGGGAGTGGCTCGTGATCGAGGCGGATGAGTCGGACCGCTCGATGCTCAGCCTCCAGGTCGAGATCGCGGTGCTCACAAACGTCGAGCTCGACCATCACGCCACGTTCGGTTCCCTGCGGGAGCTCGAGGAGGCCTTTCGCGTGTTCCTCGCGGGTGCGCCACGTGCGGTGATCTGGAACCGGCCCGAGCTGCTCTCGCTGCGAGACGGCGAGCGCGTGGCCTATGAGGTCGAGGATCTCGAGCTGAACGATGGCGGCTCGAGCTTTCGATGGCGTGGAGCGCAGGTCAGCCTGCCGGTCCCCGGCGCACACAATGCGCGCAACGCGACAGGCGCTCTGGAGGCGGCGCTGATCGCGGGCGCGGAGCCCGCCGCGGCGAGACGGTCGCTGGTGGACTTCCGCGGCGCCTCCAGGCGCTTCGAGCTGCTCGGCAGACACGACTCGGGCGCCCTGATCTACGACGACTACGCGCATCACCCGACCGAGGTCACAGCGACGCTGAGCGCCGCCCGCACGATGACCGCGTCGCGGGCCGGCGAGCATCGCCCGGGGAGGCTGATCGTCGCCTTCCAGCCCCATCTGTTCTCCCGCACAGCCGCGCTTTCAGAGGACTTCGCCGCGGCACTCGCTCTGGCTGACGTGATTGTCGTATTGGATGTCTACGGGGCACGCGAGAGCGCCTCGGACTGGCCCGGGGTCAGCGGCGCTCTGATCGTGTCCGCTGTAGCTGCGCTCGGCGACCGCGAGGTGCACTGGGCGCCATCGCTGACTGACGCCGAGGTGACGCTGCGAGGGCTGCTCTCAGCGGGAGACCTCCTCATCGTGATGGGAGCCGGAGACGTCGATGAGTTGGGACGCGGGCTCGTGCGCCGATGACCGCGCCACCGACGCCGGCGGGGGTGCGGCGGGACGTCCCGCTGGCACGGCTCTCGACCGTTCGAACCGGCGGAGCCGCCGACTACTTCGCCAGGGCGGGCGGAGCGGCCGAGCTGCTGGCGATGCTTGCCTGGGCGCGGTCGGCCGAGCTGCCTGTCGAGGTGGTCGGCTCGGGCTCGAACCTGCTGATCGCCGATCAGGGAGTACGCGGTCTGGTGATCAAGCTAGACCGGGGATTGGCGGAGATCGAGCTGCAGGGCCAGCGGCTGCAGTGTGGGGGAGGGGCGCGCATGCCCGCTGTCGCGGCCTGTGCGGCGCGTGCGGGCCTTGCCGGCATCGAGTTCGGCGTGAACATCCCCGGCACGGTGGGAGGGGCGGTGCGGATGAACGCAAACGCCTACGGCGGGGACCTGTCGAGCGTGCTCGAGTGGGTCGACATCGCGACCGCCTCGGGGATCGAGCGACGCACGCCCCCTCAGCTCGCGTTTGGCTATCGGCGCTCGTCTCTGAGCGCGGGAGAGATCGTCGTGCGCGCGTCGCTGAAGCTCACGCCGTCAGACCCCCTGACTGTGAAGGCGACGCTCGCTGAGATGCGCAAACGCCGCCACGAAGCCCAGCCCCAGGGGATCAAGACATTCGGCTCGACCTTCAAGAACCCGGAGGACTCGCGTGCCGAGCGACTGACGGCCGGCCAGCTGCTCGCGCGGGCGGACTGCGCTGGCCTGAGTGTCGGCGGTGCGCGCTTTGCGCCCAAGCACGCCAACTTCATCGAGAACATGGGTACCGCCACGACGGCTGACGTGGTGGCTCTGATGGCCGAGGGCCGCCGCCGCGTGCTGGCGGGATGTGGCGTGGAGCTCGAGCCCGAGGTGCAGAGAATCGGCGATGTCTCGTTCCCCTGGCTGTAGGGGATTGGCGCAGGAGGTCGAAAGAAATCACCGATGGATCGCTCGTTTGCCCCGCCTCTGCCACGCGCCCGCGCAGCCTCCCGTGTCAGGCCGGGGTCGGCTGTCCGCCGGGGCGCCGCGCGGGGCTGGGCACTGCTGCGCAGACACAGGCGGCTGCGCTCGCTGGTAATCGCCGTCGTGGTAGCCGTACCTCTGCTCGGCGGTGGCTGGCTGGGTCTGCGCAACTCCCCGCTCGTGTCCGTGCGCCACGTTCAAATCAGCGGCGTGCACGGCGTCGGTGCCGGGGCGATCGAGCACACGCTGACCGATGCGGCCAAGCGCATGAGCACGATGGACGTGAATCTCGGCGCGCTGCGATCGGCCCTCGCCGCCTATCCCCAGGTGCGCCGGCTGCACGCGAGCACGACCTTCCCGCACTCGATGCACATCACCGTCACCGAGCAGCTACCGGTCGCGACGCTTCAGGTCGGCTCTGAGCGCACGGCGCTGGCCGCCGACGGCGTCGTCCTCGGCCCCAGCTTCGTCTCCTCCACGCTGCCCGTGATCCGTGGCTCAGAGCTGCCGCAGAGGCACGTCAGCGAAGCCCAGACCGCTGCTTACCTGACGGTTCTCGGAGCCGCCCCAGAGCCGCTGGAGCGGCTCCTCTCGAGTATCTACACGAGCTCCAAGGGGATCACCGTGCAGACTCGCAATGGCCTCTCGATCTACTTTGGCGACGCCACCCGACCGCACGCAAAGTGGCTGTCCTTCGCACGCGTACTGATCGCCCCGGGTTCCGCCGGAGCCACCTACATCGACGTGCGCCTGCCCGAACGGCCAGCCGCTGGAATGCCCGGCGAAAGCACTGGCCAGAGCGAAAATCAGGCCAGTGGCCTGGACCCGACATCGGCCGCCCTGGCCGCGAGCCTCGCCAGCGCGGTCACCGGTGAAACGTCCCCAACCAGTCCCGTGGCGCCGAGCGCCGATGTTGCGCCAGCGGCCGGCAGCGGCGAAGCATCGCCGTCCACGAGCACCACGACGACAGCCGCGGAAGCCGCACCCACCCAACCTTAGACCTCAACTCGAGAGTTATACAGTGAATGTGCCGATCCTCGTGCGGCGCTTGAGGGTTCTATGATATGCAAAGAATGTTGCGAACCTCACATTTCACATTGACAGGGCGAAGTTCCCTGCATAACGTCCACAACTCGGCGCTTCAGCCAAGCACACTCAGCTGAACGCTCAATTACTACTTAAGGCTTCGGACTGAAAACCATGGAGAGCAGCGGAAGCTATCTGGCGGTCATAAAGGTTGTAGGAGTCGGCGGCGGCGGCACCAACGCGGTCAGCCGCATGGTCGACGCCGGGATGCGCGGCGTGGAGTTCATCGCCGCCAACACCGACGCGCAAGCGCTCGCGATGCTCGATGCCGACGTCAAGCTGAACATCGGGCACGACTCCACAAAGGGTCTCGGCGCGGGCGCCGACCCCGGCGTCGGCTCCGCCGCGGCGGCTGAGTCGCGCGATGAGATCAAGGAGGCGCTGAAGGGCGCGGACATGGTGTTCGTGACCGCTGGCGAGGGTGGCGGCACCGGCACCGGAGCCGCACCGGTGATCGCCGAGATCGCCAAGAACGAGATCGGTGCGCTGACGGTCGGCGTCGTGACACGGCCGTTCGAGTTCGAGGGAACCCAGCGCGGTCGGCAGGCGAGCGACGGAATCGAACGCCTGCGCGAGGTCGTCGACACGCTGATCGTGATTCCCAACGAGAAGCTCCTGGCCGTCGTGGAGCGGCGCACGTCGATGCTCGATGCGTTCAAAGAAGCGGACGATGTGCTGCGTCAAGGTGTGCAGGGAATCACCGATCTGATCACGATCCCGGGGTTGATCAACCTCGACTTCGCCGATGTGCGCACGATCATGCAGGACGCCGGTTCGGCCCTGATGGGCATCGGCGAGGCGACAGGCGAGAACCGCTGCTCCGATGCCGCCAAAGCCGCCATCTCCTCGCCGCTGCTGGAAGAGTCGGTCAACGGCGCCACCGGCATCCTGCTGAGCATCACCGGCGGCAAGGATCTCGGCCTGTTCGAGGTGAACGACGCCGCTGAGGTGATTCAGACCGAGGCCGATCCCAGCGCCAACATCATCTTCGGAGCCGTGATCGACGAGGCGATGGGCGAGGATGTCCGTGTCACCGTGATCGGCACCGGCTTTGATCGCCGACCCGGTCACGCCGTCAGAAGCGATCGCGCCAGTCGTCAGGGGCGCCCCGACCGTGCTCCTCGCATCGACGATCGTCAGCGCTCATCGCTGGAGATCTCAGACGACGACATCGACGTGCCGCCGTTTCTGAGGTGAGCGGGCACCGGGGCTGAACGGCCCGCTGCCAACACCGCTGTGGAAGCGGGCCGGCGGCGCTTCGATAGCCTGCTGGACGTGAACGCCGCCGCCCCGGAGACGCCCAATCGCACACCTCTGTTTGAGCGTCACGTGGCTGCCGGGGCGAAGCTCGTGGACTTCGCCGGCTGGGAGATGCCCGTGCAGTACTCGGGCATACGCGAGGAGCACATGGCGGTGCGCGAGGCCTGCGGGATCTTCGACGTCTCGCACATGGGAGAGATCGAGACGTCGGGCCCCGACGCGCTGGTCCTGCTGCAGCGTCTGCTGTCAAACGATGTCGGCAAGATCCCCATGGCTGGCGCTCAATACGGCCTGCTCTGTCGTGAGGATGGCGGGGTGTTGGATGACCTGTTCACCTACCGCCTGGGGCCAGAGCGCTACCTCACGGTCACAAACGCCGCCAACCACGAGCACGACCTGAGGTGGTTCCAGGGGCACGCCGAGGGCCTCGACGTCGAGGTCAGCGACCGCCGCGAGCACTACGCGATGCTGGCGGTCCAGGGTCCTCGCGCGCGTGAGATCGTTCAGGCGATCTCAGAGTCGCCGTTGCCGAAGCGAATGACCGCGTCCTCACGGCGGCTGGCGGGTGTCGAGACGCTCGTCTGCGGCACCGGCTACACCGGGGAGGACGGCGTGGAGTTGCTGCTCGATCCCGAAAGCGCGCCCTCGCTGTGGGACGAGCTGGTGGCCCGCGGTGCCCTCCCAGCCGGGCTGGCGGCGCGCGACACCCTTCGCTTGGAGGCGTGTTTTCACCTGTATGGCCACGAGCTGAGCGAGAAGCGCAACCCGATCGAAGCCGGGCTCGGCTGGTGCTGTCGTGAGGACACCGGCTTCATCGGCGCCGAGGTGGTGCGCGCCGTGCGGCAGGCTGGTCCACCCGAGCGCCTCGCGGCGTTCACGATCGACGGTCCCGGCATCGCGCGGCAGGGCAACCCGATCATCGGAGGGGGAGAGGTGACCAGTGGCACACTCTCGCCACGCCTGGGCAAGGGGATCGGCTTGGCATATCTACCCGCCGAGCGCGCCGAGGTCGGCACGCGACTGCAGGTCGATGTGCGTGGGCGCACCCGTCCCGCCACCGTGACACGCAGGCCGTTCGTCGAGAAGCACGGCTGAAACCAGTCCGAAGCGCTCGGCGAAGAGCGACACGCGCCGGTCGTGCAGCGAACGCGTAGAGTCCCGTTCACAGAGCCGTGAGATCGAAATATCTCACGGTCCATCGAGTCCCCGCCCAGCTTAGGAGCAACGCAGATGGCCCAGGCCAGCTATCCCGATGACCTGCTGTATCACCCAGAGCACGACTGGGCCAGAATCGACGCCGACGACCCGACCTCGGCGACGCTCGGCATCACCTGGTACGCGCAGGACGCCCTCGGAGAGGTCGTCTTCTCAGAGCTGCCGCCCCCCGGCACCACGCTCACCGCGGGTGAGCCCTACGCTGAGGTCGAGTCGGTCAAGGCTGTCTCTGATGTCGTGGCGCCACTGTCTGGTGAGATCGTCGAGATCAACGAGTCGCTCGCCGACAGTCCCCAGGCGATCAACGAGGACCCCTACGGAGAAGGATGGCTGGTCAAGCTGCGCCTCGCCGAGGACTCCGGCCGTGAGGGGCTGATGGACGCCGCCGCCTACGTCTCGAGCCTCGCAGGCTGAGTAGGTGACGAGCGCCGTCTAACCTAGAACAACCGATTTGACCCGCTACACCGCGACAACCACCACAGACCTCCAGGCGATGCTGGAGGCGATCGGCGTGTCGAGCATCGAGGAGATCTTCGATCGCCAGATCCCCGAGGCGGTGCGTCTGCGCCGCCAGCTCGATCTTCCCCAAGGGATGGGAGAGCAGGAGGTCTACGAGCACCTACGTGCGCTGGCCGCCGCCAACACGAGTACCGAGGACGAGCTGAGCTTCCTCGGCGCAGGCATGTACGACCACTATGTGCCGGCGCTGATCGACATGCTGACCGAGCGCTCAGAGTTCCTGACCCCCTACACGCCCTACCAGCCCGAGATCTCCCAGGGTGGGCTGCAGGTCATGTTCGAGTACCAGACCGCCATCTCCGAGCTGACGGGCCTGCCGATCGCCAACGCCTCGGTGTACGAGGGGCCCTCGGCGGTCGCCGCCGCCGGCTATCTCGCCAAGCTCCACAACGGCAAGAGCAAGCTCGTCGTCAGCGCCGGCATGCACCCACACTCGATCGAGACGCTGCGCACCAACGCCCACGGCTACGGCATGGAGCTCCTCGAGGTTCCCCTTCGCGACGGTGTCACCGACCCGGACGCCTGGGCGCAGGCGATCGACGCCGATACCAGTGCGGCGATCTTCGCTCAACCCAACTTCTACGGCGCCGTCGAGGACGCCGCTGCGCTCAGCGCCGCCGCCAAGGCCGCGGCTGGGGAGGAGGCGAAGGGGCCCGTCGTCATCGCGCAGGTCGATCCGATCTCGCTTGGCGTGCTCGAGGCGCCAGGCGAATGCGGCGTCGACGTGGCCGTCGGCGAGGGTCAATCGCTCGGCAACCGCCTCGACTTCGGCGGCCCCTCTTTCGGCATCTTCGCTGCGCGTGAGGAGTATCTGCGCCGGATGCCCGGGCGCATCGCCGGCGAGACGGTCGATGTGGACGGCCGGCGCGGCTTCGTGCTCACGTTGCAGACGCGAGAGCAGCACATTCGCCGTGAGAAAGCCACCTCGAACATCTGCACCGCCCAGGCCCTCAATGCCCTCGCCGGAGTTGTGTACCTCACCTGGCTCGGCCGTCACGGGATCATCGAGCTGGGCGAGCTGCTCTTGGCGCGCACCCACTATGCCCGCGAGACCCTCAGCGCGATCGAGGGCGTCGAGAAGTGCCACGAGCGGCCGGTGATACGCGAGTTCGCGCTGCGCCTCGACGGCGATGTGGACGCCATCCGGCGCCGCTGCATTCTCGAGGGCGTGAACCCCGGCGTTGACCTGGAGGCTCTGAGCGGCCGTGAAGCGGACCGAGGGGGGCTGCTCGTGGCGATCACCGAGAAGCGCAGTCGCGCCGACATCGACCGCCTCGCGGGCGTGCTCGCACAGGCCGTAGCCGCGGAGCGCACCGCAGCGGTGAGCGTATGAGCCCGATCGACGAAAACCACCTGCACGCCGATCCCGCCATCGAGGCGCACGAGCCGAGCATCAACGGCAACGCGGCCGCGACTGCTGTGGTCTCGGCGCCGACCGTCTCCTCGGCGCCGCTGCAGCGCCTGCCGGCAACGACGATCTTCCAGAAGGGCGCCCCGGGCCGTCGCGCCTTCATGTGCCCCGCTAGCGACGTGCCCGCGGTAGATCGGGAGACGCTGCTGCCCGCGCATCTGCGTCGCAGCGAGCCGGCGCGTCTGCCGGAGGTCTCAGAGCCTGAGATCGTGCGCCACTACGTCGGCATCTCCAAGCGCAACTTCGATCTCGACTCGGGCTTCTATCCACTCGGCTCGTGCACGATGAAGCACAACCCCCGTCTGCACGAGCGCGCCGCGGCGCTCGCCGGCCACGCCCGGCTGCACCCTCTCCAGGACCCCGAGCGAGCCCAGGGGGCGCTGCAGCTGATGTGGAACCTGCAGGAGGCATTGTCTGAGATCTCGGGCCTCGCGAACGTATCGCTGCAGCCCTCCGCTGGCTCCCACGGCGAGCTCGCGGGTGTGCTCGTGACCCGCGCATATCACGAGGACCGCGGCGAGACGCGCCACAAGGTGCTGACTCCCGATACCGCCCACGGAACCAACCCGGCGACGGTCACGATGGCGGGGCTCCAGGTGGTCAAGGTGGCGACCAACGGCGATGGCGGCGTGGACATCGAGGATCTGCGCGCGAAGGCCGACAGCGACGTCGCGTGCCTGATGCTGACCAACCCCAACACGCTCGGTCTGTTCGACCCGAACATCGCGGAGATAGCCGAGATCGTGCATGGCGTGGGCGCGACCCTGTACTACGACGGGGCCAACCTCAACGCGGTGATGGGCATCTCGCGCCCCGGGGACATGGGCTTTGACATCGTGCATTTCAATCTGCACAAGTCCTTCACCCAGCCACACGGAGGCGGCGGCCCGGGATCGGGACCGATCGCCGTATCGGAGCGAGTCGCGCCCTTCCTGCCCGTGCCGATCGTGGTCCGTGGCAAGGACGGCACCTTTGACCTCGACCACGACCCGGGGGGAGGGGTGGGCTCCAAATCAATTGGCCGCCTGCGCGGATTCCAGGGCAACTATGGCTGTTTCGTGCGCTCTTACGCCTACATCTGCTCGCTCGGCTCAGATGGCCTGAAGGACGCCTCCGAGACCGCCGTGCTGAACGCCAACTATCTGCTCGCGCGGCTGCGTGAGAGCGGCGTCGAGGAGTACCTGCCGCTTGCCTACGGAGAGCTGTGCATGCACGAGTTCGTGCTCTCGGGCGGCCCGATGAAGCGCGCCCTGCAGATCAAGACGCTCGACCTCGCCAAGCGGCTGCTGGACTTCGGCTTCCATCCGCCGACCGTGTATTTCCCGCTGCTGGTCGAGGAGGCGCTGATGGTCGAGCCGACCGAGACCGAGACGAAGGAGACCCTCGACGCGTTCGCCGATGCGATCGCGGCGATCCTCGCGGAGGCGGCCGAGGACCCCGAGATCTCCCAGAACGCCCCCTACAGCACCCCGGTACGTCGCCTGGATGAGGTCGCTGCCGCCAAGAACCCCATGATCCGACAGGAGCTTCACTGATGGAACACCGCAAACTCGGAACGACCGGCATCAGCGTCAGCCCCCTGTGCCTCGGGGCGATGATGTTCGGCGCCTGGGGCAACACCGACCACGAGGACTCGATCGCAATCATCCACGCCGCCCTGGACGCCGGCATCAACTTCATCGACACCGCCGATGTCTACTCGCGCGGCGAGTCCGAGGAAATCGTCGGCAAGGCACTGGCAGACGGCCGCCGCGATCAGGTGGTGCTCGCCACCAAGGCCCACGGCCCGATGCACGACACAGACCCCAACCAGTTCGGCAACTCCCGCCGCTGGCTCGTCAAAGAGGTCGAGAGCAGCCTCAAACGGTTGAAAACGGACTGGATCGACCTGTACCAGATCCACCGTCCCGAGCCCGACACCGACATCGAGGAGACGCTCGGAGCGCTCTCGGACCTGGTCAGCCAGGGGAAGGTTCGCGCGATCGGCTCCTCGACCTTCCCCGCCTGGCAGATCGTGCAGGCGCAATGGGCCGCCAAAGAGCGGGGGAGGGAGCGCTTTCTCTGCGAGCAGCCGCCGTACTCGATGCTGATCCGCCGGATCGAGGCGGACGTATTACCCGTCTGCGAGCAGTACGGGATGGGCGTGATCCCCTGGAGCCCGTTGGCCGGAGGCTGGCTGTCGGGCAAGTACAACAAGGGCGGCGACTCGCCGGGCTCCAGTCGCCGCGCGCGGATGCTCCCCTCTCGCTATGACATGTCGATCCCCGCCAACCAGGCGAAGCTCGAGGCCGCGCAGGCGCTCGGCGAGCTCGCCGAGCAGGCCGGGATGCCACTGATCGAGATGTCGATTGCGTTCGTCACCTCACACCCGGCCGTCACGGCGGCGATCATCGGACCACGCACGATGGATCAGCTCGAGAGCCAGCTGCCGGTACTCGAGCGCCCCGTCCTCGGCGGTGAGCTGCTCGATCGGATCGACGGGGTCGTGCCGCCGGGCACGAATGTCAACCAGGCCGATACCGGCTGGGACGCACCGTGGCTCACCGGCGCCTCACAGCGCCGGCGCTGAGCGGCCGGCCGGCTTCCCTGGATCGGATCCCCACCGAGTCGAGCGCTTTGCAGAGAGGGTGCCCCGACACCTTACCGGACACACAAATGCTAAAGTGGACACATGAGTTCGATCCTTGCGCAGTTGGCGAGTGAGGTCGGGGTCGACGAGCGCACGCTTCGTCGTGCCGCAGGCAGTGGCTTGATCCGCGCAATGCGCCCGAGTTCACACCGACTCCTGCTCCCTGATTCGGAGGCGGCATGGGTGCGGTTGCGCTGGCCGCTCGTCAGCCAGTTGCTCGCTGCGCTCAGGACGGAGCCCAACCTGAAGCTGGTCGTGCTTTTCGGCTCTGTCGCACGCGGTGATGAGGTGAAGGGCGTCTCCGATGTTGACCTGATGGTGGAGCTTCGTCGCCCTGTACCGGGCGCCCTCGAGGCCCTGCGCCTGCGCTTGAACCGGCGGCTGCCTGCCAAGGTGCAACTCGTGCCGCTGGCGGGGGCGAGGCGCAATCCGCGCTTGCTGACAGAGGTGCTACGTGATGGTCGTCCTCTAGTGGACCGTGAGCAATCTTGGTCGCGTCTACAAGCACGGGCCACAGACACACGAGCCCAGGCCGACCAGTTGGGAGATGAGCTACGCATAGAGGCTCAGATGGCGCTTGGCTACTTCCAGCGACTGGCTGCCGAGCGCGCACAATCGCCCCTGGGTGTTTGATCGTGAGCTCCGCCGCACGTCCTCCGGTGGCTGCCGAGGCGCGTAGGGCAGCTCTGGATAGCGCGCTGGGCCAACTGGCTCGCACGGTGGAACAGCTGGAGACAGCGGTATCTGCCTTCCCGCCGGACTTCGACTGCTCCGCCTTCAGCGCCGCTTGGTACTCGAAGCTCCCGGAGGAGCGCAACCAAGCCGTGTTGGTGCGATCAAACATGGATGACCTGCACAACCTGTGCCTGGGTTTGATCGGTCTCAGCGTTCGAGTGGCCCAAGACCTGAGTGCGATCCCCGCCGACCGCAAGACCCCTGTGGCCGACCAACTACGGCAACAGGGTCTGTATTCGATCGAGATCGAGCACGTGATGCAGGAAGTCCTCGACTTGCGCAACGCCAGCCAACACGAGTATTGGATCCTGGCGCCGGAGCAGGTACACGCCGCCGTTGAGCGCCAGCGACAGTACCTCCCTGCCTTTGTCTCCGGAGTGGGTACTTGGGTAGAGGGTCTACGACGCGATCGGTAGGTCCCTCCGTTAGCCTGCCGCGAATGCGCATCTTCTCAGGCATCCAGCCGACCGGCCGCAAGCACCTCGGCAACTACATCGGTGCGATCGCCCAGTACGTGTCCAGTCAGGAGCGCGGCGAAGGGATCTTCTGCATCGTCGACCTGCACGCGTTGACGGTGGCTTACGACCCGGCCGACCTGCGGGCCGGGCTGTACGACCTGCTCGCGGTGCTGCTCGCGGCGGGCCTGGATCCCGAGCGCTGCGTGCTGTTCCGTCAGAGCGACGTGCGCGAGCACACCGAGCTGACCTGGCTGTTGTCGAGCGTCACCTCCTTCGGCGAGCTGTCGCGGATGACCCAGTTCAAGGACAAGGCCGGCGCGGCGCGCGAGCTCGCCACCGCGGGGCTGTTCTTCTATCCCGTACTGATGGCCGCCGACGTACTCGCCTACCGCGCCCAGGAGGTGCCGGTCGGCGACGACCAGCGCCAGCACGTCGAGCTGATGCGCGACATCGCCCAGCGCTTCAACGCGCGCTTCGGCGACGGTGAGGACGTGCTCCTCGTGCCCGAGCACCGCATCCCCGCGGTGGGTGCGAGAATCATGGATCTGCAGGATCCCACGCGAAAGATGTCCACCACCAGCGCCAGCCCCGAGGGTACCGTGTACGTGCTCGATCAGCCAGCCGCGATCGAGAAGAAGTTCAAGCGAGCGGTAACCGACTCCGGCAGCGAGATCCGCCGTGCGCCTGAGAAGCCTGGCGTATCCAACCTGATCGAAATACTCGCCGCCATACGAGAAGCCCAGCCAGCGGACGTCGAAAGCGAGCTCGCCGACGCCCGCTACGGAGAACTGAAGACGACCGTCGCAGCCGCGGTCATCGACTACCTGGCGCCAGTGCACGAGCGCTACACCGAGCTGAGAGCCGACGAGAGGAGACTGGAGGTGATCCTCGCCGAGGGCGCCGCAAAGGCACGCCAGATCGCCGCCGAGACGCTGACGGATGTCCGCGAGCTCATGGGTGTCGCCGCTCCCCGTCATATCCGCACGCTACGGTGAGCTCGTGAGCCTCGCCTCGATCGAGCTGGACGTCGACCTCTTCAGCGGCCCATTCGACCTGCTGCTCGCGCTCGTCCTGCGCGACGAGGTGGACCTGCTGGAGCTGCAGCTGGCCGAGGTTGTCCTGGCCTACCTCGATCACCTCGCCGCCCGTGATGAGCTGGACCTCGAGACAGCAACCGAATTCATCGTCCTGATCGCGGCTCTGCTGGAGTTGAAGTCGCGTCTGATGCTCGCCGGCGAGGACGACGAGCTGCTCGAAATCGAGCCCGAGCAGGCGGCCGAGGAGCTGCTACAGCGGATGCTCGACGCGCGCCGCTATCGCGACGCCGCAACCCACCTGCGAGAGCTCCTGGCCACGCAGGACGGGATCCGCTTCCGCGAAGCTCCCCTGCCGGCTCATCTGCGGCGCTCGCAGATCGCTCCCCAGGAGGGCTCGCAGGACCCCAATGCGCTCGCCGCCGCGATCGGGCAGCTGCTGCGGATGCCTGCGGCGATCAACCTCCGTCACATCGCCACACACCGCGTGAGCGTCGCCGAGCGGATCTCCCATCTGCGCGCGATGCTGCGCCGCGGGCGCATCTCCTTCGATGAGGCCGTCAAGGACGCCGACCGCATGACCGTCGCGGTCACCGTGTTCGCGCTGCTCGAGCTGTACAAGCGCGGCGAGGCCGACTGGGAACAGCAGGAGGCGTTCGGCGATATCTCGATTCTGCCTTCGGCCGCTAGGGCGCAGACCGCCGAGAGGATGGCCGGGTGAGCGAGGCTCCAGAGCCAACTGAGGCTCCAGAGCTAGCCGAGGCTCCAGAGCCAACTGCCATCCTCGAAGCGCTCCTGTTCCTGGCCAGTGATCCGCTGAGCGTGCCGGAGCTCGCCGAAGCCTCGGAGCTCGATGAGACGGTCGTGACCGAAGCGCTGCAGCGTCTGTCCGAGCGCTTCGCCCAGGGAAGCAGCGGGATCAACCTGCGGAAACTCGCGGGTGGCTACTGCTTTGCCTCCGATCCGCTGGCGGAGGTCGCGGCACGACGCCTGTTCAGTCGCCCGCGCGTGGCGACGCTCACTCCAACGCAGGCTGAGACGCTTGCGATAATCGCCTATCTGCAGCCAGTCTCACGGCCGGAGATCACCAGGATTCGCGGTGTCAGCGCCGATTCAGCGGTTGCGACGCTGCTCGACCGTGGCCTGATCGACCAGATCGGCCGCTCCCAGTTCGGTGCCGCGCTGTATCGCACGAGCACCCTGTTCTTGAAGCTGTTCGGCCTGGAGTCGCTGGAGGATCTGCCCGATGTCGCCCAGTGGGACCCGACTCCCGAGGAGCAGACCGAGCTTCGCGAACGACTGCTGCGGGCCGGTGACGGGCGCGCCGGTACGCTCGTGCCGGGCGGCGAGTAGCGAACCGCTTCTCATAAGCCTCAGAGCGCGGTCGAGGAGGCACGTGCCGCGAGCTGGCCGCACGCGGCGTCGATGTCGCGACCCCTGGTCAACCGCACCGTCACGTTCACGCCATTGCGCTCGAGTACCGAGCGAAAAGCCGCGATCGACGAGCGACCGGAACCCCGGTAGGTGCTCGCCGTGCCCGCACCGGTGGGGTTGTATGGGATCAGATTGACCTTGAACACGCCGCGCTCGAGGTCGGTGCTCGGGGCGAGCAGCTTCGCCAGGGCCAGCGCCTGCTCGTAGCGATCGTTGACGCCGGCGAGCATCACATACTCGACAAACACGCGTCTGCGCTTGCGTGCATAGAACGCGCGGGCCGCCTCGATCACGTCGATCAGCGGATAGCGCTCGTTGACCGGCATCAGCTCCGAGCGCAGTGCTTCATCGGCGGCGTGTAGCGAGAGCGCCAGACGCAGCGGCATCTCAGACTCCGTGAGACGTTCGATCCCGGGGATCCAACCGACCGTCGAGATCGTCGTGCTGCGATGGGAGACGCCGAGATCCGGCAGCCGCTCACACGCCTCCAGCACGTTGTCGAGGTTCAGCGTCGGCTCGCCCATGCCCATGAACACACAGTGGTCGATCGGCTCGATCCTGCGGAAATAGAGCGCCTGGTCGAGGATCTCCGAGGTCGTCAGGTTGCGCGCGAAACGCATCGATCCAGTGGCGCAGAAGGTGCACGTCAGCGGGCAGCCCGACTGCGAGGAGAGACACACCGAGCGCCGCCCATCGCGGTAGCGCATCAGGACGGCCTCCAGCGCACGGCCGTCGGCGGTGTGAAACAGCGCCTTGACGGTGCCGTCACTCGAGCGCGCCTCGTGCTGGGTGATCAGGCTCGAAAACGGAAGCTCAAGCTCCAGGCGCTCCCGCAGCGCCAGCGGAAGATCGGTCATGTCCCGATAGCCGCCGGCGCCCCTCGCGGCCCACTGCCAGACCTGCTTGGCGCGGAAGCCGGGCTCGCCAACGTCACTGAGCAACTGCTGTAACCGCTGAAGATCCATGCGCCCTATGGTTGCAGCAGATGCGCCTCGCCAAGTATCTCGCCCACGCCGGTGTCGCCTCGCGCCGATCCGCCGAGGGAGTGATCGCGTCCGGTCGGGTGCGGGTCGATGGGCAGGTGGTGCGCGATCCCGCACGCGACGTGACCGAGCACAATCGCGTGAGCCTCGACGGAAATCAGCTGAGCGGAGCGGAGCCGAGGACCGTGTATCTGCTGCACAAGCCGACCGGCGTTCTCTCCACGGCCAGCGACACCCACAACCGCCCCACGGTCGTCGAACTGCTGCCAGATGAGGGACTGCGGCTGTATCCAGTCGGTCGCCTGGACGCTGACTCCAGCGGGCTGATCCTGCTCACCAACGACGGTGAGCTCGCGCACCGCCTGACTCACCCGAGCTTCGAAGTGCCAAAGACCTACCACGCCCGGCTTCGGCGCGGACCGATACGGGAGCGAGCGTTGCGCGGCTTGCGCGAAGGCGTGAAGCTCGAGGACGGTTTGACCGCGCCCGCGCGTGTGCGAGCGCTCTCAGCGGATCTGCTGGAGATCGTCATCCACGAGGGACGAAACCGCCAGGTCAGACGCATGTGTGACGCGGTCGGATATCCGCTCCGTTCCCTTCAGCGCGTCGCTTTTGGCCCGTTGGCGCTCGGTGATCTGCCGGCAGGGGCACACAGACGCCTCAGCGAGGCCGAGATCCGAAGACTGCGGGGCTCGACGAGCGCCGTACCGCCCATCCAGGAATGAGTCCGCGCTCACGCTCTGAAACAATCGCAAGCATGCGTCTCTTTGCTCTGCGCGGTGCGATCAGCGTCGACAACAACGATTCCGCGGAGATTCTCGACGCCACGAGTGAGCTGATGCGAGAGATCATGCGGCGCAACTCGCTGTCGCCCGAGAACGTGGTCAGCTGCATATTCACCGCGACAGAGGATCTCGACGCCGAGTTCCCCGCGGTCGCCGCACGAGCTCTGGGATTTGACCGCGTACCACTGCTCTGCGCACGGGAGATCCCGGTGCCACGAGCGATGCCCCGCGTGATCAGGGTGCTGATCCACTACCACGCCGAGGACTCCCACGAGTCCCGGCACGTGTACCTCGGCGACGCCGCCGAGCTGCGCGCCGACCTGCAGTCAGCGCAGTAGCCCCTACCGCGGGCGAGCGTTCGTCACAATGGGTGGACCATGACGCTCGAGTTCTCAAAGCGCGTTCAGAGGATCCCGGTCTACCCGGTCGCTGGCGGCTACGCCGGCGAGACCCCGCCGGTACGCCTCGCCAGCAACGAGTCTCCCGACTCGCCGCTGCTCGCCGTGCGCGAAGCGATCGAGCGCGCCCTGCGCGACCTCAACCGCTACCCGGACCCGACCAACTCGCTGCTGCGCAACCGGCTGTCGGACCGCTACGGGGTGCCAGCGTCGCGGATCGCGATCGGCAACGGCTCGTGCGACATCCTGCTGGCCGCCGGAGAGGCACTCCTGGAACCCGACGCGGAGCTCATATACGCCTGGCCGTCGTTCTCCGTCTACCCGCATCTATCCGCGGCCTCGGGCGCCCGCGCGATCACCGTGCCGCTGGACGCGTGCGACCGCCACGACCTGGGAGCGATGCTGGCGCAGATCACCGTCGCGACACGTCTGATCATCCTCTGCAACCCAAACAACCCAACCAGCACCGCGCTGCAGCTGAGCAGCATCGCCGAGTTCGTCGCCGAAGTGCCACGCCACGTCTGCGTGATCATCGACGAGGCCTACTGCGAGTTCAACCTGCTCGACGATCCCGATGCGTCAGTCGACTTGCTCGAGCGCCACCCGAACCTGGTGCTGCTGCGCACCTTCTCCAAGGTCTACGGCCTGTGTGGTCTGCGTGTCGGCTTCGCGCTGTGTGGCTCTGAGGATCTACCTCGAGCGGTGGACCAGGTGCGCCAGCCATTCTTCTGCAACTCCCTCGCACAGGTCGCGGCGCTCGAGGCGCTGGATCATCAGGACGCGGTCACCGAGCGCGTCACGCGCACGATCGCGGAGCGCATCTCAGTTGATGAGCGACTGCGCGCGCTGGGTCTCTCGCCGGCCGACTCGCAGGCCAACTTCTGCTGGTTTGAGCTGGGCGAGGGACGCGAGGAGCAGCAGGTCATGCGTGGCCTGCAGGAACGCGGCGTGCTGGTGCGCGGCGGGGGGGCACTCGGTCAGGACGGCGCACTGCGAGTCACTTACGGCACCACCGAGGAGAACGCCCGCTTCCTGGACGCGCTCGCCGAGGTGCTCTAGGGCTCAGACGACGATCGACAAGCTCGCCGTCGTCTGCTACAACCAGTCCCAGAAGATCATGACCGTGGCCTCATCGACATCCTCCGGGCGCCACCCAGCCGCAAGCGCGGGAGACGAGCCCACGCTCGACTGCCGCTCGTGGTCCTCTTCTCACACCTGGCGATTTAGCTAGGCGCTTCGGCCTGACCCGTGCGTGAGCGGGCGTCGGGTCGCACGGGTCTGCCAGCGGACCGGCGCCACCATCAGGGCTGCTCTGAGCCCACCCTCACGACGCGTCTGTGCGACGCGGCCGCCCAGGTTCCAAACATCTCGAAAAGGAGCAGTTGATGATCGCCACAAAGCAGACCGCCGCCGCGCCGGACCGCGGCGCGCCAGCCACAAAACTCCGAAAGGCTCGAACCCTGCGCAAACAGGCGCACAGCGCAACCCCGGCGAGCGGCGTCAACGGCGATCGGGCCAGAGCCGACAGTCCGGCGCGCCCCTCGCAGCCAGGCGTCGAGCACACTCACAGCAGCGACGATCCCTACAGGCTCGCCTCCGCAAAGGCCCGCTCCGGCCAGCGCACGGTGCTCGACATCGCCGGAGCCAAGATCGGCGGCGAGCATTTCGCGCTGATCGCCGGTCCATGCACCGTCGAATCGCGAAAGCAGACACTGCAAACCGCGCACGCGGTGGCCGCCGCCGGCGCCTCGATGTTCCGCGGCGGCGCGTACAAGCCACGCACATCGCCGTACGCGTTCCAGGGACTCGGCGCGGAGGGACTGGCGATACTCGCGCAAGCCAAGGAGCAGACCGGTCTGCCGATCGTGACCGAGTTGATGGACCTGCGCCATCTCGAGGCTGTGCTGGAGGTGGCCGATGTGGTGCAGATCGGTGCGCGCAACATGCAGAACTACCCGCTTCTCAGCGAGGTCGGCCGCAGCGGCGCGACCGTGCTGCTCAAGCGCGGCCTCTCCTCAACGCTCGAGGAGCTGCTGGCAGCCTCGGAGTACATCCTCAGCGAAGGCAACCCGAACGTGATTCTCTGCGAGCGCGGGATCCGCACGTTCGAGACCGCGTACCGCTTCACGCTCGATTTGATGGCCGTGCCCGTGCTCAAGGAACTCTCGCATCTGCCGGTCGTGGTCGATCCGAGCCACGCCGCTGGAAGACGCGAGTTGGTTGGCCCGCTGTCGCTCGCCGCGGCCGCGGCTGGGGCGGATGGCATCATCGTCGAGGTGCATCCCGATCCCGAGCGGGCGATCTGCGACGGGCCGCAGGCGCTGCCAACTGATAGTTTCGCCGCGTACGCTGCGTCCGTGGCCAGCGCCGCCGAACTCGCCGGAAAGTCGTTCAGTGTCCTCGATGTCGCACGGGCCCGGGCCGGGAGGCACCAATAGCAACATCTCAGACACCACATGGGGACTCTCAGATCACCATCTCGATAGTTGGTGTGGGGTTGATCGGGGGCTCGATCGGCATGGCCGCACGACAGCGATGCAAAGCGTCTGTCTGTGGATATGACCCCGATCCGCTGGTTCTCGCCAGGGCGCTGGAGCTCGGCGCGCTGCAGAACGCGGCAGCCGATATCCAAAGCGCCGTCGCCACGGCACAGGTCGTCTTCGTCGCGGCCCCCGTGGGTGCTCTGCCACACACCGTTGGCGAGGTGCTCAGATACGCGCCGCGCGACTGTGTGGTCTCAGACGTGGGCTCCACCAAGCGAATGCTCGCCGCGCTGAGCGCCGATCAGCGCTTCGTTGGCGGACATCCTCTGGCGGGCGCGGAGACCGCCGGCGTGCAGCACGCCCGCGAGGATCTGTTCGACGGCGCCACCTGGTATCTGACACCCGCCAAGGGGACCTCCGGGGTGCTGTATGAGCGTCTCCATCGTCTGCTCACGGGTCTCGGCGCGCAACCCACCGCGATCGAGCCGGAAGACCACGATCGTCTGATGGCATGTGTCTCGCATCTACCGCACGTGTTCGCCAACCTGCTGGTCAGCCAGGCGGTTGCGGCTCTGCAGGCAGACGGCAGCGTGTCGGGGACCGGGCCGAGCTTTCGCGACGCGACTCGGGTCGCGGGCGCCAACAGCGCCATCTGGACAGACATCTACCTGTCCAACGGCGACGCCGTGATCGACAGCATCGAGCAGGCCATCGGTCAACTCGATCAGCTGCGCACAGCGCTCAGGGAGGCGGACCGCGACCAGATCACGGCTTGGAACGAGCAGGCGCGCAGCGATCGCGACGCGCTCCTCAACGCGAGCCTGCTCGGTGGCGCGGTGCACGAGCTGCGTGTCTCGGTGCCCAATCGGCCCGGCGTGATAGCCGAGATCGCGCTCGAGCTCGGACGGGCCGGTGTCAACATCGTCGACATGGCACTCTCGCCATCCGCCGACAACAGCCAGGGAGTCGTGGCTCTGTGGCTACGTGGAGACGGGCAGAGGAGCCGGGCGGGAGAGCTGATAGCGGCTCTCGGCTTCCCGGTCGCGCGGGCATGAACATGCGCTTTGACCCAGCGGACCGGCTCACGGGGGAGCTGATCGCACCCGCGGACAAGTCGATCTCTCATCGCGCCGCGCTGATCGGCGCGATGGCCTCCGAGCCGGTGCGGATCTCCAACTACCTACTCGCAGCCGATACCACCTCGACACTCCAGGCGGTGGCCGCGTTGGGGGCGCTGGTCGAGGTGCACGACAACGAGGTGGTGGTGCGCGGTACGGGCCTGCGAGAGGCACGCGAGCCGGAGCAGACGATCGACGTCGGCAACGCGGGCACACTCCTTCGTCTCCTGCCCGGATGGCTGGCCGCGCAGGAGGGACGCTCCTTCACCCTCGACGGCGACGAGTCGATCCGCCGCCGTCCGATCGACCGGGTCGCCGATCCGCTGCGTTTGATGGGCGCCGAGCTCGACAGCACGGATGGGCGCTTCGTGCCTCTGACGGTTCACGGAGCGCGTCTGCGCTCGATCTCCTATGAGCTGCCCGTCGCCAGCGCTCAAGTGAAGTCGTGCATCCTCCTGGCCGGGCTCACCGCCGACGGGACGACCACCGTCGGTGAGCCTCTCGGGAGTAGAGACCACACCGAGCGGATGCTGATGGGCGCCGGCGTGAGCATTCATCGCCACGGCCGCCACGTCACCGTCACCAACGCCGACGAGATCATCCCAGAGGACCTCGTGATCCCCGGGGACCCGAGCTCAGCGGCATTCGCGATCACCGCCGGAGTGCTGGTCGCCCATTCGCGCCTGTTGATTCGCGACGTCGGCGTCAACTGGACACGAACCGGCTTCCTGCGGATCCTCAAGCGGATGCGCGGCATCGTGCTCGGCGAGCTCGAGGATGAGACGGGTGAGCTCTCAGCACGCGAGCCGATCGCCGACCTGGACATCGCCGCGGGCGCCCTGGAGGGCACGATCGTGGAGGCCGAAGAGGTGCCGGCGGCGATCGACGAGCTGCCGCTCGTCGCTCTGCTCGGCTGCTTCGCCGAGGGTGAGACGGTCGTGCGGGGAGCCCAGGAGCTGCGTGTGAAGGAGACCGATCGCATCGCGACCGTTGTCGACGGTCTGCGCGGTCTGGGAGCGGACATCGAGGCGACCGAGGATGGGTTCGTGGTCAAAGGGACCGGCGGGCTGAAGGGGGGAGAGCTCGACGCGCACGGCGACCACCGCCTGGCGATGATGGGCGCCATCGCCGGATTGGCTTCCCGCGAGGGGGTCCTGGTGCGGGGCATGGAGGCCGCGGACGTGTCCTACCCGGATTTCGTGAAGGACATCGAGAGGCTGTGCTCGTAGCGATCGACGGTCCCGCCGGGGCCGGCAAGTCGACAGTCGCGCAGGCACTCGCGCGCGAGTTGTGCTTCACCTATCTGGACACCGGCGCGATGTACAGGTGCGTCGCGCTCGCGGCACTCGAGCAGGGCGGTGAGTCGCTGCTCGATCAGGCCGACGCGTTGAGCCGATTGGCGGGCGCTGCGCACATCGAGCTGATCAGCACAGACACCGAGCCGGATCGCTCGCGCGAGCGGAACACGAGTCCTCGCGTGCTGCTCGACGGCCGCGACGTGAGCGAGGCGATCCGTGCCCCCGCTGTCTCGGAGGCTGCCTCTCGCGTTGCCGCGGTCCCCGGTGTGCGCGACGCGATGGTGGCCTCTCAGCGCGAACTGATCGCAGCCGGCGACTGGGTGGCCGAGGGGCGCGACATCGGCACCGTCGTCGCCCCCGACGCGGAGCTGAAGGTGTTCCTGACCGCAAGCGCGCAGGAGCGTGCCCGCAGACGCGCCACTCAGCTCGGTGCTGACCCACGAGCCGTGCTGGCCGAGCAGACGATCCGCGACGAGCGCGACGCCTCACGCGAGCACAGCCCACTTCAGGCAGCCACAGACGCCGTGACGCTCGACACCACCGGGCTCACACTGCGGCAGGTCGTGGAGCGTGTCGCGACCATGGCCCGGCGGGTATCGGCGGCGGGCTGAGCAGGTAGCCGGTTCTGATCCGGTCATACTGGCTGCCATGAAGGTTGCCGTCGTCGGCTATCCAAACGTGGGCAAGTCCTCGCTCATCAACCGTCTCACGGGCACCCGCGAGGCGGTCGTGCACGAGCGTCCCGGGATCACCCGTGACCGCAAGGAGCTGCACTGCGAATGGAACGCCCGCCAGTTCGTGCTGATCGACACCGGCGGCGTGGATTTCCAAGACGAGGATCCGCTGGCCAGCTCGATTCGCGACCAGGCACGCGCCGGACTGGCCGAGGCTCAGGTGGCGGTGCTCGTCGTCGACGCCCGCGCCGGGGTGCGCCCGGGCGACGAGGAGATGGCCGATCTGCTGCGCCGCTCACCGCTCCCGGTGATCGTCGCGGCGAACAAGTGCGACGGAGTCGCGGAGCTGCCGCTGGCCGCGGAATTTCACCGCCTCGGCCTGGGCGAGCCGATCGCGGTGTCCGCCACACAGGGGCTGGGAACCGGCGATCTGCTCGACCAGATCGTCGCACTGCTGCCAGCCGGAGACGAGGAGCTCGATCCGGGCTCGATTCGTCTCGCGCTGATCGGCCGGCCGAACGTCGGCAAGTCCTCGCTCGTCAACCGCTTCCTCGGCGAGGAGCGTGTGATCGTCTCGGAGGTCGCCGGCACCACCCGCGACGCGATCGACATGCCGCTGATGGTCGACGGACGCAAGCTGATACTCGTCGACACCGCCGGCATGCGCCGTCAATCGAAGGTCTCGGACTCTGTCGAGTACTACACCACGCTGCGCTCACAACGGGCCGCCGAGCGAGCCGACGTCGCGCTGGTGGTGTGCGATGCCGCCGACGGCGTGACCGCGCAGGACATGCGGATCGCCGAGCTGGCGATGAAGGCCGGCTGTGCCACGGCGGTCGTCCTGAACAAGTGGGACACCCACGAGGGCGGGGAGAAAGAGCTCGACCACGAGCGCGGGAAGGTCGCCGAAAAGCTCCGGCTGCGCCCGCGCGTGCTGACCGCCAGCGCAAAGACCGGCCGCCACGTGTCCCGCCTGCTGACCGAGGTGCTGATCCTTGGCGAGCGGATGTCCGGGCGGATACCGACAGCCGATCTGAACCGTTTCCTCGCGGAGACAGTGCAGGCACGCCAGCCGCCGGTGGGGACACGCCGCGGATCGGGCCACCACCGCCTGAAACTGCTCTACATGGCACAGATCGGCGAGCGTCCGCCGCGCTTTGCGATCCAGATCAACTCCCGTAAGCGGGTGACTCGCGACTACGCATACTTCGTGGAGAACCGCCTGCGCGCGCGTTACGGGATGGACGGGGTGCCGCTGATAATCGATTTCGTCGAACGCGGCCAGCGGGGGCGAGAGGAGCACCCGCGAACCGGGGCGCCGTCCGCGGGGACCGCGGCGCCGGAGGAGTCCGCCGTGCCGGTGTCGATCGCGCCGGCGCCGGCGCGGTCCGGCGGGGCGGGACGCTGACTCCCGGCGTTCCCATAGACTTTCGCGACTTTCAAAGCGATCGAGGAGCCGGAGCGCACAGCCATGACCCAGTTTTCTGACAACGAGTTCTTGTTCACGTCTGAGTCGGTGACCGAGGGGCACCCCGACAAGGTCGCGGACCAGATCTCTGACGGTGTCTTGGATGCTGTTCTGAAGGATGATCCGTACGGGCGTGTTGCCTGTGAGACGCTCGTGAACACGGGTCTGGTCGTCGTCTCTGGCGAGATCTCGACGGACACCTATGTGGATATCCAGGAGGTCGCGCGCGAGACGATCCGCGAGATTGGCTACACCGACGCGGATCTGGGTTTCTCGGCCGACTCGTGCGCGGTGCTGAACGCGATCGATAAACAGTCGCCCGATATCGCTCAGGGCGTGGACAAGGCATATGAGGCGAGGACCGATTCCAGCGACGAGGACGAGCTCGACGTCGCCGGCGCGGGCGATCAGGGCATGATGTTCGGGTACGCCAGCAACGAGACGGACACGATGATGCCGTTGCCGATCTCCCTGGCGCATCGTCTCGCGGAGCGTCTGGCCGCGGTCCGTAAGGACGGCACGGTCGGTTACCTGCGTCCTGACGGCAAGACGCAGGTCAGCGTGCGCTACCAGGACGGCAAGCCGGTCGAGATCGAAAAGCTGCTGATCTCCACCCAGCACGCCGAAGGCGTCGAGTCGCGGATCCCGGACGATCTCTGGGAGCACGTCGTGCAGCCGATCCTGCCGGGAGATCTCTACGACGCTGGCAAGCTGCGCAAGAACTTTCTCGTGAACCCGACGGGCCGTTTCGTGATCGGCGGTCCCGTGGGCGATGCCGGGCTGACCGGCCGCAAGATCATCGTCGATACCTACGGCGGCATGGCACGCCACGGTGGTGGCGCGTTTTCCGGGAAGGATCCCTCGAAGGTCGATCGCTCGGCTGCGTACGCGGCACGCTGGGTCGCGAAGAGCATCGTCGCGGCCGGTCTGGCCGAGCGTGCCGAAGTGCAGGTCGCCTACGCGATCGGTGTCGCTCACCCGGTGTCGGTGATGGTCGAGACGTTCGCGACCGAGCGCGAGGGCCTCACGCGTGGGCAGATCGCGCGGGCCGTTGACGAGGTGTTCGATCTGCGGCCGGGCGCCTTCCGCGAGGAGCTCAAACTGCACCGGCCGATCTATCAGAAGACAGCGGCCTACGGTCACTTCGGCCGCGACGACCCCGACTTCACCTGGGAGCGGACCGACAAGGCCCAAGCCCTGCGCAGCGCCGCCGGTCTCTGACGAAGGAGTCCGCCGCGCCCTCTACAGTGGACGGTCCGGCGGGAGCAGCGCTCCCGCACCGCAGTCCCCGAGGCTCCCGCGAACACCACGGGCCTCACCCTCACGATGCCCGCATTCGCTCAGGTAGAGCCGCTGAGAAGTACCCGCGCGCTGCGCGGGCCGTTTGACTACCGCCTCACCGAGCAGTTCTCGCATGTCGGGGTCGGATCGCTGCTGGCCGTGCCGTTCGCCAGGCGTGAGGCGATCGGCGTCGTCGTCGCCCTCGCCGATCACAGCGACGTGCCGGCAGAGAAGCTGCTGGCCCCCCTGCGGGAGCTCGAGCTCACCGTCCCCGAGAGCCTGATCGGGCTGGCTCAGTGGATCGCCGCGGAGTACTGCTCGACGACGGCCCGCGCCCTCGGCCTGATGCTGCCGCCCGGTCTCACACGCGGAACCAAACCGCTGTCGCGTCTGACCGCCGAGATCACCGACGCCGGACGAGCCGCGGTGGCCCACAGCGGCCCCCCCGCTCAGCGCCTGACCGAACGCCAGCTCGCGGTGCTCGGGCTGCTCAGCAACGGCCCGCTTGCCGCCGCGATCGTGCCCGGCGGGCACGGCGGGCTACGGCGCCTGGCCGGTAGGGGTCTCGTCGAGCTCGAGCACCGCAACGTGGGACGCCGCCCCAGCCATCTGCCGGTCGGAGCGCAAGTGGGCTCGGCACCGCAACTAAACCCAGACCAGGCGGCAGTGATGTCCGATCTGCGGCAGGCGCTGGCCGAGCGAGTCTTCGCTCAGCGCCTGCTGCATGGCGTCACGGGATCAGGCAAGACCGAGATCTACCTGCGCGCGGCCGCCGCGGCGCTCGAGCAGGGACGCGGCGCGATCATCATGGTTCCCGAGATCGCGCTCACGCCGCAGATCGTGGGGCGTTTCACGGCACGCTTCGGTGACACCGTCGCGGTGCTGCACTCGCGGCTGGGAGCCGGCGAACGCCACGACGAGTGGCGGCGGCTGCGAGCCGGCGAGGCGCGCGTCTGCGTAGGCCCGCGTTCGGCCGTGTTCGCGCCGATCGAAGATCTCGGCTTGATCGTTCTCGACGAGGAGCACGACGCCTCCTACAAGCATGAAGGCGACCCTCGCTACGACGCCCGGGAGGTCGCGGGCGCGCGTGCGCAGCGAGCCGGCGCGCTGCTGCTGATGGGCAGCGCGACGCCGCGAGCCGAGAGCTACCACGCCCTGCCGAGGCTGCGTCTGCGGCACCGCGTCGACGGCCGGCCGCTGCCCGAGGTCGAGGTGCTCGACATGCGCTCCTGCACGCATGGGCTGCACCCCACGACAGTCCAGGCACTCGCCGCCGTGCGCCGAGCGCAGACCAAGGCGATCGTGCTGCTCAACCGCCGCGGCTGGTCGAATTTTCTCTCCTGCCGCGCCTGCGGAGGAGTGTGGGGATGTCCGCACTGCGATGTGGCACTCGTGCTGCACCACGGCGAGGGGTTGATCTCCTGCCACCACTGCGGCCACCGCGAAACCGTGCCGACGCGCTGCAGCTGCGGCTCGGCAACGGTCGCTCGCCACGGCGCCGGGACCGAGCGCATGCAACACGATCTGGCTGGGGCGCTGGGAGGGGAGGACTTCCAGGTGTTCCGCCTCGACGCCGATGTCGCCCACGGCGATCAGCGTCACGGAGGAGCCGGAAAGCTGCTGCGCGACTTCGAGAAAGCACGCTCGGGAGTCCTGATCGGCACGCAGATGGTCGCCAAGGGCCACGACTTCGCCGACATCGCCCTGGGCGTCGTCCTGGACGCCGACGCCACGCTGCGCTTCCCGGACTTTCGCGCCGAGGAGCGCACGTTCGCGCTGATCGCACAGCTTGCCGGCCGCGTGGGACGCGGCGGCGAGGGACGCGTGCTCGTGCAGAGCACCGCGCCGCAGGCACGGGCGATCCAGCTCGCCGCCGCGCACGACAGCGAGACATTTCTCGCCGGCGAGCTGCAGCGCCGGCGAGAGCTGTCCTATCCGCCGTTCTCGCACCTGATCAGGATCATCTGCTCGGCCCCCGAGCCGCAGCGAGCGAGCGCCGCGGCGCAAACCGTGCGAGGGCACCTCCGCTCGCCGGAGCTGTCGGTACTCGGCCCGGCCGCACTGTTTCGGCTGCGCGGCCGCGAGCGCCGGGTGCTGCTGGTCAAGACCACGAATCGTGCGGCCGCGGTCAGCCTCGTCGATCGGGCGATCGCGGGGATGTCGAGGACGCGCGAGCACGCCGGGGTGAATTTCAGCGTGGATGTCGACCCGCAATAGCGACACCTCACGCCACCGTCGGCGAAGACCGGCCCGGCGGCGTGTGTCATCTCGGCTGCAGCACCACCACCGGAATCTCGCGCTCGGTCTTGCGCTGATAATCGTCGTATGCGGGCCAGGCCGCGGCCATCGTCTTCCACATCTCCGGCTTCTCCTGCGGATCGGCTGTGCGGGCGCGTGCGGCGAAGCGCTCGCCCTCGACCTGAACCTCGACCTCGGGGTTCTGCTGGAGGTTCAGATACCAGGACGGTGGCTGCTCGGCGCCGCCCTTGGAGGCGACGACCACGTAGTCGGCGCCGTGGCGCTGATAGATCAACGGGGTGCTGCGCTGCTGACCCGTCCTGCGACCGGTGCTCGTGAGGATCAGAACGCTCGTGTTCTGCCAGTCGTGTCCCTCTGCTCCGTCTGTTTCGCGGTAGCGCGTGACGTGCTCGTCGCCAAAAAGCACCGCGATTCTCCTCCTGTGGCTCGCGTGTTGGGTATCGAGCTCCCACAGTAGCCGCTGGCAGACCCTCGCAAGCGCGATGTAGGACACTGTCCTTCACACTCCCAGAGGTCATGAGCATTTCCGAGCGCCAGCAGCAGAGCACGAACGGCAACGTCTCCGACGCGGTGATCCGCACCGTCGAGCTGACGAAGGTCTACCCCGGCATGGACGTCGCCGCCGTCGACGGCCTGAACCTCAGCGTCCACGCGGGCGAGATCTTCGGTCTGCTGGGACCGAACGGCGCCGGCAAGACGACCACCGCGGGAATGCTCACCACACGGGTCATCCCGACCGCGGGCGAGGCGTATGTCGGCGCGATCGACGTGGTGGCCAATCCCGCGCTCGCCAAGCAACTGATCGGCATCGTCTCCCAGCAGAACACGCTCGACCGTCAGTTGACGGTGTGGGAGAACCTGTACTTTCACGGGCGCCTGTTTGGGATCGCCTCCTCCGAGTCGCGTCGTGTCGCCGATCAGCTGCTCGAGCAGCTGCACCTCTCGAAATGGGCGAAAGCCTCGGTGTATGCGCTGTCGGGAGGGATGGCGCAGCGGCTGATGATGGCGCGTGCGATCTTTCACCGTCCGGCGGTGCTGTTCCTCGACGAGCCGACCGCCGGCCTGGATCCGCAGAGCCGCCTCGCGCTGTGGGAGATCCTCGGCGAGCTGAACCGCGCGGGACAGACGATCCTGTTGACCACGCACTACATGGAGGAGGCCGAGCAGCTGTGCGATCGGGTCGCGATCATGGATCATGGCAAGATCCTCGCGCTCGACACGCCGGAAACCTTGAAGCAGTCGGTGGGCGCCGACACGATCGTCACCGTCAAGGCCGAGGGCGACATGCAGGCGCTCGCTGAGCGCCTGGCTGGCGAGATCGGCGAAATCACCCACACACGGGTCATCGACGGCGGCGTGGAGCTCCATGTCGAGGGCGCCGAGCGGCTCGTGCCGCGGCTCGTAAACGCGGCCGAGAGCGGAGGCTTCGACCTCGCCGACCTGTCGGTCTCAGAGCCGAGCCTGGAGACCGTGTTCATAAGCTTCACCGGGAAGGAGCTGCGCGACTGATGGCCACGACCGCCGCACCCGCCAGCACGCCGGCGCCAGCGCGCATCACGATCGAGCCGACGCGCTCGACGATAGCGGCCGCTCGCTCCGCGCTGCTCGCCCTGATCCTGCGCGACCTGGTGGTGCTGAAGAAGCACTCGCTGGAGTTCGTGATCCGCACGCTGATCCAGCCGTTCCTGCTCGTGTTCGTGTTCCTCTACGTGTTCCCCACGATCGGTCAGGGGGTCGGCGGAGGCGGCGGTGAGGTGGCCGAGTCGGCGTTCGCCACCGTGCTCGTCCCGGGAGTCGTCGGGATCTCGATCATGTTCCAGGGCATCCAGGCCGTCGCGATGGTGATGGCTCAGGAGTTCGGCTACACACGCGAGATCGAGGACCGCGTGCAGGCGCCGTGCCCGATCTGGCTGGTGGCGCTCGCGAAGGTGCTCTCCGGAGCCGTGCAGGGATTGCTCGCGGCGCTGATCGTGTTCCCGATCGCCGCGGTCGTCCACGCCCCGGGCGTGCACGCGCACCTGTCCGTCCACTGGCCGATCGTGATCACGCTGATCCCGCTCGCGTGCATCACCATGAGCTCGCTCGGGCTGCTGCTCGGCACCGCGTTCGAGGCGCGCAACCTCGGCTTGATGTTCGGCTTCGTGGTGCTGCCGCTGACGTTTCTCGGCGGCACCTACTACCAGTGGACGCGTCTGGCGCCGGTGCGGGTCGCAGGCATCCACTGGCTGCAGATCGTGGTGCTCGTCAACCCGCTGATCTACATCAACGAGGGTCTGCGCGCGGGCCTGACCGGGGCCGCGCACATGCATCTGTATGTCGTCTACCCCGTCCTGATCGGCTTCTGCGGGATGTTCCTCACGTTCGGTCTGCGGAAATTCCGCGGGCGTGTTCTCTCCTGACGCGGATGCTCGTGCCCGCGCGCCGTCCGCGACCGGTTGCCGGGGCCCAGCGCGGCGGTGACCGCACAGCTCAGCCAACACTTGCGTGAGCAACTATATTGGTGGTGTGGCTCTTTCTCTGACGCTCTATAGCGATCCCGGATGCCCTTGGGCGTATTCCGCGATACCAGCCCAGACCGTGCTTCGCTGGCGCTACGGCTCTCAGCTGCAATGGCGTCTGGTGACGATCGGCCTGGCCGAGGATCCAGAGCGCTACATCGCCGCCGGTTACACACCCACTCGCTCCGCGCTCGGTCAACTGCATTTCCGCCGCAGCTACGGAATGCCGTTCGCGATCGAGCCCAAGGCGCGGGTGATCGCCACCTCGCGCGCCTGCCGCGCGATCGTGGCCACGCGCCTGCTCGACCCAGAGCGGGAGTTCCAGGTGCTGCGGGCATTGCAGCTGGCCTGGTTCACCAGCACGCTGCTGCTCGATCAGGACGCCGACATCGCCCAGGCGCTGCAGCCGGTAACCGGACTCGACGGCGCCGCCGTGATCGCGGCGATCGACGATCCCGAGACGCTCGCCGCCTACGAGCGCGACAAGCTGCAGACGCGCCAGGCCGAGGGTGGGCCGACTCACTTCCAGGGCAAGGCCCGCCAGACCGACGGACCGGTGCGCTACTCGGCCCCCTCGATCGTCTTCGAGCGGGACGGCGCGCGCCTCGAGGCCGGTGGTTTTCAGAGCATCGACGCCTACGACGTGCTCGTCGCGAATCTCGACCCGACCCTGGAGCGTCGAGCGCCCGCTGAGACACCGCTGCAGGCGCTCCAGGCCTTTCCCGACGGTCTCACCACCCAGGAGATCGCCGCGATCATGGCGCAGAACAACCAGACGCCCGACCGGGCAGCGGCCGAGGCGGCCGCCATCGAGCTCGTCGGCTCAGGCGAGGCTCAGCGCACGCCGCTCGGCGACGACGCGCTCTGGCGAGTCCGATAACCGGCCTCAGAGGAGCCGCTGGCGGCGTCGAAGAAGGCGCCCAGGATGCTCCTCGCCGTGACTTCCATCGGCGTGAGATCTGCCGCTCTGAGATCGATGCCCGGCGGCAGATGCGTGCGCCACTGCTTCGCCAACTGCCTGTCGACCTCGAGGTGAAACTGAAAGCCGTAGGCGCAGCGGCCGACACGAAACGCCTGATGGCGATAGAGATCGCTGGCGGCCAGCCAGAGCGCACCGGGAGGCAGGTCAAATGTTTCCCCGTGCCAGTGCACGACGCGGAGCTCGCGCTGACCTGGGGCCCCCAGCACCGCGTCGCGGAGGCCCTCGCCCGTCAGCGTGACCGTGCCGATGCCGATCTCCTGGGATTTCCCCGGGTAGACGGGCGCTCCGAGCGCGTGCGCCATCAGTTGCGCTCCGAGGCACACACCGAGGACCGGCAGCTGCGCGGTGAGCGCCGAGGCGACCAGTCGCGACTCCGTGAGCAGATGTGGATGCTGGGTGCTCTCGCGCACGCTCATCGGACCGCCCATCACGACGAGCCCGGCGAGCTCCCCGATCGACGGCAGAGGATCGCCGTCACACAGACGGCAGACCTCCAGCTCCAGTCCCCGCTCGGCGGCGATCGTGGCGATCAGCCCGGGCCCCTCGAAGGGCACGTGCTGCAAGAGGTGCCACCTGCGCGTCGCGATCATCGATGGGAGGGTAGCCTGCAGAACCCATGCCTGTGACCGTCACACTTCCCGATGGCAACACCCTGCAGCTGAAGGATGGCGCGACCGGCGCCGCCGCCGCCGCCGCGATCGGCCCGGGCCTCGCCCGCGTCGCTCTCGCGATCGAGGTCAACCAGTCTGGCGGGCAGGCCGCGCAGATCCAGGATCTCTCCCGCGAGCTGCCCGACGGCGCCGAAATATCGATCCTCACGCCCAAGAGCGGCGAGCCGGCGCTCGAGCTGATCCGCCACGACGCCGCGCACGTGCTGGCGGCGGCCGTGATGGAGCTCCATCCTGGTGTGAAGATCTCGATCGGGCCGGCGATCGAGAACGGCTTCTACTACGACTTCGACTTTCCCGAGGGCACGACGATCTCCGACGCCGACTTCCCCGCGATCGAACAGCGCATGCGCGCGCACATCGATGCCGCGGAGCGCTTCGAGCGCGAGGAGGTGCCCGTCGAGCGTGCGCGCGAGCGCTTCCTGCAGCAGCGCCAGGACTACAAGGTCGAGCTGATCGACGACCTCGTGCGCGGCGCGTCCTACGGCGCCGGCGCGGGGCCGGTCGACGAGAGGAATCGCATCGAGAGCGTCTCGCTGTACACCAACGGCCCATTCACGGACCTCTGTCGCGGCCCGCACGCGCCCACCACGAAGTCCGTCGGCGCCTTCAGGCTGAGCTCCGTGGCCGGCGCCTACTGGCGAGGCGACTCTTCCCGCACGATGCTCACGCGCGTCTACGGCACCGCGTTCTTCACCAAGGCCGAACTCGAGGAGCACCTGCAGCGCATCGAGCAGGCCAAGGCGCGCGACCACCGCAAACTCGGGCGCGAGCTCGGTCTGTTCACCTTCTCGGAGGTCTCACCCGGCGCCGCCTTCTGGCTGCCGGCGGGCACCACCGTCTTCAACGAGCTCGTCGGCGTCTCGCGTCGCATGGGGCGCGAGCGCGGCTACAGCGAGGTGAAGACGCCGCAGATCTTCGACTCCGAGCTGTGGAAGACCTCCGGCCACTGGGGGAAGTTCCGCGAGAACATGTTCACGCTGCAGGTCGAGGGGCGCGAGATGGGCCTCAAGCCGATGAACTGCCCCGGCCATCTGCACCTGTTCGGCAGCCAACGCCACTCCTATCGCGACCTGCCCGTGCGCTACTCCGAGCCGGGACTGCTGCACCGCAACGAGGCCTCCGGCGTGCTGCACGGCCTGTTGCGCGTGCGCCACTTCGCCCAGGACGACGCGCACATCTTCTGCACCGAGGAGCAGGTGCAGGACGAGCTCCAGGGCTGCCTGGACATGCTGTTCGACACCTACGCGATGTTCGACTTCGAGGTGCGCCTCGAGCTCTCGACGCGCCCGCAGGTGCGCAGCGGCAGCGACGAGATGTGGGACCACGCCGAGGACCATCTCGCGAAAGCGCTGGCGGCGCGGGAGCTCAGCTACGAGCTGAATCCCGGCGACGGCGCGTTCTACGGACCGAAGATCGACATCCACATCACCGACTCGCTGTCTCGCTCCTGGCAGCTCGGCACGGTGCAGATCGACTATTCGATGCCCGAACGCTTCGCCGTCACCTACACGGGCGCCGACAACGCCGAGCATCAGCCGGTGATGATCCACCGTGCGCTGTTCGGCTCATACGAGCGCTTCATCGGCATCATGCTCGAGCACTACGCCGGCGAGCTGCCGCTGTGGCTGGCGCCCGTGCAGGCGATCGTGCTGCCGGTCTCAGACCGCTTCCTGGACTACGCCAGAGGGGTCAGGGACGAGCTCGCCGCCGAGACGGTGCGCGTCGAGCTCGACGAACGCAGCGAGTCGATCTCCCGCAAGATTCGCGAGGCGGAGCTGCGCAAAGTCCCATACATGCTGGTCGTGGGAGAGCGCGAGCAGAACCAGAGCACGGTCTCCGTGCGCGCGCACGCCGAGGGGGACATCGGTGCCAGCACGATCCAGGAGCTCACGGCAACGCTGCGCGAGAAGATCTCGCCGGACACCTCACGCGGCGCATGAGCCGGCCTGACGCTCGAGGACTCCCAGCGGTCCGCCGGCCCCCGGCAAGCCCCGCCGCCCGGCTTCTCGACTACCGTGCGCGACACCGCTATACTCGACGACGTTGAGCGCTTTACCGACCCTTACACGCAGCGCGTAGCCGGACTTGACGCGTCGCTTTAAAAACTAGTGCCGGTTCCTCGCAGGTTTGATCGGCGACCGCCCGAGCGGGACTCGACAAGGATCAACGAGCGGATCCGCGTGCCCGAGGTGCGCCTGATCGACGATCAGGGCAACCAGGTCGGCGTGTTGAAGACATCCGACGCGCTGGCGTTCGCCCAGGAGCGTGATCTCGACCTGGTCGAGGTCGCTCCGGAGGCCCGGCCGCCGGTCTGCCGCGTGCTCGACTACTCCAAGTACAAGTACGAGCAGGCGCAGAAGGTCAAGCAGGCAAAGAAGCACCAGCAGCAGATCACGATCCGCGAGATCAAGTTTCGTCCGAAGATCGCCCAGCACGACTACGACACCAAGAAGCACCACGTCGAACGCTTCCTGCGTCACAAGGACAAGGTCAAGGTCACGATCATGTTCCGCGGACGCGAGGTGACTCACCCGGAGCGTGGCGTGGCGATCCTCGACCGTCTCGCCGAGGAGCTCGCCGCGCTGGCGATCGTCGAGCAGCGCCCGACGCAGGACGGGCGCAACATGACGATGATGCTCGGCCCCTCAAAAGCCGTTCTGACGGGACGCGCCGACGGGGAGCACGAGGCCGATGGCGCGCTGCAGGGCTCAGAGACGGCTGCCTCTGAGCAACCCGAGGCGCAGTTGACAGCGGCGCCCGAGGCGGCCGCGGCGGCGCTCGTGGAGCAGCCGGTCGCCGACGCCGACGCCGCCGACGGCGAGGCCGACCCGGGCGCAGCGGCGCCCGACACGCAGGCCGCCACAAAGGCCTGACTGCTTCCGCTAGGCGGCGGAGCGGGTCTTCATCGCGAACATCGCGGTATCCGCGTGTCCCAGCAGCTGCTCGGCGCTGCGGCCATCGTGTGGATAGACGCTCGAGCCGATGCTGGCTCCCACATGGACCTTGCGGCCTTCTATCTCGATATCTGCCGAGAGCGCGTCGCGCATCCGCTCGGTGAACGCGGCGACAGCCTGCGCCGGTTCGCGCAGCATGCCCAGCAGCGCGACGAACTCATCGCCGCCGTAGCGTGAGACCATCTCCTCCTCGCGCATCGCCTGAGCAAGCCGCTCAGCGATCGTGCACAGGACGATGTCGCCGGTGTGATGACCGAGCTGATCGTTGATCTGCTTGAACCCGTTGAGGTCCATGTAGACGAGAGCCACCGCGCAGCCGTTGCGCTTGGAGCGCGAGATCGCGCGCCCCAGCTCCAAATGAAAGAGGCGGCGATTGGCGAGGTTGGTGAGCTGGTCGTGATGCGCCTGATGCTCGAGCTGCTCGAGGATGATCTTGCGTTCGGTGATGTCTGTGAACGTCACGATCACCCGATGGGTGCCGCCACGCTCGTCGGGAGCGACCCGCGAGCTGACGGAGATCCAGGTGACCGCGCCGCCTGGCTTGGGCACGCCCATGGTCACGTTTCTATAGGTTCGCCCGTTCTGCAGCGTGCGGATCGCGGGATGCGACGCAAGCGGCAGATGATCGCCGTCTGGCTGGATGAAACGCCAGCGGCGGTCGCGGGCGTGACGGGCAATCAGCTGGTCGAAGCTTGCGCTCAGAATCCGAGAGGCCGCGTTGTTGACGTACATCACCCGGCCGACTCGGTCGAAGATCAACACCCCCTCGGTCAGCATCTCCATCGTCACCTGCATGCGACTCTCGCTGTTCTGCAACTCCGACCGCAGTTCAGCGATCTCCTGGCGCGCCGTTCTGAGCTCCGCGGAGAAACCCATGACGACGTGGGCGTGGGGCTCTGGCATCGAGGTGTGGTCCATCTCCAAGCTCATCGGACGGCCACGCCGATTGCATAACCGCCCCCGGGGGCCATCTGGACGATTTGAGCACCGAGGGGACCGAGCGTCGCGGCTGCAACGACCCGCAAGCCGCGGCTGGCGCGGGCCACATCGCGAGCTGTGACGCCCGCCACCGCCACCTCGCGCCGCGTCTGCCATAATCCCCCGCTGCCATGCCAAAGATGAAGACCCACTCCGGCGCGAAGAAGCGCTTCAAAGTCACCGCCAAGGGCAAGGTGAAGGGAAGGCACCCCTTCACCAGCCACATTCTCGAGAAGAAGTCTCCCAAGCGCAAGCGTACGCTCGGACAGGCCGCGATGATCTCAGATCACGACACGCCCCGCATCAAGCGCATGCTCGGAGTCGGCAAATGAGAGTCAAGCGCTCGGTCCACGCGCGCAAGAAGCGCCGCGCGACACTGGAGTTGACGAAGGGGTTCCGCGGCGAGGCGAACTCCAACTACAAGCGCGCCAAGGAGGCGCTGATCAAGGCGGACTCCTACGCCTACCGCGATCGGCGCAACCGCAAGCGTGACTTCCGCAAACTCTGGATCACTCGCATCAACGCTGCGGCTCGTCTGAACGGGATGAGCTACTCGCAGTTCATGCACGGCATCAAGCTCGCCGGCATCGAGGTCGACCGCAAGATACTCGCCGACATCGCCGTCCGCGACGCCGAGACGTTCGCGAGCTTCGCCGAGCTGGCGCGCGCCAGCACCGCCAAGAGCTGAGCTCCTCGCGTCGCTGCCTGGCGGTGGCGGACAGCACGCCGCCGCGAGCGGCGGCGGTGCGCAGACCGCGGGTGACCGCGTCGCCGAGAATGGCAGGCTACGCGCTGCCCGATGCGCGTCAAATCGACGCCGGTGAAGCGGCCGCTTGTACACAGGCCTCGGACTCTGCTTGAATACTCATCCATGTTCAACGTACTCGCCGAGACGATCACCACCGCAGGCGCCGGGTTTGCACGACGCCGATTTACTGTGGCCGCTCGCGGGTTCTCGGCTGTCTGACCGAACAGCCGAAGAAAGTCAGCCTCGCGGGCGTCGCTCCTCTCAGCAGGACGGCGCCTTTTCTTTTGCCCCAAACACCACTCTCTCCCACCGATGACCATCGTTTCCGCAAAGAACACCCACCTCAAACACTTACGCCGCCTCGCGCGTCGCCGCGAGCGCGAACACAGCGGCCAGTTCTTTGCCGAGGGCGAGGATCTGATCGACGCTGCCGCCGCGGCCGGGCGTCCCGCGATCGAGGGATACCGCCTCTCCGGATCCTCTCTCGGCGGCGATGACTTCCAGGATGTCGAGCAGACCGTGCTCGCAGCCGCCTCCACGCTCGGATCCGGCACCCGTGTGATCGGTGTTTATGAGCAGCGCTGGATAGACGCACCGGTGGGGCCGCTGTGCATCTATCTGCACGGCGTCTCAGACCCCGGCAACGTCGGATCGATCCTGCGCAGCGCGAAGGCGTTCGGCGCCTCGTGCGTCGCACTCGGTCCGGGCTGTGCCGATCCACACTCCCCCAAGGCGGTGCGCGCGAGCATGGGCGCGATCTTCGACGTGTCGCTCGCCCGCGCCCAATCGATCGCGTCGCTCCCCGGCGAGCGCGTGGCGCTGGTCGCGCACAGCGGTCAGCCGCTGCGGGCAACCGGCGGCGAGCCCCTCACGCTGCTGATCGGAGCGGAGCGAGCGGGACTTCCAGTGGATGTTGTCGAAGAATGCGAGCGTGTGTGTCACATCCCGATCCATTCAGAGTCGTTGAACGCCGCGATGGCCGCCACGGTCGCGATGTATGAGATGACCTGCCGGTCATATTGTTTTCCCGCCCGCCCCAACGATACGGTCCCCGCGTCGTGATCGAGCGGATCGACCAGTTGCGAGGCGAGGCCGAGCAGGCAATCGCGACCGCGAGCACCAGCGAGACGCTCGAGGATCTGCGGGTGCGTTACCTGGGTCGCAAGGCTGAGCTTCCCCGGATGCTGCGAGAGGTCGCGACGCTTCCGCCGGAGCAACGCGGGGCCGTCGGCAAGGCGGCCAACCAGGCTCGCCAGGCACTCGAGCGGCTGATCGAGGCGCGCGGTTCGGAGCTCTCCAGCGCCGAGCTGGAAAGGAGCCTGCGCGAGGACACGGTCGACGTGACGCTGCCGGGCGCCCCGCCGCAGGCGATCGGGCGGCTGCATGTACTCACCGCCACCCGCAGGGAGCTGGAAGACATCTTCCTGGGTCTCGGCTTCACCGTCGTGGAAGGCCCCGAGGTGGAGACCGTCCACTACAACTTCGACGCGCTCAATCACTCACCGACACATCCGGCACGGGCACGCACCGACACCTTCTACGTAGCGGAGAACACCGTTCTGCGCACACACACATCGCCGATGCAGGTGCGCGCGATGGAGGCTCATCCGCCGCCGCTGTATGTGGTGATCCCGGGCCGCGTCTACCGGCCGGACTCAGACGCCACGCACACACCCCAATTCCACCAGATCGAGGGGCTGGCCGTCGATCAGGACATCACACTGGCCGATCTCAAGGGCACGCTGCTCGCGTTCGCCCAAGCGATCTTCGGCGGCGAGCGCGACGTGCGGCTGCGCCCGCACTTCTTCCCGTTCACCGAGCCGAGCGTCGAGGTGGACGTGTCCTGCTTCCACTGCTCCGGCAAGGGCTTCTTGGCCGACGGATCGCGCTGCTACCTGTGCAAGGGCGAGGGCTGGCTCGAGGTGCTCGGCGCCGGCGAGGTCGATCCCGACGTCTACGCCCACGTCCCGCTGACCGAGGCCAACGCTCCCGGCTATGACCCCGAGAAGGTCCAGGGCTTCGCCTGGGGTCTCGGCGTTGAGCGGATCGCGATGCTCAAGCACGGGATCCCCGATCTGCGCCTCTACTACGAAAACGATCTGCGCTTCCTGGAGCAGTTCGGATGAGAGTGCCGCTGCCCTGGCTGCGCGAATACTGCGATCCCGAGCTAGACGTGCGGGAGATCGAGGAGCGCCTGACGATGACCGGGACCAAGGTCGAGGCGATCCATCATCACGGTGTGCGCGTCACCGAGTGCTTCCGCGTCGGTCGCGTGCTGTCAGCCGAGCAGCATCCCGACGCGGACCGGTTGAAGGTCTGCCAGGTCGACCTCGGGGAGCAGGCACCGGCCACGATCGTCTGTGGTGCGCCCAACGTAGCGCAGGGACAGACCGTCGCGGTCGCCTGCCCTGGAGCGGTGATGGGAGACGGCACGAAGCTGAAGCAGGCAAAGCTCCGCGGGGTGCTCTCCGAAGGAATGATCCTGGCAGAGAACGAGCTCCAGATCGGCCCGGGGGGAGAGGGAATCATGGTGCTCGACGAGATGACTCCCGAGCGCGAGCTGAAACCCGGCATGCCGTTAGCTGAGGTGCTGGCGATCTCCACCGAGGTGATCGAGCTCGAGATCACCCCCAACCGGCCCGATTGCCTGGGCGTCTACGGAGTTGCCCGCGAGCTGCACGCGGCGAGCGGTGCGCCGCTGGCCCAGGCACCCTGGGTCGCGGACGCTGGATCCGCCGGCCCGTTGGCGGGAGCCGAGATCCGCGTGGAGTGCCCCGATCTCTGTCCGCGGTTCACCGCGCGGGTGTTCGAGAACGTCGCGATCGCGCCGTCGCCGCCATGGCTCAAGGCAAGGCTGATGGCCGCCGGCCAGCGCCCGATCAACAACGTGGTCGACATCACCAACTACGCGATGCTGCTCAGCGGTCAGCCGCTGCACGCCTTCGACCTCGACCGGATCGCTGGAGGCGAGCTGATCGTGCGCCGCGCTCACGAGGGAGAGCAGATCCAGACGCTGGACGGGCAGACACGCACGCTCGACGGCGAGATGGTGCTGATCGCAGACGGGGACGGGCCGACCTCGATCGCCGGGCTGATGGGAGGCGCACGCTCGGAGGTGCACGCCGACACAACGCGCGTGCTGCTCGAGGTCGCGACCTGGAACGGCCCAAACATCCACCGCAGCTCGTGGGCGCTCGGCCTTCGCAGCGAGGCCTCGGGCCGCTTCGAGAAGGGTCTTCAGCCCGAGCAGTGCATGCACGCCCAGGCGGTCGCGACACGCCTGATGGGAGAGCTGTGCGGCGCCACGCTGCTACCGGGGACGATCGACATCTGCAGCGAGCCGGCGCCCACCGCCACGCTGCGCCTGCGCGAGGCGCGAGTGCAGGCGATCCTCGGTGTGCAGATCGCGCGTCAGCGCCAGGAGGAGATCCTGCAGGCGCTGGACTTCACGACCGGGCCGGCGCAAGACGGACTGGACGTCGGCGTCCCCGCGCTCAGGCGCGCCGACGTGACCCGCGAGATCGACCTGATCGAGGAGGTCGCGCGGATCGACGGCCTCGAGCGTCTGCCCGCAACACTGCCTGCCAGACGCGGCGCGGCCGGCAAGCTGACCCACGCACAGCGTGTGCGCCGCTCGGCGGAGGATGCGATGGTCGGACGCGGACTGCACGAGGTGGTCGGCTGGAGCTTCTGCGAGCCGGCGCTGCTGGACCGGCTGCTGCTCGGAGCCGATCATCCGCTGCGCAACGTAGTCAGGGTCGAGAACCCACTGTCAGAGGATCAATCGATGATGCGCCCGACACTGCTGGGCTCGCTGTTGGACGCCGCGCGGCACAACGTTTCGCGCAACCGCCCCGACATCGCGATCTTCGAGTCCGGCACCGTCTATCGGGCCCGCGAGGGGAAAGCCACCGCGCAGGAGTTTCCAGCCGACGAGCACCACGGGCTCGGCGTGCTGCTCAGCGGCTGCCTCACGCCGCGCTCCTGGCGCGGGCAGAGGGGAGAGGCCGACTTCTTTGCCGCCAAGGCGCTGCTCGGCGGCCTGCTCGACCGCTTCGGCCTGGACTGGTCGGTGGGCGAGGCGCAATGGCCGTTCCTGCATCCCGGGCGCAGCGCCGCCGTACTCGTGCACGGCCCTGACTCGGGGTCGACCCAGCTGGGATTCGTGGGCGAGGTTCACCCACTCGTGGCATCCGCCTGGGACCTGGAGCGCAGCGCCGCCTTCGCGATCGATCTCGGCAAGCTTGCGGCGGCGGCACCGGAGGTCTCCTCCTTCCGCGCCTTCGGAGCTTTCCCGGTGCTGCGCCAGGATCTGGCTGTGATCCTGCCGGTCAGCGTGTCCGCCGGTGAGCTGCTGGCGCTCGTCGGCAAGGCGGCCGGAGGGATGCTCGGCGAGGCGGAGATCTTCGACGAGTACACCGGTCCACAGATAGGAGAGGGCAAGCGCTCGCTCGCGCTCGCGCTGAGCTTCCAGGATGCCGAGCAAACCCTCACCGACGAGGACATCCACCCCGTCCGAGAGCGGATCGTCGCAGCGCTCGGAGAGCTCGGAGGAGAGCTTCGTGGCATCTGATCGCGCACAATCGTTCCTGCCGGGATCGCCACGCGTCCTCGTCGCCGGCGCGACCGGTTTCGCCGGGGCGCTGGCCTGCCACCTGCTCTGGCGCCACCCGAAGTTCGAGTTGGTCCTGATCAGCGGGCGCTCGGAACTCGGCAGGCGCCTGGATGAGATCTATCCCCGCTATCGCGTTCCGCTGAGGATCAGCGAGCTCGACATCGCGGGGCTCGAGCGGATCGACGCCGCTGTGGTCGCCTACCCGCACGCCGCGGCGGCGCCGACGGTCGGTGACCTCGTCGGGGCGGGAGTACGCGTGGTCGACCTGAGCGCCGACTTCCGACTGTCCTCGCTGGCCACCTACGAGCGTTGGTACGGCGCGCATCCCCGGCCCGATCTGATCGCGGGCGCCGCCTACGGTCTACCCGAGCTGCACCGAGCGCAGATCGCGACCGCGGACATCGTCGCCAACCCCGGTTGCTACCCGACGGCCACCGTGCTGGGGCTGGCCCCGCTTGCGCGGGAGGGCCTGATAGCCGACCTCGTCGTGGACGCCAAGCAGGGAATCTCTGGCGCCGGACGTGCCTTCGATGAGCAGACGCATCTCTCGATGGCGGGCGAGAACATCCTCTCCTACAAGGTCGCCGCGCACCGCCACACGCCGGAGATCGAGCAGCAGCTGACGCAGCTGGATCCCGCCCACCCAGACCTGAAGGTTCAGTTCCAGGCGTGTCTGGTGCCGCTCGATGAGGGCGAGCTGGCCAGCTGCTACGTGACACCCACACGCAGCGTCTCAGAGACAGAGCTGAGAGAGCTCTACCACGACGCCTACGCGCAGGAGCCGTTCGTCGAGGTGGCCGACGCGCCGCCCGGCACGCGCGAGGTTCTGGCCACGAACTTCTGCCGCATCTTCGCGGCCGCGGATCCTCACACCGGCAAGCTGCTCGTCTTCTCCACGATCGACAATCTCTGGAAGGGAACCTCCTCACAGGCCGTGCAGAACCTCAATTCGATGTTCGGGTTTCCCGAGACCGAAGGACTGTTGTGAGCGACCCAGCCACGCCCCACAGCGAGCCGTTCTTCCGCTCGCGCTGGGTGCCCTCACCAGCGCACGTGAGCGACCTCGGACCCAGCGCCGGCCTGCCGGCGGGCTTCAGGGCTGGGGGAGTCTCCTGTGGCATCAAGCCGAGCGGCAATCCAGACATCGGGATTCTCGTCTGTGACAGCACCGAGCCCGTCAGCGCTGTGCGCTTCACCGCGAGCTCGACGGCGGCGGCACCCGTGCTGCTCAGCCGCGAGCGCTGTCAGCTGGGCGCGCTGCGGGCCGTGCTGGTGAACTCGGGCTGCGCGAACGCCGCGACAGGCCGCATTGGGCTGGACGCCGCCGCCAAGACCCAGGGCGCCGCCGCGATGGCGCTCGGCGTCAGCGAGGCCGAGGTGGCGCTGGCCTCCACCGGCGCGATCAGCCCGCAGCTGCCTGTCGAGAAGATGCTGCGCGGCATCAACCACGTGCGCAGGCAGTTGCGCCGTGACGGCGACGCTGACTTCCAGCAGGCGATCCAGACAACCGACCTGTTCGAGAAGCGAGCCAACCTGCGCGTCGAGCTGTCCACGGGGCAGGTGATGCTGAGCGCTCAGTGCAAGGGCGCCGGGATGATCTCCCCGAACTTCGCGACGATGCTGTGCTTCGTGCAGACCGACGCGGCGATGGCGGTCGAGACCGCCGAGCTGCTGCTGGGCGTGTGCACGAAGCGCTCCTTCGATCGCTGCTCGGTCGATGGGCAGCTGTCCACCAACGATACGGCGATCCTGATCTGCTCGGGCGCCTCCGGCGTGCGCGTCGAAGCAGACAGCGAAGACGAGGTGCGCTTCGGCGAGGCGCTCGACGCGCTGTTGCGAGAGCTCGCGATCATGATGGTCACCGACGGTGAGGGCGCGGCGCGAATCGCCCGCGTGATCGTCCACGGCGGAGATCCGCACGGTGTCGAGCTGGCGGCCCGCGGGGTGGCCAACTCGCCGCTCGTGAAGGCGGCTCTGCACGGCGGGGACCCGAACTGGGGCAGGATCGTGCAGGCGGTCGGCGGGGCGCTGCCGTCGCAGACTCCGCTTGCGCTCGACGTTTTCATCGAGGACACGCAGGTGTGCTCCGCGGGGGCGGCTCTGGCGGTCGCCGAGAGCGAGCTGGCTTCGCTGATGGCAGCCGCGGAGGTCGAGTTTCTGATCAGGCTGCCCGGTCAGGGCGCCGAGACGGAGGTGTTCTTCTCGGACCTCTCACACGAGTACGTGACAATCAACGCCGACTACACGACATGAGCGGCGCCGCGACGGGAGGATCTGATGCGTGACGTCGGCACACTGCTGGAGGCGCTTCCCTACATACGGGAGTTCCACTCAAAGACGATCGTCATCAAGTACGGCGGCGCGGCGATGGAGGACCCGGAGCTGCGCGAGGACTTCGCGCGCGACGTGGTGCTGCTCAAGTACGTCGGTCTCGACCCGATCGTGGTCCACGGCGGCGGCCCGACGATCACCACATACATGGAGCGCCTGGGGCTGCCGGTGCGGTTCGTCGACGGCCTGCGCGTCTCCGACGCGGAGACTGTCGAGGTCGCGAAGATGGTGCTGGTGGGCAAGATCAACAAGGAGATCGTGACGCGGCTGAATCGCCACGGGCAGCCGGCGGTGGGTCTCTGCGGGGACGACGGCTCACTGCTGCAGGTCTCGCGCCGCAGCTCGGACGCGGGCCAGGACATCGGCTTCGTGGGACGAGTCGAGCGAGTCAACGCCGATGTTCTGCGGCACGTCGCCTCCGACTACATCCCGGTGATCGCCTCTGTCGGCGCCGACCACGAGGGGCAGTCCTACAACATCAACGCCGACGAGGTCGCGGGTGCGCTCGCTCGCGAGCTGAGTGCCTACAAGGTCATATTCCTGACCGATGTCGCCGGCTGGCTGGCGGACCCGAGCCAGCCAGAGAGCCTGATCAGCCAGTCGACGGCCGCGATCGTTCAAGACGCCCTGGCAGGCCTGCAGGGTGGGATGCGCCCCAAGCTCGAAGCCTGCCTGCAGGCGCTCGACGGCGGCGTGTCCTCCGCGCACATCCTCGACGGGCGGATCGCTCATTCGCTGCTGTTGGAGCTGTTCACCGACGCTGGCGTCGGCACGAAGATCGTCGCCGGGACATGAGCCTCGCGGAGCTCAAACGGATCGAGAGCGAGCGGGTGATCGGAACCTACGCGCGTGCGCCCGTGCAGTTCGTGCGCGGGCAGGGGACACGTCTGTGGGACTCCGATGGGCAGGAATATCTCGACTTCATGTGTGGTATCTCGGTCACCAACGTCGGTCACTGCCATCCGCTGGTGGTGGAGGCGGTGACAGAGCAGGTCGGCCGCCTGACGCACGTTTCCAACCTCTACTACACCGAGCCGTCGATGCTCCTGGCCGAGCGCCTGTCGCGGTCGAGCCTTCACGGCAAGGTGTTCTTCTGCAACTCCGGCGCGGAGGCCAGCGAGGCGGCGATCAAGCTCGCCCGCAAGGCGCATCCCGCCGGTGAGATCGTCGTCGTCCACGGCGCCTTCCACGGGCGCACATACGGCGCGCTGTCGGCCACGCCCCAGGAGTCAAAGCAGGCGCCGTTCGCGCCGCTGGTGCCGGGCTTTCACGCCGTCGCGCCGGATCCCGCCGCGCTGCGCGGCGCGGTGAGCGGGCGCACCGCCGCGGTGCTGCTCGAGCCGATCCAGGGCGAGAGCGGTGTGCACGTCCTCTCAGACGAGCTCCTGCACGCGGCCCGTGACGCCTGCGATGAGCACGGAGCGGCGCTGATCTTCGACGAAGTCCAGTGCGGCATGGGACGCACCGGCACGCTCTGGGCCTACGAGCAGACCGCTGTCGTGCCGGATGCGATGACCACCGCCAAGGCGCTCGGCGGCGGCCTGCCGATCGGTGCGCTGATCACCGGCGAGCGCCTCGCCGACGTGCTGGGCGCCGGCGATCACGGCTCGACGTTCGCGGGGGGGCCCGTGATCTGCGCGGCCGCGCTCGCCACGCTCGGAGTGATCGACGATCGAGAGCTGCTGGATTCGGTCCTGGCGATGGGGGAGCGTCTGGCGCAGGGTCTGAGCGAGTTGCCTCACGTCCTCTCGGTTCGTGGACGTGGCCTGATGCTCGCCTGCGAGCTCGACATCGATGCGCCCGTGCTCGTCGCCCGCGCGCTGCTCGAGCAGCGGCTGGTGCTCAACGCCACCGGCCCGAGCACAGTCAGGTTCCTGCCGGCGTTGATTCTCAGCGCCGGCGAGGTCGACGAGGCACTGAGCCGTCTACGCGCGACGCTCGAGGGGTGAGCAGTTGGCACGCGATCTGCACGGCGGCTTTCGGCTCGACGACGATCCACGGCTGATCGATATCGATGCCGTGCACGCTTTCATCAGCGGCGAGTCCTACTGGGGCAAAGGCCGCCCGCGCGAGGTCGTCGCGGCGGCGATCGAGCACTCGACGCGGGTCGTCGGCCTGTATCACGAGCAGCGGCAGGTCGGCTTCGCCAGGGCCATCTCGGACGCGACGATCATGGCCTATCTCGCCGATGTCTACGTGCTCGCCGACTATCGCGGGCGGGGACTGGGCCTCGAGCTCGTGCGCTACACGATCGAGGAGGCCACGCCACCCTGGAATGTGCGCTGGATGCTGCACACCGCCGACGCGCAGGGCCTGTATGAAAAGCTCGGCTTCGCCGAGGCCAGCGTGGTCTACGCCCTGATGGAGCGCACCGGGGAGGGTCTCTGAGATGACACCTCGAGCGGCGGCGCACCGCAAACGCTCCGGCTGCGCCCGCCACGAGCCCAGCGGGCGATAGGCTCCCGGCTGCAATGAGCGACGCTTCCCTGCCCACGCCAACCGCGAGCTACGAGGCCGATCCAGCCGATGTGCACCGTGTGCTGCTGCTCTACTCCGGGGGCCTGGACACGAGCGTGATGCTGAAGTGGATTCAGGATCGCTACGAGGCCGAGGTGGTCGCGCTGACCGTCAACCTCGGCCAGCCCGGCGAGGACTACGAGGTGATCCACGGCAAGGCGATCACGCTCGGGGCATTGGATTGTCACGTGGTTGACGCGCGCGAGGAGTTCGCGCGGGACTATGTCCTGCCGGCGATCAAGTCAAACGCGCTCTACGGCGGCGGCTACCCGCTGTTCACGGCGCTGGGGCGCCCGCTGATCGCGAAGCTCGCGGTCGACTACGCGCGCCGATCGGGATGCGACACGATCGCCCACGGCTGCACCGGCAAGGGCAACGATCAGGTGCGGATCGAGGCGACGATCGCGACACTGGCGCCGGAGCTCAAGGTGATCGCGCCGGTGCGCGGCTGGCGCATGGGACGCGAGGAGGAGATCGCCTACGCCCGAGAGCACGGGATCCCGGTCAAGGGCGGCACCGAGATCGCTCCCTACTCGATCGACGACAACCTCTGGGGACGCTCCTCGGAGGGTCGCTGGATCGAGGATCTCAGCCACGCCCCAGACGACGATGTCTTCCAGCTCGTGACCCCACCCGAGCAGGCGCCCGACGAGCCCGAGGTGGTCGAGATCACATTCGAGCGCGGTGTGCCGGTCGAGCTGGACGGCGAGCGGCTGGCGCTCGTAGAGCTGCTCGAACGCGCCGCGGCGATCGCCGCCAAGCACGGGGTTGGCATCGTCGACCACATCGAGGATCGCATCGTCGGGCTGAAGGTTCGCGACATCTATGAGGTGCCGGCGGCCGCGCTCGTTCTGCCCGCCCATCAGGAGCTCGAGAAGCTCGTCGGCACGATCCACCAGAACCAGTTCAAGGGAACCCTCGACCGTCAGTGGTCCTATCTGGTCTACGCCGGTCTGTGGTGGGAGCCACTGCGCACGGATCTCGACGCCTACATGAACGAGGTCAACGAGCGTGTCACGGGAACGATCGGCCTGAAGCTCTACAAGGGTCACGCGCGTGTGGTCACACGTTCCTCCCCGAACGCCGTCTATGACGCCAGCCTCGCCTCGTTCACTGCGTCCGGAGGGCTCTTCTCGCAAAGCGCCTCGCCGGGCTTCATCGAGCTGTTCTCGCTGCAGTCACGCATGGCCTGGCGCCTGCGCAACGAGTAGCCGCCCCTCTCCGCCGCCCGGGGCTCGCCGCTACTGGCCGCGACGTGCCAGCACCGCGACAGCGCCCCCGAGCACGAGCGTCACGAGGCCCGCGCGAGCGGCACGCTTGCGTAGCGAGTGGCGCTTTCGTCGGTAGCTGCGCCGCAGATACCACCTGCCGCCGTGCCAGACGGCGAAGCCGAGAATCTTGTAGCCACTCTCGTTCACAGACCCATTCTATCTGCGATCAGCCGGTGGGGCAGTGGCGTCCGGTCCTCGCCCTAAGCTGCGCGAATCGTCTGCTCCGGCACCGAATCCCGACGCAACACAGAGCGCTGCGCCCGGGGCGCCGCCTGAGCGTGGGCGCTCCGTCACGACCATGATCGAAGAGAGCGAGACAGTGGACCCAGATCCCGCGCAGGCAGGCATCGAGGGTGACCTCCTGGCACAACGACGCGCACGGCGCGCGGAGTTGAGCGATCCCGCTCTGCTACGGCGGGCGGAGGTGGCCGAGGCGACTGTGCGAACGCTCGAGACCCATCTGAACAGCCTGCAGCAACGCTTACAGGAGACAGGCGAGGAGCAGCGGCGGATGTCCGAGCAGCTCGCTGAGCGTGAACGCGAGGTCCGCCGTGTCAAGCAGCGCGAGTATGCCGAGCAGCAACTGCGGGTCGAGGTCGAAGAGCGCTGTGAGATCCAGAGCAGCGAAAGGCGAGCCGAACTGGAGGAGCTCCATCGTCGCCTCAGTGTCTCCGAACGCCACGCACAGGAGCTCGCCGACCAGCTCGAGGGAGTCAGATTCGAATTGGCTGAGGCGCAACAGCTCGCGGCCGCCGAGCGCCTCGCCGGGCGGCAGGAGGACGAGCAGCTCGCGCAACGCGATTCCGAACTCCAACAGCGCGAGCTCCAGCTCGATCAGGCCAGCGCGGAGATCGAGCGACACCTGAAGGCGGCCAAAGATTTCGAGCGGCGCGCAAACGAGTTGCGCCAACAGGCCCAAGAGCGCGAAGATGTTCTCACGGCGAAGCTCGCCGGGCTAGAGCACCGTGCAACGGAGGTTCAGCAAGAGGTGGAGACTCAACAGATAGCCAGAGAACGTTCTGAGCTGACGCTCGGCCGTGTTCAAGAGAGTCAGGCAGAGTTGAAGCAGATCGTCCACGAGCTCGAGCAGGCGGCCAGGCAGTTGCGTGGCGCAGCCGTGCAGGAGCGGATCACCTTGCAGAAGGAGTTCGACCGCAAGCGCGAGGAGCTCAGCAAGGAGCACACCGCCGAGCTCGAGCGCCAGCGTGAGCGACTCGGTGCCGAACAGGCCGAGCAGATAGCCGACGCCCAACGACAAATCGCTTCGCATATCGCTGAGCTCGAGTCCCAACGCGCCGAGCTCGGCGCCGAGCAGATAGAGAAGTTCGAGCTGGCCCAGCAAGAGAGCACGAGGCGCATCGCAGCGCTCGAGTCTCAGCGCGAGCGCTTGAGCGAGGAACATGCCGCTCAACTCGAGCAGGCCCGCGAGATAACGACACAGTTGGAGCGCCAGCGCACGGAGCTCAGCGCAGAACACGCACGTAAGATCGAGCAGATGCGCTCTCGAGTCCGCGATCTGGAGGGTGAGCTCGAGCGAAACGCGGCTGAGTTACGCCGCGGGGAGATCGTTCCAGACACGATCGATTCCACAGAGCCGACCACCTCTGCCGAGGTCGACAGCGCTGATGTCGCACGTAGACGCGAGGCGCTGACGGAGGCGGTCAAGCGCCTTCGCGCAAAGGTCGCAACCGACGAGGAGCCTGGCGAGCCGGCCGCGGCAGATGCTCCCGTCTCCGCGGAGCCAGATCCTGCGACGGCGGTCGTGCCCGATGCTGCTCAGTCAACGGCCGCGCCGGTCTCCCGGACCCCGTCCGTGGCCGATCCCGAGCCCGCGGAGAAGCTGGAGGAGCCCGGCGAGAGCGCCGAGCCCGCGGAGAACCTCGATTTCGTCCCCAGAGTGCTGCTCGCGCCCAAGCAGCCGCCAACGTGGTTCACGACAGCGATCCGCCGGCTTGTCGAGCGAGGAGAAGAGGAGCACGCTCTCGACGTGCTCAACGAGGTTCTGGCGCTGCGATACCTGGTCGTCAACGATCGCATGACCTACTCGATCGAAATCGAGGAAGTCGGCGAATACCTGGTCGAGTTGGACGGCGAGCGCAGCTCAGCCAAGAAAGTCACAGCTCCCTCGCTGCAGGACGCGGTGGACGTCAAGGTGAAGGGCAACCTGCTGGCCGTCAGCGAATTGACCACGGGACGCACCGCCAGGAAGATATCCGGGCTCAAGACAAAGGGCAGCAGGCGCCGCGTGCGCAAGCTGCTGCGGGCCAGCGCGACTCCGCTGGTGCTCGGCGACGTCGCCAGAGCCGGCAGGGCCGTCTGGCCGGGTGTGTTGCTGTTGGCGATCGCGGCGGCGATAGACCCCGAGTGGACGAAGGGACACCAGTTCGCGGTCGCCTTCCAGGCCACCGGCGAGTCGAGTATGACGGTCTGTCTGCGCGTGGACGACGGCAAGCCGATCCAGGTTCTGCGCATGGACGACAGCAAGCCGAGCCGGCTTCCGCGCCCCGATCACGGGGAGGTCTTGGCGAAGGTGTCGCTCAGTGATCTCGCGTTGACCTGTCTACTGGCGAGAGCGCCGATGCCCGCGCGGGAGACGGAGCTGATCGAGGGCGATTCGTCTGCCCTGGAGAAGCTGATGCGTTGGAGCGATCGCGCTCAGGGCCTCGAAGTCTCCGCGTGAACGCTCGCCATTTCGCGCAGGTACCCGCGTTCGAGCTCCGGCCATCCGGCCATCCGGTTGCCCGCTTGTTCGGCTGTCCACCTTTTCTCCGAGATAGCGGGATGATCGCCCGGGTGGACCTCCGACCGTCGAGATCATCCGCGCCGACGCCTACCATCCATTGTCCGTGAGCACACCCTCCTGCGCCCATCTTCATGTCCACTCCGAGTACTCGCTGCTCGATGGCGCATGCAAGATCGAGCAGCTGGCGGCACGCGCGGCGGACTTTGGACAGCCCGCCCTGGGCCTCACCGACCACGGGGTGATGAACGGAGCCGTTGAGCTCTACAAGGCCTGCACAAAGCACTCGATCAAGCCGATCGTGGGTTGTGAGATCTATCTGGTCGACGATCACACGGCTTCCGGCCCGGGGCGGGTCGAGCGCAACCACCTGACACTTCTCGCGGCAAGCGACGCCGGCTACCGCAATCTCGTCAAGCTCTCCTCGGCCGGCTTCCTGGAGGGCCTGCACCGGGGTAAGCCAAACGTCGACCTCGCCCAAATCGAGCGGCACTCCGAGGGAGTGATCGCGCTGACGGGCTGCCTGGCCTCACGCTTCTGTCGCCGTCTGGCCGAAGACCGACCGGCCGACGCGCGCGCTCACGCCGACGATCTGATGCGGATATTCGGCTCTGAGAGCGTCTACTTCGAGCTCATGAAGAACGGCATCTCAGACCAGGAGAAGTGCAACGAGGGGATCGTGCGGATCGCACGCGAGGTCGGAGGCTCACTGGTCGGCACCGCCGACGTCCACTACCTGCGTCGCGAGGACTACGATCACCACACCGCGCTGCTCTGCGTGCAGACCAAGAGCACTCTGGCCGCTCCGAAGATGACCTTCGAGACGAACGAGTTCTACCTGCGCGACAGCAAGGAAATGATCGATGCCTTCGCTGCCTGGCCAGAGGCGATCGCAAATACCCTGGAGATCGCGGAGCGCTGCTCGGTCGAGATAGAGCTCGGCAAGCAGCTGATCCCCAGCTACCCGACCCCAGAGGGGATCTCAGAGCGCGAGTACCTGCGTCAGCGGGTGCAGGAGGGACTGCATCTGCGCTACGGCAGCCCACCGCCCGCGGCTGCCCTGGAGCGGATGGAGATGGAGCTCGGCGTGATCGAGCGGATGGGCTTCAACGCCTACTTCCTGATCGTCTGGGACTTCGTCTCCTACGCCAAGCAGAACGGCATCGCGGTCGGTCCCGGCCGCGGATCGGCCGCCGGGTCGCTCGTCTCCTACTGCCTGGCCATCACCGACGTCGATCCGCTCGCCTACGACCTGCTGTTCGAGCGGTTCCTGAACCCCGAGCGCGTGTCGATGCCGGATATCGACATCGACTTCTCGGTGCGTGGCCGGGAGCGTGTGATGCGCTACGTGACTGAGAAGTACGGACGCGAATCGGTCGCTCAGATCGTCACCTTCGGCAAGATGTTCCCGCGCGCCGCCACCCGCGACGCGGCCCGTGTGCTCGGCTTCGACTACGCAGCCGGCGACCGCCTGGCGAAGCTGATCCCGGACCCGATCATGGGCCGCTCGCCTTCGTTCGAGGACTGCCTGAAGCCCGGCGAACCGCTGCGCGCGGTCTACGACGAGGAGCCGATCGCGCGGCAGATCGTCGATGTCGCGAAAGGGCTCGAGGGAATCGTGCGCAACTCCTCGATCCATGCGGCCGCGGTCGTGATCGCGGATCGCCCACTCACGGACATCGTGCCGCTGCAGCTCGCCGACGCTGGCACGAGCGAGGACGGCGAGCGCGTCTATCGAACCGTCACGCAGTTCTCGATGAAGCCGATCGAGGAAATCGGCATCCTCAAGATGGATTTCCTGGGGCTGCGCAATCTCGACGTGATCGAGGACGCACTGGACATCATCGAGCGCTCGACAGGTGAGCGTCCGGACATGACCACGCTCCCGCTGGATGACTCAAAGACTTATGAGATGCTCGCCCGAGGCGAGTCGATCGGCGTCTTCCAGTTCGAGTCCGAGGGCATGCAGGAGGCGCTGAAGAAGGTGCGGCCCGACGAATTCAACGACCTGGTGGCACTGAACGCGCTGTATCGGCCTGGAGCGATGGACCAGATTCCCGTCTACGCCAAGGGCAAGCACTCTCCCGAGAAGATCTCCTATCCCGATGAGCGTCTGCGCTCGATCCTGGAGCCCTCCAAGGGCGTGATCCTCTACCAGGAGCAGGCGATGCAGATCTCCAAGGAGCTGGCGGGCTTCTCCGGCGCCAAGGCAGACGACCTGCGCAAGGCGATCGGCAAGAAGAACCGCGACGCGATGGCCGCCCTGAAGCCCGAGTTCATCGAGGGCTGCCGTGCCTCGGGCACCAAATCTGAGGTGATCGACTTCCTCTGGCACACCAACGAAAAGTCCGCCGACTACTCGTTCAACCGGAGCCACGCCGCGTGCTATGGCCTGATTGCCTACAGAACGGCGTGGCTGAAGGCCAACTACACCGCCGAGTACATGGCCGCACTGATCTCCTCGGTGATGTCCACGAAGGACAAGGTCCCGTTCTTCGTCGCTCGCTGTGAGGAGATGGGGATCGAGATCCTGCCACCGGACGTCAATCTCTCAGACCACGAGTTCACGGTCGTGGAGGGCAACATTCGCTTTGGCTTGGACGCCGTCAAGGGTGTCGGCTTCCAGGCGGTCGAGGCGATCAAATGCGCCCGTGAGGATGGCGGCAAATTCGAGTCGCTTTGGGACTTCTGCGAGCGGGTCGATTGCCGCGCCGTGAACAAGAAGGCGATCGAGGCGCTGATCAAGTGCGGCGCCCTGGGCTCCACCGGCGCGACCCGCAAGGGCATGCTCGCGGTACTCGGGCAAGCACAGGCCACCGGCCAGAAGTCACAGCAGGACGCGCTCATCGGTCAAGGCTCGATCTTTGACCTGGAGCCGTCGAGTGGCGAATCTCCAGGCGGCGCTCACGAGACCACGCCGGCGGCTGGGGCCGGGCTGCTGCGTCTCGGTCATCCGCCGATTCCCAGCGAGGAGTTCGATCAGGCCGAGATGCTGGCGGTGGAGAAGGAGGCCGTGGGCCTGTTCATCTCCGCTCACCCGCTGAAGGCGGTGAGAGAGGCGATGAACGCCAAGACCGACTGTGCCCTGGCGGCGCTGGCGGACCGGCGCGACAAGGACTGGGTCACGATCGGCGGGATCATCACTGAAGCGAAGAAGATCAAGACCCGCAACGGCGATCACATGATGTTCGCGACACTCGACGACCTCGAGGGGACCGTCGAAATACTCGTGTTCGGCAAGGCCCTGGCCGAGCACGAAGCGACGCTGGCGATCGATCAGATCGTCCTCATACGAGGACGGGTGGACCACAAGGAAGCCGGCAAGACGTGTGTGGTCGTGCAGGAAGCCCAGAGCTTCAAGCCGACAGAGCACGAGCTCGAGCATGCCCGTGCCGAGGCGAGCAGCGCCGCTGCACACACCCTGCCCGTCCATCTGCGGATGGATGCGACATGCCTGCCGGCGAGCGTGATCGACGACCTCAAGGAGGTGATCACCGATCACCCCGGCACGGCGGAAGTCGTGTTCGAGATGGGCACAGGCGCGGGTGAGCGACGGTTGCGACTCGGCGACGCCTACCGCGTCAAGCACACCCCGACGCTTCGCGCCGAGCTCGAGCAGGTTCTCGCTCAAGCGACAGCGATGACGGCGACCTCGCTCGCCAGCTAGCGCCCGACACGGCGCCCTGACGCAGACCGGGTTACTTGCGCCTGCGCGCGGAGATGCCGCGCTCACGCAGCTTCATCGCCAGCGTCACCTCCTCGCGTGTGGGACCCGAGCGGTTCTCGCCAGGCGTCTCGAGAACACACGGCATGTCTTTGAAGGACGGGGTCGAGAGGAACGCCGCGCAACCGTCCTCGCCTAGCTCTCCCTCGCCGATGTTCGCATGCCGGTCGCGATTTGAACCCAGGGGCGTCTTTGAGTCGTTGAGGTGAAGCGAGCGCACGGTCCCCTTGCCGAGCGTGCGCGTCGCCTGCCTGGCGACGGCGGTCATCTCGGCGATGGTGCGGATGTCATAGCCGGAGGCGAGCAGGTGGCAGGAGTCCAGGCAGACTCCCAGCCGCCGATCGCCGCCGGACGCTTCGATCAGCGCGGCGAGCTCCTCGAAGGAACGCCCGAGTGTGCCGCCCGTCCCAGCTGTGTTCTCGAGGTGAAGCTCGCAGCCCTCGCTGTCAGCCAGGGCCTCCCCGATCGTCTCGCCCGCACGGCCGATCGCCGCGCTGACATCGCCGGTCTTCGCCGAGCCCGGGTGCAGAACGACCGCGTGGGCGCCGATCGCCTGACCGACCCGCAGCGAATGGGTCAGTGAGGTCAGCGACTTGGAGCGGATCTCGGAATCCTCGCTCGCGCAGTTCAGCAGATACACGGCGTGAATCAAGACCGCGTCGATCGGGCTGTGTGACATCGCCTCCTTGAACGCGGCCACGTCCTCGTCGCGATAGCTGGTGGGGCGCCACATGCGCGGGGACTGGTTGAAGATCTGGATCGAGCGGCAGCCGCGCTGCAGGCCGCGCTCGATCGCCTTCGGCAGACCGCCGGACGGTGAAACATGAGCTCCTATTAGCATGGGCACGATCTTATGCGCCTTCGCTTCGCTCCATCGCCCACGGGTGCCCTGCACATCGGCGGGGCCCGCACCGCGCTGTTCAACTGGCTGCTCGCTCGCCACAACGATGGCAAGCTCGTGCTGCGCATCGAGGACACCGATCGCGAGCGCTCGACGCCCGAGAACGTGGAGCAGATTCTCGATGCGCTGCGCTGGCTGGAGCTCGACTGGGATGAGGGCCCGATTCTCCAAAGTCGATCGGCCGAGCGCCACCGGGAGGTACTTGAGAGCCTGCTCGACTCCGGGCACGCCTACCGCAGCGGCGCGACCGCCGAGGATGTGAGGGCATACAAGGCGCGCCACGGCTCAGAGCGTGGATTCAGGGGTCAACCCGAAGAGCAGGGCGCGGTCCGTCTACACGTGCCTGACGAGGGCGCCACGGTGGTGCGCGACATCATCCGCGGCGATACGCGCTTCGAGCACACGCATCTCGACGATCCCGTGATCGCGCGGGCCGACGGCTCGGTCCTCTACAACTTCGCGGTCGCGATCGACGACCTCGACGTTCAGATCACACACGTCGTGCGCGGCGAGGATCATCTCTCCAACACGCCGAAGCAGCTGCTCGTGCTGGAGGCGCTCGGGGCGCCGCAGCCACTGTATGCGCATCTGCCGCTGCTGCACGGCCCCGACGGCAAGAAGCTCTCCAAGCGTCACGGAGCGGCCTCGGTGCAGGAGCTGCGAGATGCCGGATATCTGCCGGATGCCGTGCGCAACTATCTGGCGCTGCTCGGCTGGGGATCTGGCGATGATGAGACGATCCTGTCCACGGCGGAGCTCGTCGCGCGCTTTGGCCTGGAGCGCGTGAGCCGCAATCCAGCGCGTTTTGACGAGATCAAGCTGAGATGGCTGAACGGCGTCGACATCCGTGCGCTGAGCGTCTCGGAGCTCGCCGAGCGCCTGCGCGGATTCGCCGTCCATTCAGCCCCGGGAATGCTGCGGGCCGCCGAGAACGAGCCCGAGCGCTTCGCCGCGGCGGTCGCGATCAGCCAGGAGAAGATACACACGCTCGCGGATTTCTGGCCCCTTTCAGGGTTCCTCTTCGAGGAGCCCGTAGAGGACCCGGCCGCACGTGAGCGCTGGCTGTCGACCCCGGCGCGCGCTCTGCTGCAGGAGATCCGCGGGGCGCTGGGAGCGCTGCCCGATTTTTCCGAGGACGAGGTCCGCGAGGCGCTCACCAAGGTTGTCGAGAAGCTCGGCGTCAAGCCGCGAGAGGTCTATCAGCCGCTGCGTGTCGCCCTCACCGGAACCACCGTGTCCCCGGGTATGTTTGAGAGCGTCGCCCTGCTCGGACGCGAGCAGACGCTCGCTCGGATCGACCGCGCCACGGCCCGAATCCGCTAGAGCGCGGCCTCGCGGGCGCCAATTGACGCTCAACCATCGTTCGATTGCTGCCGATAGGACAGCAGGCTCAATCGGTGAGCCAGTACGCGACCTTTATGAGGTAGTCGAAAGTATGCAGGTAACAGCTCAAGCCCAGCGTAGAGCAGCCGCCAACAAGCGCGACAGCGCAAAGGGCAACGGCAAGACCTCCGCGCCATCTCCGTCCGCCGCCCGCCAGCAAGGCGAGGGACACGGGCGAAGACTGACGATGGCCTTCGAAGCGCTCGAGGGTTTCCCCGCGCTCTCGGAGTCGCGCAACCGGCTGCTCACGCTCGTCGCCAAGGATCACGTCGCAAGCGCAGACATCGTCGCGGCGGTCGAGTCAGACGTGGCGTTGATAACAGCGGTGCTGCGGATGGCAAACCGGGTGCAGAAGGACGGGCGCGGATCGGTGGACACCGTGATGGAGGCAGTCGAGCTTCTGACGCCCCAGGCCGTGCAGGCGCTCGCCACGCGAGTACGCACATTTGACTTCTTTGAGCGCTCGAGCGTCTGGGATTCCGCCCCGGAGCGTTTTCGCTTGCATGCGCTCGCGACCCAAAACGCCGCGGATCGCCTGGCGGGTGAGGTCGGCTACGAGCAGCGCGATCGCCTGACCGTCGTGAGCCTGCTGCACGACATCGGCAAGCTCGTCCTGATGCACGCCTACCCGGGGTATCCCAGCCAGATCCATCAAGGGGCGCGCACCCCGGAGGAGAGGATTCATCAAGAGCGCCGCGAGCTCGGCGTCGACCACGCCCTCGTCGGCGGGGTTCTCGCCCGCCGCTGGGGCCTGCCCTCATCGATCGCTTCGGTCATCGAGCGCCACCACAACGCCGACGCGGTCGGCGAGGCCGCACTCGTACGCCTGGCGGACATGCTCGCGCACTATGAGCAGGGATCGCCCGTGTCGCCGGCGGAGCTGCTCAAGATCGCCCGTATCGTGGGTCTCGGGCCGCCTGAACTCAGACGGGTGATGTATGAGCTGCCGAGCCCATCCAGGTCGCGCCAGCGCCACGTCGATCCCTGCCCGCTGTCCGGCCGCGAGCTCGGAGTCCTGCAGCGACTAGCGGAGGGCAAGGTCTACAAGCAGATCGCTCACGAGCTGACGCTTTCCACCAGCACCGTCCGCACGCACCTGCACAACATCTACGGCAAGCTCGGTGCGGTCGATCGTGCGCAGGCGGTTCTGATCGCCACGGAGCGCGGTTGGCTCTAGCCCTCTAGGATCGTCATCGTCGGGGCTCCACACGGAGACCCCGTCTCACCAGACGATGATCTCGATCACCAGCAAGTCGCCCTATGCCGTCATGGCACTCGCCGAGCTCGGACGCAGCTCGGGCGCTCATCCGGTCCCGATCGGTGAGCTGGCCAAGCGCCGCGATGTGCCGGTCCAGTTCCTCGAGCAGCTGTTCGCGGTGCTGCGCCGAGCCGGAGTCCTCAGCTCCCAGCGGGGCGTCAAGGGCGGCTACAGATTCGCTCGCGAGCCGTCGACGGTCACGGTGCTCGAGGTCGTGGAGCTGCTCGACGGTCCTCTGGGCCGCGATTCCCATGGGGTATTCGCCGACGCGTCAGCCGCGGCACGCCAGGTGCTCGAGGGTACGACGATCGCCGATGTGATCGAGCGAGAAGCCAAAGACGCCGGCGCGAGCATGTATTACATCTGACCGCCGGGCGTCGATTTTGGCTTGCCAGAGCCAAACTCACGGGTCATTTCGGGCATCCGCGCCAGTTTTGCAAAAGCCGTGTAACGAGCCGGGTGAATTGAGGCGAGCGGGGCGCGGTCATCGGGTTCTCGAAACGGCTGTCTGAGGTCCAACCACGAGAGCCACACGATGAGGCCGAGGCGGCTGGGTTGGTGGGCCGCCGTAAGCATTATCAACGCCGGCAACGCCGCCCTGGCTGCCGGCCTGCTCATCAGGGATCTCGCCACGACAGGCGCACAGCCCGATTCCTGGCAGCCGTCCGGTAGCGAGTCAGAACATCCCGCTGATCTCGAGCCGCAGCCGAGTAGTGAGCCGCTGTCTGTCTACCCGCCCGAAGGCCGAGCGCAAGATCAGTCGTCTGATGCGCCGCCGTCACGGCGGCCGCCGGGCAAGGGTGGGCGGCAAGCCTGAGGTCACCACCGATTTCTCGCTGCTCACAGCCGCTGTGAACCTCTCCCGCCTCGGCGTGCTCGGACTCGCCCACAAAACAACACGACCTGGACGGCAAGCACCACCTGAACGAGCCGAAACGGCGCGAAGAACCCCTCCCAGACCGAACCCGAAGAGCGCAGCACCCCCAACGCCTGGACCCGACCGATAACCCCCACGTGGCACAACCGGCACAGCCCGCCATCCAACCATCCACGGCCCCGGCAAGCCCCGAGAACCATCCGTTCGACACCAGCCTCCTAGGCTCGCTCGCGCCAGCTGCCGTCAGCGATGTGCTCGAGTGGGGGCGCATTGCGGAGCAACACGCCGACTCGCTCCATGACCGTGTCGGCGGCAATGTCGACGTCATATCCCTTGGGAACCTCGGCGAGGAGGCTCACGAGATCGCTGCGCAAGCTCTTATCGGCCAGCTTCCCGAGCAGGTTCAGCCGCAGCTGTGGGTATGTGAACACGTTTCTCTGCATGTAGTGCTCCAGGCCCCGGCCAGGATGTCGGCGGGATCCGCCTCACCGCCGTTCAGTACCAGCCAGAGGTCGAATAGGTCGCGCCCCTTGCGCCGCTGATACAGCGCACGCAGCTTGGTGGACATCATCTCCTCGAGGACGAACGTCGGGATCGCCGCTTCGCCGCTCCACCAGCCCGACGCGGCGGTGTGGTCGATCGTGATCGGAACTTTGAACGATGTCGTCTCGGCGATGTTGGTCTCGATCTTGATCCGGATCTTTCCGAGCGGATCGGTCGCCTGCGCCTCGAGGATCACGTGCACCATCTGGCGAGTGCGATCGACTGCAGACACGCTCAAGCCCACGTCCTCCGCGATGACGCGCAACTGGTCGAGCAGCGGGCCGATCGGGCCGGCCGTGCGCCTGACGTAATCGAGATCTTCGCTGTAGCGGTGAGACTGGGGCAGATGCAGCTTGTGCAGGCAGGTGCCGCCGCGCAGCACCAGCTCGCTGCCGAGGAGCTCGTTGCGAGCGATCTCGACCATCAGCCGCGAGAGGATCAGGTCCTGCTCGACCTGATCTGACTCGGGCCAGGCCACGTGGGCGCGCCATTCGGTGATGAAGGCGGCCGGGATCACAGGTCGCCTTCGACCTGCGTGTTGACGCGCACCTGCCAGTCGGGGTCGGTTTTGCCGCGTTTGCCGGCCGCCGGGTCCAGGAGCGCGACCTCGCCGAGATCCAGGCGCGCCGCTTGGCGCAGCGCTTCGAGGTCGTCGACCCGACCATAGCGCTCGACGAGCCAGCCGGTGCGGCGCGCGGCGGCACGCCCGCGACGGCTGGCGACGCGCGCTAGCTCGGATCCGGCGAGCTGCCCGATCTCGCTGAGTATCGTCGCGACGTTGCCATAGCCACCGCTGACGCGGTGGTGGGTAATCAGGTCCACGACCGTCGTCTCCTTGGCTGAGACCGTCACGTATCCCGTCGCAACGACGCTCCGCTGCACCGCATCCTCACCCACGTGCTTACTCGCATAGAAGCGCAGGCGCACCCGGCCAAGGTCGCGATCACGTGGTGCCCCGGCGTCGGCCGCCGTCATCACTTGGAACACTTGGGGCGCCTGATGGGATGCGCCGTGGATGCGTGCAGCGCTCAGCAGCGCGACGTAGTACGGACGGTGCAGATGGGCCATCATCGCGTCGATGAACCAGTCGCCGGGCAACACGCCCCAGCTGCGGTATTCAGACGGTACGGCTACATACAGGCCCCTGGCCGGCGAAAACACCTGCTTGCGCTGTGCCAGCCTGCCCAACGCATCTGTTGCCGCTCCGCGCCCCGAGTCCAGTATCCCCGCCGCCTCCTCCAACGTAAAGGCGTAGCGCCCGACCGACAGGAGATGATCGGGCAGATCGCGAGGCCGAATAGCCATGGTCTTACTTTAGCGCTGAACCGTATAGTCTGCGGACTTTCGCATAAATCATCATAGATTAGCTGGTTGCCTTGGCCAAAAGCCGCCTGGAGGACGGTTCTATGCGAACAGCACACCAGCTAACTGATCTACCTCTTGCCGGCGGCGCCTGTATCGCACGGAGGCGACGCAGTTCGACCGCCAACGTCGCCTCCCTCAACCGCGCGCCAGTCTCGCGCCAGTCGGGTCCAAACTTCTCCGGATTTGATCGGACCAATACGGAGTCGATTCCCAGCAACCGCGGGAGAAATGGCTCCATTGCACGCGTGGCGCTAGGCCCCATGGAAGGAGGCTGCCAGCCTCTCGCGGGCTAATCCAACGGCAGCCACGAGGGTCATTCCCGGACGTTGCCCCTCGACGCGTTTGACGATATCGAGGTTCGCGCCGTGATCGAGGTGCGCAGGCACTGGCGATTGCTCAAGTCGCCACTGAGGGGTTGCAGAGGTAGAAGGAGAATTCGATTTCGCGTCCGCGGCCTACTCGTTTGAGGTTCGTGCAGTGGGCTTGTATCCAGGTGATGCGGGGGTCGTGGCTGAGGGGTTTGATGGGGATGAGGAAGACTCGGACCTCGTCTGAGGCGATGTAGTGTCGTAGCTGGCTGAGGCTCGGAGATGGCACGCCGCCGTTGTAGCCGCCGATCGGAAGGATCTCCTTTCCGGTGTAGAGGATGATCGGGGCAGCGAGCAGGGAGGTGTCTGTGGAAAAAGCGATCGGCGTTTTGTAGGTCGAGAGGAAGTGAGCCACGCCCAGCTGTAGCCCGGCCGCATACTGCTGGGTGGAGATATGCGTGGCGCTTGCGGTCGGCATCGGCTCGTATGGCGTGCCGAACGGTCCGAGGCCTCGTGTGACAGCGAGCACCGACGTGGCCGCTGTCAGTGGGAGAGCGCAGGCGACAATTAGGGCCGTTGATATCCCCGCCTGGTGCGGGTTGCCTCCTAATCGTGTGGCGGAGAGGACAATCGCCGTGCCAGCGGCCGCGATGCAGAGGGCCGTTGGTAGGAGCCATGTGGGCACGTTGGTCCCGCCATGTAGCAGGTAGGCGCCGTAGCCGACTGAGATCAGCACGGCCGCGGCTAGGGCGATGCGTGCTGGCTGACGCCGGCGCTCTTGCCAGAAGAGCGCAATACCGACCCCGCACAGCGCCGCGGTTGCGGGCGAGAGCGCCGCGACATAGTAGGAGTTCAGGTAGCGCCCGACGCTGAAGACAGTGCCGAGTAGCAGAAGCCAGAACCCCCACAGGATCACGGCAGCGCGCAGCCGGTCGTTGCGGCCGGCTTGTCTGCGTGCCAGCAGCACTGCAGCGGCGCCGATCAGTGCTGCCGGCAGTAGCCATCCGTCGTCGCGGCCGAGTGGCCCATTGAGAAGGCGGTGCCAACTAGGTTTGATGCGTGAGGTTTGGTTGTTGAGCGTCTCTCCGGCTTGGACTTGCTTGACGATGAATGTGGCTGGTGGTCCTGCACCGGCGTTGAATCTCCCGCTGCCAAAGCGGGCAATCCCGTTGTAGTCGAACACCTGGCTGAACACCGAATCGTTCGTCGTGCCATCCACATACGGCCGGTCGTCCTTGGGCACCAGTGACACCGCGCTCATCCAGCTCAGCGAAACCGCGACCGTCAACACGCCAGCGAGCGCGACATCACGAGCCCGGCGAGGAAAGGAGACTGGCGCGGCAACCAGATAAGCGGCGGCCAGGGCGGGCAGGATGAGCCAGGCCTGCATCATCTTGGCCTGAAAGGCAAGGCCAAGGAACAACCCCGCCAACAGGAGAGAGCGAAGGCGCCCGCGAAGCAGTGCGTCGGACGTCGCGTCGGCCGCTAACACCGTGAGCAAGATCAATAGCGAGTCTGAGACGTTGCCTCGGCTCAACGCCACCGTGACCGGGCTTGTGGCGAGTAGGACTGCGGCTGTGATGCCCGCTACCGGGCCGGCGAGCCGCTTCACCGCCCGATAGAGGACAAGGATCGTGAGCACACCCTCCAGCATTTGCGGCAGGACGACCGCCCATACGTGAAATCCAAAGACCCGCAACGAGAGCGCCTGCAGCCACAGCGCCCCCGGCAGCTTGTCCACGGTTGTGGTGCCTGCCGGGTCAAACGCGCCGAAGACGAAGTCGTGCCAGCTCATAGACATGCTGCGTGCGGCGGCACCATAAAACGGCTCGAGGTTCGCGCTATTTGCTCCCCACGAGTACGCAAGCGCGGCCAGACCAGCAGTCATCAGCAGCGCCGGACGCGCGAAAGGCGGTTGGTCAGCCGGCGAACGCCAGAATTGCCATCGCCCCGGTAGCGACGCTAGCGACAGCTCGCGCGGCGCCTGACCCTGTGCGGTCTCCTCCTCGATTGTGCGCATCAGCCCCCCTGACGAAGCCCCTACCGTGTGGGCCCGAGAAGACGACGGTGTCCCAAAGGCGCGGTAGCAGTCGTTTGGATTGGCGGTAGCATTGGGCTAGTAACGATTGATACCCGCTCCGGCGGGCTGTGTCGCCGAGAGCACCTACACACTGGGAGGTCGTGTCGTGAGTCTGCTCGACGATTTCAAGAAGTTCTTGTTTCGCGGGAACGTAGTCGACCTAGCGGTCGCTGTCGTGGTTGGTACGGCGTTTGGCTTGGTCGTCAAAGCTCTTGTGACGGATCTGCTGACCCCGATAATCGCGTTGATCTTCGGCAAGCCGAATTTCGGGACGTTGTCATTCACGATCAACTCGAGTCATTTTCTGTATGGCGATTTCATCAACAACCTGATCACGTTCGTGTCGGTCGCCGCGGCGGTGTTCTTCTTCGTGATCAAGCCCCTGAACCACCTGCAGTCCCGTCGCGCGCAGGAGGACCCGGACACCAAGGAGTGCCCCGAGTGCACGAGCGCTATCCCAGCCAAGGCCCGTCGCTGCCCACAATGCACGGCACGGATCGCAACAGGGGAGGAAGGGACGATAGAGAGAACTACCCCCAGCACCGCTTAGGACTCTCTTCCGAATAACTGACGGGGTGAGGCGCGCCCCACGCGCAGCAATGTAGGGATTCCGGACTCTCATCACGTCAGTTATCGAGAAGGGACGCCTCAGCAAGCCCCGGTCAGGTCCCTCCCAACAAATCAAGAGTCAACGGCTGACCTCGTACGGCTGGCCGGCGCGTTCATCTCGCAGCTGCGTCCTGCCGGGAGTGCTAGCTGAGTCGCGCGGCGAGGCGTGCAGCCGCATCCAGCAGAGATGGCCGTATCGACGAGCTGAGCTCCTCGACGGTGCTGGAGGACCGGGAGGCGAGCAGGCCGATGCCGCCAACAGCTTCTCCGTTGCCAGCTAGGACCGGCACGGCGATGCCCTGGGCAACCCGGTGCGCTCTCTTCGTCGTCTACAGCGAGATCGTTCTCTCTGATATCGCCTAGTACGCGGTGCACGGTGCAGAGTTTTCTTTGAGGTGATGGTGTACGGTCCGGGTTTTGAGAGCGAGAGTTGATCGCGTAGCGCGCTTTGCTCGAGACCTGGGAGTAAAGCAAGCAGGGCCTTGCCGATCGCGGTGCAGTGCAGTGGCCATCGTGATCCGATGTTCGTCTCGAGATCGACGGTGTGTTGGCCTCGACGGGAGACGAGATGCCGGATGAGCTGCGCGCCACTCTGCTCGACCCAGCGATCATGGGACCGCCGATCATCTGGCTGGCCTCTCCCGACGCCACCGGAGTCCACGACGAGCGGATCGTCGCCCGCGACTTTGGCGATTGGCTGGAGGCGCGCGAGGCGAAGGATCTGCCGGCCGGCGAGTGAGCGGCACCGACGCTCGCTCCGCCAAGGCTATGCAGCAGTCTCGGCGCGGTCGGCCTGGGCAGTCGCAAATCGTCCCGAGCATGCGTCTTGCCTCGGCGGACGACGTGCCTGCTTTTGGCGAGGAGCGGGGCGGACGCGGTCTGCGGGGCCAAGCCTTGCCTTCATGTTTTCACGGGCATTCGTCCCTGGGGGGGGTGGACGTCGCTACACCCGGCCAGAGCGCAACCCGTCATCCATCCGTTCTGCCCGGTCAACGCGCGAGAAGGGCGCCGCACTGCCCTCAGCTGAGTGAGGCCTTTCTCTCCGGTTCACCTACCGGGCCCTAGTCAGCCCCACCAGTCGCGCTGGCCATGGACGTCTTCGCGCACAGCCTTACCGAGATTGGGCGCGCCGATGACGAGGATCTCGAGGCCCTCCGGCCCGGCCTCGTACCCTCGCCACGTACCGGGTGGGACGCGCACCGCGTCCCACTCCTTGAGCTCGACGATCTCCTCGTCGACCTTCATCCGCCCGGTCCCGCCAACGACCACGTACACCTCCTCTTGCTTCTTGTGCGTGTGGCCGAACGGAATGCGATAGCCGGGCGGAACACGCTGGTAGGTCAGGGCGGATTGCTCGAGCGCGAGCGGCCCGGTCGCCGCGCGGAACTCCAGGTCCGGCGCGCCGTCGAACCTAGAGCCAATGTCCTCGAGGCCCTGCTTGAGGTTCGTGAGCGTAAATGGCATAGCGCGATCCTATGGCACCTCTGGCTGGGGTCACCTGCTCTGCTCCGGCCCGGAGCATGATTCTGGCAGCGCCGACTTCCCTGCTCAGCGCGGACACCAGGTGCCGGACTTTGACATCGAGGTACGTTTCGACCGTCGACACGATCCGCAGCGGCCGCGACCACTCTCGTTTGCTCAGCGGATCTCGGCGAGCGGCGCGGGCGGGCAGATGACCTGCACACGGCCGGCCGCGATGTCATAGATGACGGCTGACGCGATGAGCGTGCGCGGGATTAGCGGGTTCGCGCGCAGGATCTCCAGGTCGGTCCGGACCGACGCGACGGGGTCGGTCAGGTGCCTGGCTGCCACGTCGTTCTCGTCGACCCCGAAGTAGTAGGCCATGAGTCCGCGCTGTTCGGGCTCGTCCAAGCGGGCGAGCCCGCAGTCGGTGTGGTGCATGATGATCAGCTCGAACCCCGTTTCCAGGCCCTCGAGCTGGGCCACTGTCGCGAGCACCGCAAGCTCTGAGATGAACGAAGGCGTCACCCGGCCGCCAGGGTTACGCAGCACGACAGCCTCGCCGAGCTCAAGGCCGAGGGCCTGTGCAGGATCGACGCGGTGGTCGGCGCAGGTCAGTACCAGGGCGTGCAGCTCTGGCGTGAGCGTGAAAGACCGTCCGCTGAGATCAGTGCTGAGCTCGCTGTTCCGCTCGAGCAGCGTGTCGGTTGCTGATGTGGCCGATGCTGACATTGCTCTGGCTCCTGTCTAGTGATCGTGTGGTTTGTGTCGGTCAAGTTCCGCTCTCCAGCCGTTGCGGGCGTACTCGATGCCCGCGCCGTCCTGGAGAAGTTGTCTCTGCCAGTTGGCGGCCATCCCGAGAGCGTGCAGCCTGAAAGCCATCGCCGCAGGCTCGACGTCCGCCACGAGCTCGCCGGCAGCGATCGCTGCCTCGATGTTGAGGCGAAGGACGCCCAGCCATTCGCGCATGACGGCTGCCACCGCGTCGCGGACCGGCCCCGGCCGGCCGTCCATCTCCGTTGACGCGGCACACAGGAAGCAGCCTCCAGCGAAGACGTCAGAGAGGAAGTAGTCACACCATGCCTCTCCGATCGCCGATAGGCGGGCTAGACCCTCCGGGGCGGCGAGTGTTGGAGCGACCACGAGCTCGATCAGCATTTCGCGGGCCATGGCGAGGGTGGCGAGCTGGAGCGCCTCCTTGGATCCGAACAGCGCGAAGAGATTACTCTTGTGCACGCCGATGTCCGCCGCGAGGCTTCCGACGCTGAGTCCTTCCAGACCGTCCCTTGACGCGAGCTGGACCGAGCGTTGGAGGATCGCGGTGCGGCTTCGCTGACCTCGCGCGCGACGTCCGTCGGTCGGCTCCGCTTGCACGGGCGCCTTCACCATCCCACGCGACCTTGAGACGGTCATCGCGGCCCTCGAGGGTGACGGTTGCTGCGGACGATCTTGATGGTCATATGAACCAACCTACCATATAGCTGTCCGATCGGTTATATTGTTGCCGCGGGTCGACCGGCCCGCATCGGTCTAGTAGTACTTTGGCGGGTTGCCCAGATCGCCGGATCGTCGGGATTTCTATCCAGCAGATTTGGCTCTGCAGAACCAATGCAGGAGTTTTGTCGCCGACGTCGTGGCGGGCATGTTTTGCCCAAAAAGAGCGATGTACCAAAGCACTACTAGGGGAGGAGCAATTGATGAGCTACGTGGGCACATGGGACTGGGTCCTCCAGACCGAAGGAACCCTTCGCCGCCAGGACCGCATCCGCCTGATAGGACAGGGCGTATCAGCCCGCTTGGCGCGGATACCAAGCCAATGGCGCAGCAGGCTCTTCGGCGAGCACGCCGCACTCGCGTTGCCCGAGCCACCAGACAGCAACCTCGCGCGCGAGGCCGAGGAACGCGTCCGTGAGCTCTCAAGCCCAGCGCTCTACGGGCACTGCGCGCGCACGTGGACCTTCGCCGAGCTTTTCGCGCAGCGCGACCGAGCGAAACACGACAGTGAGCTGCTTTATCTGGCGTGCATGCTGCACGACCTCGGACTGACAGCCGAGCACTGGAACCGGGACAAGCACGCGAAATGCTTCGCGGTCGAGGGAGCGCGCGCCGCACACGCCCTGGTGCACGAAGCAGGTGCGCGCGAGGACCATGCGCGCAACGTCGCCGAGGCGATCTCGCTGCATCTGAACATCACCGTCCCGGCTCGCCTCGGTATCGAGGCACACCTCCTCAGCAAGGGCGTCTCGCTCGACGTCGTCGGAAGACGCCTGCACCAGATCGGCCCCCCGATGCTCCAGAGAGTCGACAGGCGCTGGCCCCGGGACGGGTTCGCAACCGAGCTAGCCGCAGCCACGAGAAGTCAGGCCCAGCTGCGTCCAGGCTCGCGGTCCGGGCTCCTGCACAAGCTCGGCTTTGTCAAGCTCATCGAAGCCAACCCACTGGCCCAGAACCACACGTAACCGTGCGGCTTTCGCTGAGCTGTTTGGACGGCGACTTTGCCGCGCTAACACTCCTGATATCGCCCGGCGAGGTTATTCGCACAAAATCCGCTCGGGGACCCGGAAAGCGCGGAAAGCAGGCGTGCCCCGTGTAGCCGGCAAAACGCCCGCGTCGGACGAATCTCGACTGCACCGGCGCAGACCCAGAACACGCCCGCTTACACCGAGTCAAGCGTGAGTGCAATCGCCGTGACGGCTTACGACCGGAGCTCGTCCGCAGCGGCAGTGACCCGCGTCTGATGCGGACGCCCGCTTCTCGCGTAAGGGAGGCGCCTCCAAAGCTCGGCGGGTGTCAGGGCCGCGTGCCGCGCGGACGGCGGAAGGTCTCCTCAGCCTCGATGCGCCACGATGCACACACTGTGGAAGAGAGGTGCACAATCTGGCCGGTGCCCCGCGCATCCGCCGTCGCCTTATCGGCCCTCGTGGTCGTGCTCGCCGGTTGTGGCGCCAGTCGTCGCGAATCCGTCGTGCAGCGTGAGGCGTGCACGGGTGGGCGTATGGCCCGCCTACGTACTGCCGCCTGGCGAGAAAAACGCTTTGAAGTCCTCGAACGGCAGGTCGCGCGAGTGAGCACCGGTACGATTGCTGGCGGCTTCACGCTGGTCACAGTCAATGGCTACGGGCGGGACAGGTTTGCTCTGCTGCACTTGCTCACCCCCGATTGTGAGCTCGATCGCCGGTACGGCACGAACGGCACGATGGCGATCACGTTCCCATCGAGCCTGCGCCCGGCGCACCCCCCACCGCACGAGGAGCCAGAAGGGCTGAGCTTTACTTACGCCGGTCCGGCCAGCGGTGGCGGCGCGTTTCTCACGGGCGACTACGAAGGCGAGGCCGTGGTCGGCGAGGTGACCCGGCGCGGGACGCTCGATCGCTCGTTCGGCGAGGACGGCTGGGTTCGGCTTCCGTTTGGCGAAGCGCCTCCGAAAACGATTCTGCAAGAGCGCTCGGGGCGGATCATCGCCGACGGAGCAAGCATCGCCGGGGTCGATCCCTCGTGTTGGGTGACGGCCCTCTCACCGCGTGGACGGCTCGACACCACGTTCGGTACGCACGGACGCGTGCGCTTTCCCGAGGGCCCGGTTTGGAGAATCCAAAGTATGGAGCTCGAGCCCAACGGGGACATCCTGGTGCAGGATGGCGGCGGGAGGATGGGGGTCTATTTCATCGAACTATCGATGCTTTCGCCCTTCGGGAAGCCGGTGCCGCGGTTCGCTGAGCGGGTCGCTCGTTTCTGGCAGAAGCTGGGATTCACAACCTTCGGTCGGGATGAGGCCACTACTTTCAGCGGGAGCGTGTTCATCCGAGGTGGAGGCTTCACGCTGGTCGGCGTGGGACAGCGAGGGAGCATGGGAGACCCCCACGTTCGGCAGCCTCGCGACCCAGGACTTCTAGCTCACTTCAAGTCTGACGGCGAACTCGCCGCCCGTCCCGTTCGGTTCCGCTCGGAAATGCTTTGGAGTGTTACGGCCTCACCCGAGGGCCACCTCATCGTGCTCGAAGGCACCTCGTGGGAACACCTAAATCGCCACGTGCGGATCGTCCTGGAACCCAACGGTCTGCGAGATGCTCGATCTGCCAGTCACCAACCCGCGATCGCCCATTCAGTCCACGCGACTGCTCCCGCGTGAAGGCAGTCGTCTCGCCCAGTGTCGACCAGGTGCTCGCTGCGGACGACCAGCGAGCGCGTCTACGGCAGCTCGAGGTCAGGCTGGGTGGCAATCCTCCCTAGCGCACGCACGCGGTCGCTAGCGATCAGACCACTGATGCACGTTGACTGCGCGCTGCCTGAAGCAGTCCTCAGTTCGTCTGGTGGCTGGTCCCGGCCGCAGCCTGACGCGCGGCTTGCTTCTTCTCTTTCTTTTCTCTGGTTTTCTTCTCGAGCTCGTGTGCTCGCTGCTCTACCGTGACGACGAGCTCGGGGCGCTCCCGGCCGAAGCGCTCGAGATACAGGTCCTCGATGAACTGCGGTAGCGGTGCCTTCCACGGCTCCTGCTCGTGATTGTCGATCGAGCCGAGCTTCTTTGGGTTCAGACCGAGTTCTCGTGCCATCTGCACATGTGCGTGCGAGAGATGGTGGCGGCCCCGCGCCTGGATCCACGCCTCGAGCCCCGGCGGGATCGCCTTGCCTCTCTGCTTACTGGTCGACCCCACTGGCACGAAGATACCCGAAGTCAGGTAAATACCGCACTGTTTTCCTCGCAAAATGCGCTATCAAGAGCTGAGGCCGCTTGCACCCGGCGCGCCGGGGCTTCTATGTTGCTCGGCGACGCGGAACCGAGTCGCAAAGAGCGAGGCCACCGAGGTGTGAGGCCGCGCCACCCAAGAGCCGATTGAGCCGTGAGGCGAGACCGACAAAGGGTTCCTCGAGCGGCGCGGGACCGCGTCGTTTTTGTTGTCGGAGTTGGGGTGCTGGGGAAGGGTTTCGAGGCGTGTCGAGGTATACGTAGGTGTCCTTTGATTCGACACCCGAGCTAGGAGTGCGTAACAGTGTCCGACTTTCTTGATGACCGGCGTAGAGAAATCACCAACCGGCTGAAGGAGCTGAAACCGGTGGTGGAGGAGTTCAAGCGCCTAGAGGCGGCCGTGGAGGCGCTGGGAGGCGTGATCGGCTCGGCAGCATCTGAGGCTGGCAGCAGTGCCGCCCGAGTTCTGACCCGGCGTACCCGTAGCCCTAAACGTGGACGTCCACCTGGCTCCGGGACCCGCTCGAGCAAAGCAACTGCCGCTGCCGCGAGCGTGCCAGTCAAAGCGGAGAGCAAAAAACCAGGTCGCCCGAAAGGAAGCGCGAAAAAGGCAGCGCGTCCCACCGGGAAAACGCAAGGCGCCAAAAAGGGCGGACGGCCCAAGGGGAGCGGCAAGCGCGCGGGCGAAGTCGTGTCGTTCGTGCAGGGTCAGCCTGGCATCACGCTGCCGGAACTGGCGTCAAAGATGGGGATCAAAGCCAACTACCTGTATCGCGTGATGCCGGGCCTCGAGCAGGAGGGCAAAATAGAGAAGCAAGGACGCGGATGGCATCCAAAGTGAACGTGAGTCGCTGTCGTTGACAGCATTGTTGTCGCTGAGAGGCGCGCGTTCAAAAGGAGAACCGGATTGGTGAGACTCTGCGCGTCTGTGGCGGAGCCATCAGACGACGCACGGCAATTCCGAAAGGGCGCTGTCGGTGGGCTTCGTGATGGTCAATGCCAGTGAGAGCTTCCGCAGCCCAGACATGAACAAGTTCGATTTGGCGAAGACACCCGCGACGTCAATCATCATCGTCAGCCGGCTGATGCGATCCGTGTGATCGAGAAGGTCACGGAGATCCGTAGACGATCAGGTGCGAGCTCGAGTGGATTCGATGCCATTGGTGTGATGGTCATCGACATGGCTAACGACGTCTACACGCGATCCATCCGCGAGAGACCAAAACAGCAAACAGCCTGGTTAGACGCGCTGCGCGCCTGCGAGCGAGAGATGGTTTGTAGGCATGGCGGTCCTCTCCCGCCGCCTACCCGGCCAGAACAGGAAACGGCGTATCACACCCTTCTGGTGGGCATGTGGACTGCCGCCAGAACGTCTATGGCGCCGTCAAGGTCTCAAGCTCCGTTAGCCGAACGGCGAGTAAGGGTGCCGTCCAGCCTGAATTTCGGCGTGGAGCGTCGCCAGTCGAGCCTTGAGCTCAAGCGGATCGTCGCGCAGCGAAGCGGGGAAGTCGTACGCCTTGAGCACCTCAAGATCGAGGTCACGGTGCAGGTCGGCGATGTCCTGCCATGCGCCCTCATCGACGGCGTTATACAGGTTGGTCAGTCCAATCCCCTCGCGCGTCGTGATGGCCTGCCGAGCAGCGACAAGGCTCGCCGCAAGACCGCCGATGCGTTCCCGCCGAGACGGCTCAGGTTCCGGCCACGGGAAAGTCTCGAAGCAGGTCGTTGGCGTGTAGCGAGGCCGGTCCTCAAGCGTCGAGGACTCGGAGTGAGCCCATGTTTGATGGACAACCGATGTCAGGACACCCATCGCGTAGTCGTCCTCGAATGCGAATACGTTCGTAAGGTTGCTCGGGCAGACTGCGCAGTCCTGCCAAGCGAAGAGGAATCGCTTTCCTTGAGCGTTGCCGGCGATATAACGCGATAGCGGCTCGAGCGCGTTGCGCATCGCTATGACGGGTCGGCCAAGAAGCCACCAATGCTCCCGCCGGAACCGATCTTTATTCGTATCCCGCTCGGGCTTGACGCGCTCCCTCAAGATATCGAGAGCCTGTGGAAATGCTTTGGCTTCCTCAAGCGTACGCACGCCAAAGTCAACAATCCATCGCCTCGCTGTCTGATCTGAGGCGTCGGTGATGTCTTCACCGATCAGGTAGGGCCTCACAACCATCGCGTAGTCAGCGTCGTGCTTTGCTCGAATCTCCTGCGCCTCCGCCTCGGAGACGATGAATCCTTGGCCGACTGGCATCGGGCCCTGAAAGGCACGCCCTGTGTTTTGCATAAGCGACTCGTACTCCTCAACTGCAAGCTTCGACTCCCGCAGCCGCGTGCTGATGCCCACCACCTCCACTCCGTCCAGCTCAAAACGTGTTGGTGGAACCGCTGGCTTCTGAACCCAGTTGACGATGCTGACGTTTACGACCGCCTCACCAGGCCATTTCTGCCGTGACACCGCGTCCGTGATGACGCCGCCATGAGCAACCACATCGTTGAGGCTGGCCTTCCTCGCGCGCCCTTGGCTGACAGAGTTGGTGGCGACGAAGCCTGCCCTCGCTCCTGGCCCCATCTGCTCGGCGGCTCGCCTGAACCAGTAGACGGCGAGGTCTTGCACGCCGCAGTTGAAGTTGTCGTTGAGCCACTCAACCCGCTCGTCGCCAAGAACCGAGCGGAGGTTCTGAGAGCCGTGGTACGGAGGGTTGGCGATGATCGCGTCGGCCCGCGGCCAAGGCGAGCGCAGTGCATCGCCGTTGACGATGCCGGAAAGGTCGACAAGCGGTAGGGTCGTCTCGTTCAGTTGCAGCTCCTCGACGGCGAGCCGGTGGGCCATCCAGAGGGTGACTCGTGCGAGCGACACGGCAAACGTGTCGATCTCGATGCCACGGATGTTCTGCAGCGGAAAGAAGATGTTCAACCGTGCGGCGTCCGCCATACCGGCGGCTTGGCGTAGCTCGGCCTCGCGTTCGTGGAGTCGGTGCTCGATCCGGCGCAACACCTGCGTACTGGCCGTGCTGGGGCCGTTCTCGCGAAGGGTCGTTCAGCAGCTCAAACAGCCGTCCAAGCTCGTCCGTGCTCGATCGATGTGGGTTGGCGATCAGATCCTCGACGATCAGCGTGAAGCGGTGTCCTGGTATCTGACCGAGATCCTCGGCGAACATCGACCACACGCATTGCAGGATGAAGTCACGCCGCTCGTCCGGGCCGCCGCAACGACGCTCGGCCAAGCGCCCGTTCAGCTCCGTCACCAAATGCGCGGCGCCGCTCGTGACCGCGGCGTGGCCATTCACAAACACCGGCTCTTCGCCCGCGAGGAACAGCATCGCGTCGTAGCGGTCTGGCAGCTCGACCAGGTCGAATGACGTTCGGGGCTCTCCTGGGAAGCGTCCGGGCTCCCAGATCTCGAACTTCTGAAACGCACAGAGGACCACGAAGCGGGGAGCCGGAATCCCGCGCTTGGCGTCGGCGGACTCCCGCCAGTACGTCAGCGCCTGCTCGCGATGACGGCTGAGTCGTTGGACCTCGGATGGCGCCTTCATCTCGATGATGCAGACGCCCGACCACAGCATGTCGAGGAAACGCCCCTCCTGCGGCGCCTCGAACTGCGCGCCGACCTCGCGTCGATCGCTGCCGTAGCAAACGAGCAGTTCGTTGAGGAACGTCTGCGCCTCGGAGCGCTCGCTACCTTTGTAGAGCGTCCAGTGCGCGGCGAAGCGAGCCAGGTTCGCCCGGATCTCCTCGCCGGTCAGCGCCACGATGAGCCGGGGTCAGACGGCGAGTCGCTCTTGCGTGGGCACTGCGTAGAAGGTGGACTGCAGCAGCCGGCGATGCTCTTTGCGCATGCAATCCTCGCTTTGTTCGAGCGCGGCCACAAGATGCGGCTCGGCGTTGTCGCGCACAAGCGCCAAACGCGCGCGCTCTGCGCGCTCGCGCGCCTCCGAGATGTAGAGCAGAACCTTCTCAACTTCGCCGTGGTGGGACTCATTCACGACAGACTCCTCAATTCGATAGAGCCACTGTAGGCACCGAGACGGACGGCATGACTAGGCATGGACTATGCATGACGAGTACTCCCCGCAAAGAGCGAGGAGTACTCGTAGTTTCTTGTGTGGCGAACAGTGTCCGCACCCTGGGTCGGTCAGGATCTGTATGGACTAAAATCAAGGGGTAGTACAAAGATGGCCGCGTGGTTGCGCCAGAAGCTGTTCGTGGCACTAAATGTGCTCTTGTAGCTGCTCCGGTCCACGGTTTCTGCTTTAGCACTCCAAGTTCCGCGTGCTGTCGATACCCCATTCGCCTCTGCGCGTGTCCCATTGTCCGTGGGTGTGGCCGGCGAGTATGGGGTCGAGGAAGGCGGCGGCGCGAGCGAAGGCAGCGGAGAGGTCGCTCTCGACCTCAACCGTGGTGGCGAGGCGTTTGTAGGGGTCGGCCCAGGTGGTTGGGGGCGGTGAAAGGGCTGTGGGTAGTGGTTGCCGGGCACGCTCCGCGAACGTGCTCTCCAGGGCGTGGCGCAGGTCGTCGGCCTTGATCGTGGCTGAGCGCTCGATCAGCAGGATGTCGACGAGGTCGCTTTGGCCGGGTGCTGGGCTTGCGCGATTGTCCGTAGGTGCGGGTGTAGGCGTGCACCTTCTCGGCGAGGTGCTGTGGGATCGGGATCGCTGGAAGCGCGAGGGGCTCGATGCCGGCGAATGACAGCGAGTCTGAGGTGTGGATCGTGTCGGGCGTCCAGGAGATCGTGTCGGTGAATCCGATGTCGACGAGGAACTGCTCGAAGGTCCGGCCGGCGAGTTGGGCGGTGACGTGGAAGCGCACGGCGGAGAACTCGTCATTTTCTTCCAGCTCGTCGGTTCTCGTGGCGGCGAACGTGAAGTAGTCATCCAGCGCGAGTTGCTGGGCGGCGGTGGGGTCTGCGATCGCGGCCTGCTCGTCGTCGTCGCGTCCGAGGTCGATGTCCTTGGTGGAGCGTGTCGCGATGGCGAGGCGGAAGTTCAGTGCGAGTGCGCCCTCGAGCACCCAGCGATCAGGTGCCACTACGAGCAGGCGGCGCAGGAAAAGCTCGAACGCCACACGCTTGCGAAGCCTTGGCAGCCCGAGGCCGGTGCTGGCGGCTGCGTTCTTCAGTCGCTGATCGAGTGCTTGGCGGAATGCGGCGGCGCTCGTGTACTTCATCGGTGTGTTTCGCTGGTGAGGAGGGCTCCGATGGTGTGCTGTTGGTGGCGGTGGGTGGCTTCTTCTTGGAGTTGTTTGCGCGTGAGTAGTCCGCGGCTCAGGGCTTGTCTGACTGCCATCGAGAGCTGCTCGGGTTGGAGGCGGTCCGCGACATCGAGGAGTGTTCGTGCCGGGGCGGTGAGGGGCAGGCCGTCGCGCCAGACGGTCGCGACGTCTTCGCTGTCGGGGCGGGTGTGGAGGGTGACGCCCGGCGGCCGGCGCAGCCCGCGGTGGCGGCGCGGGACGAGCAGGTGCACTCCATCCGGGATGTTGTCGCTGAGATCGAGCAGCGCTAAGGCGCTCTCGTGGGAGAGCAGCACATCGCTGGCACCGACGGCCATCCACGCCTCACGCAGATCGTCGTGCTCGGCGGTCGGGAAGCCTTGGATGCGGTACAGCCCGCGGCGGATACGCGCGAAGCGCCCGCGGCGCACGTGGTGATCCAGGAGCTGGCGGCTGACCCGATGCGCACGGGCCTGGCCGGCAGTGAAGTAGCCGCCCTGTTGGTAGGCCTCGGCCTCCAGCTCCCGCATTCCAGGGTATACGACGTCATTCATAAGACAAGTATAGCTTGACTTACGCGGACTATGAGAGTTACATAAAAATCTCTGAGGCCATGTATTCCCGTACTCGCAAATGGTTCAGCGCGTCGCTCACGAGTACGCGGCGGCTTTCTCGAGACTCTGAGCCCAGCCGGTCAACGAGACGCAGTCGCGGCAGTACGGCCTTACTCGTCGTCGTCGTCGTTTGGCTCGGCCCAGGTTGGTGCGAATCTGTTGCGGCGGTCTACCTCGTCCTTGATCGCCTGGATGAGTTCGTCGAAGCTGATCGTGCCGTTGTCGGCTGGTCGTCCATTGCGCGGTGGGGGCGTCTCGGCATCAAAGAACTGGACGGCGCCTCGGTGCTCTCCGCTCTGCTCGTATAGGCCGATGAAGACGCGCTCGAAGAGGTCGTAGCGCGGATCCTCGGCGCCGTAGTCGACGAAGGCGTTCGGGTCGCTCCCGTAGACCTTTCGGCGCCCTCGACCGGCTCGCTTGGACAGGACGCCGACGTGGTGGGCAAACGAGGACTTGCCGGTGTCGCTGGTCTTGTTGGGGTCGCCGTCTTCGCAGATCTCATGAGGCTCGAACACGAGGGCGACGAGCACCGAGTAGGGCTGGCGCTGGTGGAGCACCATTGCCTCTCCCCGCAGCTCGTGGTCGTTGCGGACGATGTTCTTGGTCCAGCGGCCGAGACGCTTTTTCGATGGGCTGTAGTCCTGGAAGCTGTAGGTCTTGATCGAGACGTTCAGAATCAGGCCGAGGGTCGAGTCGCTGACCTTGACATCTAGGCGCTTCTGGCCTTTGTCAACGGCGACGGCGGCCTCCTGTCCGGCACCATCAGCTGTCGGGGTGACGTCAGGAAAGTTGCCACGAAGGGCGTTCGCGACGGTTTGCGCAAGTCTGTTCGAGAGGCGCTGCGCGTAGTTCTTCTTCTCGCTCTGAGGCGCGTCGGGGTCGGGCTTCGGCTCGGCGGCGTCGAGCGCGACGAGGAATGGGTGTGGATCAGTCGCCACGGCGGTCTCGGACGATCTTCTCGAGACGATCGGCAGCCGCGGGCATGTCCTCGTGCTCCCAGATGCGAACCACTTCCCAACCTGCGTCGGCGAGGCGCTCATCGGTGTCTCGGTCGCGTAGGCGGTTGGTTTCGATCTTCTCGCGCCAGAACTCGGCGTTGTGGGTCGGCCAGGTCGCGTGGTCTGGGCAGCCGTGCCAGAAGCACCCGTCGACGAACACGATCACCTTGGTGGGTCCGAAAACGACGTCGCCACGACGTCGAACTCCTGCCAGAACAGCCCGATCGACGCGGTATCGCAGGCCACGGTCGTGTAGCAGGCGACGTAGGGTTATCTCTGGCTTGGTGTCTCGACGGCCTGTGCGAGCCATTCGCTGGCTGGTGAGTTGTGAGGAGGAGTCTCTTCCTCGAAAGTTCGGGCCGCCGTAGGTCTTTAGGCCAGAACGGACAGCTGTGGGGTCATCGACTCGAGATGCGCTTCGGCTTCGCAAATCAGATCCTCTGGGATCCGCAGCGTGCCGCGCCGTGTGCGACTGAGAAATCCAGCCGTGGCGCGAGCGGAGAGGAGCTTGGGCTCGAATTCGAGGAATTCGTGTAGATGAGGCCGATCATATGCAACGGGCCACATGGAAAGCTCGACAGCACGACGCTCCTCGTGCCTGCCCCAAGCGGCCCGAGGCCAGCGAGCGCTACTGCTCAGCGATTGATCGCCCGTGGTGTCGTAGCTCTCCTCGGTGTGCAGGCGCTCTCCTATCCATTGTGCGACTGGGACGCTGACTGCGTTGCCGACGAGCTTCCAACGGTCTGTTTTGCGCCTTCCGGGCACGTGATCGGCGGGTGAGGTCCAGTCGGCTGGGAAGCCTTGTATGCGCTCCGCATCACAAAGGTGTGGAGTCACGATCGTCCCAGTGTCGGGCGTCCAGATCGCGGGCGGAGATGGGATGCCGATGGTCGATCCTCCCTTGAGTGTCGGCACGGCATCGACGGCCCACCCGAGTCCACGTATGCCCTCAGTCCAATAGAAGCCGCAGGCGAGGCCTGCGCGATCGATGACCTCGACCTCCCCGTGCTCTTGGTTGAGCAGCACCGGACGTGGATCCTCAGTACGGGAGGCGAGCAGCAGAACTCGTTGGCGTCTCTGTGGAAGCCCGAACGCCTGAGTGTCGACGACACGGTATGCCCAGGTGTAGCCGCGCTCGTCGAGCTCGTCTGTGAGCCAGCGCATCGCCTCGCCTTTGTCGAGCTGGAGCATGAACGAGACGTTCTCCAGCAAGAGCCACGTGGGGTCTGCCTCTGCGTCGTCGAGCAGCCGGAAGACGTGGCCGACGAGACCTGAGCGTGAGCCCGTGATCCCGACTGTGTTGCCTGCCTGGCTGAGGCCCTGGCACGGGAATCCTGCGGTCAGGAGATCCACTTCGGGGAGCGTCTCGACCTGTGCGATATCTCCGTGCAGAGGGATCCCCGGGAAGCGCTCTGAGAGGACTCTGCGTGCCGCTTGGTCCCACTCACAGAGGAGAACCGTCTCGTGACCGGCAGCATGAAGGCCCACCTCGATCCCGCCGATCCCGGCGAAGAGGCCAGCCACGCGGAGAGACTGTCGCGAACTCATGAACGGTACTCAATCAACTCGGTCGGACGACACCCAAACACTTGTTCGCAACTCGGTTCTGGTGTCTCGTAGCCCCAGAACATCATGTCGATATGTGTCATTAACCCAGCTCTCAGAGGGCAACCACCAGTACTTTGGCGGGTTGCCCAGATCGCCGGATTGTCGGGATTTCTATCCAGCAGATTTGGCTCTGCAGAACCAATGCAGGGGTTTTGTCGCCGACGTCGTGGCGGGCATGTTGGCCCAAAAATAGCGACGTACCAAAGCATTACTACTCACTGTGTCAGTAGTCAACTGATCTACTCCACCCAATCTAGGGGCCAGACAAAATGAACAAGAGACTGTTTGGAGAAGTAGCATGGCAACGTCTGTGAGCGTTTTTCAGCCACTAGTACGCACAGCTGGCACAAAGACGGCACAGTCTTGTCACACATTTGCCGTTTAGGCCGCTAGCAAAGTCACTCCAGTCGCTTGGCTCGCAAGGCCGGATGCCGTGCTTCCGGGCAGCACGTGGAATCTCTGCTCGGTAGCGGAAAACCTGAGGCTTCAGCCCAAGCCCCATCCCCAACCCCGACGCTCTGTAGCACCATCTCCAGTTGGGGTGGCTTGGGGCGCCAGTAGCAGGGCACTGCACCGGGAGCGCGGGCCAAGAGAGTTGAGTCGCGTTGCGGGATCGGAACCCCGCAGCGCGGGAGTCAGGGCTCAGCTGCTCCGGATACTGGCTTGATGAGCCTTGCGCTCGGATCGTCGCTGCGCGAGATTCCGACCCGTGGTGAGCTGGAAGAGCGTCATGAACGCCCCGAAGAACACGCCGGCGGTGATCGCGTTGGACGCGGAGTGTGTGGCATTGCCGTCAATCAGCTGGAAAGAGCCGTAAGGCAGCCCATAGGCGAAGAACATGAAGACCGCGATCGCCACCGATGCGGCTGGGGGCACCTCGATCTGCGCGAGCGACCACGACGGCGTGTAGGGCTCCGGGGCTTCCTGGAAAACCTCACGACCCAGACGTTCGGCTGTTACGGCGTTGCGGATACGAATCCGTCCTTGGACCGTGAACGCGGTAAACCAGACGCCGCAGGTTCCCAGCAGGATGCCGAGGGCATCGATCTCATCGCCCACGGCCTGCACGACAAAGACTCCGAGGCAGACCAGGATCAGCAGTGCGAGGGTTGCATGAGCAGACGCCGAGGGCTCTCGCTGGCGTGTTTGGTGAGCCAAGGCGACAGCCAGACGAGCTTCGGATGGGTTTACGGCCGCCTTGCCGCGTCGTGTGAGTCTGACTACGCGGCGAATGGTCCGGTGATCGAGGGTCTCCATCGCCTGGACGAGCTCGACGGATGGCTTTACACCGTTCGCTGCGTTGAACCACACGCGCCACCGTCTCACCGATCAAAGTGTATCGACCAGTGCAGTATTGATGACACGCTGTTGGCCATACGTTCAGCGGAGCACCGAGGAGCAGTTGCTGTCGAGTCCTTTTGCGGGGAAGGGCTCAATGTCTGCGATCCCTGATGGAGACCCACGGTGAGGCGCACCGTGGGCGAAGCGAGCGATTCAGCGCAGCCGTAGCCTGACCGCCTCGAGGACCGGCTCGGCTGCCGCGTAGAACGCTCCGGCGTGTGCCTGGCCTGCAATCAGGTCGAGGGTGGCTCCGAGAGCCTCCACGTCGGCACGGACGTGCCGCACGATCCAGTCCTCGGAGCCTACGTAGTACGAAGCTGGGCAGCGCACGGCCGCAGGGTCGATGAATCGCGTAGGTCGCAGCGAGCCGTCGATCGCCGCCGCCACCGCGAGAGGATCGTTGGCGTCCTCGATCATCTTCTGAAAGCGGACGTCGCTGACGCCCAGGGCCCGCCAGAGGCTCGCCCAGTCGCTGCGTCCTAGAAAGCTGGCCACCGGGGCTAGGAGACGTGCGACCTCTTCCTCGTGGGCATGCATCGCAAAGCCGCCGACGACGATCCGATCGACGCGCTCGGGGTGCGCGGCGGCCAGGCTGCAGGTCAACCAGCCGCCTCGTGAGTACCCCCAGACCGTCGCCCTGTCAACGCCCTCAGCGTCGAGGACCGCGACCAAGTCTTCCGTCACGCCCGCTGCCTGATACGCATCAGGGTCATGCGGCGTGTCGCTGTTGCCGTGCCCGAGCGGGTCGACGTTGATCACGCGCCAGCTCGACGCGAGCGCCGCCAGGTAGCCAGCGTCGCGCCAGTGCGCAGCGGCGCCAAGCGTTGGCGCGACGAGCATCAGCGGCGGCCCTTCACCATCGACGGTGTAGTGGATCTGAAAGCCGCGCGAGGTCGTCTGCATGGCGGGGCCTATTGAACCAAACGGACACGAACCCCGCACGGGTCGCCTCGATAGGTTCAGACCATTAGCAGCCGACCAAGGGGGAATCATGAGTCAGCAGAACGTCGAGTTCGTCAAGGGTATCTATGGCGCGTTCAGCCGAGGCGACATCCCGACCGTGCTCGGAGCCTTCGCTGAGGACGTTGAGTGGTTCGAGGCCGAGGGCATGCCATACGGGGGCGTGTACCACAGCGGCGAGGCGGTGCTAGAGAACGTCTTTGGCCCGATCGCAGCTGATGTAGAGGGTTTCGCGGTGACGCCCGAGGAGTACATTGCATCGGGCGCAACCGTCGCGGCGATCGTCCGCTATACGGGCACCGGCAAGGCAACCGGCGAGGCCCTGGATGAGCCGGCGGTCCACGTCTGGGAGATCCGCGACGGCAAGCTTGCCCGCTTCCGGCAGTTCATCGACACGGTGAAGTTCGCCGAGGTCGTTCCCGGTCCGGCCGTCGTCTGACGGCCACATAGCGCCCCGGCGCGAGACCGCCTCTCCTATGCACTGCCAGCGCCGGCCTGGGCCAAGCGTCGGGCAGCAGTATGCGAGCAGTTCAGCAGCTCTCCGATCGCCCGGGTCGATAGCCCAGCGCTGTCGCGGGCTGCAGAGGCGAAGCGCTCCCGAGCCAAGCGATCAGGCTTGGCTCCCCGGGGGGCCGCAGCGAGGAGCAGCGTTCGGTCGAGCGGCTCGTCATCGAGAACTGCTCGTCGTGCCGCGCGTTGCACAAGAGCGGTCAGGTCCGCGCCAGTGGCGCCTGCGGTCACCGCGACCAGCGCGTCAATCGTGCCGGACGCAGGCGAGAGTTCCAGGCCGGAGAGAACCTGGCGGAAAATCACGAGGCGGGATTGCTCATCCGGCAATCCAAGACGGACATGAACATCGAAGCGTCGTTCTAGTGCCGGGTCAAGTAGATCGAGGTGATTTGTAGCCGCGATCAGCGGCGCGTGATCGGGCCACCGGTCGAGCTCTACGAGCAGGGTCGAGACGAAGCGCTTGAACTCACCTACGTCATAGACGTCGTCGCGGCGCTTTGCCAACGCGTCAATCTCATCCAAACCGAGGACCGCGTTCTGCTGACGGGCCTCAGCAAAGGCGGCAGTCAGGCTGCGTGCGCTCTCGCCAAGCAGACTACCAATGACATCAGTGGGCTCTACGCGGATCAGTGGCCGGCCCACGCGCGCCGCGATCGACTGCATTGTCATTGACTTGCCGACACCGGGTGGCCCAGAGAGCAGGACGGTCCGCGTGGGGCGCAAGCCGGACGCGGCCAGCCGGTCACGCTGGTGATGCTCCTGAATCACATCGTCTATAGCCGCCCGATCGGCGGGGGCGAGCACCGGAGCGATCGCTTGGTCATCAATGTGGATCGGCGCTTCCAGTGTGGCTGTGCTGCGCAGAGTTGAGGCACGCCCACGCGGTGCCGCAGGCCTAGCGGCTTCCTCGGCTAGAAGGAGCGCAATTGCCGCACGCCCGGGCTCGCTGAGCCGCGATCTGCGGCGACCGGACTGCGTCGTGACAAGCTTGCGGACCCGAGCGGGCACCTCGTCTGCCCGGTCACGGAGAATCATGCGGAGCACGTCAACAAGAATCGCCTCCGCAGGCTCTAGTTCTACATGCCTGGAAACATCAACCGTGGCCACACACAAAACGTACCACTCTCACCGGCTAGATTTACGGCCATGAGCAGCGGCACGGAATCTTGCATCGAGAGGGACACGTAATCGTTCCATGGATAGACCGGCTACTCGGCCTCTATCCGTAGGCGAACGACATGTCAACGTAGTGAGGATCGGGACGGGTGGATCTGAGTCGATCATACCCAGCGTTCTAGCCCACGATCCGCCAGCCCTGAACCGCCTGTGCAAAATCGGCACAACGTTGACGCACTTCGGTCACACTTCGCCAGAAACCGCCACGGAGGACCCATCCAGGGACCACCAACAGCGGTGAGACTGTTTACGCGGAAACAACAAGCCAATTCCGGCACGCAAAGGCCGGCAAGCTCGCAGACCGTCGGTCACCACACTCCTTCCTACCTCGTCTCTGACCAACGCTCGTCCGACCTCGGACCCTCAGCCACCTGACCCCATCCCTACGCCAGCGCCCGCCCCGTCTCAGGCGGCGGCGAGCACGGGTGCGAGCGCGGCGGCGGCGAGCTGCTCTGGGGGCAGGCTGAGTGTGAGCACGCCGTCGCGCTCGAGCAGGAAGCGGACGTTGACAAGCACCATGCCGATCACGGCCCCGGTGTCGTCGTAGTCGACGGCGTGGCCCTCGGGGGTTGCGATCGTACGTACCGGCTCGCGTGGTGCTCCGACGCTGAGATAGAGCACGTCGCCGCGCTCGTCGTACTGGTGTTGATCGAAGTCGGTGCCGGCGATCGTCAGGGTCATGGCTTGGTCCCGGGCTGGTTGGTTTGGGCGAATGCGGTGACGATGAAGGCGGGGGACTCGTTGAAGTCTACAACGACGCGCAGCCAGCGCTTGGCAAAGATGTGGTCGAGGTAGAAGCGCTCGCGCCCCGGCATCGGGTCGTCCTCCCGACGGTCTGGGCGGCTGACGGTTTGGAGGATCGCGTCGAGATGGCCGATCATCTCCGGGCGGCGCGTTTGCAGATGCTGGACGGTGCGGTCGTCGAGCACGACCAGCCGCCCGTCCGGGTCGATCGCGCTGTGAGCGTCATCGGCCACAGACCCATCCTCCGAAGAAACCGGCGCGGTCGACCCCATCGATCAGCGTGCGAATGAACATGCACAGCGTTCTAGTGCTGTGTCTCGGTTTTAGTTGGTGTTTGTTTCGAGTGCGACGCGGCCGCGGCGTACCTTGGTGAGGATTTGCTCTGCTGTGGCGGTCCAGATGAATGGCTGAGGGTCCTGGTTGTTGGCTTGTAGGTACGTCTCGATCGCGTTGATGAGCTCGGGTACGGAGTGGAAGATGCCGCGCCGGATGGCCTTGTCTGTGAGCTTGCCGAACCATCGCTCGATCAGGTTCAACCATGAGCTGGCGGTGGGCGTGAAGTGCAGATGAAAGCGGGGGTGCTTCGCTAGCCACTCCTTGACCTTTTCGTGCTTGTGCGTGCTGTAGTTGTCGAGGATCAGGTGGATCTGCAGGCCCTTGGGGACTTCCCGGTCGATCGTGCGCAGCAACCGCAGAAACTCGATGTGACGGTGGCGGGGTAGGCACTCACCGATCACTGTGCCCGTGAGCACATCGAGCGCGGCAAACAGGGTGGTCGTGCCGTGACGCTTGTAATCGTGGGTCATCGTGCCAGCCCGGCCCTTCTTCATCGGCAGGCTCGCCTGGGTGCGGTCCAATGCCTGGATCTGGCTCTTTTCGTCCATCGATAGGACGATCGCCTTCTCCGGCGGATTCAAATACAACCCCACAACATCGACGAGCTTCTCCTCAAAACGCTTGTCGTTAGACAACTTGAACGTCTTCACACGGTGCGGCTGGATGTTCCGCGCGGACCAGATCCGTTGCACCGTCGCCGAACTCACACCCTGGGCCTTGGCCATCGAGCGACACGACCAATGCGTCTCACCCAAAGGCTTCTCGTGCAAAGTAGCGTGCACGACAGCCTCCACCTTCCCGGCAGGGATCGATGGCTTACGACCACGGCCCGGACGGACCCCACCAAACCCGGTCAATCCATCCTCCGCGAACCGTTCACGCCACGCCTTCACACTCGCCGGCGAAACCCCCACCCTCGCCGCGATCTGAGTATTCGCGACGCCATCAACCGCGAGCAGCAATACACGTGCCCGCTGCACATCACGATGCGCCGCGACATGAGACCTCGCCACCCCCTCCAAGATCTCCCGTTGGCTGTTCGTGACAGGCATCGGTGCCGTAGCCGGACGCATACGACACCCTACCACAAACACCAACTAATTGCGAGACACTACACTAGTCAGCGATCTACCAGTCTTCAACCGCGTGCGCAAAATCGGCACAAACTCGTCGCACTTTCGTCACACTTCGGCGTCAACAGTGTTGGAGGCTCTCCGGCGCGACTTTTCCAAGAGATGGCTGGCGCTGTCGGCGAAGGACCAGCTGGCTTACCTCGAGAGGGCGGTGGAAAACGGTGTGCGTAGTGGGGCTCTGTATGACGCGCTGATTGCGGGGACCGTGGTCAAACCTGGAGCAATGTTGATCAACGCCGATCGCCGGCGCTGCGTGCTTGGGCCTGCTTGCACAGCTCGGTCAGGCTGATCGCTTGCACTGGCGGCGTGAGGCGGTAGCTCTCAGCTCCGGGGTAGACGATCAGGGCGCGTTGTGGTTTCAGGTCGGCGAGGGCGGTGTGAAAGCCGCGTTCGACCGTTGGCGTGAGGCTGCGCTTGACCTCAACCGCCCACTGCTCTCCGTCGGGCCAGCTCAGGACGAGGTCGATCTCTGCTCCGTGGCTGGTTCGGTAGAAGCTCGCTCCTACTCGATTCCCGCCCTCCCCGGCCGCCGCGAGGACATTCTCGATTGCCATGCCCTCCCAGCTTCCCCCGGAGATCGGGTGCCCGAGCACCGCCTCCTTGTCAGTGAGGCCGAGCAGCGCGTGCAGCAGGCCGCTGTCGCGCACGTATACCTTCGGCGAGCGGACGAGCCGCTTGCCGGTGTTCGGCAGTCGGGGCGCCAGGCGCCGTACGAGCAGCAGGTCGACCATCAGGTCGAGGTAATGCGCGATCGTCTTTCCGCTGACGCCGAGGCCGCGAGCGAACTCGGCCGCGTTGAACAAGCCGCCCTGGCGATGGGCGAACATCGTCCACAGCCGCCGCAGCGTCTCGGCCGGGATGCGCGGGCCCAGCTGTGGGATGTCGCGCTCCAGGTATGTGCGGATGAAGTCCTCGCGCCAGCGCAGGCTGACCTTGTCATCGACCGCTAGGAAGCTGTCGGGGAAGCCGCCGCGGATCCATAGGCGGTCGAGTTGTGCCGCACCCACCTCGGTCACGTCGAACGGCGTGAGTTCGACGAACGCGATCCTTCCCGCGAGGGTCTCGCCGGACTGGGCCATCAGGTCGATCGCGGCGGAGCCCAGCAGCAGGAACCGCCCGGTGCCCCGGCCCTCACGCCGACCCTTGTCGATCACGCCGCGCAGCGCTTCGAACAGACCCGGCGCGCGATGGATCTCGTCGAGGATCACGAGCTCGTCTGCGTGGTCGGCGAAGTAGAGCTCCGGCTCGGCCAGGCGTGCGCGGTCCGCCACGGACTCGAGGTCCAGATAGACCGATGGCCGTCCAGCGGCGATCTCGAGTGCCAGCGTGGTCTTGCCGGCCTGCCGCGGCCCGACAAGCGCGACGGCGGGCAAGTGCTCCAGCAGATCGGCGACTTCCGTCGCCACCCGTCTCTCAATCATCCGTGTAATTATAGACCTCTACTTCAGATTTGCACGGATGTTCTTGGCGGCTGGGGCTAGATCGGCGATCAGCCCGCGGGAGACTTTGGAGTTAGGTGGCAGGCCGGGCCGATGGTTGAGCAGTCGCGGAGCACTCCGAGAATCCAGCCGGTGGGGATCGATCCCCAGAATCGGCTGTCGTCGGATTCGCCGCGGTTGTCTCCCATCATGAACCAGTGTCCAGGGGGGATCCTGATTGGGTGTGGGTAGTTGCACTCAGAGACCGCTCCGCAGGGTTTGATGTATGGGTCGTGCTCGCGTACTCCGTTGCGGTAGACGTGGCCATCTCGGATGTAGATGGTGTCTCCCGGCCCAGCGACGATCCGCTTGGTGAACTCGACGCCCGACTCCTTGGGCACCGCCACGGCACACAGAGCGTGCTGATTGGCTGGATGGGGGACCGGGCCGCAATCCTCCTGCTCGGCTGCTTCGGGCGGGTTGAAGACGACGATGTCGCCAACTCTCGGTTTGTCTGAGAGGGGTTCGAGGTACACACGGGCGCCTATCGGGAGGGTCGGTTCCATCGACCCAGAGGGCACCCGATAGGGGACGAGACTTGTGGTCGAGCCGTCGGCCAGCTTCCGTTTTGCTTCAGGTAGAGCGAGAAGGAGCGAGTCGTAGCAGCGGATGCTCGCCTTCTCGAACGTGGGGGTGCCGTTGAGCCTCGAGATCGTGGCAGCGCTGGCCGCGGAGAGTTTGCTCGCATCCGGAAAATTCTTCACTCCGCGGGTATGCATGCACGCAACATATTTCCCGAGGGCATGCAACGAGGCAGGATCCCGATGGGGAGCGAACGGAACTTCGGCGGCGCGCCCATTTAGCCTGACCGTTAGCCCCGTCGGGGTTTTCGAGGAACCTCCACACCCCGCAACGATCAGAGAAGCGGCCAGCAACAGTAGGAGTGTGGTTGCGGTTGTGGATCTGAATGTCGAGGTGATCATGTCGTCGAACGGCGCGCCGGAGCAGCCATAGCCGCGAACGCAGACGCAGACTCGGATCGACTGAGGCCTCCAACGACCCGCGCGTGGGTAGACTGTCATCGCATCTGGCGTATCTACGCAGGGACGGCGCTCGTCGTCTGGGGCATCGTTGTGTTCATCGAGGCGCAGAGGAACAGGCCGCGTGTTTCGGTTACGCATCCCCCAACGCCCACGAGAGAAAAACCGCTGGGCATATCGCACGCCGCCTACGACATTCTGCGGGTCGGAGCATTGGTATTTGTGATCTTCGGATTGCTGTTCGTGGTTGCCGGGCTCATCACAATCAGTGGTTGCTGCTCACCGAGGATATCCTCATGATCTTCGCCAGCTGGGCAGACCGCTCGTTAGCCGGCGACTGTGTATAGAAGGAAGATGGTGAAGCGTGTGAGTAAATCGCGGAAAAGCTACGTTGCGATCCTGGCGGTCACCGCGTTGGTTAGCGTCTCGGGCTGCGGGGGCACGGATTCGAAGTCCCACAGCAAAGTCACCACCGTCGTCAGCGGCGGTGCACGTACCCGAATCGTGATTGTGCGGCCAACGAGCAAGGCCGGCACGCTCGAGTCGGGATACACCATTGAGTCGCGACTGCGCGGAGAATGCGAGGGGGGCGCAAGGTATGCGAGCGGCGCAGTCTACGCCTGCGCTACGGACAACCGGGGGCACGAACCGTGCTGGCCATTGGGCGGAGGGCACGAAACCGGACAGGTGTTTTGTCTGGAAGTACCGTGGCGCCGCGACGGCACCGAGATAACGTTGCGGAAACGATGGGAAGTGCGTTTGTATCGCCCGGAACCCCATCGCATATGGAGGGCCGAACTCACGACCGGTCAGCGCTGTCAACCGCTACACGGAGCTGTCAGCCAATATGATGGACTCCCTCGGCGCTTCGTTTGCGGCAGTGGCGGGCTGGTGTTGATCGGAGAACCGGACGAGACGCACGAGCCCTGGACGATACGCGAGGTCATAGAACATCCTGTGAAGGGAGGGATGCCGACCTTCAGCGAAGGCCCGCTTGGACGGTTCGCCGTGATCTGGTACGCCGTCGGCGCAGCAGCCTAGCTCCCGGCGATTGCCTCACCGGCCGGCGAAACGTATTGGAGTGACCGCAATGGCTAAACGACGAGATCTACGAGCTGGTGACGGGGTGGACGGAGTAGGCGTGTCGGCCGTGTATCACCCGACGAGTGGCGAGAGCATCGCCGAGCTGGTGGCCGTGGGACACGAGCTGTTGGCGAGCAGGGCATCGATCCGGCCTGGGTGCCGTATACCGAGGCCGAGGTGGCCGAGGCCGAAGCTTCGTAAGCGAGAGGCCCGCGACTAAACGCCCACGGTGCGTGCGACGCCGCTACCGCTGACCGAGGACGAGTCCCCGTTGGCGCTGGCCACGGCCCCTGGCGGTGCTTCACGAAGGACCGTCGTGATCTCCCCGCTGGAGGCGGTGACGATGCTGCCGTCTTTCAGTCTGATCTTGGCGCTGCCGGCGCTCATCGGACGGGTCAGTCGTCTGCCCGTGACGCTGATCACCTGGCCGGTCGATCCGTTCTTCAGTTCGACGGTGGCTCCGGGGGCCACCTTGCCGAGCGTCAGCACATTCAGCCCGCTCAGCGTGCCGATGTGCATGTACACCCGTGGCGTGTCAGATGGAGGAGGCAGCTTGCTCATGTCTTCATTCTACACCAGCAACAGGGCCGAATAGACAGCCGTGATAACGAACAGTCCGGCCACGATCAGCAAGGCGCGACGCTGGCTGTCGAGCGCGGACGGGATCTCTTCGATTCTCGTGGCCCTCAGGTCTGAAAGCAGCTGCGCCAGCGCGTCCTTCGTTGCCACCTCACCGTAGTCTTGGTAGAAGCGTTCGGGGTCGGGGCCAAGGCTCGCTTCGACGTGGCGCGTGCCGACCAGGGCCACGAAGCTCGAGACGAACAGGCCAGGGATCGGCACCCACCAGTCACCGCCGAGCTGGCTCTGCAGGGCGGCGATGATGCCGATCACGGCGATGCCGAGCGCCGCCAGGGCCAACGTATAGGTGTTCTGGTCTCGCACCTCCGCCCAGGCCTCGGCCAGCTGCTGCTGCGCGAGTGAGACCAGCGCCGTGAGGATCGGGACGGGTGGATCTGGTTCGACCATGCCCAGCGTTCTAGCCCACGATCCACCGGTCGTGAACCGCGTGCGCAAAATCGGCACAAAGTCGCCGCACTTTCGTCACACTTCGGCGTCAACAGTGTTTGGAGCTCTCCGGCGCGACTTTTCCAAGAGATGGCTGGCGCTGTCGGCGAAGGACCAGCTGGCTCACCTCGAGGAAAGCTCTTCAGATCAAGCAGAACTCTTCAAATCAAGTGACCTCTTCAAATCAACGAACAGCTTCAAATCAAGGGAATTTCTTCAAATCAAGGAACGCGTTGTGGATCGAGGGGAAGCATTTTCAAATCGAAGTGATCAGTAATAGAGGGTGCCTGCGGTTTGGACCAGCAAGGCGTAGGTGTCCCGGTTGAAGGTTCCGTAGAGGCGGGCATGTCCGTGGGCGTGGGTGTAGCGTCCGGTGCCGCCGGTGGCCGTGAGCGATCCGGAGAAGCTTGCATACACTCCGGATCCGTGCGGGCTCGCGGAACCGTGCCCCTCGATCGTCCCTCCGTGGATGTAGAAGGTGAATGTTCCGCCGATGGTGGGGCCGATCGTGACACTTGCGCGCATCTCGCCCGGGAGCGTCCCGGATGCCGTGCCTTCCTCGAGCAGCGATGCGGCGGCCGACACGTAGTGCAGATGGCCGGTATCAACCGCAGGCAGAGCGCGCGCCGTGCAGACATTCGGGAGGAGGAGTGTGAGCAGCAGCACCGGCCCTGTGAGCGCTGGGACGGTGCAGCGTTTGACGTTGATTGCCATGGGTGAGCCTCCATCTTGGTGTGCCGTCGCAAAGCGCCGGTCACGTGCCAGTGAGGGTTGATCCAGGCGGACGCCTCGGCGCCCGCCTGGGCATCGCTCAAGCGTGTGCGTACTGACGCTTGGGAGCCGAGCGTCGCGCGGGCCGACGAGCCGGCGTGTTGCGTGTCTGCAGGGGGAGTTGACCCTCCTCAGGGCTCGCGGTGGACGTGCCGAGGAACTGCACGGAGTCAGCGACGATGTCAACGCCTTGACGTTTCTCGCCGTCTGGGGTGTCCCACTCGCGCCATTCCAGACGTCCGTCGATCGCGACGGGACGGCCCTTGGAGAGGTGATCCGCGGCGTTCTCGCCCTGCCCGCCCCATACGGTGACGTTGAAGTAGTTGGGGCGGTCCTCGTAGCCCTCACCGTCACTGGTCTTGCGGCGCGTGCTGGACGCAACGCGCAGCTTGCAGACGGTCAGGCCCGTCGAGGTCTCCCGCAACTCGGGATCCGCTGTCAGGTTTCCCGTGAGGATGACACGGTTGATGTTGGTGGATGACATGAATTGCTCCTTCTGGTGGGTGTTGTAGGGAAGGGTGTTGTTGCTGAGATGGGTCCTGCCAGGACCACGCGATGTCAGACGAGAGCTCCAGCCACGACTCGCACTCGGCGATCTGTTGTTGCGCCAGGAGGCGGTACCTGGATACGGCCGGTAGAGCGGCGGCGGCCTGCGCGAAGGATCCGCCCCAGCCCTCGAGCCAGGACGGCGGCTCGCTCGCGATGAAGGACAGCCACTTCGAGTCCTGACCAGACGCTCCACGCGTCTGCTCCTTGGCGTGCTCCCACAAGAGCTGCTTGGGAACGATCCAGAGGCGGACCTCGTTGGGCTCGAGACCGAGGAGGGCCACCCCGTCGTAGTTGAAGTCGCGGAGGCCGAGGAACACGAATCGGTCGTTGTTCCAGCGCAACGACGTCTTCACCTCCAGCTCCAAACCCTCGATGACACAGTCGTGCCCACGGTGCCGGCGCGGCTGCACATCGAGACCGCGAGCTCGAGCCCATCCAACAACGAGCTCCTCGCCGATCTTGCCGCGCTTCAGCGCCGAGGAGACCTGGCGGATCCAGCCGATCGGGCTCTGTTCCCATTCAGGTGAGCTGACGTCGTCATACCTCGCCACGAGCGGTTCGGCGAGCGCGACGAGGTGCTCGAAGTCGGCGGTCGCCGCTGAGAGCCGCCCTGCTGCGAATCGGTGAGCGAGAGGTGTCTGCGGGAGATATGCGCCGATGGGCGTCTCGGTGAACAGCGTCTCTAGATCCATTGATATAGGGTACGAAAACAAGACCTACACAACACGTCAGACGGCGGCAAAAGCCCTGCAAATCAGGTACTTAAGTGATCACCGAGAGGCTTCCGATCGCGATCTTGTGAAGGTGCTTTGTGAGGGTGTCGCAGAGGCACGCTGAGGCGCCGAGGAGAGCTGTCGATGTTGTCCGCGAGGCCGGGGATAGAGGGCAAGCCTGAGGCCTCTCGAGGCCTCATATCGGCTGCGGCTCGTTTCTCTGACAATCCGGATGCGCGGCCCTGAAACGGACAGAGCCATCCCAAGGCCGAGGTATTCTGAGTACAGGCCAGTCGCTATCTGCGAAGCCTGGCTTGGCCTGCCCGGGGGCCTTTGGGTGTTGGGCGTGGGCGCTCGCTCACCCCCGGGAAAGGGCAAACACCACGAATAGCCCTGCTCGTGGGCATGGGCCACAAACCCGATTGCCTAGTGGCGGTGGCGGTCTAGAAGAATCAGACCTGTGATCGGGTAATCGTTCGTGTCCGAATCCCGCGAGACTCCTGCGTGTCGTGAGGTACGCTGGGGCGGTGACCGCGAAGGAGACAGTGCAATCGCTCTACGCGGCCTACGCCGCGGGAGACCCAGATCGCATCGCGGCGTTGCTGGATCCCGATGTCATCTGGGTGGCTCCGGCAGGCAATGCCACACAGGTCGCGCTCGGGCTGGGAAGTGCCGATGACGCCGGGTCCCCGCGGGGCCTCAACGACCTCGACCGTGATGCGATCGTGGCATTCGTGGCCTATGACTACCCGCGCTTCTTCGCAAACGTGACGTTCGAGCCCCGGTCGATGGTTGGCGAGGGGAACGTGGTCCTGACCGAGCACAGGATGTCGGCGACGCTTCCCAACGGCCGCCCTTACGTCAACGACTACTGCTTCGCGTATGAGGTCGCCGACGGCCGGGTCACGGCGATTCGCGAGTACATGGACACGCGTGGTGGCTGGCTGCAGGTATTCGGTGGCGATTCCCCGGTGGTCCTGATGAACGGCACGCCGCCGGATTCGTAACGAGCTGCGCAAGCTCCTCGACAACATCCTGTAGTAAGCCCAGCTGTCAGCACCTACCGTCGCCGGCCCCGCGCGAAGCTCGTATGCACGTCTCCCCCGAGCAGTATCAGAAGCTCTTGGCCGCCTTCCCCAGCTAAAAGACGCCAAGCCCACGTCACAGCCACGAACTTGGCGAAACACCTTGCCAAAACGCCAGGTTGTCTGCTATATATGCGTTTATGGCCCGTGGAGCTACCCCAACAGAGTCGATGGCTCGTGCGTTCGTCGCGTTGCGCGGCGCGAACGTGTCCGATCATGAGGCGCTGAGCGCCGCGGTGCGGGATGCCGAGGCCGAGCTCGAGGCCGGGCTCGCGGGGCAGTCGACGTACTCCAAGGCGCAGGCGGCGCATCTGCTGGATGTCAGCACGACCACGCTGGAGCAGTGGATCGCCGGTGGGCTGCTGCCGGTCGCGCGTGTCGTGGGCTACAAACGCGACCGAGTCCCGGCGCGTCCGCTGCTGGCGCTCGCGGCGCAGGTCAAGCAGCTGCGCCGCAGCGGCCGCCACCGCGGGTTGCTCGTCGAGGCCTTGAGTCGTTTGGAGCAGGAGGACCCTGAGTGGCGCGCCGAGTTCGAGCGTCTGTACGGCCCCGGCTTGGCAAGCGGTGGGGGCGACGACGACGGCGACTACGTCTCGGCGGCGCCCGGGCCGGACTTCGGGCCCGAAGACTGAGTTCGCCGTGTGGGATGTGGTCGTTCGCCGTGAGCTGCGGCCCGTGATCGACGCGCTCGCGGGCAAGCGCGCCGGGTACGGCGACGCATACGCGCAGCTGCAGCGCGACCCCTGTGTCGAATACCCGGCGGCGAAGAAGAGCCCGGCGGCGAAAGGGAAGCGGCCGTTCGCGTATCGGCTGTCCGGGCCACTTGGGCCGAAGGTCTGCGGCGTGCGTTTGAAACGGGGCTATCGCCTGGCCTTCACGATGGGCCCGTCCACCGAGAAGAAGTACCAGGGTTGCGTGCACGTGCTTTACGTCGGCGAGCGCGACACCCGCGATCGCACGCGCGACGTCTGGCAGATCGTGCACGACCTCTTCGGCGTAGAAAACCCGCCCGCCGACCACGATCGCCCGCCGTGCTGTGACTCCGGCTTGCCGGTGCTCGACGAGCAGGAGCTCGCCGACTTCATGGATGCGTTGCGCAAGCTGCTGCGCGGAAAAGGGAAGCAAGCCACCACTGGCGGCACGCCGACCAGACGTCCGCGGCGACCTTGATCCGCCGGTCATCATCAACGTCTTGACGCTCGACGAGCCGGGTCAGTTCGAAGGTGTCGCCATCGCCGTCGATCGGCGATACCGACAAGTGCGAGTCGCTCACCGTACGGTTCAGGACACGATTGAGATGACGGGCGAGGCTCTGCGCCGCGCCTTCCGCGGCGCTACGCGACAGCTTTGCTTCCGTCATGCCGATCTGAGTGTTATGCCGATGTGGGGCGGGGAGTCGTTGCCGGTGGGGGTGGGCGTGGTGGTGAGGTGGCTTACAAGCACTTTCGTATCGAGCTTCACGGTCCAGCTGAGACTTGCACATCACGCCGTGGCGGAGCGGAGCTCCAACCGCTGCATCGAGTCTTTCACGATGCGAGTGACGCGCAGCGAGCGTCGATGTCACGGCATATGAACAACCTGAGCTCACTCCTCGCCTACCGACCCACATCTTCACTGGCCTGCGGAACCAATATCGACCGTCGTGCACACGGCCGACTCATCTCACGCCGCACGTTCGGCGCCGCCGGCCTGGCCGCCGCTCTCTTGCTGGGAGTACCGGCGGGCGCCGTTGCTGGAGGAACGCCTCCCTCGCTGACCGCCTCGTTCTCCTCGAATGGCTCCCAGCAGGAATTCACCGTGCCGGTCGGCGTGAGCAGCGTGCGCGTGGAAGCGATCGGCGAACCGGGCGAAGCGGGGCTTGGGCCTGAGGGCGGCGCCGGTGGCGCGGGCGCCGACGTGGTCGGCGAGTTGCCCGTGACGGCGGGTGAGGTGCTGTATGTCGAGGTCGCGGCGAATGGCTTCAACGGCGGTGGTTCCGGCGGCCCATACGGTGGCAGCGGAGGCGGCGCGTCCGACGTTCGCACCATACCGATGGGGTCTGCGGGAACGCTTGAATCGCGCCTGCTCGTCGCTGCGGGTGGCGGTGGGGCCGGGGGAAGCGAGGCGGGGGGTAATACCCCTGGTAATGGCGGTGCAGCCGGCAATCCAGGCACGAACGGCATCAACGCGGTAGGAGGTGGCGCCGGGACTCTGACTGGCGGGGGAGCGGGCGGCACCGGTTGCTTTTCACCCGGGGTGGGTGGCGCCGGCGCCTTGGGGATCGGTGGCAACGGTGGTTCTGAACTTGCGAACCCCGGAGGCGGCGGCGGAGGCGGCGGCTATACCGGCGGCGGTGGCGGAGGGGGCACTTGCTTCTCCATGTTCTCGGGTGGCGGTGGCGGCGGTGGCGCCAACTTCGTGTTCGGCGGCTCGACCTTCACCTCGTTCGGTGCGGCCGCCCCCTCCACGGCCCCGTCGGTGTCGATCACGTATCCGACGCCGGCGACGGCGACGGCGAACGTATCGACGATTACGTTCCCAGCGACGCAGCCGCTACAGACGATCAGTCCGCCGCAGACGCTCACGATCAAAAACGAAGGCGGCAATCCTCTGCTGATCAGCGGGGCGACGTTCGCGGACTCGACATCCCCCCTCGCCACAGATCACCCGGAAGACTTCCTGATCGGCTCTTCGAGCTGCCTCGGTGCGGTCGGCTTCGAAGGGACCTGCCAGCTGACCATCCGCTTCGCGCCGCAGAGCGAAGGGCTGCAGACGGCGACGCTGCAGATCTCGAGTGACGCGGGCGCCGGAACGACGGTCATCGCGCTCACCGGCACCGGCGGCGCGCTGCCACAGGGTCCGACCGGCCCGCAGGGTCCGACCGGCGCACAGGGTCCGACCGGCCCGCAGGGTTCGACCGGCCCGCAGGGTCCAACAGGTTCACAGGGCTCAACCGGCACACAGGGTGCGACCGGTGTGCAGGGGCAGACGGGAGAAACCGGTCCGAAGGGCACAACAGGCGCGACTGGTTCCCAAGGAACAACTGGGGAACCAGGCAAAACGGGGGCAGCCGGCGCAACCGGCGCAAAGGGGTCGCAGGGAGCCAAGGGAGATAGAGGGGCACGAGGTCCCCAAGGCCTGACGGCGCTTTACCTGTGCCACAAACGCGAGCTTCACGGTAGATACGAGAAAGCCTGCTTCGTGCGACTGCTCTCTGCCTCCACCTCAGCCATCAAGGCAACACTCAGCCGCGATGGTGTCATCTACGCACGCGGTAGGAGTGGCGGTCGCTCCGGCAAAGCACTCGACCTCGGGGCCAGCAAACCCGTTCCCAGCGGTCGCTACGAGTTGACCCTCATCTCGAAGTCGCTGGCCACCATCACACGCACGATCACAGTCGACTGACTCGGCAGCAGAGCTCCTAGTGGTACGAGCCTTCAGATGGCGTTCCGGTACCTCTAGAGCTGCAGTCGAGAAAAGCGGATCAGGATCGGTGGCGTTTGGTCGTCGGCGGCTTTCGCCGTGCTGTGTGTGCGGGGCACGGCACGCTGGTGTAGGCCGTGGCGGTGGTGCCGTCGGCGAAGCTGAACTGGGCAGCGAAGGGGAACCCTCGCGGTGGGCATCTGGGCGGTAGCAGGATGCCGGTCGGGCGATAGCGGAGCGTGTTGCCGTTTGTCACGTCGGAGTAGAGAACGCGATGTGGTCCGAGCGTCGCGTGCAGTTCGAGCACGGAGATATCGGGAGCGCCCGGGAGTGTGGGCACGAGCGGGACACCGATGCTGACCTTCCCACCGAACGGCGCCGAGGCAGGAAGGAGCAGCCCGGGGAACAAGATGCGTGTATCGACCGGGGTCGTTCCTTCGGCGTAGAACAGCAGCGAAAAGCGTCCTTCCTGATCTGGGGTGCGCAGGATGGTGATCGGCGCGAGCTCGTGAATGGTGGTTTCGCCGAGGATGATGCCCGTCAGGGTTTCGCCGTAACCCATGATGGCATTGGGTGGACACGCCGTTGGGCCGCCCGCTTCGAGGACCGGCGCGGTGCAGGTGGCCAGTCCAAGGCCGCTGAGCCCGATCCCCAGATCGTCTGGGTAGCTGAGGTCCACCTGGACCAGAGGAGGTGGTACCGGCGTGCCCGGATCGGAGAAGGAGAAGGCGAAATCGAGGGTCGTCCGTTCGCCGAGATGCTCGGGAACGAACGTGCCGCTGAGCTTCGCAGCGGTTGCCGCGTGCGCGGCGCCCGGCAGCAAGATGCCGAGCAGGCCGAGCGCAAGGAGGAGGCTTCGGCGAAGGTACCTCGTTGGACCCGCCTGCATCGTCATCAGTAGTTGAGGTGGCCCGAGGTTTGGATGAGGAGCGCGTAGTTTTGGCGGTCGAAGGTGCCGTAGAGCTTGGTTTCGCCGTGTGCGTGGGCGTAGCGGCCGGTGCCGCCCTTGACGGTCACCGTGCCGGCGAAGCTTTCATAGGTTCCTTCGCCGTGTGGTGTGGCCTGCCCGTGGCCCTTGATCGTGCCTCCGTGCAGATAGAAGGTGAAGCTTCCGCTGATGGTCGCGCCGACGTTGACGCTTGCGCGCATCTTTCCGGGGAGCGTGCCGCTGGCGGCGCCTTCCTCGAACAGCAGCGACCCTGCGGCAGAGACGTATCTGAGGCGGGCCGTGTCGGTCGCCCTCAGGACCCGCGCCGTGTGTGCCAGTGGCGGGCGAGCCTGGGATCCCTGTACCTTCGATTGAGCCTGCGCGGAGGTACTGGGAAGCAGTGCCGCTGGGGTCAGCACGATGAGTCCCGCTGCTGTCCGGATCCTGCGGCGCTGCAGATTGGCGATCACCGGCTACTCCTCTCTCCTGGAAACAGTTGTAACACCCTCAGGGGGGTCGGGGTGCGGTCTCGAGCCCTCATGGGTGTAGGTGCTGGAAATGCGGCCGAGGCACCCGGCCGCGCCAACGCGGGTGCCTCTCGGCTGGGCCAATGGGTCCTGGAAGGCTTCATCTGCCCGCACCTCGAAGCGACGTCATCCGCTTTGCCAGACGCCAAGCGCGCATCAGCGCAAGGGTCGGGGTGATCAGGGGTGTGAGCTCGCGACGCAGTGGAGCGGTGAGCGGCCGCGCGAACTCGTCGGCGGCCGTCGGTGCCGAGAGGTAGTAGGCGACCACGCCGACGAGCGTCATGATGTGGTGGGAGCCGTTGCTTACCGTTCGTGCGCGAGCGACTGCGTCGCGGGCGAGGAGCGCGAGCCTCGAGGCGAGCTCGAGAGGATCGTCGTAGTACTGGAGGTAACCGAGCTGCCCAGCGGCGAGATCCTCGTCGCGGTCTATCAGGCTGTCGAGCATCGTCAGCGCGCCGATCGAGAGGTAGAGCGAGTCGATCTCCTCGGCGTCCTGACGCGTCGTGGCCGGATCCGCTGCGGCGGCGATCAGCGCATGGATGGCAAGCACCGAGGCGCTCGCGCCGGCGAGGAACTCCTGCCAGTGCAGACGAGTACCCGATGCCAACGCGGTCGCGGAGCGGCGCAGCTGCGGCAGACCCGCTCGCGAGGAGCTGTGGTGCAGCAGCTGTGCCTCGACACAACGCTGCGCGCTCGCTCGCGCGACCGGGAGGATCGCGTGGGAGGAGGGGAGCTCGGCGAGCGCGGTTCGTACGGTGCCCGCAAGGGCCTGGAGATAGCCACCATCGTCGGTGTGGGGGTAGTGGCGGTAGTAGTCAGGCGCGCGGCCCGTGCCTGAGTCCTCGGCGTGGCTTGTACCGGTATCTTCGCCGCCGCGCTGCTGCTCATTGGGCGAGAGGGAGTCGCTGAGAGCGGTGAAGAGAGCGCGAGACGCGGGCACGGGGTCGGGTAGGGGCTGCTCAGTCAGGACATCCAGATAGTCATACACGACCTCGAGCGCAACGATCGCTCGAGTCACGCACCTGCGGTACGGGCGCTTGGCGAGCGTGGCGAGTGTCGCGGCGAGCTGTGAGTTGAAACGCTCGTTGCGCAACTTGCTGAGTGCCATGCCTCGCAGCTTGGGGTCGGGGATGGCGCTGGCCTCACGCTCCCAACGGGATAGTTGGAGCCCCACCTCCGGTGCGACCGTGCTCCAATAGCGAAGATTCGCGAGCGCGAAGGCCGGCCCAGCGCCCGTCAGCGTCGAGAAACCGTTGGCGCTGGCAGAGGTGCCTCTGCGCGCAATGGGCTTTGTGGCGCCCGTACCGCGGATCGCCGTGTCCGGAGTCTCAGTCATCGAGGGCGAGCATGGGGGAGACGCGGGAGGCAAACCAGCCGGGCACGGTCACGAGCGCGAGGACAACCGCGATCACGAACACGAGGATCTCCAGTGGGCGCAGGCTCGCTCCCAGTCGCGCGACCGGGAAGCCCGTGACGTGTCCCAGGTATCCGTCGATGATCACTTGGCCGTAGATCCCGGCGAGCGCACCGGTGATGCAGCCCGCGCCGAGCATCAGTGCGGATTCGACGAGCAGAATGAGGCGCAGGCGCGGTGGCTGCACGCCGTCGAGGCGCAGTTCCGCGAGCGATGCACGGCGTTGCCACACGGCCGAGGTGCCGCCCGCCGCGAGGGCGAAGATCGCCGCGAGCAGCAGCAGGGTTGAGATCTCGCCCAACTGTCCGAGGCCTTCGTTGGCCAGGGTGTCGATGCTCGACTCGCGGGTGGCGGCGGTGGCCACTTCCAGGCCGTTGGCGGGACCTAGCGCAACCGCGATTGCGCGGCGTACCTCTTGGACGCTTGCGCCGGGGCGAAGCTCGACGGCAAGCGCGGATGGTGCGGAGCTGCCCCAGAAGTGGGCATAGTCGGTGGTGTCGAGGATGATCGCGCCCGGTGGCCATCCGAGGTTCGTCGTCGTGGCGGCGAGCCGGAAGTTGTGGTTCCCGGTCGGGGTGGGGAGCGTGAGAGAGCCGCCGAGGCGAACGTGCTCGGCTTCGGCGATCTGCTTGGAGACGACGATCCATCCACCTTCGCCGAGGTGCCGGAGGGTCTGAGGTAGCTCTCCCTCGGAGATCTGGCTCCGCAACACGTCGCGGTTGCCGCCCGGCGGGCGTGCGATGACCCAGGTGCGGCGGTCACCAATCTGCAGGAAGCTGCCCTGAAAACTCCGTACCTCAGCAACGCCCGGGACGTGGGCGATGCGCTGCGCGTAGTCCTCGGCCCTGAAGTCCTCGGCTGCCTGCCCTGATTCGTCGGGATTGGTGACCCAGATCGTGGCGTCGGAGGAGTAGCTGTGCGCGAAGGCGTGGATTCCTCGCAGGAGGTCGTTTCGGGCGCCGCCGAGGGCGACCGTGCCGAACAGCGCCACGGCGCCGGTCGCGGCGAGCGCGAGTGAGCGCAGCGTGGTGCCTTTGAGCGACGTCAGGGCGGTGGAGAGGATCGAGAGGTGTTCGAAGCGCTCGCTAAAGGCACGGGCGAGACCGAGCACGCCCTGGAATGCGAGAGGCACGGTGCAGATCGCGGCGAGCGCGAGCACCGCACATGCGAGCAGGGCCATAGAGGGTGCTAGGAGGTACAGCGTCGTTGCGGCGGCGATGAGGATGGCCGCGGCTAGGGCGAGGCGGCGGTGGAAGTTTGGGCTCAGCGCGTTGCCCGGTACGCCAGAGCCGGCGTAGACGGCGTCGAGCACACGGCCGGGACGGAGGTCGAGCAGCGGCACGGTCGACGCCAGACAGGTGGCGATCACGCCGCCGAGCAACGACAGGGTTACGGGAACAGCCCCGATCACGGTGCCTGCGCTCAGTGTGAACGCAGCAGCGAGGTAGCCGGTGGACTGGTGGAAAGCATCGAGCGATAGGAGGTAGCCGCCGAGGACTCCGATCAGCGACGCGACAGTGCCCAGCAGGATTGCTTGGAAGGCGAACATCTGCACGATCGCCATCGACTTCGTGCCGTTCAGGCGCAGCTCGGCGATCGTCTGGCGGCGCTCCGGGACGGTCAGCAGCAGCGCGTTGAAAGCGAACAGGAAGCCGAGCAGCGCGGAGATCGTGGCGAAGAACGCGTTCGCCTGGTCTGAAGGGCGCAGAGCTTGTTTGAGCGCCGCGACGTCCTGGTCGGCTGCGGTGACGTCGAGCGATGGGCCAACGATCGCGCGAAGCTCGCTCCGCACAGCGGCTTCCCGGCCGGGTGCTACCTGGATGAGGATGCGGGAGATACGCCCGCGCAGGCCCGCGAGACGCTGCAAGTCGGCGAGAGGCATCACGGCGACTCGGGCTTGCGAGAGAGCGCCGAACGTTTCGGATCCGAGGATCGCTGAGACCTTTACGGGATTGGCGACGCCGCGCAGGTCGAGGAGCAGAGGTACGGAGTGCGCGCCTGTGCTGGTGAGTCTCAGGGCGTGCGCGGTAGCGGTCGAGAGGCCGAGGCCGCCGGGCGAGAGGGTGGCGATCGGGAGCGTGTGGGCGAGACCGTCGAGGACGACGAGGCTGGTGTCGGCCCCGGCGAGGTCGACGGTGAGGTACCTGCCGTTCGGCGCGCGAATCCTCGCCGTCTGTTCGAGGATCGGAGCCGCCCGGTGCACCCCCGGTAGCTTTTCCACACGTCCCAGAAGGCGCTCGTCGAAGCCGTCGGTGGCGCGCGAGCGGACCTGAACGGTCGCCGGGCCGATCACCGTGTGTACGACTTCGCTGGCGGAGCCCGCGATGCTGTGAGAGGCGATCGTGGTGGCGAGCACGAGTGCGACGCCGATCGCGACCCCGAGTGCAGCGAGCAGCTCTTGGACCGCATGGACCCGAAGTCTGCGGCGGTAGAAGTAGACGAGGGCGTCGAAGCGCATCAGAGCGCGGGCCTTGGGTGGCTCAGGGGTAGAGATCGAAAGACTCCTACGCGGTCGCGCTGCGCGGATCGGGATCCTGTACCTCGAGGTACGGGTCGCCGTCGATCTTCCCGTCGCGCAACGTCAAGCGGCGATCGGCCAGTGCCGCCGCCTCGCTGTCATGCGTGACGAGGAGTACGCAGGCGTCGCGCTCGTGTGCGACATCTCTGAGCAGCGAGACGATGTCGCGGCTGCGCGCGCTGTCGAGGTTCCCGGTCGGCTCGTCGGCGAGTATCAGCTTCGGGTCGCCCGAGAGCGCCTTGGCGATCGCGACGCGCTGACGCTCACCGCCGGAGAGTTGCTCTGGCGTTTGTGCCAACCGGTCACCGAGGCCGACACGCTGCAGCCAGGGCAGCGCCCTGGCGTGAGCCTCGCGCCGGGGCACGCCACCGGAGACCAGCTTGCTGGCTGCGTTCTCCAGTGCAGAGGCCTGCGGCATGAGCCGGGCGTTCTGGTGGATGAAGCCGACCTCGCCGAACAAGTAGTCGGACGCCTGCGTGCGCGATAGGGAGGTGAGATCACGACCGACGAAGCTGATCGTTCCAGCGTCGGGTTTCGTGAGGCCGGCTATCAGCAGCAGCAGCGTCGTCTTGCCTGACCCGGATGGTCCCTGCAGAGCGAGGATCTCTCCCGGCGAGATCGTGAGGGTCACACCGTCCACGGCGCGCACGGGTTCCGTGGCCGCCGGGTAGTGCTTGACCACCCCCTTCAGCTCCAGCATTCTGCCTACCTCTCTTGGTATCGACAGAGCCCCCGCGGAGCCTGCGCTCACGCGTTGGCCTGCCGGTGAATCGGAACGACAGGGGCGAGTTCGGGATCGATGTTGCCGATGAGCTCGCCCTGCGTGACGCTCAAGGCCCTGTCGGCGCCGGCGAGCTCGGTGGTCTCGCCAACTGTCATGAGGATCCCAAGAGGGCCATCGGCGAGCGACCTGAGCAGCATCAGAAGTTTGTCTCGCTGGAGTAGATCCACACCCGTGAGGGGCTGGTCGACGAGCAGCAGCGAGGGCTCGAGCACCAGCGCGCGCGCGAGGCTGACGCGCAGAGCCTCGGCACTGTCGAGCTCGCTCATGGTGTGGCGAGCGCAGTCGCCCGCGCCGACGCGCTCCAAGACGGCCTCGGCGGTTGCCTTGGCGGCTGAGTGGGTTGCGCCTCGCGCGCGTGGGCCGAGCACGATCTCATCGAGCACCGCACGGCCTTCACGGTCTCGTGGTGCGGAGCGGCAGTATCCGATCCCGTGGCCCAATGCGCTCCCGCGCGAAGATGCCAGATCGCGTCCGGCGAAGCGTACGACGCCGCTGTCGGGTGCTTCGATGCCAGCGGCAATACGCAGGAGCGTGGATCGGCCCGAGCGTGGCATGCCCCAGACCGCAACCAGTTCGCCGGCATCGATCGACATCGACGCGTCGTCGAGCACTACGCACTCCAACCGGCCCGCGGTGTAGCGCTTGCTGACTCGCTCCAGGGCGAGCAGCGTCATCCGCCTGAACCTCGAGTTTCGATAGCCGCTTCGAGCTCACGGCGCGCGTATGCCGCCCACTTCGGAGCCAAGCTGGCCTCCAAGCGCCTGGCCTCTTGGGCCAGGCGATCAGCGAGCGACGATCCGCCAGGGAGCGTGGGGTCTGCGGTCATCTCTCGCTCCGCGAGGAGGTGGCGCTGATATTGGTGGATCACGACGAGCGCGTCCTCCTCGTCCATGTTCGTCAACTGGAGCGAAAAGAGCGCCGAGCGCTGGCGGTCCTGAGTGACCTGGAAGATCAGCCAGTCCTGGTAGGCGGGCACGGCCGCGGGAGTCGCACGGTAGCGGGGCTTGGGCTGACGCCGGTCGTCCTCGGAGGTCTCGCTAGCCGGAAGCTCTTCGATGAGTCCGCGGTTCTTCAGGGCCGTGAGTGCTTTGTAGACCTGGGCCTCGCAGGACAGCGCAAGCGCGCCCCCGTAGGTGCGGTCGAAGCGCTGGTAGAGGTCATAGCCATAGCCCTGACGTTGGATCACCAGTCCGAGGACCGCCCAGTTGACGGCCGAACGCATGGCTACGGCGTTGGGATCGCTCCCCTGGATGTCGACCCGAGCTCCCATCTCCACGTGCAGGATAGCTCAAAAGGAGGGCAACTCACAAGACCTAGCAGACTCAATTCCTGACAATGTCAGTAGTGGTGACAAAGTAAACCCTGACAAAGGACTTACGGAATCGGAGAAAGCGCGGCATAGTGGGGGAGGAACTTATTGGAGAGACGACTACCCCTGTTCTGAGCCGGGTCGGCAAGAGGAGGGGGGGAGGACATGACTAAATGGGGACGTTTTGGAGCAGTGTACGCTCGGTCTCTGGCCTATTTGGCCAAAACCCAATCGGCGGCGCTGCCCGCACCTCCGAGGACGCCCCTTCCTGCCAAGGCATCCGTACGCCCTCAGCGCCCCTTCTTTCACAGATTGCCCGCTCTCAATCTACCTCTCCGGGAGCGGTCAAAGGGACTCAGGCGCTAGTTCCCTCTCCCGCCTGGTCTCGTGGGCACCGCGACTCTCCCCTGAGTCGCGGTGCCCGACCCTCTTTCCGCGCCGATTCTCACGGTACCTCAGGGAAACTCGGTGCCCGACCCTCTTTCCGCGCCGATTCTCACGGTACCTCAGGGAAACTCGGTGCCCGACCCTCTTTCCGCGCCGACGCTCACGGTACCTCTACCTTTACCCGTACCTCTGTCCGTCCCCGTACCTCTAAATCCGTACTCCGTACCTCTCTCCGTACCTCTCTTTTGGCTTTGGCCGTACCTCTGTTCTGTACCTTCGGCTTCTTTGGAACCTCAATGGCTTTTGGTACGGGGTCTGTGGCGTGGGGTGGTGTGGCGTGGTGGCATGTGCAGTCGGGTTCGCGTCCGAGTTTTCTTGTGCCGGGGGGTTCTGGGCAGCTTGTGGCGACGGTGTCGAATTTGGGTGATGGGCCTGCGGGTGGCGCGGTGACGATTAGTGATGAATTGCCGGGGAGGTTGAGTGCGAAGTCGGTGGTGGGGGAAGTGTTGGAAGGGACGGGTGGTGAGGGTGTGGAGCCGGTGGTGTGTTCTCCGCATCCGCTTGTGGAACGGCCGTTGGTGTGTACGGTCCCGGGTGGCTTGGCGGCGTATGACTCGGTGGAAGTACGGGTCGGGGTTGTGGTTGACCCGGGCGCGAAGGTGTGTAAGCAGAACTCCGTTGAATGTGAAGTGAATCGGGTGGGTGTGAGCTCGGTGGGGACAGCGAGTGTGGTGGTGTCGCGGCCGGTGACTGTTTCGGAAGAAGTGGAGCCGTTTGGGGTGGAAGCCTATGAAGTGGTGCCTGAAGAAGAAGGTGGGGCGCTGACGGTGCAGGCGGGGAAGCATCCGTTTCAGGTTACGGGTGTGTTGACGATGAATCAGGCGGCGACGTCGTTGAGTGTGAAAGATAAGCTTGAAGGGCATCCGGTTGCGTTGGCGAAGGATCTTGCGGGGTTGTTGCCGCCGGGGTTGATTGGTAATCCGACGCCGTTTGCGAAGTGTTCGATTACGGAGCTTGATAAGGGGGGGTGTCCGCCTGGGAGTGTGGTTGGGGTCGCGACGGCGACGGTGAATGAACCGGTGTCGTTTGGTGGTTTGGCGACGTTTACGACTCCGATCGCGAATATGGAACCTGCGCGTGGGGAGCCCGCGAGGTTTGGGTTTTTCGCGGCGTCGGTGCCGGTGTTCTTGAACGCGCATGTTCGCTCAGGTGGGGATTATGGTGTGACGCTTGGGTCTGATGATATTCCGCAGACCGCGGCGTTCTTGTCGTATAAATTGACGTTTTGGGGTGTTCCTGGGGTGGCGGCGCATGATAATTCGCGGACCCAGGAATGTTTGCTTGAAGAACGCGAAAAAGCTCCTGTGGGGTCTTGTAAGCCGTTGGGGGAGTCTAGTCCGCCGCCGTTGTTGGCGATGCCGACGGCGTGTACGGGCCCGTTGCATACGAGTACTGAAGCGGATGCGTGGGATGACCCGTTGCCCGAAGGCCAGCGGCTGCTCGTAGCGGAAACGGAGCCGATGCCCGCGATGCAGGGTTGTAACCGGCTGCCGTTTGAAGCGCAGGTCCGGGTCACGCCGGACGGGACCGCGGCGAGTACCCCGACCGGGCTTGAGGGTTGATGTGCATGTCCCGCAGGAATCGATTTTGAACGCGACGAGTCTCGCGCAGTCCGCGGTCAAGGACATCAGCGTCACGCTACCCGAGGGTGTCGTGGTCAACCCCGCGGGCGGTAACGGCCTGGAAGCCTGCAGCGGGAACCCGGGCGAACTACCCGCTGGCGCGCTCGGCGCCCCGGGTGATCAGGTCGGCTTTGAGGGCTTCAAGGAATTCGAAGATGAGCCGGGCGTGAGCGTCGCGGCGTTCACGCCGACGCTACCGGAACCGTTGGAGCCTGGTTTTGATTTTTGTTCGACGGCGTCGAAGATCGGGACGATCGAAATCTCTACGCCGCTGCTACCGGTGGGGCAGCATCTCACGGGCGCGGTGTACTTGGCGTCGCAGAACGCGAACCCGTTCGGGAGCTTGCTCGCGTTGTATCTCGTCGCGGAAGACCCGGTCTCTGGGACGGTCTTTAAGTCTACGGGGGAAACGAGCCTGGGTGGGTCGGGGCAGATTACGGGTGTTTTCAAGGATAACCCGCAGCTCGCGTTCGAAGACGCCGAAATTCATTTCTTCGGCGGGGAACGCGGCCCGCTAGCGACCCCCGCGCACTGCGGTGCCTATACGACGACCGCGAGCTTCGTGCCGTGGGCCGCGGAACCGTGGGACGAAGCAGCGGTCACGACTGGGTCGTCTTCGACGTTTGATATCACGAGTGGCCCGAAGACCACGAGCGAACCCGGGGGCAGCCCGTGCCCCGCGGCGAGCCTGCCGTTTAGCCCGTCGCTTGACGGGCGGTACGACGAACATCAACGCGGGCGCGTTCACGCCGCTAACGACGACGATCACCCGCGAAGACGGCCAGCAGAACCTGCAGCAGGTCAAGCTGAACATGCCCCAAGGCGTCTCCGGGATGATCACCGGCACCCCCCTCTGCCGCGAAGAACAAGCAAACGCCGGGACCTGCGGCCCGGAATCGCTGATCGGGGAAACGACGGTCTCTGCGGGGGTTGGTAATGACCCGGTGAGCGTGAAGGGCGGCAAGGTCTATCTCACCGAAAAATACGCGGGTGCCCCGTTCGGCCTATCGATCGTGAACCCCGTGAAGGCCGGCCCATTCGACCTCGAGCACGACACCTCAAACCCCAACCAGGACCCCCCGTGTGACTGCGTCGTCGTACGCGCCCGCATCGAAGTGAACCCGATCACCGCCGCGTTGACGGTCACGACCAACGAAACCGAACCGTTTGATATCCCGCACATGATTGATGGGGTCCCTGTCCAGATCAAGGCCGTGAACGTCACGATCACGAAGCAACGGCTTCACGTTTAACCCGACGAACTGTGAACCCAAGGAAATCACGGGCACGATCACGAGCAACGAACACGCCGCCGCACCCGTCGAGGTGCCGTTCCAGGTCACCAACTGCGCGCGCCCTGAAATTCCAGCCCAACTTCACAGCGTCAACGAGTGGTACAACATCGAAATCCGATGGTGCCAGCCTTACGCTGAAGGTCACTCGGCCCAGTGGTCCTGAAAGTGGCCAGGCAAACTTTGCGCTCGCGAAAATCGAACTTCCAAAGGAGTTACCGTCACGCTTGACCACTTTGCAAAGGGCGTGCACGGCACATACCTTTAATGAAAACCCTGCAAACTGTCCTCCCGAATCGGAGATCGGGACGGTGAGGGTGCTTACGCCGATCCTGCCGGTACCGTTGGAAGGACCGGCGATCTTCGTGAGTCACGGTGGAGAAGCCTTCCCAAGCGTGATCTTCGTGCTCCAGGGTTATGGCATCACGATCGACGCGGTGTCGACCACGTTTATCAGCAAGTCCGGGGTTACGTCAGCGACATTGAAGACGGTTCCGGACGCACCATTCACGAGCTTTGAATTGAATTTTCCAGAGAAGCCGTACTCCGCTTTGAGTGCTAATGGCAACCTATGTGCCGAGGCGAGCAAACTCGCAATGCCGACCGAATTCGTGGCCCAGAATGGTGCTGTGATCCATCAGTCGACGCTCATCGTGCCTACGGGCTGCAAACCGTCTATCTACATAACTCGCAAGACGGTCAAGGGCGACACGGCAACGCTCACCGTCTCCGTACCCTCAGCTGGCAAGCTAGTAGCTACGGCCAAGGGCCTATCCCGTACCTCTAAGACGGCCAACAAAGCTCGCAGCCTGACCATAAAGCTCACGCTTTCTAAAGCGGACCAAAAGCTTGTACGGCGTCACCACGCGCACGGTCTCATCTCTAAGGTGCGACTTACCTTCACTCCCAAGCACGGGTCGAAGCTAACAACAACGCAAAAGGTAGAAGTATGACCTGCTCGTACCTCATCTCCCGCACTTCAACATGGCCCGGTACCTCACCCGCGCCCCGTACCTCTTGTCACGATACCTCCCTTTTTCCATCCCTACCCAATGGGACCAGCTTTTCCATGGCTAGGAGGCGAGGCGAGCTGAAGGCTCGCCTCGCCTCAATCTAGGAGTTCCCGGACCTCAACTTCGCCGTATCTCACACATTCTTTGATTAAACCACCCTCTAGGAGAGGACCTAACGCAAATGAAACGCCTAAAGACTCACTTGACTCCAAGTACCTTGATAGCAATAATCGCCCTCGTCTTCGCGGCCACCGGTGGCGCATTTGCGGCGACTGGCGGTAGCAGCGGCGGCCCATCGCCGGCCAGAGCGAGCGCTTCGACAGGGCGGGCGACGACGTTCACCGCCGCCGCGGCCAAGAAGAAGGCCGCGCCCAAGGGCGTCCGTGGCCCCGCCGGCCCCAAGGGCGCAACCGGAGCAACCGGCCCCGCCGGAGCCGACCGGCCCCGCGGGCCCCGCAGGTCCAGCTGGCGCAGCCGGTGCCAAAGGCGAAAACGGCGCAAATGGTGTCGGCACTGAAGGCCAGAAAGGCGCCAACGGCGAAAGCGTCACCAGCACGCCGGCGACAAAATGCCCAGAAGGCGGCGCCGAATTCAAAGTCGGCTCCGCTGCGGCGACCAAGGCCTGCAACGGCATCAAGGGCGTGATCCACCCCGGCGAAACTCTCCCCGCGGGTGCGTCCGAGACGGGCACGTGGTCGGTCGTGACGAGCGGTAAAGCAGGGCCCCACGATCGCCGGGTTCGCGTCGATCTCGATCGCGATCCCCCTCCCAGCGGCCCTGGTGGAAGGAGACGTGCATGTGCTCGCTAGCGGAGCAGCGCCAACCACCGAATGTCCGGGGTCCGTTGCCGAACCGCAAGCGAAGCCGGAATCGACCACCGATAATCTCTGTCTATACACAAAGGAAGAATTCGGAACGACCTTCCTAGAAGAAGTCGGTCTGTCGACGGGAGGGGCTTCAATCGAGTTCTCCGGCTCAGCTCTGACGGATCTCGCCTTCGGATCCTGGGCGGTGACCGCACCAGCAGCCTAACCCGAACAAGCCACACACCGAGGGCCCGGGCGGCATCAACGCCGTCCGGGCCGGGTGGGTGTGGCGACCACTCACGACAGCTGAAAAGACCGATTTACCTGCCACCAGAGACCAACACCAAGTACCACATGCCTCACACAAAACGAAGTGCAAGAAGAAAACCCACGGCACGAAGCGAACACGATGACCACTCCCAGCCAACAAACACTACGCCCCAACCGCTCCCGCGACCTTCGATTAGCACCGTGCCTCTCAACCGTCGGTACCTCCCCGGACTTAGCCAGCCAGGTACCTCTCGAGCATCACGACGGCTCTCCCACTCCCAGTACCTCTAAAGGCACCCGCCTGGATGCGCCCATCCAGGCATCTACCGAGATCGCGCTCCATACCTCCAGCCAGATACTCGAGCATCAGAACGGCTTTCCCGCTCCCAGTACCTTTAAAGGCGCCCGCCTGCATTCGCCCAGCCAAACACCCAAGCGCGACGACAGCCCCGCCGCCTCCGACCAGGCATCTGCCGAGGTCGCATCCCGTACCTGCAGCCAGGTACCGCCGCATCCGCCCGTACCTCTATCTCCGCAGCCTCTTGCTGGCAAGATCATGAGCCGCGTACCTCTGCCTCCGCAGCCCTTTGCTGGCATGCCTGCGAGCCCCTGTACCTCTCAACGGCCGGTATCTTCGTCCGTACCTCGGCGCCTTGCTTTTCGTACCGGTACCTCTGCCGCGCTCCTTTCTTTGATCGCCGTTTTCGCTGTCTGTACCTCCCCTGCCATGGCTTCGAGGCAGCGTGTGTTTGAGGGGTCGTTTGGCTGTGAAAAAGGTGTGGTGGGCTGCACGATGCCGGACCCGTATCCGCTGGCGGTGGAACCGTGGTCGGTCGCGGTGGATGATGCGTCTGGTGATGTGTATGTCAGCGATGCGTCGAATCATCGGGTTGAGGAGTTCGACCAGCAAAGGCGAATTCGTGCTGATGTTCGGTGAAGGAGGTTAACAAGACGAAGGAGGGCGGCTTTCCCTCCGAAGCGAACAGTCTGTACCTACGGAAGAAGTCGCTAAAGGTGTTGAATGTCAGCCTGGTACGGCGAGCTCCTCGCCCGGCGGCTTCGATGGCGAAGTCTTGTTTGTCGCGGTTGATAATTCGTCTGGGCCTTCTAGTGGTGATGTGTATGTTGCGGACTTCGTCGAACATGGTGTGGGGAACAGGGTCTCGAAGTTCGACTCGGCAGGCGGGTTGATTTCGAGTTGGGGGGAAGGCGGCGAGCTGGATGGTGCGAGCGTGAAAAGCCCGCCGGCGCCCCTGCCGGGCCCGTTCGGCCCGATCAAGGGGGTCGCGGTTGATGCTTCGGGAGATTTGTGGGTCGCTGGTGGGGTGACGTTTGAGTTTGGTCAGGAAGGGGTGTTCAAGACTGACTGGGCGACCCCGGTTCCCGCGTTCCCGTTCGGTGTCGCGGTGGACTCGCACGAAAACCTTTATTTTCTTCGGGGGCGGGCGGTGATCGAGGTCACTGGCGCGGGTGCTGAAGGTGGGCCAGATCACCGAACCCGGCGAAGAAGGCCATCCGATCAACACGTATGGGGTCGCGGTGGATCCCACTGGCAAGGATCTGTATGTCCTAGACGAACCGGGGAGTTTTGTCCCGGCGCGGGTGCAGTTGCAGCGTTATGTGGTGGGGTGTGCGATGCCGTTCAAGGGGTCGGGTTGTACGGCCGCGGAAACGTTCACGAACAGCCACCTGACGGCGGAATTCGCTGAAGGGCATGGTCTGGCGGTGGGGCCGGGTGAAGAAGAACCGGTGTATGTGACGAGTCGGGAACGGGGGGAAGTGCGGGTGTTCTCGGTTGTGACGGTGCCTGGTGTGGTGACGGGCAAACCGTCGGGGTTGTCTTCCTCTGGCGCGACGTTGGAGGGGTCTGTGGATGCGGCGGGTGTGGCGTTGAAGGAATGTTTCTTTGAATATGGTGAAACGGAAGCGTATGGGCATAGCGTTGCGTGTGAACACCCGGATGCTGGGGAAGTGCCGGTGGATTCTGCGCGAACACGCGGTGCACGCGGTGATCGGGGGTTTGGTGGCGGGTAGGTCCTATCATTATCGGCTGGTTGCGGATAACGTGAATGATGCGCAGGAACCGGTGTTTGGTGGGGATGTCGCGTTTGGGCCGCCGGTGCTGGTGAGTGAGTCGAGTGTCGAAGTGACGGCGGGAACGGCGCGTGCTGGTGGCGGAAGTGGAGCCGCAGAATGTGGATACGCGGGTGCGGGTTGAATATGGGACGGGTACGGGGTATGGGCAGAGTACGGGTGAGGTGGATATCGGCGCGGGTGGTGGGGTGCGGGATGTGCCGGTGGAACTGCAGGGTCTCGTGCCTGGGACGGAATATCACTATCGGTTTGTGGCGGAGAGTGTGCTTGGTGAAGGGGCGGGTGCTGTGGTGGGCGGGGATCGGGTGCTGCGGACGCAGGGGTCTGGGGCGTTTAGGTTGCCGGATAACCGTACCTATGAATTGGTGTCTGCCGCGGGATCGGCATGGCGCGTCGATCGAACCGTTGGCGAGTTCTTATGATGGGGGTGGGGAGATCCAGGCGTCGGTGGTGGTGGCGCGATTAGCTATGTGACGAATATCCCGGTCGAATCGGGGGTGGAGGGGTTCCCGGAATTCGCGCAGGTGTTGTCTGTGCGTGGTGGCACGGGGTGGGTGCTCGCGGGATTTGTCGGTTCCGCATAATGGGTTGGTGCAGACGGGTGTGGCGTTTGATCCTGGCCGGGAGTACCGGGATTTCTCTGAAGATCTCTCGCGTGCGGCGGTGCAGCCGGCGGGGGTGTTCGAGCCGTGCCAGGACGCGCAGGGCGCGCCTGCAGCCGTGTGTCTCTCCGCAGGCCTCTGAACAGACGGCGCTGGTGCAGGATCTCTCGAGTGGGGTGTTCACGCCGCTTGTGACGGGCTGCCCGTCGTTGCTGGAAGAAGAGCAGGCCACCCGTGCCCGTCAGGCGGTGGCAGAACACGCGAACGTGCCAGCCGGCACCATCTTCGGCAAATCCGCGCGTTGAGCGGGGCGGACGGGTGCCCGCCGTTTGTCTATTGTGGCCCGTTCTTTGAGGATGCGACACCGGATTTGAGTCATATCGTGGTGGATTCCCCGGTGCGGTTGACCGAAGAAGCGGACGCGCCTGTGGGGGAAGGGTTGTATGAGTGGTCTGCGGGGAGTCTTCAGTTTGTGGGTGTGGGGCGTGTCGGGGCGGTTGGTGAAGCAGGGTTCGACTGATGATCGGTACGCGATCTCTGATGATGGTTCGCGTGTGTTTTGGACGGCGAGCGGGTCGCATCACTTGTTTATGCGGGATATGGCTAGTGGTGAAGCGTTGCAGCTGGATGTCCCTGAAGCGGAATGCGTAGCGAAAGGCAAATGCGTGGGGCGGGGCCGGCGGCGCGGAATTCCAGGTCGCGTCGAGTGGTGGGGAACGGGTG